>NZ_JABSVA010000002.1:0-1066947 GCF_013284365.1 Brevibacillus sp. RS1.1
ATCAAACTCTCCAATAAAGTTTGAAGATGAATCTGACTTCAAGTAAAACACAAGCTTATTTTCACAGATTAATTCTATTCCGGTTTTCAAGGAGCATTTCATACCATCTGTGCCTCAAGCAGAGGCGACGCTTTTTAATATAGCATAGACTAAAACCTAATGCAATAGGGAAAACTAAATAAGTTAAAAAAATGACGTCAAAACAAAGGAAGTGAACAAGGGTGCGTGTAGTCAGCTATAACATTCATAGCGGACGTGACCTCTGGTGGCGAAACCGGCTGAACGAAATGACTCTGACCTTAAAGGGCTTGCAACCAGACATCATCGGTCTTCAGGAAGTTCATCAAAACGGGAAGTATGGGTATCAAGCGAGCTACATCGCGGATCAATTACAATATCACCTGGCCTTTTCCCCTTCGATCTCGATAGGAGATGGGTATTACGGCAATGCGCTACTATCGAAGTACGCGCTTGAAAATGTCGAGGCTATTGTTTTACCAACCAGAAAAGAACAACGAACCCTCCTGTATGCATCCTTCCAAGGATTCGGACGTACGATTACACTTTGTGTTACACACTGCAGCTTAAATCAAGTAAGCAGACTGGCCCAGCTACAACTCATGTCGACATTGATACAGCAACACGCAAAAGCCCCATTACTCCTAATGGGGGATTTCAACGCGAGTAATGTGTCCTTTACTCCACACCTGATGGACTGCGCCCTTGTCTCAGGTCAGGAAAAAAAACCAACGCTTCCTGCCTTCCGCCGTCGCCTGGACTATATTTTTGTTTCTCATCACTGGAATATCGAGCACTACGAGCTGTTACCTGTCAATTGGTCCGATCATGTCCCGGTCATTGCGGATTTGAGGCTGACGGAATCCCCAGTTCACGGAGAATAAAGTCTTTGACATCTACCAGTCTTGCTGGGAGTGGAAACAACTCCGAAGCCCCTGCAATCACTAACGGAATCAGAGAATCTTGCTTATGCAGGGATCCATGGCTTCCTCCACCTAAATGGGTGGGTGCACATTCCGATAATAATTCATAGCTCTTGGCAGCGGTAACGACAACCACGTCGCCGGTCTGCGAGAACAATGCCCCGTATAGTCGAGAAAAAGCATCCGGATATGTATCAAAAGAAAGACACTCTCCATCATATTGCACATCCAGCACGGTAACATCTCCTTCAACGGACCAAGAAGAACCGTAGGCATCTTGATACTCCCCGTTTCGCCAAAAACACATTTCCTGTTGCGTTCCGCCCCGACGCACCTTTACCTTCGCGCCCTCTTTCCAAGCAATCAAATCAATTCTTTCTTCCACACTAACCGCTCCTACAATAGAAAGTGGATCCGTTCCATTCACTGGATATAAATAGGCCATACGCTCATTATTGCAAATGACTACTTCCAATTCTGATGTCACATCCGTACCAAGCGCATGGACCGAGAAATTCGCCAAAAGATGATCCAGCGGTATATTGTGATCTTCACTTTCTCCGATGACGGTCTGCCCATGATCACTAATCAAAATGCATACATTTCTCTCCAGCATTTGCTCCCATGATGCGAAGCTATCCAGCAAACGAGCCAATTGCTTGTCCACATCTGCCAAGTGCTGTACGGCATCCTCCGGGGACTTGTGGAGTTTATGATCATTCTCTGGCAGATAGACCAGCGTAAAATGCGGCTGATGACCACTGCGAATCACCTCAATCATCACATCGATTGCATAAGTATCATTAATTCCGTAGCCTTCTAAAGCGGATTGCGAGAAGCCCCAGGGGACGGTACGAAATAATGCCGGGCTCACCAGTGTCCCCATACTCATGATCGTTGGACCACTCACCTTTTCGCGCAGGGAAAAAGATGTAATTGTATCAAGCAAGGTTGGCATTTTCACTTTATGCTGCTTATGTCCGCGATGGGCGATCACATTGATGGAACCAGATAAAAGTTTGTTTTCTTCCAGTACCTCATGAATGGTTTTGACATCCTTGCTCAGATGACGTTCATTCAAATCAAAAAGGACGTTTTCGGCACAGCTTGAGATGCCTATTTTTCGGATAGAAGCGACCCCATTAATATAATTCACCATCTGTTTCTGCTCTGCATCATACCAAACTAAACCCGGTACTTTGTGCTGATCGGGGTAGACTCCCGTAATGAGAGAGCAATCTATCGAAGCCGTCATTGTAGGGAAAACGGTCACACAATCTGGTATGTACTGGCTATGCTCCATGAAAAACCGAAGCGCTGGTGCTTTATTGGCAGCAATGCATCGCTCCAGAACATCAGGCATCATAGAGTCGATCAGGAATAATATGACCTTTTTCATCCGGCTGCCACCCTTCTCTTCGTAATAGCAATAGTCATAGTCGCACCTGATAGTGTTCGATTTTGCATGACCGAGTATACGCCTGAAAAAGAAAAAGCCCCTGCTCGCCAAAAGCGTCAGGGGACCATGCTCACGAAGTAAATGTGAGAGTGTTGATACCATTTTTCGTTTGCTGTTTTAGTGCAGGGTGCTTCTTCAAATACGGAGCAAGTGCTACGTAATCTTTCTCGCCAATGGACGGATCACCCAGCAAATGCGAAAGTACAGCAGCTCGGATTTGCAGCCCTTGAGGCGTTTGTTTAAAGAGAGGATCTACCGTAGGGAAAGGAATTCCATTGATGACGGTATCGCCTTCTGCGTCACTCAGTTCCCACGTATTGACGTTCAATGAATGGAGAGCTTCTACTACTTGTGCTCCATAATCCTCCACAACCATATCCGGTTGCAGCCCTACGTGATTCACCACAGTATGCTTAGGGGTAAAATATTCATTCAATGTGAGCTTGAGTGCGTCGCCGTCTGACAAAGGAATAACTTGTTGGGCACTCCCTTTTCCAAATGTCTTGGTACCCACAAGTTTGGCGATGCCATGATCACGCAGCGCACCTGACAACAGCTCAGATGCAGAAGCGGTTCCGCCGTTTACCAAAATTCGCACTGGAATACCGATATCCTGCCCATTTCGTACCCACGTCTCTACCTCTACCCCATTGCGATTCGTGGTATACATGAGCAAGCCTTCTTCCATAAAGAGGCTCGCGATATCCCGCGCTGTGGACAAGTATCCCCCGCCATTATCCCGCAGGTCTAACACCAATCCGGACAACGGCTTTTGCACACGGGATAGTTCAGCAAGCTTATCCCTTACCTGGATGGCTCCTTCTGATCCGAATGTTTCAAGACTGATATAGCCAACTGCGCCCTTCGAAAACATCTGTCCTTCCGCTTCCGGCAAGGTCATCGAGGCACGCTTCAGCTTTATCTGGTGCTCCCGTTTGTCAGATGGACGATATACAGTAAGAACGGCTTCAGTCCCTTCGTTACCCCTCAAATAAGCATACGCTTCTTCAAAAGTCTTTCCGACCAGCGAGGTCTCATTGACTTTGATCAATTGATCGCCTCGTTGCAAGGGAGAAGCTGCTGCTGGAGAATTCGGAACGATTTCACGGATGATAATATGATCATTTTGCCGCCGGAGACGAAAACCAAATCCAACGAATTGATTCTCAACGTCAGATTGGAACAAACGCAATTCATCTTGCGTAAAAAATACGCTGTGCGGGTCGTCGAGTGTAGAGAGCATTCCATCAATCGCCCAAGTGTTCATCGTCGGCGTATCAAACCCGCCTTTTTTCTGCCATTCTACAAGCCTCAATTCCAACTCGTCCCAGGTGTCATCTTCTTCAGAAACTTTGAATTGAAGCTGTTTTTTCTGATTAGCCTGCTCACTGACCACCTCTAAAGCCCCTTTTACCAATTGTTTGGCTGCCGGTTTGCTCAAGTGGCTCTGCATAACGTGCTGGAATACTTCTTCTGTTTCTTCGAAAGGATACTCTGCCGCTTGCACAGGAAGAACAGTTGTGAGTAGCAGTACAGCTGCTACTGCCCATTGACTAAATCGTTTCATGGCGCCACCCCTTTTCGAACATCATCAGGTATCGAGAATGCAACATTGCTTGTAAAGTCGTAATTGTCGGTACCCGAATAGGCTACGTATCCGTCGCCCTCATAAATTTCTTCATAACGCCATGTATGTTTGACAATTTGGTCGCTAGCTCGATCAATATAATACTTGTTCATGAACAAGGGAACCTCTTTCACTTTTCCCTGTCCGAGCGTAACCTTCTTTGATTTCTCTACCAGCATGGAGCCCGGAATCCACTCTGTAATGACATCATACTTCCCGTATGATTGCTTGTAGTAGCGTGCATGAAGCTCCTTGGCACGATCAGCTACCTTGACAGCACCAACCCACTCGTGCAAAAAGTCCACTTTGTCCGTTCTACTCTTGTCCCATGTCTGCCGATCCGTATCGTACGAGTATTGCGTGTTTGTTTTCCCATCTGTATAGGAGAGCAGCTTGTCTGATATTAGTTTTTGCGGAGATTGATAAGAGCCGGATATCCTGCTTATTTGCTTTTCCTTGTTAACATCCTGCGTGTATGAGAACGTCAATCCACTCAACACCGCTTCACCCTTCACTTGATAGGTGTCGGCATTGTCCAACTTCCGCAAAGAGTACCCCAAATCAGAAATAATAGCTGGCTGATCTTTTAACGATGCAAACTCTTGACGCAACATTTTGTGCAACTGATTCATTCTGCTGTCTGACGCTTTCGGTTTCATCGCAGCAAGAACCTCTTCAGCTTCCTGCATACGTCCTTCCTGCAAATAATAGTAGGAAGTATTCAACAATGCCTCCGGGCTCCTGTCGGCAAATCGCTTGTATCGAGCCAGCGCCAGGTCTACCTGACCACTCCTGATTTCCAGTGCCCCCAAATACATGGCGAGCGATTCCCATTCTTTGGAATCCTGCTTCACTTTTTGTTCATAAGCACTAAGTCGGTCAAGCACTTTTTTGTATTGGCTTTGATCCTTGTTCCCTAGCTGCAAGGCGATATCGTACACATTGGCACTCAACAGCCCGAGTGTTTCCGGGAGAATGATTTTGTCTTCGAAGTAAGCGTCGATAGAAAGAAAAGCTTCCTCCAGATTGGTTTCAATCGGTGTTTCAGGATTCCAGCTCAGTAAATAGTGAACACCGACTTGATTGGGGAAGGAGTCATCCGCCAGCTTGCGTAACTGTTCAAATGTCTCTTCACTATCATTTCTACTGCGAATAGCGGCAGCCGCATCTACATAAATCTGTTCTTCTGTTGTTTTGGGATCTGCATAGGTTGCGAATAATGGCAATACCTCTTCGAGATCCGGGACCATGGGGAACTTTTTCCCGTCGTAATCCAGCAGAGGCATGATTCCATCCTGAAGGAAATAATTCACCATGCGATCAGCTGCGACCGCAGCATCTCCTCGCTTCACTCGTTCCGTTTTTTCTCCCTCTAGCCATCCCCACGAACGCACTTCTTCCCACGCATTTTTACTATCTGGAGACATGGTGAACATTTGCAATATCTTGGCAGCTTCTTCTTTGGTGATCGGCTGATTCGGCTTCATCATCTCACCGGGAAAAATGTACTGAATCGCATTTGGGCCGTACAGTCTATCCAAGATCGTGGAGATGCGCAATGTTGGTTTGTACATCCAGGTTAGACGGTCAACGTCTTTATACGGCAAATACGGTTCCTGAAAACCTTCTGCCCGCGCCCACTCCGAATGCTCGGATAAGAAAGTAAGCGGATAGATCTGATACTGCCCCCCGTAATAAAGCCGATCGATCATGACGAGAAATTCCGCACGTGTCATGTCACGATTTGGGTAAAACTTCGGAACATTTGGACCAGCCTCAAACAAACCGAGCTGCACGCCTTGAATGATTGCATTTCTCGCCCAGTGCTTGCTGATGTCATTGTATGGCAATAAGCCCCCAGCCGCTGAAGCGACGCCGGGGGTGAGTAAGCTTAATGTCAGTAATCCACAAGAAATTGTCCGGATTAGTTTTTGCACATAAAATCCTCCTACACTTCATCTGGCAGGCAACAAAAGGTTGGTCCTGCTACGTCTTAAACAAACTGGAACGGATCTGTGTGCACACGCGAAGGAATAACCTCTGTTTCGTAACCATTTGCCTGCAATTGTTCAAGCAAGATAGTCGCCAGCTTTTCCTTCATGATTTTTTCGATATTGTGACCAGCATCTACGATCGACAAGCCTTCTGCTTGCGCATCGTGTGCAGTGTGATAACCAATGTCTCCTGTTAAATAAACATCCGCGCCTTTAAAAATGGCTTTGGAAACAAAGGAGCTTCCGTCTCCACCTACTACCGCTACTTTTTTGACTGTCGCATCCAAGTCACCAACTACGCGTAGACCGTGGAGGGAAAATCGTTCTTTGACGAGCAAAGCAAACTCTCGGAGCGTCAGTGGTGCAGGCAGAGTACCGATTCGCCCAATTCCGTATGCAGTTCCGGACTGCTCCAAAGGAATGATGTCGTAAGCGACTTCTTCGTAGGGATGGGCAGCAAGCATTGCTTTAACCACAGCCGATTGCCTGGACGCAGGAACAATCATCTCGATGCGAACTTCCTCTGCTCTTTCCAATTGACCTGTCGAACCGATATGAGGATTCGTTCCTTCCCCTGGTAAAAAGGTTCCGGTGCCTTCTGTCTGAAAAGAACAGTGGCTATAGTTGCCTACATGCCCTGCACCCGCTTCAGCAAGCGCGGAAAATACTGCTTCCTTATGAGTAGCGGGCACGAATACGACGAGCTTCTTCCAAGCCTCTCTTGAAAGAACATCGAGTACATCTACATTCGTGAGTCCAACCGCTTCTGCGAGCCAATCGTTCATCCCCCCATACGCAACATCCAAATTGGTATGGGCTGTATATACCGCAATGTCATGCTTGATCAGCTTTTCGAAGACACGTCCTGCGGCGAGATCTGTCCTAAGGTGTTTCAGTGGTCGATATATAACGGCATGGTGAGCCACAATCAGGTCTACACCCTCTGCGATTGCTTCCTCCACCACAGATTCCAGTACGTCTAGTGCGATCATCACTTTTTTTACCTTTTTTTGCAAGGTGCCTACATGAAGGCCAATCTTGTCGCCTTCCATCGCCAACGATTTAGGTGCAAGACTTTCTACATATTGGATTACTGTTTGTCCGTGCGCAAGCATGCGATCACCTCATCGATCCATTTTACTTCTGCTTCGATTTCTTTGATTCGTTCTGCTGCTTCCGGCTTGTCCGAACGCTTTAATTGAACGATGATCTTTTGCCATTTTTCATGCTCATGTAGCCACTTCGCTTGTAATACCTCTGATTTTTCCACCCAAAGAAATGGACCAATGCGCAGGAGCTCTTGCTGCGTACGATCTTTGCCCGCATAAGGCAAGGTAGGATTGCCTCGTTCTGCGACGAGAATCTCATAAATCACGCCGTCTTCTTGCAATATGGATTCCGCGATTAACTGCCAACCATTCTCTATCATCCACAGGCGAACCGCTTCTTCCCCTACGTTTGGTTGCAGAATCAGGCGTTGCACACCTTCCAGTTTGTCTTTTCCTGCTTCCAAAATGGAAACGATCAATTGTCCGCCCATCCCAGCAATGCAGATCACATCTGCTTCCCCAGGTTGTAATACCGCGAGCCCGTTTCCTTTACGTACCGAAGCGCGATCTTTTACCTGCAATGTATGTATTTGTTTTTTTGCCGCTTGAAAAGGCCCTTCATTCAATTCGCCAGCGATCACGAAAGAAGCAATTCCTTTTACAAGCAAATAAGAAGCCAACAACGCATGATCCGACCCGATGTCGGCGACGCGGGCTCCTTCTGGACAATAGCGGGCAATTGTTTGTAGCCGCTTGGATATTGATACTGATGTCATCTGTATATTCACCTTCCGTTGCCTCTATTCTACCCTATTTGGCAGCAATTGCGAAATGCAAATTCCCTAACAGATGATCAGCAAAGAACGACAAAATCCTCACTGTTGCACCTAGCAGGGACAAGGTTATTAAGGAGGCCCTTGGGTAGTAGTCGAGAGGCTTACAGATTGCTATTACGTGGATGTAATGTTCGGAATAACAAGCAAAATTTTTAAATACGGCGTTGTTTTATCGTATTTTATGCAATTTGATTTAATTTTCACTGAATTGTGAACTTTATTTTAATAAATAAATATTTACAAAATTTTTACAGATATGTATATTAACGCCATGAACATCATGAACTAACACAAACTAACTATCTTTAAGGAGGAGAAAAGTTTGAAAAAAAGAACCGGCAAGTGGTGGGCAATGGGATTACTCTCTTCAGCGCTAGTGATGAGTGTCTTCACAGGTGTGGGGGCAGCAAGTAACGATTCGCTCAATGAATTTGATACTGAACGGGTATTAATTCAGTCAGATTCTGATGTGAGAACCGGTTATTTTGCTGGACCTTTGGAAGTACGCCATGATTTTGGTGAAGATGGCTTTACCCTCGATGTAAATAGTGATCAACTTGACCAACTGAAAAGCGATCCCAATGTAAAAATCACCGTATTACAAAAATTAAAGATCGCTGAGTATATAGAAGAAGATCAAGTAAGTGCGCTAGAGGTCTCTCCTGCGGCAGTCGTTCCGTGGGGAATTAAAGCAATCTATAAAAACCAATCCCTCTCCGCTACAACTGGCGGTGCAGATGTTCGTGTTGCAGTCCTGGATACTGGCGTGTATACGCAGCACTCGGACCTAACCGCGAACGCAGAGCAGTGCAACGATTTCACGCAATCTTCTTCGCCTGTTGTTACTGGTGCTTGCAATGATGCGCATGGTCATGGAACACACGTCGCCGGAACTGTTCTCGCTGACGGCGGCAATGGCGCAGGTATTTATGGTGTAGCACCAGATGCAAAGCTGTGGGCATATAAAGTACTGGATGACTCTGGATCCGGCTATGAGGATGACATTGCCTATGCTATTCGTTACGCTGCTGACCAATCCGCTCAATTAGGCGTGAAAACGATCATCTCTATGTCTCTTGGCTCTAGCGGTAAGAGTACCCTTATGGAAAGTGCCATCACGTATGCAAACCAAAAAGGTGTATTAGTCGTCGCAGCGGCTGGTAACTCCGGACCGACAGTGAATAGCATTGGCTACCCTGGAGCATTAGTGAATACAGTAGCCGTAGCAGCGTTGGAGAATGTTCAACAAAACGGAACCTACCGTGTAGCTGACTTCTCTTCTCGTGGCAAGAGCGGGCAAGCGGGAGACTACGTGATTCAAGAGCGTGATGTGGAAGTATCAGCACCAGGACGCGCTATTCAGTCTACATGGAATAACGGAGGTTATAATTCCATCAGCGGAACTTCCATGGCAACCCCACACATTTCCGGTTTGGCTGCGAAAATCTGGGCATCCAATCCATCTTGGAGCTCTCAAGATGTTCGTGTAGAATTGCAAAAACGCGCGAAAGGAAATGACATCAAAGGTGGCTCAAACGCTACTGTAGGGGACGATATCGCGAGTGGATTTGGTTTCCCAACTGTACAATCTGGCGATCAATAAAAAGCAATAAACAAAAAAAGAGCCATGGCTGTCAGTTTACGCTGGCAGTCATGCTCTTTCGTTATCAAATACGGAAGGCTAGCACCCGATTTCTCTTGCGATGACATTACGTAAAATCTCTGAAGTCCCCTCGCCGATCTCTAACAGTCGGGCATCGCGGAAAAATCGTTCTACCTGATACTCCCGCATATAACCATACCCACCGTGAATCTGAATAGCCTGATGTGTAGCAGACATGGCAATCTCCGAAGCATACAATTTTGCCATTGCTGCTTCTTTCGTAAATTTGCGACCATGATCTTTCAGCCACGCTGCTTTATACACCATCGTTCTCGCCAGCTCTATTTGCATCGCCATATCCGCCAGCTTGTGCTGGATCGCTTGAAAATGACTCAAGGAATTGCCAAAAGCCGTACGCTGCTTGGAGTATTGCAACGCCTTGTCGTAGGCAGCCTGTGCAATTCCTACTGCCATAGCTCCGATCCCGATTCGCCCACCATCAAGTGTAATGAGAAACTGCTTGAAGCCTTCTCCCCGCTTCCCAAGGACGTTTTCCTCTGGCACGCGGACATTTTCAAGAACGAGCTCCGTCGTATTGGAGCTGTGCAAACCGAGCTTTTCATAGTTCGCCAACACCTGAAAGCCAGGTGTATCTGTCGGAACGATAAAAGCAGTAATACCCCGTGAGCCCTGCTCTTTGTCAGTCACAGCTGTCAAGGCGAGAAACGAAGCATAGGAGGCATTGGTAATGAAGCATTTGGAGCCGTTAATCGTCCACTCCCCGTCTGCTAAGATCGCATTCGTCCTCGTACCACCTGCGTCAGACCCTGCATTTGGTTCCGTCAAGCCAAACGCGCCAAAGCTTTCGCCAGAACAAATTTTGCTTAAATAGTTTAGCTTTTGCTCTTCAGTTCCAAACAAAGCCAGTGGAGCGCCACCTAACGAGATATGCGCCGAATACGTGATTCCTGTAGAGCCACATGCACGACTTAGCTCTTCCACAACGATCGCAAAACTCGTGGAATCAGCTCCTGCACCCCCGTATTTCTCAGAGAAGGGGAGACCCATCAAGTTCAGTTCACTCATCTGCTTGAATATTCCGACAGGAAATTGTTTAGTTTGATCGCGTTCATCTGCTTCCGGTGCCACTACCTCATCAGCAAATTCGCGTATCATTTTTTTTAACATTTGTTGTTCTGAAGTCAAATCGAAGTTCATAATCGCTGCCCCCTTGAAAACGCTTTAGTAAAGAACCATCAAGAAATACACAATTTTGACTGAGCGTTTGTTCAGAATACTCTTACCATTATACACCACGATTTTGGATTCATGTGGAATTTCTCAAAAAAAACACGCCTATGATCGGCGTGCTCCTAATAAAATCGCTCCCAAAAAAGAGACAGATGCTGCTATGAATCCGATGCTATATGTATGTACACCCATAAATTTGGCTACTGTTTCTCCACCCAGAAAAAAAGCCGCCAGCAAAATACCGATTAAAACTTTCCACTTGTTGTTCATTTATTCACCCCGTTTGCTCTCTTCTGAAATTGTATCAGATAAGCATGCAGAGGAGAACGAGAAGTCTCGCATAGTCTACAGTCTCAACCACGCATACCAATATCCACGCGTGAAGAAGAACAAAATGGACGCGATGAACACCTTAATGAACAACAGCAATTGAATCATATCTCGCTTCGCCGCTGGAATATACAGAGCCTGTATCTCTGCACCAAAGAAAAAGGCAAGTCCACATACTGCAAATACTCCCGCCCATTTCGAATTGGCCTTATTCATCAAGAAGCCCATACCTGTGAGCAAGCACGCAAGCGGTACCCAGTACAACTCCGATGTCCACCATGTATAGTCTATCCCTACTCGATGAACGGTTGTAATGCCATACAAGATGGCCAAACCCAGTAACCCTGCATAGAGCAAATAAGCATAGCCGAAAACAATTGCGCTGATGCACAACAGCATGCAAACGAAGCCTAAATAAAACAGGATAAACGGCAAGCTACCATCCATTTTTTGGATACAATAAACGCCTCCCGCGATCAAAATCCCAAAGGACAAAGCCAGGAATAAATGCGTCAATGGCGGGGCCGATCTTCGATAAACGAGTCCCAGAATATAGAAAACGAGAGTGAAACAGGCAAAGATGGTAATTTGCATTGGGGTTTGAAAACGGTTAAAATGAAAAGCAAGTAAGATCAAACCAGCAATGACAAAGGCACCAAGGAGCCATGCCACTACCATTTTCCCCGTCACTGGAGAGACAGTTCTAGGTGCATATGTGTTTGTGACAGATGATGTTGAATTGACTTTTCCTGACAGCACACTCGGTGCCGTTCCCATTCGCTCATTCCCGCCTGCGGACGCCGGTGTATTTGGCCGATCCCCTTCTGTATACAGATTTAACAAGAAGATGCAGTAATGTTCAGGCAGTAAATGGTTGCGCCGCCAGTTTTCAATTTCGGCGATAATCGTGCGCTTGCGCTGGTCGTCCAACGCGGCCCCTCCTAACTACGACAAAAAGTGTATTCCTTCATGAATAAGAAAAGCCTACGTCGGCTAACGTAGGCCACATACTTCTTATATCGGTTATTCTAAGAAATCTTTTAAGCGTTTACTTCTACTCGGATGACGCAATTTGCGAAGAGCTTTTGCTTCGATCTGACGAATCCGTTCACGGGTTACACCAAACACTTTGCCTACTTCTTCTAACGTCCGTGTACGTCCGTCATCTAACCCGAAACGCAGACGCAGTACATTTTCTTCCCGGTCTGTTAATGTATCCAAAACGTCTTCCAACTGTTCTTTCAAAAGTTCATAGGCAGCTGCATCAGATGGCTCCAATGCATCCTGATCCTCAATGAAATCACCTAAGTGGGAATCGTCTTCTTCCCCAATTGGAGTCTCCAGAGATACTGGTTCTTGAGCAATCTTCATGATTTCCCGAACTTTTTCCGGAGTGAGATCCATTTTTTCAGCGATTTCTTCTGGCATAGGTTCACGACCTAGCTCTTGCAGAAGCTGACGGGAAACGCGGATTAATTTATTGATGGTTTCCACCATATGAACCGGAATCCGGATCGTTCTAGCTTGGTCTGCAATGGCACGGGTAATCGCTTGGCGAATCCACCAGGTCGCATACGTACTGAACTTGTAGCCTTTGCGATAGTCAAACTTTTCCACCGCTTTAATCAGACCCATGTTCCCTTCTTGAATCAAGTCGAGGAATAGCATGCCGCGTCCTACATAACGCTTCGCAATCGATACTACCAATCGCAAGTTCGCCTCAGCCAGACGTCTTTTGGCTTCCTCATCACCTTGTTCAATTCGCTGCGCTAGTTTAATCTCCTCTTCTGCGGAGAGCAGAGGAACTCGACCAATTTCCTTCAGATACATCCGTACAGGGTCATTGATCTTAATTCCAGGCGGAACGGAGAGATCGTCAAAATCAAATTCTTCGTTGTCCTCGTCTTTGATGATCATTTGATCGACTTCATCGTCGTCATCTTCATTCTCATTGTTGTTAATCTCAATGCCTTGATCACCTAGATATTCAAAAAACTCATCCATTTGATCAGAATCCTGCTCAAAACCTGCCAGACGAGCAGTAATCTCCTTATACGACAATGCGCCGCGTTTCTTGCCTAATTCGACCAACTGTTCCTTCACTTGTTCGATGGACGTTGCTTCCATGTCGGAAGTAATATTTTGCTTGTTCATCTACTTTCCCTCCTTCCCCGGGAATGATCTGAAGCTACCCTTCTTTTAAAGCATTTTCCAATTCAAGAATCTTCATCCCTGTAACGGCTGCTTGAAGTTCAAGTTGTTTGCGCGCATCCTCGCTGTCCGCTGCGGCCGCTTGGAGGTGTAAGCTCCGCTGCTCATCGCGCAATCGTTCCAACTCGGCACGCTTCGGGTAGTTATTCACTTGTTTGATGTAGTCACCGATCTCTAATTCAGATACGTCGTTGTTGCACTCCATCATGGCCAATCCCGAGGCTAATTGCTTTAACAAATCGTCTTGCACGTAATGTATAAACTTTCCAGGGTCTTCCGGGTTTCCCTCTGCATAGTAGGCGTACAGGTAGGCAGCCAGCGCATCGTGTTCATCCACCTGAAAGTGGGCACTGCATTCCTGCTGGACGCGGGCGGCTATTTCTTCGTTCCGCATCATGTAGTAAAGCAGCATGCGCTCAGCCGTGTGATAAGCGGGTGGCAGTGTTTTCGCGAGCGTAACTTTGCCATTATTTATACTATTATTCCATGCTGGCGTCACTTTATCCCTTTGGCGCTCACTTTTTTGCTGATTGTAGGCGCGTTTGGACTCCCATTTGAGATCACCGAGAGTAAGGGAGTATTCTTCAGCCAATTGCCGTTGATACATGTCCCGTTCCACCGGGCTGCCCAGTTCATTGATGATCTCGACCGCCTTCGCGATTAAGCGAGCTTTGTCCGTCTCATCTTTTATTACGAACTGACTGCGTAAATGTTTCAGACGGAAAGCCGTAATTGGCATCGCCTGTAACAATACCTGCTGGGAAAATGCTTCAGCCCCATGCTGGCGGATGTAATCATCCGGGTCCACTCCTTGTGGAAGCGGAGCTACTCGAACGATCAAACCGGCTTGCTGCAAAACGTGAATCGCTTTGCTCGTTGCTTCTTGTCCTGCAGCATCTCCGTCATAACAGAGTACGACTGACTCTGTATTGCGACGAAGAATTCTGGCCTGCTGCTCCGTCAAGGCTGTTCCCAAAGTGGCAATACCTTGCGTAAAACCCGCCTGCCATGCCGATATGACATCGACATATCCTTCAAACAACAGCGCCTCTTTTCTCTTTCTAATGATGGGGCGTGCACGATGAAGATTAAACAGCGTAGCACTTTTGTTGAACAAAAGGCTTTCCGGGCTATTCAGATACTTGGGTTGAGACTTTTGATTGGAATTGGGCTTCGATCCTTGCAGTAAGCGCCCACCAAATCCGATGGCGTTACCTTGGGAATCCTGAATCGGAAACATGATACGACCTCGAAAGCGATCAAAGATTTTTCCTGCATCGCTTCTAGCCAATAACCCTGCTTCCACCATCAATTCCTGTGAAAATCCCCGCTTTGTCAACTGCTGCGTCACGAAATCCCAGGAATCCGGGGCAAACCCGATTTGGTATTCGGCGATTGTCGCCTCAGACATTCCGCGCTTTGCGAGATACTTCATCGCTTCTGCGCCATAGGGGGTTTTCGTAAGCACGTAGTGGTAGAGGCGTGAAACGAACGTATGCGCTTCTTGCATCACATGCTTCATCCGTTTTTCAGGTGATTCCTCTACTTGCTGCGGCTGGGGCACAGCTATCCCGGCACGCTCCGCCAATTTGTGCAGTGCCTCTGGAAAAGTCAATTGCTCCAGTTTCATTAAAAAGGAAAAGATGTCCCCACCTGCTCCACAGCCAAAGCAATGAAAAAACTGTCGCTCTGCATTTACGTTGAAGGAAGGGCTCTTTTCAGAGTGAAACGGACATAGACCGAGAAAGGCACGACCGCTTTTTCTCAGTTGAACGTACTCTCCTACAACGTCTACGATGTCGACAGCGGCACGCACTTGATTTACAAATTCATCTGAAGTGGGACCAGTCATGTCTTTCCACCTTTATAAGGAGAATCGCACGTGAGAATATTTAGTTCGTCAAAATTCGTCAATTTCCTTCTTTGCATCGAACTTCTTTTCTTCTTTTCTACTTTTCCACATTTCTTAAGGCAATAAACGCTGAGAACTCACGTATGATAAGTACCTCAGCTAATTGAAATTCTACAAAAAACGTCAAAATCCTTCTTTCGGCCTATTTCCTTTCATTCCGGAGATTGTTTTTTCGAATCATCTCCAAAATGATGTTTGCCGTTTCTTCTACTGCCTTGTTGGAAACATCAATAACGGTACATCCGAGGCGCTCAATAATGCGCTTCGAATACGCCAGTTCTTCGGCAATCCGTTCGAGATTGGCGTAATTTGCTTGTGCTGTCAATCCCAGTGCCTTCAGACGCTCTGTCCGAATGCCGTTCAGTTGCTCCGGATTGATGGTAAGCCCAATACACCGTTCGACTGGCAGTTGGAACAATTCTTCCGGTGGCTCTACCTCCGGGACAAGCGGAACATTGGCAACCTTAAGTCGTTTGTTAGCCAAATACATGGAAAGAGGCGTCTTGGAAGTACGCGAAACGCCAATCAAAACCACATCTGCTCGCAACAGACCGCGTGGGTCCCGACCATCGTCGTATTTGACAGCAAATTCGATGGCATCTACTTTGCGGAAATACTCCTCATCCAGTCGGCGTACCAAACCCGGTTTTCCGGTTGGTGGCTCTTTCAACATGCCCTGCAATGTATTCATCAAAGGCCCCATAACATCAAGAGCCGGAATTCCGTGAAGAGCAGCTTGTTGTGTAATATACGCATTCAGCTCCGGAATGACCAGAGTGAAAACGATCATTGCCCGCGATTCTTTTGCCGAAGCAATGATTTCGTCAATCGATTCCTTGTCTTCTATATACGGATACTTTTGTACATCAAACAAAAAACGATCAAACTGACTAGCTCCTGCGCGAACGACAAGTTCGGCCGTTTCGCCGATGGAGTCTGAGACTACATAGATGAGCTGTCCTCGCTGATTACCTTGCATCGCTTCTCCTCCTACACTTTCGGTTCGCTACCCAATTCTACAAATGCTTTCGCGATCGTCGTCTTGGTGACGCGCCCCAACAGCTCCATTTGCTTCGGATCTTCCTCACTAGGCCTTACGACAGGCAGAGAATCGATCTGAAAATCAATCAGCTTTTTAGCGGCTGCGTACAAGGTCTCATCAGGTGCACATGTAATGATATTCGGCATTCTAGACATGATGATGCTGACCGGCACATCCTCCAGCGTCTTATTGCCTAAAGAAGCCCGCAGGAGGTCTTTTCGTGAGATCACGCCAGCCAAATATCCTTTTTGGTTGACGACGAATAACGTGCCAACATCCTCCAAAAAGAGGGTAACAATGGCGTCGTAAGCCGAGGCGGATTCGGATACCACGATCGGTACCGCCTTGTAGTCATTGACGAGAAGCTTGTGAAGCCGTTCACTTATGACTGAGCTTGCGGGTCTGCCGGCATAAAAATACCCGACCCGAGGTCTGGCTTCTAGATATCCTGACATCGTGAGGATGGATAAATCAGGGCGCAGCGTCGCGCGAGTCAAATTCAGTCGCTCCGCGATATGTTCTCCTGTTATCGGTCCGTCATCCTTCACTATCTGTAAGATGTGCTCTTGTCGTTTGGTAAGCTCGATGACCAATCACCCCGGTTCTGTCTTTACCTCTTCCTAGTATTACTCTATTCGACGGGATATTCCTTCTTTCACGCGGAAAAAAGGTGCCCCCGCCTGATTTTCAGACGAAGGCACCAGTGTTATTTGGTTTAGGCGAAAACAATTTTGGAAAAATCTGCGTAGCGATAAAGCACACGAGAAAGCTGCAAGAGAAGTCCAAGACGATTCGCACGAACAGCCTGATCTTCGGCCATGACCATGACTTTATCAAAGAATGCGTTAATCGGCTGGCGCAAGGTTGACAAGGTTGCGAGCACCTTCTCTTGATCCTTCAGACCCTCTACATCCTTCTGAACAGCTTGGAATGCCTGATACAAGGCCCGCTCCACATCTTCTGCGAACAAAGCTTCGCTGACTTGGTCTGCTTCCGCTTTTTGCGCCAGATTGTTCACCCGGTTAAACTGCTCCACAATCAGCTTGAATTCTTCTGTTTGTACCGCCCCCATCAGTGCTTTTGCTTTTGCCAGCACCTCTGGAACCAATGTCAGGTCGGCAGCAAGAACGGCGTCGATGACATCGTAACGAACGCCATGATCCTGCAAAACATTTTTCAGACGGAGTGCGAAGAAGTCTACGAGGTCTTTTTTCACGTCTTCTGCGGCTCTCTTGTTTACGCCTTGCGCTACATAGCCTTCCATCGCGGCATCCCACAGATCGGCAAGAGAAATTTGCCAATCGCGCTCCACCAAAATTGTAACGATCCCCGCTGCCATACGGCGCAGACCATACGGGTCCTGTGAGCCAGTAGGCACAATACCGATCGAGAAGCAGCCTACGATCGTGTCCATCTTGTCAGCCAGACTGACGATCGCGCCTTGAGCCGCAGCAGGCATTTTGTCCCCTGCAAACCGCGGGAGGTAATGCTCGAATACGCCACTTGCGACGACGTCGGACTCACCCGCTTTGCGCGCGTAATCTTCACCCATGATCCCTTGCAGTTCGGGGAACTCACCTACCATGTTGGTCACGAGGTCGAATTTTGCGATTTCTGCAATGCGGTCGACTTGCTTGGTTTCTTCCGCGCTCACGCCTAGCTTGCTTGCTATTTGCGCAGCTGTTTTGCGTACACGGCGAACTTTATCACCAATTGTTCCCAGCTCTTCATGGTAAACGATTGTCTCCAAGCGTTTCAGGCAGCTTTCAATGGACAGCTTTTGGTCCTCCACGTAGAAGAAACGAGCGTCAGACAAGCGTGCGCGAAGAACTTTTTCATTCCCTTTCGCTACGTTTTCCAGAGCGCGGCTGTCTCCGTTACGTACTGTCACAAAATGATTCAGCAATTGACCCTGTGCGTTTTCAACAGGGAAATAACGCTGGTGTTCACGCATGGAGGTAACCAAAACCTCACGTGGAATGGAAAGGAACTCTTGTTCGAACGTACCGTAAAGAGCGGTCGGGTATTCTACAAGATGAACTACCTCATCCAAAAGCCCTTCGTCCATTGGAATTGTCCAGCCATTTTCTTTCTCCAAGCGATGAATTTGTTCTACAATGGTTGCTCTGCGCTCGTCGGGCTTCACCATGACATATTGCTCAGCCAGCTTGCTCACGTATTCGCTTGGGTGATTCAAGGTAACCTCTGTTCCCAAGAAGCGGTGTCCACGAGAAACGCGTCCGCTTTTTACACCTGCAATCTCCAAATCAATCAATTCATCGCCGAACAAAGCTACCAGCCAACGAATCGGACGAACGTATTTCAACTCGCGTGCGCCCCACCGCATATTTTTCGGGAAGCTCATGCCGGTGATTACTTCAGCCAGTTGCGGCAAAAGCTCAGTAGTTGGTTTTCCCGCTTCGGATTTGCGAGCATGAACATACTCGATCCCGTTTACTTCTTTATAATACAGTTGGTCAGGCTCAACATTGTTGCTTCGTGCAAATCCGAGTGCTGCCTTGGACCAGTTGCCCGCTTCATCTTGTGCGATTTTGCGTGCAGGGCCTTTCGCTTCATCATTGCGGTCAGGCTGCTTTTCTGCCAATCCATTGATTAACAGGGCAAAGCGACGAGGTGTCTCCAATGCCGTAATTTGATCAAACGGCACGCGCTCAGCAGTCAGCCACTTTTCTACTTTTTCCTTGAATTGTGCCGCTGCCTGTGCGACAAAACGAGCAGGCATTTCTTCTAAACCAACCTCTACGAGTAGATCGCGCTTACTCATTTGTATCCTCTCCCTTCACCTGATTCACTTGATCCGCAGCGTCTGCGTTGCCTTTTTGCAAAAGCGGGAAACCGAGTCTCTCACGCTCTTTATAGTAGGTTTGTGCTACTTCACGAGACAGATTACGTACACGAGCGATGTAGCCTGTACGCTCCGTCACACTGATCGCTCCACGGGCATCCAGCAAGTTGAAGGTGTGGGAGCATTTTAGTACATAGTCATAAGCCGGGTAAACCAGTCGCTCCGCCATCAGTCTCTTTGCTTCCGCCTCATACGTATTGTAGAGAGAGAACAGCATGTCGACATCAGACAGCTCAAATGTGTATTTGGAATGCTCGTATTCTGGTTGCAGGAATACATCTCCGTACGTATACCCGTTGCACCATTCCAGATCGAACACATTTTCTTTTTCCTGAATATAGGAAGCCAAACGCTCCAGTCCGTAAGTCAGCTCGACTGCCACTGGTTTACATTCCAGACCGCCCACTTGCTGGAAGTACGTGAACTGTGTGATCTCCATTCCGTCCAGCCAAACTTCCCAACCTAAGCCCCAAGCGCCAAGACCAGGGTGCTCCCAGTTGTCCTCAACAAATCGGATATCATGCTCCAGTGGCTCGATCCCGAGTTCGCGCAAGCTCTCCAGGTACAGCTCCTGAATGTTGTCAGGCGATGGCTTCATGATTACTTGGAACTGGTGATGCTGATACAAACGGTTTGGGTTTTCCCCATATCGTCCGTCAGCCGGGCGACGGGAAGGCTCCACATATGCTACATTCCACGGCTCAGGTCCAATGGAACGAAGGAAGGTCATTGGGTTTAGCGTACCCGCCCCTTTTTCAACGTCATACGGCTGGACAATGAGACAGTTTTGCTTTGCCCAAAAGTTTTGCAGCGTCAAAATGATGTCTTGAAATGTCATTTTCATGCTTGATCCTCCTCTAAACTTCGTAGAACTTAGAACTTGGCTTTAAGTCGAAACTAAAAAAACCTCCCGCCTCTACACTGCCTGATGCGACAGTGTAGGGACGAGAGGATTCTCGCGGTTCCACCCTACTTGGCGAATGACTTCTTCGCCCACCTTACAATCAAATTGCTCCAGAACGCCCTTCATCAGCATGGTGACCGGGCTCCCACTATCCCCGATTCGCTACTCACAGCCAGTGGCCGACTACTCTTTTCCTTCACGGCAACATTCGGTATACAAGTTTGGTTCTTATCATAACGAAAACAAATTCGTATGTCAATTAGTCCTGATCTGATTGCGTCATTCTTTCCATACGCTCCAGTTGCTCCAGAAATGACCGACTTTTCAGCCTGAGATCCAGATACTCGTCCATGAAGCTCCGCAGTACATGCTTGAGCTGGTTGCGTGTAGCCGGTTTTACCTCAATGTCACCAAGCCGTTCCAAATCAAATACCTGGAACAGCCGTAACAGCTTCCAGGTCGAGGGTGTAACTGCCATCGCATACGGATCGGAAGGCAGGCAAACTGGGCACAACAGGCCGCCCTGCCCCACACTGATCGCATAGGGTTCGCGCTGTTCGCCACAGTTTGCACACGCTGTGAGCTGCGGGGAGATCCCCGCTACAATAAGCATCTTGGTCTCAAAAATCCGACACAGAATCTCAGCATCTCGTCCTTCATCCAAATGGCGGAACGTATGGAGAAGTAGCTGAAACAAATAGGGATTCGGCTCCCTTTCCTGCGTCAGTCGATCCAAAAGTTCTGCTATGTATGCGGCATAAGCCGTAGCAGTCAGGCTTTGCCGCATATCCCGGAACGAATCCAGCATATCTCCCTGAGAGAGATCAGGCATTCCCGTACCGGGTCCTGCCTTGCATAGATAATAACTATGCGAAAACAACTGGGAGACGGCGGCAAGACGGCTTTTGGTCTTTTTGGCACCACGGGCCATCACGCCTAATTTGCCGTTCTCCCGGGTAAACATTGTCACCACTTTACTGGACTCGCCATAGTCCACACTGCGAATGACAATCCCTTCCCATTTTACAAGCATGCCTGTGTGTCACCCAATTCTTCCTGGGCGAGATCAAACGAGGTCTCCTCGCTGGAAACATCTGTTTGATGGTGATCACGGTAGAGAAGGTAAGCATGGATGTCACCGGTTGAAGCGAAAACTCTCCAAGAAAAGTCACGAAGCAAGGAGCATCATCCTTTCCTATATCGGGTCTATCCACTTCCTTCTTAGAATCACCTTTGCCCGTTATTCTATGCCTTGGAAAAATTAACACATCGCGTTGGGAATATTATTGCTCGTCGTAAAAACCGAAGTTACGCAGCATCCGATCTTGGTTGCGCCAATCCTTTTTCACTTTGATCCAGAGCTCCAAAAATACTTGGTCCCCCATCAGTCGCTCGATATCCTTGCGCGCGCGTTGACCAATTTCTTTGAGCATTTGACCTTTTTGCCCGATCAAAATACCGCGCTGGGAATCCCGCTCTACATAAATGGCCGCGTAAATGTAAAGTGTCTTGCCATTTTCGCCTCGCTTCATTTCTTCAATGACGACAGCAATGGAGTGAGGTACTTCTTCTCTCGTCAAATGCAGAACTTTTTCCCGAATCAATTCAGCTGCTACAAAGCGTTCCGGATGGTCTGTCACCTGGTCAGCAGGGTAATACATCGGGCCTTCTTCCATTTCACCCAAAATAGCCTGCTGCAATGATGCTGTATTGTTACCTTCCAGAGCCGAGATCGGAACAATCTGCTTGAAATCATACAATTTGCGGTAATCGTCAATAATTGGCAACAATGCTTCCGGGTGTACTTTGTCAATTTTGTTGATGACCAAAAATACTGGCGTTTTGACCTGCTTCAACCGCTCGATGATGTAGTCGTCCCCGGCTCCGCGTTTTTCTGTTGCATCGACAACAAATAAAACGAGGTCTACTTCGTTTAATGTATTTTCGGCAACCGAAACCATGTAGTTTCCGAGTTTGGATTGAGGCTTGTGAATCCCCGGTGTATCCAAGAAAATAATTTGACCCTCTTCGGTCGTATGCACCGCTGTAATTTTGTTGCGTGTCGTTTGCGGTTTATTCGACATGATGGCAATTTTATGCCCTACAATATGATTCAACAGTGTTGATTTCCCAACATTTGGGCGTCCCACGATGGAGACAAAGCCAGATTTAAACGATTGCTTGGTCTTGCGATTATCCACGTAAATCCTCCTTGGTGAATGCGCCTGGAAGCAGGGCAGATACTGTCGTTTCCCAAATGTCGCCTTTGAGATTCGTCAAAAATACAGGCATGTCCGGTGGGCACAGCTCCGCGATGACTTGTCGGCAAGCCCCGCACGGTGACACAGCTTGTGGTGTATCGGCAGCGACAGCTAATGCTTTGTAAGTCCGATCACCTTCCGAATACGCTTTAAAAAGAGCTGTACGCTCTGCGCAGTTGCACAGCGAGTACGCTGCATTTTCGATATTGCCTCCCAAATAAACCTTGCCACTCTCAGCTAAAAGAGCTGCTCCGACCTGAAACTTGGAGTACGGTACATAAGCGAGCTTTCTGGCTTCGATTGCTTGTGCTAATAATGATTGTTTATCCATTTTCATCATTCCTCATATGATTGTTCTTTAACATCATTTCACAACAGAATCTGTCCAAAGAGACACGAAGAAACCAGACTGAAAGGTCAACTGGAATGACCCGTCCGGTATCACTAGTAAAAACTATCCCCATACTTTTTGCAACAGTGGCTGTCCAAATACGATGACTCCGATGATAAAAGACAGGATCGCCGCCACAAGCACAGCTCCTGCTCCCACATCTTTGGCAATCTTCGCCTTGGCATGCCATTCCGGGGAAGCTAAATCAACGACTGCTTCGATCGAAGTATTTACCAGCTCAAGGGAGAAGACCAGACCGATAGAAAAAAGGACCAGCAAAACATCGCTGCGGGGTATCTGCAGCCACCACGCTGCCGCCAGCACCACTATGGCTGCGGCTACGTGGATTTGCATGTTTCGCTGTGTCCGTACGGTATAGGAAATTCCTTGCAGAGCGTAGGTGAAGCTGCGAGTCAATCGTCGCCATTCCTTCAACGTAATCTCCTACCTCGTCAAGCCGATTTCTTCCAGTACCTTTTCTTGACGTGAAAACATTTCCTTCTCTTCTTCTGGCGTCCCATGATCATAGCCCAGAAGGTGAAGAAAACCATGAACCGTGAGAAATCCGAGTTCGCGTTCGAATGAATGACCATAGTCTTCGGCCTGCTCATGTGCTTTTGGCACCGAGATGATGATATCTCCAAGCATATTCGGAAACTCGCTGGCCTCATCCTCATCAATGAAGATTTCCATTTCCCCTTCACCTGGCTCGTTCATCGCAAAGGACAGAACATCCGTAGGCCGATCAACACCACGATAGTCGCGATTTAGCTCGTGGATGCGCTCGTTGTTCACCAGCGTGACAACTACTTCTCCTTGTACCTCTTCCAGCTTTGCCGCTGCTTCCAGACAACGGACAAGCAGGTTTTGCAAATTCTCATCGATCGGTTCGATTTCTTCATGAAGGATTTCTACAGATAACACAGGTAAACGATCTCCTTTTTGTGACGCCATTTATTAATAGCCGTGTTCTACTTCTTCCTTGGCATAAGCAGCGATGATTTTTTGTACCAGACTGTGACGAACGACGTCTCCCTCTTGGAAATGAATAAAGGCTACATCGGAAATCGGATTTAAGATGCGCTGTGCTTCGCGCAATCCGGATTTCTTGCCTTTTGGCAAATCCACCTGGGTCACATCACCCGTAATGACCATTTTGGAACCAAAGCCAAGCCTGGTCAAAAACATTTTCATTTGCTCGGGAGTCGTGTTCTGAGCTTCATCCAAAATAACGAAGGAATCTTCGAGCGTACGACCACGCATGTACGCCAAAGGAGCAACCTCAATAAGTCCTCGTTCCATCATTTTGGCGACTTGTTCATTGCCCAGCATGTCGTACAAGGCATCATAGAGCGGACGCAGGTAAGGGTCTACTTTTTCCTGCAAATCTCCTGGCAAAAATCCAAGGCTCTCCCCCGCTTCTACGGCCGGTCTGGTAAGAACGATCCGTTTGACACGCCCATTTTTCAACGCATTTACTGCTGTGACAACAGCCAAATACGTTTTTCCTGTACCAGCTGGTCCAATTCCAAACACAATGTCATGCTTCTTGATCGCAGACAAATAATGACGCTGGCCCAAAGTCTTTGCCCTAATTACTTTGCCACGTTGGGTACGAGCGACTTCTTCATCATACACATCGAGCAGTTGGGCACCTTCTCCCCGTTCAATCAACGACATCGCATAAGAGATGTCTCTCTCGGACAGGGCAATCCCTCTGCGAATCAACTGTAGCAGAATTTCAATTAACGCTGTCAGTTTGTCCACTTCCGGCTTATCCCCGCTAATAACCAATTCGCCTTCTCGGGTCATGATTTTGGCGGAACTTCTTTGCTCGATCAGTGTTAGGTACGCGTCATGTGGTCCGAACAACAGCAAGGCCTCAGATGCGTCTGAAAACGGGATTCTTACCTCATCTTGTACGTGCAACAGGCTTCCATCTCCTTGCAACGGTAATCAGCAATGCGTCATTTGCTTGCCATCCCTCACTGCCCAACGAAAGGCTGTTCAATGGCAATATCTTCAATGACGGAAAAATGAATGCTTACGTAAACTTTACCATTCTCTGTTGTGACGTGCAAAACTTTTTCGTCCTGAATGAACGCATCTTTTCCAGCTTTTTTCAAGATATCCTCCCTGGCGAATTTTTTAGCCAGCTCCGTCGCTTCCTCTACGCTCATTTCTGTTTGAACGGGTTCTGTTTGCGCGTACGTTACTGTCTTCCAGCCAAGTGGTGAGGTATATCCCGCATAGGAGGGCAGAAACCGTTGTTCTGCCATTTCGGCTTGTGCAAAGGACTGTTTTTCAAAGGGCCACACGTATACCGCATAGGGGCCTACGAGCAAGTATTGATGCTGCAGCTTTTCTCCCGTCAAACGGTGCATCGTTTGTTTTAGCGGGACGGATGTGTTACTTATATACCACACTTCCCCTTGCACCTTGCCTCGTGCTGATACGGCTTGTTGACGGTCGTCATTGCCGATGATCCCGGAAATAAGCACTTGGCCTTTTTCTACCAATTGATTGCTCACAACCTGACTGCGACCAACCTCCGGGAGAATTTTATGGACGACAGCCCTCTTTTTCGCTACAAGATGACGGGGACCAGTTGCAAGCGGCTTTACGGGAGCCTCTTTTTCAACCACTTGAAGCATGACCTTGGTTCCTTGAATCTCAATTCCAACCCAGGACGCTTCAGGCAGCAGACTCAACAGCTCTTTTTGCAAAACCAACGGTTCTTTTAGTTTGACCTTCCATGCCCCTTCTTTAATCCCCACTTGTTCAGCGGCTTGAATCACTCGTCGCGGATCAACCATTTTCGTCCCACTCACTTCCACACTCCAAACAAAAGAGGAGAGCATGTACAATCCGATGAAAAAAAGAGCAGCCCCAATTGCCAGTCCAGATCGTCTACGTATACGCAGCAGCCAGAAAGGTAGCCCATCTCTTGCCTCGACGTGACTGCGACAGCCTGTCTCTTTTAAAAGCGGCCGCAAACGAAAATAATCCCGAATCAAAATATCGCAGCGAGTCACCTCTTCTCCTACCCTGCGAATATTCCAGATTCGAATTCCATCCCGTACGGCCATATTCAGCATCCGCTCAAACCGTTTTCCCCGAACGGTAATGGTTACATGTCCATCCACCCACTCCTTGATTCCATACCTCATACGTGCCCCCCCTACCTCAACAAAGATTACGAGCTCTGTGGTCCCGTCTCCAAAAATTTCACGCCACCGATTCTGCCTTCTAACAGAACCTCCTCAGGTAAAATCGCTCGGATGACAAGCTGTTCACCTGAAACAATCATTTGACCGTTCGTCAACAACAGGCGAAGCTCTTTTTCGCTAAAATGCAAGACTCCTCGATGATTCTCTATATACATTTGCAAATGACCGATCATCGTGATGCGCGGGACTTCCAGGACTACATCTTGCGGCAGATCCAACACCCCTCCGGCCAACTGGCGCAGACGACGGCTCCAACGCTTCATGGATTAGCCCCCCTTCTCGTTCTATATATTGGCGAATATGACGATCTCAACTGTTTGCAGGTGCAAAACCATTCTTATCTATGCGTATGCGCGAGCATAAAGTGGCATTCATCAAAAACGGTCACAAAAAAAGAGCCCTCATCGCTCGCGATTTGGCAAGCAGGTGAGAACTCCCTTTTTGAAATACATGTAACAAAATCCATAGATTATTTGCCTTCTTTTGTAAGTGCCTTCCATTTTTTCATGACTCGTTTTACTTTCTCAGCTGAACAACCGCACGCGACCGCTGTTTCATACACTGATTTCTTTTCGAAGATGGCAAGCCGAATCACTTTTTGGCGAAACCGCCCCATTTGTTCGAAAATTTGTTGATTCATCGCTTGACCTCTACTCCTTCTTCTATTCGGAAGAATTTTCTTTACATTCAGGATAGTCAACCGGGATACGAGAAACAAGACAAGTTGTTCGAGATATTTCGACATGAAAACATTGCGTATCATGAAAAACAGGCGAACCGAGGTTCACCTGTTTTGACTTGCTGCTATTATCAAATCTTTCTTTGCCGAACCTGCTGGGCGTACGGAGCTTTAGAGCGCGGCTCTCCAAAAATGAGTGCCCATTTCATCCCATCACGCGGATTGCCGTGTTTCGCTTTGAGGGTACTCGCTCGTTCCGAATCAGCAACCTTCTTCGTTTCCGATTCCTTCACTGTGATGGTCGGACCCGTCGAAGCACGAGCTGGACTGGAAAATGCCCATTCCTGCTCAACTCCAACCCCTTCCATCGATTCTTGCTGAAGTGGCTCGTATTTAGAGGATGCTCGCACCGTCTCTCTGCCGTACTCTTCCGTTTCCATCGGGATTTCCGACGTGCTTACCGGGGTAAGCGGAGGCATTTTCTTGCCTTGAGACATCTTCTTCTTTCCGGTTTTGCCAAGGGCTTTATATCCTAAGTAACCAAGGATGACAAACCAGAACTTGCCAATGAGCGGGATGATCCACTCGACTAAATCCAGTAAATCTACGACGAGATCCATGAGATCTTCCATGGTAATCGCCCTTATTCTTTCTCGTCTGGCAAAGCAGGATCTTGTTTGTCACCTGCATGCCCAAAAGATTGACGCATTTGTGTATCAGCAGCAATGTTTTGCATGTTGTAATAATCCATTACGCCCATTTTGCCGCTTTTCAATGCTTCGGACAAAGCGAGTGGTACTTGTGCTTCTGCTTCTACTACTTTTGCCTTCATTTCTTGTACGCGCGCGATCATTTCTTGCTCTTGGGCTACCGCCATGGCACGACGCTCTTCCGCTTTCGCTTGGGCAATACGTTTATCTGCTTCTGCTTGGTCGGTTTGCAATTGTGCCCCGATGTTCTTCCCTACATCCACGTCCGCAATATCAATCGAGAGAATTTCAAAAGCAGTTCCGGCATCCAGACCTTTGTTCAATACCGTTTTGGAGATCAGATCCGGATTTTCCAATACGTCCTTATGTCCTTTTGACGAACCAATTGTCGATACGATCCCCTCACCAACACGGGCGATGATGGTTTCTTCACCAGCACCACCGACCAATCGATCAATGTTGGCACGAACCGTTACTTTTGCACGAGTGCGCAGCTCGATACCGTCTTTTGCCATAGCTGCAACCACAGGTGTTTCAATCACTTTCGGGTTAACGCTCATTTGTACTGCTTCCAATACATCACGACCAGCCAGATCAATGGCTGCAGCTCGTTCGAAGCCAAGTGGAATATCCGCGCGTTGTGCTGCTACGAGCGCATCTACTACACGGTCTACGTTACCGCCAGCGAGATAATGGCTCTCCAATTGGTTTGTATCCAGCTGCAAACCCGCTTTACGCGCTTTAATCAACGGATTCACGATACGAGATGGTACGACGCGACGCAAGCGCATAGCGACGAGGGTAATAATCCCGATATTTACACCGGAAGCCAGTGCAGAAATCCAGAGCATGACTGGTACGAACGAGAAGAAAACTGAGAGTACAACAATGGCTACTGCCACCATAAAAATAAGGGGAATCAAACCGCCTTCAAACATGAAGAGCTCACTCCTTTTGTTCTAGTTCGGCAACGACGATACGCGTGCCTTCTACTTGCACAACGGTGATGGCGGTACCTGCTTCAATGAACCCACCAACCGATACGGCATCCACACGTTTTCCTTCCACCTTGACGACCCCAGCCGGGCGCAATGGCGTTAGCGCGATGCCTGATTTTCCTTCCAGCTCACGCTGATCGCGCGGAGCTACGTAACCTTCCTCACTGCTTTGCGCCTCACCCAAGACAAACTTGTTGAATAAACCTTTGACCCCGTATTTCTTCACTAACATGAATGCTACAATTACCGTGACCAAAGCGGCTACACCCAAGGATGCGAGCCCTTGCTTCGTATCGTAGGCTGCCATTACGAGACCTGTCACAATGCTCAGGAAGCCAATCGCACCGACAATGCCGCCCGGAAGAAAAATTTCCAGAAGCATCAGTAAGATTCCGACGACAAACAGTCCGATGTGCAACCAGTTGGCAAATCCCGCTACATAATGACCGAAGAAATACAGACTAAAGGCGAAGAGCGAAATCGTCCCCGCAACCCCAAAGCCAGGAGCAAACAGTTCAACTACAATTCCTCCCAATCCAATGATGAGCAAAAGACTCATCACAATGGGACTCGTCACCCATCTAGCTACCAGCTCGCCACCGGTTGGCTCAATGGCCTGAAGGGAATCTGGCTGAATGCCAAGCTTTTTGAGCAGTTCTTCCTTATTGGACACCACATCATCCGCATAACCCAACCGCTTCGCTTGTTGGGCATCGAGAGAAAGCACCGTGCCTTTTGGCTTTAATCCCGGGAATTCTGTATCGATTTCCACCATCGCGCGAGCAACGTCAGGATTGCGATTATTCAGCTCAGCTGCCGCCTTCATTTTATTACTCCAACCGGAAATGAACTTGATATCTGCTGCATTCCCTGCCAAGTCAATCGGTGTGGCTGCCCCCATGCTACTACCCGGAGTCATAATAATTTCATTTGCATTCAGGGCGATGTAAGTTCCCGCTGAAAAAGCCTGGTTATCAATGTAGGCTATCACATGCATGGGAGCCTGACGGATCAACTGCCCAATCTGGTCGGCAGCATTCACTTCTCCACCTGGCGTATTGATATGCAAGATAACAAGATCTGCCTGTTGCTGCTGTGCGTCAGCAAATGCTCTGTGTAAAAAGCTCTCCAGCCCTCGCTCGATCGTGCTATCTACTGGAATCCAGACAGCTTTTTGATAGGTCTTGGCTGTTGTGGACGCGGGAGCAAAAAGCATCGTCATACCCATAATCAGGCAAAGAAGTGAAAAAAGCAATCGCACGCGGCTTTTTACTAGCCTTGTTGCACTCATTGCATGTACCTCCTTTCCTTCTATCAGCTTCAACTTGTGTGCAATAAGGTATACGAAGGAGGTTGGCAATCGTTTCATATTTCTTTCACATTTGGAAAAAAGAAAAACCCAACCTTAATAGGTTGAGTTTTTCTGTTCGTATCTATATGAGGTGTTACTCGCGTCTACGATGGTAGTTCCTCAGATACAATCTTTTGCACGAGGTTTCCGTCTGCTCTGCCTTTCACTTTCGGCATGATCGCACCCATCACTTTGCCCATCTCCTTTTTGGAGGAGGCATTGGTAGCTACGATACCTTCCCGAACGATATCACGAATTTCGTCTTCGCTAAGCTGAGCGGGTAAGTAAGCGGAGAGCACGTCGATCTCTTCGCGCGTTTTCGAGGCAAGTTCCACGCGGCCTGCCTTCTCAAATTCGTGGAGGGATTCACGGCGTTGTTTTAACTCACGAGTCAAGATGGTCAGCACTTCGTCTTCAGACAAAAGTCTGCCCTTGTTAATCTCTTCGTTCTTTAATGCGGCTTTCACCATGCGAATAACAGAGAGTTTTAGAGCAGCTCTGTCCTTCATTGCCTGCTTCATATCTTGATCGAGTCGCTCCATTACACTCATGATGAGCCCTCCGTCAATTAAAACTTGCGTTTGCGAGCTGCTTCGGATTTCTTCTTGCGCTTAATGCTAGGCTTCTCAAAGTGGCGACGTTTACGCAGTTCCGCCATCACCCCGGATTTTGCGCTTTCACGCTTGAAGCGGCGAAGTGCGCTATCCAAAGACTCGTTTTTCTTGACTCGAATTTCTGCCATTTGTCTTCCCTCCCTCCGCTAAAACCGTGGGACGCCTGAGTCGAACGTACGAACAGACTGTCACACTTCATTATAGGATAATTGACTAAAGAAGGTCAACCTTTAGTTCAATTTTATTCGTAAAAACCGGACAACAGGTGATAATGGATGTGGAAAACCTCTTGCCCACCCTCTTTGCCGCAGTTGTTAATCAAGCGAAATCCTGGCAGCTCCAGCTTTTTCGCCAGAAGTTGTGCTACATGGTGGATATGTCCGATCAGCGGCAGGTCCTCGGCGCTTACATCCATTAGCGTCGGAATTGGCTTACGCGGGATGATCAACAAGTGAACGCGTGCTTTTGGTGCAATATCGTGGATGACAATGACGTGCTCGTCCTCATACTCGATACGAGCAGGAATTTCACCGTCCATGATTTTGGTAAAAATACTTTTTTCCATGGGAGACTCCTTTCTTCCTCATGTATGTGGATAGTTATGTATGTAAGGATTGATCGTATCATATTCCCTCACTTTTGTCTTGCGGCGCTACTTAACGCATGGTAGCATGACTTCGAGGTTGAAACAGGATAACAAGAAAAAGGAGTTCGTGCAGATGAAACCAATTGCACTGGATCAGGCAGCAATCAACGCAGAAGGGATTTTGATCGCTGGTTCCCCAGGGCTTGCCTTGTCATCCGTTCACTTTGATACCCGCGAGCTGACTGCGGGATCTTTGTTTGTAGCGCTGACAGGCGGCGCACGGGATGGACATGATTTTTTGTTACAAGCAGCTGAGCAAGGAGCCGTAGCTGCTCTCGTTTCGAATCAGGAGAAGATTCCTGCGGACTTGCCAAACGATTTTGGGTTAATTCTCATCAATGATACACTGCGTGGCTTTCAAAAGCTGGCTGCCGCTTATCGGAAAAGCTTTTCGTTCCCTCGCATCGCCATTACCGGAAGTATCGGTAAAACAACCGTGAAAGACATCGTGGCACACGTACTTGCGAGCCGTTCGCCTGTATACAAGACATATAAAAACTTCAACAACCACATCGGTGTACCTTTGTCGTTATTGCAGATGGAAGAAAAACATCAAGCTGCTGTACTGGAGCTCGGGATGAACCACGCAGGGGAAATTGATTTGCTCGCTTCGCTGGTCCAGCCAGATATTAGCGTGATTACATTTATCGGAGAGTCCCATATTGAGTATTTTGGCACGCGTGAAAAAATCGCTCTCGCAAAGGCGGAACTGCTTCCTCATACCGCTCTTGACGGGCTTGTGCTGCTCAATAAGGACTCGGAGTATCTACGGTTGATAGCCCATCTGTATCCGGGTGAACTCATGTACTACTCTGTTAATGAGAAGGCGGATATTTGGGCAGAGCAAATCGAAACGGTTGAAGGTGGGACTCGTTTCAAAGTATACTTTGCCTCCGGAGAGCATTTCGAGGCATTCCTTCCGCTCCACGGCCGCCACAGTGTCCTGAATGCACTGCCTGCTGTCGCGATTGCCAAGAGGCTCGGAATGGATACGGAGCAAATCGCTTACGCCTTGTCCACCGTTCAGCTCTCCGCCATGCGATTTGAGCAAATCAACGGGAAGCACGGTACTGTGTATATCAGTGATGCGTACAATGCCAGCCCCGTCTCCATGGAGGCTGCCGTACGGACATTTGCTGAGCTATACCCTGAGCGCGCAAGAATCGTCGTGTTAGGTGACATGTACGAGCTTGGACCAGATAGTAGGGCTATGCACGCGGGCGTCGGAGCCTCGATTCAAGACATCGCTGAGCGCTTCGAACTACTCGTGACAATCGGTGAGGATTCACGCCATCTCCATGATGCTTATGCGGGGAACAAGCTGCATTTTGCTACCAAAGCAGAGGCACTGGCTGCTCTACTGCCGCTACGGGATGAAAAACATGCCTTTTTGTTCAAAGCTTCCAAAGGTATGTCCTTATGGACGCTTATCACTGATCTGGAAGGTCACGAATAATAGAAAGGGAAAGCCGCCTCTCGTATCATACGGGAGACGGCTTCTTTTTTATGATCGCAGTTCAATGACATTGTAGGAAGGCCCCAACTTTTCAGGCGAAAAATCGCTATAGTGGATCGATGCGAGATCAGCTACATAGTACGACTTCCCGTCCTTTGCCCAGCCGATGATGCGCTGATTGTCACTTAAGTCGTAATAGCCAGGCATTCCCTTGTCAGGAGAACCGAATGGATAGCTGCATTTCGTGACTTCTTTGCATGATTGCATGTACATATACGAGTCTTGAGAATTAGAAGTACGAGCGTGCTGTTCTACTGCCATCTGATGCCCTGCTGGCGACCAAACAATCTTGTCCAAGTAGCTCTCAGTGAAGATGGAATCCTTCAAATTGACCTTTTTCCCTGTCTGCAAATCCAGCATGTATTCCTCTGTATTGGTTCGCATATAACGGTACTTCATATCGTTGGAGTAAGAAGGGAATGCGGTCATATTGTGATCGTATTTCAGGCCAGTCGGTAAGTCTAATTCCTTGTATGCGGTTTGCGTTTTGTAAAACAGCTTTTTCGAATTCGGCACCCAGTAATACCTTTCTTCTTCTGTTCCACTCGGCCATTCATACTGGTCATTCTTTTTCATTTTGAGTGTAGGCAGATGCTGCAAGATCAGATGACCGCTTACTTTGGAATTGGAAGAGAGCATGTCCATACGGGTGAACACCATGTACTGTTCATCCGGTGAAACGGAAAAATCAAGGACGGGATACTGAGCTGCTGCCGGGACGAGTACCGTTTTTTTCCCATCTGGAAGACTGAGCTTTACGATACCGCCGTTTTCACGAACGTAGAGTGTGTCTTGCTTCGGCGACCATTTGCCATAGCCGGATAGCTGCGTCATCTTTTTGGTTTGCATATCGTACAGATACGGTATGGTTCGGTCTGCCTTCCCGTATCCGATTCGCTCCCCGTATACAAACCTGCCCGATGGCGACATGCTCGCCCGATGAATCAAGGTCATGTTCGTCACGGTTTTTGTCACTTTTCCATCTACCGGTACTTGATAGATGACGACTGGCTCTGGCTTGCGAGGGTCTGCCTTCGCAGGAGCAGAAGCATTGATTTGTCCAGGAACAAGTATGCCCAGCAAGGAAATCAGCAAGCATGAGAGCAATAGGTGTTTTTTCATCAAGGGTCCTCCCGAATAAGTAATCAATACGTAGACGCTCACTGGAAGCACTTGGTTTCCTTTTACACGAAAAAAGATCGGAAGCACCCCTGCGCCCCCGACCTTTTTCACTTACGCACGAACCATCATTGCCTTCCGCAACCACTCTACCTCTTCCGCTAATACACGCTGCGGACTCTGACCAAACCATTCAATCGATGCAAAATAATCCGTATCCGCAATCTTTTCTAAAATAGGCCCATAATCTACAACACCTTCACCGAGCAGTACCATTCCCTCACGATCGCCGTTAGGGGCATATACATTATGCGGAGCGAATACTGGTAAATGATTCGATGAAGAAATATTTTTCAAATGATAATGAGCTACCCACGATCTCAATTGCTCGTACGCATCGATCGGATCAGCACCGGATTCCCAGATATGAAGAAAATCAAGATTCACTTTTAGTGCAGGATGATTGACTTCCTGCAACAAGGCAAGTGTAGAACTCAGCGAATCTGTAAGCGTGTTCGGATGTGTTTCGACCAAAAGCTGAATCCCGTGCTCTTGACACATCTTACATAAAATTTGCAGATGATACACATAGCGTGCACGCTCTTCCCGCCCTACTTCTTGACTTGCCTTCTGTCCAGCAAACGTCCTGATTTGCTTCACATGTAACAGATTCGCCAGTGAAAGGAGTCTTTTTGCTTTTTCCAATGTACGCTGAAATCCAGATGAAGTAGCAATATCCAGATAATCGCTAAGCATGGAGATACTCATGCCTTGATCCCTGACCAGCCTTACCTGTTCCTCCATCTCTACTCGATCATGATCGTACAGATGCTGGGCGTGAGTCCCCCATAACTCGATTCCATCAAAATGATGACGATGAGCAAATTGAACAAGCTGTGCAAACGAAATCAACTGGTGGCGAAAAGTAATTGTGCACAATGAGAGTTTCATATGATCTTTACCTCCACCCTTTTTCGTCGACAGTGACGAGACTTTTATCCATTTGGGTCCACAGAACAAACTGACGTTCCAACTCTTTTTTCACTTCAAGCTCGATCAGATCAATCTCTTCAAGCGCCTCGATAATCGGAGGCAACAACGCCATATTCTTGGTCATCGCCATTTTGACAGACAAGTACTGAGCTGTCGTAAACCCTTGGTAGATGTCCTCCACTTTGTAGGCAATGCGCAAAAACTCATCACGATGGTATTGCAGGTAATCTTGCAGATAGAGAAATGCGTACTCGTAGCTGTATTTGCGGATTGCAATCACTTTCACTTGAGTCACTGCCGCAAGCAACATGTCCAAGTTGTATCCATTGCGTCCTTCTGCCATGTCTGTAATCAATTGCTTTAGCTCAAGGGTGAACGGGTTATGATCACGCTTGAGTGCGTCGTAGAAATAGTCGTGGATCATTTCATAGGTTGGTTCCTTAATTTCACTCGCATCCACCATAAAGCCGCCACCAAACGGATTTTCCAAGAAGGCTTTGATCACCGTCTCCTTCTTCACATTGCCCTCCCAACGAAAATCCGGGTCAAACATAAACCACTCATCCTCATTCTCCGTCTTTGAAATCATCAAAAAATGCGGGAATGGCTTCAACGCAAATTTATTATCTCGTTCTGGAACCAGCGACATGTCTATCTGAACAAGGACAAACTGATCCTCGGTACGCTTATCGATTAGCTCTAAGAACATGTCCAGATTGGAGGCTTTATCTTGGGAATGATCATACCATTCTGTTACTTTCGCTCGGAAAAGTCGCTCATATCCCTTGATAATCTCCTCATGGTTATCAATGTAATAGGTGACCACACCTTGATCTGTAATGGAGTACTCGGCATCCCATATGCCAAAATAATAGGGACGATAATCAATCTTTGTGCGGCGCTTAATCACTTCGCATAGGCAAGAAATGATGCAATGAACCTTAACCATTCTGTATCCCCCACTCGCTGTTTGTATAGACGCTAATTCGATACATGCTGCGGTTCTAACTGTTCAACAAAAGTAAGGAGCGATCCAACCGTTTGGAAGATTCGCGGATCTAACTCATGAGCAGGAACTACCAAGCGCAAATCTTCTTCGATATACACAATCAGTTGCAATAGCATAATCGAATCTATATGTAGATCCTCATTCAATCTCATAGACTCTTCTAGCGTGTGAATATGCGATAATTTTAATTTTTCGGTCATGATCGTATGGATTTGCTCGATTCTTTCTGATCGTGTCATTTACTGATCGTCTCCGTTTCTACTAATCGACGGCTGATTTTTCCTGTAGCTGTTTTAGGAATGCTCTTCACGCATTGGATTTCGAATGGGACTTTATAGCCTGGCAAACGATCCTGGCACCATTTCCTGATTTGTTCAGGCGTAGCTCCTCCCTCTGCAATAACCTGCGCCTTCACAATCTCTCCCATGACCGGATGATGTCCACGATACACGACCACTTCTTTTATCCCACTCATTTTCAAAACGACGTCCTCGACCTCTAAAGGAAATACCTTTAAGCCAGAGACGTTTATCACATCATCCATCCTTGATACAAATTGAATATGTCCTTCTCCTGTCCAGAAACCTAAATCCTGCGTCGCTATTTCGTTCTGTCCATTCCAAATCTTAATTTCACCGGGTTGTTCTTCATTTTCGCCTGTAGTCAATGTTACATGGGAAAGAGGAACTCCCAGATCTGTATGCGTTCGCATCTGTTTACTCATACTGACGCATCCCGCCTCGGAGCATCCATATTGTTGCATTAAGATGTCGCTCATGCCTTGCAGCTTGAGAAACAAGCCTTCTGGCATGGGAGCTCCTGATGTCATCAACCGGTGAAAGCGTACCTGCTCTCGCGTAAAGCTAGATAAGATGTGATAAAAGACTGGCAGACCATACACAACATGTTGGGGAGTATCTTGAATCACCTGTAAAGCAAACTTCGGATTTTTGTGCGTCACAATCGAAGGCTTACTCCCCCGCTCCAAAGCTGCCAAAACTCCACATATCAATCCATACGAATGTGTCACAGATGCCAGCACGATCGGGGTTAACGCTTCCTCTCCCTGAAATAACTGGTTGTAGGCATGAATTTCTGTTTGGATATCCTCCCAACTTCTCCCGATGAGCTTCGCGTCCCCCGTCGTGCCTGAGCTATATTGGTAAAGCGATGGTTTTTCGCTCTGTTGTTTATCCGTAATGGACAAGAAGTGCTTCGTCTCCTGATAAACAAGCCCATAGCATCTTGCCTTCACGGCCATCTGATAAGCTGTTTCCATTGGGGTTTCCCCATGAATTAACAACACGGAGGCATCATGCTCACGTAAATATTGAACAAGACTAATCACGTCAAGTGGGTCAGCTATGCAGACGGCGTACCTCTTTCCTTCTGGCTGTCGAAAATGATCCATACTTTCGAATCCTTGCTTATGTCTCTCCATTTCATGCACAGAAATCTCATTTTGATTCACAATGAACATGCTAGTAACCTCCCACAGCCATGGAATGAATCCTTTTCCTTGCCTCGAACAAAGGATTGGGAACTTCATGTAAATGATAGTTCTCGGTCGTTGTATATAGCTTTTTCTTGGTCAATTTCTCTACTTGCACGCTTGGAATAAACAGATCAAATCGCGTAAATCGCTCCGCCAATTCCGGGAATCTTTGTTGGTGCCCCTCCAATACCTGAACGACCATCTCCCAGAAGCGCTCTTCGGCATATCCGTAATGTTCTTCCAATAGCCGTGCGAGTTGCCCCAGATTGATCAGAAACAAGGTCTCTAACGTCAAATCTCTGACTGTTGAAGTTTCATTCATGTGAAACATCACATCGTCGGGCTTCGTTGCGTAATATTCATGCACTTCCGCGAAGTTTGGGCATTTGTCTGGCTCGCTCAAGAACGGTTGGCAAAAAATCAAATCTTCGTGAAAATCCTTCAATGCTACCCGAGTAGGAACACCATCCCGATGCACCAGGATCATATTCTGTGCGTGGGTTTCCATGGCAATTCCGTGTTTCACCAGAATATGAACGACTGGCAGTACACTGCTTTCCAATAATCGCACAAGCCAATTCTCTAGCCCTTGCTCACGAATCCAGCGATCAATGAACGGCACCTCATCCACCTCTACTGCCGCTAATGCGTTATAAGGAACCGCATCTTCTCCCGCTTCGAGATGAGGGATGAGACTTTCTCTCCACATGCACCCAATTACTCCGAAGGTAACCATTTCCACAAGTTCAGAAGCAGGGGGAGGATCGTATGCCACTGCCGCAAACTCCTGGAGCATGATCACCTTTTGCACGTCTCGTAAATACGCATCTTCGTCCGTAATCTCCTTGAGCCACCTCGAAACAATGGGTGCACTTGCCAGTGAGTGCGGGGTGAGATGACGTGCCGCTGAGGTATTCACCACGTTGATCGAGAGTTTCAGATACGGTTTATGCGGATTACTTTTGTTAGCAAAGGTGCGAATGGATTGTTGTGGACGATGACCATCAGAGCCTACGCCTAGCACAATGATCTCTTTGCGATGGATATCGTCCAGGAATCCAGGCACGATATGATTACGCCACTGCCAAGGATGGACAGGAACGAAGGCATACTGATCCGGATCGCATCCATGATTGACGATGATTTGTTGAAAGGCTTCTTTTTGGTCTCGACCTAATTCATCCAAAAGAAGGTCATCGAAATTTTTCCCTTGATCAATGGACACTTGAGAATATTGCTTATGTATCGCTAGCCATAGAAAATGAACTTCCTGCTTAAATTCAGGACCATAGGCAAAATGATCTACGTAGGTAAATCCAACACGTGATTTATAGCTAGGGTGGTAAGGGTGACCGTCCATCAAATCCCCTTCCAGCTCATCGTACGATTTGCCCTGCATCCGAATATCATTTTGCACCCGATAGTATTGAGCCAATGTATCCTTTAACAACGTTTGCTCCAGATCATTGGCAAATAGCTTCAGTCTTTGTTCATCTACCGTATTCATTCGGAAGACTTCCACTAAAAAACGAGTGAGGGATATCGCTTCTGATTCTTGCTGTGCGACTCCGCTTTGATCGAAAGCAACACGAGTAACGGGATCCTTCCCTAAACGTACCAGCCCAAAACTGGCACTCTTCCGCCCCCGGCAACGATAGCGAACAGGCAGATCTCCCTCATCAAGCCCATGTAGGGTATAAATCGTCTCATCACCCTCTTGGATGGACTCAGGAATCACAATTCCCTCATAGAACAAAGACTCGATGCATTGTCGAAACACCCTTCTTCTCACCTGCACGTACTGTGTCGAGTGAAGTGCCACTTCAATCGAGAAATCTTGTATTGTTAACTCCATACCTTATCCTCCAAGTCTCTTCAAGCTATCCAAAAGCATGCAGCCCTGCCTTTTCGGTCTGCTTTACCTTTGCTAAAGGATTATCTATGTAAACAAAAACAGATGATCTCTCTTCCGGTTGGGTTAATTCATCCAAATCATAGAAGCGCGTGAGCAAATTCGCCTTACACGGAAGCTGTTCGCGCGTAAGTAGATTCTCTAGAAACTTCGACGCCTCTCGATTCATAGGTAAAAACTCCGTCAAAACCTCATGCATCTCTGCCAATAAGATCCGTTCGTCAATTAAACCTTCCGTTCCAAATCCATTAATGAGTCCAAACATATGGTTAAAAATCATATAATAGGTGATTCGCTCATCGACAAGATGGTCTTTGTAAATGTTCCTACTCGCCTTGCCAACCCCAGGCAATTCTGTCTCTAATACTTCTTGCATCGATTCTGAGAAATAGTAGCCTTGATTATCACGATAAAAGAACTGATCGGGGTATCCGTCTTTGAGCGTGACAACACTATTCTGTTGATGAGCTTCCAGGCCGATTCCGTATTTCAGATATAGCCATACCATTGGTTTCAATGAAATGTCTACATACCGCTTAAACCATTCCAGACTAACTACATCCGGTGCCTTGCCTTCCTTTTGTGCTAGATGGTGGATGATCGTTGCCAACCGACTCTTGTAGCCAGGAAGTGGATCTTGCACAAGTGCCGCGATTTGCGTGACTTGTTCTGCATTCCTCCCCATAAAGGGATTATCACGCAGGATTACTTCAAATCCCGTTTCTCCCTCATGCTCCAACATGATCGTGATGTAAGCTGGATCAGAGATAAAGCCAAAGCCCGGATACTTGCGACTTACTTCCCCGATCCCTGTTTCAAAAAGTTGCTTCGCCTCTAAACCGATCTCCATTTCACTTAACTTGTTGATCCGTAATGAATTCGTAACTTTGATTGGGACGGACAGCTTGAGCATGTATTTCTTCTCAGGATGATAAACCGTTCGAAGAGAAGATGTCGCCATATACTCCTCACCCGCTGGCCCTAGGTATAGAAGCAACCCTTTCCGGATCAAGGATTGTACAGCTACCTTTTCGAGCAACCATTCTGCTTGGAGCGGATGAATCGGGACGATTGAAAATGATGGATCAACATCAGCTATCGAAGGAAACTCATCCTTCAGTAATTGCGTAGCGGATTCTTTTTGCCTAGATTTTTCATGAACAATCGATGGATGGGCTGCAAACAAGTGGAGTTGAAACTTCCCGCAACACTCCGGTGCATACAACGCTTGCTTGGCCTCAGGAATTCCTTGCTGACTCTTCGGCGTTGGATGGAACAAGTGACCGAACAAAAGCGCCTGCTCTGCTTCGATGAAGCTTTGTTCCACGCCATATAACATCTCGGTAGTACTTTGGCGCGTCCGAACAAATTTCTCAATGCTTTGGCAACTTTGAATCATCCGCAAGACTAATTCATCCGGAACTGCATTTTCCCCATGCTGGAGCGTTAGTTCTTTGATCAAAAGAACCGCTAATGTCAAATAGTCCGTCTGAACGAAACGAGTGCAGTCACCACTTCGGTAGCATGCTGGGTAATGAAACAAATGCCTGCCTGTCACGGAATGATATTTGACACTGACATAGAGGGAAATCCCCTGATGCGGGAGTTCACAATGAAGGTACATACCTGTTGAACTCGGCTTTATGATTTTCGTTAGCTGCTTCGTAATCTCGTCTTTTCGATTGATCCACTCGCCCCTACCTGTTTCTCGGAGATAACAATTGAGAAAGCTCTGCATCGTTGCATGCTCTGCGATATGCTTGACTACGAACATGTTACCTCTCCTCTTGCTTGATCCAATTTTTTATTCAAGCATTGCGACTTACATAACTGGTAAAACGTCCCATGTATAATGTAAACGATTATCATTCTCATTTCAAGTGATAATATTCATCGGATACAGTTAAAAGAGATACGCAGGCCGAAATTCGTTCCTCCATCCACACACAAAAAAAAGATGCCTATTCATCAGCATCTTTTTTCTCATGATTACTCCAACTCTTCCGCATCTACGACGTTGCGACCTTTATCCGCATGTCGCTCCATAGCGAGTTGTACCAGACTATCGATCAGCTCGCTGTAGCCCACACCCGCAGCTTGGAAGAGCATTGGATACATGCTAAACGGCGTAAAGCCTGGCATCGTATTCACTTCGTTGATATAGAGTTTGTCGTTTTTTTCATCCCAGAAAAAGTCTACACGGGAAAGGCCAGAGCCATCGAGTGCTTGGAATGCCTGCTTGGCTATTTCCGCAATTTGTTCGGATACATGCTCGGGAACGATGGCAGGAATGGAGAGCTCTGTTCCCGCCCCTTTGTACTTGGCTTCATAATCGTAAAATTCTTTAGCGGCAATGACTTCCCCAACGACAGATGTCATCAGTTCTTCATTCCCCAAAACGCCAATCTCCAACTCACGAACCTGAACGAACTCTTCCACGATCAATCTGCGGTCGAATTTGGCAGCTACATCTAATGCGTGCTTGAGTTCCTCACGATTTTTCGCTTTATTAATCCCTACGCTGGAGCCCATATTCGCTGGTTTGACGAAACACGGATAGCCGAGTTCACGCTCGATCCGATCCATGACAGCGTCCTGGCCTTTTTCCCATTGAGAGCGCAGCAAGCCTACATATTTCACTTGCGGTAGTCCAGCCTGTGCAAAGACGGTCTTCATCATCCATTTATCCATTCCGACAGCGGAAGCCATTACTCCGGTTCCCACGTACGGGATATTCGCCAATTCTAGCAGTCCTTGAATCGTCCCATCTTCGCCAAATGGTCCGTGAACCACAGGGAAAACAACATCCATTTGCTCATTCATGGCAAACAACGATCCTGACTTGCTTGTTACTGCCAGCTCTTGCCCTGTCTCTGTTGCCTCGTTACTATCTGGTGTTTTTGCCGATAAGCGCAACGCTTCGATCTTATCCGGCAGTTGACCTGCCAGTGTTTCTCCAGTCACCCAAGAGCCATCCAATTGAACGTACACAGGGGTTACCTCATATTTATTTGCATCTACAGCCTGCATAATGGACATGGCCGTACGCAATGAAACTTCATGCTCTGAGGATTTTCCTCCATAAATAATGCCCAGTCGAATCTTTTGATTTCCCATCTGTGTCATGCTCCTTTCCCCTCCGTACGATACCCGGAGAGTCTACCCAGTTTCTACTCTCTCCTATGCTATGCAAAAGCCCAACATCTGCTCTATTTACCGGGCCGAGCCCGTCATTTAGCATACACAAACCAAACGCCAAAAACAAGAGAAGCAAGTATCACCTGCTCACGTTTTTTCTCATACCATATAAATAAAATTCCTGTCATGGAGCTATTTTTTGGAGGGATTTCCATGAGAGATTATTTACTGTACTGCACGTACTGCTCTTCTTACACTTTATTGCACAGCTATGATAAGGACAGCGGTTCTTTTTTGGGGGAATATTCCCTGCTGCATAACAACTACACCCGTGACCCAATCGTCTTGAACAAATTTCTCCTCGCCCATCTCGGTCACACCATCCGTACCATTCCCTCTAAGACGGATGACTACCGCCATATCATCTGCAATGCCTCGCATTTTTTGGAGGATGATATTGACAAGTATGTGGAGGAAAGTCAACAGCGGGCTAAATTCAAGGAGCGTGATCGGAAAAGCGAACGGGAAATTGGTCAGGTACAGCTATATCTGGTCGAGCATCTCTTGACCCATGAACTTCAGAACTTAAGCCAGGCCCGCGCTTCTACCCCCGCCGAAGGACAAGTCTTTTTAGGCAAGGAGCTGGGGTTCAAGGAGGCACTCGATCTCGTCAGGCGTGTAAAAAATGACAAGCAATTGTCATGAGCACTTATTTCTTCATTCGAAATGATTCACATTCTTTGTGCAACTCTTTCCGCTCGTCGCGCGTATAAAAAGAGAGACGATACAAGCGGGGGGAAAGAACATGTTTGAATACAAATTCGTCCGAGTTGAGCTGTCCTCTTTTCGACGCCAACCAAAAGAAGATTATCAGACCGTTGTCCACGAGCACGCCAAGGAAGGCTGGCGTTTGGTGCAAATCTTTGCTCCAAGCATCGGGGGCGATGGTATCGCCAAATACTTCGAATTGATTTTTGAAAAACCAACTTCTTAAATCAGACTAAAAGCTGAAAAGAAAAACAGCGCCGTTTTAATGCGGACGCTGTTTTTCTTTTTCTCTATCGACGATCTCTTACTTCAAAGATGGCAAATTTCAAGTAATGAGCCTCATCAGCCCCACTGATTTGCGGGTGATCCTTGCCCGCTCCTCGCCATTCAATCAGGCGCAATATCTTTTTCGCATCGACCGCTGCCTCTTGAATCGTTTGCAGGAACAGCTCAGGCGACATATGGTACGAGCAAGATGCGGTAACGAGAAAGCCGCCCTGACGAACGAGCTTCATTCCGTTTAAGTTAATGTCTTTGTAACCGCGGCAAGCGCCTTTCACTGCTCCACGCGATTTCGCGAACGCTGGCGGGTCAAGAATAACTACATCCCAGCTCTTGCCTGCCTCTACATTTTCACGCAAGTAATCAAACGCATTCGCCACCACAAAATCAACACGATGCAAGAAGCCATTGAGTGTAATGTTTCGCTTCGCTGTTTCAATAGCGTGCTCGGAAATATCGAGGGCTGTTACTTTTTTCGCACCGTGCTTGCATGCGTTCAGGGTAAAGGAACCCGTATGTGTAAAGCATTCCAATACCTCCGCGCCATCCCAAAACGGATTTTTGACCACTTTCCCCCGCTTGTCTACAGGCACCTGCTTTGTCTCGCCGTCTACTTCCATGCTCGTCAGGGAAATGCCGTGCTTTTGGCCCCAGCCTTTCATCAATGGCGCGATGGAGGCGCGATTTTCCCGCTGATCATAGAAAAAGCCCGTCTTTTGCCCCTCTACGATATCCACATAGTATTTCAATCCGTTTTCTTCGATCAATACTTCACGCGGACACTCTCCGTACAGGACCTCTTTGCCCTGTGTGAGCCCTTCCAGTTCACGGACAGGTACATCATTGCGCAAATAAATACCAGTCGGAGCAAATACCTCTACCAGTGCATCCCGAATCCAATCGATGCGCTTCTCCATCCCCAATGAGAGGACTTGAACAACCAATGTATCCTCGTAGCGATCGACGATGAGGCCAGGCAAAAAGTCAGCTTCCCCGTAAATCACACGGCAAGCCCGTGGGTTGTCCACAAATCTCGTCCGGAATTCTGCCGCTTCCTTGATTTTCCGCAAGAAAAAGTCGTAGTCGATCTCTTCCTTTTGGTCGTAGCTCAAAATGCGCACGATCATTTGTGAAGCTGGGTTGATGTAGCCCTTTGCCAAGAAATGTCCTTTGTGATTGGTGACCTCGACGATTTCACCTGGTTCTACATCCCCTTGAATTTCTAATACCTCTGATTGAAAAATCCACGGATGTCCTACTTCTAGCCGCTTTTTCCGATGTTGATTCAATAGCACACGTGCCATGCAGCCATTCCTCCTCTTTGTCATGCTTGCCCTAGTACAGGCATAGCGTTATAGTAACTTGCTAAAAATGGACAGGGAGGAACGTATCTTGTGATAGTCTCCATCCTCGCCCCTTTTACCTTTGGGCTCACTTTTTTTCTTTTCGGTATGTATGCCATGCGCTCCGGCTTTCAAAACCTCGCCGGCAAAAAAATGGAAGAATGGATGGGGCGCTTTACTCGCACCCCACTCCATAGCTTCTGGATTGGTCTCTTCGCTACTTTTGTCTTGCAAAGCTCCAGTGCGGTAACCGTCCTGACGATTGGGCTGACGAACGCAGGTATCATCCAGTTCACACAAACCGTTGGCATCATTTTAGGTACCAATCTGGGCACGACCGTGACAACGGAGCTGGTTGCGCTCAAGCTCGAGTCTTTTGCCATCCCCATGCTTCTCATCGGAGTGGCCCTTTGGCTGATGCCGCGCCGAAACATTCGTTGCATTGGTCTTGTCGTCGCCGGCTTCGGACTGATCTTCCTCGGCATCGATACATTGAAAGTCATGGCGAAGCCTTTGGAGCAGTCTGAGACGTTTCGTTCGCTTTTTCTGGAGAGCAGCCATTCCATCTGGATCGGTTTGATTACCGGGGTCATTTTCACCGCGCTCATTCATAGCGGTTCCGCTACAACCGTGATCACGATGGGCCTTCTCAGTCATCAAATTCTTTCGATGGAAACGGCTCTCGCCATCGTATTGGGTGCGAACGTCGGAACTTGCTTTACTGCTGTCATCGCTGCGATTGGCACGAATACGGCATCCAAGCAGGTCGCATGGTGCCATACGCTCTTCAACGTCGCAGGCGCGATTGTTTTTTTACCGTTTCTTTCCCAGCTTGCCCTCGTCAGTGCCTTTTTAACGGATAGTCCTTCTATGCAAATCGCCCATTCACAGACGATCTTCAATCTCGTCTGCTCTCTAGTAGCGCTTCCATTCGTGCCGCAAATAGCCCGGTTTATTCAATGGCTGATCCCTGATAAGCGTCGTCCTACTGACCTCACCTTTAGAAAGAAAATGGTATCAAGTAGATGGAAGTAATGACGCCTGCCACGATCATTGCGACACTTGAGGCTGCCGTTTGAACAGGGGAAACGCGGTTCAAGCTAGCCGTACCAATGGCGTGTGCACTCGTACCGATAGCGATCCCGATTGCCCAATCATCAGTAATTTTTCCCCATTTGAGAACAGGACGGGCAATCATGACACCGACCATCCCTGTCAGCGCGGTAAAAAAGGCTGCAAGTGCAGGCTCCCCGCCTATGGAACGACTCAGCTCCAACGCAATGGGGGTGGTCACGGATTTGCTGAGCATGCTTTTGTATACGAGCTCATCTGAGTCCAGACACCAATGAACCCCCATAACGACGAAGATCGCAACAGCACAGCCTGCACATACACCAAGCAACACACCGCGCCAAATATGAGCAAATTCCTTGATCTGTTTCGCCAGCGGAATAGCGAGTGCCACTGTTGCAGGACCGAGCCAAAAGGAAATCCACGATCCTCCGGCAGCAAACGCCTCCCAATCACCGCTAAATGCCCACCACATAGTCCAGACCAAGATCACAGCCACCAAAAGAGGCTGCAATCGTTGGAATCGAGCGTTGATCATGGTTGCGCCTTTGTACCCTGCTATCGATACTAAAATAGCAAAAAATGGACTAAGCATCCAAAGTCCTCCCCTCTTGCGGCAAGGACGATTCTGATTTTTGTTTATGATGCTTCATATACCATTGCACAACCACGCCAGTCACAAGCATGACTAGTAATGGACCGAGAACCATCGATAGTATGATTGGCAATGGGTTTTGTGTGAATACGTTTAAATAGGAAGCAACTCCGACAATGATCGGTACGAAAAAGAGCAACATGTGTCTAATTAAAAATGTACCCGCTTGTTCCACCCAATCCATTCGTATCCATCCCATACACAGTCCCAGTGTTAATAGCAGCATTCCCACCAGGTTCCCGGGCAGGGGAATATGCAGCCATTTGCTCGCAGCTACGCCTACCCCATAAAAAGCCAGCAGGATGACGATTCCTTTAACAAATTTCATTTTGCTAATCTCCTCCCCGCTCCCTATCCTCTCTCTATAGGAACTTCAGCATGCAGGACGGAAAAAGCCCGGCCTTACCTCGGCCAGGCTTTTCTTTGATATTAGTATCCGCTGCCTGTTGTTTTTGCTCCTGTTACAATGGAAACACCGGAGCTCGTACCGATACGGCTCGCGCCTGCTTCGATCATCGCAACCGCTGTTTCGCCGTCACGAACGCCACCAGACGCTTTTACACCTACATTTGGTCCTACAGTTTTACGCATCAGGGCGATATCTTCAACCGTTGCTCCACCTGTTGAAAATCCTGTGGAGGTTTTTACGTAATCAGCGCCAGCCTCTACGGAGAGCTTGCACGCAACTACTTTTTCTTCTTCGGTCAAGAGGCAAGTTTCCAGAATCACTTTCAAGAGAATATCGCCAGCCGCTTGCTTCACAGCAGCGATGTCTTTTTTGACAGTTTCCAGGTCACCGGATTTCAGGGCACCTACGTTCAGTACCATATCTACCTCAGTCGCTCCGTTTGCAATCGCATCGCGGGTTTCGGCTGCTTTGGATTCGATCGTGCTCGCTCCCAGAGGGAAACCGATAACCGTGCACACTTTTACCTCAGAACCTGCCAAGAGTTCAGCAGAGCGTTTTACCCAATAAGGGTTTACACATACAGACATGAAGTCATGCTCTCTTGCTTCTTGGCACAGCTTGTCAATCATCTCTTGTGTAGCATCAGGCTTCAACAGCGTGTGGTCGATATATTTGTTCATGTTCATAGAACTACACCTCTATCCCTAATTGTTCGAATGCAAGGCGAAAAATGCTGTCATTGTTACGGTATCCCCGTTGCAGTTGCAAATCCCAGGCTTCCTTTGCAGAATGCCAATGGACATCATTGATTTCCTCTAGCTGCACGGTGATCTCCGTGTTGTAAGCTTCCACCAAATAATAATGGACTTCTTTGTCGATGGATTCGCCCGTCACTGGATGTGTATACACGTAGGTGATCATGTCGAGCTTGGATCCCAATCGTCCGGCTACACCTGTTTCTTCCAAAACTTCGCGCAGAGCCGTTTCTTCGATGGTCTCGCCCATCTCCTGCTTCCCTTTTGCGAGTGTTACTTTGCCATAGCGGTCTTCAATCAATAGGAGCATGTACTCTGTGTCTTGCTTCTGGTATACAACGCCCCCAGCCGATATCTCCCTCATATAGCTCGCTCCTTCAGGTAAGGCAGCGCCTCTGTTTCCACTACGCGAACAAAAGTCCCTTTGCAGTATTCCGAGCCTGGTTCATCCAGTCTGACCTTGCAAATCTTGCCGATCATACTCTCATCGCCAGGGAAGACGACGTTCAGGTAGTTGTCCGAATAGCCCATCAGAAGACCGCTATCAGGTGCTTCTTTAAACGGACGCTCTGGAATGACTTCCAGTACATCCCCTACGAATTTCTTGGAGTATGCCAAGGTCAGTTCCTGATTGAGCTCCAGAAGCTTCGCAACGCGCTCGTTCTTTTCCTCTTCAGGAATTTGATCCGTCATACGCGCTGCTGGTGTACCTGTACGCATGGAGTACGGGAATACGTGCATCTCGGCGAAACCGATTTTCTTCATAAACTCGTATCCGTTCCAGAATTGCTCTTCTGTCTCACCCGGGAAGCCTACGATGACGTCTGTCGTAATCGCTGCTCCTGGCAATGCTTCGCGTACTTTGACCATTCTTTCGTAAAACTCAGCAGTCGTATACTTACGGCGCATGCGCTTCAACACTTCGTCATCGCCCGCTTGCAGCGGTACATGCAGATGGCGTACGACACGATCGGAGTTGTTGATGACCTCGATCACTTCATCGGTGATTTGGCTTGCCTCGATCGAACTGATGCGGATGCGCTTGAGGCCTTCCACCTGATGAAGGTCAATCAACAGCTTGGCCAAATTGTAGTCTTCCAAATCTTCGCCGTATCCACCTGTATGAATCCCAGTCAAAACAATTTCCAGGTAGCCCGCTTCCACCAGCTTTTGGGCCTGTTCGACGACGCTCTCCGGTTTGCGGGAACGCATCAGACCGCGTGCCCAAGGAATAATACAAAACGTACAAAAGTTGTTGCAGCCCTCTTGAATCTTGAGGGAAGCACGTGTGCGATCTGTGAAGTTAGGAACATCCAGCTCTTCGAAGTCGCGAGCTTTCATAATGTTGCCTACGGCATTGATCGGCGTGCGTTCTGCGCGAATTTGATCCACGTACTCGATCAGCTTCTCGCGTCCTTGTGTACCAACTACGATATCTACACCGGGAATTTGCGCAATCTCACTTGGAGAGGTTTGCGCATAGCAGCCCGTTACGGCAACGATCGCCTCAGGATTCCGGCGAATCGCACGACGAATCACTTGGCGGCTCTTCTTATCTCCCGTATTCGTAACCGTACAAGTATTAATCACGTAAACATCTGCATCTTCTTGTTCAAAGTCGACTCTCTCATAGCCGTCAGCCTTGAACAATTGCCAGATGGCCTCTGTCTCATAGCTGTTTACTTTGCAGCCCAATGTATGAAAAGCAACGGTAGACATTGCCATTCCTCCTTTTGTGTGAAAAACGTCTCTCCGTTTTTCATAAAAGTGGATGTGACCGCTTGCGGTCAACGAAAACGGTCATAACCGTTTCGTTCCTGCTCATCCTTTGCGAAGTGATGAAGCCTTTCGTTCAAACTGATAGGAAGCACAGGCCAAAACGTACTGGCTTGCTGTTTCCGTGCGCAAAATACGCGGGCCAAGGGAAACTGTCAGGAACCCTTTGCTCTCTGCTTGGGCCACTTCCTCAGGAGAGAAGCCTCCCTCCGGTCCAACGAGGACGAGAAGTGAATCACTCTCAGTCATCTCTTCTAACACTTGATGAATCGTGGTACTGCCCTCTTTTTCATAAGCAATTGCGCAATGCGTATACGACTGGCCAGCTTCAAGTATCTCACGAAATGAAACAGGAGATAAAAGCTCTGGCAAAACAGCACGATGAGACTGTTCAGCAGCCTCTTTAACGATTTTGCGCCAACGCTCCAGTTTTTTCGCTTCTTTTTTGGCGTCCAGCTTTACAATGGTTCGCTCAGAAGAAAACGGGAAAAAGGAGTACGCCCCAAGTTCCGTCCCCTTTTGCAAAATCCACTCCAGCTTCTCGCCTTTTGGAAGCCCCTGACCAATTGTGACCCGGATCGGCAGTTCTCGCTCTTCTTCAAGCATTTCCATTACTTCTGCCCGTACTTCCTTGGCAGAAAGATAGACAAGCTTGGCCCGTGCTGACCTGCCCGCTCCATCAGAAACGATGATTTCTTCGCCTTCCCGAGCACGCATTACATTTACGATATGGTGTACGTCGTCTCCGACAATCGTTAGCTCATTCTCAGTAAAGGAATGTGGCTCGACAAAATATCGTTGCATCTCGTCAACCCCACTATTTTATCGTTTTTTTGCTACAATTGCTACCCAGTCATCGATGAAAATGGTTTCCACGATCTCAAGACCTGAAGCCGCCAACGCCGCTTTCACATCCGCTTCACGCGCAGCAATAATACCTGACGAGATAAAGGTCCCTCCTGGCTTCAACACGCGGAATACATCGTCAGTGAACCGCACGATGACCTCAGCCAAAATGTTAGCCACGACCACTTCCACCTGCTCCTCGATGCCGTCAAGCAAGTTGTTTTGTCTCACGTTGATATGCTCATGCACACCATTCAGTTCGGTATTGGCCTGTGCAGAGCGCACAGCGACTTCATCTAAGTCCATCGCCAGCACATCTTTTGCTCCGAGCTTGATGGCAGCAATACTCAAAATTGCTGTCCCTGTCCCAACATCATACACCTGATCGCCTTTTGCCATATACTTCTCGAGTGCACGCAGACAAAGAATGGTCGTTGGATGTGTACCTGTTCCAAATGCCATACCTGGGTCCATTTCGATAATGATCTCATCTGGATGCTTCGGCACGTACTCTTCCCATACTGGCTTGATGGTCATGCGATCGGATACATGAACCGGTTTGTAGTATTTTTTCCAGGCGTGGGCCCATTCATCTTCATGGACATCGTTTACAGCAATCGATGCCTTGCCGATATCCAAACCGTACTCGATCAACTGCGCCAGCTGCTCTTTCAATTCTTCTACAACGTCTAGCAGCTCGCTGCTGTCAACCGGCAGGTATGCTTTAACGAATACGCCCTCGGCCGGAAAATCATCAGGAGAAAGCTGGTAGATTTCGCCAAAGGGGGTATCCCACTCACGATAGAGCACCTCCGGGTCTTCAATTACGACACCATTGGCACCCAATTCATACAAGAGGCTTGACACCGCCTCCGTAGCCTCCGCTGTAGTATGGATACTGATTTCTGACCATTTCACGAATCTACCACTCCCCACATAAGCTCCCAATCGGGCTTTTCATTTAATCGACTTCGCTACATGAAACTTTAGGCAAAAAGCGGACAAAACCGCGACGGATTACTCGCCGCGGAATGCCCGTTTCATTTTTTCGAAAAAGCCTTCGTCTTCTCCTCCGTGCTGTCCTGGCTTTTCTCCAGACAGTTCGGCGAGCTCACGCAACAATTCCTTTTGTTTATCGCTCAGCTTGGTCGGCGTAATAACGCGCACTTTCACATGCTGATCACCGCGGCCGTTTCCACGCAAATGCGGAACACCTTTTCCACGCAAGCGGAAGAATGTTTCTGTTTGAGTACCTGCCGGGATCTTCAACTTCACGCGACCGTCGACAGTCGGCACTTCGATCTCATCTCCAAGTGCTGCCTGTGCGTAAGTAAGCGGAACCTCACAGTAAATATCATTTCCTTCACGCTCGAAAAACTCATGGGTCTTCACGCGCAATACGACGTATAAATCTCCAGGAGGTCCACCATTTGCACCCGGTTCTCCCTCGCCTGTTACGCGCAATTGTGCTCCATCGTCCACACCTGCTGGGATGTTGAGATGAATTTTGCGGCGTACCTTGACACGTCCACTTCCACGGCAAGTTGAACATTTTTCTTTGACAACTTTCCCTTTGCCTTCGCAGGTCGAGCAAACACGGCGGTTGACGATTCGGCCGAACGGCGTATTCGCCACCACTTCTTGCTGTCCTGTACCACTACAAGTCTTACATGTATCGACACCGGAACCAGGCTTCGCGCCAGAACCAAGGCATGTATCGCATTCTGCTTCTTTTGGAATTTCCACGTCGGTTTCTTTTCCAAAAATCGCGTCGATAAAGTCAATGCTGAGGCCAAATTGCAGATCAGATCCTTTGCGAGGCGCATTTGGATTCGCACGTCTGCCGTTGCCACCGAAGAACATGTCAAAGATATCTCCGAAGCCGCCCATGCCTGATCCGTCAAACCCTCCGCCACCGAAGCCCTGATTCGGGTCTTGGTGACCAAAACGGTCATACTGCGCACGCTTTTGTGGCTCGGACAGGATGTCGTACGCATCCTTAACTTCTTTGAACTTTTCTTCCGCGTCAGCCTCTTTATTTACATCCGGATGGTACTGACGTGCCAGCTTGCGATACGCTTTTTTGATTTCATCCGCGTCCGCATCCTTGGCTACGCCCAGAACCTCGTATAAATCACGTTTCATCTCCTACATCACTCCCATGACAGTCAACTGTTATCATAGCATGTGACAGACTTGAAAAAAAGTCAAAGTCAGCATTCCGTGACTTTGACTTTCATGGGTCACATCGTGGGAAGTGAGGGAAGAAATCTCTCCCCTCACAGTTCCAGCGTGTTACTTTTTATCGTCTACCACTTCGTAGTCAGCATCAACGACATTGTCTTTCTTCGGCTCTTGACCTTCAGCGCCGCCGCCTTGTGCTGCTTGCGCTTGAGCTGCCTGCTCATAGAGCTTCACCGAAATTTGTTGGATGATCTCGGACAGTTCATCTTTCGCTGTCTTGATCTCTTCGAAGTTGCTGCCTTCCAAAGCAGCTTTCACTTTATCTTTCGCAGCGTTAGCGCGATCGATTTCAGCTTGGTCGATCTTGCCTTCTACTTCTTTGAGTGTTTTCTCAGTCGTGAATACGAGTTGGTCTGCTTCGTTGCGAACTTCTACTTGCTCTTTGCGTTGTTTGTCCGCTTCTGCATTCAACTCAGCATCTTTTACCATGCGATCGATATCATCGTCGGACAGACCAGAGTTAGAAGTGATCGTGATACGTTGCTCTTTCCCTGTACCCAGGTCTTTTGCACGTACGTTTACGATACCGTTCGCGTCAATATCGAAGGATACTTCGATTTGCGGGATGCCGCGTGGCGCTGGCGGAATATCGGACAAGTTGAAGCGTCCGAGCGATTTGTTGTCGCCTGCCATTTGACGCTCCCCTTGGAGAACGTGAATTTCTACAGATGTTTGGTTGTCCGCAGCTGTAGAGAACACTTGGGATTTGCTTGTTGGGATCGTCGTGTTGCGATCGATCAGCTTGGTGAATACGCCACCCAGTGTTTCGATACCGAGGGACAGTGGAGTTACGTCGAGAAGAACGACGTCTTTCACGTCACCAGTCAGTACGCCCGCTTGAACAGCCGCGCCCAGTGCTACTACTTCGTCTGGGTTCACACCTTTATGTGGTTCTTTTCCTGTAAATTTCTTGATTGCTTCTTGTACCGCTGGGATACGAGTAGAACCACCAACCAGGATAACGCGATCCAGTTCGCTTGGAGTCAGACCAGCGTCTTTCAGCGCTTGACGAGTTGGGCCCATCGTACGCTCAACCAGCTCAGCAGACAACTCTTCGAACTTCGCACGAGTCAGGTTCATCTCCAAGTGCTTTGGACCTGTTGCATCTGCTGTAATGAACGGCAGGGAAATAGTCGTAGTCAATACGCCGGAGAGGTCTTTCTTCGCTTTTTCAGCAGCGTCTTTCAAACGTTGTTGAGCCATGCGATCCTTGGACAGGTCGATGCCATGCTCTTTTTTGAATTCGCTCACCAGGTAGTTCATCACAACATCGTCGAAGTCGTCTCCGCCCAGTTTGTTGTCACCGGACGTTGCTTTTACTTCGAAGAAGCCATCGGACAATTCGAGAATGGATACGTCAAAGGTACCGCCGCCCAAGTCAAATACGAGAACGGTTTGATCTTCTGTTTTCTCCATACCGTATGCAAGTGCAGCTGCGGTTGGTTCGTTCACGATACGCAGTACTTCCAAGCCAGCAATTTTACCAGCATCTTTTGTTGCTTGGCGTTGGCTGTCATTGAAGTAAGCTGGAACCGTAATCACTGCCTGCGTCACAGATTGACCAAGGTAGGCTTCAGCGTCTGCTTTCAGCTTTTGCAGGATCATAGCAGAGATTTGCTCAGGTGTGTACTGGTTGCCTTCCAGCGTTTCTTTATGGGAGCTACCCATGTGGCGCTTGATGGAGATTACGGTATTGTCTGGATTGGTGATCGCTTGGCGTTTTGCCGCTTCCCCAACGATGCGCTCGCCGTTTTTGAATGCTACTACGGATGGTGTGGTGCGGTTACCTTCCGCATTGGCAATAACGACTGGCTCGCCGCCTTCCATTACTGCTACACAAGAGTTGGTTGTTCCCAAGTCAATTCCGATTACGCGACTCATACAAAATGTCCTCCTAACACTATACGTCTAGTGAATTTTCGTTTTTTGAGATTACTCGTTCACTTGAACCATCGCCGGACGAACGACGCGGTCTTTGAACATATATCCTTTTTGCAGCTCGGCTACCACAACGCCTGATTCAAACTCAGGGTTTTGTGTTTGCATAACCGCCTGGTGGATGTGTGGGTCAAATGGTTTTCCTTGTGCCTCGATTGCAGCCAAGCCTTCTTTATCGAAAACTTGGACCATCTGACGGTATACCATGTTGACACCCTCCAAAAGGGATTCTACTGTCATGGATTCCTTGTCAGCGGCGAGTGCTCGCTCGAAGTTATCGAGGACTGGCAGAAGCTCTTCCACGATTTTCAGTGAAGCGTACTTAGCCAGATCTTCCTGCTCTTTGCGAACACGGCGGCGAAGGTTATCCATGTCAGCCATGGCACGCAGCATGCGGTTTTGGTGATCCTCAGCCTGAGCCTTCCAGTGAGCAGCCTCTTGCTCCCAGTTCATCTCAGTTGCTTCTGCTTGGTCTGCATCCTTTGCTACTTGTTCTTCCTCGAGAGTCGGGTCTTGCGTTACTTTTTCCTCGCTCAACGTCACTACCTCCTGGCGGCTTTTCCAGTCAAAAGACTGTGTTGCCATTCACTCCATTTATTTCTCAAACTGCGAAGTCAGCATGCGCGATAGGCCTTCCGCCAAATGATTGAGTACAGTAATGACCTTGCCGTATTCCATTCGCGTCGGCCCAAGTATCCCCACCATTCCAACTGGCTTGCCTCCAAGCGAATAAGAAGTGGTAATAATACTGCATTGCTTAATCGCGTCTAGCTGGTTTTCCTGTCCGATGCGTACCGTGAGACCATCACCCTGCATGCCGATCACATTCATTAATTGATCGTGCTGCTCTAATAGCTCGAGAATATCCTTGACTTTATCTACATCTCGGAATTCCGGCTGGTTCATGATCTTGGTCGCACCGCGTAAGTATACTCGTTCTTCTTCTTGTGTCAGCGAGTTGTTGAGGAGCTGAAGAATTTCTTCATACTGCTCCGTGTGACGTTGCATTTCACCGGAAATCTCTTGATAAAGACGTTGCCGAAGCTGCCATAGTGGCACGTCGGTCAGCTTTGCATTCAACAGATTGACGAGTTTCTCGATTTCCCCGGCTCCTATGCCTTCTGGAAGATCGATCAGCTTGTTCTCCACTCGCCCGGTATGTGTCACCACAATCGCGACAGCCTGTTCAGCATTGAGAGGAACGATTTGAATATGTTTTAACCGATGCTCAAAAATCTCTGGTCCCAAGACAATCGCCGTGTAGTTTGTCAGCTGAGAGAGAATTTGGGCAGTGTACTCTACCACTTGTTCTGCGTGGAGAATACGTTCGGCAAACAACTGTTTTAGTTTACCCAACTCCGTTTCCTCCAAAAGATGAGGCTGAATCAGGTTATCGACGTAGAAGCGGTATCCTTTTGTAGAAGGAACACGTCCCGCCGATGTGTGGGGCTGTTCTAAGTATCCCAGCTCCTCCAAGTCAGACATCTCGTTGCGTATCGTTGCCGAAGAGAATCCGATGTCGTCCCGTTTGGAAATGGTTCGGGAGCCAACAGGTTCGGCAGAATGAATGTAATTATCGACAATCGCATTTAAAATCATTTGTTGACGGTCTGATAACATGGATGTCGCTCGCCTCCTGTTGGATTGTTAGCACTCATGCTTATCGAGTGCTAAATCTATATACTAAGGTATCAATAGTAGAAGGATTTGTCAACGAACTTGAGCTAGTTCTATAGACAAAAAATCTCATTTTTCGCGAGTTTTACTTTTTCCTTAACGAAGAAAGCGTGCAAATACCTCATTTCCTAGCGGAAGCCCCTGTTTCGTCAGCTTCAAAAAGCCGCCCTTTTCTTCCAGCATCCCTTTGGCTACCTCTTCTTCTATTATTGTCCCAAAAACATCATGAACAGTTGCACCAAAACGGGACGCAAACGCCGAAAGGTCAACTCCTTCTCTCAAACGAAGTCCCAAAATCATTTGTTCCTCCATGGCATCCTCGCGCGGTACCTCGAATTGTTCTACACGCGGCAGCCCTTCCTTGCACTTCTGCAAGTAAATCGCAAGTGGGCCAGCATTCACGTGTCGGTGGCCGCACACATAACCGTGGGCACCTGCACCCAACCCATAGTATTCACGATTGAGCCAATAGGTTTTATTATGTTTGCTCTCAAAGCCCGGTTTTGCAAAATTGCTGATTTCATACTGCTTGTACCCATGCCGCTCCATCTCTTCTATTAATACCATGTACATCTCAAGCTCCGTCTCTTCAGATGGCAGTGGCAGCTGATCCTTTTGGTAAAGCGTGTGGAACAGCGTGTTCTCCTCCACCTTGAGACTGTACGCGGAGAAATGAGTGGTACCTAGCCCAAATGCCTTGTCCAATGTCTGACGGAAAATGTCGAGTGTCTGATCCGGCAATCCAAACATCAGGTCGATGCTGAAGTTGTCGAAGCCTACTTTTTTCGCATTATCGATACTGCGGTACACGGCTTCCTGATCGTGGATTCGTCCCAGTCGTTTTAAGAGCGCGTCGTCAAAGGACTGTACACCAAAGCTCAGCCGATTGACACCCAGCTCACGCATGATCCGCAGCTTTTCCACGTCTGTCGTTCCCGGATTCGCTTCCATCGAGAACTCGATATCATCCGTCCAGTACTTGCCCAATTGCTTTTGTACCATTTCCAAGAACGCGCGCATTTGAGCATGATCCAGAAACGTTGGCGTCCCTCCGCCGACAAAAATCGTTTTCACCTGCTCGATCGGCTGCTGGCTAAAGGTGATCTCCATTTCGCTTTTCAATGCGTCTAAGTAATCCCAAATGAGCTGCGGATTGTTCGTCACAAATGAGTTGAAGTCACAGTAGTAACATTTATTCGTACAAAAGGGAATGTGAATGTAAACCGATTGTGGCATCATGTCCCTTTCCCTCCTTTTAAAATTGGGTTGTTCTAAAGACGACTTTTTGACAACCTCTTTAATAGAAAAGACCTGACACAAGGTCAGGCCTACTTCTTATCATCCATGCGTAAAACAGCCATATACGCCTTTGATCGACCTCGTTATTTTATTGTAACACAGTAAATGAGAGAATCGACTGCAAACATTGATACAGCAAGCATTTGTAACAGCTTGATTATCATAGTGTATTTTTCTATATCGAGTCAAACATGATAGGGAAGCGCAGGAATAAAACAAAATCTATCTTTTTAAGCAGTTTGTTCAAATTCGTGAATGAAACGTTTCAATTCGAATAGACATGTTAGAGTTGTTACTTGTTTTTGAGGAGGATTCTTAAATGACTGATCTCTATTCCCGTATTTCTAAAAATGATGCTGCTGTTCTTCTGATTGATCATCAAACCGGCCTTATCTCTGGACTTGTGCGTGATTACGGGGTTGATGAATTCAAGAACAATGTTCTGGCTTTAGCAAAGACCGCGAAATTTTTCAATTTGCCTGTCATTCTTACCACGAGCTTCGAGAGTGGTCCAAACGGTCCATTGATCAGGGAACTCGTCGAACTCTTTCCAGACGCGCCTAAGATTGCTCGTCCAGGACAGATCAATGCGTGGGATAATGAGGATTTTGTAAAAGCGATCCAGGCAACTGGCAAGAAGCAACTTATCATTGCTGGTGTGGTTACCGATGTCTGCGTAAGCTTCCCCGCACTTTCCGCTCTTCATGCAGGGTATGAAGCATTTGTCGTCACCGACGCTTCTGGCACTTTCAGCAAACAGGTAGCGGAAGCCTCATTAATGCGCATGGCACATGCTGGCGCGCAGCTTATGAACTGGTTTAGTGTAGCGTGTGAGCTACAACGGGATTGGCGCAACGACGTCGAAGGTTTTGGTGCTTTACTAGCTGGTCACCTTCCCGGCTATCAAAATGTAATCGAAAGTTATCAAGCGCAGAACGAACTTGTCAAATAGAACCCACTTCGGGGTACCTCCATATTGTTGGCGGTACCCCTTGCTATTACTTGCGACCCTCATCCATTTGCATAATGTCCTTTCAAATACTTGATACTACAAACAAGTAAAGGAGGTAGTTCTGATTGTCACCAACCAATAATGATTCCCAACTTAATTCTAACTGTCCACCAGATTGTAACTTACCGAATCCAGAATTCCCGCCATCGAATGAAGTCCCTCATCCACCAACTCCTTGGCCACCACACAGCCTCGATCCTCATCCACCAACTCCTGTACCACTCCCCCCAACCAATCCACATCCATCAGCGATACCACCTGTAACCAATCATCCCCAACCACCACATCCTTGGTGACCACTCGATCCTCCACAGGGTCGAGTTTTCATGTCATCAGAACGGAATGTGCCAAAAAGAAAGACGACAGAAGCAGATTTAAAAATCCTGCCTATGTCGTCGCATTCTACATCTCATTTCATACCGTTAACCTTCGAGTAACTTATGTATGAAAAAAAATAAATCCCCCACCATTTCGCCCATTGGTGGCTTTTTGGTGGGGGGAGAGCTGCTACTTCTTATCATCCATGCGCAATACAGCCATAAATGCTTCTTGTGGTACCTCTACGGAACCAACAGACTTCATGCGCTTCTTTCCTTCTTTTTGCTTTTCGAGCAGTTTACGCTTACGCGAGATGTCCCCGCCGTAACATTTAGCAAGAACGTTTTTACGCAACGCACTGATCGTTTCACGAGCGACAACCTTGTGTCCGATGGTTGCTTGAATCGGCACCTCGAATTGCTGACGTGGAATCAATTCCTTCAGCTTTTCGCAAATGACTTTACCGCGAGCATAGGCCGTATCTTTGTGTACGATAAACGACAGAGCATCCACCACTTCGCTGTTGAGGAGAATATCCATTTTCACCAACTTAGAAGCTTTGTAGCCACCCAGCTCGTAGTCAAAGGATGCATATCCTTTTGTTCCGGACTTCAGCATGTCAAAGAAATCATAGACGATCTCGGACAATGGCATGTCGTACTTCAGCTGCACGCGGTTCTCACCCAGGTACTGCATGTCAAGAAACTCACCTCGTTTACCTTGGCACAGCTGCATAACATCACCAACGTATTCTTTCGGCACCATGACTGTAGCCGTAACGTAAGGCTCCTCGACCATTTCGATCTTTTGTGCTTCCGGCATTTTGGACGGGTTGTCGATTTCGAATACTTCGCCGTTCGTTTTGGTAATGCGATAAATAACGCTCGGCGCGGTCGTAATCAAATTAATGTTGAATTCCCGTTCGATCCGCTCCTGGATGATCTCCATGTGCAGAAGTCCCAAGAAACCACAACGGAAACCAAAGCCAAGTGCTTGGGAAGTCTCCGGCTCAAACTGCAGGGACGCATCGTTTAGCTGGAGCTTTTCCAATGCATCGCGCAGATCGTTGTACTCATTCGTTTCGATTGGGTACAAGCCGCAGAAAACCATTGGGTTGATCTTGCGGTAACCAGGTAGCGGTTCAGCTGCAGGGCGATTCGCATCTGTAATGGTATCCCCCACACTGGTGTCTCCCACAGTTTTAATGGAAGCAGCTACGTAGCCTACATCTCCAACCGTTAATTCTTCTACTTGTGTTTGGCGTGGTGTCGATGTACCGATTTCGGTTACTTCGAACGACTTGCCTGTCGCCATCATTTTGATTTTCATACCCTTTTTCAAGGTTCCGTTAATGACACGGATGGAGGCAATAACGCCACGATACGCATCAAAATAGGAGTCGAAAATCAAAGCCTGGAGAGGTGCATCCGGGTCTCCCTCTGGAGCAGGTACTTTTTGCACAACGGCTTCCAGTACGTCTTTAATCCCGATACCTGCTTTGGCAGAAGTCAGAACCGCATCGCTGGCATCCAGACCGATCACGTCTTCAACCTCTTGCTTCACGCGCTCAGGCTCTGCGCTCGGCAGGTCGATTTTGTTGATGACCGGGATGATCTCCAGGTTGCTGTCCAACGCTAAATACACGTTAGCCAATGTCTGGGCTTCGATCCCTTGTGCCGCATCCACGACGAGGATAGCTCCTTCACAGGCAGCCAAACTGCGGGATACTTCATACGTAAAGTCGACGTGTCCAGGGGTGTCAATCAGGTGGAGAATGTACTCCTCACCGTCATCTGCTTTATAGTTCAAACGCACGGCATTGAGCTTAATCGTAATCCCGCGCTCTTTTTCCAGCTCCATCGTGTCAAGAAACTGGGCTTCCATCTCACGTGCAGTCAAAGCACCGGTCAGCTCCAAAATGCGGTCTGCCAGCGTCGACTTTCCATGGTCAATGTGGGCGATGATGGAAAAATTTCGTATCCTTTTTTGTCTTTCACGACGATCCATGTGTTGTTCGTTCCCTCCCACGCGAATCCATTCAAACGTTCAGATTGCGCCTCGCAAAAAATACACTAACAGTAATTATAACAAACCGATGATATAAAGAGCAACCAAAGAGAATCAGGCATTTGCCTCCTTTTTCTCGTATCCAAACTTTCCCTGTGCTAAAGTGGTAAATAGTATGGAGGTGGCTAGGCATGAATGCACAGCAAGCCGACTGTTTGGGCTGTCGGTTGGCCCATAGAATCGTAGAATCGCATATCGTCTTTGAAAACGAATGGGTGGCGTGCCTATTGGATATCGATCCTTTTTCGGAAGGTCATGTACTCATTCTTCCGAAGCAGCATTTCGTAGATTGGACAGACTTGGATGAATGTACGATGCAAAAGGTATGCGAGGCAGTCACCTCTCTGTCCCACGCCCAAAAGTGGCGGCAGCATTGAACGATCTCTTCAGCGATATCGCCGTGAACACAAAGAAGGAAACGGAGAATGATCAAAGTGAACAGCGTTGACTTTTGCTTGCATTCCTTAACGATAGCGGATATTCCCGGACTGATTGCCTTATCTGATTCAGTAGGCTGGGATTACGACGAACCGGAAATTCGCACAATTCTGTCTATCGGAACCGCATTCGGTCACAAAGACGCGAATGGCACCCTACTTTCATGCGCGGCTATCATTCCGTACGATGACAAGCTTGCGAGCATCGGTATGGTGATTGTCCATCCCTCGTCGCAAGGCAAAGGGTATGGTCGCCAGCTCATGAAGGCGTGCATGGCATCTGTTTCTACGGATACATCGATCATGCTCATTGCGACTCCAGAAGGAGAGCCATTGTACAAAAATCTCGGGTTCCAGACGGTGGATCGTATTCGAAAGTTTATAGCTGAACGCTTTGTGCCTGAAGCACCTCCGCAAAACGAAGCGAATGACGAATTTGAAATTGCACCAATGGAGTTGGACAATTTCTCGAGCGTGCTTGAATTAGACAAAACAGCACTGGGTAGCAGTCGCACTCATTTTCTCGAGATACGCATGAGACAAGCAAGTACCTGTCTGGTAGCCAAGAATCCCTCCGGCAAGGTCATCGGATATGGATTCGCCGTTCAAGGCCCAGTCAATCTTATCGCGGGGCCGATCGTCGCAGAGAATGCTGGTATGGCTGAACACCTCCTGTACAAGCTGACACAGCATCATACCGGACGTGTGCGAATAGACGTACCGGAAGAACAAGTAGCGTTTCACACTTATTTGGAGCAAAACGGCTTCACACAGGCTTCCCATCCCCCAGTGATGGTTGCGAATGCGAATAGTCTACCTCGCCGTAACGGAACGTACTGGGCGATAGGTGCTCAAATATACGGATAGACATGAAAAGCGAAAAACGGACCTTGTTTTAGGCAAAGGTCCGTTTTGTCATTCTCAGTTTGTTTTTGATCGATTTTGAACTTGTTTCAGCACTTTTGGTGGAAACAGTTTTTGCAGGCTGCTCTGGTAGTTGCTGCCGTCCTCGGGCATTTGGAAATCAGTAACCCGATAAGCATTTCCATTGTAGACAATTTGAAAGACCATCGGTGCACTGAGCGCGGAAGAATGGCTACCCGTTATTTTCACCCAAGCGTATACGGTTCGCTTCGCAGCATCTGGCGCTTCCACTCCAAGCAGCTCAACGTTTATCTCTCGATATTTTCCCAGCCACCCCAGCTTGACGCTTTCCGTCTCCAAATACTGCTGAATGATAGGCCCAACCAACTGACGGTTCGCAGGTGCTATCCCTTTTTTCACCTCGACAAAAACTTGTCCGAAATGTTTGCCTCCTGATCTTGCTTCCAGCTTCCATTTCCCCGGTTCAGGCAACACAATCCCTGATGGAAAATGACCATCTGCATCGTATAAGGGGTCCATAGCCTCGTAGCTGCCCAATGACAGACGGGTCCCATCGGTGTTGTAAGCAGTTATCTCTACTTCTTGGGCGTAGTCCCCATTCAACAGCCATATCACTCGCTGCGTCTGCCCTTCGTAGAAACCATCCTGATCTGTCATGATGCGGACAGGCTTTTCTCCCAAATAAGAAAAGGACTGATTTTCGTAAGTGGAAGATAAAAAAGGTGACAGCTTCCACAAATCGGCTTCGACGATTTGGCCACCTGGCAACAAGGAAGGTATTTGTGTCTCTTGTTGTGGAGGTATTATCACATGCTGTGCAGATTGTCTCTCCTCCTGAATGGGGAGCCCAAACCACAAGAGCATGCCCATCGTCAGCACAACGCCCGGCAAGGCTAACTTCCTCCAGCTAGTCATCCACCCAGTCCCAGACCTCACCCGCTGCCGCACTCGCTCTTCCATCAATGCAGTGAACTGTACATCACGAAAAATGGTCTGATCTGCCCGTTCCTTTAAATCCGCGAGCCATCGGTTTTCGTCCATTCCCAGTCCCTCCCCTCTCCCATACTCTGCCGTAGTTGCTGTCTTGCCCTATGCAACCGAGTTCTGACTGTTCCCTCCGTTACTCCTAGCACCTCAGCCACCTCTCCGATGGATAAATCCGCATAGTAATGAAGGGCAATCACTTGACGATAGAGCGGAGAAAGCTGCAACACTTCCGCAACGAGCTGGTCCTTCTCGGCTTGATCGAGCACAAGACTCTCTGTAGAAAGCTCCCCATCCTGTCTCATCCACGAGCGGGGAAGGATATGGCGGAACGACCAAGAACGCAAATAACCTTTGCACTCATTAACCGCGATTCGATATAACCACGTATGCACACTGCTCTCCTGCCGAAAGCGTGGAAGATGCCGATACACCTTAACGAAGACATCTTGGGTAATATCCTCTGCCAAGCTGCGATCTTTGACCAGAAAAGTGACGAGTCGAAGCACGCGGGTCCCATATTCCCTCATGATTTGTTCAAAAGCAGCATCTGTCGTTGGCTGCAATTTTTTCAAGGGCGTGACCTCCTTCACTCGCATTCACTGGTTAGATGCAGCAGCAGACGTTTTGTTACAAAGTCGAGGAAGAAATTTTTTTCGCCAAAATTGTCCAGCGTGTAGCTCCACCCGGTGTTCCGACAGGCTCAGAGAACGGATACCCACCATGCTGCCAACGATCCATATCATAGCCCTCGTCCGCTTGACTCGGCTCGAAGTCTTGCTTGTGGAATACATTCTCTCTGCTATAGATAACGCGAAAGCCTGATCCTTCCAATAACAGCTCAAGCTCTGTAGGCAAAAGCAATGCCATCTCGCGTTCTACGCGATACCTCGGCTGCTCAATCTGATCAAGAAAAGTCTCATAAGTAAGCGTGTAGCGGAACTTTTGATCCAAGAGTGAGGTTTCCCCCTCCACCTTTTGATACACCATGCGATCCGGGAAAACGAATTTGCGTTGCATCGTTGCCCATTGATTTTTTACTGGCGGCAACAGTAAGTCAATTGCCACTGTTCCGTCCTCCGTTATGTAATCGTGGATGATCGAAAGCAATTGACGTTGCTTGTCTCTACAGGTGGCCTGCTGAAATATCCCTTCTGGAAGAAGCACATGCGTAAATTGCTGACCTAGCTCCAGCTCCCACATATTCTGTTCTACCAGCTCCAGCAGTTCTTCTTTCCCTTTTAATATGCGCCGTTTCTTTTTGGTGGCCAGCTCCAGCATATCTGGGCTCCAATCGACCCCGCAGACGGGCAAGTCATTCCGTGCCAGCTCAATGGCAATTCTCCCTGTTCCAACACCCATCTCCAGCACAGAAACCGGTGATTGCTCCGCTTCTCGCAGCAACCAGTTTCGATAAAAAGCGATGCTAGCCTTTCCGGCAAACTGATCGTAATACGTAGCTTCTACGTTCGTGTACTTCGTTTCAGGAAGCGGTAAGTGCCGTCCTTCCTCATTCATCTCACATTCCGTACACACAGAACCTGCTAAATGAGGAAAAGGCACTCCAGGCGGGACGCCATTTTTCGTATCACCTAGCCACTCGTCGTAACGGAACTTGCATTTTCTGCAACTGTAAATAGTCATAATGCTTTAATTACCTCCTGAAGATTCCTTACTTCCCCCAGACCGTAAGAGAGGGAGCTTGATATGACTCGGATACTGGCTGTCATGATAGACACGTTGCGAGGCGATGACCGTCTCGGTTTCCGTTGCCAGATCATTGCCTGTATTCGGATTCGGGAACGAGAAGTTCTCAGCACCAGAAGTAACCGAGACGCGAATGCGGTGACCCCTCTGGAAGACGTTGGCGATCTTGGTCATTCGAATTTCATAGCATTCGATTTGTCCTGGAACAAGTAGCTCGGGCTCTGTAAACGAGTGACGGTAGCGCGCGCATATAATCCCGTCCGATAAACGAATCGAATTGCCTTCCTCATCTACATCACACAGCCGCACCAGCCAATCTGTATCCCGCGCTGAGCTGGATGCATAGATAACGGCCGAGATTTCTCCCGCGATGACGACCTCCTCTTCCAATGGCTCCGATGTGTAGACAAGGACATCTGAGCGTTTTTCCACATCACGATAGTTTTCCGGTACGCTGTTTTCATTCTCGGACAAATCCAGCAGATACGGTGCTGCATCTAGCGGATCATAGCTGTACGTATCGACCGCCTGTTCATCTGGGATGGACAGGGTCAGTGTTCCATCTCCGGCGCTCGTATTGGCGTTTCCCCCACTACTCAGATACAGATTCGTCAGTGTCATCTCCGCTGGCGGCCAAGTCTGCGAGGTCTTCCATTCGTTTTCTCCCACCATGTAGTACTCGACACGCGGCTCTTGATCGACGCCATTTTCCACTCCTTTTAAATAGCGGTCAAACCAGCGGAGCTGTGTCACGTCCAGATCGTAACGGATGGCGTTGTTTCCGAAGGGCACATGATGGATTTCTCGCGTCGTATTCGCCTTGTGATACCACGGCCCCAAGATGAGTCTAGCGTGCTCTGGTACATTTCGTGAGACAACCTCCCACGATTCGCTCGTCCCCATCCCGTTGTCGTCATACCAACCTGATACGAGGAAAGCAGGCACCTTCACCTGATCCGCATGCCGTTTCCAGTCTGACATGGCCCAGAAATCGTCTCCGTCCGGATGCTCCATCCATTTTGTCCAAAACGGGATTTCTTTCCCTAGCACTTTTTGCGGGATTTCCTTGATCGGACGCACCTTGATGACCTCCCTCCAGTCATCCCGGGAAAGAGCTGCAACATTTCGCCGTTTCTCTGCCATCATGAAAATCCATGACAGACCACCAAGAATCGTTCCCCCTTTGCGCGGGATGTCCACATAAGGTGTTCCTACTGTCACGTAGCTGAAAATCGCCTTCAAATGTGGATTTCCGCTTGCAGCCGCAGCCCATTGCACATACCCCACATACGATCCTCCGAGCATCCCGATGCTGCCATCCGACCACCCCTGACTCGCGATCCAGTTGAGGCTGTCGTCTCCATCATTGCGCTCGTGAACGAGTGGAACCCACTCTCCCTCGGAATCCTCTCGTCCGCGTGTATCCTGAACAACCAGCGCATATCCGCGTGCTACAAAGGGTAAACGGCGAAAAACGCCATCCATCCGTCCATAGGGAGTGCGCATGAAGATCGTTGGAACTCGCTGTCCTTCCGCCAAGCCCGCAGGCAACCAAACCTCGGTCGCCAAACGAATGCCATCCCTCATCTCTACATCATGCCTACCCAAATGATGTACACCGTAGTTAACTTCAGACAGCAGAGGGTCCTGCCACATGGTAAGTGGCGTCAAATTCTCCCACCCTGTTTTCGCCAATACGACACTATCACCGCGACCTGTCAGCACAAATGCGATGACTTCGTTTTCACAAATGATCAGGTCAATTGGCTGCGCCGTTTCGCGTACTGCCCAGATCCACGCTTGCTTTTGCCCTGCGGGACCCGTTCCTTCGATGGATAGATGTCGTTTGTAGTGCCCTCCGTTTTCCAAAAATACGACTTGTTCGCTCTCCCAGTCGATTCGCTCCCATTCCAGCAGCTTTTGTGCCAGGATGAGGAGAGGCAACTCGTAGGCTGCTTCCCCATCAATCAGTTGTGCAAATAGACCTTCAGCCGCACCACCCTCATCCCACCCTGAGCTTCGATGCCAAACTTCCCCATCCTCAAAACGTATATCAGCTACCTTGATACCAGATTGATAATAGCCAAAAGAAACTAGTGTAAGACCAGTCTGTGCCATCCGGCATTCCTCCTGTTATCTGATCTACTTCCACACTTGCTGATACACTCTGAGGAAATTGCCACCCAAGATTCCTTCGATTTCTGTATCCGTGTACCTACGCTTCATCAGTTCACGCGTAATTTCAGGAAGAGACGCATGACCTTTTACTACGTCAAATGGCATTTCTTCGGTTTTGGCAATCTTGTCCAAGGGCAAATATTTCGTCAAATCATCGCACAGGTCTAGGCCTATACCAATGTGGCTTGCTCCGACAAGCTTTTTCATATAGTCAACATGATCTATCAGTCTCTCAATAGTTGCGTCAGTGCTGTTAGCCGCTGTGAACATGCTAAACGCATTCAACCCGACAATTCCGTCCTTTTCCGCAATCGCTTTGATCTGCTCATCTGTCAAATTACGCATCGTCGGTACGACTGTTCGGCTATTGGAATGAGAAGCAATCACTGGCTTTTCAGCGATTTCCATCACGTCCCAGAACCCTTCGTCATTCAAATGGCTCACATCGATGACGATGCCCAGCTTTTCCGCTTCTTCGATAAGACGCACACCGAAGTCGGTAATGCCGCCTTTTTTCCCTTCGCGCACCGGTGCAAAAAAGCTACCGTCCCCAACGAAATTGCGCCGACTCCAAACCAGCCCCATCATCCGTACTCCGAGCTCATAAAAGACACGCAAGAGACTCAAATCGTTATGCAGCGGCTCTGCCCCTTCCAACGACAGAATAAACGATACTTTTTGCTCCGCTCTTGCCCGTTGCAAATCATCCAGATTTTTGGCGAGGACGATGTGCGCGGGTGACTCTGCCGCCTCTGCATGCATAGCGCTGATCTGGCTGAGCGCCTTGCGCAGACTCATCTCCGGTACAAAAGCATCCTCGACGAACACGGCTGCCACGAGGGAATGCACGCCCCCCTGCTGAAACCGTGGCAAATACTCCGTCTCGATCATTTTGGTTCGACCGTATCCACGCTGAATCTCCACATCCATCAGCAGATCAAAATGCCCATCCAGAACGTGAACACCGTCATGAAATTTGCGCGCCTGTTCTCTCGTTACTTCCGTCATACGGGTCATCTCCCATCTTGTTCTATGGATTTTTCTTACCAACAAATTCGCGACGTATTGCACGGCTCCTTTGATCAATAAGAGAACCTTTTCATCTAACTGGTCAAATCCCGACAGTTGGAGCGAAGTTCTCTTCCGCTTTTACTGCCGTCGGCTTAACAAAAAAGGACGCCAACTAGGCATCCCCCCTTAATGAAAGTCAAAAAAACTCAACTTGCCCCCTGTCAGTTGGCTCCACTTATTACCTTCTTGATAGATGGCTTCACACGGATCGCTTCCGAGTAGAAATATACATGATTTTTTCCAGTAATAGGATGGGTCGTCACTTCTGTCTCTACTCCGAAAACATCCCGGATCAGAGTGGGTGTCAAGACCTCCTCTGGCGTCCCTGATGTAACGATTTCCCCGTCACAGATCACGTACAGACGATCACAGTACATCGCTGCAATATTGAGATCATGCAACGAGGACAACACCGTAATCCCGAGATTTTTGACCAGATCCATCACCTGCAACTGGTATCGAACATCCAAATGGTTCGTCGGTTCGTCAAGGACAAGGAACTGGGCTTGCTGCACCAAAGCTCTGGCAATTAACACCCGCTGCTTCTCCCCACCCGATAAACTGAAAAAGCTGCGATCGGCATATGTATGCATCCCTACACGCTGTAGTGCTTCTTCACAAATTTGATGGTCTTCTGCGTTATCAGACTGAAATAGTCGTTTATGCGGAGCACGCCCCATATTCACGATTTCGGTTACCGAAAAATCAAATTCAACAGAGGACTCCTGCCGTACTGCCGCCATTCGCTGAGCGTTTTGACGCGAGGTTAGCTTGTATACGTCGTCGCCATCCAGTGAGATCCATCCCGAACGCGGCTTCAGTACCCGATAAATACTTTTTAGCAATGTGGACTTCCCACTGCCATTCGGCCCGATCAGTCCCACGAATTCTCCGGAGCGTACCTCCAGACTGACGTTGCGCAGGATTCCCTTTTTCTCCAGTTCGACCGATATATTCTCAACCTGCAAATTCATCGTCCGCTACCTCCAAAGGAATAAGAACTCCGCAACATCAACCAGATAAAGAATGGACCACCACACAGCGCTGTCAAAATACCGATCGGCAGCTCTTCCGGTGCAAATGCGAGCCTGGCGACTACATCAACCCAGATGAGAAATATCGCGCCAAACAAAGCGCTGACAGGCAGGACACGTCTGTGATCTGATCCGACCATCACACGGACAATATGGGGCATCATTAATCCGACAAAACCGATTGATCCCGCGATGGACACGATCACCCCGGTGAGTAGTGCCGTGATCACCAGGAGAAGCTTGCGGAATTGTACCGTATTAACCCCCAGTGTCCCCGCTGACTCCTCGCCCATCAGCATCGCATTGAGCGAGCGGTATTGGGCCATTAAGACGATGAGACAGATGACGACAATCAATGTAGGAATCGTCAGGTACTCCCATTTGCCGCCAGCCAGACTGCCACTTAACCAAAACAGCACCGTCCCAATTCCATGCTCATTCGGCGCTGAAAACACAAGGAGACTGGTAATGGCCGACAAGATCGCAGATATCGCAATTCCAGCCATGAGCAGGCGTACCGTCGAGTTTTGTCCTCCAATACGGGATAGTGTAAAAATGAGAATGATGGACACGAGGGAGCCTGTAAAAGCGCCAAAGGTTAACGCATACTGCCCGTACATGCTGAATGCTCCGAAAATAATTACCGAAGTAGCTCCAACGGAAGCACCTGAAGATACGCCTAACACATACGGGTCCGCCAGGGAGTTGCGAACTAACGATTGGATCGCTACTCCCACGACAGACAGACCTGCGCCGACGATCGCCCCCAAGAGTACACGCGGAAAGCGAATATCCCAAATAATTGTTTGCTCCCCTTTGGACCAGTCCACCTCAATCCATTGGGTCAACATCGGAATTTTTGATAAGGCGATTTTCCATACCGTAGTCGGTTTAATCTCCACCGATCCCAGCGTAACTGCGAACGTAATCGAGAGGAAGAGTCCAACCAATAAAGTAATGATGATAGAAGGTAACTTGATCTGTTGCAGTGCTATTCCCTCCCTTAAAAGGGGCGTACTCTATTTGAATTTATCCGGGTAGAGTCCTTCCGCCAAAATTTTCAGAGCAATCGGTGCTCGAACGCCTTCAGAAGCCGCAGACAACGGCAATACAACCAGTCGTTGATTTTTAATCGCTGGAATATCTGCCAGTTCTTTTTTGGTCAAAAGGAAATTGCGTTTTTGCTCAACAGTTCTGTCCCCGTAGTCTATGACAATAATCACGTCCGGATTGCGACTCACTACTTGTTCCCAACTGACCTCTGCCCACCCCTTTTGAATATCGTCAAAAATGTTCTTGCCGCCAGCCGTCTTGATTAAGGACGTCATGTAATTGTTGGCTGCTGTGAATGGCTTATCTTCCCCGTTGTCGTACACGAACACTTTAAGTGGCTCGTCCACCTTGCCGATTTTGCTAATCGTTTGATCCATTTCACTCTTCATTTTATGGATCAAATCATTGGCTTTGTCCTCCACACGGAAAATGCGTCCGATGTTCGTAATATCCGCGAACACATCGTCGATCGTTGGACCAGGCTTGCTAGACGATTCTTGCAGGTACGATTTGATGCCGACCTTTTCCAAATCCTGCATCGATCCTACGCCCTTTTCGCCGAATCCGCTTTTCCATCCGGCGTACACGAAGTCTGGGTTCGCTGCCAGCAGCACTTCTTTCGTAGGATACTTGTCAGACAGTACCGGAATCTTGTCGTATTCTAGTTTTAACTCTGGAAGGATTTTATCGTCTAGGTAAGCGGTTCCGACCATTTTATCAGCCAGGCCCAATGCCAGCATGATTTCGGTTACGTGTTGGTTCAATGTCACGGCACGCTCAGGTGCTTTTGGATAGGTCATTTCGATACCATTATTGGTTAATGTTACAGGCTTGCTCTCTGCTGCAGGAGCAGCCGCTTGTTCTGTTTTGGCTGGAGCTTGTGTTGTCGTAGTGGAGCCACATGCCGAAACCATAAGCATGACGGCCGTCATGATGCCTAGTCCTAGTCCTTTCATCACTGTTTTTGTTTTGTTTGCCTTCACCATCTGTAATCCCCTTTTCTGTATGTAAATTATGAAATGAGACCAAATGTTCCCACAAAAAAGCACCCCCCATTTCAATCGGGAGGTGCATGACAAACGTAGATATAGCCATAACAGGCGCAAAGGCGCCCTTTCATAGACTGTTTCCACATCTGCCCCATCCTCGTGGGTCGATTGTAAATGATCGCATGGCAGGTCTCCTGGCTTACGGATCAACACACCCAGCTACCTTCCCATTTTTTGTCTCGCAAAAAACAGTGGCTATTCGCTAGGCGCTCCTCGTTACAGTGGCGGGACCGCGCCGGTTTCTCACCGGACTTCCCTTTTAAGCTGACGGCATATGCCATCCAGCACCATTCGATACGTATTCAATTTTTCCAACTTCTTCATTGGTTGATAGAAGTTAGTTTTTTCGGGAACTGCGTGAGTATTTCAACGCCTGTTTCCGTAACCAAGACATCGTCTTCAATTCGCACGCCGCCTACTCCTGGCAAATAGATGCCCGGCTCGATGGTAAAGACCATTCCTGGACGAAGCACTTCTTGGTTCTGGCTGTGAACAGACGGATATTCATGTACATCCATCCCTAGTCCATGCCCAAGGCGGTGCATGAAGTATTCTCCGTAGCCTTTTGCGGTGATAACATCGCGAGCGGTTTTATCCAAATGCGCAAAGGTCACACCCGGACGAATCTCAGCAATTGCCGCTTCGTTGGCAGCCAAAACTGTCTCGTAAATTTCTTGTAGCTGGGCACTGATCTCGCCAACAGCAAAGGTACGAGTAATATCGGATACATATCCGTTCGCAGCTACCCCGATATCAAACAAAAGCAAGTCGCCTTCTTGCACCTGGCGCGTTCCTGGCTTCCCATGTGGCAAAGCGGACTTCTCCCCTGCCAATACCATGGACGTAAAGGATGGACCTTCTGCGCCCAAGCGCTTCATCTGGAATTCCAGCTCAGCTACGATTTCTGTCTCGGTCATGCCTGTCTTGACTTTTTTCAGGGTCTCCCGCAAGGAATCTTCGACCAACTGAACAGCATGCTTCAGACGATCCACTTCATCCGGAGATTTGATCAAACGCATTTCACGCAGTGGCTCTTCCACGTCCACATAGCTCGACGCCAGAACAACTTGTCCAAGTGCTTCATAGCGCTCGACAGTCATATGACTTTTTTCAATGCCGAGCTTCGCCAAGTTCGCTGGCAACACTTGCTTGAGGATTTCATACGGGTTTTGGATATCCGTATGTGTATGGATATCTTGAACGAACGAAGCCTCTGCTGCTGCCTCACGATCAAGAGCAGGTACAATTAAAGAAGGCTTTCCTTCAGCAGGAATAACAAGACCCATAAAACGTTCATGCGGGTCAGTAAAAAATCCGGTCAAATAGTAGACGTGCTTGGGAGAGGTAATCAACACCGCGTTCAGCTCTTGCTCTGTCAAAAACGTGTGGAGCTTCGAAATGCGCTCTTGAAACAACTTCTTCACCCTGCTTTCACCAATTATTCTATTGCGAGAATACCACTTCCCCATCAAAAAAAGAAGAGTTCAATTGCAAAATCTACTTCGGATCGGACAACCTAAGGGTGGGGTGAAAACGAAAATGGAACAAATACTCGTCCATCAGGATGGCAAGCAGTTTGCTTTTCACATATCGGGGAAAGGCCAGCCGTTATTGTGTATCCATGCGCCATGCATCGGCTCTATCAATTTTGTTTATCAGCAAACACTCGCAGATACTTATCAGCTCATTGTCCCTGATTTGCCCGGACATGGTGACAGTTCGCCCATGGAGAAGCCCTATTCTATTGGGGAATTGGCAGAACGACTCCATAAGCTGATCCCGTCTCTCGGCATTGAGCGTCCCTTTATTTTGGGGTACTCCCAAGGTGCTTCTATCGCCCTTGAATATTGCCTTCGTTATCCTGATCATGCGCGAGGCGGTATACTCGTGAGCGGTTTTTCCGAAGTGAATGACCTGTATTTGCATGGACGATTTTGGATGGCACGAGCGTTGTCGATGCTTCACGGAGTCCCTCTTCTTGCCCGTTCCATTGCCTCCTCACATGTCAATAGCCCAGAAATGCGGGAAAAATGGACGGCGCACGCCTCCAAAACAGATCCCACCAGCTTAAAATACCTTTATACTGCCGGACACCGCTATCAATGTACAGAGCGCCTGGGCAACATCCAGCTTCCGATTTTACTTGCCTATGGCGGACAAGATAAACGTATTCATCATTATGCGCAAATGCTGACAATGAAATTGCCAAAGGCAAGACTTGAAATAATCCCAAACGTAAAGCATCAAGTCATTACGAAAGCTGCACCTGCACTCAATCAGTTGTGCCGCACCTTCATGGAAGAAGGGTAAATAAGAAAAGACAGAAGGATGGTATCTCCATTCCCTTCTGTCTTTTTGTGATTGGACTAGCTCTTCATCCGCGGGTCGAGTGCATCACGCAAGCCGTCCCCAATTAAGTTAAAGCCGAGAACTGTCAGCATAATAGAGAGCCCTGGAAAAATAACGGTCCATGGTGCTTTCTGAATGTACTGACGTGAATCAGCGAGCATTTTTCCCCATTCTGGTTCTGGTGCTTGTGCTCCCAGTCCGAGAAAGCCAAGTGCAGCTGCTTCAATAATTGCTGTTGCGATCCCCATCGTCCCGGTCACAATGATTGGTGCGAGGCTGTTCGGCAAAATATGCTGCATGATAATCCGGGAATTTTTCATTCCGATTGCCCGTGCGGCCATGACGAATTCCTCTTCCTTTAAGCTCAATACACGGGCGCGTACTAACCGTCCAAATGTCGGAATGTTAATAATCGCAATGGCAATCAAGGCGTTTTGCAAAGATGGCCCCAAGATGGCAACGACAGCGATTGCCAAAAGAATACTCGGAAAGGCAAGCATAATATCAAAGAGACGCGAAATGATCGTATCGATCCATCTGCCATAGTATCCTGCCAAAAGACCAAGCAAGGTCCCTACGAGAACGGAGCCAATGACAGAGAACGTCCCTACCCACAAGGAGATTTGTGCCCCATAAATAACGCGACTAAAGACATCACGACCATTGTAATCTGTTCCAAACCAATGCGCTTCGGAAGGTGGCTTGTTTTTCATCACGAGCTCGCCTTTGTCGTACGGATACGGAGCAATCCATGGAGCTAGTACCGCCACAACAATGAAAAACAAAATGATCCCGAAGCCCACCAACGCCAGCTTGTTTTTTCGTAGCGTCCTCCATGCATCCTTCCAAGGAGAGACTACTTCTTCTTGCTTCACTTTTAAAGGTACTACCTGATCTTGTGGTTGTAATTGTGGTTGTGCCATTTCTCTTCGTCCCTCCTTAGCGATATTTGATGCGCGGATCGATATAGGCGTACAGAAGGTCGACCAAGAGATTGATCAGGACGAAAATCGTCGCGATTACAAGGATACCGGATTGGATAACCGGATAGTCTCGGTTTCCAATGGCGGTCACAATATAGCGACCAACTCCTGGCCATCCAAAGATCGTCTCTGTCAAAACGGCTCCACCCAGCAGCAACCCTGTTTGCAAGCCAATTACCGTCAAGACAGGGATCAGGGCATTTTTCAGCGCATGCTTGTACACGACCCAAAACTGTGTCAGCCCTTTTGCGCGAGCGGTTCTGACATAGTCGGCACGCATTACTTCCAGCATGCTCGAACGAGTGATACGTGCAATGATCGCCATCGGGATCGTACCTAACGCGATTCCCGGCAGGATCAAATGCTTGATAACTTCCCATAGCTGATCCCATCGACCAGCCATCATCGTATCCAGTATATAAAAGTGCGTAATAGCCTCTATGGGATTACGCGAATTGTCGCGACCAACTGATGGCAGCCATTTCAGTTCTTGGGCAAACACCCATTGCTCCATCAAACCTAGCCAAAAAATCGGCATGGATACACCAACCAAAGCGATCAACATCGCACAGTAGTCAAACCAGGAGTTTTGCTTCCACGCAGAAAGAATCCCTGCATTTACACCGATAAACACCGCAATCAGCATGCTCACAATTGTAAGTTCAGTCGTCGCCGCCAAATAAGGCATGATTTCATCTGAAATCGGCGCATTCGTTTGCAATGATTCCCCAAGATTTCCACTCAAAATATTTTTCATATAATCGAAATACTGTATGTACCACGGATTATTCAATCCCAATGCTTCTCGTATGTCTGCAATCGCTTGTGGTGTTGCCTTTTCTCCCAAAATCGTCAAAGCCGGATCACCAGGGATGGCACGAATAATGGAAAAAACGATGATTGACATGCCCACTAAGACAGGAATGAGCATTAAAATTCTTCGAATGCTGTAAGCTAGCAATGCCATCTCCTCGCCTTCCTGCATAAAATAATGGCTAAATGAATGAAAGGAGGGTAAGAAGAGGTATGCACTCCTCTTACCCTTTTCCGATGAATCAGCTTACTTGAAGTCTACCTTTTCCAAACTTTCAGATCCTTTTGGATGCGGGTTGTAGTCGACGATATTCGCTTTTCCTGCCAATGCTGGTGTAGAGTGTGCCAGCGGAACCATTGGCACATCTTTGAAAATGATCTCTTGTACTTTTTTGTACATTTTTTCGCGCTCTGCTTGGTCTGGGGTGGACTGTGCTTTCATCATCAATTGATGTGCTTCTTCGTTTGCCCAACGTGTATAGTTGTTGCTTCCGATGTTGTTTTTATCGAGCAAGACAGCCAAGAAGTTGTCAGGGTCGCCATTGTCACCTGTCCAACCAAGCATGAACATTTCTTGCTCACCCAAACGAGTTTTTTCCAAATACGTTGCCCATTCCATCGTCACGATCTCAGCATCAACCCCGATTTTCTTCAGGTCTTGCTGGATTGCTTCTGCAATCTTCACACCTTCTGGCATGTACGGACGTGGAACTGGCATTGCCCAAAACTTAATTTTAAAGCCGTTTGGATGTCCTGCTTCGGCCAGCAATTGTTTTGCTTTATCGAGGTTGAACTCACGATCTTTAATATCGTTGTTATGTCCCCACATCGTTTTTGGCATTGGGTTGACTGCTGGTTCTCCAACCCCATCGAAGAAGGCTGTTACGATTTCAGGTTTGTTAATCGCATAAGCAATGGCTTCACGAACCTTTGGATTGTCGAGTGGCTTCTTCTCTACGTTGAAGCCGATGTATCCGATGTTATTAGTAGGACGCAGGAAGAGTTGCAGGTCTTTGTTGTCTTTTACTGCTGGGATATCATCTGTGTTCAGACCATCCATCAAGTCAATCTCACCAGATGCCAAAGCAGTCAGACGTGCCGTGTTTTCCGGAATGACCTTGAACACCAGCTTATCGAGCTTCGGATATCCTGGGCTCCAGTAATCAGGGTTTTTCTCAAGTGTGATCGTGTCGTTGCGCTTCCACTCTACAAATTTGAAAGGTCCTGTACCAATTGGGTGCTCATTGAATTTCTTAACATCCTTTTTCAATGCCTCAGGCGAGCCAATCGCGAAAGGAGACATTGCCAGGTTGGCGAGGAATGGAGCCAATGGACGATTCAACGTGAATTTTACAGTGGTCGGATCGACTGCTTCTACAGATTTGATAATGTGAGTCGCGTCACCCTTGTACCCACCAAACTGGCTCACGTAGTACTCGTAGCCCTCTGGTGAATGCTGTGGATGGCTCTTGTCGCTCCAGCGCTCGAAGTTGTATTTAACCGCCTCTGCATTGAAATCAGTTCCATCGTGGAATTTCACGCCTGATCTCAGTTTCAGCGTATAAACGAGACCATCAGGAGTCACTTCCCATTTCTCGGCCAACGATGGAGCGAGCTCTGTTGAGCCATCCGCGAAGCCAATCAATGTATCCATAATGTTCTCGGTTACCTTAAATGTCTCACCATCTGTTTGCGTAATTGGGTCAAGCCCTTTTGTGTCTGCACCGCGACCAATGATTAATTGCTTCGGTCCAGTTTTTGCAGGCTTATCTGCAGGTGCCGGAGTTTCTGTCTTTGCTTGTTCTGCCGGCGCTTGTGTCGTAGAAGTGCTAGAGCATCCAGCAATTAGCATGGCCAGCGCCACTAGGCTGGTCATGGTTGCGGAGAGAACTCTCTTCTTCATGAAAACATCCCCCTTTTTCTACTATTAGTCGCATGTTCCTTTTTGGTAAATGGCCGATACAATACCTCCTGCTTTGCATCCCCCCTTTACAAGACTTCCTATTCGGCAGGCAAACTCCCTTTTGTCGATTAGGACTTGTATAAGTGACAAGCAACAAAGTGACCATCGCCTGTGTCCGCAAATTCTGGGCGCACAGTACGACACTCCTCTGTCACATGGGGACACCTCGTATGGAATGTACAGCCACTTGGAGGTTTTGCAGGGCTCGGTACATCTCCCTGGAGGATCACTCTTTCTCGTACTGCATCAGGGTCTGGCGAAGGTACAGCCGAAAGTAATGCTCTCGTGTACGGATGGAGCGGATTAGAATACAACTGGCTACTCGTCGTCAGCTCGACAATTCTGCCAAGGTACATCACGCCCACCCGATCGCTGATATGACGCACTACGCTCAAATCGTGGGCAATGAACAAGTATGTAAGGCCGAATTCGCGTTGCAAATCCTGCATGAGGTTGAGCACCTGCGACTGAATGGACACGTCTAGTGCAGACACAGGCTCATCCGCAACGATCAATTTGGGTTTGAGCATCAGCGCTCTCGCAATACCGATCCGCTGCCTCTGTCCACCACTGAATTGATGCGGATAGCGGCTCGCGTGATAGCTGCTCAAACCAACGATTTCCAGCATTTCCTGCACGCGTTTTTTTCGCTCTGCCGAAGAACCCAAGCCATGTACAATCAAAGGTTCTTCCAAAATCTTCTCAATGTTATGTCTAGGGTTAAGCGAAGCAAATGGATCCTGAAAGACAATTTGCATGTCACGTCTCATCTTTCTCATTGCATCTGTGGAAAGTGACATGACATCTGTCCCGTCAAAGTTGATTTCACCAGAGGTCGGTTCAATCAGTCGCAGCAAGGAACGCCCCGTAGTGGACTTTCCACAGCCACTCTCACCTACCAGCCCCAAGGTTTCGCCACTCTTAACGGTAAACGAAACGTCATCTACCGCCTTTACTACACCTACTTCCCCTCCAAGAACACCGCCTGTGATTGGATAGTATTTTTTTAAATTTTTTACAACCAGAAGATCTTCAGCCACCTGCATGCTCCTCTCGGGTTATTCGGCCAGCCAGCAGCGGGAAAGGTGATTGTCCCCTACCACTTTTAAATCTGGCATCTCACTGCGGCATCGGTCTGAAACTTTATCGCATCTAGGGGCAAAACGACATCCGACAGTAAGCGAACCCGGAATCGGGACGTTGCCTGGAATCGAATAGAGACGCTCCTGTGATCCTTCCAGCTTCGGCAACGAATTCAACAAACCGATCGTATAAGGATGCTTCGGATTTTTTAAGATCGTACGAACATCGCCTTGTTCAATCAAGTTGCCTGCATACATCACCACCACACGGTGACACATTTCCGCAACGACCCCAAGATCGTGGGTAATGAGGAGAATGGATGTGTCAGCTTCCCGGTTGAGTTGGCGCATCAGGTCCAAAATCTGCGCTTGAATCGTCACGTCGAGCGCAGTAGTAGGCTCGTCTGCAATCAAAAGCGCTGGATTGCAAGCCATTGCCATCGCAATCATGACACGCTGCCTCATGCCTCCAGAAAGCTGGTGCGGGTATTCATCGACAATCGCGTCCGCTCGAGGAATTCCGACTTTTTTCAACATCTCAATGGCACGTGCTCTTGCGTCCTTCTTGCTCGCTTTCGTATGTAATCGGACTGATTCTCCTATCTGGTCTCCAATCGTAAATACCGGATTTAAAGACGTCATCGGCTCCTGAAAGATCATCGCAATTTCATTTCCGCGGATGTCTCTCATTCGCTTTTCATCGACAGATACGAGATCCTCCCCCTTGAATTTAATTGAACCTCCCACGATTCTCCCTGGGGGATTGGGTACTAGCTTCATGACGGAAAGGGAGGTAACGCTCTTTCCGCAGCCGGATTCGCCTACGATACCGACTACTTCTCCTTTTTGTACCGTGATCGTCACGCCATCAACGGCAGGGATTTGGCCGCGGTCCGTGAAAAAGTGCGTTTGCAGGTTTTCAATTTGTAGGACAGGATGTGACACGTGGCTCACCTCTCTCACCGAAATATACTTCCAAAATAGACCTATCCATAGACATTATGTCATTTATTCAATTTTTTCGCAACACAATAAATTCTAACTATTACCTTTTTACTGACTAAAAAGAATATTTGACTCGCGATTGAAAATTATGTAAAAGAATTTTATGATAGCCCTTTCATTGTTGATGTAGCCTCATATGCACTGTTTAGGCAGATCGTACGAAGCATCAGTGGTCACATGCAAAAGACCCGCCTGTACGGGTCTTTAGTCACTGGGGCTTTCTGCACCCCTTCTTTTTGCGCGTAAACCATTTTCACGGTTCAAAAAAACTCCCTACCCAATCGACAAAACTCTGCGCTCCACTTTTAATGCTTCCACCCAAAGTCAAACCGATCCGACTGACATAGTTGACCATTTCCTTCGGGTTGGCAGTCTGAACCTGCTTGCCCATTACCGCGATCTCTACTTGTCCTTGATCCACTTTTTTGATGGAAAAGGTTTGCGCCTGCCCCTCTGGCACCCCACTCACCTTGGATATTCCACGCTCAGCCGTTTGCAATCCCAAAACTACCCCGACCAGCAAGATGATTAACAGTCCAGTTAGCTTCATCGTCACGTTCATGCCCGTCACCTCTTTGCAGGCTCGTCAGAAACTGGTTTGCCTACTTTTTCAGCTTGCTGATAATAGGCTGCGAAAACATCTGCCAATGCTTCTGCCGTATTCCTGCTTTCCTGCACGCTGTTTTCCGTACCACCTATTTCTATTAACAGGCTTCCCGGGGAGAGTGACTGATTATACTCGCCATGATCCGTTTTTGCGCCTTTTTCCATCACGCCACGCGAAAGCTCTGGGTACATTTTTTCCATCAACTCATGTAGCTCTGTTGCAAACGCCTCATTTTTCTCGTAGCTTTTGTTTCTTTTTCCGATGACGAACAATACTCTTCCATACGTTTTTCCTTTGATCGTGACCGTCGTACGCTCTCGTGGCGCTGTGTCTCGATGCAGATCGAAAAAGTAGTACAGTTCCTTGTTTTTCTCTGTTGCCGCTTTGACCACTTGCAAAGATTCCGCGTAGGAAAAGGAGTAATGCATTTTTTTGTTCAAAAGCTGTTGATAGATGTCGTCGGTGCTCACATCGGAACCAATCCCTCTGTCATTCAACGCTTCTGATAAGTACTTGCTGATTAACGATATATTTCTCGTAGGATGATCGACCGAGGTTCCCACTGACTTCGTCTCACTAAACCACGATTCCCGGTTGTGCGAGTTATAGATGTAGACGATTTTTTTACCGTCCGTGATTGAATTGGGCACAGGAGCTGGCTTTGCTTCACCTGACTTGGTGGTATCCTCCGGCTTTGGCTCTACGATTGGAACTACTTGCGATTGATCTGCTACCTGTTTTGGATGGGCGGGATACTCCAAATAAAAATCTGCGAGAGAAGCTCCCTTTCCCTGTACGACAAATCTGGCATCCTCTGTCGTCACCATCCCAGGCAGCTCCCTGCCTAGCAAGCTGCGCAAGTCTCCCGGTTGTATATTGGTTGCCAAGCGAAAGAGAAAACCCGTTACGCTATTCGTGCGATCATCAGCCTGTGCTTGCACGGTTTCGGACAAAACCGGAATTTCCTGCCCCATCCATCCCAAAATCGCCAGACTGGAAATATGAGAAGCGGCCTGTTGAATGGCGGAGGACGAAATTGCGATTCGATTCCCGCCGAGCGAAAGTACTCCTGTCATGACAAACAGGAAGGCGGTTATAAATGAAAGAACAACGAATTGGCGTTGAATGAGGGTCGCCATCAGTCTCACTCCTCTAGCTGTAGCATGATTGCACGTCGGGAGAACTTTCCCTTCCCTCGTGCTTGTCTATGCTTTAGCTTATGAGGCTCATAGAGACGATAGAACCCTTTTCTAGCTTTTCTCTCTCACTCTAGCTTTTCATGACTTAGTGGGTATACGAGCCGCTATTTTCTTCATTTACGGCACTGTGCAAGGCCCGATTCAGGCCTGTTGCGATCACATTCGCCACGCCTTCAATAAAATCATCAATTTCTTTTGGTGTGACGACCAGATCCTGTCCAAGCGGCCGGAGGACCTCATGAATCAGTTGCCGTTTCTCTTCTTCCGGCAGTGAACCTACCAATCCCATGAATGTCTTACGTGATTCCAAGTCAGGCAAATCCTCTTCGGTATACGGTTCCTTTCGTTCTGGCAGCGTACTCAATGCCAGTTTGTTAAACGCCCGCTTGCTCTCCACCATGGATTGTCCAAAATGCCCCAGCAAGTATGTAATCGCATCATTTACAATCGTGGAGGCAAAAACGACCGTAGGGACTCCTATCGCAATCACAGGCACACCAAGTGTCTCCTGATCAATCGCTTTGCGCTTGTTTCCGACTCCTGATCCAGGATGTATTCCTGTATCCGATATTTGAATGGTCGTGTTGACCCGGTGCAGCGCGCGGGACGCAAGTGCATCGATACAGATGACAAAATCGGGTTTGCTTTTTTCCACGACGCCAAAAATAATTTCACTCGTTTCTATGCCCGTAATCCCAAGGACACCCGGTGATAGCGCACTGACTTCCCGATACCCTTCTCCAACGGTTTCAGGCGCCAGCGTGTACAGATGGCGTGTAATCAACAAATTTTCCACAACCATTGGTCCAAGCGCATCGGGGGTCACATTCCAGTTACCCAGACCAACGACGAGAGCCTTTTTGTCCTCTGTGATCCCCAGTTGCTTGAGAAACATCGCAAATTCAGCGGAAAATCGCTTGGCCACCTGCTCCTCAATCGATGTATCGTTATCCCGCAGCTTGGGCACTTCAATTGTTAGGTAATGCCCCGGGAGCTTGCCGATTTCCTTTCCCGCTTCCTCTGTTTCCACATGCAATCTCGTTACTTTCACATTGGGCTCGCTATCGTCAGCTTGCAGCCAAATGCCTTCAATATCACTCTGGTTTTGCTGCTGAGCAAGCTCGTGGGCCTCCAAGGCCAGATCCGTACGAATCGAATAACCAGACAAGTCAATGTTATGTGCCATGTTCATCAGCTCCTTTGATCCGAAGTGAAAAAAGTACTGACCATTTTGTTCCTGCTACTAGCTTGCTTGAATCCTGCATTTTTATTCCGAATCCTTTCTTGCAAATGGGTTCGCCCCATGCTAGAATTACTTTGTTGTATGACTGTATGTCTATGGTCGTATTAAGGAGGTGACACACATGCCAAACATTAAATCCGCGATTAAACGCACCAAAACAATCGAAAAGCGTCGCGCACACCGCGCTTCTCAAAAGTCTGATCTGCGTACTTCCATCAAGAACTTTGAGAAAGCTGTCGCAGCTTCCGATGTAGCATTGGCGAAATCTACTCTTCTGGTGGCTGTGAAAAAGCTGGACAAGGCCGCTTCGAAAGGTCTCATTCATAAAAACGCAGCAAACCGTCAAAAGTCTCGTTTGATGAAAAAGCTTAACGTTCTGAGCGCTCCTGTAGCGTAAGAGACCAAGCGCCAAAAAACCCCGTGAACATCTTGTTCTAGGGGTTTTTTACTATGAAAAATCGTCACGACCTTTTTGTTCGTTCGTCATGTGCACGTGCAATAAATAATTCGAGGGCGAGGCGCTTGTCCACTTGCCCTGACTTCATCCGGAAATCTTCTTCGGCTAAGATACCTAGCAGTTTTTTTAACGACTCCTCAGAAAAATGACGCGCTTGTTCCATTGCTTTTTTCACTGCGTAGGGATGCATTTTAATCATGCCTGCCACTTGTTGTTGTGAATAACCACGCGGGGCCAATTGCTTGACATGCAACAGCATGCGGAACTGCCTCGCCAAGAGAGCCAGCAGTTTGATCGGCTCCTCTCCTGTTTTCATGCAGTCGTACATCATCCTGAGTGCCTTGTCCAATCTCCCCGAAGCGACCTGTTCAATCAGCGCGAATACATCCTGCTCCAGCGTACGTGCTCCGAGCAGCTCAATGGCGTCATCCGTGATGCTTTCCCCCACCCCGACAAACAGAGCCATCTTTTCGATTTCCTTGTCCAGTAGACGTAGCTCGGCTCCTACTCGCTCCACAAGCTTCATGGTCTGCTGACGATCAATTTTCGCCTGGTATTTACCCACTTGCCGCTCTACCCATCCGTATAAATCCCCGTCTTTTAGCAACGGAAAAGGGATCACTTTCGCTTTTTGCTGCAACGTTTTAACCAGCTTTTTTCGTTCATCGAGCTTGTCCGCTTCTGTATGTAGAATAAGCGTAGTGTAGGGAGGCGGATTTTGCAAATAATCGAGCAAAGCATCTGGGTCACTTTCTACCTTCGTCGAAGGCTTACTTCCTGTTAAAAAGTAGGCTTGTCTGGCAATTACCAATCGATGCTCGCCCATAAACGGCAAGGTTTCCGCATCCTGCAGAATTTCACTCAATCCTGTTTCGGTGCAATCATACATGCTCATATTCAAATCCATAAATTCTGGATCAATCATTTCTTTACGAGCCAACGCCAAAAAATCTTCGGCCAGAAAAGACTCCGGACCGTATAAGACGTAGATCGGCGAGAATTGTTTTTGCCGTATTTCGCGAATAGCCGATAGGAGTGGCATACGTTTTCTCCCCTTTCCTTCTTCTTACCTGCGTTATTATAGCACATGTTGATGAGAGCAAAGCGAAAAAAAACCGCCACCAGTGAATCGGTAGCGGCTTTTTCATCCGTTGGCACCTCTATGTAAACGTTTAGGGAAAAGCCCCGGGATTCCTCCTCCCCAAACGGTAAGCAGGGGGTGCTTGATAATGTACTATACGCAGAATCCCCGCAAGCGGTGCCGGTCCATACGCGGAAAAAAGTTAGTCATTATCTTTATTTTTTTTCTTCTCTTTATTTTTTCCCTTGTCTTTCTCCTCTTGCTTGTCCCCGTCGTCGTCCTTTTTGTCATTAGCAGGTTCTTTGTCTTCTCTGTCCGGATTCTCATCCAGTCCGATCGGCCAGCCCGATGGTTGATCATCTGTCATTACTGGTGGTGGAGGTACAACTTTCTTCGGTGGCTGTGGCGGATTCGTTTTCTTCGGTGGCGGTGTCTGCTTTTGAACGTTCTTTGCCGGTGGCCTTTTACTCTTCGTCTGAGTAGCCGATTTAGTAGACTTTTTCGTCTTGTCCTCTTCCTCTTTTGAATTTGATGATATTGGATTATTGCTTGGAGGAGTGGGAGCATCTGGCTCGGGGGTTTTAGGTTGTTCCACGGCCGCTGGCGTCATGTCCGTTCCGTTTTGGAACGAATCGACTTCTTGCTTCTTACCATCACCGCCAGAGAAAAGCATGCCAACCAATAAGCTGGCTGCGACGGCTGTACTACCAAGACTAGCCATCCACACTTTCATCCGCTTCCACTTTTTTGATTCCGGTAGCGAAGACGACTCACGCTTAACTTCCAGAGTGGGCAGGATTTCCTCGTTCACCATAGATTTCACCGCAGCAGGCTTTGCAGCGGCTGACTCCAGCTTGGGTAGGATAGAATCTACGATGCTGATCGGAGGTACGACAGGGGGTAGATGTTCTAATTGTTGTGACACATCTTTCAAACGGTTGTACATAAGCTGCAGGTCAGTATCTTTCTGGATCAAACGATGGAGTAGTTGCTGCTCTGACTCCGACAAATCTCCATCCAAATCCCGCTGCATGAGTTCAAAAATCTCTTCGTTGGTCATCAACCGATCCCCCCTTTCTGGTAGTCGTACAACAGCTCCTGTAACTGTTGCCTAGCCCGAAATAAGTACGACTTTACCGTGTTAAGCGGCAAATCTAGTGCCTCCGCTATTTCTTGATAAGACAAATCCTCCAGATAGCGGAGTACTACAACCATCCGATATTGCTTTGGCAATCTTCCGATGGCTTCCTGGATGTCATTCGACAGCCCGGTGAGAAGGATTTCTTCCTCTACGTTGTTACGATCAGGAATGATCAACTCGTGCTCGTCAATTGAGACCGTTTCCTTCTTCGCGCGAAATTTATCCATACAGACGTTGCTAACAATGCGTTGTACCCAGGTAGAGAACTTTGCTTTTTCCTGATAGGTGTCCAACTTTCGATAAATTCGAATGAGGACTTCCTGGGAGGCATCGAGCGCGTCTTGTTCGTTCCCTAGAATATAATAAGCGCTTCGGTAAACGGAGGTCTCAATAGATCGAAGCAGTTCGACTAGCGCGTCATGATCCCCGGATTGCGCCATCCTGATCAACTCTGCTTCATGCATATTCTCTTCTCCCCCCTACAGACGGTTCGCTCATTGAAAAAGTTGCAAACAGATTATGTATCCAATATTTGGGCCTGCCAATATAATCCCTTAGGTGTAATAACCAGCGTAATCGCTCCATGAGCATCAGTCCTGTACACGGCGGAACCCGATTTTTTTAGGCGATGCAGCACTTCGGGCGAAGGATGCCCGTACCGATTTTTCACCCCGGCAGAGATTACAGCGGCTTTTGGTGCTGTGACTGCAAGGAGCTCTTCGGTACTCGAGGTATTGCTTCCATGATGGGCTACTTTCAAAACATCCACAGAAGTCAAACCGTTTTGAACAAGCTGACTTTCCCCATCCTTTTCAATGTCACCCGTAAACAATACAGTCTTGTTGAAAGCAGTCAGCTGGAGTATTACGGATGCATCATTTCCTGAAAAAGTCGATTCACCCGGGTGCAGCCACTTCCACTCGATTCCTGGTGCATCTGACCATGATTGACCCGGAAGCCCGGTTAGTATCGGAACTCCTTCTTGTTGGAAAAGTTGGACAATCTCACCCTCCAATTTCGAAGGTGCTGTTCCATTCACCAATACCTCTCCAAAAGAAAAATGAGGAACTAGCGATTTGAATCCCCCAATGTGATCCAGATCGCCATGCGTCATGATGACACGATCGATTTTCTCGATTCCTCTGGCCATCAGAAACGGCAGAACGACGTCTTTCCCCACCTCAAATGGGTCACGTTTTTCCATCCATGGTTCAGCAGCTGGGAACTGCATTGTCCCACCCGCATCCATTAAGTATACCTTCTGATCACCAATTTCGACAACGATGGAATCCCCTTGTCCGACATCAAGGAAGGTAATTCGCACTTCTTCGACTCCTGAGAACGGCTGTCTGGCCGCTACAATGAACGAAAGAAATATAACGAAAGTAAGCATTATATCACGCTTTCGATGATAGCCCAACCTCCATGAAATGGGCAGAGCACCCAAAAAACAGGTATACAAAGCAAGCCACCACCACGAAGGATGCGGCCAATAGGTAAAGGGCAGCCTCATTTTTTCAATAGCAAACAGCGGAAGATGAATCCATTTCAGCATTGCCGTCGATAACCAAACAGGAATCACCGCCAAAAACGAGTGGACGAAATCGAGGACAACTGCAATATACCCGAATGGTAGCGCTATGGCCGAGAGAATCGGTGTCACTACCAAATTGACCAGCCAAGACACAGGTGAGAACAAATGAAAATGGTAGATGAGAAACGGAAAAGAAACAAGCTGGGCTGACAAAGTAACCGCCAGCAGTGTACGAATCCAGACAGGTACCCGAAGAAACACATGCAAGCTGTATGGCACAAAAATGATCAGACCAAGTGTTACCGCAAAAGAAAGCTGAAAACCGACATGCCACAGCTGATACGGATTCATCAGCAGCATTAGGATGAGTGCCCCAGCCCAGACGTCTTTGCCATCCAACTTCTTTCCAACTACCTGGCAAAGAAGCCCCACACTTCCCATCAGTCCAGATCGGATCGCGGACGCGCTGGCTCCCACCAGAAGCACATACCCGATCAAGAACAAAATCGTTACAACAAATGCTAGTCTGCGTCTGATTCCAATCCGCTCCAAACACCACATAAACATAGAGCTGACCAATGTCACATGCAAACCGGAAATCGCGAGGATATGACTTAAGCCCAAATTCGAATACATCGCCGCAAGCTCGGGGTTCACCTCTTGTCCAAGACCAAGCAGGAGCGACTTCATATAACCCGCTGTTTCTGGATCTGTAAATAATGATTCAATTCGCCTTGCACCCGAGTCCTGCCATTCTTGAAAGCTCGCCCAAACAGAAAAAGCAGGTGTCATCTCAACTGCTTGATAGTTTGTTTCCCCTGTGACATGGACACCTTGCCAATACAAATAGCTGGCGTAGTCGAAGGCATGAGGATTGCGCGCAGGAGCTGGTAAGGATAGTCGGATCGGAGCCGCGATAACACTCCCACGTCTCCACTGCTCTATTTGTTTTGCTTCCTGGAAAGAGGCAAGTTTAACACGAAGCGCGATTTTTTCGAGAGACCAATGCTCGTTCTGATCACGCTCGTTTTCACCCCAGGATGTTATCGAGACAAAAAATCGTGCTACATCGCCGTCCCGTCTCACAGGAGAATCAATGACACCTTCTATCCAGATGGTCTGCTCCCTTTCTGCTAATGGTTTCACTTCAGAGCTGTGGAGATTCTCGTACCCATAAAAAAAGAGACCTGCTAGAATAGAAATCAGTGAGTAGCACGCAACGCATTTGCGGTATGGTAACGGGATACATGCAACGACTCCCCCTAATAAGCCTGTAGCCAATAGCAGCCAAGCAGGATGCAAATAGGCGGACAGAATGAGGCCGATCATCATCGCTAGGCTTGCTATCCATACTGACACTGTAATTCCCCCGTCCTGTTCTTTCATGAACCGTTATGTCGAACGATTCATGGTCTCCTAAGGGAGTATATCTAACCGAATGGGGACAAAAATAGAAAAGAAGAAAGGCTAATTCCCTTGTAGAATCAGCGTTTTCGAGGTCAATCACTGGCATTCATAAGAGATTGCGTTGATTGTCGATACATGATAGAGTTAGCAGGAGCAATCCAGTGAGAGGAAGAGTCATTTCTTATGTGCGGAATCGTATCACTCTATAACAAGCGGCAAAAGCCTGTTCAACAAGAAGCGATTAGTGCAATGACGGGTGTCATCCTGCACCGTGGTCCAGATGACGATGGTTTTCACCTTGAAGACAACATCGCCCTGGGCTTTCGTCGTTTAAGCATCATTGACGTGGAAGGCGGACATCAACCGCTGTTTAACGAAACACGTGACATCTGGATTATTGGTAACGGCGAAATCTACAATTACAAAGAGTTACAGCAATGGTTAAAGGACATCGGTCACGTTTTCCATACCGATTCTGATATTGAGACCATCCTCCACCTTTATGAAGAGGTAGGAACAGATGCACCTAAGCATTTACGCGGGATGTTTGGCTTTACGATCTACGACTCCCGTAAAAAACGTCTGTTTGGGGCACGCGACCATTTTGGAATCAAACCTCTCTACTATGTCGAGACGAATGATTCGATCGGGGTTGCCAGTGAGATCAAAAGCTTGCTGGAGCTGCCAGGCTTCAAGCGTGAAGTGAATCCAACCGCTTTTTATCACTATTTGACGTTCCAATATGTACCTGATCCTGAAACGATGTTTGCTGGCATTTACCGTATACCACCTGCACACTCGTTCGTGGTTGAAAACGACCATATTAAGCTGGAAAGGTACTGGGATGTAGAATTCAAGCCTGATGAAAGCAAGCCGTTCTCTTATTTTGTTGAGGGTACGCGCAGTGTCATGCTTGAATCTGTCGACAAACACCGGATTAGTGAAGTTTCTCGTGGAGCCTTCTTGTCTAGTGGTGTTGACTCTAGCAGTATCGTCGGGATGTTGCGTACATTTGAGCCAGTCAAATCTTTTTCTGTCGGGTCGGATATTCCTGGTTATAGCGAGCTCGATTATGCGAAGCGAACCGCAGCATACTTGGGATCGGAGCATTTCGAGCGCGTGATAAACGCCAAGCAGTACATGGATGAATTGCCAAGACTGATCTGGCATCAGGACGAACCGGTAGCAGACCCATCTGCCATCTTGCTCTATTTCGTAGCACAGATGGCGAGTGAACACGTAACCGTTGTATTGTCCGGTGAAGGTGCAGATGAATTTTTTGGCGGATACAATATTTACAGAGAGCCTCATTCTCTCAAAATGTTTTCCGGAATGCCTGGCTGGATGCGGCAATCCATCGGATACATGGCAGAACGCCTCCCTGATCAGGTAAAAGGGAAGAACTTCCTCATCCGCGGGTCGAAAACGGTTGAGCAGCGCTTCTTCGGAAACGCGCTGATTTTCAGCGAAGAGATGAAAAAGCGCGTCGTCATGGAGGATATTACCCGTTCGGAATCGTATGTATCTCCTTTCACCATTACAGAAGAGATTTACAAACGCGCTTCCGAATATGATGATGTGACCAAGATGCAATACTTGGACATTCACACTTGGCTCAGAGGCAACATTTTGATGAAGGCCGACAAGATGACGATGGCCAATTCTTTGGAGTTGCGAGTGCCTTTCATTGATCTGAAGGTATTTGAATTCGCCGCTACCATTCCAACCAAGTACAAAATTGCCAACGGCACGACCAAGCACGTGCTTCGTGAAGCGATGAAAGACTTCTTACCACCTGAGATCCAATCGAGAAAGAAGCTGGGCTTCCCTGTTCCGACTCGTCATTGGCTCAAAAACGAATTTTACAAATGGGCAAAAGAGATCATTTTTGAATCCAAGGTGGATAATTTGATCAATAAGGCCTATGTGCTCTACATGCTCGATGAACACCGTGAAGGCAATGCGGATTACAGCCGCAAAATCTGGACGATCCTGGTCTTCATGCTGTGGCATCAGATCTTCATTGAGCAAAAGCACAATTTTGAGCCTTATGTCAGCCCGAATGTAGACCTTCGCCGCAAGAAAAATTCTTCGCTGCAGCATATCGGCTAACAGCGAAAACAGACTAAATAGATTTGCAGACCCTCTCTTACTTTTCGTAGCATCGTTTATAGAGAACAAGTTCTCTCTATGAACGTATCGCTACGTGAAGGACGGGAGGGTTTTTTGTTATGTTGTTGGAATGGTGGGAGCGTTATCGCCGTATCCTCTTGCTGACTGCGGCTGTTCTGTTTGTCGGTTGTAGCTATTGGCTCTATCAACGCGACCAATCGCATAAGACTGCCGAACTACCGTTGCATACTCCAGCTTATGCAGCATCAGATGTTGAAACAAAAGAACGAACAGATGATTCAGTTGCTGCTCAACCTGCCAAGCCAGTAAAAGCAACGCAAGAAAAAGATAAGGATAAGGAACCACTCCCCCCTCCTCTCTATGTCGATGTGAAAGGGCAAGTGAAAAACCCCGGTTTATACCAATTTGAACCAGGTACGCGTGTCGCAACTGCCATCGAAAAAGCAGGAGGAGCACTTCCTGATGCTGACCTGGTACAGATCAATTTGGCAGCGCCACTCGCAGATGGAGCTGCTCTTGTCATCCCGGCTAAAGGGGCAACCGCACCAGTCTCCTCATCCATTGGCCTTGTACAATCCGCTGCAAGCGTATCCACCACTGGTGCCTCTTCAGTCATAAACCTCAACACGGCAACTGCCGATGAGCTCATGAGCCTTCCCGGAATTGGAGAAGCTCGTGCAAAGGCAATCGTGGATTACCGGTCAAAACAAGGACCATTTCGTTCAGCGGATGACCTGAAACAGATTGAGGGAATTGGCGAGAAGATGTTTGCACGGATAAAGGATCGGCTGGTGGTACAATGAGATCCGGTCATGATCATAGGTGCTCCTACATAGAATGGGAGAAGAATATCGGAGGGAGGTATGCCCATGAATAGAATTGGGTTCATTGGTACGGGCAGCATGGGCAGTATCTTGATTGAATCATTGCTGTCAGCCAAGGCGCTGACACCTGGTCATGTCATTATCAGCAACAGAACCCCTGCGAAGGCGCAGCAACTGGCAGAAAAACATCCTGGGCTCATTGTCGCGCACAGCAATGCCGATTTGGTCAAAGAAGCTACAACGATCGTGCTGTGCGTCAAGCCACTGGAATATAGCGTGATGCTTGAACAAATCGCTCCTGCCTTAACGCCAGACCACCTATTGATTACGATCACCAGTCCGATCAAGCTTGCGGATTTGGAGTCTCAAGTTCCTTGTGCCGTTGCCCGAGTCGTTCCTTCTATAACAAATGCCGTCATGAGTGGTGTTAGCTTATGTGAATTCGGATCACGAATCCAAGAGGAACAGCGTCAATTCATACGAAGTCTGTTTGCGCACATTAGCTCCCCTGTTGAGATTTCAGAGCCTTTTTTACGAATTACTTCTGACATTGTCAGTTGTGGGCCAGCGTTTATCAGCTATATTTTGCAGCAAATGATTCAAGAAGCTGTTGAAGAAACGGGTATTTCCGCAGAAGCTGCTACCTACATGACTACGCAAATGCTAATTGGGATCGCAGATCTTTTACGGGAAGAAGCGTTCACCCTCCCTACTCTCCAAAAAAGGGTCTGCGTGCCCGGAGGAATTACTGGGGAAGGACTGATTCCTTTGCAAGACAGTATTCCTGGTCTTTTCGCCCAAGTATTTCGCCGCACACAAGCGAAATTTGCCGAGGATCAGGAACTGGTTGCACGAAATTTGAACAATCAGCCGCATTAGCGTATGACGTCGTAAGCGTGGATTGACGAAAAAAGGAGTGGATACCTGTCACTCTCAGGTTCCACTCCTCTTCTTATTTCTTGTCGCCCTTTTCTTAACGAACGACGATATTTACCAGTTTGCCTGGAACAGCGATGACTTTGACGATCGTTTTTCCTTCGATCAGTTCGTTAATCATCTCGTTGTTTTTCGCCATCTCTTCCATCTGTTCTTTCGTCGAATCAGAAGCGATGAGCAGCTTTTCTTTGTTTTTGCCGTTAATTTGCAGGACGATTTCTACCTCGTCTTCAACCAGCTTCGCCTCGTCATACGTAGGCCATTCTGCGTATGCCACGCTCTCGCTGTGACCGAGTTTTTCCCACAGCTCTTCACCCAAGTGCGGAGCGATTGGAGACAGCATTTTTACAAAGTCCTCCATGAATTTCTTCGGCAGAACTTCTGCTTTGTACGCTTCGTTTACGAATACCATCAACTGAGAGATACCTGTATTGAAACGCAGGCCCTCGTAGTCTTCTGTTACTTTTTTCACAGTCTGGTGGTACACACGCTCCATGCCAGCTACGTTGGAGGTTTCCACGATTTTTTCGTTCAGCTCACCGTTATCACCCACAAACAGACGATATACGCGATCCAGGAAGCGGCGTGCGCCATCCAAGCCTTTTGTCGACCAAGCGATCGAAGCATCCAGTGGTCCCATGAACATTTCGTACATGCGCAGTGTATCGGCACCATGGCTGTCGATGATATCGTCTGGGTTTACGACGTTGCCTTTGGACTTACTCATTTTCTCGTTGTTTTCACCCAGGATCATCCCTTGGTTAAACAGCTTTTGGAACGGTTCCTTTGTAGGTACGACACCGATATCGTACAGGAACTTGTGCCAGAAACGAGAGTAGAGCAAGTGCAGTACCGCATGCTCTGCACCACCAATGTAAATGTCGATTGGAAGCCATTCTTTCAGTTTGTCTGGATCAGCCAATGCCTTGTCATTGTGTGGATCGATGAAGCGCAGGAAGTACCAGCAGCTACCCGCCCATTGCGGCATCGTGTTTGTCTCACGGCGTGCTTTCATGCCTGTTTCCGAATCGACAGTGTTGACCCACTCCGCGATGTTTGCCAATGGCGATTCACCTGTACCGGATGGTTTGATTTCTTTTGTTTTTGGCAACATGATTGGTAATTCGGATTCTGGAACGACTTTCATCGTGCCATCTTCCAGGTGGAGAATCGGAATTGGTTCACCCCAGTAGCGTTGACGGCTGAACAGCCAGTCGCGCAGACGGTACGTTACCTTGCGATTTCCTTTGCCTTCTGCTTCCAGCCACTCAATCATTTTGCTGATAGCCTGTTCTTTGTTCAAACCATCGAGCATGCCGGAGTTAATGTGCTCTCCGTCGCCTGCATACGCTTCTTTGGAGATATCGCCACCAGCGATGACTTGCTTGATTGGCAGATCGAATGTTTTCGCGAACTCATAGTCGCGTTCATCGTGCGCTGGAACCGCCATGATGGAGCCTGTTCCGTAGCTAATCAGCACGTAATCTGCAATCCAGATTGGCAGACGCTCGCCGTTAACCGGGTTGATCGCATACGCTCCAGTAAATACTCCTGTCTTTTCTTTTGCCAGATCAGTACGCTCCAAATCGCTCTTGCGCTTTGCTTGATCCAGGTACGCTTCTACTGCTTCTTTTTGAGCTGGTACGGTAATTTGTTCAACCAGCTTGTGCTCAGGAGCCAGTACCGCATAGGTTGCCCCGTAAAGAGTGTCTGGACGAGTCGTAAAGACGGTAAAGGATTCATCATGACCTTCGATACCAAAGGTTACTTCTGCCCCTTCAGAACGGCCGATCCAGTTGCGTTGCATTTCCTTGATGCTCTCTGGCCAATCCAGTTCATCCAGGTCAGCGAGCAGTCTTTCCGCATACGCAGTAATTTTCAAGACCCATTGCTTCATTGGGCGGCGTTCTACTGGGTGTCCGCCACGCTCACTTTTTCCATCAATCACTTCTTCGTTCGCTAAAACCGTTCCCAAAGCAGGGCACCAGTTTACAGCTACCTCGTCAATATAAGCCAAGCCGTGCTCATACAGCTTCGTAAAAATCCATTGTGTCCACTTGTAGTAATGCGGATCAGTTGTGTTGATTTCACGATCCCAGTCGTAGGAAAATCCGAGCGACTTAATTTGGCGACGGAAGGTGTTGATATTGTGCTCGGTGAATTCCGCCGGATCGTTTCCTGTATCGAGGGCGTATTGCTCCGCTGGCAAACCAAACGCATCCCAGCCCATTGGATGGAGAACGTTATATCCTTGCATCCGCTTCATGCGGGACAAAATATCAGTAGCCGTATAGCCTTCCGGATGTCCTACGTGCAGGCCAGCTCCAGATGGATACGGGAACATGTCGAGTGCGTAAAACTTTTTCTTGCCTTCATCCTCGGAGGTTTTGAAGGTCTTGTTCTGCTCCCAATATTGCTGCCACTTCTTTTCGACATTACGATGACTGAATACCATGGTAAAGCACTCCCATCTTAAAATAGGTAAAAATTAAAGAAAACCTCACATCCCAGATCGCTCTTGCGAAAGGGACGAGAGGTTGTTTACATTCCCGCGGTACCACCCAGATTGGCAAATGACAAGCATTCACCCACTTGTTTCATCCGTATCGGGGATAAGCCGCTCACCCTTACGCAGTCATGACTTGGATGACCTTGGGGGCAAGTGCTGGGAGGTGAGTTCAGATAGATCCGGGTTGACTTGCACCATCCGTCAACTCTCTGTGAATGCTCGAATCCGATTCCTACTATTCCTCTTAAACGCGTCGAAATCTGTAGTTATAACGCCATTATAGTCAATCCGAACCAATCATGTCAAACTTTTCGGCTTGCGGGCTGAGAAAAATAGGCGCTCACTCGCTTCTTGTGGTGGCAAATCTGAGTAATCAGCGGTGATGATGATATCTGTGAAGCCAGCATCTGTCAGCCAGCGCATCAGTTGGACAGGCTGATAAGCCCTTTGCCAATGCTCCTCTTCCATCCGCTCGTACAATCCGTTTGGCTGACGAATGAAAAACGTTAACTGATGCTCTACCTCTAGTCGCAGTGGGTCGCAAAAACATTGCCAAATGTACGAAACTTCATCTTCTACATGTGTGAACGTCTCGTCTCCGAAAATGTGCAGCATCTTGTACGGGCTATGCACATCAAACAGAAAGCTCCCACCAGGCGCGAGATGGGCGAAAACGCGTTTGAACGTTTCCTGCACATCCGCTTCCTCTGTAAGATAGCTCAATGAATCACACAAGGAGATGACCGCATCCGCTTCTGGCAAGGACAGCTCCCGCATATCCTGTTCCACCCACGCTACTTCTACTTGCTCCTGCCTCATTTTGTCATAGGCGATTGCAAGCATTTCTGTTGAGAGATCCACTCCCGTAACACGGTATCCCCGCTTGGCGAGTGGGATCGCAATCGTGCCAGTCCCACAGCCAAGATCAATGACCCGCACAGGCTTCTCTCCTTTTTTCCAATGACGCTCGACCCAATCGAGCCACTGGTCATAAGGAGTATCCGCCATCAGCCTGTCATATACAGCGGCCATATGTGCGTATGCCATCTGTCCTTACCCTTGTGCGCTGAAGGAAACTTCCTCTGCGTCCTTCCACAGGCGCTCCAGGTTGTAAAACTCGCGATCTTCGCGATGGAAAACGTGAATGACGATATCGCCCAGATCAACCAGTACCCAGCGACCTTCATCTGCTCCCTCGATACCGCGGACGTCAAAGCCGTTTTTGTGGGCTTGGTCACGAATTTCGCGAACAATTGCCTGTACTTGACGCTCGTTGTTTCCGTGGCAAATCATGAAATAGTCTGCGATCACAGACAGCTTTCTAATATCGAGCACCTTCAAGTTCTCTGCTTTTTTGTCCTCTGCTGCCTTCACAACCAACTGGGCCAAATCTTCTACTGTTTTAACCATCAAAACCCTCCTTCTCTCCCTTTGCGGGAAACCAAATCGTTATAGGCCGTCAATGTCAACGGGAAAACTGTCTTTTGCTTCTCTATCAAAAATTGAATGGTGCCTCCCAAGGCAAGTGCCAGGGCGGCATCCAAATCATGCATGGCTTTGGCGCGAATAAAATCGACACCGGGGTAAACCCGGTTTGGTTCTATATAGTCTGCCACACAGACGACTTTTTCTAACAGGGACATGCCAGCTCGCCCCGTCGTATGGTAGCGAACAGCTTGTAAAATATCTGCATCCGTTACACCTAGGTCAGTCTGGATCACGATCGCTGCTGCAAAGGCGTGCCACAGCTCTTTTTCCCCTTCCAAAAGCTCTGTAGGCATATCGTGGCGAACGAGAATCTCAAACATTTTTTCCACAGGCCAGCACTTGCAGTAATCGTGCAACAGACCAGCAAGCTCGGCTTTGTCAGGATCAGCCCCGAATCTCTCTGCCAGCTCGCGAGCCGACGCAGCCACCCCTAGCGTGTGATTGTAGCGTTTTTCATGCATTTGTTGCCGTACGCGAACGAGAAGCTCTTCCCGATTATCCAAAAGTCTCATAGATTCGGTTCTCCTTTATATAGCGCTCCACGGCATCAGGCACAAGATAACGGATGCTTTTCCTGGCAGCTGCCTTCTCGCGAATCATCGTGGAGGATATGTCCCAAACAGGCATCTCCACATATGTGACGTCCTCGCTCGATTTTAGGTCCAGTTCGGTTCCTGGTCTCGCTAGACCTATAAAGCGTACCATATGAATCAGCTCTTGGTACTGGTACCATTTGGGCAAGATTTTTACCATATCTCCCCCCATGATAAAGGAAAACCGGCAATCCGGGAACTGCCTAATGAGCTGAGTCATCGTATCATAGGTGTACGATGGCCCTTTTCTTTCGAACTCTACATCTGTAACACGAAACACCTCGTGATCAGACACGGCCAGCTGAACCATTTGCAAGCGGTGATGCGCCAGCGTCAGACTCTCTCTTTCTTTGTGTGGTGGAACGTGTGTAGGCATAAACCAGATTTCATCCAGGCCCGCTTGCTCTCTGGCTTGTTCGGCCGCCAGCAAGTGCCCACAATGAATCGGGTCAAACGTTCCTCCCATGATCCCTACTTGCTTGATTGGCTGTCTCATTGCATGCAGGTCACTTACGGAAGCTTGATCGTCTTGTTCTCCCGAGACTCTTTGTACAAGACAACTGTATGGCCAATCAACTGCACAAGCTCTGCTCCAGCACCTGCAGCGAGATCTTCAGCCACTTGATGTTTATCGTCATTATTGTTTTGCAAAATCGCTACCTTGATCAATTCACGTACTTCCAACGCTTCTTTGATCTGCGTGATCATATTTTCGTTTACTCCACCTTTTCCAACTTGGAAAATAGGGGTGAGATGATGTGCTTCTGCGCGCAAAAAGCGCTTTTGCTTGCCGGTCAACATCGGCAATGCCTCCTTTTATATCCTGCCAATCAGGTTGTTTTCTTTAATTGTTGCAAGACGACCTCACGCATAACCCCAGTTGGTGCTTGCTCGCCCGTCCACAGCTCGAATGCCAGTGCACCTTGATTCACAAACATGCCGATTCCGGAATGAACAGTGGCTCCTATAGCACGCGCTTCTTTGAGCAGACGTGTTTCGAGCGGGTTATAAATCAGATCGCTAACGGTTAAACCGGAATGAAGCCACTCTGCTGGCACAGGTGTCTCCTGCACGTTTGGCAGCATTCCGATCGATGTCGTATTGATCAACAACGAAGAGTCCGCGATAGCTGCTTCCCCTTCGCCTTGTTCTACGATTTTCGTAGGTACAATCGTTCCGACATGCTCAGCCAATACCGCAGCTCTTTCCCGGGAACGATTGATAATGCGAATTTCCTTGACTCCTTGTTCAGCCAAGGTAAACGCCACAGCTCGCGCAGCGCCTCCAGCCCCTACCATGGTTACCACTTGCTTTTCAAGAACGATTCCCGTCTCTTCCACAAGCGAACGAACATAGCCCATACCATCTGTGTTATAGCCGATCAAGCGTCCATCACGAGAAACGACGGTATTAACGGCACCGATTCGTTTGGCAAGCGGATCGATTTCATCCAGCATCGGCATGATAGCGACTTTGTGGGGAATCGTGACGTTAATCCCCTTCAGGCCTAACGCGCGAATACCCGCGACTGCATCTTCCAGATTTTCCGGTTCCACATCGAACGCAGCATAGGCAAATCCCAACCCGGTCTCTAAAAAAGCTGTATTGTGCATCATCGGTGATTGTGAGTGGGAAACTGGATGCCCAAACAGGCCAACCAGTTGTGTTTTGCTTGTAATCATGGAGCTTTTCCTCCCCGGACGTCTCTCTATAGCATATGGCAAGGGGCAAGGCTAACTCGACTTTTCTTGTTTAAGCTAGATCAGCCCTTTGCGCATCCCAACACTTACGCCTTTAGGTGCATGCACGACAACACTCGCTTCGTGTTTTCCTTGGATGCTGACCCAGCCCAAACCGGAAATTACGATGTCAGTGGTCATGGTGGACTTGTTGATTTTAAAGGTGTGCTTCACAAATGGTGGAAGTGCTTTCGCAGCTTCCTCCCCTGTTGGCGGCACCAGCAAGGTTCCATGGTGCTTTTGCATCACTTCGTCTGCTTTCTCCAGCTTCGTCCGGTGGATGTACAGATCGTTGTCGACATAGACGATGAACGGCTGTCTCTCTCCGCGTACGAAGTCGATACGGGCTAAACCACCCAAAAAGAGCGATTGCCCATCATCGAGCTGATACACCTTGGAGTTAATCCGGCTGGTCGGGGTAATCTTTCTCAGATCAGTCGGGGATACCATATGTCCAATCTGGTCGCGATTAATGATTCCCGGCGTATCAAAAATGGAGCGGCCATCCTCGAGCGGAATCTCGATTTTGTCCAGTGTCGTACCAGGGAATGGCGAAGTGGTAATCTCCAGCTCAGCCGCACCGTAGTCATGCAAGATGCGGTTGATCATCGTCGACTTTCCTACGTTGGTCACACCGACAATGTATACATCACGGCCTTTGCGCAGCTCTCCAATGCGATTCAACAATTCATCGATATGAAGCCCTTTTTGCGCGCTGATCAGTACGACATCCTCCGGGCGCAGTCCGCGTTCTTTTGCTTCGTGCTGCATCCAGTTGCGTACACGGTTCAGGTTGATGTTTCTCGGCAGCAGATCAACCTTGTTACCCACGAGCAAAATCGGATTCTTCCCGACAAAACGTGGCAAACCCTTGAGCCAGGAGCCTTGGAAGTCAAAGATATCGACTACCATTACGACAAGAGACTCCGTAGAACCGATGCCATCCAAAATCTTGAGGAAGTCGTCATCGCCCATTCCTACGGGAGCTACTTCATTATAATGCTTGATGCGATAACAGCGCTGGCAAATGATTACCTTTCTGCCAAGCGCGGATTCAGGTGCATAGCCAGGCTTTTTTGCATCTGCTGTCTGAATGGCAATCCCACATCCAGCACAAGAGCCATGCGATTGTTCCGTCATGCTTTTCTCCTCCACGAAACCATTCCTTTCCTCTCCATCCAAATAAGGGCCACACGCTCCATCTGACGATTAAAGCGCGTCCAAAAACCATCCGTCTGGGCTACAGGAACAACTAGGATCGTATGAAATCCTAATCGATTTCCTCCCAGCACATCGGTAAACAATTGATCGCCAATGACAACAGTCTCAGCGATGGTTACATTCATCTGCCGCACTGCCTGCAGAAAGGCACGGTTTGTCGGCTTTTTGGCCGCATAAATAAACCCGAGATTTAATGGGGCACAGAAGCGGTCTACACGCTCCTTGTTGTTGTTGGAGACAACAGTGACCTGTATGCCTGCCTCATGCATGCGAGCAAGCCAGTTGATGACCTCCTCGGTTGCATGTGGCCTGTCCCATTCCACCAAGGTATTATCCAAGTCTGTAATCACCGCACGGATGTTATTTCGTTTCAATTGATCTATGTCAATGTGATGGATTGATTCGACGAACTGACTAGGCATCAGCTTCTCTAAAAACACGGGGCACCTCCAAATGATGTGAAGCAATCAACCGCGATTTCGGCACTTACTATACCATAATCGACCACTTGGTTGCAAAACAAAAAGCATGATCACCACTTGCATTGCACTCTCATCCTGTGTAAGATAGCGTTACCAAGAAAACTATTTTTGTTTTTATGGTTTTCTATTCCGTTGTTTTGGCTGGGGGCGATTGCAATTAAAAACCGGATCATGAAGGGTTTCATTGAAGAGATTCGCGATAAAGGCATGAAATTCTCCATGGATGATTTGGCGAAGCGGCTCGGGATCAGCAAACGCACGTTATACGAGCACTTCTCATCCAAAGTGGAAATTCTGGAAACAATCATTCAGCAGTCCTTTGAAGAGGGCGATGAAAAAACACAGCAAATTCTCGCAGACGACAGTCTCTCTCTTATCGAAAAAATCAAAGGCGTCATGATGGTTTTACCGACACACTATGAATTTTATGATTTGCGCATCCTCGAACAGATGAAGCGATATTATCCTGAGCAATATGCCCAAGTCGAGGCTTCTCTATCCGAGGACTGGCAGACGCTTCGCGTCCTTCTTGAGCAAGCGATTCGAGAAGGACTCATCGTCAATATGGACGTCACGCTCATGCTGAAGGTCATTGTCGATGCGCTGAATTCTACACTCGACCAGCGCTTTTACATGAAAAACCAGATTACAGTCTCAGAAGCGCTTTCCGCTATTGTAGATGTCCTCTTATTTGGATTGGTACTAGCCGATAAAAGGTAACAAATGACTCGTGGTCATCCCACTAACATTGGAAGACCACGATATCGTTCTTTGCAAGAAAACCAATAAAACAAAAATAGTTTTTATAGTTAAGAGGTGTTCCATCATGTCCATTTTTACACAAATGACCAAACAACAACGAATCGGACTTTTGTTTGTTATCCTGATCCTTTTCATCGATATGCTACTGTATAGCTTATTGATTCCGATTGTTCCTTATTTTACGGAAAAGCTGCAGCCATCCTCTACAATGATGGGCGTGCTGTTTAGCAGCTATGCGATCGCAATGCTCATCGCCACTCCTATTTTCGGGCCGATATCCGATCGGATCGGCAGACGAACCATGCTTTTGATCGGTTTGCTCGGTCTTGCTGCTTCCACGTTATTGTTTGCTTTCTCTGAAACAATGGCCCTGTTGATTACCGCGCGTTTTGTTCAAGGTATTGCTGCTGCGGCTACATGGCCAACTGCCCTTGCCCTCTTGGCGGATTTGTTCCCATCCAAAATGCGCGGAACTGTAATGGGAATTGCATTGACGGCCATTTCGACCGGTACATTGCTCGGAGCGCCAATTGGCGGATGGCTGTTTGAAATCAGTGACCATCGCATGCCATTCTTGGCAGCAGCAGCCTTTACTGTGATCAACATTGTGCTGGTCTACTTGTTCTTGAAGGAAGACGTGACGAAAACTGTCAGCGAAAAGCTTCATGTCGGTGGATTCATCCGCAATCCGCAAGTCATCTTTATCGCTGGAATCGTCCTGTTGGCTGAAATCTCCCTTTGCTTGCTGGAACCGACGTTACCCGTATTTTTTACAGAGAAACTCAGCATGACGCCGACAACGATTGGTCTTTTGTTTGGGGTCATGACACTCGCGTACGGACTGATCGCCCCAGTTGCCGGCTCTCTTTCTGGCCGCATGAATCCGTATAACCTCATGTTTGGCGGAATCATGACGCTGGCTGTGTTTCTGCCATTTTTAGCGTGGGCCGACTCCCTCTGGCAGGCAATGCTCGCAATGGCCCTGATTGGAGCCAGCATTGGTTTCACCTTATCGCCTACCTTGGCTACATTGGGGGCCATCATTGACCAAGGAGGAAGCGGTGCATACGGCACAGCCTACTCTCTCTTTAATATGTTTCACGGGATCGGAATGGTTGCAGGCCCACTGGCAGGGGGAATTTTGACAGATTTACTTCCTGTATCCTCCGCCCTCCTGATCGTGGCAGCATCCATCCTTGGCTTCGGCATTTTCCTTTTTGTGCAATTAAAAGCAAGCAAATCTGCCAGTCTTTACACCAAGGAAAGCGAGATGAAATTTTGAGCTTGTCGATTCGTGAAATTACGAAAGAAAATTGGCGCCAAATTGCCAGCTTGACTGTAACGGAAGGTCAACACGCCTTCATCGAAAGTAACTCTTTTTCCATCGCCCAATCAGGGTTTGAACCGGAATGGGTATCATGCGGTTTGTATGACAAGGACATCGCTGTCGGTTATGCCATGCACGGGATCGAAGTAGAGAATGGCCGAATTTGGCTGGATCGCTTTATGATTGATGGTCGCCATCAGGGGAAGGGTTACGCCAAAAAGTTTCTGCGCGTGCTCGTTGAAGAAATGGGCAGACGCTACAGCTGTACGCGCATTTACTTGAGTATTCATCCTGAAAACGAGTTCGCTCGCAAGCTGTATGAGTCGTTAGGCTTTACCTCCAATGGCGAAATGGATGGACCGGAGGAAGTGATGGTCCTCGACTTGACAATGGAATAGAAAAGCACCTCCTCTGTCGATACGGACGAAGGGGGTGCCTCTTTTTTGTCGTTATCATTGACTTTTCCGTGCTTCCATCAGTCGCTTGACCTTCTCAGTCGGAGTCCAGCATTGGAATCGATAGTCCGGACGCGTCTCATAGGTCAGACGAGAACATCGATAGCTGACTCCTCCCGTACCTTTCTCCACGCGAAAATGAATACAGGTCGCACAGCAATGAAAGGCATTCTCTGTCTCCACTGTTCTCCCTCCCTTACCTCCCCAGCTTCCACGAAAACATCGAGAGCTGTTCGTACCGCTCCCCTTGCTGCTCGGCAAAATTCGAAAAGCCTACACCAACTAATCGAACGCCCGCTGTATAGTCAAAAGCGTCGAGCAAATCATCCAACAGCTCCTGCCAATTAGCCCCAGCCACAGCCTTATGCTGCTTGGTCCGCTGGGTAAAGTCCGCGTACTTGATTTTTAGCGTAATCGTCTGGGGCTCAACCCCTTCTTCGCGGATGTCCTCTTCGACCTCCCGCAAAAGGGAGGTGGCAATCGGCGCAATCGCTTCCCTGTCAAACAAATCAAAGGGCAGAGTCGTTTCACGGCTTGATGATTTCGGCGCGCGGTCCATCTCAATTTCGCGATTGTCTTCTCCTCTCGCCCGGTAATAGAGGGAACGACCGAACTTCCCAAATAATGTAGTGGCCTCATCGAGTGAAAGCCGCCAAAAATCCTCTACCGTCTCAATCCCCTTTTTCGCGAGCAGCTCTTGTGACTTTTTGCCAACTCCGTGCAAGGTACCAATTGGCAAAGACCGCAGCACATCCAATGCCTGCTCTGGTCGGATGATGACAAAAGCATCCGGCTTTTTTAAATCACTGGCAATCTTCGCCAACGACATATTGTAGGAAAGTCCGATGCTGCAAGTAAGTCCGGTCTCTCGTTTGATTCGCCTCTTGATATCGCGGGCGATGGGTACCGCATTCTCATAATGGGACACGTCCAAATAAGCCTCGTCTAGACCCACTGTTTGATAACGCTCTGTATAAGAAGTAAATATCTGTCTGACTTCAGCAGATTTTTCGATATAACGGCTATAGCGGACAGGCAAATAATAGCCTTGCGGACATTTCTTCCTCGCCATGGCGACTGGCATTGCGGAGCGAACACCGTACTTGCGTGCCTCGTAGCTACAGGTCGATACGACACCGCGATTGCCAGTTCCCCCGACTATGACCGGCTTCCCCCGAAGTTCAGGGCGATCTAACTGCTCTACACTCGCGAAAAATGCGTCAATATCCAAGTGAAGAATTTTTTTCATAGGGATACCCACCAAACATACATTCTCATTTCTATTATCCCTGTTTTGTTCCATTGACGCAAGCGAGAACGTCCTAGGCTTGGTTTTCGATTACCTGTAGCAGCTCTGATACTGGAGGATTTCCTTTTTTGGCGTAGATGATCGTTCCGTTTTTGCCTATGATATACACAATGCGTTGCTGGAAAAACAATCCGAGAACCTTGCCGACATCATATGCTTTTCGAATGGATTCGTCTTCATCCACGATCAACGGAAATTCATAACGGAACTTATCAGCAAACGAGCGCTTTTTGTCCATGCCACCGGGATTGACACCAAAAACGACGGTATTTGTTTGTTCGATTTTGGTGTAGTGATCCTGAACCGCACATAGCTGCTTCGTGCAAATCGGGGTATCATCGCCCGGATAGAAAATGAGGACAATATTTTCTTTGCCGATGTGATGTCTAAGATCAATGGTTCCTTTTGTGCTCGTCGCCGTAAAGACGGGAGCCGCGTCTCCGACCTTTAACATTTCTCTCACCTCTATGCTCAGTATACAGGGGCTTCCGGAATGTCAAAATTCATTCGCCCATCCCGATACTTTGTGAACGGATCTTTCTCCTCCCCCATAATCCATACCTTTCCTTCCCATACATGTACGGTTTCAGCATGTTCAAATCTTCGTCCACCCTGCTCAACTTCAAACTTCATTTCAAGAAAGGCAGTATGCCCATCTTCGTATCTAATCTTTGCGATCTCAAAGTCTTTCATTTTATACTGTTGAGCTTGTAAAAAGGCGACCTTTTTCATATAAAATTCTTTCGCTTCCTGGTTACTTAACGTTGTCCCATCAACTGGGTGCCTGCCGTTTGCATCATAAAGATAAAGCATCTCGAAAGCGGTTGCGTAGTCTTCATCGATTAGCGCTTGATAATAATTTGTGGTTATCATTTTCATTTCGCGTTCAGCAAAATACTCTGCGAAGAGAAACCTTGGAAAAACGAGTAGAAAAAGCGAAATAACAACCATTATTTTCTTCAAATACTCACCTCACGCTCACGAAAATCCATTCTCTTACGTGAAGTTCGATTCTGCCTGTCATTTATCCTTGTTTTACTACACTTCTACCATTGGCATGAGCAACCGCACGGGGTAGCCCTCCCGCACGCAAAAAAACCGCTCTGGGCAATCCCAGCACGGTTTCTCTCATTCCGACTCTAACTAGTCGCTTGCAGCTTCAACTGCTTTACCCGAGCAACAAATGCCTCGGCAATCTTCAACATGTCGTCGTCGTGTGCCCACATCCGTTCTGGATGCCACTGTACGCCCACATGTAGCCCGTCGAGGCTTTCCATCGCCTCAATCACACCATCAGCCGCGCATCCTGTGACTTTGAAGCCCGGTGCTATGTCTTTGACTGCTTGGTGATGAGAGGTGTTCACGAGCACCTCTGTCTTTCCGAGGGCATCCGCTACAAAGCCAGGTTGCAGCGTAATCTTGTGCGCCCCGTATTGCCGTGAACCCTTCTGTGCATGCTGTAATGCTCCTGGTACTTGGTTCGGGATATCTTGAATGAGGGTGCCGCCACACGCCACATTCAAAATTTGCATCCCGCGGCAAATGCCCAAGATTGGCTTTTTCAGCTCCAGCGCAATCTTGATAATCTCAAGCTCCGTGATGTCTCTTTCGTAATTGATATCGCCCAACCCTTGCAGCGGGTCTTCGCCGTACAAATGCGGCGCAGGATCTTCACCACCGGACAAAATCAAGCCGTCCAGCGATTCAATCATCTCACGAAACGGAGCATCCTGAATCGTCAGCAGTGGCAAGATCAGTGGAGTACCACCACTGCGCGCAATTCCGTTCACATAGCCTGAACCAACATAGAAAAACTGGTCGAGATCGTTCTTCGGAAAATACATTTTCGTACATGCCACACCAATGATCGGACGCACGCCAGTCACTCCCTCATAGACTCATGATTACTTTTGATTGGAAGCGTACTTGAAATCGATGAACCCGAGTGCATCTACTACCACATCTTTAACGCTATCCTGCTTCACCCACGCATAGGTGAAATAGTAGATTGGCAACGCAGGCATTTCATCCATGACGATTTGTTCAGCTTTCTTGAGGATTTCCTTGCGCTTCGCTACATCCCCTTCTTTGGCAGATTGCGCGAGCAAATCGAGGAATTCCTTGTTTTCCCATTTGGATGTATTCAGTCCACCCTTGAAGACTTCCAGGAAGTTGATCGGATCGTTGAAATCGCCAATCCAGCTACCACGACCGATGGTGAAGTTCCCTTGCTTCATGTCCTCACGGTGAACCTTGTTCTCTTTGTTAACCAGTTTGACTTCGATGCCAAATGCTTTGCGCCATTGATCCTGAATGACTGTCGCAATACGTGAATTAACCTCTGATGTATTGTATGCAATCGTGATCGGTGGCAACTCTTTGATCCCCGCTTCTTTCATACCTTCCGCCAAGAGCGTCTTCGCAGTCTCTACATCGCCGTCTTTGATGTAGCCTTCTGGCGTGAGTGCCATGGTCGGCGGGAGAATACCCGTCGCTGGCGTGCTCTTGTATGGTACGACATTATCGGAGATTTCCTGACGATTGACTGCCGTAGCAAATGCCTGACGAATCTTTTTGTTGTCAAACGGCTTTTGCTTCGTATTAAAAATGTACCAGTACGTACCCGCTGTTGCTTGAGATTGCATCTTTCCGGATTCTTTCAGCGCATCTAGCGCATCCAGTGGCAAATCGCCCAGTGGTGAGCCCGCCCAATCCAGATCACCTTTTTCAAACATCGACAGCTCTGTATTGGCATCCTCGATCATGTTCAACGTCAGCTTGGACAATTTGACAGCGTCCTTATCCCAGTAAGAATCGCTCTTTTCGAATTCGATCTTTGATTTGTGCTCCCAATTTTTCAAGCTGAATGGCCCGTTTGAAATGTACGTCTCTGGCTTCGAAGCCCACTCTTTGTTGCCCTCAACCGCTTTTTTGTTGACCGGGAAATAGGTGACAGACGCAACCAGTCCCGGGAAAAACGGCGCCGGGTTTTCCAGCGTAACCACCAGCGTCTTATCGTCTGTTGCCTTTACGCCGACATCTTCGGCTTTTGCCTTGTTGGCGTTAAAGGCTTGCCCATTTTTCAAATAGTACATCTGATACGCGTAACCGGAAGCGGTCTTCGGGTCGAGAACCCGTTTCCATGCGTATTCGAAGTCATGAGCCGTAACCGGATCTCCATTGGTCCATTTGGACTCCCGCAGATGGAAGGTGTACGTGAGACCATCAGCGGAAACCTCGTACTTCTCTGCGACCGCCTCTTTTAGCTCGCCTTTTTCATTCAGGCGCAGGAGGCCATCAAATGCTGCACGGGCAACAGACATCGAAGGGATATCTTCTGCCAGTCCAGGGTCAATCGTACTTGGCTCACCTGAGTTCAGGTTGACCTGCATTGTTTGGGGGGCGCTACTCTGCTCCTGCTTCGCACCTGTCGTCTCCCCCGTGTTGCTTGCTTGCGGTGCTCCACAACCAGCGAATGCTAAACTGGTTAACAGAACAGCACAAAATGATAGTTTCTTCCACTTATGCAACAGCAAAACCCCCATCTTTGAATAATTCTTCTTGATTGTTAGGAGCATGACTAAATAATATTATCTTGAGAAAATTTTGTCTACATCGAAACAAAAGGAGATGGGTCTACATGTTATCCAGTCTTTTTGCCCAAATATCCAGTCTGATCAAGGACGCTGGCGGGGAATGGGGAATCTTTTTCGAAGATTTGCAAACCGGCGAAACCTTATCCATCAACGAAGATCAGCGCTTCTATGCAGCCAGTGTGATCAAAGTCCCGATCATGACAGCTGTTTTTGCAGAGGCGTATGCAGGCAAGTTTGCCTTTGAGGACAAAATCAAGCTGCGTACAGAGGATCTCGTTGGGGGTGCAGGTGTTCTTCAGCATATGACTCCCGGCACCGAATTTACGATTCGCGACCTGGTTACCCTGATGATCATCCAAAGCGACAATACGGCGACGAACATGATGATTGATCTCGTGGGAACAGAGAACATCCGTAACGCGATGCAAAAAACCGAAATGAAAAACAGTCAATTCCACAACAAGCTTATGGTCGTCCCAGCCGAATTGGAAGGATACAATGAGGTGACGGCAAAAGACATGGGAAGCCACCTCCGCTACTTGGCAACAGGAAAAATCATCTCCTACGACAGCTGTTTAAAAATGGTCGCCATCTTGAAGACTCAGCAGCACCGTGAGCGCATCCCCTTCCTTTTGCCTGACCCGGACGGTGATGTGATCGGGACGATTCCGAAATGGGAATTCGCCAACAAGACTGGCTCTGTAACCAAAATCACGCATGATGTCGGGATCCTCTACATCGGTTCACACGCTGTCACCTTGTCCATTTTAAACAAGGGACTCGAGCAAAAGGATGCTGCCAACGTCATGGCGCAAATCGGCAATCTCGTTTATCACGCATATAGTCAGAAAGCGTAATCCATGTGGCCTGCCATCTCCATTGGCGGGCTTTCTCTTTATAACGTTGAATGAGAAAAAACAAGCAGGCATTCCTTTCTCCAAGGAACACCCGCTCGTCATCGACTTATTCTTTTTCCAAAATCAGCTTGGCAACGTTCATCGCGCTAGAGAAAGACAGCTCAGACAGTTGGCCTTGTCCTTCACACCAGTCACCCGCAAAGAACAGGTTGCGGTAATCCGGCATGAAAATCGGCATTGGCTTCTGATTCATGGTCCATTTGATCTCCTGTACGACTGCACGAGCAGAAACGCGCGGCACAACCAGTTGCTCACGCCAGCCTGGGAAATGCTTGTCATACAGGTTTTCAATCTCTTGTTTGCGGATTTCGGCCGCTTCCTTGTTTCCTACTTCATCCTGACGCATGTAAGCAGTCGCCTGCAGCAACTGCCCGCCTTCAGGTACACAAGTGCGGTCATAATACGAGATATCAGTAATGAAAATATTGTTTGCTTTTTCGTAGATGTAGGAGAACGGTACGTCAATTCGCTCTTTCAAGCCAATGTCATACACCATAACAACCGTTGGCTCGTATTCAGCATGCTGTGCAACCGCATGCTCCAGGCGCGTCTCCGCAAAGACCTTCGCCATCTCCTTCGGCGGGATACAGCAAATAAATTCATCCGCCGTAAATTCGCCCTCCGGTGTCACCACTCCAACCACACGGTCATTCTCTACGTGGAACTTTTCTACCTTGGTTTTGATCAGAATCGTACCCTGATTTGCTTCAATCACACGCACGAATTCATTGATCAGTGCTTGCCAGCCGCCACCGATATACGCTACCGGCTTATTCGTTGTAAACAAACGGCTGTAGTAAGAAAAGAAAACGTCAGAAGGAATCTTTTCAGGCTCACGCGTGAAGAAGTTGGAAGAAGCAAGCGTCAACATCATTTCTCGCACTTCTTCGTTGACTTGCTTTTTCTCCATCCACTTTTGAATCGACATATGTGGATGGCCTTTCTCCATTTTTAGCATCGTTTTCAAAATCTCAAACGTGAACAATACTTTGTCCATACCTTTTAAGAGCTTCGTTTGGAAAAGTCCTTGTACATTCGCCGGAACTGCAGTCAGATCGCTACCAATATCGTACTTGGCTTTTGTCGGATTGAAATCCTGCCAATCGATGTTCAGACCCAATTCTTTTTCAAACGTTCTCAAAACGGAGCTGTCGCGAGCATAAATGGCGTGGGCACCGAAGTTGAAGTTAAATCCTTTGATCTTCAGTGTAACGGCACGTCCACCCAATTGACCGCGTTCCAAAACTGCAACTTTTTTGCCTTTCGACGACAGGTAGGCAGCGCTGGAAAGACCAGCAAGTCCTCCACCTACAATAACAACGTCATAGTGATTGGTTGTCATACACAATCTCCCCTACGCACTAGCGATGTTGAATACATAAACTAAACCCTATCCTAGTCTAAGGGATGGATAAGGTGGAAGTCAACTATTATTGAACTGTGTCTATTTTTATACTGACTTATACCAATATTTACCTAATGGACCAGCTTGTTTACCGCTCTTCTTGAAGCAGTATGCCCCGCTATCCGCTGTATATCCAACCAACGAAAATACCATAAAAAAGCCCTCTCTAGCAGGAATCTGCTTGATAGAGGGCTCAAACGCAACGGGAAGGAGCGAACTAATCGTTTCGCCGAGTCATTTGCTGCCAAACGGTACCGCTTGCCGCCTCGCCGCTTTCAATACGCTGGACAGCCATTTGGACTTGCAAGCTGACCTCGAACTCGGGATCGTTCTGTGCGGCACGCAAAGCATCCAAGGCCGTTTCATCCCCCACCTCAAACAAGTAACGTGCAGCACGCCAGCGTACCAGCTTGTTTTTATCCTTCAACGCCTCACACATCGGCAGAATTGCGCGTGTGTTACCTAAGTCAGACAAGGTATCCCCCGCTGTGCGTCGTACAGAGACGGAATCATCGCGGAGCGCTTCAAATAGCAGTGGGAAAACATCATCCCCGCCAATCATGCCCAAATACACAACGGCCAGCCTGCGAATCGACGGCTTGCCATCACGAAGCGCTTTTTCTAAAACAGGCAAATCCTCTTCAGTAGGCTCCATTCGATCCAGCGCTTCATATCTTTTTTGCCAATCCGGATCATCGAGCATCTCCAGCGTAACGACTTTCTTTTCACGCACGACTGGCTCTGGGGTTTCCCCGGGACCAAGCGCCATGGCCTGTTCCACGATTTCTTCCACGCGGCTCTCCGGATAGGAAGCATCGACTTCCAGTGCGACCTCCTCACCAATCTCGCGCAAATCGCCATAGCGTACGCCATGCTCGACCCATTTTCGCTCCATGATGAGGTTAGGCGACGCAGATCCCGCCCGCACGGCTGCCTGTCCAAAACGCTCTGGCAACGCTGCACGAATCTGCTCCGTCCCCATGGTCACCTTGACCTGCATCGGAACTCCACGGAACATTTGAATGTACACTTGCGCCTCTCCAAATGCCCCCGCATCTTCGTCAGACAGGTCAGGAACAGCCGCTCCTCCACCTGCATGCAAAACCTCGCGCGCGACCGTCAAAATACGTTGCCAATCTGCATTGGACTTTCGCTCCAGCGCTAGAAAATCTGCCGTATGAAAAATGGAGGTAACCCCTTCGATCTCCAAGAGCTTGTTCATGAGTTCTGGTGCTTTACTCGTATCTTTCTTTGTATAGACATGTTGGACCCCATCCGGCAAACGCTCGTCTACATTCAGCTTCATGACGTTTGGACTCGGCGTCGGTTCGATGGACAACAGTTTCATAATGAGTCACTCCTTTTTACAGCACACTTGCTTTCTCTTCTATCGTAGCATGTATCCTGATACGTTTTCCAACCTGAGAGATAGTGAAAAGCAGTTTGCCCCCTACAACGCCAGCTTATAGTAATCATTGGCCGACTTTACGAAAAAGCCGCATGATTCATACAGCCCCAAAGCATTGCTGTTTTCACAGGCTACCTCCAGTGATACGTTCTGGTATCCTTCTTTCCCCAGCATCTCGATCGTTTGCGCCAAAGCCTGGCGTCCATATCCTTTCCCTTGGTAATCCGGGTGGACACAAAATCCATAAATAAACGCCTTTCCCTCATCCTTGTTCACGCTTATTTTGCCAATGGCCTTATCATCGACAATCATCAAATGCGTGGTGGCCTTTGGATCACCCGCCATGTTTTCGGCCATTTCCCTTGCACGTTCTTCCTCCATTTGAAAGCCATGGACGTTTAGCCAAATCAATGTTTCGTAGTCACTGGCGATCTCCGGTCGAAGCAGCACGTTTCCAGAAACCGTTGCTCTTTGCTTCTCTCCCAAATCCATCCAATATTCCGAGAATTGATATTCCCCGCCGATTCGTTCCATAAATGACTTACCGTTTTCCGATTCTCGCTGAACAATAAACAACTGCGCCGGAACGCCTCTTCGTCTGCATGCATCTGCGGCTTGTGCTTGCAACGCTGTGAATATGCCTTTTCTTCTGTAGGCTGGGTGGACCATGCCGCTCACTTCTGCCTCACCGCCATGAAACACGTAGAGGCCCAGAAAGCCAACCAGCTTTCCATCCGCATAACAGACAAAGTCCTCTTCATGCTCTCCCGAACGCTTTTCCAGCATTCCCGGGTTTACTTTGAGATCGATCCCATCCTGCTCATTGCAAATCCCAACCAATTCTTTAATTTGTGCCAGTTCCTCTGAGGTGAGTGTTTTTCTTGCCGAGATCGTATACGTCATCGCGTAAGCACCCTTTCTATGATTAGAAGTATCGTCGTTGCAATTGGGCGACCATATCCTCCAAATTATTGGCGACCTGCGGAATCGAATAGCCTACGTAAAGAGGCGAGGTAACAAATCTCGGAACCACTTTGGCGATCAGCTTTTCTCCCCAATGGTAAAAGAAAAAATTATAGCTTTGATGACGAGGATTGACATGAGTCAGTATCCAATGTGCTAAAATTTGTAAGTAGTCTGCCATTTTCGGCAGTCGATCAAAGTCCGAAAGAATGACATTGTATTCAAAAAAACCTGCACGCGGATGCGTAGACAGATTGCACTCAACCCCCGCCTCTTGATCGATGGTCATGCCAATAAAATCACTGTCTTTTACTTGATCCAGATAGTCAAAGTCGTTTAATCCGACAATTTGCATGTGCGGATGGCGAATGCTCCCTCCGGAATACGGACCGTGGTTCTTGAAAAACAGAACGGAACGATAAGACTTGCTTTGCTCCATTTCAAGCCACTTCTCTACCCCGAATGCCAGCAATGCACGTACATGCTCTTTGGAATAAACAGACCAATCTCCTTGGCATTCATCCGTCTCAATCAAAACAGTCTGATGCGTATCCTCCAGAACAGGGAATTTGTTCATGAGCCAAATCATGGAGCCCCGCTGCTCCAAAACATCGGTGAGACTGTTTCGATCACAAAAAGGACAAGCCGTTTCCGTGTTGTTTACACTCACTGGCTTTTTTCTGCCTATTTGCATGTTAAAGTGCAAGTGCGTCTGCTTCATTCCCTTGTCCCTCCAGTTTGTGCTACTTCCACTTTACACGCATTTTCTGGGAAAATCATGACGTTTTTTGCCTAGACGACACTTTTAAAAATCAATTAGGCTGCCTATTTTTCAATGACTATGGCGTTTGTTTCTTTTTTTATCTCAAATGTTTTACATACAATGGGAAGCAGTGAAACCTGGAAAGGTGTTGGAATTGGATGGAGAGATCATTTTATTATCCTGTTAGCTGGAGTGAGGCTCAACATTACAAAACGTTGCTTGATCAAGAAGGAGTCCCTTATGAAATTCAATCCCCGCTCGATTTGCCTGTCTTGGAAGAAGGTAAGCTCGCCATCGTCTTTCCTTCCATTCCATTACGGATGTACGTCTGGGTGCGAACCTTGTTCTATCGTGACGGACTACGCTATCCAGATACGTTTTCATTAGATTTCAAACTACATTAATCATCAGAGAAAAGGTACCGGTTCCGTTGGTTTTCATAAGATGGTAAAAGCGGCATTTCGTATCGTTTGTGGGGGAGGTGAAGAAGCTGCCGTCCTACAACATCCGCATCTCGATTGCGAAGCTACGGCTCGACCTGTTCGATGGGAACCGACTCATCCGTTCTTATCCTGTTGCCTTGGGCAAAATTGCCACATCGACACCACGAGGGGATTTTACCATCATCAGCAAGGTCCCCTATCCGAATTCCTATCCGGGAGGTCGTTTGAGTGCTTTCGGCACCTTATGGATGGGACTAAGTAAGCCACACTATGGCATTCACGGTACGAACGATCCTTCTTCTATTGGCAAGTATGTATCTCACGGCTGTATTCGCATGTTCAATGAGGACGTGAATGCGCTGGCAAAAATCGTGCCCATAGGTACGCCCGTTCGAATCAGACAGCAATAAATAGAAACAAAAGACCCGCCCTTTTAAACCAAGGCGGGTCTTCTTCACATAAGATGAGTCTTTTTCGTTCTTTCTGCTTCCGTTTCATCCGATTCCAAGTATACAAGAAATCTTCTCGCTTGCTTGTACATGATCGATAACGTCATTTCCCTGATCTTGTTCATGATCACTTCTTTATCCTCTGGATGCACTTCGGAAGAGAGCTGTTGTTCTTGCAGCTCTAGGTAAGACATCACCCATTCCGGGTCTAACTTATAGGCAGGCAACGACAGCGACTCCTCTACTCTAGTAATCTACTCTAGTCTACAGGTGGATGCGTCGGATTCCCAGCCCTCAATTACTGGCTACGTCACTAATTATTTCCCTTGCTCCAATTCCTCTACCATTGCAGATAATTCCGCCCAACGCTCAATAGTTGCTTCCAGCTCTGCCGCCACTTGCTGTTCTTCTGCATAGAGCTTTTCAATTTTGCCGTAATCGCTGCCAGACGCTGCAATCTCTTGCTTTAGCTTGACGCTGCGGTCTTCCAAGGCCGCGATCTTGCCTTCAATCGCATCCCATTCCTTCTGATCCTTGTAGGACAGCTTGCGCGTGCGATTGTTGCCTCGATTAGCCCCGCTGTTGCTTTGCGCCTTTTCTGCCTGTTGATCCGCTTCTTGCACTTGTGTTGCCTTTTCAAGACGTCGTTCTTCCAGGTACTCGGAATAGTTGCCGTAGTAATGACGAATGTTTCCTTGCCCCTCAAAAGCAAACAAATGGTCTACGGTGCGATCGAGGAAATAGCGGTCATGCGATACCGTGATGACTGCGCCGGGGAACTGCTCGAGATAATCCTCCAAAATACTGAGTGTTTGAATATCCAAATCATTGGTCGGCTCATCTAAAAACAGCACATTCGGCTCTCCCATCAACGTACGAAGCAGATAGAGACGTCTGCGCTCTCCCCCAGACAGGCGGGAAATCGGTGTCCATTGCATATGCGGCGAAAACAGGAACCGCTCCAGCATTTGCGAAGCTGTGATCGATTCTCCGTTGCTCGTCTGAATGACCTCTGCGGCTTCCTTTACATATTCGATGACGCGCAGCTTTTCGTCCATCTCGACACTATCCTGCGTGTAGTAGGCAATTTTTACGGTCGTCCCAATTTCCAATGAACCGCTATCTGGTTGAATTCTTCCTGCAAGCATGTTCAAGAGCGTCGTTTTTCCGCTTCCATTTGGCCCGATAATCCCCACACGATCACCCGGCAGGACAATATAGCTGAAATCGTTGATCAGTTTTCGCTCACCGTACGCTTTATGGATGTTTGTAAGCTCAATCACCTTTTTACCGAGACGACTGGCCCCGAGTGCCATTTCCATCTTGGCAGCCGGTCCATCTACAGCTTTATCTCGTAACTCCTCAGCCCGTTGCACACGCGCCTTTTGTTTGGTCGTCCGCGCTTTTGCTCCGCGACGAAGCCATGCCAGCTCGCGTCGAAGCAGATTTTGCCGCTTGCTCTCTACGGCCGCTTCATTTTCTTCACGCTCTGCTTTTTTCTCCAGGAACATCGCGTAGTTGCCTTCGTAGCTATAGAGGTTGCCGCGATCCAGCTCAAACGTGCGGTTCGTCACGCGATCCAGGAAGTACCGATCATGGGTGACGAGCAGCAAAGCGCCCTTGTACCGGGACAAATACTCTTCCAGCCACTCGACTGTCTCGTTGTCAATATGGTTCGTAGGCTCATCCAAAATAAGTAGGTCTGCTGGTTGGATCAAAGCACGTGCCATGGCTACACGCTTTTTTTGCCCACCAGAGAGCTCGCCTACCTTTTGTGAGAAATTGTGCAGGCCAAGCTTGGTCAGGATCATTTTGGCTTGCGTATTGCTCTCCCACGCATCAGCCGCATCCATTCGGTTTTGAACAGCAAACAATCGCGCCTGCTTTTTCTCATCGTCAGGCGATTCCTGAACAGCCTCTAGCGCTGTTTCATAATCACGCAAAAGCTGAATGAGTGGGGAATCGCCGTAAAATACTTGTTCCAGTATGGAGGAGTTTTCGTCAAAATCAGGATTTTGCGGCAAATACTCCACATGGAAATGATTCGCGTGAACAATTTTTCCGCTATCCGCTGTATCCAAGCCTGCCACAATTTTCAGGAGCGAGGATTTTCCCGTACCATTAACACCGATCAGACCAATGCGCTCTTGCTCGGCAATATGAAAGGAAATGTTATCAAACAATTCTTTTTCTCCATAGCCTTTGGAGAGGTTTTCTACTGATAATATTTGCATGAACGTCACCTGTTCTTTTCTATTTGCTTATCGAGAAGCCATATGAATCTTACACTCGATGGTATCATGTTTTTCGCGCAAGCTCTAGGGTGATTCAAATGGATGGACCAAATATTGGAAAACAGCCTCATTAATGGTAAAATATTGAATATTAAGTAATAATGACTCGTAGACAAAAATACAATAGGAAGCGTCACCAGCAGTAAGGCAGGTTAACGAGCCCAAACAGAAGAGGCGTACTCTTTTCATCGAGCACGCCTGCTTTTATTCTCCTAATGACTGTCCTACTCTTTGCAACACGTCGCCGATCCGTTCCTTTTGGATGACCTCATCTGCCCACGCATCCAATGGGGTGGGTTCCTGATTGACAATGACCAGTTTGGCTCCTCTTTCTTTTGCATGCTGCGGAAACCAATTAGCTGGACTCACGGTTAGTGAAGAACCTAACACGATGAACAAATCGGCTTGTTCCGTCCACGCGATGGCCTGATCGACTTGGGCTTGCGGCAAAGATTCGCCAAACAGGACAACACCCGGACGCAAAAAGCCTCCGCATGCGCAAATCGTCCCTTGATCCTCCAGATAACATGTATGGGCATACTCGGTCCCGCAGTCTAGACAGCGGATTTTCGCAAGGGAGCCATGGAGTTCGGCTACTGCCAAGCTTCCCGCCGCTTGATGAAAGCCATCTACATTTTGTGTAATGATCCCATGAACGAAACCACGCCGCTCCCATTCTGCTAACCATTCGTGTCCGGCGTGTGGCTTGCAGGACAGTAGGCCTTGAATGCGCATCTGATAAAATTCCACAAACGCTTCCCGATTCTCCATCATCGCGCGTGTACTCGCGAGTTGCATCGGATCTTTGCCACGCCATAGCCCCGACTGTGAACGAAAGTCAGGCAAGCCACTCTCTGTCGACATGCCTGCTCCGGTGAATACGACGGTAAAGGAAGATGTCCGTAACCAGTGTGCCAGATGATCCATCATGGTCTCCCCTCTTCTTTGAAAATGTTCTTCTTCTGATTGTAATAGAAGAATACCAGATTTAGGAGACCTGCCCATCAGAACACGATCTTTCTTTCTCTTTAATAGGATGGATAAACAGGCTGTGACGGATATCCGGTATGGGAGGGATTCGTGCCATATTGCGGATAACTGGTCTGCTGTTGATAGACTGGGTGCTGTCCATACCCACCCTGCTGCATGTAGTTGGTATCGTAATAACCGTAACTGTCTGGCAAATGACTCGAGTAACCATAGTACGGGTACTGGCTTGAAGTAGTTCTATCTGGCAACGGCCCCTGCTGCTGACACCCTACTGGCGGACCAATCACAATTGTTTGGGTAAGAGGCGCAAATGTTTCTTGTACCTTTGCTTCGTCTAAACAATACGTATGTGCCCACACACTCGCAGGAGTCAAGCGCAATATATCGGAGCCAAAGATCACCTCAGGTACAGGGGCATCAAAAATAGCCAGTAGATGCGTATCGTCTGTCAAGGCCATTTCATAATGCCACCAGCCCTGCGGGATATTGGCAACTTGTCTCGGTTTTATATGGTAGTTGAGCAATTGATTGGTAAAAGGATTGATCAAGGACACAATGGCCTCACCAGCGATGCAATACACCAGTTCTGCTGCATTTTGATGAATGTGTGGCTCGACAACATTTCCGGTTGTCAGGAAAATATCTAGCAGCGAACTGTTGCCCAAAGTATTTAATTGGGCGATCCCCAAGGCATCGATGAAATTCCGATCGTCCTTTTTGAAAAACAGATTATTTCTCATATCGTACGTGAACTGCGTATTTGGCGATGTATAGTCGCGATAAGAAGTAGCCATCTTTCGTTTGTTCCTCCCACCGTATGGGTATTTGACTCATTATGCATCTCTATTCCTATTCACAAAAGATGTGCACCCATTTATACACCTAGGAAAGAGACACACCCTTTCACCCTCCACTTTGCACAAACATATCCTACTAATAGGCAAAACAGGCAATCGAGGAGGGTGATCTTGTTTGGCTACTTATTTGGTCTCGGACATACATGGTCAGAATCAGGCTTTTCAAAAAGCGCTACGGGACGTTTCCTTCTCCCCCCAAGCTGGTGATCGTCTGTTCGTATTGGGGGACATGATCGATCGAGGACCTGAATCAAAGGAAGTATTGCTCGATTTACTCGCTCTTCGGCAGACGTATCCGAACCAAATCTATCTCATAAAAGGCAACCACGAGCAAATGCTTGTAGATTGGCTATCCGGCAACGGCAATCCGGAGTTATACCTGCGCTACAACGGCGGCGATGCCACCATTCGTTCTTTCTTAGAGAATCACCCGCTTCGGCGAGCTTTTCTTAATCGGGTGCCTTCTTTGCAGGAACAAGAAGAAGCACGGCAATTTATCCTTTCTCGCTACCCAGCAATTTTACCAGCCTTGTCGTCTCTTCCTTTGTATATAGAGCTGCCAGCCGATCCGCGAACAGGAGCTCCAGCTGCACTTTTGGTACACGCAGGCATTCGACCCGGCGTCCCCTTGCAGGAACAAAATCCGCATGATTTACTATGGATTCGCGAGCCTTTCTACCTGAATTATGATGGAGAACTCCCAGTCATCTTTGGCCATACCCCTGTGCCTGGATTGCCTCAATACGCTGGCAGCGGTCCTTGGCGCAGAGACAATATGGTCGGCATTGATGGTGGCGCAGGATATTGGCGAGGCGTCATGCTCGTCGAATGGCCTTCGCTACAAACCACTTTCGTACCGATTCGGGAAAGGCAATCCTCTCCACACGTACGGGTCTACTGATTATGCTCGGGAAAACGGAGAGCTTTCGCACTGGTTTCTACCTGCTGCAAGCGCATCGGGTAGTGCAGCCAGTATGATGCAGGAGACAAGCCCATACTTTCAACAAATTATTACTTTTTATAATCTACTTTCGATTTGTAATATGTTAAGATATGGACGAGGTGTTTATATGAAACGTCAGCAAATCGTTGAACAAGCCATGTTTGCCGCATGGGGAGTCTCCCTAATCGCAACAGGAGGCAGTTTGTTTTTTTCAGAGGTGTTAAAGTACATACCGTGTGACCTGTGCTGGTACCAGCGAATCTTGATGTACCCGCTCGTCATCTTACTGGGGGTTGCCTCCGCAAAGAAAGACGACAAGATCGCGTCGTACGCCTTGATTCTCTCCATTATCGGAGGACTCACATCGCTGTATCATTACTCGATTCAAAAAATACCTGCCCTTCAAGATCTCGGCAGCGCTTGCGGCATTGTGCCATGCAACACAGACTATATTAACTGGCTAGGGTTTATCACGATTCCGTTCCTTGCTCTCATTGCCTTCGCCTTGATCAGCATCCTGCTTGTCATCGTTATAAAAAATGCAAAGGAGAAATGATTCATGAAGAAAGTCATCGCTCTATCCATCCTTGTGGCTGCGCTCCTGATCGGTGCGATTGTGTACGCTGACATTTCGAACCGTCAGCTTGCGGAAGGAAACCCTTATGGTAAAGCCAATTTGCACCCCGCTACTCTCGAACAATTGAGTGACCCACTATATGATAATCTCATTATGCCTAATGAGCTTAAAGGTAAGCTCGATAATCAGGAGGACGCGTTTGTTTACTTTTACAGCCCGGTTTGTGAGCATTGCAAAGCAACTACCCCCGTCCTTGTACCGATCGTGAAAAGCTTGGACATCGATATGAAAAAGCTCAATTTGCTGGAATTTAACGCCAGCTATGGTGAATACAACATCGAATTCACTCCGACCCTCGTTCATTACAAGGGCGGTAAGGAAGTGGCGCGACTCGTCGGTGGACGGGAAGCGAGCGAATGGAAAACTTGGTTGGAAGAACAGAAAAAATCATAACGTGTGGTAGCCTCCCTCGATTTGCGGGAGGCTCTTTTCATATTGGACATACGTGACAAATATGTGAAGAATTCCGTTCCCTTGGAAGAAATAGCCCGAACGAGTCATTAGGCTTTTCCAGTTATTTGCCTATAATGGGTACTGGGGATAATCCTTGAAAACGGAGGTAATCGAATGACCCTCACCTATTTCACTGAAACCTTTGGCTTTCGGGCGACATGGAATCCAGAGCTGATTCTATTGACTTTCTTGATTGGTCTGGCTTATTTCTCGCTGACTGGACCATTACGCCAAACGTTTCAAGATTCCACACCTGTCACACGCAAGCAAAAGACCTTTTTCACTCTCGGCTTACTTGGTTTTTACTTTAGTTTGGGGAGTCCCTTGAACGTAGCTGGGCATTTTTTGTTTAGCGCCCACATGCTACAGCAATCATTGCTTTATCTCGTCATGCCCTTGCTGCTCTTGGCAGGTACCCCGTCATGGTTGATTCGTTCCCTATTCTATCGCCGGGGGCTCAAGCTTTTCATGCGCATAGCGAGTCATCCGATCCCTGCTATTCTCATGTTCAATGCCCTGTTCTCGTTTTACCATATGCCTGTTATTTTAGACTTGGCAATGAACAACCTGGCCCTACATAATTTGATTCATTTACTGCTGCTGGTGACTGCGATTTTGATGTGGATGCCCGTTATCGCACCGATACCGGAAATTCACCGTCTGTCAGAACTGCAAAAGCTTGCCTACATCTTTGCTAACGGCGTTTTGATTACACCTGCTTGTGCACTGATTATTTTTTCAGCAACACCTTTGTATACGACATATGTAGACGGTCCTTCCATGCTCTGCGCTCCATTCTTTTCCGCGCCGATCGACAAATCGATGTTCGCCGTTCCCCTTCTCCCTTTGGATGATCAACGACTCGGCGGAATCGTGATGAAGCTCATGCAGGAGCTGACGTACGGAGTTGTCCTGGCTTACATTTTCTCTACCTGGTACCGAAAAGAAAAGAATCAGGAAGAGGACGGCCTCATAACGCCGTAGCCAAAAAGAATGAGAAAGGAGGCGCTACTCACACGTGAATATCGCCCCTGCTACCGCTATCCGAATCAGACGGTTGCTCTTGTTGTTACCCGTCCTCGTCCTTGTTGCTCTTGTCGCTTCTTGGGTTTGGTTCGGGCCCAAAAATGCCCAGGCGAAATTGCCAGATGTAACTCTGCAAACCATCGATGGACAACCCTATTCGCTAGCACCGCAAAAGAAAACCTTTCGCTTGGTGGAGCTAATTTATACCCGTTGCCCGGATATTTGTCCCACGACAACCATCAAAATGGTTCAGCTGCAAAAGCGCTTGCTCGAAGCAAATCTGATGGGGCAAGACGTTGAGTTTTTGACCATCACGATTGATCCGCAAAACGACACTCCTGATGTCATGCGCTACTATGGCAAGCAGTTGGGGATTCAAGAGCACGGTTGGACCCTGCTTCGGGGTGATGACGAAACGATCAAAACGGTTACAAATTCGCTTGGCTTTTTTGCCAATAAGATGGATGATGGATTTATCTCTCATACATCGAGTACGTATCTCGTGGATGATAACAATGCTGTCATTCAAAAATTCGGCATGGGTGACGATTTCGATCCCGATCAAATTTATCAGGAACTGTTGAAATTAAAAAAGGAAGGGTAATCCAACATGAAACGTACGATGATTCTGCTCTTATCCATGCTTCTGCTCCTCTTAGCCGCTTGTGGAAAAGAGAACGAGCAACAAGCTTTTCAACCCGGAGCTCCCGTTGAGGCTGCCTTTACATCGGAACCAAAGGAGCTTGTAGCAGGCGACACCGTTACCTTCTCTGTTAAAGTCACTCAAGATGGCCAACCCGTGGATGATGCCAAGGAAGTGAAATTCGAATGGTGGAAAGATGGGCAAGAAAAGCATGAAACGATCCCGGCTTCGCTGCAAGGGGACGGTGTCTACACGGCTCAACAAACCATGAACGAGCCAGGTTCTTATTTTGTCTACTACCATGTAACGGCACGAGATTTCCACAATATGCAGAAGACGCCTTTTACCGTAACCAACAAAGCGGGTGAAACTCCTGGAGCTGGGGTTACGCCCGCCCCGGAAGCTGGTGCAGATCAATCACACGATCATGGAGCGACAGGCCACGCGAATGCCGAAACAGTAGATTATCATTTCTCCCCAGCCGACAACATCAAAGTAGCAACACCAACTGCCCTCACTGTTCATCTCATGAAGGACAACAAAGCGTTGGACAAAGCGACAGTCAAGTTCGAGTTCTGGAGGGGAACTGACCAAAAGCATAGCTTCGTCGATGCAACGGAAACTGCGGCTGGTCAGTATGACGGCAACGTACAGTTCCCTACTGCTGGGGATTATACAGTCAAGGTCCATGTGGAAAAGGGAGAAATTCATGATCACAAGGATTTTTCCCTTTCAATAAAATAAGAATACAAAATAAAGCGGCCATCCTCCCAAGGAATGGCCGTTTTTCTTGTAAATTTGGTTAGCAAGTAAAATAAGCGATTCGATGCAAGTCTGTCCCGTAATACTCCCAACGATATCCAGTCCATCGGTATCCAGATACAGAGTTACGACTGACATAGACGGGGTAAAACCAGAAAGAACGACCATTTCGCAACCATACGTACGTGTAGCGATATAAGCAGGGATAGAATCCTCCAGCATCAATCCGGCGTGTTCCCCCATAGCCTCTGGCTCCTGGTGCACTTGGCGTCCTGCTGGGTGGAGGACCTGGTGGTGGCGGAGGGAAACCTCCCGGGGAACCAGGGGAGTCTGGAAAACCTGGGGAACCATCTCGGCCGCCAGGGGGAAATTGATATGACATGACGTGTCACCTCCTACTAGTCTCCCTATAGGAAATGCAGCAAACGCACAGATGGTATGTGCGTTTGCCCACCGTCATTCACCTATTTTTTCCGCAATAGCCTGTATATAAATCCGCAGGCGCCCCCACTCTTTCATCCATTCCGAGCACCTAGATTGGCAGTTACCCTGCACAAAAATTGTACAGTCTCTCCCATTTTCAACCGATTCGATCCTTTTACGAGAAAGGCTGTATCTGGTTTCAGCTGTTTTGCTAGACGCCGATGCAAGCCTGCCTTACTCAAGCAATGCCTCACCCGATTTGCCGGAAATCCGGAGCGAATCGCTGCTCTTGCAATATACCTCGCACTATTTCCCAGCGTGTATAAGTAGTCTACATTTTTTTGACTCAAATATATCCCGACATCCTCATGACCTTTTACGTCGTATTTTCCCATTTCTAGCATACTGGCGAGCACGGCGATCTTTGTGGTATGCCCAACCTGGCTTAACACATCAATCGCTGCCTTGGCCGCATCGGGATTCGAACTAAAGGTATCATCCAGCACCTGAATGTTATTTGCGAGTCGATAGCGGGTAAGGCGTTTTCTCTGTCCGCGAAACTGGCTTAACCCGCGACGAATGTCATCGACGGGAATCCCCATCGTATGTGCGACTGCAATAGCAGCTAACGCGTTGTATAAATTATGCTCGCCAGGAATAGGAACAAAAAATGACTCCTTTTCTCCACGCAAAGAACATTCGAATCGAAACCCATTGCCTTCTATTTTCGTTCGCCCCGCCTTATAGTCAGCCTCCTGCTCCTTGCCAAATGTCACGATTTTTCCCGTGAACGACCCCAAGTAAGGCTGTTGAACAAACTCGCGAGAATAGGGACAATCTCTATTCAGAAAAACGGTTCCCGTGGGTTTCATATGACGGATTAACTCCGTTTTTGCTAACGCCAGCTGCTTGGCATCACCGCCAAAATTTCCGATGTGAGCCGTGCCAATATTCGTGATGACTCCCATAGACGGCTGGATGATTTTGCAATGCTGTCGCAAATGACCGCTTCGATAAATTCCATATTCAAGCACTGCGGCTTTGTGCTCGTCCCGAATTCTTTTGGTATGCGCTCTTGTATTTCCCAGGAAGTTCTTGTTATACATCGATTTATATGTGGGCATGCGTAGATTTAAGATACTGTAGATCATTTCCTTTGTCGTGGTCTTCCCTGCGCTTCCTGTCACAGCGATAACCGGCTTGTCGAGAATCAGCGTCTTTACAGGTACAGCAGCTCTTCTCTTCTTTTTCACGGGCATCACCCCTTTGCCTCGTTCTTCTTCTCACGATCAGCTTTCCTATTGTATGAACGGCATAGACAGCCTGTATAGACCATTATCTATGAAAACGTTCCGCTACTATCCAAATCAGAAGGACGACTTCTGGAATAGAGTAGAAGGGGAGGTGAAGCGCATGAAAAAGAAGGCTACGATCGCCGCTGTAGGCGACATCCTGATGTGGAAAGAGCAGGTGGCAACTGCCAGATTGCCTGGTACAGATCAATTCTCTTTTACCGATATGTTTCATCCCGTGGCACCGATTCTCTCAGCGGCGGATCTCACGATTGGCAATTTAGAAACCACTTTTTCCGGGAAAACACAGCCCTATCAAATCGGCTCGGCACGAACCGGTTACCCTCGCTTCAACTGTCCAGATGAATTGGCTCGGGACTTGAAAACATCTGGATTTGACGTATTGACTACAGTGAATAACCACTGTCTGGATGGCGGAGTAACCGGACTATGCCGAACCCTTGATGTTTTGGATCGTTACAAGCTTGCTCATACCGGAACCTATCGAAGCCCCGACGAGGCAAATACCTACCTGATCAAGGAGGTAAACGGCATTCGCATCGCCATGCTTGCTTATACCTACGGGACAAACAAGCAGGTAATCCCCGCTCATACACCATGGATCGTCCGACTTCTTCATCTTGACACGATATTATCCGACCTGAGAAAAGTTCGTCCTCTGGTCGATGTCGTGATCATCTCCCTTCACTTTGGGATTGAATTCCGCTATACACCGACGACGCGCCAGCGGCAGCTCGTACAAAGCCTGCTCGACAATGGTGCTGATGTCATCCTCGGGGCTCACCCACATGTTCTTCAGCCTGTTGTCACTCCGAGTATCATGACTCCTCACGGGACAAAGAGACAAACATTAGTCGCGTATTCTTTGGGCAATTTTACATCAGAGAAAATGCTTTCGTTTGATCAATCCCAGTGCGGGGCAATCCTGCGATTTACTGTCGAAAAAGATGAGAGGAATCAGATTTCACTCGAGCAAATCTCGGTCATCCCGACCTTTTCGCAACGATATGTAAATCAAGGACGTATATGCTTTCGTGTCATCCCCATGCGTTCCTACTTAAAAAGCCCTGATCTGTATGTGCGACCCCTGCTGAGAAAAAAGCTCCAGCTGCTGTGGAGTCGGGCCATCCGCATCATAGGCAGGTCGCGGGGCGTATTGATTGAATAACACAGGAGCAAACGAGGGAGCGGGCAGTTTGCTCCTCCCCTTCCTCTTTTCCTACATAGACCACGATTGACGATTTACAGAACATTTTGGTAAAATCCATTTGTAACTAACAAAATAAATATGGGTAGTTACAAAGGAGAGATGCCTTGCATGATCACTGTTCGCCGTATCGACTCGGAGGATTTACCTGCATTTCTGGCCTTCCCGGATCACCCTGCTTCCGTTCAGGATGATATCGCTGCTTATCTCGATAAAATGTTTACACAAGGAGCCATGCGTCAAGACTGGTGCTTCGTTCTGGAGGTACAGGGTGAGATCGCTGGTCGTCTTGCCTTCTGGACATTGCCTGGCAGTAAGCAAGCGACTGATTTGGTTTTGTGGGAGCTTCCATGGAAAGAAACAGAATGTCCTTCGCTCGGAGCTCATTTTTTACGCGAAGTCTTTACACTCATGGCAGGGGATCTATCGGAGAAAATCGGCTATGTTCTGGATTCCCCTTCCTCCTCTCCCCAATGGCAAACGGATCACCAAGAGCAAAGAAATGTTCTGGAAGCGCTCGGCTTTCAGATTAGCCGGGAAACAAACCGATTCGAATGGCAGGCTTCGAACGAGACAACTGCTATACCGTCAAAAGGAACGCATGATCTGATCGTGTACCGCAGTCTTCCTGAGGTTGGCGAGGCTGCATTTGTGGATGCCATCCTGCGTGTCTCGCAATTCACCCATGATCAACAAATAACAGAGCAGCGCTTGGAAAAAGGCCCTCAAGTCCAAGCGCAGGAAATGTTCCAAGATTTGCAACAAATGAAATACGAACCGGAATGGTGGCAGCTTGCCTATACTAAAAAAAATGAGCTCATTGGATTTTTGATGCCTACAGTCAGCCCTACCTTTGCTACGATTGGATACATCGGTGTTCTCCCCGAGCAAAGAGGACACGGCTATATTGATCAATTGCTGAAGCAAGCCACAGACGTTCTTGTACAAGCTGGCAAAACATACATCCGCGCAGATACCGATGTAAAAAACACGCCAATGGCCAAAGCCTTTTTACGTGCTGGTTATCACCAGTTTGCCAGTCGCCAAGAATTTTCCCTGGATCGCGGCTTGTTGCTCTAACAGACAAACAAAAAAGGGGGCGATTGCTGTAACAATCACTCCCCTTACTTCCCTTATATAGACAATATTTATGGGACAATTTCAGACATTTCTGCTGGGCATACAGCTTGCTTCAGCATTTCTGTTGCCTGTTGCGTATCTACGTCTTTTACCAATTCAATCTCACTAATGAGGAGCTGCTGCGCATTATCCAGCATCACTTTGTCACTCGTTCCCAATACTTTCTCTTTACTCATACCAACCAAATCGCGAATGACCTCAGATTGCTCGTAAATATCGCCACTCTTCATTTTTTCTGTATGAAGCTTGTAGCGCTGTGCTGCATTCAAGGCGGTGTCGCGTTGCCCCTCTAGCATGGCGGCCAAAACATTCTCTAGAATGTCGGCTTCGACCACCTTTCTGATACCAAGAGCGGACATCTTTTCAACCGGGACCATGATGTTTAACTCTTTCAGCGACATGTTGAGCACATAATAGAGGTGTTTTTCACCCAAAAACTCTTTCTCCTCCATCGCCTCGATTACGCCTGCCCCGTGGATCGGATAAAAAACCTTGTCTCCAACTTGAAACATACGTCCACCTCCTTCAAAGCAATCTAAAGCCATTATAACACAAAAATCGAATTTAAAATTTTTTATTTTATCATGACGATCAAAATCAAGTCAATAAAAAATTTACATCTTACTCATTGAGCGTTTCTGTTGCCATTCGCCGCCTAGTTTAAATACGATCACACCCCCCACAATGACCAGAACCCCAAACAATTGCGTAAAAGTAATCGGCACTTGAATCAGCCCTAACCAGCCGATTGAATCCGACCATAAAGCAAAACCGAGCTGGGCAGTGAGAACGATGGAGATGGCATACGTTGGGCCAAGCAGTCTCATCCCTTGCACCAAACAAAAGACCACCCCAACGCCGATCATGCCGCTGAACCAGTACCACGGCTGCATAGTTTGAGGTGAAAACAACTGACTTCCTTCAAATATGAGACCCATTGTTAAAGACGACAGAAACCCCATCCCAAGCACAAGAATCGTCGTAGACCATGTTCCTGCCTGTTCACTTACTTTCCTGTTAAAAATATTTTGCAGGCTGACCAACAAGCCAGCCAGTAACGCGAAAAATAGCCCGACTACCATGTTTTTGACACTCCTGTCTCCTTATTCGTTGGGAGTCTCGCTCGCCATTTTAGCTAAACCTTCCCTATCCTTGATTAGAAGGTATCCATTGGCACGCTCAATCAGTCCCTCCTTGCAGAACTGTTGAATGACCCGATTCAAATGTCTGTAGCTCGTTCCAATCATATTCGCTGCATCCAAGAGATAGCTCGTACTGATCTGTTCTCTGTTGGCAGAATTCCACTCCTCTATCGAAACGGACAACAAATAACGCGCGAAACGTACTTCTACTGGGTACAAAAGGTTGATGCTTAATGTGTTGGACTTCACACAAAATTTATTCGTAATGATTTGCAGTAAAAATTGCAGGAGTGGAGCGTAGTCTGTCCCGTATTTTTTCAACCAGCGATAATGAATCCCGATCATCTGAACAGACGAGGCCGCTTCTACCGAATTCTGGTAAGAAATTCCTCTTACATACTCAATATCTCCGATCACTTCAAGGGGCTTTTTAAAGGATAGGATCAGCGTTTTTCCTTCGGGGGAAGTCGTAAAAACCTTTACTTTTCCCTTCACCAAAACATACAGGTGACAAGCCGCTTCACCTTGGGCACAAATGAGCTCCCCTTGATCAAATTGGTACAAGGTCAAATGCGGCAGAAAAGGCTCATAAAAAACAGACGCTAACTGATGTTCATGGAGATATTGTTGCAAAAGCTCACGATTTTCGATTTCCTTCATCCCTCTGTTTCACCCTCTCGCTATCAGGATCTCAGTATCAGCACACCCAGAATCATCATCCCGATCCCAATAAAATGTGGTAGCCTCATCTTTTGTTTATCGACACCGAACCACCCATTGCTATCAATGAGAAAAGTCAGGCTAAGCTGCGCAATCAAGACAGCTGAAATCGTCATGGTTACCCCGATATGCTGGATAGCCGTAACATTGCTAAAAATGATAAACGCTGCGAGTGCCCCACCTGTCAAATATAACGGTTTCACTCGCCTATATGCCTGCCATTTTCCATCTCGAAAAAACAACAGGAGTATAAAAGCCGTGAGAAAGCCCGTTAACTGCGTAAGTGTCGCGGTTTGCCAAGTACCAATATCTTGACTGATTCTTGCATTCGCTACCCCTTGCAAGGTAATGAAAACACCGCCCAAAATAGCAAAAATAATTCCTTTCATCCCTCTCACCTCACACTGATCTGTTCCTAATTAAAAAGGATGGCAAGGTGGATAGGGAAGGACATATGTCCTCATGATTTTTGTTGCAAAAAACAAAGAAAAGGCCCTTTCCGTTAGAAGGCCCCCTCGCTTACTATTCTCATTGAATCTTTTTTTGTTTCACGATTCCTATCACAAGCAAAACGATCATCCCAATGATCGTGATCGGCAGAAACCACTTCCCAAAGCCGCCTCCCCAGCCTAGAGCAATGGAAACCGACTCCAACAAGATTACGGAAAAAATAATTAAGCAACTATTTTTTATTTGGTTCACGATTTTTCGACTGTGCAAATAAAACTGCTCGGCATTCGATTCAGAGAAGCGTGCTGGGTAGTTATGTAGCTCCGGATGTTTTTCGAGTACCTGCATGAGGAAAATGATAAAGACGCCAATCCCAGGCAAAAGAAGCAACTCCCATTTTGAACCCCAGCGGTCTACTTCCCCCAAGGAATCGTAATGGGCAGGCACCTCGTCAGGAAGCTTATTCCATACAAAGACTAAAAAGAGTAGTGATCCCACAAAAAATAAGCAACCAACTACATCCCATAACCGTTCGCTGCCTGTCTTTGGTATATTTGTGATTGGTCTCTTCATATTCTCCCCCCTACTGCTGCTCCTCCTACAAGCATTTTACCATTTATGTCCATTTGTGAGTCAAGGTCAATCCGTCACACACTTCTGGGCGTTTTTACATATTTTGATGTGGAGTAAGGAGGGAACAACAGTGAATGCTCCTATAAGGGAAAGTATGTTGTTTGAGCATCGTTTCTGGCTACAAATTCTGGGCGATCATGCCCGCTTTATTTTTCAATCACTCGCTCCGAATGAAGAGGAGGAGATTGAAAAAGCTGTATACTTTATTGTGTCATTTGATAACTTACTGGATATCGCCAGGCAGAATCTATCTTCCGATGAACTAGACGCACTCAACCAGCAGGCAAGTGAACTCACGCAACAGCTGCGTGAATTTAAACTCCACATTCTGGAGAGGCATCTCATCAGTAAAATATCGATCAGTCTTCCTCCAACGTTTATGAACCACATGGTCAATGAACTAGAAGAGTATGAACGTATTTTGCATGCCTTCCTCTCCGGAAGCTTGCCACCTGCCAATCACCCGGTAGAGCTCCACCTTCTGTGGCTATCCGATGCGGTCGGGCATGCAGCCACCATCACTTCCCTTTTGGACATGGTGGAAAAAGATTATCAGCGTAAAAGTGAACAATTTACCAAACAGTTCGAGCATTTTTACCTGAAAGCGGTGGAATTAGCTGGGTATCTCCGAACAAACTTGGATAACTTCCCGGCACTACGCCGTTTTAACCATCAAGCAGAAATGGAAATGAAGCTTTTTCAGGTATTCTTGCATGAATTGGAAGAGATGCGGATGCGCGATGAATTGCTTGGCGTTTTCTCCCCTCTCATGGCCGACCATATGTCCCGGGAAGAATGCTACTATTTGATGAAGCTATCTGAGGTTTCCGACGTGCCATCACCAGACTGTTTCCCGACAAGACCGCGAACCGAGTGAAAGATTTTTTCAGAACTGGGCGAAAGCTATAGGCTTTACGCCTCTTTTTCATTCTTTCTTCGCGATATCCACTCATGCATAAGCAAGCAGAAAGCTGTCCTCATATCCTATCAGTACCAACGGTTAAGGGGGTAGTGTTATGGATCCAATTGATCATCATAGACAGCGTATGCATCACCACATGAGGCAAGCAGAACGTTTTCGCTCTTTAGCTTTTGAACATCGTCATGACCGACTGCGTCATCATACCTTTAGAGAAAGAGAACACTTCCATCGCATGAGGGCCCATCACCACAGAATGCAAATGCATTCGATGCGTCGTTTTTGACATGGGAAAACTCCCTTTACCGGGAGTTTTTTTGTGGGACAAGCCAATAATTTCTTAATTCTGTGCTCATGCCCATTCACGAAACTGGGTAAACGCATAGTCATACATCATGTATGATCAAAAGTGGAAATGGGATTTGATCCGCCCAAATCCTTATGCGGAGGTACAACATGGCAGATGTTTTTGTTGATCGATCATTAGAGGAAATACGGTTTTGGTCTCGCATCATGAAAGAACACTCCCTGTTTCTCAAATTGGGCTTTAACTGCGAAGACACAAAATTGATTGAAGAAGCGAATCGCTTTTACAGCATTTTTGAAGAAATTGAAAGCCAAGCACTTGCTTTTCCTTCTGACGTAGACCCTCAACGAATCTATGACTTTAATCAACTCGTTCACAATGCCGTTTCCTATATTTGGGCTTTTAAACGCAAAGTACTCGGACTCATTATTCAATGCAAAATCGGTGGTAACAACTTTCCGCTGTTGGTCGATCATGTGAGCAGGGAGGCTGCTTATTTTCGGAATCGATTAGAACAATTGAATACAGGAAACCTTGATCCCTTACCTGATGCGGTGATTAATGAAAATGTCTTTTTCCTGCGAATCATGGCTGACCATGCGAAATTTATTAACCATCTGCTCGATCCTTCTGAAAGAAAGCTAGTGGACCAAGCTAGAGAATTTAGCCATGATTTTGATCAATTATTGTTCCAAGCTCAGGATCTTGATTCCATGCGTCCCCAATCTCAAACGAAACCACTACTGAATCAATTTGTGGATCAAAATCGCGTATCCGTTCGTCAATTGCGTGACTTCAAAAAAACAGCTCGTGATTTGATTGAGGAATGCAAAATTAAGAGCATAATCCCCCCATTGCTCGCTGACCATGTATTTAGAGAAGCTTCGCATTTTCTTGAAATTTTAGATGCCTTTGAAGTATCCCTTACACACGCAAAGTAAAGAAACAGGAGGAACATCTATCGGATACTTTTAAACCCGACTCAATAATAAGAAGAGGCACCTCCTATCAGACAGGATGGTGCCTCTTCGCATTGATAACCATGAAGCAAATGATTAACTCAGAGAGTCTCTTTAGAATAGGAACAAGTTAAGCAGCAATCCAAGCAAAAACATAATAATTACATACCCTGGTATTACTGCAAGTTGTATATTCGTCTTTCTATCGGTTATAAAATGCGCCCAGTAAAAAGATATTGACCCCGGCACTGACAAACATAAATAAAATCCAAAAGAACTTCCCTGCAATAAAAACCTATCTACCAGATATGAATACATGATGCCCGTTACTACAAAGATCAAAGTTACAAGAAAACGGTTTACTATCTTGGATGTAAAAGAATAGACCAATTCTCCTATCAAGCATCCAACATAGCAAAACGGTAGTAAATAAAAACTCAACATACATGTCAAGAAAGTGAAAACATTAACCACTCCTTCACCTTGATAGGATAAAAAGGAGAGCATACTAATGATATACAACATGGCACTGACAAGAAACGCTACACTTGCTGCACTAAAAAAACGTAAAATCTGCATGGACACCTCATTAAATTGAAACTTGACATTACAACCACCTCGATAAAAAAGCACACAGTCTATCAATTCCGATAGCCATTATTTTAACATATGTTATATCCAATACATTAGGGGCAGAGACTTTTGATCTTCCTCTTCAGAAATTCCCCGAAATTACAATCGAGGTTTCCCAAAACGCCAAACTGTGGGACGTTGGAACCTTATTGGGGTGCCTTTTCATTCCATCCTCAATAAGGAGAGCACACGTCCGTGACCATCCTAACACTATTTTATCGTCCATTTTCGTCACTTGAGAACACTCGTACAATCAAAAGGAAAATTCTGTTAATACTTTATTTTAGATCCATCCTAAAGGAGAAGAGATCCCATGAAAAAGAAGAAATCTCATTCTAAGAAATTCAAGAAAGTAAATGGTCAATTGGTGCAATATTCATCTTATTATCCAGCACAATCTGGAGGCTGTATCTGGCTATGCATGCGTCATGGGTGCGGTTGGTGGTGTCCAGAACGCGAGATGTAATGTGACCTTATTCCAAGAAACATCATGCTAACCACATTGGTTGTGTTTTTACCACTCCCTGTTTATTAGGGAGTTTTTCTTGTTACAATTCCCGGAGCCATTTTAATGTTTCTAGATCGCCTATCTGTTAAAATTATTTGAAAAAGGGAATTATTGGTGATCATTTATGAAAAATAGACCTCTTTGGTTCAATATCTTTTCAGTAGTTGCTCTTGCTATTGCAGTAGTGAATATTTTTACACATGTGGCTTTCTTAAGAATCGTAACGATGATATGCCTTGCCGTTGTCATGGCTTCTTTAGGATCATTTGAATTGAAGAAAAACCGTAAGATGGCCTTTATTCTATTTGGTGTGGCCGCTTTTCAAGTTTTCGTGTCGGCAGAGATATTATATGTCACCGTTACAAAATAATTAAGAAGCTTGTACCTCAAAGCTAACCCGATCAACTTGGCTTCCTTGCGCACTACCTTCTTCGACTCTAATTCTGCTCGTTTGGGACGTTTCCATTCATATTGCACAGGAACAAGACAGCGGCAGCCATTTTTTCGTACCTAATGCTGCTGTCTCACGTAATCCCCACGGTGATCGGACTTCCTTAAAAAACTCCACGTTGACAATGAAGTTCTGTGCACTAATCATCCCCTCGTGAAAACCAGGTTGTCTACGAAGTCGCCAATCTTCATGAACTTATTGTCGTTACCAGGCATGTTATCTTCATTTTGAGGAGAATTTCGAATTAATTGTGTAATTAGCTTTTTCATCATGTGGCTTCCTCCTATTTACTAAATCTAACGATTAAAAACGTTTATGTGTAATTTTTTGTAATGAAATATAATTCGGTATGTATGTAGTGTTTTTGTTCAATCTTACTAGAAAAGTTCATCTGATTAAGTTAATATGAACTTTGGCACATGGAACTAATAAAATGCATAGGCTCCTTTCTTTTTGCTTCATAAAGTTAGCTTACTGGAGATTCAATAGATGATTACTGAGAGAATTAAAATTTTTGTTAATTACTGTATTTCCAACTTTATTTATTTAAAGTACCAGATTTTTAATCGCCCAATTCTGTCATCCGAAACTTTTCAAGAAAGTACCAATGAAACGGATAATTTTATTAAATCAACATTAAAAAAAGATGTTACGAATGAGATTGTTGACGCTGTAAATCAGCTTAGAGCAGAATTTGACGTTCCGAGTATCCAAGTATCGCTTGTTTTGAAAGAAAATGCTGAATTTCATTTTATTTCGGGGTATGCAAATCTAGAATCCAAAAAAAGAGCTACATTAAATACGGTTTACTATTTAGGAAGTATCACAAAAATTTACGTGCAAGCAATCATATTAAAACTAGTTCAAGATAAATTAATATCGCTGAATGATTCAGCTTCAAAAGATATAAATATCTCTTCAGATAATAAAGGTGTCACAATTAAACACTTACTAAATCATACTAGTGGTTTATATGACCCTTTGCTTAACAAATTTCATTTATTTAAACTATATTTTTTAGGTAAAAAGTCTACACCTGATGAGCTTGTAAATAAAGTTAGAAAAAACAAGCCCTATTTTGCTCCTGGTGAGAATCGGAAGTATTCTAATACAGGTTATGTTCTTCTCGGTTTACTAGCTGAAAAGGTAACAAATAAATCATTTTCGAACATACTTAAAGAGTTTTTTTTAGACAACTATAATTTAACGAATACTTTTTATTCTGCTCAGGATAAACTCCCACATGGCCTTGCCACCGGATACGATTTAGATAAATATCACTTAGGTAAAAAAGCGAATATCGATCGATTTCCACTCTTCCTTCCCACTTTAAGCTTTACATCAGGCGGAATTGTTTCAAATGCATCAGATGTTAGTCGGTTTTTATATAATATTTTTAATACCGATGTTCTTGATGATCAAAGTAAACGGAAATTACGATTGTTTTTTAGTGTAAAAAACGAAAGTGGTGTCGTTCTAAGAACCAATATCGGCCATATGTGCGGATACAATCATTTTTCAGGCTACTCGGACAGCAAAAAAGTGAGTATTGTTGTCTTAACTAACCTAACTTTTACTTCCAGTGGGATTTGCATTCCTGAAAAGATAGCTGAAAAAATAATAGATATCATGCTAAAAAAAGGTATAATTTAATTTTTTATAATAGCGAACAGGAAGTTTTTACGTACTTCGATTTAAACCAGCAGATATAAGCGATCCTTTTTGCTTTCGCACAGTAATCACCCGTAAGACGGCTAGCTTAAAGAATTGCCTTCTTACGGGTGATCGTTTTCGTCCGATAAAACTCATTAAACAGCTTCATCAAGAAGTTATTATTGAAAAAGAACTTATATTGGAGGGCAAAAGCATGACACAGAAAAAAATCCTGATGTTGATTGTGGTGCTGCTGATCGGCGCCGCCTATTTCTTTGGACTTGTGCCAAAAGAGAACAAACCAGTCAACAACGGGAACGTAGACCATACGATTGTTTTTCCGTCTGATCGATACCCTCAGACCGCAAAGCATATCAAAGAAGCGATTGCCTCTGGGAAGTCAGCTGTATGTACAATTGACCGCAGTGGGGCAGATGGAAATCGCGAAAAATCACTCAAAGGTATTCCTACAAAAAAGGGATATGATCGAGATGAATGGCCAATGGCTATGTGTGCTGAGGGAGGCACAGGGGCACATATTGAATACATATCACCTTCAGATAATCGAGGGGCTGGATCGTGGATTTCCAATCAACTAGAGGATTATCCCGACGGAACCAAGGTTGAAATCTTGGTCAAATAAAGTTGCCCGCCCATTCAGGATACGAATAAACATTTCTCAGAAAGAACCCGTCTCCGTAAAAACAGGGACGGGTTAGCTATTTCTAGAATACATTCGAGCATATCGTTTATCACGTATTTGCGGTGCCAAGTGGCTAGTGTCATTCATTTTAATCAAGTCCTAATTGACTTTCGTTACTTACCTGCAATCCTTTGGCCACTCCATTAGGAGACTGCAACTTACCTTCTTCTTTGAGGAATTTCCCTTGATAAACCCCTTTAATTACGTACGCGTCTTCGGCAACGGGACCTTCATATTTTTCTAAGTATACATACGCTTTTTCACCTGTTTCGAATACCTCATTACCTTCAAAAGTATACTCTGTTCCATTTTTATATCCACCGGTCTCTAGTATTTTGATCACATTTTCTGGCAGTACATCCCCCTTATACACTTGTTTTACTTTTGCATCACTAAGGGTAAATACGACGTTTTCATACTGGAAGCTCTCCGATTCATTGATTTCAACCTCGGCAATCACTTCAGCGCTTTCAGTAAGCTTTTTGATACTGTCGAAGCCCTCTACTACATCCACCGATACATCCACTTTTTTTATCGTCTGCTTATCACTTTTTGCTGGTTTATGAGATGTTTGGTCGTAAGCACGACTCGTTTCGATTGTATGAGAATCTAAAAATAGATAGCCCGCGCCGACAAGAAAACCTAATGCAAGTGTTGATAATATAATTTGTCTTGTGTTCTTCATTACATTTTTCATCCTTCCCGTACCGCAATATCATCGTCAGGTTCTTTTTTTATTTTCACTCCTCTCTGTTTCTATTTTTTCAAAAGGTAGAATGCTGTAATGCTTTTTAACTGTAAATATATGGAACCACCTTTATTTTGACGAACGATTCTCGCTTTTGTTTCACACGTGCAAATAAAAACCGCCTCATGATTCAAGACGGTTGTTGGCAACGTAAGTAAAAGGTCCACGGCCATAGTCCGGAATGATCCGAATCTAATTTGGAGAGTGAATATATTGACCCTGCTTAAAAAGTTTAGTTTTTGGCTAACTTTGGTCAGTATTTTGATTTGCCTTTTCGATATTTTAGGGAATGATAAAAAGCACATCTTATTTGCAGTGACGAACCCCATCCTCTGTGAACTTGTTTATATTGAACCGTTCAGACATTGGATAATCGAAGTGCATCAGGATGCTAACAGTACCATTCTTTCTGTTGGGTATTTACTGCATGTCATTACTTACTTCTTGTTTGGACTAATGATTGACGTAGCACTTGCATTTAGAAAAAAACAACATCAGCATAATTAATAAAACAGGGGGGACATGTTCAAACAACATGCCTTCTTTTGTTTTTTAAAAAGTGCTTCTATTCCTAAACTTGGACAAAAAAAATGCACCTCCAGCTGTTAGATGTGCCTAACAATTGAGGTGCAGTTCAAGTCGTCGCTTTGCCTTTTGGCAAGCTTTGATCTTAAAATGGAAAATATTAATTTTCGTATAAATTTACATTCATATAAATAGGACCGCTTCCATAATTTACGCACTCTAAATAATAGGTCCCGGGCTCCAGTTCAAAATATTCTTCTTTATATTGATTCCCAATCACTGACATAGATAGAGTCTTTCCATTTGGATTAACGATATAGACCTTGAATCCGGGACCACTGGATAACTTACACTACCGGTAAAAGCTACTACCTTAACTGACGTTTTTGCGTTGATCGTGAATGTTCCAGAGGAAGCTATCCTATCTAATCTCGAAAGATGAAACCAAAAGAAAGGAGACTCACTTTGTACTTCAGCTTGAAGCTTACTCTGCCCCTGGTTAAATGAAGTTTGATTTTGTGTGATTTCACTTGCAAACACAGCTTGCGAACCGAAAGTTAATGCAGAAACAACTGCACCCAAAGTCATTAAACCTTTCATCATAATCCTCACTCCTACAAAATGTTTCGTCAACTACGACGGGATACAAATCAAAACTACAATTACTTCCATTTATTTACAATTTTCTAAAGACATCATAACATGCACCTTAAAACAATACAACTGTATTATTTAGATTCTTCCTGTAATTTTCTTCCTCGATTCACTGGGAGAACGTCTTAAAACCATGACCGCAAAGGAGAAAGAATGAGAATGAGAATGAGAATGAGCATGTCCACATCTACACCGGAATGCACCATCACCCGTACCCTGAATGTCCGTCCTCTTCGCAGAAGATCCCGTCACCTTCTGATACTTTCCAGCCAAGAGCCTTCGCTTCCCTTTTACTGGCACAACGATCATCTAACCGTTCAACATAAAAAAATCCAACCGTGATTGTAACAAATTACCATCACCTCCGTCCTTATAGATGAGACAGTATCGTAAGTGAATCGGAGGTATTTCATTTTGAACAAAAAACTTTTTAAATCTGGAAACATAATAGTTGTTCTGCCTCTCTTATTTGCACTTTTAATTCCTGCAAGTTTCTTACTTGGCCCATCACTAGCCACAAAAAATGAATTTGACTGGAAATTACAAGCAGGTTCTGCCAATGGAATTGTATCCAAAACTCCAATTGATGTAGCGAGCGGTTTGTCTTACAATGGTAGGCCGTTACGGAATGCATTAGTAAAAGTAACTTACTTTGACAATAACCAAAATGTGAGCATTGTAATGCAACCTTATGAGGATGGATATGAAGGGACAGTTTTCTTCCAAGAATCTGGAAAATATACCCTTCGATTTTCTGTAGAGAAAGGAAATATTATAGGCTCAGAAGAATGGGAAATTGATGTAGAAGAGTAATCATTAATTTCACTTTCTACACTTCTCGATGAGAAGTGTTTTTTTATTACTTTATAAAACACTGCAGGGGCCTTTTCGCTTTTAATCATTTGAAAAATTCCTAGTGTGTTAGATAACATCATAGATGGAAAGGATAACTATCGTTACTCTTGAACAACTCTTCAAGGAGGGAACGAATTGGAGAAATATCGCTGTTACTACTGTGAATGTGAGACTGACAGCGTTCGCCAAATCACGTTTTTCCAAGGTAAGCAGGATCGCAATGAACTTTTGTGCAGTAGCTGTCATGCTGATTGGATTGAATCCCTAAAGAGTGAGCCATAGGCAGGGTAACGATTCCCACTCCACCCTTAGTGAATGTGCTATAGGGTGGGGTTATTTTTGCTGATGCTATTCGCACAGCAATCACCCGTAAGACGGCTGGCTTAAAGAATGCCTCGCTTACGGGTGATCTTTTCCCAAATGATTTTCCTTTATTCCTTTACCTTTTATCTACCCTGCGGCTGTTTCGTCCGATAAAACTCATTAAACAACTTCATTAACGCTCGCTTTTCGATACGGGATACATACAAACGAGAAATGCCCAGCTCCCGCGCAATTTCACGCTGTGTTTTTTCTTTGTCCTGATCCAGCCCAAACCTACCGATGATCACCTCTTTTTCACGCTCATCGAGGATGTGTATGTGCTGGTAAATTTTATTGGACTCCAGCTTGAGCTGCACAGCGTCGACCACTTCATCAGTTTCTGTACCAAGGACGTCGATTAAGGTGATTTCATTCACCCTCAGTCTTTATCTGTATTCTGGACTTCATCTTTAATTAAATGTACAGATCACCGTACATATACTTGTGTAACCATTAAGTGATTATAAATCGTGTAAACCCGTCTCCTCAATACAGGGACGGGTTGTTTCTTTAACACCAAAAATAAGGACTTCGTAGAGAGTGAGTGATTAGCCTATCCAAAAAAATCATCACCATATTCAGCTTCTGAGTCACTAGAAACATCATCAATCTTCGCCATAATTGTTTGTAAATCGCCTTCTCGAATAAGCTCATCCACTACTTTTTCAATCGTTTCACGACTCACATCTTCAACAATAACCATATTTATCGACCATAGATAAGTGCCAGACAGGTTCTCACCAGTATTTTTATTCTTCCGTCGTAATGTTTCGATGTTTTGATAAGTAAAAAATGTTCCCCACCATCTTGTTCGATCTGGTAAGGTTACGATTACATCAACATTATTATCATTTTTTTGCTGACTCTCGATCTCAGATAATTCTGTGTTAATCCAAACATGCTTCTTCATAGTTAACGGCTCCCTCCTCAATTGACAATATTAAAACCAATATTTTCTATTTGTATAGTTTTCTCAAACGGTTGATAACGTCTTGCTCATTGTTTTTGTCAGATTTCGCTAGTACCTCAACAGTATCTCCTGACTTTCTCAAGTACACTCTTGCACCTTTTCTTTATCTGAGTTCAAAGATGTCTCCAAAAATATTATTATTATCGATCCCAGGATTATTATTCCCTTCTAGGTATCTTCTTAATAATGCATCAGCATCCTTCTGTATTTTCGAGTCTTTCATAGCCTTCTCAGCTTCTCTAACGAGAAGGCTATCTTCATGTTACGAGACTCTACATAATATTTTCCGACTTTTACTTTTCCCGAAAGAGTACGATCAACAAACTTAGCAACATCTTCGTCAAATTTTTTTAGCACTTCTAGTACTTCTCAACATCAACTGTGCATCGTTTGAAATCTCTACAGTGTCGACATTATTACTCGGTACCTGTAATTTAGTTTCCTTTCCAGTTTTATATTTATCTTGTACACTATTTACGCTTGTCAATGAATCTCTATAGCTAGGCACAGTCTGAAAATTAAAGTTGTTGTCTATCCTTACCACAATACTGTACGCTAGTCCGTGGAAATCGAGCTACGTCCAGCATTGCCTCGCGCTGCCAATCATCTGGATCAAAGCCAAGCATGTCTTCTGCGAAGGCGACTGGATCGTCCCAGTAGAGGTCAATTAAATCAACAACGACATTATACGGTTTATTCATTCGCTTTCACCTTGCGTCTACGATCTGCAATCTCTTTCAACGCATCTGTCCAGCTTTGTGTTGCTCCTGCTCCACCTTGGAGTTTCTGTAGTTCAATACGCATCATCTCAATGCGTATTTGTTTTTCTTCGTCTACCGTCTCCATGCGGTATTTGAAATCAACCCATTTTGATTTTTTATCTTGGACTCTTGTCAGGGCTTCTTCAAGGCGTAATATGTCATCTATTATCCGGCACTCCGTCTCTTCAATTTCTGCTGTTACCAATTCCTCATGTATGAGAACGACTGTTTTGGTCACACCTGTTTTCTCTTCATGAACTGCGATCGGGGTTTTGATGGGGAGTCTCTTTTGCAAGACTCAACGTTGTTTTTCCGTTAACCCTTCCGTCAGTTTACGAATCCTTACCATCATCCGACGTTCCCTGATACTAAAAAAACGAATCTGCTTATTTACTTGAGCCAATGGATCGAGGTCTATTTGCTCGTACAGTTCGCGCTCCTTATCGTCAAGGGTATCAAGCCAGATGGTTTCATATTCACCTGTTTTAATGACGTTCTGATTCCTTAATGGTGCGCCGCCATTGTTGCCAACAGCATACCTGTTTCCTTTAGGGGCACCATGTCCGCCGCGATTGCCCAAGGCGTTTTTGTTACCCTTCGGCGCTCCGCCACGATTAGTAACGTTACCTTTCGATTCATTGGTAACGTTACCTTTGATATTCTCGTCCCACTTGGCTTGATTCTTCCACTTGCGAACTTGAGAGTCAGAGACACCCAGCTTTTGAGCAATCTCTTTCAACGGCATTTCTCCCCCGCTATCCTGCCACAGCTTGAATGCCTTGTCACGGTTTGGGCTTCGTTCTCTTGCCATTACATCTCACCTCACCACCTTTGATTTGGATGGAAACCATAGCTTGTCGAATATGTATATCGCATTCATTTGTGTCCGAATTGGGTTTACATAATAGCCGCTATCGGACTCCGTGCTAAAAAGAAAGAAGCCATGGAAATGTTGAGTTCCCAATGGCTCCGTATAATTTTTGACTCTGTTCCCTACATCACATAAATATGCATCATTGATTTCACTGGCTTTCCGCTTATTTGCCAGTGTCGAAACTGCATAAAAACTTGCATAGAAAAGTTCCAGCTAAGGGGCAAATTCAGGTCGTCGCCAGACCGCCAGAATTGCCTCTTTTTTGCGTTTTGTAGGTTTATTTACCCAAGTGTTAGCCATTCGACTTCCAAACGTATCAAGCGACCTCCTACGCCGTAGAGTCTGAGTTGTTTTCTCTATTGTTGACAAGCATTGTCTGAGTGTCCTTTGGTTCTGTGTAACACAATAACAATGTATAAAAAAATGAAATGGAGGGACATTTAATGGCAGAACAAAGCGAGCGGCTGTATCTGAATTTTTAGAGTCTGGTGGTTCAGATACTTCAGGTCCTTATCGTATTCCATGGGGAGGATTTACTGAAGTATGTTCTCCAGTTCCAGTACCTTGTATGTCAGCAGATCCAAACGCACCAGTGACCCCGGCTAATGGAGGGATTGGTTACTGTCCAGGAGAAACGTGTAGCACTGGGAATAGCAGGCGCACAAGAATACTTCCTCCTAGATAAAATTAGCAATTCATTGACACTCGTCTTTCTGCAATTCGATATCCAATTCGATCAGCTTTTTCAGGTCATCTACTGTTTTTATTTCGATATGGCCTGATTGGAAGTCCTTAACCCACTTTGCAATGGCTGCTTTCACGACTTTCCTGTATTGATCCTTCGATTCCATGATGCCTTCCATCACTTCAATTTGATATTGCAACAGAAGGTCAATAGATTCAGGAGAAGACTGTTCTGTAGTTGTTTTCATTGTGGCACCCTCGGCTTTCCTGTAAAATGGAAAACGAGATAGTGGCTTGAAGCTTCCGTGGCCACGGGTTTCCACTATCTCAGCCGGGGTTACCTGGTTGCATGGGGGGACGTTGACGCGTCTCCCTTTTGCGTATATTTAGAAAGGAAGTGCATGCTATGACGCCTTACACATATGATCAATTCGTTGAAGATATAAAATCAGGTCGTGACATCGAGTTTATTTATAATAGCAACAGATACTCAATAACAAACACTCCGTTTGGTCATTCGTTCACACGTTACTATGACGAGGAGAGTGTCATTACTACACAACAGCCAGATGAGTTGCTCTCTCTTGTTAAGTTAAATGGTCTGCCATTAAAAGAAGCGTGGCCCGATATCAAAATCGACATTATTTTCTAGCGCTTTGTCTCGTTAGTAACACAGGTTCTATTCCCGTTAACTCATAGTACCGTCGCTTGATGACATCACAGAATTTCGGATCAAGCTCCATCGTCCTGCACTCGCGCCCCATTTGTTCACAGGTCATCAGTGTAGCGCCACTACCGCCGAAAAAATCAGCCGTCACGTCACCTTTTTGACTACTGTTCCCAATTGGAATAGCAAGCAGCGCCAATGGCTTTTGTGTAGGATGGACATACTTGCTTACATCCCCTCGCGATACCTCCCAAACTGTCTCTGGTTCTTCGGAGAGTCCTGTTAGATCATTTCTCCAAACCGTAGTCTGCTTACGATCTCCGTACCATGCTGGAGCCTGCCCTTTTAGATGAGCATAGAACACTGGTTCATGCTTGAACTTATATTGAGCAAACGACAACGAAAAAGCGTTCTTAACCCAAATACACTGGGTGCGCGATACTATTCCGGCCTCGTTCATCTTGTTCTCAAATTCTCGCTGATAGCTAGAAGGATGGAAAACATAGATTGCTGCTTTCGGGTCCATGATTGATGCATAATTTGCAAACACCGCTTGAAGGAAGTCCTCGAACTGTTCCATAGGCATATCATCATTTAAGATGCTCTCTCTTCCGTCTAAAGCCAGTCCTGCCGATTCACTTTTGACAGCAACATTATAGGGTGGATCAGTAACTACTAGAGCTGCCTGCTGTCCATCCATCAGCCGTTTTACATCCTGCTCACTTGTGGCGTCTCCGCACATAAGGATGTGCCGCCCGAGTCTCCAGATGTCCCCTGGCTTCGTCTCCGGTTCAATGATATCGTTTAATGCTTTTTCAACATCGAAATCATCTTCCTTAACTGGTTCATCTATTTCAATGTTGACGTGCTCATTGATCAAATCTACAGCTTCCTCCAGATCAAAGCCTGTGAGCTCTACGTCCAAATCGCTCTCCTGCAGTTCCGCCAACACCTGGGCGAGTAATCCCTCATCCCAAGCCCCGTTGATCTTGTTTAGTGCGATATTGAGCGCCTTCTCTCGGATGTCATCCAAATCCACAACTGAAACATTTACTTCCTTGGATCCCAACTCATTGACGAGAATCTTGAATCCTTGATGACCTCCAACAAGGTTCCCTGTTCGCTTGTTCCAGACGAGCAGTTGCACATATCCAAACTCTTCGATAGAACGTTTCAGCTTCTCGTATTCGATGTCGCCCGGTTGCAAATCCACGCGGGGATTATACGGAGCCGGGTTAATTTTAGAGACTGATATTTTCCGTATGTCCAAGCTGTTCAGCTCCTTTGTGGCGATAAAGTAAGAATAAAGAATATTGCCAGCCCTAAAATTGCTGTATGCCTTGATGCTGTTGGGCTGTCGCCGTGTTTTGTAGGTGAAACCAAACGACTACTATTCCAGCGGAAAAGTATATGTATTGTTTCACCGCAAAAAATGAGGTTGAAGCTTAGAGCCTTATGCTTTGGCTGCCTGTTGGCTTCTGGCGACCCCCTAGTCCAAATTGGGGTCTTCGCCTGCCTCTGTGATCTCCTGGCTGAATAGGTGCAGGAGCCACGCCTCTGCTGTCTTCCCGTTGAGAGAATACAGTGGATTGATTGCTAATGCTGACCGTCCATCCAAGTCAGTTCGGCGTATGATGTGCAGCTCAATGAATGTCTTCACGATCTTGCGTGCTGTTGGATAGGAACAGTCTGCAATGCGGGCAAGGTCTTTAACGGTAAGTGGCGTCCCCTTTTGTCCGCGCTCATTGCGCCTTGCAGGAGGTTAGTTCCCTCACTGGCATACGGAGCGATCTTCAACAAAAAGCCAGCCTCAGCGAGTGACAGCTTTCTGAGCCGTCGCTTTGCCTTTTGGCTGGCTTTGATCTTCACGAATTTTGAGCTGCGACCGACTGGACGAAATACTTTTACAATCTCGTCCGACCGGCGCAGCACTTCCTCGGTGTAGTATATTTCTCCTGTTGTGGAGTCGACGTACTGGCCCACTACATTTCACCCACCTCCATGAAAAAAAGCACCGCGCGGGTGCATTTTCTTAGTTTGATGTATCAACCTCTAACATTTCGAAATTACCATGAATATCTCCAACGAATACTTTGTTATCCGCTATTCTAGAAAAACTTTTAAAAAGTTCACCTACTTGTAAATTTAAGCTCATTTGAGAAGCAACCTGGACATTGTTATTTTCATTTATCTTGATTAATTTTGCATTGCCATTATAATCAATTACTACTGCATAGTTATCAGATACACCCACAACCATCTTCCAGTGATGGGATTGGACATCATCTATTAACCCTTCACTAATTTGTTTTCCGTCTTTATCAAAAAGCAAATATTTACTCTTAGATCCAACGGCAAAAATTTTACCATCAGAAAGTCTTGTTAAATCGTAGATGTGAGTCATAACGCCCCATTCACCAGAACCAGAGGAAATTGTTTTTCCCTTTTCATTTATTACTGCATACCTGCCTTGTTGCCCCGACATGAATATATTCCCATTTTCAAGTTCTATTACATCATATATCGAGCTCGTATTGTTACCATGCGACCACGTACCAGACCGAATTACGTTTAGCGAAGAATCCATTATGGTATAGTAACCACTATGCTGCACCATAACAATATTCCCATTTTTAAGTTCCGTAACAGCATTTATTTGAGTCGTCTTAGCTAACTGACCTCGTCTTAGTTCTACACCTGATGATGATACTAGCATCCATTTTCCACTTAAACCTACCAATAAAGTATTTCCATCTTTCAAAGTCTGCGCGTCATGTGCGGAGATGCTCGGTGTGGGTTTTAACTCTCCCCTTGTCATTGTTTGTCCTGTACTTGCGTCTATTATTGCATAAACTCCATTTCCTACTGCAAGAATGTTTCCATCTGAGGTTTTTTCAACCGCAGCGATGCCGGCCCTAGTTCCCCCATGCCCCCAATTCCCACTTGTTACGGAAGATAATGTAGCAGCACTGGCTTCAAACGGAATCGTTAATAAAAAAGTGCAAACAAGGTACTTTACTATTTTTTTATTAAAGCTCATTTCTTTCTCTCCCTCTAATTTAATAGTTTTTTTGGTAAATAATCCGATTTAGCGAAGTAAGTTCGGATCAAATCCTAACCGAATTTCAACACTTGCTTGTCCAATGCGGACGACAAGTGAAAGAGGTCCATACATCTTGAAGGTGTGCCAAGTTTGACGCTTATAGACCTCCCACTCATTTACGAGAAAGGGCCCAATTATACAACTTAGAGATTTTTACTCTAGGGTAAATTATTAAAATTTATTGTTGTGAACAAGTACGTTTTGTTAGAAACGTCATAGACTATTTTTTCCACCTCTGATTGATCGTACTGGGTGTCGTCACAATTTTTTATGTGTGTCCAATTAAATTTGTCCAATGACAATGTTCCACCGGCCTTTTTTACAGGAACAGCAATGGAAAATTCAGCTCCTTGAAAAAAGGCTCGTTTTCCATAATTGTCAGTAGTTTGATGATAATATCCCTTATCACTTTTAGGAACCATATTCAACTCAAAGCCTACTGTTTTTAGACCTCTCCAATAAGGATTCTCTGCTAGCCAACCAAGTTTACCCGTTAAATTACCATTTTTATCATATGTAGGAGTATCCTTGTCAACGAATACAGAACCAAGAGTTTTTCCAGAGGTGTTTATAACATGTAGTTTAACTATATACTCGCCACGTTCATCTATTTCACCTCCAAACTTTAATTTTACCGTTTTTCCAGTTATGCTCGGGAGTTTAATTTCTTTCCAAACACCCCCTCCAAAAATAACTGCTTTCCATTGTTTTCCTTCTAGGATAACCCCTCCATCAAACGTAGAGCCATCCTCAGAGTTAATAGTGATGAAAAATTCCGGATATATTTTTTCGGCAATTGCATTAATATATGAGTTACCTGGGACCTTTAAATTCGCTTCACCACCTACTACGGTTTCACCAAATTCTGATTGTTTTATTGCAGAACGAAAACCATCTCCTTTGTCTTCAACGTCGTCAACTGATTGAGTAGATACACTCTGGTTTTCATTTTGATCTGTAACTGCGTAAGAAACATTTGGAGAAAATAGCAAACTAAGAGTACTAAGAGCCAGAATGGGAAAACTAAGTAGCTTTCTTTTCATAGAATCAACTCCTATATTATTTAATTTCAATAAAATAGTAATGTATCCATATTTTTAGGTATATAGTCTTAATTTCCTAAAATTATCTCAACTGGAAAAATGCAAAAAGTTATGTTCTGAATTTTAAAACTGTGCAAGGTTTGACACTTACCATACTAAAAGCCACCCAGCATTATCACCGGATGGCTCATTCACAATTTTTCATGTTCTCATAATAACAGGGGTGAAGCCTAGTTTTGGTACAAGAAAGGTGCAGGTTTTGTACGAAAAACGCCCAATAGAAAAGACGGCTCAGATAATGGCAGCCGCCTTAAGGATGAATGTCACCCTATCAATTGCTCTGTTCTTGTGAAAGTCATAGGTGCTCTTTGGCAAGCGTAGCTCAAACTCATAGATATGCTTGTCCCTTTTTTGTTCGAAGAAGCATTTCTGGATGATCTCCCGTCCTTCTACATGGAGTGCTCCAATTGCTCTTTCAATTGCCATGCACTTTTGTTCATAGTTGCGGATCATCAATGGTCGTTCTTCCCTGAGAATGATTGTGTTGCCGACAACGTCACGTCGAGTTCCACGCCCATCAATATCCCCTCTCGTGCCATTACCCTCGATATTTGCCATATCTATTTCCGTGAAGTCGTAATGTTCAGGGAAATATTTCTCAACTGTGTAAATCTCCACGGCAGCTTTCATCGATGGGTAGGCTTTTAATAGCGAACGAGCTCTCTCTTTGTCTTTAGCATTAACGAACAAATCTAATTGTGCGCTCATCTTTCCAATTCCCCCTCGTGGCAGCCCATGCTATAATGTTTTTGCCGAACATATAGACGGACTCCCTGATTGGGGGCTTATTTTTTTGTCTCTTTTTTACTCCCGAAATATTGTGATAAAAAGTGAAACTTATAAAAATTCAGTAACCATTTTGTGGAATTTACCGTAATGCTTGTTAGATAATAGTTTCTATTATCCAAATCAATGGCTAGGGAGAGATTCTGAAATGAAGAAATTAGCGTTGCTATCTCTATCAATCTTTTCAGTTTTCACTATCATGTCATCAGCAAGTGCTGCGATGCCTAAACCAGTAGCTGAAGCAAGTGTAAATGCACAAGTAACCGTAACTAAGCTTGAAATAGAAGCTGATATTCCGAGAGTTTTTTACCCTGGTAATACTGCTCCAGTTTGGGTAACAGCTCATTTTTCGGATGGAACATCTAAACTTGTTTCAAATGACGCTAAAGTAATACAACAATCAGCAGGCTTTTACATCAGTCGACCCGGGTTTAAATATGGTATCCTTGAGGCTGCAAGACCAGGTGATGGCTGGATTACTTTTGAATACGGCGGGGTCCAAAAATCATTGTTTTTTACCGTTGCCAATAAATAATAAATTTTGACGAGTCCTCCCTAGTTAGGGAGGGCTCTATTTTGCTTTTTTTCTCTTTTGTTAAGTAACAATAGACTATCCATGTGTGGGACAGTCCTCGCAATCGAAGTTTTGATCGCACTGTTTCTTGGCATGTTCGGCCAATGATTGGAGCTTTCACAAAATCATTAACAAATTCAGCTATTCATTTCATCATCTGTTGCGAAATACCACCCGCTAAGATGTACTACTCTTTGCTTCATTATTTTCAAATACTGCTTTCAGACCGATAAGAGTTGCTATTTTGAAATCTGTCAATCTGGTACTTCCAGGACGGATTTCAAGACTTATGAGCTTGAACATGAAATTGCCGATTGCCAGATTTCGTTCGTGATATTGATATTGTATATACTCTTTTAAAGCGTCATAGATGCAACATATCAATATAGGAAACAATCTTTCCCACTCTGTATTTCCTTTCAAATCATCTTGAATCAATGCTTCATTTTTAAAGCCAATAAGACCTTGACATGGTTCGATTACGAAATCAACGATGGCATAATGGTCTGGCCCTGCCTGTCTAATATATCTAGCTTGTTTTTCAACCCATTCTGTTACAGTAATAATAGATACGTCTTCTACTTCATAAGGTGGATTAATCCAGATCATAGCGAGCCCCTTTCTGTTTTAACATCGGGGATTAAGAAGTACAATATGGCATATCATAACCTCCCGCATTTTCGAGGTAATACCATTTTCTTCATTCAAGGTCCACTATGTGGCGTCCTGAAGGTAATTTAATTACTCCTAATCCTTATCCCTAGATAAACTCCGCTTTATTCTTAACTCCCGTAATGAAATGTTAAGGCGACCATTCTTGCGTGCATATATAATTCCCGTCTTCATCCACATCGATTGAATAGTCCTTACGCAAATCGATTCCAGCTCTTTCAAGAGCATCATCTAAAAACATCACACTAGCAGTTAAACTCCAGTGAATTTTCACTCGTTTCATTGTGCATCCTCCTCATTTATCACATCGTGTGATTTGATTACTTTTTGAAAATTGCATATTTTTTATAGAATGTATGGTAAAATTTAGTAGTATATGGAAAATACACCCAATAAGAGGTTATGTATGAAAAAGATTGCTTTGCTGTTATTTGCAGTTTTCATGATCCAACTCCATTTCACTTCTGCAACATTTGCATTTTGGAATGACCGTCTTAAGCCAAATCAAGAAATGACTGGTTCGCTTATGTCAATTAACGGTAAATACCAATTAGGTTTTAATGTTTATAACGGTCTTCAATTAAAGAACAGATCAAATACCGTTTTATGGAGCGTGAATACCAACCGCGCTGGACATTCTCTCAAGCTTGACTTTTATAGCGGAAAACTCGTTTTACTCCGTGGGAATGGTGATCCGCTTTGGTATTCAGATAACGCTGCATGGAGTAATATCCATTATCAAGGTAAACCACCCGTAAACCTTAGAGGCGACCTTATGATTATGCAAGATGATGGAAATTTAGTTCTTTATAACACCACGGACTTGAATCAAGGTTGGTATCCTGTATGGGCTTCAAATACAGGTGGTCAATAAGAATGTAATAGTTGGAGCCGTGTAAGTGCGGCTCTTTTTTACTTATTGAGAACATTACCGAAGCATGAAATGTTTTGTACACCGTCTTACCTCCGTTCTTCTCAATTACCGTTTTGTTAATCATCTGAATCTAAACCCCAGACCTTTAATTCACCAGTTTTATGGTCTACATAGATGCGAACAAGTACCTGTTCATCCCATGAAATACCTTCACCGTAGAGTGTCATTTCACAATGAGGGCAAGACTCTTTCCAACTGCATTGAGTTTCTGGCGTACAATCTCATTGTTTTTAACGAGGATGTATGGGCTATCTCCGCCATTTATTTCAACTACCTCCAGGTTGTTCAAAACATCCAAAATTGCTTGTCTATTCATCGCTCTTTCCTCCCTAACTATTAAGTTAAAAATCCCTGTCACTCAAACTGTAATATGATTGAAACTATTTGCTACCTTGTCCGTCTACGTTATAAAAGAAACTGATTGGAGATGTGGACAAATGCCATATATCAACCTTCAAATTACAAAAGGTGCAACCCGTGATCAAAAAGCTCAGATTGTGAAAGAGTTCACGGAAACTCTTGTTAATGTTCTTGGCAAAAAGCCTGAACATACTCACATCGTTATTGAAGAGATTGACGATGAAAACTGGGGGTATGCGGGCATTCTCACTGATGATTTCAGAAAACTTTAAGCATGTTTCGTAAAAGTTCCAGTTTGATACTGGGACTTTTTGCCGATGCTATTCGCACAGCAATCACCCGTAAGACGGCTGGCTTAAAGAATGCCTCGCTTACGGGTGATCTTTTCCCAAATGATTTTCCTTTATTCCTTTACCTTTTATCTACCCTGCGGCTGTTTCGTCCGATAAAACTCATTAAACAACTTCATTAACGCTCGCTTTTCGATACGGGATACATACGAACGAGAGATGCCCAGCTCCCGCGCAATTTCACGCTGTGTTTTTTCTTTGTCCTGATCCAGCCCAAACCTACCGATGATTACCTCTTTTTCACGCTCATCGAGGATGTGTATGTGCTGGTAAATCTTATTGGACTCCAGCTTGAGCTGCACAGCGTCGACCACTTCGTCGGTTTCTGTACCAAGGACGTCGATTAAGGTGATTTCATTCCCCTCTTTATCCGTCCCGATTGGGTCGTGCAAGGAAACATCTTTTTTGGTTTTTTTCAGACTTCTCAGATGCATGAGGATTTCATTCTCAATACAACGCGCAGCATACGTAGCCAGCTTGGTGCCCTTATCCACCTGATAACTCTCGATTGCTTTGATCAGGCCGATGGTACCGATGGAAATCAGATCTTCACTGTCCTCACCCGTGTTCTCGAATTTCTTCACAATATGCGCCACCAAACGCAAATTGTGCTCAATCAGCTTGTTGCGGGCGTAAGGGTCGCCTTTGGCCATGAGTCGGAGGTACTTTTCTTCTTCGGTGTCCTGAAGCGGTTGCGGGAATGCATTGTTCTTGACATAAGCCACAAAAACGAGTAGTTCTTTAAAAACAAGGGAAAGCGCCGCGATAATGCTGGACATGGCTGCCACCTCCACGTCTGGAATAGCTTACTTCTATCCTTATGTGGGCAGTCGCCTACGCGTGCCTGTACGCAGGGAGTTGTTGTCGATTAATTCACTGTTGCTTGTATGGTAAAGGATTCACATTTCCACCTATGATTGGAGTGATCACCCATACTAGATTTTGGCGCTGTGTCAATCGAATGGAGTACTTTACTCTTCCAGCTCTTTGTCTTCCTCTTGCCTTTCGCACTTATCATTGCTTGCTGCTTGTTCATCGTAAAGCGCATCGCAATCAAGCAAAAAGCCATCGACGAGCTGGAAAAACGCGTCGCAGCACTCGAGCAAGAAAGAAAGCGTCCGGAATCATAACGGACGCTTTCCTTTTTCCCCTATTCAAATAGAGCCATCATCTCTTCGTCTTCTCTCTCACGCGCTATATCGTATGGTGTTTGCCCATCCATGTCCTTTTTGTTTGGATTCGCACCTCTGGCCAGCAATAACTCTACCACATCCAAACGTTCCTCTCCATCCGCTACCTGTGTGTGCAACGGGGTACTTCCATCATGAGCACTGGCATGTATGTCTGCACCGTGCGCGATGAGCGCCTCTGCAACCTCTGGATAGAGCGTGATATGCAACGGGGTAATACCCTCATCGTTTTTCGCATGAACGTCCGCACCTTGTGCGATCAAATACGCTATGAGGTCAACATCGTCCGTCATCACTGCGCCATGCAGTACGGAAAACTCATACTCATCCTTTTCATGCAGCAATTCCGGCTGTTTCGTAACAATCTTTTTTACGAGCTCGATGTCTCCCAGTTCAGCCGCATCATACAAATCTGCGAAATGGTAAGCCATATCTTTCTCTCCTATCATATGTATTTCTCCCTGCTCCTTATCGCTCTTCTGTTTCAAATACAAGTTTGGCGAGCAGGACTAGCGGTGAATCTTTTTCTTGCCCGCCCTCAGTGAGATCGAACAATTTTTCGTTAATCGGTCCGTACCGCGATTCATTGCCATACAGCAAAATGACATGTGGGTACTTGCCAATTTCCTCTGTTAGCTTTTCCGGCCATTCTTTTCGATCAAGGGTTGCATTCATCGCATATTCGTTTTCCAAATACATGAAAAAGTCCGCTCTCGCCTCTGCATCCTGTACCTCATGTACTTCAAAAAAGTCCTCGTCTATCCATTCAAGACCCGACGCTGTTAAAAAGCCAGACGGTATCACTTCACCATCCTCATCGTAAACCGGAGTCAGAAAATCCGCTAGTTCATCAGCCGATTGCAAGGTTGTTCCCCATACGGTTACTACATTTCTCATTATCTCTCCCCCTCGTCTAATGCTTTACGGTTTCCAAGGAAGAGCGAATACGATCTACACGCTCCTTTTCCTTGCGCAGAATGGCTTTCTCGTATGCTACATCCAGCAACCGATTGATTTCTTGCCAATTCGCTTCACCGGAAGGCGATTCACCACTTGTCAGCATTTTTCCCCAAGCACTTAATGCAATCTGTCGCTGTGCTTCATTTCCGTCCAGCCAGCGAATCAGATCCTCCCATCGTGGACGTGACACCGCGAAAAGCTCATCCCAGCCTTCTATCGGGTACGCCACATGTGGTTCCATCCACAAAATGACTTCTCGGGAGCGAAAGTGATGCAAATGACTGTTGGCAGCATATCCTACCAAACATTCTTTTCTGGCAACGACTTCATCCATTTCAGCCAAAACTCGCTGTAAGCCCTCTTCTTCCGGCAAACAAGCTGCCGTTAGATATGCACGTTGGCTTGATCCTAGCCGTTGATAATGTGGCCCGGACTCCCAAAGCGAGCGCACCCAGCTCTCTGCCTTCTTGCCTACTGTCTCAACAATGAGCTGGCACCAAAGTTGCAGATTACTCGATGAGGTTTCCTGCTCAATTTGTGTTACCCATTTTTGCAAAATTGGCTCCCAATCGTACTGGGTAAATGCCTCTTGGATACGTGAATCTCCTGCACCATGCATTTTTGCAAACAAGACTAGCTTCTCGAAATCTTGCGCTGCCTCTTCAAAGGTTAGCGTCCGATAGATTTCCAGCCATTCTTTCCACTCTTGTGCGACTTGCCCCTCCACATCGAGCCCATCTGCACCGGCGAGTGCTTCATAATTCCAGCACTCTGCCCCAATACAGCCCAGCTCTGTGACTCGCTCTACGAACTCTGTGAAGCTTTTGCAGAGCAATAGGAATTCGTCTGTCTCATGCCCCCAAGAATAAACGGGTGGGTCATCCACGCCTGTCGCCAAATCGATGAGCAGCATGTCGCCATTCCCACCGACGTGAAAACAGAGATACCTTTTCTCGTCCTCACTCTCTTCGTCCCCACCAAAGTACGGCCACTCAAACGCATCCAATGACCATCCCAAATCCCCACTGAGCGAAAAAGGATCTAACGTTCGAGATGGCAACGACCAATTTATTTGAACCTGACTGCTGCCCAATAGTAAAATAGTCCGGATCGTCGCGGGAAAGCTGATCCCGAGACTTACCTCTCTTCTTTCGATTTCTTCCATCGCTGCTGGAGGTTCTATGGTGAGCGGCCAAACCTGAGCACCTTGTCGCTCCATATCATGCATAAGTAACTTCCACGCTTCAAACCACTTTTCCATTCGTTGCTGCATTGGCATAACGACCTCTCTCGTCTGTCGCTTTTATCTTACGAATTCTATATCTATTTTCTTTATCTAAAATTCGATTTCATATCCTACTAAAGCACCAATTATATCCATATTTTTCATGGTAAAATTATCTACAAAGTCGCTTTTTTTGCCGATATTAGTAGAAAAAACACGGAAATGAGGACCTAGCTAATGACCACCATTGGAATTGATTTGGGCACGACGAACAGTCTGGTTGCCTACTGGACTGAAAATGGACCCGCGCTCATTCCAAACGCGCTCGGAGAAACACTAACTCCTTCTGTTGTCAGCGTCGATGAGAACGGCGAGATCTTGATTGGAAAAATCGCCAGAGAGCGCCTGTTGACTCACCCAGATCGTACCGCTTCTACTTTTAAACGGTTTATGGGAACAGAAAAAAAATACCAGCTGGGGAGATATTCCTTTTCTGCCGATGACCTTTCCTCCTTTGTGATTAAATCTTTGAAGGCGGATGCAGAGGCTCATTTAGGGCACCCCGTTCACGAAGCGGTTATCAGTGTGCCTGCCTATTTCAACGACACACAACGCAAAGCGACCAAGCGGGCAGCAGAGCTTGCAGGACTGAAAGTAGAGCGCTTAATCAGCGAACCGACTGCCGCCGCGATCTCATATGGGCTCCATCAAGAGGAATCCGAGACACAGTTCCTCGTATTCGATTTAGGTGGTGGAACGTTTGACGTTTCTATTTTGGAAATGTTCGAAGGTGTGATGGAAGTAAAATCTATCGCTGGAGACAACTTTTTGGGCGGCGAAGACTTTACCGATCTGATCGCCTCTTATTTCATTGAAGCCCATCGACTCGATATCAACACGCTGGACAGCAAAACACGTTCGTCCATCCACAAACAAGCTGAGTTGTGCAAGCGCGCCTTGTTTTCCGAGCAAGAAGGGAAAATGAGTGTCAATATCCAGGGTGAGCTGGTTGAAACGACCCTTAGTCGAAATCAGCTGGAAGAACTCGCATTTCCTCTGCTGCAACGACTGCGTCAGCCGATCGAGCGTGCTTTGCGAGACGCATCCATCTCACCTCGGGACCTAGACGCCATCGTGCTTATTGGCGGTGCGACGCGGATGCCGCTTATCAAATCCATCGTAAGCAAAATATTTGGGCGACTGCCCTATTCCCATATTAATCCCGATGAGGCCGTTGCATTGGGAACAGCGATACAAGCAGCACTCAAGGAACGCAACGAGGCGTTAAACGAGCTTGTATTAACAGATGTTTGCCCATACACACTCGGTACGGGTATTGTTCAAACCATGGCCAACGGCAAACACGAGGATGGCTACTTTTTTCCGATCATCGAGCGCAATACGCCAATCCCGGTCAGCCGGGTAGAACGACTGTACACCGTTCTCGATAATCAACGCTCCATTCTCGTTGACGTGTATCAAGGCGAAAGCCGACGCGTCGAACATAACCTCAAGCTTGGCGAACTGAATATAAAAGTTCCCCCTGCCCAAAAGGGCGAGGAGTCTATCGATGTTCGTTATACATATGACATCAACGGGATTCTCGAAGTCGAAGTGACTGTCGTATCTACAGGAGTCAAAACCAAGGCCGTCATCGAAAAAAATCCGGGGAGCCTTTCAAAAGAAGAAATTGAGGAGCGTTTTCAAGCTCTTCAAAACATAAAGATCCACCCCAGAGAACGAACCGAAAATCGATTGCTTCTGGCAAAAGGCGAGCGTATGTATGAGGAAGCGTTGGGCGAAAACAGGATGATCATTGCGAATTACTTACGCCGCTTCGAAAGTGTCCTGTCCACCCAAAATGAAAGGGACATTGCCAAAGCAGCAGAAGAATTGAAGCAACAGCTGGACATGTTTGAAGGGTGGAATGAGTATTAATGGGGATTTGGGAGATTCTCGGGATTGAACCGACGGACAATCCTGCCCAGATAAAAAAGGCTTATGCCAAAAAGTTGAAGGTGCACAATCCGGAAGTTGATCCTGAAGGCTTTCAGCGATTGCGAGAGGCGTATGACCTCGCCCTGAAGTTCACACGCAATGACAAGCGGAATCCTGAAAAAAGACCGCTGGACGGCGAGGAGAATCACGAAACGCAAGAAGAGCCGATTCACCTCCAGCCGCCGAGACGACTTTATGAGCAGTGGCATTCTGAACCAGCAGAAGAAGAGCAGCCTAGCTACGATCCACCGCAGCGGCTCACCCTGTTTGACAGGTTTTTAGAGGAACCAACGCAAGAAGTAATCTCGCAAGAAGAAATCCCGATTCCCAAGCGGTACGATTTCACGGAGAACGTCGATCATTCCGAACGCTCCATGAACTCCGATGACATGGTGGAGCGTTTTTTCCGCCGTACACAAGAGTTGTACGACAACTATCACGAACGTATCCAGCTTGAAAACTGGCGTGAGTTGCTGAATGACGAGGCCATGTGGAATGTCGGCTGCCATCAACTCATCGATACGCAATTTCTCCACTTTTTAGAAGAACACTATCACTTGCCTCATGAAGTGTGGATGCTGCTCGATTCCCATTTTCAATGGCGGGAGAAATCAGAAAAGCTCGCAAGCCAGCTCTCAGGACGTTTTGTTGCTTACCTGAACGGCCAGCTTAATCAGATTTTCACGCTGCGTTACCACTCTTTTGAGAATCGCGATGACCTCGATATTGAAGCGTTTCTAGAATGGCGCAGCGATGCGTTATTTGCCCTCATGGAAAATGATTGGGAAACGGCTCAAAGCTATTTGGCAAAAGCTCATGCTATGTACGCGCTTGACCCCGATTTGATCCGTTTGCAGGGCGAATATTTTTTGCGAACCGGAAATAAGAATCGCGCCTTTCATACCTTTGATCAATTGATACGTCTTGATCCAGATAACATCGATGCGTATTTGTATCGTGCCCGACTTTTCCTCGAGAAGGGAGATGCCACAGATGCGATCAAAGATTGCGAGGAAATCCTCACTCGCATGCCAGAACTATGGGACGCTCGCAGCTTGCTGGGGAAAGGCTATCTTCAGCTAGGGGAATGGGAGAAGGCTCAAGAAGTTTTTCAGGAGATACTCTCGCATAATCCATCCGATATCGACGCGAAGATATGCCTGACACAAATACACTCACCATTTAACAGGATGACGGAACCACCTGCGAGCAAGCAAGCCAAAGCTGTTAGGAGAAAAAACTTGCAAACGCTTGGACTTCCTGGCAGGCTAGCAAGGTTCAAGCAATTTTTTGCTCTCTACACGAGACGTAACATTTGGACGATTATTTTTCTCCTTCTGCTCCATTACGCAATGTTTGCTGTCGTATCCATGAAGCTGGATATGACTTCGGAGCAAATGTTTGACTCCTTGGTCAATAAATATAAGCCTGTCCAAATCAAGACCGTGGAAGAGATGAAACAAACTCCTCTTGGCTACCAGGTCGAATTTACATTGACCAAAGCGTCTTATATCAATATGCTCCGTGTCTATGACAAAGAGAAGTATCCTGAGCCAAAAGCTGAGTTTATCCCTGCTGCCAAAGCCAAAGAGCGAGATCTATTAAACTCGGACACAGGCTATGTAAATGTGGGTTATATGGGTCAACAATTAATCATTGTCATTACGGACTACGACCATGCCAAGGAAATTCATGACAAGCAATCCATAACGATGCGAGGAACGCTGAAGGCTGTACCGGATGGGGAGATGTTGCCTGTCATTGTGAATGCTTTGGAAAAACGAAAGCATCCCTATCAGTCGATTCTCGTGACAGATACGTATATCAATGCCAAGCCTGACTTAGAAGAAAAAGGATGGACGGGATCATGGCTTCTGGGCATTCTCGCGATGATTGCCATGTTGTATTACATCCGCATCATTCGTGAGTTTCCCAAAACTCGCAAAGCATTGACATTCCACTAAAGGAGGCAGGGAGGACTACCATGACAAAAGAAGCAGAAAACGAAAAAGAGATCGACCCAAAGTTAAGCCGCTACTTGCATGCGCTCTCCTCTGTTTGCCTAAATCAGAAGCGGCTCGCGTATTATTTGGCCATCCACGAATACAACCGCCTGCGCGATACGTTTTTGCGGCTTCGTATTGATAACAGATGGGATACCGGGGATGCCACGAAAACGAAAGAGCGCTTGACTTGGTTTTTGGAGCATGGGCAAAGAACTGAATTTGATCGGCATCGCCACGTATTATCTACACTCAGCGATGCCAATCGTTCCAACTACATCGCGTCCTTAAAAAAAGGCGATCTGGAGTCAGCCCGACAGTTGGTCGTGTACGCGTACATGAACAGGCTCCCACATGCCGGTATCGCCGCCTTTGATTACGCCTGGTATCTCATTATTTGCAAAGCAGGCGCCCAGCAGTCCTATCTTCCCAAGGCAGAGGCCGTAGAAGGCATGCTGGACGTAGCCAAGCGAATCCAACTCGCTTATTCGAGCTGGGAAGAGTATTTGTTTGCTTATGCTTGCGGCAATCTTTACGACGAAGCAGGCGCATCTAAAAATACGAGGAAAGCAACTGAAGCTCATATTTTGAAACTCTTGACGGGTAAGTACAGTCCGATCCGTGAATTTGACTGGAAGTTTGATCTCACACCTTACCTGCCCTCCCCCCATGCAGAAAGCCTCCCTGCTTTTAGCAGCTAAGCTTACAAAAAAACGTTTCCCACGGACTTCTTGCGCTTTGTCCGACGGGAAACGTTTTTTATTCTTGTATCGAGCTTAACAGAGGTCTTCTTACGCCTTCTTCGGTAGATCTTTCACCATGTGGCTCAATTTATGCCCGCTTACAATCACTGTCCCATCCTCGCGATAGCCAAGCGATTCATACAGCTTTCGCGCACGTGGTTTTTCCTCGTCAACGAGCAAAGCGATTCGGTCATGCCCACGCTGAATCGCTTCTTTTTCAAAAGCATCCAGCAGAAGTGATCCGATCCCCTTCCCTCTGCATGAGGAATCAACCGCGACAGAATCCAAATAGAATTCGTCATCCTTTGCTTCTTTTACGAGCGTAATCGTCTCGCCAGTCAAACGTTGGACATGCTCAACGAAGGGGCGATCGAGCACCTCTGTTTGGCTTCCATGATAAAAGAGCGCCAGTCCTACTGGTACATCTCCATCCATGGCAATCACTGCGTTTTCGTAGCTAAGCCGGTTATTTTCCTTCGCAAAAAACTCCTCCATCATGCGAATCGCTTCCGCCGCCTCCGTTGCACCTGTCAACGTATGCGCGATATCGCCAATGGCATCGTAAATTAATGGCGCAGCAAAAGCTGCATCTGTGGGTTCCGCTTTGCGTATCATGTGTTTCCTCCTATCGTTTCGAGCATTCGCACGACACGAATCTTTTCGTTTCTTTGTCTATCATACACACTTTCATTGTGTCACAATCTTCCAAGCTGATCGAGCTTTCCCGACGATCGTTCACAGATCAGCAACAATGAAACCGCTCTCATTTTTTCCAAGAGCGGTTTTTCCTTTTTCGCATCGGGTTTTCTTATCCAATCATTTTTTCAATCGTCAGCTTACGATCATGCCGCAAATCGAGGAATTCACCCATTCTTCTTACCAACGGACGCATCGGTTCATCTTGATGAATAAGAATGACTTCGACTTCTTCCCCGCTGCTCAACCTCGCCTTCGCGCCTACGTACAGCAAGGCAATGTAGCGAACAAACTGTGCAACGATCTCGACGTTCAATATTCCGTTACAGGCTTCCTTCCATAGGAGCTGTGCCGCCTCGAAGGGGGACGTCCTCCCTTTGTACACCCGATCAGAACAGATCGCATCAAACATGTCGGCAACAGCGAGCACCTGACATTCGATTGGAATGCTATCGCCTTTTCTTTGCTCCGGATAGCCAGACCCGTCGAGTCGCTCGTGATGCAGCAAGGCACACAATGCCAACGGCTCAGACCCACCCTTCATTTCACGGATCATTTCATAGCCGAAGACGGTGTGCTTCTTCATGATCGCAAATTCCTCTTCACTTAGCTTGCCTGGCTTCAGCAATATTTCCTTCGGTACTCTCATTTTCCCAATGTCATGCATAAATCCGGCTATCCCCATGAATGCTACTCGCTCTTCATCCCATTTCATCAAGCGAGCTATGAGCGAACAGAGAATGCCTACATTTAATGAATGTCGGTATGTATAGCTGTCTGCCTCTTCCAGCACGTACAAGTTCCGGAACAACCCCAAATGCTTCGTCGATTTATCTGCTACATCAAAAAAGATGTTGGAAAAATGATCAAGTGTTTCTGCCCCGCCAACTGTCAGTTCGTCGAAGAGTAGTCTCGTTTTGTCGAGAGCTTGTACATAAGCAGCAACGGTCTCAGAATCTGCATCCAATTGGAATAGTTGAGAAGTAACTTCCTCACCAGTTCCCTCTGTAAGACTCTGTATGATTTCAACCTCACGGACTCGTTGCTTTTGCAATAGGATCACATGGGCAGGTGTGATCGTCGTATTTTGTCCCAGCAGCAATATTCCTTGTTCGGTGTACAAATCTGCCGCTAATACTTGTCCAATCAGTGAGAGATCAACAGGTGCCAAAGGCATACAATCAACCTTTCCAGTCTCCGTCTTAGTAGAGGTTGTTCAAAAAGCCGACTTTTTGAACTCACACTTTTATTCAAATTATAGAAAGGAAGAAGGTTAGTTACAATCTTTTTTTCGACAATTCCTAACTTTGCTGGACACGGGTCATTTCACCATTCGCATACATATGATAACAAGCAAATGTCAGTGGTTTTATCAAGGAGGGACGAACGTCTCATGACGACGCTGTACATCACACCAAAAGCGTGGAAACAGATTGAGCAGGCCGTACGAAAAAAACCCTCACTGGAAACAGGAGGGGTGATGATGGGATACCCACTTGGTGAGGATAGATGGGTCGTTACGTATGCAAGTGAACCAGGCCCAAATGCGATTCACCAGCCACATTCTATTTTTTTCGATGACACGCATCTCAACAAGCTTGTCCGCAAATTAAGCAGAAATCGACAATGGAAATACATTGGTGATTGGCATAGTCATACGGTGAAACGCCTGTCACCCAGCAAGGGTGATAAGAGAACTATTTGGGCAAAAGCCTCGCAATCCATGTACATGTCTTCCTCTCCCCTCATGCTGATCGTCGGGCTAAGTAAAAACAATCAAATTAACGCAAGAGGATTCATCCTCGGAAATACTCTTCGCGAGGTTGGGAAGATTGAGCTGTATGATCGGCAAGCCCAGCAACAGCTTGGTGAAAAAGCTCCATAGCCTGGTTTTTTCCCCAGCTCGGCTGGTTTTCTGCCACGACACAAATGGCGTAACGTGGCTCCTCTAACGGAGCGTACCCGAGAAACCACAGATGGTTGTTTCCATTCGCATCCCCGATTTGCGCAGTCCCGCTTTTGCCTGCCACCTGCCAAGCGGAATTCATGAGCACCTTTCCTGTTCCCTCTGTGACGACTTTTCGCATCATTTTTCGCAATTTGTTGGCTGTGACGTAGTCAATACCGTCCAAAGTGAGCTGCTGCTCGGGGAATGTATGGAACGACTGACCATTTCGGTATGCGATCTCTTTTACCAGCCGTACTTGAGAACTTTGACCGCCACGCAAAATCGTTACCATCATATTTGCTGCTTGCAAGGGGGTAATGCGTACATCCCGCTGACCGATGGCGCTTTGAATCAGGACGCCTTCATCGTCGCGGGATATCCCCTCAGCAAAGACCCTACCTGGCTCTTCGCCATCCAGCTGCTTGAAGTTTTGGATTTTATATAGATGAGGGGTAAGATGTCCCACCTGAGTGGTCAAGCCCAGCTTTTTTGCATACTCCTCCAACTTTTCCCCGCCTATCATCTTGGCAATATGAGCAATCGCAATGTTGCAGGAATGGGCATACGCTTCTTCCAGTGTCACACTGCCGTGGCCTTCTTTTTTCCAGCAGGAGAATTGATACTTCCCGTATTCCCCTGTACATGAAAAACGGTCAGTTGGTGAAACGATTCCTTCCGCCAGGGCGGCTGCTGCTACCACAGTTTTATAGACGGAACCAGGCGGGAGTTGTTTGAACGTGCGATTCTTCCAATCGCTCGTGTTTCCTGTAACATTCGTTTGATCATAGGTAGGGCGGCTCACAGCTGCAAGAACATCGGCTGTCTGTACGTCCAAAACGACGATACTGCCTTCTTTGAGACCTACTTGATCGGCGGCTGCCTCCATGCTTCTCTGAATCGCTGCATCCAAGGTAGTCGTCAAGGACAACGGATAGTATTGATTCGATTGCTTTGTATAGCGGATATCCAGCCCTCGGAGCGGTTGACCATGCCCATCTACATAATAGGACAAGACAGATGGCTCGACCCCCTGTAAAAAACGGTCAAAGCTTCGCTCCAGGCCCGACGCCCCTAGCGTGCTCTCGGCATTCATTTTGCCGCTTGTCCATTCATCTGGATAAAGCTTCTGCACCATGTTGGGATTTTTATGGATAAAACCAATCAAATGCTTGGCTACTTCATCAGCACGGTATCGCTCTGTCACCGCCAATGCCACAACTCCTGGGATGGCAAGGGCATTGATTTCCTCCGCCTGCCGCTCTGTGAGCATCACCAGCTTTCCGGACGCCTCTCGCATGAGCAGCGGTACTTTCGCCTTTTCCATGGTCTCCGACAGGCGTTCCTTAGATTCTCCGGTTATTTGAGCCAACCGCTGCAAGCCATCTGTTCCTTGCAGGCTCCCACGCGCCAACGGGAACAAAATCAAGGCGAGATGCTCTTCTCCGGTAAAGGCGTACCCATTTCGATCTACGATATCGCCACGCCCGCTATGCAGTACGATGCTTTGCTGTCTTTGCTTTACTGCTGCTTTTACCAAGTCAACGCCATGCCGAGAAAACCGATGGGGTGATCCGAGCTGAATCCACCACAAGCGCAAGATCAAGCCGAGCCATAACAACGACATGGATAGCAATACAAGAAAGTGACGTCTTTTGATTCGTCGATCCAGCTGCATCGAATTCCCTCCCTGGCTTTTTTCACCAGTATTGCCGGAATGTACGCGACAGAAACAACGAACAAAGAAAAAAGCACACCGTACGTCACGGTGCACTTTTAGGTGTCTATGATTGATTGGTGAATTGTTGCTTCTCCAATAAGATATTTCCGATCTTCGTGGATAACAGATCCAATGCTACTCGGTTGTAGCCACCCTCTGGGATGATGACGTCTGCATATCGCTTGGTCGGCTCAATAAACTGCAAGTGCATCGGTCGAACGACGTTTAAGTACTGTGTCACTACTGAATCAAGGGAACGACCGCGCTCTTCGATGTCACGTACGATTCGACGTGCAATACGCACATCCGCATCGGTATCGACGTACACCTTGATATCCATTAAATTACGAATCCGCTCATCCTCCAGAATCAGCATTCCTTCCAGAATGATGACATCCTTTGGGTCGACTTGGATTTGTTCCGGCTTGCGGTTGTGCACCTTGAAATCGTAGATCGGTTTTTGGATCGCCTTTCCTTGCATGAGCTCCTGCAAATGCGCAAGCAACAAATCGTTGTCAAAAGCAAAGGGATGGTCGTAGTTAGTCAGCGCCCGCTCTTCTGGGCTCAAATGGCTTTGATCCTTATAGTAGGAATCCTGCTCAATCATCGTTACACTATCATTTTGGAACTGGCGGTACAGCTCCTTTGCTACAGTCGTTTTTCCAGAACCACTGCCTCCCGCTACCCCAATCAATACGGGGTTACCCATGCTTCATGTCCCCTTCCTCATGATGCTTTACGCATATACGACCCTATGTTTTTACTTCTTTTTCATACTGATGGCCAACCCGTCTCCGACTGGAATAAATGTCGTTTCTAAATCAGGACGCTCCATGAGATGTGAATTATAAGAAAGCAGCTTGTCCACCATCGGACGCTGGCGCTTGCCCGCTTCTTCTGGGGTCGCTACCAGTCCTCGGAACAGGACATTGTCGCTGATTACCAAACCGCCTTCGCGAAGAAGCGGTAGATATAAATCGAGGAACGTTCGATATTGACCTTTGGCCGCATCGATAAACAAGCAGTCAAATTGATACGACTCCGGCAGCCCTAAAGTAGCGTCACGTGAGAGTATTTCCACACGATCTGCACATCCTGCTTCTTTTATATTTTCCCGTGCTCTCACCAATCGATCTTCATCTATGTCCATCGTGACAATTCGCGCTTCCGGTGCAGCTTCTGCAAGCCAAATCGTGGAATAGCCAATTGCTGTACCCACTTCAAGAATCGCTTTGGGACGATGCAGCAATAACAACATCCGCATGACTTGAGCGGACGGGAGCTGCACAATGGGAATGTTTTCCTCTGCCGCCTCCTGCTCCAGTCGCTTGAGCAGCAAAGAACGCTCGGGAACCAGGCCTGACACGTAGTCGTCAATTGCCGGATTGGTAATCATGATTTCACTCCTCTTTCGTTACAACCGAATTATTATAGCACACCAAAGGAAAACTTGGCTACGTCAAGCACTGTTGACCGCAGGCAAAAAAAAGAGGAAACCTGGTTAGTTTCCCCTGCTTTTCTTATCATTTGCTTCATGCTCTTGCAGTGTTTTGGAAAAGTAATGCTCGGACGTTCCGTCTTTTTTCGTCACGTAGAAAAAGTAATCGTGTTTGGCCGGATTGACGACAGCTTCAAGCGAAGCTCTGCCTGGGTTAGCAATCGGCCCTGGTGGCAATCCAGGATTTGTGTACGTGTTGTACGGGCTTTTTACTTTTAGGTCCTCAAAGGTCAGACGGTCACGTTGTTTGCCGAGAATAAATTGGACGGTAGCATCAGCCTGCAACGGCCACTTATCGCGAATCCGATTGTAGTACACGCCTGCTACAAGCGGACGCTCCTTGTCAACGGTTACTTCACGCTCAACGATCGATGCGAGATTCACTGCTTCATCCAGTGTTAAATCGCGCTGCTTCAGCTGCTCTGTCCACTCTGGCTTCCATTCCTTTTGGAATTGAGCCAGCATACGCGAGACGACTTCATGTGCCGTAGTGTCTTTGTCCACCTCATACGTTTCCGGGAACAGATACCCTTCCAGACGGTTTTTTCGGTCTGCTTGCTTCGGTATGGCGGCGACAAAAGGATATTCGGGGAATGCACCTTCATTTACTTCTTTTAAGAATGCCGCTTTCTCTACAATACCTTCTTTATCGAGATGATCTGCGATCTGGTCGACATTCCAGCCTTCTGGGATCGTAAATCGGTTCGCATTGATCACCGTGTTTCCTTCCACCATGGCTGTTAGTATCTCGTCAATGGCTTGGCCAGTCGTGAATTGGTACTCTCCCGCCTTAAGATCAGGAGCCACGCCTTTATACTTCACGTAATAATTAAATACATCGGCATCTCGGATCAGACCTTGTTCTTCCAGTAGCCGACCAATTTTTTGTACGGAGGAACCTGACGGAATTGCCACGTTCTTTACCGTCTGTTCACCTGCAACAGGCTGTAATTGCTGGTACACGTACCACGCTGCTCCCCCCGCAGCCAAAATGATCAACAACAACAAGGCAACCAGCCACATCACAATTCGTCCGCCGCGTCTGCGTCGACGCGTCGCAGGGCGTTCGGGGTTAAAATCAGGCTTCGCTGACATTGGTTTCAAGCTAGAAATCCTCCCTTTAGGGTCTCTTTATCTCCATCCCATTCATTATACAAGAGGCTTATCCAACTGTCACTTCATGGGTGATTTTGGCGAAAAAAGTCATAAAAAAAGAGCCCGCCAGTTGCGGACTCTCTTTCCACGAATCTATTAAATTCCGTCTTTCTCCAAATCAGCAATCAACGTTTCGAAGGTAGCTTCTACTTGCTCCCACTCTTCATCATCCTCGATTGGCTGAAGCATGTCTGTACCGTCATAACGCAGGAAGTGAACCTCGTACTCTTCTTCCTCTTCCTGATCTACTGGTACGAGTACCAAATAGCTGCGGTCTTCAATGTCAAAAATGTACATGATACGAAAATCTCGCGGTTCCTCGGTACCTTCTTCCGTCAGCGCGATCACATCGCCCACTTCGAACTCTTCCATCATCTCTTCACTCATTGTGGTCACCTCGATTTCGCGTCCATATATCCTTGGAGGATTAAAGTGGCCGCCATTTTATCTATCACTGTCTTTCGCTTTTGACGGCTAACATCAGCAGAAATCAGCATACGCTCTGCCGCCATCGTCGTCAAGCGTTCGTCCCACATGTGGACAGGAAGAGACGTGCGTTCCTCCAAAAGCTTGCCAAATGCTTGACACATTTCAGCACGCGGGCCTATGGTTCCGTTCATGTTTTTGGGCAAACCAACGACGAAAGCCCCAATTTGATACTGCGAAACTAATTCGCTCAGGCGGGCAAAATCCTTTTCCTTGGATTGTCGCTTGATGGTCTCTACTCCTTGCGCAGTCCATCCCAGCTCATCGCTGACAGCCACTCCAATCGTCTTGTCGCCTACATCTAACCCCATCAATCGTGTCATCGTTAAGGTCTACTTGCGCTCTGACAAGTAAACGGTCACCAACTCTTCTATGATTTTGTCCCGTTCCAATTTGCCAATCAGGCTCCGCGCGTTGTTGTGGCGTGGGATAAACGCCGGGTCGCCAGAAAGCAAGTAACCGACGATCTGGGTGATCGGGTTGTATCCTTTTTCCTGCAGGGCTTTGTACACCTCTGTCAATGTTTCTTGGACATCCGCCGCATTCGCTTCCTTAGGCACCGTGAATTTCATGGTATTATCCAACGAACTCACAATCAACACCTCGATTTCCTTTGAGACTCTTTTGGTTTCCTACTCTTTTTTGTATTCGACTCGGATTTCGTTTACTCCTGTCGATTATACAAATTTCTCTTACAATCGCATTATTTCGCTACTGATTGACTCTTCACGAAGTCAACCACTGCATCCAGTGCTTCTTGCAGCTTGGATGGGTCCTTACCACCGGCTTGTGCCATATCAGGACGTCCACCACCACCGCCACCGCAACGAGTTGCGACTTCCTTGATGATCTTGCCAGCGTGAATGCCTTGATCCATGAGATCTTTGGTTACACCTGCAACGAGGTTCACCTTGTCGCCATCGACCGCACCCAACACAATGACAGCGGAGCCGAGTTTGTTTTTCAGCTCATCCACCATGCCGCGCAGGTTGTCCATATCGACAGCGGAAACACGTGCAGCGAGTACATTCATACCGTCTACTTGTTGGAGTTTATCCGTCAACGACGCTGCCTCGATGTTCCCCAGTTTTGCACGCAGGGACTCGTTTTCGCGCTGTACTTCTTTCAATTGTTGTTGCAGACCTTCTACACGTGCAGGTGCTTCAGCCAGTACAGGTGCTTTGAGTGCTTGCGCCACTTCTTTGAGTGTAGTGAACTGCTGGTTCAGGAACTGGTAAGCGCCGCGTCCTGTTACTGCTTCGATTCGGCGTGTACCTGCACCGATACCGCTCTCGCTAACCAGTTTGAACAGACCGATTTCTGCGGTGTTGTTCACATGGCATCCACCACACAGCTCAAGGCTGTATTCGCCCACTTTTACAACGCGTACAACGTCGCCGTATTTTTCACCGAACAACGCCATCGCGCCCATCGCTTTTGCCTCAGCCAATGGTTTGTTGGAGATCTCAACACCCAGGTTTGCCCACACTTTTTCATTCACGATTGCTTCAATACGCTCCAGCTCTTCTGGAGTAATGGAGCTAATGTGAGTGAAGTCAAAACGGAGACGCTCTGGTGCTACCAAAGAACCTGCCTGGTTGACATGCGTTCCCAGGACATCCTTGAGTGCTTGATGCAGCAAGTGAGTCGCTGTATGGTTTTGCGTGATAGCCAGACGTGCTTCACGGTTCACTTCCGCGCGAACATCATCGCCTTTACGCAGGGTACCTGCTTCGACGATGACGGAATGTACATTTTGACCCATTGGTCCTTTTTGTACATCTGTCACACGTGCTTTCACGATATCAGAAATCAGGAAACCTTCGTCATTGATCTGACCGCCGCTTTCTGCATAGAAAGGAGTTTGGCTCAGAACGACTTGTACGGTTTGACCTTCTTCTGCTTCTTCTACCAGCTGGTTGTCCAAAATAATCGCTTCCACTTTACCTGTTGCTACCAATTCAGTATAACCAACAAATTGGCTCGTAACCGTCAAATCAGACAATGGACCACCTTGGATTTGCATGCTGTCTACGTCTTGACGTGCTGCACGTGCACGCTCACGCTGTTCTTCCATTGCTTTATCAAAGCCATCGCGATCGACAGTCAGCCCTTGCTCGTCTGCGAAGTCTTCTGTCAAATCAACAGGGAATCCATACGTATCGTACATTTTGAACACATCTTGACCAGACAGTTGTGTCTTTCCGCTATCTTTTGCTGCTTTTACCATGTCAGACAGGATCGCCAGACCATCGTTCAGTGTCTCGTGGAAACGCTCTTCCTCGGCACGAATGACTTTTTCGATAAACGCACGCTTTTGAACAACCTCTGGGTAAAATTCACCCATCATTGTACCTACTGTCTCAGTCAAGCTGTACAGGAATGGCTTTTCTACGCCCAGCTTTTTCCCCATACGTACGGCACGGCGAAGCAGGCGGCGAATGACATAGCCACGGCCTTCATTGGATGGAAGCGCACCGTCACCGATCGCAAACACAACCGTACGTGCATGGTCAGCGATAACCTTCAGGGCTACATCCATCTCCGGGCTTGTTTTATACTTCACACCGGAGATTTCCGTGGTCTTTTCGATCAGCGGGAACAGCAGATCTGTCTCAAAGTTGTTGTCTACGCCTTGGATGACAGACGTCATGCGCTCAAGACCCATCCCCGTATCAATGTTTTTCTTAGGCAGCGGCGTGTAGGTACCGTCTGGATTGTGGTTGAACTGGGAGAATACCAGGTTCCATATTTCCAGGTAGCGCTCGTTCTCCCCACCCGGGTACAGCTCAGGGTCGCTCGGGTCGTTTCCGAACGCTTCTCCACGGTCATAGAAAATCTCCGTGTTCGGTCCGCTCGGGCCTTCTCCGATATCCCAGAAGTTGCCCTCCAGTCGGATGATTCGCTCTTCTGGAACACCGATTTTCTTATTCCACAGCTCAAATGCTTCTTCGTCCTCTGGGTGAATGGTAACGGAGAGCAACTCAGGATCAAAGCCGATCCATTTTGGGCTTGTCAAAAACTCCCATGCCCATTCAATCGCTTCTTCCTTGAAGTACTCACCAATTGAGAAGTTACCCAGCATTTCAAAAAAAGTGTGGTGGCGAGCCGTACGTCCCACATTTTCAATATCGTTTGTACGAATAGACTTTTGCGAGTTTGTGATACGCGGGTTGTCCGGGATGATGCGGCCGTCAAAGTATTTCTTGAGAGTCGCCACACCGCTGTTGATCCACAGAAGGGAAGGATCGTCGATTGGAACCAATGGAGCGCTAGGCTCAATGCGATGTCCTTTTTCTACAAAAAAGTCGAGGAACATCTGGCGGATTTGATTGCCTGTCAGCTTCTTCATCTACATTCTCCTCATCTAAAAATAAAAAAAGCCCCCATCCCCTCAGGGACGAGAACTGATTTCTCGCGGTACCACCCTGCTTACAGGCTCGCTACACTTAACTGAGCCAAGGCCTGTCGCTTAAGTGGCGTCTAACGGTGCCAAGCCGCCGGGTTTTGCCCGGTCTTAGGAGTAGCCTTCTGCTGCTCTTCTTTTGGTCGCCCTCTCAACCATGGAGCGTCCTCTCTGTAAAAGGTCTGCAACATACTCGTTCCCTCATTGATTTCACATAAATCACTTTGTCCATATTATAAATATTTTACCTGATCACTGTCAACTTTCATGCATCATGACAGCGATTCGGCTGACGATCACTTTGCAAACGGCCAGAATCGGGACAGCAACGATTAACCCGATGATCCCCCCTACCGTCTCCCCTACCAGCAGTGCCAAGATAATCAGTAGCGGGTGTAAATGCAAGGAACGACCAACGATGTTGGGAGATAAAATGTTCCCTTCCACGATTTGAATGATGAGATTGACAACGACAACGAGTAGCAGTGTCTTGGTGGAAATCGTAATCGCGATCACAACTGCTGGTGCCGCCCCAATCAATGGTCCGATGTACGGAATGATGTTGGTAAGACATACGAATGCAGCCAATACAAAAGGATACGGCATGCCGATCCACCAATAGCCCAAGTATGCGAAGACGCCTACGATCAGGGCGACCATCATTTGTCCATGTATGTATTTACCCAAGGATTCATTAATATCCCGCAGGACAATCAGCACTTGCTTCCGATAAGCCTTTGGAACAATCGACATCCCCGTCTCATGCAATTGCTTCATATCCTTCAAAAAGTAGAAAGCGATAAACGGCACAATAGCAAAGGCAAACAACTTGCCCATCGAATGCTTGGCATTATCCACGATTTTCGATACGGAATGAGACATTCCCTCATTCGACTGGATGATCACCCGGTCCACACCCTTCGAGATGCTATCCGGCAAAAAATATTTTCGCGCTTCCCACTCACTCATCCATGTATAGTACCAATCCATCAGGCGGGGAATATCGTCTGACAGCTCCACCAATTGTTTCGTGAAAACTGGGATGGCATTAATAATCGCAATCGTAATCACCAATACAAATGATCCATAGATGAGCAGGACTGCCATCAAGCGCGGAACCCTTCTTTTTTCCAGCAATTGCACGATCGGATGGAGCAAGTACGCAATGACTAGTCCCAATATGACGGGAACGAGCACTTCCTTTATGAGCGAAAACAACTGTGACAGGACTGGTCGGAGCAGCCAAAGCAGATTGCCGATGACCAAAAGTGTGATGACCCAAACAGCAGCAGCAAATAGACGACTTCGCCGAAGTTCATCCACGTTCCCCAACTCCTCCCTATTTGCCTACATCTTTTTTAGCTTGTCTCATTCACATTAATTTCATGTAACCTATTGACACACAATTTCGTGTTCAGTACTATGTAATTACAAGAGGATATCTCCAAAGGGGAGTAGCTTTTTCGCAACATAGTCGTCATTACGGGATTTTTCCCCGGCTATGTTGGCAACATTTTCGCGATGTTGTAAGCAAGACCTTTGCCGATCAGGTAAAAGGTCTATTTTTGGTTTTCAAACGACCTTTTCCTGAATCGGGAAAGGTCGTTTTCTTTTTCGCCCCTTTACATACACTATGGGAGGTAACAAGAAAACGGCCAGCGGATTATTCGCTTCTAAAATGGATTAGGAGGAGGAAGAGAAATGGATTTATTGTTAAGCCCTGAGTTTTGGACCGCATTACTTTCTATCGTTATCATCGACCTCGTGCTGGCCGGGGACAATGCCCTCGTCATTGGGATGGCGGCTCGTAACCTGCCCGCTCATCAGCAAAAGCAAGCCATCATCTGGGGAACGGTTGGTGCGATTGTCATTCGTGCATTGGCGACACTCGCTGTGGTTTGGTTGCTGAAAATTCCTGGCCTGTTACTAGTGGGTGGTTTGATTCTCATTTGGATCGCTCTCAAGTTGCTGATTCAGGATAATGGTCATGAGAATATGAAGGCAAGCGGAACACTGGGAGCAGCGATTTGGACGATTATCGTAGCCGACACCGTAATGGGCTTGGATAACGTTATCGCCGTTGCTGGTGCAGCACATGGTGATTTCCTTCTGGTAGTTATCGGTTTGATCATCAGTGTTCCCATCATGGTATGGGGTAGCACATTGATCTTGAAGCTGATCGAGAAATATCCGATCGTTATCTATATCGGTTCTGCAGTATTGGCGTATACCGCAGCGAACATGGTAACAAATGAGAAGTTCCTCACACCATTCTTTGCCACTTACCCTTGGGTAAAATGGGTATTCATCGTGGCTGTTGTGGTTGGTGTCCTGTTGATCGGGCGCACGAAAAGCCAACAGCAAAAACGCTTGGCAGAACAATCTTAATACAACGCAAGCTCCGTCATTTCCAAGACGGAGCTTTTTCATGTATGGCGAAAAAAGCACCCGAACACAGTGTATGTTCGGGTGTTTGTTTACGTTCCAATTCACATTTGTGTTAACGAGTAACGGCACGCATCAGCTTGCGACCTGATTTCCACATACGCGTTACATCACGCATGGAGAAGGGCAACTGATTCCAATTCAATGAAAACCGACTGCGACGTCGCGGAGCCAACCAATAGCCAATGATCGCCACAATTCCGCTTGTGGCCAGAACCCGCAACAGGCTTCGAGTGAACAAGCGTGCCACCTCCATTGGATTTGCCGCTCAAATCCACTACATATTCAAGTGAGCGGTTACTGTCTGTTCCTCAATAAACAGATCGTTGAGCGAATGCAAAGATCCATCTTCCTCAACTTGGTAGACAGAAGCGATCTGCTCATTGGAAACGCTCATTTCTATAAAGCAGTTCCAGCAATAGTATTGATTGGTTCCAATCTTCCCTACGTCTTTGGAACTGCAATTCGGGCATATGACACGCATCACGCTTTTCCTCCCTTTCACGCCTGGCCACGAACTAGTCCGGCACGATCAGGTTTTCTTCCCCGATTATAACGGATGCTGGTGCAGGGAGGCGCTTTCGCCCTTCCGTAATATCTGCAAACCAGCCATTTGATAGTTCGTACCCTACAAGTTTCTCCCAGTTGGCTGAAAAGTAAACATCTTCCAGCCTCCCCAAACACTCTCCGGAAGCGGTAATCACCGCTTTTCCTTTTAACTTTGTCTTTCCCGTCACAATGCCGACAGGCTCTAGTCCGGCGAGATGAGGTAAGGGCGTGATCGCGTCTTTTCCCGATACGGTAAGGCAGGACTCCCCGACCGCATGAATATGTTCGGCAGGAATATAGGTACCTGATTGGAACCAGCCCTGTTCGCTCAGCAAGACTCCTCGTACATGCCAAGTGGAGTCGCAAAGAATGTCACGCACGGTTCCAATCGTCTCGCCTGTTTGAAGGCAAACAACTGGCAATCCGACTGCATCCATTGCCTTGCGCATGTGGGACATCCCCCTTCCGCCTTGTTAGTATCAGGCGAAATGGACGCGCCCATTCGGCGCAAATGGTTCCAACTTCACTCTTGCTTTAGCCGTTCCTCCAGATAACTGTACCGTACCCCTTCCTCATCAGACTCTACAGCAGCACGGAACGCATCCGGCTCTCCACACATGATGAGGAATGATTTGCTCCGGGTGATCCCGGTATAGACCAACTTGCGTCTGAGCATACGGTAGTAACTTTTGACAAACGGCATGATCACAATCGGAAATTCACTACCTTGAGACTTATGAACCGAGCAGCAGTAGGCAAGCGTCAGCTGATGGTAATCCGAACGCTTGTACACCACTTCCCTGTTATCAAAGGCAGCGACCAGCATCTCCTGGTTCTCCGCATTTTCATTCGGGAAAAAGATGGCGACGATCTCACCCATGTCACCGTTAAACACCTGTTCTTCAGCATTGTTCACCAATTGCAGAACCTTGTCTCCTGTACGGAACGTCGTCTCTCCAAAAGTAACTTCACGCTTTTGCGGCGTTTTCGGATTAAACAGCTCCTGCAATTCTTCATTCAACCGGTTCACACCGGCATTACCTTTATAGATAGGGGCTAATACCTGAACATCTTTTGCCGTATATCCTTTTTTTACGGCTCCGAAGCAAATTTGTTTCACTGCTTCCGGAACTTCTTGTGGCAAACTTGTGAAGAATCGCCGATCCGGGGTGGTGTGAAGCAAATCTGCCGGTACATTCCCCTTGCGTACATCATGGGCCAACCGAATAATGGTAGACTCTTCAGCTTGCCGATAAATTTCTGTCAGCTGTACCAATGGAAGCAATCCAGATCGGATCATATCCAGCAGAACGTTGCCCGGTCCTACAGAAGGCAACTGGTCAGGGTCACCTACCATGATGATCTGCATGTCGTCTGGAACCGCACGAAACAATTGATTGGCAAGCCAGATATCGACCATGGACATTTCATCCACAATTAATAGCCGTCCACGGATTGGGTGCTCCGCGTCATGCTCGAAGCTCTCCCCTTTGTAACCGAGCAAGCGATGGATGGTCATTGCAGGTAAACCCGTAGTCTCTGTCATACGTTTTGCTGCACGTCCGGTAGGAGCCACAAGAACGATCGGGAATGGATTTTCTTCGTTGTATTTTTTCAAGTCCAGCGACAATCCATGAAGCTGAGAAAAAACACGACATATCCCACGAATGACTGTCGTTTTCCCCGTACCAGGTCCCCCTGTCAACAGCATCAAACCTGCTTTGATCGCCTGTTCAATGGCATCACGCTGCGTCTGGGCATACGTAATCCCCAGCTCATCCTCGACCGCCCCTAACGCACGGTAAAATTCCGATGTCGGAAACGTACCGAATTCATCCCGTGATGCGAAGTGACGCAGTCTTTTGGCTAGACCAAGCTCGGCAAAAAACAGCGAGGGCAAATAAACCCGCTCTTCTTCCCAGGCAATTTTGCTCGACACAAACAGGGCTTCCACTGCCAGTTGAATATCGTCTCCAGAAAAGACGTGCCCCCCGCACTCTTCGAGAAGGCGCAGTGTTTTTTCACAAAGCTCCTCCACAGGCAAATAAACATGTCCTTCCGAATACGATGCCTCCTGCAACATAAAGAGAGCCGCCGCCTTCACACGTTCTTCTGAGGAAGCAGCAATCCCAGTTGCTCGTGCAATGTCATCTGCTCGCTTAAAGCCGATTCCTACGACATCCTCAATCAAACGGTAAGGCTCTTCCTTCAGCACTGTCATCGTTTCGATCTTGTAGGTCTGATAAATACGCAGTGCCATGTTCACACCAATGCCGAAGTCGTACAAGAAAACCATGGCACTTTCCAAGGAGCGATGCTCGACTACGGAATCATAGATCGTTTTGGCACGTTGTTCAGAAATGCCTGGTACCTCAGCCAATCGCTCTGGGAAGTCCGCGATAATCGACAGCGCATCTACCCCGAGCTGCTCGACAATTCGTTTGGCCATCTTCTTTCCGATCCCTTGAAACAAGCCACTGGCTAAGTAGCGCTCAACCCCTGCCAATGTTTTCGGCGTTTCACGTTCATAGCGTTTTGCTACGTACTGCTGTCCAAAACGAGCATGTGTTTTCCATTCACCGTAAAAGGTGTACAGCTCATCTGGATGTGGACGAGGAAAATTACCGACAATAATGACCTCCGATTCTTTGATCGATTCGGTAGTCTCTTCTATCTTTAGACGGATAACTCCGTACCAGGTTTCATCATTGTAAAAAATTTCTTGAGAAACAAATCCTCGAATGTAGGTTTCCGCAAACAGCGAGATTGACTGCTGCTCGTCCATCTAAACGCCTCCTTACATAAAAAACCGTTCCAGAAAGGAAAAATCCACTTCTCTTGAAAGTGGATTTTTCATATGCTCGTCTTAAATTGTAAATCGTTTTACTTGTTCTGACAACTGCTCCGCCATTTTCGCAAGCGTTTCGGATGCTGCCGTCATTTCCTGAGACGTTGCTGTCTGTTCTTCAGACGCTGCTGCCACTTCCTGTGTATCTCTGGCCGCTGTCTCCGCAAGTCCAGCAATTTTTTCGGAGTGACTCACCAATTGAACTGTATCGCGATGAATCGCTTGGGCTGCATCGTTCATACGATGTACTTGCTGGCTGACGTCTTGAACGGCCACCAAGATTTGCTGGAAGCTGTCTCCTGCCTGCACCACTCCTTCGCGTCCATCCTGGATAGCGACTGCAGTCGTCCCCATTTCCGTTACAGCCGCGAGAATATCTGTATGGATCGTATGAATCAAGCCTGCAATCTCTTCTGCAGCTGCACCCGATTGCTCAGCCAGCTTACGTACCTCTTGAGCCACAACCGCAAAGCCACGTCCCTGTTCCCCCGCCCGTGCAGCCTCGATGGCGGCATTCAAAGCCAACAGATTCGTCTGGTTGGATATTTGACGAATGATCGTGATGATACCGATGATTTGCTCGGATTGAGAGCCAAGCTCGCGGATAACCTGCTCTGTACGACGGGCGTGATCCGTGATTTGATCCATTTCTTGTACGAGCTCGTGCAGCTTGCCTTCCCCAACCTGTGCCAATCGATTCGCGTCTGTCGCATCAGCATTGACTTGGGAAGTCGAGGTCGCAATGAGTTGGATATCTCCACCGATGCGAGATAAAAAGCGTACCGTATCCGTCACCGTTTGTTTTTGTTGTTCGGAACCCGTAGCGATTTCCGAGGAAGCGATGGAAATCTGTTCGGAAGCACGCGCACTTTCTGTCGCACTCGCTGTTAATTCTTCTGACGCTGCCGCGACCTGCTGGGCTACTCGCTGCACCTCGTTGACCATGCTGCGGAATACCCCCATCATCTCATTGTACATCGATGATAATTCCCCAAGCTCGTCCCGGGAACGAACAGTCACTTGCGAGGTCAAATCTCCTGTCTCTGCACGTTTCATTGCCGATACCAGCTCATTTAGCGGTCGTACTAGCTTGTTGACAATAAAAATACCTGTTATCAGCGCTAAGCTAGCACTTATCAGGCTGAGGAGAAACATCATCGGACGACTGCTCTCAATCGTCGTCAGCAAATCATTCTCGTAGCTGCCAATAACAAGAATCCACCCGTTCGGCAGCTGCTTATACGCCGCCACTTTGGTAGAGCCTCCGAATTCATATTCGATCCAGCCGTTTTTTTGAGCGAGCATGACTTGCGTGAATGGTTCATTCGCCAAAGAGGTATTCTCAACTTTCGGGTCTGGATGAAAGATGGCGATTCCACTCGCATCCAAGATATAGGCGTAGCCAACCATGCCATTTGGCTTGTAATATTTTTCGGCCACCTCGCGTGTTATTTCGTTAATGTTCTGTCTGTTCCCCTCACTACTCGTTGCCTCTTGCGTGTAAACAGCCAGCTCGCGTGCCTTTATTTCCGTTATGTATTGCAAGTCAGATACAGCCAGCTTGTATAGCGCGCTGCGCGCATTTTCAAATTGGATATAACCGACGACCATTAATGGAAGCATGGTTAGGATGAGTATTGTAAACACCAGTTTGTAGCGAATAGAGTAGCGTCTGGCCAACATGAAAGTCCTCTCCTTATCGGATGATCCGAATTTTATAGTAGTTCTTCAGGATCAGTACTACAGTATCATCTTACCATCCTCTTCCACAATTCACCACAAACTCCAATAAGAAACCCACTTTGGCCCCAATGAAAAAACCGCTTGGCTTCATCCAAACGGCTTTCATCCTTCGTTATTCGCGTACCAAACGCTTCACAATCGCAGCAACCGCTGTAGCAGCTTGCTTCGCCTCTTCCACTGTATTCGTAATCCCAAAGCTGAAACGAATGGCTGAAAGAGCAATCTTCTCGTCCAAGTGCATTGCTTTTAGAACGTGTGACAGCTCTAGTGATCCGGATGTACAAGCTGAGCCGCTCGCTGCTGCAATTTTGGCGATATCCAGATTCATCAGCATGGTTTCTGTATGGGCACCAGGAAAGGACACATTTAAAATATGTGGCAATACCTGCTCACGATGTCCATTCAGGCAGAACGTAATTCCTGCTTCCTGCCAGACTGCGATCATCGCTGCTTTCATCTGCTTATACTTTTCAACTCGCTCCGCCATTTCCTCGCCAGCGACCCTCGTCGCTTCGGCAAACCCAACAATCCCGGCCAGGTTTTCCGTTCCTGCTCTGCGCTTGCGCTCTTGCGAACCGCCGTGCAAAATCGGGGAAAACGGAACCTTACGCGCTAAATACAAAGCGCCGACTCCTTTTGGCCCATTAATTTTATGGGCGGATACCGAGAGCATATCAACAGGCAGCTTTCGTACATGGACAGGCAGGACACCAAAAGCCTGTACGGCATCTGTATGAAAAACAATCCCTTTTTCACGCAGAAAGGTACCCATTTCCTCGATGGGCTGGATCGTTCCTACTTCGTTGTTGCCGTACATAATAGACACCAGTACCGTATCCGGACGAACCGCTTGTTTCAGGTCTTCCAAACGGACCATGCCTGTCTGGTCAACAGGCAAGTACGTCACTTCAAATCCTGCCTGCTCCAAAAATTCACAAGCATGCAAGACTGCATGGTGCTCGATTTGCGAAGTAATGACGTGACGACCACGTTCGCGCTGTGCCATTGCGGCACCGATGATTGCCATATTGTCCGCCTCTGTCCCGCCACTCGTAAAGATGAGCGATTGCGGATCAGCATCCATAAAGTCGGCAATCGTGTCTCTCGCATGCTCCAACGCTTTTCGTGCTTCGCGACCTGCACCATGGACACTGGATGGATTCCCGTATACTTGAGTCAAATAGGGAGTCATAGCAGCAACTACACGCGGATGCACCGGCGTAGTAGCTGCATGGTCAAAATACATTCGCTCTGACAATGCCGTCACCTTCTACCAACTTATAGTACGTGTTCAAAAAGTCGGCTTTTTAGCACCGAGAGGATGGCGAGAACCGAACGAAGGAGGAGCGGAATGTAGGTAATCTACATGAGCACCGGGACTTCGGAGGTGAACGCCAGATTCGATGTCGAATTAGCTTTCTGAGCTACTTCGTGATCAAAAGACGACTTTTTGAACAACCTCTTACATTCTAGATATAAAACATATAGTTATCAGTAGGACCATCGTCTTCAAAACTGATCAAGTCTTGAAGCGATGTCGAATCCAAAACAGAAGAAATACTATCCCGAATACGCAGCCATAAAAAACGCTTAGCCGGGTCTTCTTCCTCTGCAAATTCCACAGGGCTGATCGGTCCTTCCAACACGCGAATCACATCGCCAGCAGAAATCTCATCCGGCTGCTTCGCCAGAACATAACCGCCATATGCGCCACGGATACTCTTTACCAAACCCGCGTTACGCAGAGGTGCAATCAATTGCTCCAAATAATGCTCGGACAAATCATGTTTTTGGGCGATGCTCCGCAGGGAAGTCGGCCCTTCTCCGCAACGGTTGGCCAATTCCATCATGATCGTCAGCCCGTAACGTCCTTTCGTTGAAATCTTCACGTTAACAACTCTCCTCTTTGTATCGGTAATACGCGCCCGCCCCCTACATGTCTTCTGTATCGAGGGACACACTAACATCTTAGGGGGTGATATGCAGATGACAACGAACAAACGCTCGGAACGAGGTCCCAACCACCCGTCCGAAACCTTGTACGACCAACCCGCAGGCACGATTGCTCACAAAGCCCGTTACGGTGCGAGTGAGCAGAGCAAACAGCCGAATGAAAACGGTGATTTGCCCAATAAACCAGGCGGAAATGTCCGCACTTAACATGTTAGCTCCCCCATTATTCGGGGGAGTTTTTCCTTGGCAATCCACGTTCATCCATCTTCTGTCTTTCTTCCTGAAAGCGGCGAATGTGACGCTCATAGCCGTGATCCTTTGGCTGGTAGAACGAGTAGTTTACACCGTCAGGCAGATACTGTTGAGGTACATACCCATATGGATAGTTATGCGGATACAGATATCCCTGACCGTGTCCCAGCTTCGCAGCTCCCTTGTAAGCAGAATCTCGCAGATGAATCGGCACTTGCTTGTGACCATCTGTTCGGATACGATCCAACGCAGAATTAATTCCGTTGTAAGCAGCATTGCTTTTGGGGGCGGTCGCTAGGTACGTCGTCGCTTGTGCTAAAGGGATACGCCCTTCAGGCATCCCCACCAATTCTACCGCCTGAAAGCAGGACATCGCAACTGTGATCGCTTGCGGGTCAGCATTTCCGATGTCCTCTGAAGCCGAAATAACCAAGCGGCGAGAAATGAACCGCGGATCTTCTCCGGCATCAATCATTCTCGCCAACCAGTAAAGAGCTGCGTCCGGATCAGAACCACGAATGGATTTAATAAAAGCAGAGATCGTGTCATAATGATTGTCCCCACTCTTATCGTAGCGTACTGCCCTGCGCTGAATGGATTCCACAGCGACGTCCAATGTCACCGTAATGCGTCCATCCGCTCCTGGTTGCGTCGTTGTCACCGCCAGTTCCAATGCGTTGAGCAAACGTCTGGCATCCCCTTCTGCGTATTGAACCAAATGCTCTGCCGCTTCCGGTTCTACAGTGACAAATAGCTCCGCCAATCCGTTTTCTTCATCAGTAAGTGCCCGATCCATAACCAGCTTTAATTCCTCATGAGAAAGCGATTGAAGGGAAAATACTTGTGAACGCGACAAAAGCGCCGGATTCACCTCAAAAAAAGGATTCTCCGTCGTAGCGCCGATCAAAATAATCGTGCCTTCCTCCACATAAGGAAGAAGGGCATCCTGTTGTGATTTATTGAAGCGGTGTATCTCGTCTACGAACAAGGTTGTCCGCTGACTGTCCATAACGAGCCGTTCCTTCGCTGCATCTACTACTTTGCGGATATCAGCGACACCGGCCGTAACTGCATTTAACTCGGAGAAATGCGTACGTGTGGTTCGGGCAATGACTTTTGCCAGTGTTGTTTTCCCTGTTCCCGGAGGTCCGTAAAAAATGACAGAGGACACTTGATCTGCTTCAATCGCGCGTCGAAGCAGCTTTCCAGGAGCCAAAATATGCGATTGCCCGATTACATCCTGAATCGTTTGCGGCCGCATCCGTGCAGCCAATGGCTTCTGTTTGCCGCCACCCTGCTGGTCATAGGCAAACGTGAATAAATCATCCATGTTCCACTATCCTTTTACAGGCTGCCACTCCAAAATATCTCTTGCCACTACACTGGCCAAAATTAAACCAGCTACAGAAGGCACGAAAGCATTGCTCGCTGGAGGCATCCGCACTTTACTAATCGGTGAATCCGGGTTAGACACGATCTGTTCGCGTACATCTACACGGACGGTTACGGGAATCTCACGGGAATATACAACTTTTACCCCTTTGTAGATACCGCTTTTCCGCAGCTCACGACGAATGACTTTTGCAATCGGATCATAACTCGTTTGGGAAATATCGGCAACCTCAAAACGGGTCGGGTCCATTTTGTTGGCCGCACCCATGCTAGAAATAATAGGGATATTGCGACGCTTCGCTTCCTTAATCACATGGAGCTTCGCAGACATGGTATCCATCGCATCCACGATGTAATCCAGTTCATGCTCGAACAGCGCATCCGCTGTTTCTTCATTGTAGAACATATGAAGAGTTACGACCTCGCACTCTGGATTGATCGTCGCAATGCGCTCCTTCATAAGCTCAGCCTTTTTTTGACCGACTGTGTTCAGCGTCGCATGGATTTGGCGGTTGATGTTTGTGATGTCTACTACATCCTTATCTACCAAAATGAGCTTGCCTACACCTGTACGCGCCAGTGCTTCCACTGTAAAGGAACCTACTCCGCCAATTCCTAATACAGCAACGCAGCTATTTTTCATTTTTTCCAAACCTTCGGGACCGAAGGCCAATTCACAACGAGAAAATTGATGAAGCATATTTCGTGTCACCTTTCATTCGCAAGCTGGATTATAGTCAATCGGAAAAGTAGGATTGAAATAGAAAAAAGGAGCCCCATTATGTCGTGTTACTCCTTAGTTTTGAACCTGCTCATCGCAGGTGGGTGTCTTGCCGAACTGTTACAGACGTCCACTCTAAGGAGGCATGCCTTTACAATCACGGACGAAAAACTCCCTAAACAAACTTTGTGGCTCAAAACTATCGGATGTCACGAGCATCGCAGGGCTTTCATCATAGTATTACCAATGTATCAAAGAGCAATGCAGTTGCGCAAGTCGATTACGCTTCCACCTTTTCTTCTTCTGTGACAATTGTTGCAATGGACAGCTCTTTCAATTGTTTTCCGTCTACGACATCTGGAGCATTTACCATCAGGTCGCTCGCACTTGCTGTTTTCGGGAATGCGATGACTTCACGCAGGTTGGTGCGTCCAGCCAAGAGCATGATCAAACGGTCCAAGCCAAGAGCGATTCCACCGTGTGGAGGTGTACCGTACTCAAATGCATCCATGAGGAAACCGAATTGTTTCCGCGCCTCTTCTGGTGTAAAGCCAAGTGTGGTAAACATTTTTTCTTGGACTTCGCGCTTGAAGATCCGCATGGAACCTCCGCCGAGCTCGTATCCGTTGAGAACCATGTCGTACGCTTGTGCGCGCATTTGACCTGGATCGGTCTCGAACAGGTGCAGGTCTTCGTCTTTTGGACGCGTGAACGGATGGTGCAGGGCAACATAACGTTTTGCATCCTCATCCCACTCAACCAGCGGGAAGTCTACTACCCACAGGAATGCGAACTGGCTTTGGTCAATCAGACCAAGTTCCGCACCCAGTTTGGAACGAAGGGCACCCAGTGCATCTGCTACTACTTTTGGTTTGTCAGCAACGAACAGGAGCAGGTCGCCTTCTTCTACCGCCAAGCGTGCTTTCATCTCGTTAAGCTCTTCTTCTTTAAAGAATTTCGCAATTGGCCCTTTGACCTCTCCGTCTTTGAAGCCGATCCAAGCCAAGCCTTTCGCGCCATAACGGGAAGCGAATTTGCCCAGGTCGTCTGCTTCTTTTCGGGAGTAGTGCCCGCAACCTTTTGCGTTGATCGCTTTTACTTGTCCGCCGCCAGCTACTGCTGCTGCAAACACCTTGAAGTCGCTTGTGGCAACCAGATCGGATACGTCTGTCAGCTCCATGCCGAAGCGTACGTCTGGTTTGTCAGAACCGTAACGCGCCATGGCATCCGCATACGTGAGACGAGGGAATGGAGTCGGTACGTCTACCCCAACCGTTTGCTTGAATACGTGAGCGACCATCTTTTCCATCATTGGCAGGATTTCTTCCATAGACAGGAAAGAGGTTTCAATGTCCACTTGGGTAAATTCAGGCTGACGGTCAGCACGCAGGTCTTCGTCACGGAAGCAACGAGCGATTTGGTAATAGCGCTCCAAACCGGATACCATCAAAAGCTGTTTGAACAGCTGTGGCGATTGCGGCAGTGCGTAGAACTCGCCTGGGTGTACACGGGAAGGCACGAGGTAGTCACGTGCGCCCTCAGGCGTGCTCTTCTGGAGAATTGGTGTTTCGATTTCCAGGAAGTTGTTCTCATCCAGGTAGTCACGGAAAGCTTTTGCTGCTTTGCTACGCAAAAGCAGGGAGCGCTGCATTTCTGGACGGCGCAGGTCGAGGTAGCGGTATTTTAGACGAACTTGTTCATCTACATCGATCTCATCTTCAATCAGGAACGGAGGCGTTTTTGCATCGTTCAGGATTTCAATTTCGGAGATGTGCACTTCTACTTCGCCTGTTTTCAGCTTTGGATTGACTGCTTCTGGTGCACGGTTTACTACTTTCCCTTTTACAACCAGTACGTATTCGCTGCGAACCTTGTCAGCCGCTTCCCAAGCTTCTTTGTTGTACTCCGGGTTGAATACGATTTGGACGATGCCAGTGCGGTCACGGAAGTCGATGAAGATGACGCCTCCGAGGTCGCGACGCTTTTGTACCCATCCGTTCAGTACGACTTCCTGCCCAACGTGTGCTGTTGTTACTTCTCCACCATGTACGGTGCGATATTGCCAAGACATGATCATTTCCCCCAACGATTTGTTTTATTGATTTGCTTTTGCAGCGAGTACCGCAACGAGTTCCTCGCGTTTCACTTCTTGTTGTTCACCTGTTGCCATTTCCTTTAGAACAACCGTGCCGTTCGTTAATTCAGACTCACCAATGATCGCCGTAAAACGTGCCTGTAGACGATCTGCTTGCTTCAGCTGTGCTTTCATTTTCCGATCTAGATAATCCAGCTCAGCCGCAATCCCTGCTTGGCGCAATTGGTCGACGAGGACGAAAGCTGTTGTTTTCGCTTCTGGTGTCTGCACCACTACGAAGCAGTCGATGCCACCTGAAATCGGCAGTTGAACACCTTGCTTTTCCAGAGCCAACAGCAGACGCTCGATACTGAGTGCGAAGCCAATGCCCGGCATATCATCGCCGCCCAGTTCTGCAACCAGTCCGTTGTAGCGCCCACCGCCACAAAGTGTTTCTACCGCACCGATCTCCGCCATTTTGATTTCAAATGCGGTCAATGTGTAGTAGTCCAAGCCGCGAACCAAACGCGGATTTACATGAAACGGAATATCCAGCGCGGTCAGGTAGTTTTGTACGGCTTCGAAGTGTGCCGCGGACTCTTCACTCAAGTAGTCCAAAATGGACGGTGCGTCCATCGTCAGTCTTTTGCATGTTTCATTTTTGCAATCGAGTACGCGCAGCGGGTTGCGATCGATACGAGACTGGCAATCCTCGCATAGCTCAGAGCGAACGCCGTTCAAATGTGCGAGCAAATGCTCACGGTGACGTGCCCGGTCTTCGACTGTACCTACGCTGTTCAACTCCACAGAAAGTCCGGTCAATCCGAGCTCCTGATACAGACGAATCGCAAGGCCAATGACTTCTGCATCGATTGCTGGATCGCTTGAACCGATCGCTTCTGCACCGAATTGGACGAATTGGCGATAGCGGCCTGCTTGCGGACGCTCGTGACGGAACATCGGTCCTAAGTAGTACAGCTTGGTAGGCTGATTAGGCACACCGTACAGCTTGTTTTCCACGTAGGAGCGAACAACACCCGCCGTCCCTTCTGGACGCAGCGTGAGAGCATCTGTACTGCGCGGATTAGCTACACTGTACATTTCTTTTTCCACGATATCCGTGGTCTCGCCTACACCCCGTTGGAACAACTCTGTGCTCTCAAACAGCGGCGTACGAATTTCCGCGTAATTGGAGCGGCGACACAGATCGCGGGCCTTGGCCTCCACGTAGTGCCACAGCTCTACAGTACCAGGCATGATATCCTGCGTACCGCGTGGGATCTGGATTCTTGTCATTCCTCTCGAACCTCCATGTCTTTTCAAAAACTCGGGCTAAAGCCAAACCTTCAGGATCAAGGAACCTTTCTTTATGAACAAATAAAAAAGCCCCTCGTCTCCTGACATTTAGCAAATCGCCGCATGTCAGGGACGAGAGACTGGTTATACTCCCGTGGTGCCACCCTGTTTGAATAGCCCTATATCTCAAAAGGCTATCCCACTTATTAGCCGTTAACGCCGGCACACGCCTGCCAGTTACTGGGGAAAGAGGTTTCTTTTCTTTCTACCGTTCACTGCGGTCTTCAGGGATGTCATTCACCAAGCCGTTATACGAAAGCACTCTCAGCCACGGCGCTTTCTCTCTGGGCATCCGGTTCCTGGATACTTGTTCCCGTCATCAGATCATTTCTTATTCAATAAAAAAGCTTAATGTGAATCATAGCAAACCCGCCAACAGCCGTCAACAGGCGCTCAAATAAAACTTTTTTTATTATGAACAAGTATATCCATCACTTACTTGCCAGATACCTGTCCAGCCGTTCTCGCACCCGAATAGATTTCATCCAAATCACGGAGCTTGTTTTCAACCAGAACCTTGTACGTGTCATTGTACGTTTTCGGGTCCTTGGGATTCGGAAAACGCGTCAGCTTGCCACTTCCTGGAGCCATCAGCTTGGAGACCGCCCCACAGCCGAGACCAAGGATAGTTTGTACCTCTTCCATGATCATGATGTTGTAGATGCTTTCCTGCCCTGGCTTGGCATACCCGACATTCTCCAGATTTCCCAAAATGTTTTTCTGACGATATAAATAGTATGGGTCATAACCGTTCGCTGCTGTCCAATCGGAAGCCATCTCCATCATCTTACTAATTTCTTCGCGACTGGCGACCTTATAGCGGTCTTTGTTTTGCGTCATCTCAGATGCTCTCTTGAAAGACAGCGTATGCACCGTCAGCGAGGCAGGCATTAGTTTTTCTACCTCTTGGAGACTGTGTGCCAGCTCGGATACACCTTCGTTTGGCAGCCCGATGATCAGGTCCATATTAATATTTGTCAAACCCATCTCCATAGCCAGATGGTATTTCTCAATCGTCTCTTCGACGGTGTGGTGACGTCCGATTGCCTGGAGCGTCTCCTGCGTAAACGACTGTGGATTAATGCTGATCCGATCCACTTCCCACCGCTTCATAACATCGAGCTTTTCGCGTGTAATCGTGTCGGGTCTTCCCGCCTCAACCGTCAACTCACGCACATCTCCCATGTGTGGAAACGAACGATGCATCGTCTCAAACAGCTGATTCATGTCATCTGCGGTAATACTCGTAGGGGTTCCTCCGCCGAAATAAATGGACGTGATCCGTTGGTCATTCGCCCGAAGCCACTCCCCCATCCGCTCCATCTCGTAATGGAGGCCTTCGAGAAACGGATTAACCGAAGCCGTATGACTGCGAATCGCGTAAGCAGGAAACGTACAGTACGCACATTTCGTCGGACAAAATGGGATACCGATATAGACCGATAGCTCGCGGTCAATCTGATACAAATCAGGCACGACGTTCAGCTGCTTGTCTACGATTTCTTGCAAAAGCTTTAGCTTGTATGGACGCAAAATCACATCCTGCTGCAATTTCTTGTGTGCTTCCTGTCTGTCTACACCAGCGGCGTTCAACTGATGCAATAGTTTCGTCGGGCGTATCCCGGTCAAAATTCCCCAGCCTTGCTCCATGCCCGTGTATTCTTCCAGCATCAATAACAACGCATAGCAAAGAGCTTGCTTGGCCGTCTTTTTCATCGCTTTCTCATCACGTGCTACGTAGTCTCGCTCCACCTGATGGGAGATGCTTCGCTTGCCATCGTATAACTCTCCCGAAGCTACGACTCCATTTTCACGCACGGTCAATGCCAGCTTGATTTTCAAATCAGCCTCATCTGTCCACTCGGGCACAAAAGTGAGCGCTGGATCTTCATAAAATAACGCGAGAATTAAGGAGAGTTCCCGCTCGAATGCGTGTCCCTCACATATCATCTGTATCATGGAGTTCACCTGCTTTTTTCAAAAATGCCACTCCTCATCATAGCCGACGAGAATTACTCGGGTCAACTAGACAAGTTGTGGCATCGTGTGCAAGGTGACAAAAACGGTTATTTCCGTTTCTGCCGGGGGTGTTGGATATCCCGTAAGCCCGGATGAAAATCTTGGGCCATTTCCGCATTTTGTAGTGACGTTTCTTTCTCTAAATCGTCTTGAAAATCAACAGACAAAAACTGCCGATTCAATCCTTGCGCGAATGTTTCCTTCTTTGACTGTCTCACGATAAATTCCTCCTGAAAAGCTACGTGCGCTAGCATCTAGTAAAATCTAGTATTGCCTTGCCAGCTGAAAAGCAATCAGGGAACCCATGCAGAACCTTGTCGTATTTTGCAGGAAAAAGCAGGAGAAATAGCGAAGTGATTATTTTGGTAAAAACATGCAAGATCAAGATCGCATTGAATTCAAAAAGCTACGTATTTCGGAAAGGATGTCTATTGTGTTTGTTCGTCAAAAGATCCTGATGAGTCTCCTGACTGTCGTCTGTGCCATTTCCCTCCCCGTTTCTGCAGCCTGGGCCGCCGGTTCTGTTCAGGTCACCGTGGACAAGCTCAATGTCCGTTCAGGTCCCAGCCTCCAAGACGCTATCGTCACTTCACTGCCGAACAAAACTGTGCTGCCCGTCATCTCCACCAAAAATGACTGGATTCAAGTAAAGCTTCCGAACGGTCAAAGCGGTTGGGTAGCGAACTGGCTCGTCAGCACACAGCAACAACAACAGAAACCAGCAACTGTATCTACCAAGCAAGTGGAGAGCACCACAACCAATCTCAATGTTCGTTCTGGACCAGGTCAAACATATGCAGTCGTACAAACCATCAATCCAGGAACACGCTACCCCATCGTGCAAACGAGTGGCGAATGGCTCCAAATTCAACTCAACGCAGGAACAAAAGGCTGGGTCGCAAACTGGCTTGTAAAAGAAGTAGGTACGGGACAAGCAGTTTCTCCTCCCTCTACAGGTAGTACGCCTCCAACGACCAATCCAGCGGGCACTGGCTCACAACCGAAGCCTCCTGCACTACAAGGAACCAGCCTAACCTTGGATTTCGCTCCGTATGTATACGCCACGCCAGATGCCAGTACACCTGCAATCGGTCAACTACATGCGGGCGAGAAAATCACGGTCTTGAACAGACAAAATGGTTGGATTCAATTCCCTTACGATGGAGTCAATGCTTGGCTCTCCACCGATCAAACCAACCCGAACACAGGTCAGCCGACCCTGCCTGAAAATGGAAATGGGGACACGCAACCTCAGACTGGACAACCGTCCTCTTCAAGTCAAACCGCCACAGTAAAAACCGACGGATTGAATCTGCGCAGTGAACCGAACACAAGCAGTGCCATTCAAACTACATTTCCCGTCGGAAGCAAGCTGACCGTTTTGGAAAAACAAGGAGACTGGTACCGCATCAAAGCGGCGGACGGAAAAACTGGCTGGGTGGCAGGCCAGCACATTACGGTGGACCAACCAAGCATGCCTACTCCGAGTGGCCCATATGTGACGGTCATGAATCCAGATACCAATGTGCGTTCTGGTCCGAGTACCGATCACGCTGTTATCAAACAGGTACAGCCTGGCGAGAAATATGGGATTGCCAATAAATCAGGCGAGTGGTTCCAAGTAAACTTCCCTGACGGCTCCACAGGCTACATTGCAGGTTGGCTCGTTTCTGCTAACGGTGCGCAAGCAGTGGTACGCAGTAATGATCTTGTCGGCAAAGTCATCGTCGTCGATGCTGGACATGGTGGCACAGATGGTGGTTCGACTGGCTCCAGCTTCTCTACTTTAGAGAAAACGGTCAATCTGCAAGTTTCTCTGCTCCTACGTAACAAGTTGGAAGCAGCAGGTGCCAAAGTCATCATGACGCGAGCTGATGATCGCAAACTGACCCTGCAACAGCGCGTCGATATCGCGATTCAAAATCAGGCTGATATTTTTGTCAGCGTCCATCATAATACGCATCCAAACTCTGCAACGAATGGCTCGATTATTTTCTACTACAGCCAAGGTAACTCTAGCAAGCTCGCCTCCCTCGTTCAAACAGAACTGGTGAAAGCCACGAGCTACAAGGACATGAATTATCGATACGGAGACTATTTCGTTCTACGCGAAAACCCGGTGCCATCCATTTTGGCCGAGATCTCCTTCTTATCCAACTACAACGATGAGATTCGCGCACGTTCCGAGAAACAGCAGGATCTTGCCGCAGAAGGTCTGTTCAAAGGGATTGTCCAGTACTTTAATACTCAAAGCAATCAGGGAGGCTGATCCCTCTCTTACAAAATCCCCCATCGAAAGAAGCTGGCTCTAGCTCTCTCGTTTGGGGGTTTCTTTTATGGCGCATCTGATCACATCAAGGCAAGACAGGACAGGCAGGAATTCCCAAAGGATTTGCGAATATCATAAGCATCGAAAGGAGTGATGACGGATGAAAAACAATCACACTATCAGTAATCGAACGGTATGGACGCAGGTGATCACAAGTTAACCTTTGAAAATGGAGTGATTTCTATTAAAACCATGTTTGAGTACAATTGGATAGTTCGTGAAGAATGGCTGAAATGGTGTGAGGACGTTCCGATAGAAGAATTGCTTCGTCCGCGCATCGGAGGTGTCGGGGGGATTTTGCATACCCTGTTCCATGTCATTGATGTAGAGTGGAGCTGGATTCAAGTCATGCTGGGAAGGCCTGATTTTCAAGAAAGCTTCAACCTTTACAACCGGTTGGAAAAGGTTTGTGAGCTGGAGGCGACTTTTCGCCCGGATGTGCTTCAATTTTTGCGCAATTGGGATGAAAGCATGGAAACAAGAGCCTTTCAGGACACGAAGCCAGACGGCAGCATCGCTACGTACACATGGGGTGAAATTATGCGGCACATGATCGCTCATGAAATCCACCATGTCGGACAGCTATCGATATGGGCACGAGAAATCGGGAAAAAGCCGATTTCTGCAAATCTAATCGGCAAAAATCTGATCCTCCCAACAGCCAATTACATTCACTGACTCGATTTCGTACTGAAACGACAAAAACGATTGCCGAACGCAATCGTTTTTTGTTTTTGACTTCGCTATTTCGTTATATGGATGAATAAGCAGGACGTTTTTCCCACGGCTCAACCTGACCGACGATTATTTGTTTTTCAGTTGTTTGCAGAGCGTCAATCACCCCAGCCGCAATTTCATCATTCGTCAGCCAGCGTGAATGCTCACCTGCACACGTAAAACCGAGGATGACCCGTCGATATATACAAACTTCTGATGTAGGCTTTGTCGGTGAATTTTTCCAAGCACCGCTCCCACACACATGTAGCAATTGCCAGCTCTTCTCTGGACGCGACAGTTCTTCTACGATCACAGAGAGTGCATGCGGTGCAGTCGAATGAATCCACGCGACAACCACATCCATTGGCCCTCTCTTCTCTACGAGCTCGGCCATAGACTGACGCAAGCTGTCTGTCTGCTGATAGTCTTGAGACAGCAAATGAATCGACTCTGGATGAATGGAACCGTCTCTGATACGACTTAATTTTATTGGATCACGCCCAAGCACCGTTACTTGATAACCTTGGCGAGCCAGCCATCGGGAAACCTCTGTAAGCATGCCACTCGCACCGATCACCAATGCTTCTTGCGCCATGTTTTCATCCCCTTGGTTGTGTTTAGGATTCCACAATCAATGTGACAGGGCCATCATTTAACAGACGCACGTCCATCATTGCACCAAAGCGTCCCGTTTCCACCTGGAGCCCTTTTTCCCGCAGCTTGATGTTAAACAGCTCGTACAGTGGTTCAGCTTGCTCTGGTCGTGCGGCAGCCATAAAATTGGGTCTTCTGCCCTTTCTACAATCGCCATACAGTGTAAATTGTGATACGGACAAAATTTGACCACCCTTGTCTAAAACAGAGAAGTTCATTTTGCCTTCCTCGTCTTCAAAAATACGCAAGTTCGCAATTTTGTCTGCGACAAATTCTACTTCTTTTTCTGTGTCTTCATGTGTAATTCCTACCAGCAGCATTAAGCCGTGATCAATTTGTCCGACAATCTCTCCTGCTACGGTCACACTCGCTTCTCTCGTTCTTTGTACGACAACTCTCACACTGATTCATCCTTTCCCTTCGCTAAACAAGAACACCTAATCCACGAGGGATCAGGTGCTCAGTATCCGGCGAACCGAATAAATATCTTTGATGCGCTTAATGCGCTCTACTACTTTCAACAGATGATCCACATTGCTAATCGAGATGGTCATATGAATCGTTGCCACTCGATTTTTATCGGACTTGCCACTGACAGCCGCAATATTCGTCTTTGTTTCAGCCACAACCTGCAATACATCGTTTAACAGTCCGCTCCGATCATTGCCCGTGATCTCGATCTCTACATGGAAATTATGCTTGAAATCGGTATCCCATTCGACATCAATCAGACGTTCAGTACATTCGTCAGTCAGTACGTTCGGACAGTCCAGTCGATGCACCGATACCCCACGACCTCTCGTGATGAAACCGATAATCTGGTCGCCTGGGACAGGTGTACAGCAACGAGAAATACGGACGAGCAAATTATCCAAGCCACGGACTTTCACGCCAGACTCACTCTTGACAGAGCGATTTGCTGGATTCGGTTTGACCTCAGGAATGGTTGGGTTTTGTTCTTCGCGCTCCCGACGGAGTTTGTCTAGGAGACGAGTCGCAATTTGCGATGCCGTAATGCCGCCATAGCCGACTGCGGCAAACATGTCTTCCGCCCCTTGGAAATTAAACCGGGCTGCCGCTTCCTTCAGGTTCACTTCCGTCATCGCTTCTTTTATGTCAAAGCTGCGCGACTTGATCTCCGCTTCCACCATTTGCTGACCTTTGGCGACGTTCTCTTCCCGCTTCTCTTTTTTAAACCACTGCTTAATTTTATTGCGAGCATGCGCGGATTTGGCCATCTTTAGCCAGTCCTGACTAGGACCGTAGGAATGCTTGGACGTCAGGATTTCGACGATATCGCCTGTTTTCATCGCATAGTCTAGCGGCACAATCTTGCCGTTCACCTTGGCGCCAATCGTTCTGTTTCCTACCGCAGAGTGAATCCGATAGGAGAAGTCTAGCGGGACAGAGCCTTTTGGCAACTCGACTACATCGCCTTTTGGCGTGAAGACGAAAACCGTATCGGAGAAAAGATCCTGCTTGAGACTCTCCATGAACTCTTGCGCGTTCGGAGCTTCTTCCGACCCACCTTCGATAATCTCCCGCAGACTGCCCAGCTTCTCTGCAAAAGATCCTTGCACGATGCTTTTGCCTTCCTTGTACGCCCAGTGAGCCGCGATCCCGATCTCTGCTGTCTGGTGCATATCCCACGTGCGGATTTGCACTTCCAATGGCTCACCTTTTGGCCCAATCACTGTGGTATGAAGCGATTGGTACATGTTCGTCTTTGGCATGGCAATGTAATCTTTGAATCGGCCTGGCATCGGCTTCCACAGGGTATGCACGATACCGAGAACCGCATAGCAGTCGCGGATGTCATTCACGATGATTCGCAACGCAAGCAGATCATAAATCTCGTTGAACTGCTTGTTTTGTCTCGTCATCTTTTTAAAGATGCTGTAGATATGCTTCGGACGTCCCGAAATTTCTGCCTCGATGTTTAACTCGCCCAGCTTTTCTCTGATCGTATCCGATGCTTCATTCAGGTAGGTTTCACGCTCCACCCGTTTCTTTTGCATCAAATTCACAATCCGATAGTACTGTTGCGGATTCAAATACCGAAGCGCCGTATCTTCCAGTTCCCATTTGACGGAAGCGATCCCCAAACGATGAGCGAGTGGCGCAAAGATTTCCAGCGTTTCATCAGAAATCTCGCGTTGCTTCTCCTCCGACATGTGCCGAAGTGTCCTCATGTTGTGCAGACGGTCTGCCAGCTTGATCATGATGACGCGGATGTCCTGAGCCATAGCAACTAGCATCTTGCGGTGGTTTTCGGCGAGCTGCTCTTCTTTGGACTTGTATTTAATTTTTTCCAGCTTGGTCACTCCATCTACCAGGAGAGCTACATCCGGTCCGAACTGCTCACGGAGATGATCAAGCGTAATCTCGGTATCTTCCACGACATCATGCAAAAATCCAGCCGCAATCGTAACGGCATCCATGTGCAGGTTTGCAAGAATACCCGCCACGGCGATTGGGTGCATAATGTAAGGAACGCCTGATTTGCGTATTTGCCCTTCATGCGCTTTTTCTGCTAGCTGATAGGCACGTGTAATCAGGTCCATATCCGTTTGTGATAAATATGTGCTTGCTTTTTTTACTATCTCATCAATGCCGGTAATCATAGTTCCCTTCCCTTATCCTCTCAGTAAAATAACCTCGATCGAGGCCTTCTCACGGAGGAGCGACCGCATTATAGCGGAAAGTTTCACCGAAGTATTGCCGGAAGCAGACGCTGGGGCACTTCGTGATGCGCTCCGGAAAGTTTAAGCCTGGACGCATTTCGCACTGTGAAGCACTTGAACTTTCCTATACGTCTAGAAAACTTGGGCGTTGCCAAGTCTTTTGGCGCAGGCGAAGGCTTACTTGCACGTATCATGTCTGTCTATTTCATACTATTATCTTGTATGTCGTTCGTCTTGTAAAGCTGAATTCCCCTGTAAAGTATGTACAGCCGCAGAAAAAAGAAAAAAACGGGCATTTCACCCGTTTTTCCTTGTTGCATCAATTAATATTGAACGAGCGATTTGATAGGAATTTCACCTATTTTGCTACGTCCATCCAAGTAGGACAGTTCGATGAAGAAGGCAGCTCCTACTACTTTGCCACCGAGTTGCTCAATCAAATTGATTGTTGTCTCAATGGTTCCACCTGTCGCCAGCAAATCATCTGCGATCAGAACACGCTGACCTGGCTGGATAGCGTCCACGTGTACAGCCAGCGCATCTTTTCCATACTCCAGGTCGTAATTCGCCTTGATGGATTCATATGGCAGCTTGCCAGACTTGCGGATCGGTACAAAGCCAATTCCCATTTCGTACGACAATGGCGCACCTACTACGAATCCACGAGCTTCTGGACCCGCAATTACGTCTGCTTGTACTTCACGAGCGAAGACAGCCAAGTCTTGGATCGCAGCTTTGTAAGCAGGGCCATCCTTCAAGAGAGTAGTGATGTCCTTAAAACGGATACCTGGCTGTGGAAAATCTGGGATAACACGAATGTATTGTTTAAAATCCATGAAAAATTCCTCCTAAACGGTGGTTGGTTCCACCAATTGATGAAGCGCTTGAATCATTGCATCGGAAGAAGAAAGTAATAAATCCGTCGCGAGCTGTGCCTCTTCCTTCCAATTCGCGTAGAGCACAGAGCTCTCGAGTGGCCTTTTGGCAGTGTTGGCCTGCAGCGTGTACTGCTCGGCCTCCTCCGCTAAAAACTCCAGCTCCATAAAGATGGCGATCATGCCGTCCAATAAATTTCTTTTCCATTGCAGCTTTCTGGCCAATGCATCCATATGGATTTTTTTAACAGTTGGCACTTGCACGAAAAACTGGTACAACTGTTTAAAATGATCCCGGCCCGGACAGGAAAGCCGCTCCATTCCTAAATCCGGATCACCAAACAAACAGTATATGCGCTCCGCTTGTTTGAGCAAGACACGAACCACTTCCAATTCGGAACGGCGCGTCGGCAAATCATACAAAATCACGTTGGAAGAGGCTGTGATATTCGTCCCCTCTCGACCAACCACGATCAAGGAATTCACCTGTTCGCTTGTCGCCTTCGCTGCCAATGGTTCATAGCTTTCCTCGCGAAACAGAATCGTCACCGAATTGGACTCCGTCATCACTTGCTGCCATTTCTCTATCTTGTCACGACTGCCTCGCCAGTCAAACACTTGCTGGTGTCCAACAGACAAATCACGAATCGTCAGCTGAGGCTTTCGATTTCCGTTCCATTCGTTTACAGACAATTCTCCCAATACGTGAAAACGTGCCTTGGGCGTTACTCTCTTTGTTACATGTGCCCAGTTGAAGCCAATTGCATCCAAAGAGGTTCCCGCTTTGTTCAATGTACACTTCAAATGATTGTCATCTCGCCCAATGGTGCGCATCCCTTGTGTTTCTACTTCTTCTAACAAAACGAGCGGTGTTGGATTCCCCATGCCATATGGGGCGAGCTGTTCGAGTTGCTCCGCTGCGGTCAAGCTGATCTCTTCCATACTCATCGCAACGTCCACTTTGGTCATCGGTGTGAAGTCTTCGGTGGACAGCCACTCTCCAGCGAGCTCGTTCAATTTTTGGCGTAATAAATCGAGATTTTCTACAGGCAAGGTCATCCCTGCTGCCATTGTATGACCGCCATAGTGCGGTAACCATTCCTTGCAAGCAGTCAAACCTTCATACATATCAAAACCTGCAATGCTCCTCGCCGAGCCTTTTGCCGTTCCTTTTTCCGGATCGATGCCAAGCACAATCGTTGGACGGTAAAAAAGCTCGACCAATCGGGAAGCTACAATCCCTACCACGCCCACGTTCCAGCCTTCTTTAGCCAGAACGAGAACATTGTTCTGGTCTGGCGGATACAGTTCATTCACCATCTGGACAGCTTCCTCAGTCATCGCTGCGACGATTTCCTGTCGTTCGCGGTTTAAGTCGTCCAGCGCCTGGGCACATTTCTCAGCTTCGTCCATATCCGAAGTCGTCAGCAGTTTCACAGCGGATTCAGCCGTCTCCAGCCTTCCACTCGCATTCAGACGCGGTCCAAGCGCAAAGCCTACATGTCCAGCAGACAGCTCAGTATCGGCCAACCCACAAACTCGGATTAAGGCTTGCAGACCAAGGTTCCTTGTATGATTTAAGCGCTTTAATCCTGCTCGAGCAAGAATGCGATTTTCATCTACCAACGGCACCAGATCCGCTATCGTCCCCAATGCAGCCAAATCAGCCAAATGCAAAGGCGGCTCCTTCAGTAAGGCATGCCCTACTTTAAAGGCGACCCCCACTCCCGCCAACATATCAAACGGGTACGAACAACCAGGCTTCTTGGGGTTAATCACAGCAAATGCCTCCGGGATGACTGCCGGAGGTTCGTGATGGTCGGTTACAATGACGTCAAGACCCAACTGGTTCGCGTACGCTACCTGTTCGACTGCACTGATCCCTGTATCAACAGTGATGATCAGTTTATAGCCGCTTTGATGCAGATGCGCCAAGGCGTCTTTATGTAACCCATACCCTTCTGTAAAACGGTTGGGAATGTAGTAGTCAAAAACAGCGCCGAGTTGGCGCAGTAGATGTACCATTAGCGATGTGGAGCTAACCCCATCGGCGTCGTAATCGCCGTATATGCAAATCGGTTCTTGCCTTTGAATGGCTTGTTGAATGCGATGCACGCTTTGTTCCATTCCATCCAGCAAGAAAGGGTCATGAAACAATTCTGGACCGGCTTGCAAAAAATCACGAGCCTTTTGTGATGTATCAATGCCACGTATCACCAGTAGCTTGGATACGAGCGGAGTAAGCTGGCAATCTGCGGCGATACTAGCAGCAAGCTGCTCATCATAGGTGGCCAGTTTCCAGCGTGTTTTCGCTTTCAGCATGGGCTTTCCTCCAATCCTCATTCATTATAGTGGATGGAGCAGGAAGCTGACAACTGCATAAAACATACCGTTTTATGCAAAACTCTCATACGGCTTCAAACTGCGGCAAATACAGAAACAGAGAATAGAAAAACCGCAGGGTTCACCTGCGGTTTCGTCCACCGTTACATTACTTCTTTTTTCTTTTTCATATTCCGTTCTTTCAAATTCACCCATACTTGGGCTGCAATAAAGATAGAGGAATACGTACCACTCACTAGACCGAACAGCAGGGCTAAGGAGAAGTTCTGAATGCTCTCGCTTCCCAAAACAGCCAGTGCAAGAGCTGTGAAGAATACAGTCGCTACCGTGTATACAGAACGGCGCATCGTTTGCCACAGCGACACGTTCACCAGATGTTCCAGTTCAGGAATTGTCTTGGATTTCATCGTTCTCAAGTTCTCCCGAATCCGGTCAAAAATAACGATTTTATCGTTAATCGAGTAACCCAAGATCGTCAGAAGCGCGGCGATAAAGGTAATGTCTACCTCCAACCCGAGGATAGAGAACAACGCAATCGGAATAAACACGTCATGCGCAAGCCCCACGACACACGCAATACCGAACAGCCATTGGAAGCGGATCGCGATGTAGATGGCAATTCCCACAGCAGCAATCGCAACCGCAATCGCCGCTTTTTGCACCATCTCTTGCGCAATACTCGGATCAACCGACGAAACCTGCTTCGAGACCTGCTCACCGTATTTTGCTTTGAGAGCCATTTCCACTTTCATCAGTGTGTCGGATGAAATAGTTTGGTCAAAACGTGTATAGGCCTGACCATGGTTTTCCCCGTACGGAGTGACCGCGCTGAAATTCACATTAGGAACCTCTTTCTTGATCACTGCTTCTATATCTGTCGGATTGAATGCTTTTCCAATGTAAAGATCCAAGCGAGTTCCTGCCTTGAAGTCAACGCCAAGGTGAAGCCCTTGAAATAGCGTAAACAGAAGGCCGATGATAATAATCACAGAGGAAGCGATGAAAAACTTCCTGCGATTTTTCACGATGTCAAATCTGATTACAGTATGGTCTTTATCATAGCTCACGGATCTCACTCTCCTTTACCCCGAACCAGAACGGCTTTTTAAACATGTTGGAACGGACAACCAGCCAGAGGAGGAAGCGGGACCCAAACACGTTGGTAATGATACTTACGATAATCGTCATCGCTAATACAACAGCGAAGCCTTGTACGGAGCTCGTCCCGAAGAAAAACAGAACGCCCGTTGCAATCAGTGTCGTTACATGAGCATCGATAATCGTAATCAAGGAACGACGTTCACCTGCACGGAAGGCAGAGAGGACTGTCTTGCCAGAACGGATTTCTTCCTGGATGCGCTCATAGGTAATGATGTTGGCATCCACGGCAATCCCTACGGCCAAAATAAATCCAGCAATACCTGGCAGCGTCAGCGTTGCATGCATCCAGTCGAGTACCACCATACAAAAATAGGTAAATCCAGCCAAGGTAATGTTTGCAATCATACCTGGCATACGGTAAACAACTAGCATGAAAATAAAGATCAACGCAGCCCCGATATACCCTGCATACATGGTTTTCTCCAGAGCCAGGGTTCCCAAGGAAGCACCCACGGAGGTTACTTGCTTCTCAACCAGTTTGGCTGGCATCGCACCGGAATTCAGCAGATCAGCCAATTCCTGTGCCGATTCCTGTGTGTAATTTCCAGTAATTTGCGCGCTACCACCAGAAATGACCGATTGAATGGTCGGATTAGTTTGCATCGTCTCATCCAAAAAGATCGCCATTGGCTTGTGCAGGTTTGCACGTGTAGCTTCTTCTAGCTTCTTCGGGTCAGAGAATTTCAGGGTAACGAGCGGGCGTTTCAGGTCGTCATAACCAACTGCTGCCCCGTTTGGAGCCAAGTCACTTCCCTGCAACATAATCTTGCCATTTTCATCACGGAATGTCAGATGAGCAGGCTTCCCGATCAACTCGCGAAGCTTGTCCTGATCTGCTGATTGTGATGCGATTTGAACACGAATCCGGTTTGGCAATTCGGTAGTGGTGACTGGCTCAGCTACGCCACCGATGTTAATCCGTCTTTCAATCATGTGAGCTGTTGATTTCAAAAGCTCGATATCAACTTTGTGCCCAGCCTCAAGAGGCTCTACCTCATACAGAATCTCAAACCCGCCCTGCAGGTCCAGACCGAGTGTGATGTTTCCTGCCACCTGCTTGGTCGTAGTTGCTACAAGCGTAGCCAAAAGCCCTACAACGACCAGAAACAGGAGGAATCTTCCCCATTTAACCATAGTAGTAATACCCCTCTTTCCTAACAGGGTCCCGTCCTAGACGAGAAACCAATATGCCCATTATAACGAAGTACAAAAAAACGTGTCAATTATTGCTGGGAATGTAAACCATGGTAACCAACCCCTTGCGTTTTTCGCGACATGTACGTATACGATGAGGGCGGCCGGAAGTTTCTATAAAATCACTAAGAATTTTTGTACATTTGAATCATGAGGTAATTCATGTACTTGTTAGTCTTCAAGGACAAAATGTCGTTGACAAGCTGGTGTATCGGTGGCATTTCTTTATAGCTATTCGTGACGCATTCCCAAACGTCTTCAGGCGCAACGTTGTCGTACCCCAAAAGAGCAAATTCCTCTGCCTTGCTTACACAGAGACTTACGACTTGCCCATACCATTCCTGTTTTTGCGCTTGGTCCATCCCAATTTTCCCCCTCAAAGTAGTCATGCCGACAGCGGCACGTCCATATTCTTTACTGAGTGAATTTATCCTTGCAAAGGAGCCTTCCATGAAACAATCCTTCTTTTACGGAACGGTCATCCTCATTATTGCTGGTGGCATTACCAAAGTGTTTGGCTTTGCTCACAGGATCGTGTTGTCGCGCATTATCGGAGCGGAAGGAATGGGGCTTTATCAGATGGTTGTGCCCCTTTTATACTTTCTGATTACGGTGACGACATTCGGACTTCCGGTTGCCATTGCAAAGCAAGTGGCAGAGACGGAAGCAGCTAATAATCCGCGGCTGACTCGCCGATTTTTGTTACTAGCCTTGTCGGTTGCCGGCGGGATTAGCCTCTTCATTTGCGTCCTGCTTCTCTTGTTCTCACAATGGATTTCCGGAATGCTATTCGCTGACCCTCGTGCACACATTGTTCTGCTTGCAGCCATTCCGGTCATCCCGATTTCCGGCATTTCCCTTGTCCTGCGAGGATACTTCCAAGGCAAGCAAAACATGATCCCTACTGCCGTCTCTCAACTTGTGGAGCAAGTCGTCCGAATGGCACTGGTCGTTGTCATGACGATGTCGTTTCTTTCTGAAGGCATTGAGTACGCCACAGCAGGGGCTGTCGCCAGTATTATTTTTGGAGAAGCCGCCGGACTCTTGTACATTCTCTGGCAGTATCGCAAAGGCAGCAAAAAAGCAGCAGCTCAGCTTCTGGATAAGCCTCTACTCATGACGGTTTCCGCAAGCAAAAAGAGCTTGTCGCAACTCATTCATGTCGCACTCCCTGTTACGCTTAGCCGCGTCATCGGCTCCATTGCTTACGTGCTTGAGCCGATGCTCGTACCGTACGCGCTCGTTATTGCAGGCTTTACCACCTCGACTGCTACTAGCTTGTACGGACAGTTTGCCGGAATGGCCGTTCCTTTGGTGCTTTTCCCCACTTTTTTAACGTATTCCTTGTCCGTTTCCCTCGTTCCTGCCGTAGCGGAAGCGGCCTATCAAAAAAATGCTCCACTCGTGCATCGCCGCATTTATCAAGCCATGCGGATAACACTCGTCATTGGAGCACCTTGTACCGTCTTACTCACTATTTTTGCAGAACCCTTATGTGTCCTGCTCTACGGCAATGAGTATCGGGAGGTTGGCGTGCTGCTAAAAGAGCTGGCACCGTTCTCCGTCTTCCTGTTTTTCCAAGCCCCTCTTGCCGCCGCTTTGCAAGGTCTCGATTACGCTCAGGTCGTCTTTCGAAATACACTGATCAGTGCCATCATCAAAACTGTCGCCATGTTTTTTTTCACGGCACATCCATCATTCGGTATTCACGGCGCTGTCATTGCTCTTAATATCGGCATTACGCTTGGGACGCTATTGCATTTTGCCAGCCTGATCAAAAAAATTGGTTTTACGGTCGACCTTCGGGAATTCGGCAAAATCGCGGTTGCCATGCTGCTCATGGGTTATTCTGGTTCCTACATTGCCAAGCACTGGTTTACGGACATTTCGATTGGACAGCTATTGACCGCAAGCACCTTCATTAGCATGTTGCTGTACATTGTCCTACTCGTCGCCATGCGCGTCTTGGGCAAGCAAGACGTCCGGCGCATTCCGTGGATAGGCGAACAACTCGCCGCATTCTTCCCTCGCCGTTAGCACTTATTGCTACGGCTTGTCTTTTTTGTCCAAATATATGATGCCACGCTCGTCAATGCTGCAAAAAGAAACTTCTCGAATGTCTTTGATTCCGTATTTCCGGATTTCTCGTTTCAGCCATAGCTCGTTTTGTCCGATCTTGCTCAATGCCTCCGTTCGGACCTTGCCATCGAGAATCAATGGGATGGGCAGGCCTTTGTATGAGACAGGACCGACCTGTAGCTTCTTCATCAACGCGAGATCTTCCCTCGTAACCTTTTCTTTTTGCTCCTTTAAAAACACACTCATCTGTCCGGTTGGCTCCAACAACGCAAATTCAACATCGGCAATGTTTTTTACGTCTTTTTGCCGCAGATGTACCATCAAATCATCCATGTTCAAGCGATTGCGACGCATCGCCTGCTCCCTGATTTGCCCATTTTCTATAATCAAATCGGCAGAGCCGTCCACAGTATCGCGGAATTTCTTGCTTTTTAATGACACATAAGCGAAGGCGACTTCCAATAAGGCAATCAACAGCATCGGCAAATAAAACCGAAGAGCAGGCTTATCGACATCCTCAATCGCCAGTGCAGCCATTTCTGCAAGCATAATCGAAATGACCACATCAAAAACGGACAGCTTTCCCAATTCCCGCTTTCCCATTAACCGCACTAAGATCAGGAGGAAAAAATACGAGAAAAGGGTGCGAAGTAACACCATAGTAAGATCATCCACTTACGCTGCCCCCCAAAGAACATTTGATACTAGTGTTCAACAGGGGGCAGGGAAAGTATTAGCACCAATTACAGCCACTTTCTCTTGCGGAAAATGTGAAGCATGGCAAACGTCATGGCTAGCATAATTACGAGTGCCACGATCAGCATATATGGTTCTGCTTCTTCACCCAGCCATGCGAAAGTATTCATCCCGAATAGTCCGGTGATAAATGTCAACGGAAGGATGATTGTGGAGATGATGGTAAGAACCCGCATCGTCTCGGTTGTTTTGGCGCTAATGATGGTGTAGTACGTATCCAACGCACCGTTAACCAGATCACGGAAGGTTTCCGTTGAATCCGAGATCCGTTCCAAGTGGTCTGTTAGGTCGGTGTAGAACGGAACGTTTTCCTCGGAAATGTCGAAGGAGTAACGGCCGTTGACGTTCGCGAAAATTCTTTTTTGCGGCATGATCACACGCCTGATTAAAATAATCGTTCGCTTCAACGCCAGGAACTCTTCGGTAATTTCCTCCATCTGATGTTCATAAATCTCGTCCTCCAGCTCGTCAATCCGCACACTAATCCGATCAATAATGGGAAAATATTCATCGGTAATCCCGTCTACAATGGCATACAGCAAATAGTCAGGACCTCTGTTCAAGTATGAAATGTTACGGTGACACATGGCAGCGATCCGACCGATGGTATTCATCGGGGACTTGTGGATCGTCACGATGTAGTTAGGGCCGAGAAAAACGTTCAGTTCTACCGTTGTGATCTCGTCGTCACTTTCTTCATTGTAACGCAGGGCGTGAAAAACGAAGAAATAGTAGTCATCGTACTTGTCTACCTTGGCACGTGGACTGACGTGCAGGCAGTCCTCAATTGCCAGCGGGTGAAAGTCGAAAATCTTGGCAATATAGGGCAGTTCATTGTTTCCCACATCATACAGATCGATCCAGAGCAAATCCTCTGGTGATTTCAGCCATTGATCCTTCGTTGCCAGATCAACGTCGTGAAACATCTTCTGTTCAGAGTGGTTATAAAAGTACGTTTTGATCAATCTTCCTCACCCCCGTCTCGTTCCCCATCCATCATACGAAAATTCCTTTCAATGTTCAACGCGAAGATGAATACGTGAGCCAAGCCTCTCATATAGATGTACAAACACTTCCAATAAGGGGGTACATACCGTGCGAAGTGCATCCACCTCTGTACTGACCGGTCTATTGTATACGACATGTCTTGTTTTAATTGGAGCGTTGCTCGCGACCCTGCTTCTTAGCTTCACCTCGATACGAGAAGGCACGCTGCCCTATTTTACGTACGTAATCAATGCCATTGCCCTCTTGGTCGGGGGATACGTTACTGGACGTCGTTGCGGCGGCAAGGGCTGGTATTATGGCGGACTTACCGGACTCACGTACTTCCTCTTCATTCTCTTGATTGGCTTCCTCGGCTTTGACGCCCCGATGCAATGGGGAACCTTCCTGTTCTTGTTCGGTGCTTTTGGAGTGGCTGCATTAGGTGGGATTCTCGGTGTGAATTCGGCAAATTCCAACAACAAGCATAAACCTAAAGTTATCAAGCCACGCCGCTAAAACAAGACAGAAAAAAGCAGGTGGATCACCCACCTGCTTTTCGCATGTATTATTTGGATTCTTCTTTTGTTTCTTCGCTCTTCGTTAGTTCAGTCTTAGCAGGTTCGTTGCTGGAAGAAGCTACGTTGTTGATCGCTCCACGATCGAAAGTAACGTTTACGTTGTGAGCAATACGCAACGTAACAGTATCATCAGACAGTTCTTGGATTGTTCCATGCACTCCACCGATTGTTACGATCTTGTCGCCTTTTTTCAGAGCACCAAGCATAGCGTTGCGCTGTTTTGCCTTCTTTTGTTGCGGACGAATCAGCAAGAAGTAAAAAATCGCAAACATGATGATAATCGGTAAAAACTGAGTCAAGCCATCCATGAAAAAAATCCCCCTCGATTAAAAAGATCTATCTTCACCCAATCCATATTGAGCGAAAAACTGGTCGCGGAAATCTTGCAAGCGGTCTTCGGCAATCGCCTGACGCACCTGTTCCATTAACTTCACCAAGAAGTGCAGGTTATGGTAAGTAGTTAATCGGATACCAAAGGTTTCCTCCGACTTGACCAGGTGTCGGATGTAAGCACGTGTGTAATTTTTGCAGGTGTAGCAATCGCAATTTGGATCAAGCGGGGTAAAGTCGCGCGCGTATTTTGCATTACGGATGACCAGTCTTCCCTGGCTTGTCATGCATGTCCCATTGCGGGCAATTCTTGTCGGCAACACACAATCAAACATGTCGATGCCGCGGATCGCTCCCTCGATAAGCGCATCTGGTGATCCAACCCCCATCAAATAGCGGGCTTTGCTTGTCGGAAGCAGCGGAACAGTATGCTCCAGCACTTCGTACATCAAAGGAAACGGTTCTCCCACGCTCAAACCGCCGATCGCATATCCTGGGAAATCCATGGAAACGAGATCTCGTGCACTTTGTGCGCGCAAGTCGTTGAACATTCCACCTTGAACGATCCCAAACAGCGCTTGCTCGTTTGGACGAGTGTGCGCCTTCAGGCAACGCTCTGCCCAGCGGGTTGTTCGCTCCATTGATTTTTTTACGTAATCGTACTCAGCAGGATAAGGAGCACACTCATCGAATGCCATGAAAATATCGGCACCCAACGCGTTTTGAATCTGTGTCGCCTCTTCAGGACCAATAAACAGCTTCTCTCCGTTTAGGTGGGAACGGAAGGATACTCCTTCCTCCGTGATCTTGCGGAGGTTACTAAGGCTAAATACTTGAAAACCGCCGGAATCAGTCAGAATGGCACGGTCCCAATTCATAAAACCGTGCAGTCCGCCTGCCTCGCGAACAATTTCATGCCCTGGACGAAGAAACAAATGGTACGTATTACTGAGGATGATGCCCGCACCAATCGCTTTTAACTCCTCGGGGCTCATCGTCTTTACTGTCGCTTGTGTACCGACAGGCATAAAGACAGGGGTGTCAATCGTCCCATGAGGTGTATGTAGCTTACCGAGACGTGCACCAGTTTGTTTGCATGTTTTGATTAACTCGTAGCGTACAGCCAAATCTTTGCACTCCTCAAGCTATGTATGTAAGTCTTACCTATTATAGAAAAACTTCCGGGTGAAGTAAACCCACCTGACTAATAAGTATACACTTATACAGGTGGGTTGTTCACATTTTTATAAAATTAGCATCGCATCGCCAAAACTGAAGAAGCGATACTCCTCTTCGACAGCCGTTTTGTAGGCACGCATCACATTCTCTTTTCCAGCCAATGCACTTACAAGCATGACGAGCGTAGACTTCGGCAAGTGGAAGTTTGTCAGTAGCCCGTCCAGGATGGAAAACGTGTAGCCCGGATAAATGAAAATATCCGTCCAACCAGAGGTTGCCACCAGCTTTCCTCCATTCGCGCGCCCTACTGTCTCCAATGTTCGGCAGGATGTCGTCCCGACAGCGATTACTCTTCTACCTTCTACTTTTGCCTGATTCACCAGCTCTACTGTTTCTTCGGGAATCTCATAGTACTCCGCGTGCATGACATGCTCTTCCACGGAATCCGCTGATACAGGGCGAAAAGTCCCAAGTCCAACATGCAGTGTCACATAAGCCAGCTGTACCCCTTTGGCAGCGATTTGCTCCAAGTATGGCTTTGTGAAATGAAGCCCGGCTGTCGGAGCTGCCGCTGAACCGCGCTCCTTCGCATAGACTGTCTGGTAACGCTCGCTGTCCTCCAGCTGCGCGTGAATATACGGAGGCAAAGGCATCGAGCCTAATTGGTCGAGAATCTCATAAAAGATTCCCTCGTACAAAAAGCGCACGATTCGTCCACCTGTCTCTGTCACGTCTTCACAAACACAACGCAAAAGGCCGTTACCAAAAACCACTTCTGTCCCCGGCTTCATCCGCTTCCCGGGCTTCACCAGCGTCTCCCAACGATCCTCACCAAGTGATTTCAACAAAAGGATTTCTATTTTCGCACCAGTGTCAGCCTTTTCACCTATCAATCTGGCAGGTAAAACGCGGCTGTCATTCATGACGAGTACGTCCCCTGCCTGGAGGTGATCGATTAGATTGGTAAATTGCTGATGAACGATATTGCCTGTTTGTTTCTCTAACACGAGCAATCTCGATGAAGTTCGGTCTTCTAGCGGGTGCTGGGCGATCAAATGCTCCGGCAAATCAAAATCAAATTGTTGCACGTCCACGAAATCGTTACTCCTTTTTGCGGTAGATCTTGTGGCAAACGACTTACTTTTCGATTGTCACATCCTGGTAGTAGTGTTGCAAGATATCTTTGTAGTCATACCCTTCCTCTGCCATCGCACGTGCTCCGTATTGCGAAACACCAAGTCCGTGCCCAAAGCCAGTACCACGGAAGATGAATTGCGAACCATTGATCTTTTCTACTTCAAACTTCGTGCTGCGAAGAGGGGAGCCACCTTGTTGAAAAACAGAACGGAAAGCATCCGGTGAAGAAACGACGATTGGCTTCCCGTTTGCTTCCATCGCGATCACACGTCCAGATGGACCGCGCTCTGTCACTTTCAGGCTCGTTACGTTTCCTGAAATGCGTGGAGCTTTGTTCTTGTCATGCGCGGCATTGATCATGGCTGCGATCTCTGTAGCGGTAAACGGACCACGCGTCCACGAATACGCATTTTCTTCTTTTACTTCTGAGAGGATCGTTACCTCTGCACCAGTAGGGAGTACGGACAACACCCGATTCGTCGTTGTACTTGGACCCGAGCGCAAATTGGTATTCTCGGTCGAAATGACCGCCATTCTTTGTCCGGCTGAATTGCTCTGGCCTGTTTCGGTTACCAGATCATTTCGTACATAGCCGCTCGTACCATCCGCTAAAGCCACACGATACCATAAGCTTGCATTATCCATTGGATAGGTGTCTTTACTCTCGACAGATCGCAAATAAGGAACGGGATTGCCCCATACTTCTGTGCCATCCGCTGTCATACCGCCTGCGTTGGAATAGAAGAGCGACTCGGCTGGTTTGCCTTGGTAGTAAATGACTTCGCCTTCCGTCTCGTCGACGGCCTCACGCACATCATCAGACTCTTTTGTATAGCCATAATACGCCTGTTCGAAAACCGTATCGGACACATTGGCAACACCATACTTATTGCCTTGCCACACAGCACGAGTTCTCGACAGGACTGCCTGCGTTTTCAATGCTTCTATTGGCCAGCCTGGAGCCATTTCAGAGCCAACGACGCCATACAGATACTCTTCCATCGGAAGCTCATTTACTAGCGTCAAGTGACCATTGTATTCCGACAGCTCCATCTCACCACGATATGTGCGCTGCTCTCGTTCCACAACGCCAATCACCGCTTCATCGTCTGCTTTATTCGCTTCAACAGTCAGCTTAACTTGAGGGGAGAATACATACTTCCAAATCACTTCATCCGGTGATCCGTATACATCCTGCTTCAATATAACATATGAATGGCTGTCTGGCTCCTGATAGGAGAAAGAAGGGAATGCAGCGTTTGCTCTTCGTTTCAATTCTTTCACAGCATCAGGACTAACCTCATCACCGATCCAAACCGCATACTTTACTTTATCCCCCTCTGATACCATTACGGGATAAGCAGGAATACCCGTTGCTTCAAAGGACGCTTGCCATTCTTGCGCTTCCTTTAAGCTTTTGAATTTACCCGCTTCGAGTCGATGCGGGCCTTTTACCAGCGGATTCTGCCCGATTGCTTGGGCAACTGTTTTTGCCTGATTCGCAGCAGCCTGATACGTGTCGTACGTTCCGCTTACAACCTGATAGACGGTCTGACCGTTACGTTTTGCCACCTGGATCGAACCCTCGTATTTTCGTTGGCTCAATTGCTGTGCAATCTGCTGTGCGCGATTCCAGTCACCTGTTTCGGCAACGATCAGATGATATTCATCAACTCGGTAACGAGCTGCATCTCCCTTTAATTCGGGTAAATCTGTCTTGCCTTCGGGTCCATTGAGCACGACCTCCATTCCATTTGCAGCAGTTAGCGTAACGGAAGGAACTACTCCCCGATAGCCTTGTCCTGTATCCACAAATAGCGCAACCCTAATATTGTCGCCGGCTGCCTGCGCTGGTTCATGTCCTCCTACGAGAACTACTGATAGCAGGCCCACCGAAAGGACTTTCCCCATCCATTTCTTTCTCATGTCGTCCATTGTCCTTTCTTCACCTGATTTTCAACAAAAATTGGCATGTCTTCCCATGTTTTTTCGACAATCGTCGGCTGATCTCCTGCCTTTTTCGTAAAATGGGACCAAACGCCCGCACACACAAAAAACCACCGGAACGATGAGCTCCGATGGCCTACACACTTGCTTATTTAAACAACCGAAATAGATACATGCCAAGAGACAGGACGATGCTAATCACAATACAAGTCACAATCGGAAAGTAGAATTTGACGTTTTCCTTTTCTACCACGATATCTCCCGGCAAACGCCCCAAAGGCAAAAATCTGCCTCCTACCTGCCACAACAGACCGATTACGATTAAAGCAGCACCACCAATAATAAGTAGCTTGGCTACAGGATTCACGATTTCATCTCCCGACCAAAGTGTTGATACGCACTTGGGGTGAGTACACGCCCCCGTGGCGTCCGCTGCATAAAGCCAATCTGCATGAGGTACGGCTCGCAAACATCTTCCACCGTCTGTGACTCTTCTCCGATTGTTGCTGCGATCGTATCCAGTCCAACCGGTCCACCGTCAAAACGATCAATAATCGCTAGCAACAGTTTGTGGTCGATATGATCGAGACCGCAGGCATCTACTTGCAATCTTTCCAGCGCTTCTTTGGCAATCTCTGTCGTAATGACGCCTTCGCCTTTTACTTGGGCAAAATCGCGAACCCGCTTCAGCAAACGGTTTGCCACCCGGGGTGTTCCCCGTGAACGTCTGGCAATCTCCTCTGCCCCGCCTTCTCGAATGACGACCTGCAGGATGTCGGCTGCCCGTGAAACGATAAAGGTCAGTTCCGGAACAGTATAGAATTCCAGGCGATTGACAACCCCAAAGCGATCTCGAAGCGGCGCGGAGAGCATTCCAGCCCGCGTCGTAGCCCCGACCAGTGTAAATGGCGGCAAATCCAAACGAACACTGCGAGCGCTTGGCCCTTTACCGATAATGATGTCCAGCGCAAAATCCTCCATTGCCGGATACAGAACTTCCTCGACGCTTCGGTTAAGTCTGTGAATCTCGTCAATAAACAGGACATCGCCTTCTTGCAAATTCGTCAAAATCGCTGCCAAATCACCGGGGCGTTCAATTGCTGGACCAGAAGTCGTGCGGATATTCACACCCAGCTCATTTGCAATAATTTGCGACAGAGTCGTCTTCCCCAGACCAGGAGGACCGTACAGCAGTACGTGGTCCAACGACTCTTTCCGCATTTTGGCCGCTTCAATAAAAATTTTCAGGTTTTCCTTCACATGCTGCTGACCGATGTATTCGTTTAAATAGCGAGGACGGAGGCTCAGCTCCGCCGCATCTTCTTCCCAATTCATATGCGTCGTGATGATCCGAGAATCCAAAATCCTACCCCCTCATGAGCAACGCAAGCCCTTGTTTGATGAGCTTTTCTACACCATCGCCCTCTTTTGATTTCTCAGACAGCGTGTTTCTGATTTTTTGCAGTTCACCATCAGAGTAACCCAGTGCAGTCAACGCATCGAGCGCTTCGTTCAGTGCAGACACAGCTTGCTCGCCTGCTGTCAAATCACCCGCTGCAACAGTCAAAATCGCAGATGGTGTGTACCCTACCAATTTATCCTTCAAATCGAGGATAATTCGCTGGGCTGTCTTTTTCCCAATCCCCGGAAATTTCGTCAAATAGGTAACATTCTCCTGTTGAACCGCCATCACTAGCTGCTCAGGCGTTGCAGCGGCCAGAATAGCCAATCCGCCCTTTGGACCAATTCCGCTAACATCGAGCAGCTTGCGGAACAAATCGCGTTCGTCACGGGTAGCGAAGCCGTACAGCAGGATGGCATCTTCCCGCACGTGGTGGTGGGTAAACAATTTGGTTTTGTTGCCTTCATACCGAACGAATTGGTACGGGTTTGGGCAAAACAGTCGATAACCAATTCCACCCGTTTCGATAACTATGTATTCCGAATCGAGATAACTAAGTGTACCTTCTACAAAATCAATCATTTCTTGACCCCTTCCGAAATGGAAATGAACGCTCGAAACTGTGCGTGCGTAATCGCAATGCCCAATGCGTCCGCCACGTCGTCAGGCTTTGGTACTTCCTTTAACCGCAATAGGAGCTTCGTCATTTCCTGTATTTGCTTCTTCTCTGCCCCCCCGTATCCAGTCACAGCTTGCTTGACCTGCATCGGGGTATATTCATAGACCGGCACACCAGCCAGCTCTGCTGCAAGGATAATAACCCCTCGCGCTTGACCAACTGTAAAGGCCGTCGTCACGTTTTTATTAAAGAAAAGCTTTTCGACGGACATTTCATCGGGACGATAGGTTTCCAGAAGGCTCTGCATTGCCTCAAAAATCTGTTTCAATCTAAGCGGTACTGGCAATCCAGCTTCTGTTTGAATGCTTCCATATTGGACGGGACGCAATTGGCTGCCCTCTTTATCCACAACCCCGAAGCCAACAATCGCAATGCCAGGGTCAATTCCTAAAATGCGCATAGTCCACTCTCCGTGAGCAAAGATTCTACTCTCTACTGTAACACAAAGCACCCAAAAAGCGAACGTGTATTTCCATTTCATATCCAAGTCGACTTTTGAACAAAAAAACCCGCTCCCTATAAAAGGAACGGGTTATACGGCGTCTGTTAGTGTTTGTTCATTCCGAATGAATCCGACACATCATGCTGCATGTGGGCATAGTCGTCTACGCCACTTTGCATGTGCTCTTTGATCTTATTGATCTGTTGGTAATTGAGCTTGTTGTGCCCCTGGTTCAACTGAACGTACAAACGCTGATGGAACTGGTCTTTGTAGCTACCTCTAGGCATGGTAGACATGGTCTAAAGACTCCTCCTTCGATCACCGTATGAAATCAGTATGGCGTAAGCGCAATGGTGTTATGATACCAAGATTTACGCCACATATGTCAGACATCTTATTGAAACGATAAGCTGTGGAGGTGTTGGTTGTTGCGCAGTAAAGTCCTTATTTTTTGTATCTATTTTCTCGCAATCGCACTGTCCATGCCATACAATGCGCTTGCCAAGATCAAGAATGACATCATGGTCACCGTATCGGTATCACCCGATTCCTCCTTCCAAACGACCATGTCCTTCCCTGATCAAAAGCAATTTACGAAGCGGATATTGGGCTCTGCTATCGAAGTTGCTTCCTATAACCCACACTGGGTACGCGCTACATTGACCGTAAAAAAACGAATGTATGTATATGATCACGATGGTCAGCTTTATGAAAAAGAAATGCCGCGTCGCTATGTGTTGGCAAATGATGTTCGCCAGCAGATCGAAGAAATGGTCAAGTCCGTAGAGGCAGTCCATTTTGCACAAGCCATTCCTTGGGAACAGGTGAAAAAAACGTTAAAACGGATGGAATTCGGTACGGTAATTGATTTAGAGACAGGACAACGTTTTGATGTCCAGCGCAGAGCAGGTAGTCGCCATGCCGATGTTCAACCGTTGACACGCAAGGATACACAGATCATGAAGAACATTTATCAGGGAAAATGGTCGTGGAAGCGCAGAGCCATTCTGGTAGAGGTAGACGGCACTTATTTTGCAGCGTCTATGCACGGAATGCCTCATGGTGCTGGTGCGATTAAGGGAAATGAATTCCCTGGGCATTTTTGCATCCACTTTTTTGGCAGCTCCACCCATCGACGCTCAGAGCCCGATCCCAGTCACAGCATGATGATTCTCAAAGCCTCCGGAGCACTTGCCACTACACTAAAAGGGGCGTCACCTGAAGAATTGGTCGGCTATTTCCTCACCGCTCTGCATGAGCACGACACCCATTCGATGCGAATGACAACAGACGGTTTCACACTTCCAGAAGAACTGTCCGCGATCGAATCTGTGCGAACGTCAGAAATCGTCATCCCTTCAGACGAACGTGGTCCCCTCTTGATAGAGGTTCCTGTTCGGCTCGCGTACATCGCAGAGGAAGGCGGGAATTTTCGACGAACATGGAAGTTTCTTTTGCGCCGTGAAGTCCCGGGGGAACGCTGGCGAATCATTGCGGTTGAACTAAATCCGTAGCCATGGAAACAAAAATCCCTTTCCAGTCCATACGCGCTTGTTACACGAAAGGCTCGAAAGGGATTTCTTTTCGGTTTACCCGTATTCATTGTCCGCTCCATTGGTATTCGCCATAGGTAGACAACACACTGTTATATTCTGCCAAGTTCCGAATGCGAATCCCCCGTTTCAGATTCTCCCATTCCTCTTTTGGCAGACTCGCTTCCATTTTTGCCGTATCGATTCGATAAAAGGTTTGCACGACATCTTGTTCAGCAGGCAGACCATGAAACAGGGCAAGCATGCCGTCCGCAGCTATTCCGATATGTCCATTCTCCTTGCACGCTGGCGCTATATCCTGCTCGCGTTTCATTAAGAGCATCTTGACGGGCTCGGCTTGTACAATTTCCCATCCAGTATAGTTGCCCATGGCGTCTGCCAGTTGATTCGGACGAACCGATACATGTTCTTCATCTCGCACCCCACACAAATAATGGCGGGCTAAAACCAGTTCGTACGAATTACCTGCGACTACATCCGCTTTACCAGTATGGTTCAGTAAGCGTGTAAGACCTGAATCACTTCCATTTTTACCCAGAAATACAATACCGGCTACGACGCCTGTAACGAAAGCTACACCCCAGGTCGCGTAAACCATCCACTTTTTCTTCTCAGTCAAATAGAACCCCTTCTTTTATAGGCTTTTCTTCCTATCATTGCCACAAAGAAACAGGGGCATACGCGACTAAAGTGGGATTGACGTTATATTTTTTTACTTTTGTCAATACAAAAAATTAATATACTATTTCATCTAGCTATCTATCCAGCCTTCAAATCTAATGATAAACTATTTTTGCTTGGCATTATTGTAAACTTATGGAGGTCATTTCAAACATGAAAAAAACGAACAAAAAAATGCTGACTGCTTTTCTCCTCAGCACTTCTTTGGTTGTTGGCGCACTCTCTTTTCCTCTTACTCCTGTAAGCGCGCAAACAGGTTCTGTCCTCAAGCTCCGCCTTTTGGAAACGACAGATATCCACACCAACATCGTGAACTATGACTACTATCAAGACAAAAACACAGACGAGTTTGGCCTCGCAAAAACAGCGACATTGGTCAAAAAAGCAAGAGAAGAAGCGAAAAACAGCATCCTGATCGACAACGGTGACTTGTTGCAAGGAAACCCATTGGGCGACTACGTGGCAAAAATTGACCCGTTGAAAGCCGGAGATACTCACCCTGCTTACAAAGCAATGAACCTGATGGACTATGATGTTGCCAATATCGGTAACCACGAGTTCAACTTTGGTTTGGACTTCTTGGGCACCAGCTTGAAAGGTGCGAAATTCCCTTATATTAACGCCAATGTCTATGTAGACGACAAGGACAAAAACCCTAACAATGACAAAAACATGTTCACTCCTTACGAAATCCTGGAGCGTACTTTTAAAGATGAGAACGGCAAGGATGTAAAACTCAAAGTAGGTGTAATCGGTTTTGTTCCTCCACAAATTATGCAGTGGGACAAGGCCAACCTGGAAGGAAAAGTAATCGCGAAGGACATCGTGGAAACTGCCAACAAATTCGTACCTGAAATGAAGAAAAAAGGTGCGGACATCATCATCGCAGTTCCTCACTCCGGAATTGGCCCTATCGAGGGTGGTCCTCAATTGGAGAACGCTAGCTACCAGCTGAGCAAAGTAGATGGTATCGACGCGATCTTGTTCGGACACTCCCACTCCGTATTCCCTGGTCCTGGATTCGATAAAATTCCAGGCATTGATGCAGAAAAAGGAACGCTCAACGGTAAACCAGCTGTTATGCCTGGCTTCTGGGGTAACCACCTCGGCGTGATCGACCTGACGCTGAAACAAGAAAACGGAAAATGGAAAGTAGCTGAGTCCGCTACAAAAGTTGTTCCGATTTATGACAAAGCAAACAAAGCATCCTTGGCTGATGCAGACAAAGCTATCGTAGAAGCAGTAAAAGAAGATCACGATAAAACAGTTGACTGGGTTCGCTCCGCTGTAGGGAAAACATCTTCCCCGATCTTCAGCTACTTTGCACTCGTGCAAGATGACCCATCTATCCAAATCGTAACCAATGCACAAAAATGGTTCGTGGAGAAAAACGTGAAGGGTACAGAATACGACGGCATTCCAGTTCTGTCTGCTGGTGCACCATTTAAAGCGGGCGGCCGTAACGGAGTGAGCTACTACTCCAATATCCCAGCTGGTACAATCGCCATCAAAAACGTATCTGACCTGTACATCTACCCGAACACATTGAAAGCGGTTCTGGTCGATGGTGCTACGGTGAAAGAATGGTTAGAGCGCTCCGCTGGACAGTTCAACCAAATCGATGCGAAGAAAACAGATGAGCAACCACTCATCAACGAGTCTTTCCCAACGTACAACTATGATGTAATCGACGGTGTTACTTATCAAATCGATGTTACGCAACCATCCAAATACGCTGTAGATGGAAAAGTAGCAAACAAAGATGCAAACCGCATCAAAAACCTGTCTTATAACGGCAAACCAGTAAAACCTGAAGACAAGTTTATCGTCGTAACCAACAACTACCGTGCAAGCGGCGGCGGTGCGTTCCCAGGTCTGGATGGCAAAAACATCGTAATCGATTCTCCAGATGAAAACCGTCAAATCGTAATCGACTACATCCTGAACCAAAAAAATATCGATCCAGCAGCAGACAATAACTGGTCTTTCGCTCCAGTAGATGCGAAGCTGAACGTTACCTTCACTTCTTCTCCTGACGCGAAACCATTCGCTGAAAAAATGTCCCATATCAAGTTCATCAACGTATTGGAATCTGGGTTTGCGAAATTCTCTATTGATCTGTCCAAGCCTGCTTCCAAGTAAGCTTGTCAACAACACAAACATCCCTCTTGAAAGAGGGATGTTTTATTTTATCCGACTATCCAACAAAATGGTAATGCCCCCACGGAGAGCGCTGGAAGATTCGTTCTCCGTCGTTTAAAAAGCGTTGGCGATTTGCCATCACTTTGCCTTCCATTTGGATCAGCTGCATGACGCCCTTCATGTGGTAGCCTGGGCGCTGACTATACAAGCCCGTTACCTCCCGCAAGAAATTATCCGGATAGCGAAGCAATTGATGAACAGCCCAAATCTGCGTATCAGACAAATAGTTGACGTTACTATAGGCTTCCATCGCTTCTACAAAGGAATCCATGCGGTACTCCTGCATCAATAGCATCCGCGACATCAATTGTACAAGGTCAACAAGCTGAAGATCATGCCCTACGGTATCAAGGTCGATCAAATAGCAATTGCCTCGCTCCGTAAGCAAAAAGTTATGACTCGCCACGTCTCTGTGAGCGAGTGTCCCCCTCTCCATGGCTAAAAACATTTCTGGCGTCAAAGGCAGCTTGTAGGCAGATTGCAGCAGCTCCTTGCCATCCCGAAGGACATGATCTGCCTGTTGGGAAATGAGTTGCTCCAGTTTTGTCTGTGGTCCCTTCTGTTCAAGCGACCACATCAATCGCTCAAAGTATTCCAAGCGGCTCTCCCATTTATCTAAAAGAGCAGGTTTTCCTTCATACGCATAGGAATGAGCAATAGGAAAACCCTGTGCTGCAACATGAAAACGTGCCAATGTCTCTGCTGTTTTTTTCACATCGAAAAGAGAACCGTTATCTGCTTCATGCCCATCAATCATTTTCATGATGGTGTAATGGCGGTCTTCAAATGTAAAAATTTTTGCCCCTTCCTGACTCTCCACATACTGCACCGTATGATGAAAGCCCTTTTGGTATAGGGCATCTGCTAACTCTGTCACCCACACAGCTTTTTCGACCTGCTTATATCCTTTGAGTATCCAATGGCCCCGGTCTGTTTTTAACAGGTTGACGTTTCGCTTCGGCTTTACCCCGTAGATTTGACAGCGAAAAGCCTTTTCAATGGTGGATAAGATTCCTTTGTTCATCCCATACCCTCTCAGTAAGAAGAGGATTCTTCATGCCCATCTCCCCAGTTCGGCCAAACCCCTTGTTCAGGCATGGAAGCCATACACGGGGAAGGCGGGAACATCATGTTATTGTGAATCCCCTGTGGAGAACGATTGTACTTGCCTTTTCGGCCTCTGTACTCCATGACTTCAGAAGAACACTCACATGATGATGACTCCACTGGTTCCGGGCACACAGGCTTCTTCGCTCGTGGCCGCTTTAATGGCATGGGTGGAAATGGTGGTGGGCATGGATAAGGAAACGGCATCGGTCTGATCGGTGGTGGGACCATTGGAAATGGATGAATAGGTCGAATTTGTTCGGGACTTACAATCGGTCGGCGACTTGGATAAAATGGGCCATTCCACGGGTTCACGAACGGTGGGCAGGGCGGAAATGGCGGGCATGGTGGTGGGAATGGTGGCATGAACGGCGGTCGGAATGGCGGGAATGGGCGCACCTGTGGCATCGGCCTGCGCTCTTGCTCTGGACTTACCCTCGTTGTTGGTTTCTGCTTCTGTTGCGGGCTCACTTTTGAAGGTGGCTTGAGCTGCTGTTGTGGGCTCACCTTTGAAGTCGGCTTCTGCGGCCGCAACGGACTTACTCGTGGTGGGTAGGTAGGCTGCATCGGTTGTAATGGACTTACCCGCGGTGGGAAGTTTGGCTGCATCGGTTGCAATGGACTTACCCGTGGCGGTGGATAGTTTGGCTGCATCGGTTGCAATGGGCTTACCCGTGGCGGTGGATAGTTTGGCTGCATCGGTTGCAATGGGCTTACCCGTGGCGGTAGGTAATTTGGCTGCATCGGTTGCAATGGGCTTACCTGTGGCTGCGTGCAAGGCGGGCATACATTTGCTGGCGGTCGTATAGGCTGTAAGGGCAAGACCTGAGTCGGTGGTCTATATGGAATGTAGGGAACATTTTGATTCGGTGGAATCGCTGGTGGATAAATATACGGACTCACTCCGGTTGGAGGTGGAGTCGGTATGAGTGGACGTATAGGAACAGGCGGAACCGGAGTCAGCACATTTGGATTACCTGAAATGTTCGGTGGTTTATACGGTGTTGGCTTTTCAATCGGTTTTTCGATCGGTTTTTCACTTGGCTTCTCGATTGGTTTTTCGATCGGCTCCGTTGGTGGTGGAGGTGGTAATGTTGGTGGTTCCGTTGGCCTGACTATCTCTGGTGAAACAGAAGGGACTGGTGGTCTTGGCATTTCTTTGGGAGGTCTAGGCATCTCCTTGGGTGGCCTCGTAGGAATGGGAGCCGGTGGTAGAGTAGGTCTGATCTCCTCTCTGGATTCGATTTCCACTTCTCCTGATTCTTCCGGCTCAATGGGCCGCCTTTCAATTTGTTGCGGAACCTCCATCTCTTCCTCTTCCGTAATCGGTCTTTCTTTCACATAAGGGGCCGCCTCACTCATTGGATGCGGGGGCGTCGTTCTTTGTGGTGGTCGGACAGGAACTTGTTTCGCCGGAATCTTGATTCTCGCTCCAGGATAAATTGTATCGGGAGTTTTTAATTGACTATTAAGGCGTAACAGTTCTTTGTAATCGACGCCGTATCTTTTGGCGATCTTCCACATCGTATCGCCTTTTTGGACGATGTGTATTCTCAATGTTTTTCTCCTCCCTTGCACCAAACTCCCTAACATCGTATGCAGTCATGGGCGTTTTGCTCCTTGACGTCATTCCTTTGTTGGGAGGGAGTAGAAAAAGAAAAAACCAATCCCTCTAGGAATTGGTCTGATGCATATAAAACGGATACGTCCCGAGCTGACGAACTTGACAACCAATGGCTTCAATCTCAGCAAATGCTCCTGGCAACAAGACATCGTCCATCTTCTGCTCAATGTCGATGACAAAATAATAGCTTCCGAGTGCTTTCTTCGTCGGACGTGATTCGATGCGAGACAAGTTGACCTTTCTCCAAGCAAAAGCAGCAAGTACTTGATACAACGCTCCCGGGAAATCTTCTGGCAGCGTGACCAGTATCGTCGTCTTTTCCTTGCGGGAAACCGGTAGATCAAGACTTTCCCGACCGACGAGAACAAAGCGCGTATAGTTATTCGAATAATCTTGAATTTGTTCACGCGCAAACTCCAATGGATAGATCTCTACATTTAATCGAGTACCAACAGCAGCCCATGGCTCTTCTGGATGCTCACTCACCATTTTTGCAGCTAATGCCGTACTGTTTACTGTTTCGATCGCTGCTTCCGGCAAATTCTCACGCAAAAAGTTGTGGCTTTGTGCAATCGCTTGAGGATGTGACAGCACTCTCGTAATCGCGGACAAAGGAAGTGGGTGCTCTCGTTTTGCCACAAGCAAATTTTGCGTAATCGGCAAGGCGAGCTCTGCCAAAATAGGCAGCTCTACTTCGTGAATGAGCCAATCCAGTGTAGAATTGACCGTTCCTTCAATGGAGTTTTCCATCGGTACGACACCGTATGCCACTTCCTCTTTGGAAACACCGTCTAGTACTTCAATAATACCTGGGTACGGAACGAAAGATAGATTTTGTCCGAGCGACAGTATCCGTGCTGCTTCTTCGGTAAACGTTCCACGCGGTCCTAGAAAAGCAAGTTTCTTCTCCATGGCTACTCCTATCCACTATGGTCTATCTCTGATGGATTTCTACCTGTACGCCATTTTCGTCCGGTTGCAAGATCATCACGCGGTACGAGATGTCGTGCCCTTTCATTACTCTGTCCACAAATGCACGCAGCTTCTCTAATTCTTCATCTGAGGAGAAGAAACAGAGGATCGTCGGTCCAGCGCCGCTTAAAGCAGCTCCCAGTGCCCCGTGTTCAGTCGCTTTGTCCAGGATTTCGTTCAAGCCAGGTACAAGCTTTGCTCGATACGGCTGATGCAGCCGATCCGACATTGCCCGTCCCATCAGGTCGAGTCTGCCTTGTGCTAGTGCAGCAACTAGCAAACTACTATGACCCACATTATATACAACATCCTCTCTGCTGTACACCTGTGGCAAGACGTTCCGCGCTTTTTCTGTCGAAAGCATGAATTCCGGGATCACAACGAGGGTCTGCAATCCAGCCGGAGCAGAAAACCGCACATAAGGAACGAGGTCTCCTGGTACTTCAGGCATCGTCGCAACAATGATACCTCCAAACATCGACGCACCTGCATTATCCGGATGCCCTTCCAGGCGTGTTGCCTTTTCAAACAACTGCTCACGCGTAAATGGTTCGCCAGCGAGATGATTAGCCGCTACGAGTGCACCTACAATCGCAGCGGCACTACTTCCCAATCCTCTCGTCAGGGGAGCCTCACTGGAGGCACGGATCGCGAGCTCAGGAATGGCGAGACCTGCTTCTTGAAACAATCCCGCTGCAACCTTGTACAGAAGATTGTTTTTATCCGTCGGTGTTCCTTGTAGCTCCTTGCCCATCATCTCTACTGTCGTATGATCACTGATTTCCATTTCTACGACAGAATACAACTGGAAAGCCATTCCCAGCGCATCGAATCCCGGTCCCAGATTCGCTGTCGTTGCCGGTATGGTTACTTTTACACGTCGTCCATTCATGATACAAATTCTCTCCCACTTTGACGAACCAGCTCCATTACAGCTTCATGTGTCGCCGGAACAGAACGCGGCTCTTCACCTACCAGCTTCAAAGCGATATTGGGATCTTTTAGTCCGTTTCCAGTCAGTACGCACACGATCTGGCTTCCAGGTTGGAGCCTTCCAGCCTCATGCAGCTTGATAATCCCCGCCAGTGATGCTGCCGAGGCAGGCTCACAAAACACGCCTTCACTCTTCGCCAGCAAATGATAAGCATGTAAAATTTCTTCGTCTGTTACACTATCGACAAGACCGTTTGATTTCGAAATGGCATTCAAAGCGCCATCCTTGCTCGCTGGGTTGCCAATTCGAATCGCTGTCGCAATCGTTTCAGGGTTGGATACGGGTTCGCCGTGAACCAACGGAGCTGCTCCGGCTGCCTGAAATCCGTACATCTTAGGCAAGCGAGTCGATTTATTGGCTGCGAAATATTCCTCGAAGCCCTTCCAGTATGCCGTAATGTTACCTGCGTTACCAACTGGAATAGCCAAAATGTCAGGAGCGTCTGTCAACGCATCGCACACTTCAAATGCCGCAGTCTTTTGTCCTTCGATCCGGTAAGGGTTCACGGAATTCACCAGTGTAATTGGCTCTTTCGCTGTGATTTCCCGAACAATATCCAGTGCTTCATCAAAATTACCGTCAATCGCGATGACTTCTGCACCATAGGCGATGGCCTGTGCCAGCTTGCCCAGTGCGATATTGCCGCTCGGGATCAGGACGATGCAACGCAATCCTGAACGTGCCGCATACGCCGCTGCTGCTGCTGATGTATTCCCCGTCGAAGCGCACATGATTGTGTTGCTTCCCTCTTCAACCGCTTTGGCGACAGCCATGACCATGCCTCTATCCTTGAAAGATCCGGTCGGATTGAGCCCCTCGTACTTGACGTACAGCTCCACCCCCAATTGTTTGGATAGGTTCGGGGCATGGATCAGCGGAGTGTTTCCTTCATGCAGGCTGACCAGCGGAGTTTTTTCCGTAATCGGGAGAAATTCCCGGTAACGTTCTAAGATGCCAGACTGTCTATTAAAAGCCATTATTTGTCTCCCCCTTCTACACGGTAGCAGCTCTGCACAGTTGATACGATATCCATCTGTTCCATGTACGCCAGTACTGCATCCATGTCACTTTTTGAGGACATGTGTGTAATCATGATAATCTCTGCTTCACGTCCGTTGTTGAACGGTTGCTGGATCACCTGCTCAAGGGAAATATTTTTGTCAGCCAACAGCTGCGTAATTTGAGCAAGAACACCGCGTTTATCTGCAACGACTATACGCAGGAAGTATTTCGAGAATTTTTCACTGTCTTCTTTCAATACTTTTTCTTTGTATGGAGCAACCATTCCGCGTCCATTCACTCCTAGCTTTCTGTTTTTTACGACAGTAACCAGGTCAGACACAACGGCGGTAGCAGTCGGTAATTCACCTGCACCCGGCCCGTAAAACATGGTTTCTCCTACTGCTTCCCCATGTACGTACACGGCATTAAAGACACCATTAACAGAAGCGAGTGGATGAGATTTCGGAACCAGAGTCGGCTGCACACTTACCTCAATCGCCTCTTCGTCACGACGAGCCAGCCCGAGCAGCTTGATTTCATAGCCCAGCTGCTTGCCATAGGCGATATCTTCCTTGCTCACAGAACTGATCCCTTTTACGTCCACATCTTCGAGCTTCATCGGTACACGGAAGCCCAGCGTTGCCAGAATCGCCATTTTGCGGGCGGCATCAAAGCCTTCCACATCGGAGGTTGGGTCCTGCTCCGCATAGCCCAATGCTTGCGCTTCTTTCAATACCTCGCTGTATTCTGCGCCCTCTTGACTCATTTTGGTCATGATGTAATTGGTCGTCCCGTTGACGATCCCCATCATTTTCGCGATACGGTCTGAGGAGAACCCTTCTACCAATGCACGTAATATCGGTATCCCACCTGCCACGCTTGCCTCGTAGAAAACGTCACAGCCTTTTTCTTGCGCTTTCTCTAAAATTTCGGCTCCGTGCAACGCCATCAGATCTTTGTTGGCTGTTACAACGTGCTTGCCTCGTTCGAGTGCACCCAAAATGTATTCCTTTGCAGGGTGAATGCCACCAATTACTTCCACAATGACTTCAATTTCTGGGTCATCCAAAAGACTAGCAGGGTCAGTGGTGAGCGTGCCCTCCATGAATGAAATATTGCGGGATTTTTCCGCGTCCTGAACAAGAATACGGGAAATCTCAATGCTGAGACCGGTTTGCTTTTGCAAATCCTCCTGATGCGCTTGAATAATGCGTACGACACCAGTCCCGACTGTTCCAAACCCCATTAATCCCAATTTAATGCTCTGCTTCTCCATGTCTCTCTCCCCTGCCTTTTCTTTGATTGTTTTTTCTTAGCCCCTACCGACGATCATCGCTTTGCGAACGCCCGGGATCAGCTGCAAGCCATCCAAAAACTCCGTGCTAGATACGCGAAGATTAGCCATATCGACTGACATGGATATGGTAGCAATCCCTTGAAGTGGAATCGTTTGATTGATGGTCAATACGTTTCCACCTTGATCTGCTACATATGTGAGCACTTTGGACAAGTAACCTGACATGTGATCCAAAGAGAAAGTAAACGTCATAATTTTTTCGCTCATCATCGCATTGAACGGAAAAATGCCATCTTTGTACTTATAAAAAGCACTGCGACTCAATCCCACCCGTTCAACCGCTTCATTCACGGTATCCACTTCGCCGGATTCCAGCATCTTCTTGGCTTCAATCGTTTTGGCAATCGATTCTGGCAGGATGTCAGATCGAATCAAGTAGAATTTTTCTTCCTTCTTCATGCGTTGTGTCCTCCTGAGAAAAACAGTTGTTTCTTCATAGAGGACATTATAACGGAAAGCATGGAATGTGACAATCCTTATCCGCCACTTTTTTTCATCCGATCCTTTTTGGTTTACTTTGATTACATGAGGGGGAGCTTCTTCGCGCACAATAATGCGTATCGTATGGAGGAGGTGAAAGGCAAATGGCCGGACGTGGAAAGTCAGATAAATCGGAGCGCCGTAACAATCACCCAGCGGGTAAGCCAAGCAGTCTCGAACAGTTTGGCAATGACATGCGGGGCAAAAAGATGGCACAATCCCCAAACGTGATTGAAGATCCGAGCGGAAACGGATAAACAAGCACAAAAAAACCCGGGACATCATGATCCCGGGTTTTCCTGATTCGATTAGTATGCCAAAGACGACAGACCGTTGATATGAGTCAAGTAGCGAACGTTACTCGCTTCTTTCATCAAGGTTGCAGGCAGACCTTTCAGCTTCAATTGGCTTGCACCAATTGTACCGATTGCGTCTTTACGGCCCAGACTACCCAATGTTCCGGAGAATACCGGCTTGAAGGTATCCATTTTAGTGCCGTTGAAGTGTGCGAAGAGGTTGTAACCTACTACTTCGCCCATTTGCCATGCCAGTTGAGCAGTTGGAGGGAATGGACGACCTTCTGGCCCCATTACGACCGCACTGTCACCTGCAAGGAATACATCAGGGTGAGAAGTGGATTGCAGGAATTCTGTAACAGTTGCACGCCCGCGGTTTACTTCCACGCCGCACTCAGCTACTACGCGATTTCCTTGTACGCCACCTGTCCATACCATTGTTTTGGTTTCAATGGTACCGCCATCCTTCAGACAAACTGTGGTTTCTTTCATTTCCGTTACAGGTACGCCTGTCAGGAACTGAACGCCGCGTTTTTCCAAGCTTGTTTTCGCACGCTCAACCAGGTCAGGAGCAAAACCAGCCAAAATGGATGGACCTGCTTCTACGCAGTAGATGGAAACGTCTGCAAAGTCTACGCCGTGCTTATGGCACAGATTTGGCAACATATCAGCGAATTCCCCAACCAGCTCGATACCTGTCAGACCGCCACCGCCTACAACGAAGGTAGCATCTGCTTTATTTTTGCTCGTCTTGTATTCAATCACGCGCTCTTCGAGGTGTGCACGCAGACGATTTGCTTCTTCTACAGACTTCAGTGTAAAGCTGTGCTCTTGCAGACCTGGGATTCCAAAGAATGCGGTTTCACTTCCCAACGCAATGACCAAAGCATCGTATTTGATGGACTCGCCGCTCGCCAATGTTACGCGTTGGGACTCGAGACCAATGTTTTCTACCGTGTCTACTACAAGGTTAATCTCCTTGCCACGCAGCAATCTTTCCAGAGGGAGCGCCACGTTTTGTTCAGACAGGTTTCCTACTGCCAAGCGGTGCAGTTCCGTAATGATTTGGTGAGTAGGAAAACGGTTTACTACCGTGATCGACGCTTCTTCAGCCGTCATGTATTTACGTGCAGTCAATGCGCTGAGCAAACCGCCATAACCGCCGCCTAGAATCAGAATATGCTTCGCCATGCCCAATCCTCCGTCCTTGTCTTCCATTCCATAATAAAAAAACTATCGTTTTTGTTGTTGACGTTCTGCAGTTACTTCCAGGAATGCTTGTGCGAAACGCAATGTTTTTTGTACTTGCGGATCCTTGAGCATTTTGAGAATACCGAACAAACCGATCGTAGACTCTTCTACATGAACACGGTCATTGGCTTCAATGGCTGCTTGCGCAATACCTTTTGCTTTATCAGAGATCGGTTTTACGAACTCTTCCATTCCGCCTTTGATGTCGTCGATCAATACATGATCATTTGCTACCGTTTGTACCAAATCATAGGTTTTGGTCAAAAGAGTTGTCAGTTCCGCCAATTTAGGCAGGTTCGCCACCAATATGTTCAGTGACTCTTGAATTTCGGGTTTCATCAACTGATCGAGTACATCTTGTTGCTGCGCTGGTGCCAGAGTAGCAGTGCTTGCTACTTCAGCAGCAGCTTGAGCTTGTTGCGTAGTTGTTTGAGACATAAAAAAACGTCCTCCTTTGCTTTGGAATAGAGGCCTTCCATTCTCGATGCCTGTTCATACGAGTAACGGCCGCTATTCTCCCTGAAAATCCGGTAAAAAATTGCATGTAACATTTTTCACAAAGTAAAGCAAACAACGGATTCTTATAATAAAAAGTGAATGATTTCACAAATATTTATTCAGGAAAGCGCACACAACAAATCATGAAGTGAACAGGCTCGATTGAGAACTCTATGTACTCTACTATATACCTTCTTCACGGGAACAGCAAAGGAAAAAAACCGCTTCCTTAGGAAGAAGCGGTAGTTGAGAGCTTTTTATAGTAATCTTTGATGAGTTCATGGTGCTTTTCATTGATATCCGTAAAGATTAATTCAATGATTGTTTGGTTGTCTTGGAACGTTTTTTCCACGATTTTCGCCATCATGACGATCTCCTGCGCTTGCTTCGGTATCTTGAAAGACAAATGGAGAAAATCGCCCTTTGACACATAACCGTCCGTTCCCAAAACAAGACGGGTAGGAGAGAATTTCAGCAACACTGCCTCGCCTTTTTCTTCGATCGGTCTAGCTCCCATCACCTTGTAAGGGACAGAAATACCGAGATCTGGGGAAATCGGATCCTGCTTGCGCTTTTGGGTAATTTCTACCCCTACACTAATCGGAATCATCCCTAAAAGCTTGATCGGCCAAATCGTTTGCTCCGAAACTACTTCCAAATCAATGGTGTTCACTGCCGCATCTGTTTCCCAACGAATGCGTACAGTTGTTCCGAGCAGCTCTGCTTTCGTTTCAGGCTTCATCTCATAGGAAACTACGAGATAATTGCCCTTTGCATGTTCAACCAAAACTTGGACAGGTGTCTGCACCTGCTTGGAGATGATTAGCGGTAGCGATGCACCGCGTTGGAGTCGTTTATCCCCCATAAATGGGTTCAGTGATGGGATATCAATCATGGTTTTTGTCACTCCACAAAGTCAAACTCTAATTTGCCGATCCGAACGGTATCCCCGTCTTTTGCTCCCAGCTTGCGCAGAGCATCATCTACACCCATGCTACGCATTTGTCTCGCAAAACGCTGGGCTGCATCATAGCTGTTCAGATTCGTCATGCGTACGAGCTTCTCGATCTTCTCACCGCTGACGACAAATACTTCGTTATCACGCGTAATCTCGAATGCATCTGGTTCTTTTTCTGCTCGGAACACTACGCGCTCTTCCACTTCCGCAACTTCTTCGACAGCAGGCTTGTCCGGAATCGTCGCCAAGGTATCCCCGATCGCATACATCAATTCTTGTACGCCTTTACTGGTTGCAGCGGAGATCTCGTACACCTTGACATCTGGAGCCTTTTCCTTGAATATACGCAGGTTTTCCTCTGCTTCTGGCAGTTCCATTTTGTTCGCGACTACAATTTGCGGACGATCTTCGAGCTTCAGGTTATACAGCGTCAGCTCTCGGTTGATCTGCAAATAGTCCTCGTATGGGTCGCGTCCATCTACTGCTGCCATGTCAATCACATGGACGATCAAGCGTGTACGCTCTACGTGACGCAGGAATTGGTGACCAAGACCCACACCTTCATGCGCGCCTTCAATCAATCCTGGCAAGTCGGCCATTACAAAGCTCCGCTCCCCTAAGTCCACAACACCCAGATTCGGTGTCAGCGTCGTAAAGTGGTACGCAGCAATTTTTGGCTTCGCCGCTGTTACACTGGACAGCAACGTGGATTTCCCTACACTCGGATAACCAACCAAGCCCACATCTGCAATCAGCTTGAGCTCCATGACAATGTAACGCTCTTGCCCTGGCTCTCCATTCTCCGAGATGTGTGGGGCTGGATTCGAAGAGTTGGCAAAACGATTATTGCCTCGTCCACCACGTCCGCCTTTTGCGATCACAGCACGTTGACCTTGCTCCACAAGATCGGCAATCACTTCTTTGGTATCATCATCAATGACAGTTGTTCCCGGTGGCACGCGCACGACCATGTCTTCCGCGCCTGCTCCGTGCTGAGATTTGTTGCGGCCATGCTCTCCGCGTGGTGCTTTGAAATGTCGTTGATAACGGAAATCTACCAGTGTACGCAGACCTTCATCCACGACAAATACGACATCTCCACCTTGACCGCCATCTCCACCCGCTGGACCACCCAGCGGTACGTACTTCTCCCGGCGAAAGGAGACGGCTCCGTTACCACCGTCCCCGCCTTTTACATATACTTTTACCTGATCGACAAACATGGTGTCACCTCTTTCATTCCGCGAATGGAACCACCAATTTCAGGACCCATTCCTCTTCCGTATGTATCCACTCGGTGACTTCCACCGTACTCTGTTCGCTTTTACGTATCAGCTTTTCCAATTCTTCCATTCCGGATGCACGAAGTACACCGGCCAGGTCAAAACGAAAATGAACGCCACATTCATCCATCTGCAAGCTTACTTGCATGCTGGCCGCTTCGTACCCGCTTTGGTCTACATGATCGTTCACTGTGCATAATATCTCTGACACCAACTGAAACAAGTCTTGCTCGTTCAAGACTACTCGCGTGAGATCCACATGATTGCACACGTCTACTTCTAAAAGCAATTCATTGTTCAGTGCGTTAAATGTCAAGAAGAAGACGGACAACAAGGAGCTATTCAATCGGGCAACCATCGATTCCTGCATTGCCATCTGTGCAATGCGCTTCAAATGGGCCTCTCCTTGTTCAGTACGGTTCAAATGCAAATAGCCGAGCAGAACCTGAACATGGTTCAACCAGTCATGCCGCTGCCTGTTCAGAACGGTCAGCAGTTGGTCTGTCTGATGCGTAAACAGCCTCCGCTCGTCCCCCATCACATTCACCCAAGTCGATAAGAATATCTTTCCCATCTATTGTACCACAAAAAAGAGCCGGACAAAAAGAAAACCCAGCTATATCGCTGGGTTTTTCTTAATAAATATTTACGCTTCGGAAGCAACTGGCTCGATCACAACTTGTTTGCGATCACGGCCCAGACGCTTGAAACGAACAACACCATCTGCAGTTGCAAACAGAGTGTCGTCTCCGCCTTTCATTACGTTCGCACCTGGGTAGATCTTAGTTCCGCGTTGACGAACGAGAATGTTACCAGCAGTAACGAATTGCCCGTCGCCACGTTTCACGCCCAGACGTTTGGAAATGGAATCGCGACCGTTCTTTGTAGAACCTACCCCTTTTTTCGATGCGAAAAACTGAAGGTCCAAGTTAAACAGCATGTTCATATCAGACACCTCCCTGCCATTTACGATCATTTACTTTTACGTATTTACCGTAATTCGCCTCAACTGACAAAAGAGCAATGACCATGCTCTCTGCCAAAAGCTGTTGTTTCTCGCGTGCAGTCTCATCATCCGAAGAAGAAAGACTCCACTTCAAGAACCCACCGCCTTCTTGTGCGACAGCGACATCAGGGGTGATGCCGGTCAAAGGTTGGATGGCGTTTAATATACCAAAGCTGATGCCTGATACAGCAGAACAAACGATGTCTGCCCCATAGGCACCTGCATTGGCATGTCCGGAAATACTAATTTCATGGATACCGTGCTGCGCACGGCTCACGATCACTTCAATCATAACAAGTCACCAATTAAGCGTTGATCTTTTCAATCACAACTTTAGTGAATGGTTGACGGTGACCTTGTTTGCGACGGTAGTTTTTCTTGGCTTTGTATTTGTACACGATAATTTTTTTCGCTTTACCGTGTTTTTCTACTTTACCAGTTACCGTAACGCCAGCTACTGTAGGAGCTCCTGCAGTAACTTTGCCGTCTTTGCTTACGAGAAGAACCTTGTCAAAAGTAACTACTTCACCTTCAACGTCAGCCAATTTCTCGATGAAGAGAACTGCTCCCTCTTCAACTTTGTATTGCTTTCCACCGGTTTCGATAATTGCGTACACTGTGTGCACCTCCTATACTCAGACTCGCCTTTACAGGTGCGTCGACGAGCGACGGCTTATGTACCTGATTCGTGCGGTTACAGTATGCACGAGGCATATCTGCATGACAACCATTAGGTTATCATAGCTACAATAGCCCAGTCAAGTTATTTCGAGTGTAAACGCTCCGCCTCTGCCCGATTTCCGACGTATCCAATTCGAAACTCGTCTGGGCTCATAGAAGGAACAAGCCGCTTATAGACATGGACAGGCCATGTAACTGCTTCTGCTTTTTCCCACTCGTCTATCATGTCCAACAATCGTGGCGGCATGTCTACGAGAACAGCCTCCGCATCTTGGCTCTTTGCCAATGCAGTAACTTCGATGTACAAGTGCCGTAACAGCTCGTCTACTCGCCAAACTCTCCCTCGACCCGCGCATGCCTCACATGGCTCCGTCAACCGCTCCATCAGGCTCGCACGAACTCTTTTTCGCGTCATTTCGACTAATCCGAGCGAAGTCATCCCGAGAACAGTCGAAGGCACAGGGTCCTTTGCCAGCTCTTGTTTCAATCGCGAGATCACTCGCTCCTTATTGCCCTGCTCTTTCATGTCAATGAAATCAATGATCACGATGCCACCGATGTCCCGCAAGCGAAGCTGCCGGGCAATTTCAGCTACTGCCTCCAGATTGGTTGCGGTTACTGCCTGCTCCCGCTGTTGCCCTCCCGCACCAGTGAATGAACCGGTGTTTACATCGATGACCGTCATCGCTTCTGTCCTGTCAATGACCAAGGACCCTCCACTCTTAAGCGGCACCTGTCGATCACGAGCACGAATCAACTCCGCCTCGACACCCAAGTAGTCAAAGAGCGGCTGTTTCCCCTGATACCAGCGAAGCTTCTCTTGTACTTCCGGAGCAAAAGCTGCCAACGCCGCTTTTACCTGCTGATGAGTCGCCGCACCTTCTACCAACAACTCATCCATTCCGTTCGCCAAGCCATCTCGTAGGGCCACCTCGATCAACTCGGCATCCTGAAAAATCCGCCCGGTTGAGCGCAGTCCTTCCGCTGTTCGCCGCATGTCCTGCCAACGATTGCGCAAATAGGTAAGTTCACGAATGAGTGTCTGCTCCTCTGCTTCCGCTGCTTCTGTGCGCAAAATACAGCCTTCCCCTTGCTCTACTGTCGAAGAGATCACCTGTTGCAGTCGTTTTCGTTTGGTATCATCAGATATTTTACGCGAAAGTGAAATGCTCTCTTCAGTCGGAAGGTACACCAGGTAACGCCCCTGCAAGCTGATCCGCATTGTGATTTTGGGCGCCTTCATTTCCATCGCCTCTTTACTCACTTGAACCAATACCTTTTGCCCAACGTGAACGCGTTCTGCAATATTGGGTTTCGCTGTTCCACCCGACTCCACACCGACCGTGTCATCTACATACAAATAAGCATTTTGACCTGTACCAATATCAACAAAAGCGGATTGGATACCAGGCTTTACATCTGCGATCCGTCCTTGATAAATGTCACCCACGCTTGCGTGTGACCTCACATCCTGTGTACGCCATTCCTGCAATTTCCCGTTTTCCATAAATGCGATGCGGATGCTGCCACCTTGTGTACTGATCGCTACTTGCTTCACTGCCTTCACTCCTTATTCCCCGTACAAACATTGCCCCAAAGAAGGATAACCGGGCTCATAGGAAGTAATCTAACATAGCTACCAAGTCAAGGTAAAGGAGATAAACCATGATTCATGCTGGTGATCTTACCATTCGAGCATTAACCCCCAATGATACCGCTCACTTAGTCAAATTGCTTTCTGACGAACGCGTTTTGGCCTACTATGAAGGTCGCGATCGGCCATATGACGAGTCCCTCGTGCAGCAAAGCTTTTTTCCGGAAGATGACGGTGAAACCCGCTGCCTGATCTTGCACGCGGACAAACCTATTGGCTATGCGCAATTTTATCCGCTCGATGCCCCGGAAAAACAACGGTATGGTTATGCAAATGACGATGTTGTCTACGGCATGGACCAGTTCATCGGAGAGCCTGCTTACTGGAATCGCGGTATTGGAACTCAGCTCGTTACAGCCATCCTCCACTACCTCCAAACGGAAAAACGGGCACAAAAAGTAGCGATTGACCCGCAAGCCTGGAATGAACGAGCCCTCCGTTGCTACGAAAAATGTGGCTTTCGAAAAGTAAAAGAGCTTCCTCTGCACGAATGGCACGAAGGAAGCATGCGTGACTGCTGGCTGATGGAATGGATCGCTCCTGCTGATTAAGGTCTAAAGACTAAAGGAGCTTGCCCACTGCGGCGTCGTGCTTTTGTTCAAACAAAAGGGCATACAAAAGCTGTTCCTCAGCCAAGAGACCCGCACCTTGGACGTAGAAAAGATGGGAGCATCCCCGTCGCAGCTTGTGCGAGACAGCTAGTACCGTTTCCTCGGGATGCACCCGTATCGCTTGAACGGCAGCTCCGTCTAGCTGCCGATCGTATTTTTCGACCAGGAAACGAAAAAATTGATAAGGAAATCGCAAAAATGCCTGAATGTTCAACGTCAGTAAATAAATCCCGATCACTGCTAAGTTGTACTTCAACTCCAAGCTGGACATCCCCACCATGATCCCCGCAAACAGCGTACTCCCTGTCATCGATATCATCGTCGCTTGCCTATATGACATAAACCAGCATAGAACCGCCAACAAGATTCTCCCGCCATCCAATGGCCAGATTGGCAACAGGTTAAACAGCGCAATCGTCAAATTGCTTACCAAGAAAAAGCGGGCCCACTCTTCCGTCCATATCCCCATAAACCAAAACAAGTAGGAGGCAGCCATCATCACCATATTTAAGAAGGGCCCTGCCAGTGCCACGACAATCTCATCCAATGGATCCGTAGCGTATGAGTCTTCCATCGTCGCTACTCCACCAAAAGGCAGAAGCTGCACTTCTTTTACGGTCCATCCGAGCTCACGCGCCATCGCTACATGCCCTAATTCATGGATCAGCACGATGACAAACAAGGTAATGACCTCCAAAAAATGGCCTGTCACCACGGACAAGCCAATCACCACCCAAAATAGCAGATGAATGCGAAACCGAATGTCGAGCCAGCCTCCCCTATTCAAATGGAATCACTTCCAAGGGATTGACAAATTGCTCATTCACTTTCGCCCCTAGATACAGTTGACGTGATGTCTGATCCATTACCCGAGCGGTTCCGATGACCTTACCAGGTGCAAGGACCTCGTCCTTCGTCACCCCTATACTATCGAGATTGCCCAGCCATATCTCCCGCCCTTTGGTTAGGCGAACAATCACTGTCGTCCCATAATCAGGCTTTTCACCGACAAAAGCAACCCAGCCAGCTTCTCCGATCGTGATTTGATCGTTCATTCCCGTATGCAAGATCACATTTGCGCTCTCTGGATCATAGGATTTAACGATTTCCCAGCTACTTGGGAGCTTCCACACAGCAGCTACACCCTTTGTTGTGCTCGTAGCTGGCACGGCAGGGGGATTGGTAGGCATCGAAGGAAGCATCGTCGGAATCGGTCCAAATCTCGCTTCATACCAGTCCGCTACCCCAGAAAAATTAAAGTCCCGTGTCATGACTTCCCTCGCGGAGCTTTTCCAAGAGGCAGGGATCAGCGTTGTTTGAAACAATACATAAGCGGCACCAATCAATAAGACAGATGCTAAAATTTGCACGCCCCACTTTTCATGAGACGGTGGCTGGTCCATCATATCGTTCTCAGGCGGCGAGTAACTGAATGGGTTTGGCGTTTCTTCGATCGGATCTTTCCAATCATCGACGTAGGGAGTATAGCCGTCTCGTGACTGTGTTCGAATTCGTTCCAAACGCTCCCTCCGTCTTTCTTTTGCGCGATCTACTCTTTCAAACATGTCCATCCCTCCGCAGGCCAAGCCTTTAGTATCATCCTATGACTTGTCTACCTGCTTTATGACGACCGTCGCCCCTCTCCAACTCCCCAGCTTATCGGGTAGAAACATGCAAAAAAGACAGTCTCCCCATAGAGAGACTGCCTTTGAATCTGTCAATTTTACAGTTTAGTTACGCTAGCAGCTTGTGGTCCACGGCTACCTTGAACGATTTCGAACTCAACCTTTTGACCTTCGTCAAGAGATTTGAAACCTTCTGACTGGATTGCGCTGTAGTGTACGAATACGTCGTCGCCACCCTCAACTTGGATGAAGCCGTATCCTTTTTCTGCGTTAAACCATTTTACGATACCTTGTTGCATGAAACAAAACCTCCCTGAACATTACGCCCCACGAGGCGAAAGAGTGTAGCGTTAACCTCTTTTTTACAGATAAGCCTTTTGCGTCAAGGAAAAAAAGTCATACGAATTGCGATTGACAATTGGTGACGTCACTCACAATACGTACGACTCCATACCAATCAATCAAACACTATAACTTGTAAAAATGGTTAACTTAGGATGATTTTAGCATAAGTATTTGCATTTGTCACGCATTTCATGAGTATCCAAAAAGTCTTCTATTCCGCACCGAGAAAGCGGGCGAACTGAAGACTTTTTGGAACAACTATTTAATCAAAACGCAACTTGTCCTTACGCATCCCAATGTTGAGCACCACACCAATGATCAGGAAGTTGGTTACGAGCGAGCTCCCTCCGTAGCTAATGAACGGAAGCGGAATACCCGTAATCGGCATCAACTGAATCGTCATGCCGATGTTCTCAAAGATCTGGAAAGTAAGCATCCCTACGACACCCGCAACAACGTAGGAGCCGAACGGATCTTTTGCCTCCATCGCGATGCGGATCATTCGGTAAATCAAGACGAAAAACAAAATCATCAGCAAGCCCGCTCCGACAAAGCCCAGCTTTTCTGCAATGACGGTAAAGATAAAATCACTTTCTCCAACCGGCACCCATCCAAAGCTCGCTTGTGTCGGCGTATCAAGCCCTTTTCCGAACAGTTGCCCAGAGCCGATAGCAATCAATGCTTGCTTGAGCTGGAACCCTCGTCCCATCGGTTCAAGATCCGGGTTCATCCAAAAGACGATCCGATCCCATTGATACGGCTTGATAATCTTGAAAAAGATATCCTGCTTGTATTGATACAACAGTGTCATGGCGGCAAAAAAGCTGCCGACCAGCCCGCCCATATACAATACATGCTTCATCCGTATACCACCAACGATTAGCATAGTGGCAAGCATACCTGTATAAACCATTGCGGTACCCAAATCGGGCTGCATCAAAATCAAAAGCAACGGAAAGCCAACCAAGGACATTACCGGAATCAGTTTGTAAAAGTAGTAAAAGCGGTCTTGATCGTTTGCCCTCTTGGACAAGAAGCGTGCAACGGTCAATATCGTGAACAGCTTCATTGGTTCGGAAGGCTGAAACAACACAGGGCCAAGGTCGTACCAACTCGTGGCATTATTAATCGCCCTCGTCTGAAATACCCCGATCAAAAGAATCACACCGATCGCATACAAAACATAGGCCGTGTTTTGAAAGAGCCGGTAGTCAAATAGCAATGTCACACCTAGCACAATAAAGCCGATGACATACCAAAGGACCTGCTGATGCGCCTTATCTACACCTGCCGCAGAACCGGAAATCCCCAGATAGCTGAAGACACCTAGCCCTGCCAAAATCAAAATGATGGTCCAGTCAATTGTTTTTAAATGACGTTTTTCCAGGTCCATCCGTTTCCTCCTAGAAAACGTGACTCCCCTCTATAAAAGAAGGGAGCCAAGTATTACCTATTTTAATCCAAAGAATTTACGCATTTTGTGGAACACGCCCGCTTTTTCTTCCAATGGTTGCAATGGAACAGCTTCACCCAAAAGGCGTCGCGCTACGTTCCGATAGGCGATGGAACCACGCGATTCATGGTTCATCACAGCAGGCTCACCTTGGTTCGCGGATTTTATGATATGATCATCATCCGGCACTACACCAATTAAGTCAATGGCTAACAAATCCAAAATGTCTTCTACATCCAGCATGTCGCCATTTTTCACCATATGGGAGCGAACACGGTTGATCACCAGCTTCGGCATTCCGATTTTTTCTCGCTCTAATAGGCCAATAATCCTATCAGCATCACGCACAGCGGCTTTTTCAGGTGTAGTCACGACGATTGCTTGATCAGCCCCTGCCACCGCATTGCGGAAGCCTTGCTCAATACCCGCCGGGCAATCGATGATGACATAATCATATTCACGTTTCAGTTGCGTAATGATTTCTTCCATCTGCTCAGGAGTTACTGCGGATTTGTCCTTGGTCTGAGCAGCCGGGAGCAATGCCAGATTTTCAAACCGCTTGTCTTTGATCAGAGCTTGTGGCAGTCGGCATGCGCCTTCGGCAACGTCTACCAGATCATAAATAATTCGGTTCTCAAGTCCCATGACTACATCCAGATTGCGCAAGCCAATATCGGTATCTACCATGCACACTTTTTGTCCCAACAATGCGAGCGCCGTTCCCAAATTGGCGGAAGTGGTCGTCTTACCCACGCCGCCTTTACCGGAAGTTATGACAATTCCTATCCCCACGTCCGTTCCTCCTCTTTCCCTCAACCCTCACGCTTTTTCTCACCCAATTCAGGGCGGATTCGCGACAAGTAGTTCATTTTCGCTACCAGCATGATCTCATTTTCCAGATAGGCGAATTCTGTGCCTCCAGAATTATTCGTCCATTCCTCACCCGGCTTGCTAATCACTTCTGCAATCCGCAACTGAGTAGGACTCATGACTGCAGCCGCAATAATTACCTGTGAGTCACCGGAAATACCTGCGTGCGCGTACCCTCTGAGATGCCCTAGCACGTAAATGCTTCCTGTACTGCGAACCGTCCCCCCGGGATTGACATCTCCCAATAAGAGCAAATCACCGTCAAACTCCAGAACTTGCCCAGAGCGTACCGTATTTACCTGTATGGAAAAATGGGTTTTCAGGCGTTCAGCCATCGCTTCTTCCCGCGTGATCAAATCAGATTCGATTGTATGGATCACCAGGTTGCCCTTAGTTCGAATAATTTGAGTCAACTGCTCTTGTTGCTCTGGTGAGCAGTATCGTTTTCCCAATTTTATAGATACCCGAATGAGTGGCCCCGACAAAATCTGTTGGTGGCTATGCTCTATTTTTTCACGCATATCGGCCAGCAGTTCGTCGAAGGAACAGGTATCATCCATAAAGAAGACGAGACCCTCTTTAGTCCCTTTGATCGTGACCTTGCTTTTCACAGTCGTCACCGGTTTCACCTCGACCGATACCATTCGCCATGCAGAAAGATTTTTCCTGCTCTGCGTAAAAAAATTGCCGAAACGGGTCAGATAGTGGCGTTTTACAAGAGCTTGACTCAATTATTCTCTTGGGCTTCATTGCCCTGGACAACTTCTGGTTACTTCGAGGACGTTGGATTCGGCTTCGGAACCCCACCAGTAAGGACACCTGGATTCAGTTCATTGTAAGCTTCGAGCAATCGACGCGAGATCGGACCAGTAGCATCAGAACTGGATGTACCATCTCTCAAACTGTTCGGGGCAACGACGACGAAAACCAGTTGAGGATTTTCATAAGGCGCAAAGCCGACAACCAGTGCGTTTTCCGCTGGCTGCGACGTTTGTGCCGTACCAGACTTGGCTGCAACCGTGAACGGCAACCCCTTGAAGCGTTGAACGGTACCACCTGGTTGAGTAACCAGCCGCATCCCTTCTCTTACCACCTGTATATACTTCGGATCGATATCAACCCGGTTGAGAACTTCTGGTTCAATAACGGAGAGCGTTTGACCTGGTTTCTTCGGATCGGTGGTTCCTTTGCGAATTTCTTTTACAAGATGGGGGCGTATTCGATATCCTCCATTGGCAATGGTCGAAACGTATTGACCCAACTGCATCGGCGTGAACAGATCATATTGACCAATCATCACGTCCGCCAAGTTCCCGAAGTACATGTTCTGGTTTTCCCAACCAGTATGTTCATTCGGCAGATCCACACCTGTTTTCACACCAAGACCAAACTGGGCATTGTAGTAATCATAGACAGAGAACTGCTTCTCCCAGCCATCTTTTCCTTTTCTTGCTAAGCGAAGCGCCATTTCGTACATATACGTATTGTTCGACACCTGCAAGGCACGACGAGCGTTAACAGCTCCATGACCACCCGCCTTCCAGTTGCGTTTATACGTGTTTCCGACATACAATCCGCCTCGGTCATAGATGACTTCGTTCGGTGTAGTCAGCCCCTCCTGAAGCGCAATCATGACAGACAGTGGCTTGTAGGTAGAAGCAGGTGGATACGGCGTATAGATGAATCTGTTTGATTCGTTCGGCAAAATAAGCGAGGCGTAATTCTCGTTGAATTTCTTACGGTCGTAATACAGATTCAAATTGTAATCTGGATAACTCGCCATCGCCAATATTTCGCCTGTATTCGGATTCATCACCAATACGTGTGCGTCTTTAAATGCTTTTGGTGTAGACGGGCGCTTCTTGAATGCTTCAACCTCTTCTTTCAAGATGGCCTCTACCTTGCTTTGATAACGCCAGTCCAAAGCCAAAACAAGATCGTTTCCTGGTTCAGGGGCTTGGCGCATCTGCTTCTCTACCGTCTCCGAATTTTTGTTCACGTGCACTTCCATAATCCCGTTTTTGCCACGCAAATAACGTTCATAGGAGCTCTCCAGCCCAGTTACACCGACACGGTCGATAGCATTGTAGCCTTGTGCCTGATATTCTTTCAAGCTCTCAGGACGAATCGCATTGATGTACCCAAGAAAGTGAGTACCAAATGCCGAACCATCCGGATCTTCGAAAATTTGGCGCACTGGCTCCAACTCCACACTAATTCCCGGCAGCTCGGTGCGTCGTTCTTCGATTTGGAACATTTCCTGCTCTGTGATGTTGACCTTGACACGTCTTGGAATGTAGCTGGCCATCTGCGGTGAACGCATTTCCTGCAGCAAAGAGAGCTTGTGCCACTGAAATTGGCGTTGCTGCTCTGTCAACGGCAGTTTGACATCCATGTCGAACAACGAGGCATAGCGCAGCAAATCCATGTCAGACTTATCTGCTAAGCCTTCCGGGGTTGGCAAAGCTGAAATCTGTTCCTTCACTTTTTTGGCGAGGTCATTGCGATCTTCCTTGTCGAGTTTCAGAGCGAGGGTCATATTGGCGTTTATCGCCATTTTTAACAGCTCGAAGTCCGTGGTGTTCGCTTCCGTAATAGCGGGTGTACCTGGTTTGGCAGCATTCAGTTTCTTAATAAGATCTGCTTTCTCCTTGTCATCAAAAGGAGAACGAACGCGCATTCCCAGATATACAGCGGTTTTTACCAACTGGAAGTCAGACATCTGATCAACGGTCTCGACTTTCGGAACGACTTTTAACTTCGTCGCGACCTTTGCCTTGAGATCGTTCGTTTCTTGCCCATTGAAAGCAACAGGCAAGGTTGATCTCAATTCAATCGTCTTCTTTAACAATTCCTTATCCGTACCAATTTTGCCGCCATCGGGGATGAGGATTTTTGCCAGACGATCCGCAACTTTCTCTTCATCAATGTCCTGTCCTTGTTCTTCAACGTATTGCACAGTGTACACAGGCTTATTCGAAACGAGTACCTCGCCATTTTTATCCAAGATACGGCCTCGAGGAGCGGAAATCGGCAGTTCCCGAATACTGAACTTTTCCAATTCATGCTTGTACTGTTCGCCTTCCACCAGCTGCACGATGGATAGCCGCAAAATAATGGCGGCGAAGAACAAAAATACAATCACAAACAATATATTGAGCCGAATAGGTATGTCTGATTTCGGTTCTTTGACTTCTTCCACGAACTCTCCTCTCCTTTGTCCTTACTGCATGTGCATTTCCTTTTTCGCCAGAATCTTGTTGCATACATTCTTGATCGGAAAGTATACCAGTAAGCCAAAAGCGAGATTAAACAGCACACTAGGCAAAATTTGATGCGTCAAAATCCATCGAACATCGAAGGGGGCGGCGGAAAACAAGCGGAACAACGAATACAAAAGCCACTCATGTCCGAACAAAATCAGGAAGCTAGTAATGAAAACCATCCCGAATCCTCTCTGGAACAAAAGAACGATCATCCCTGCAAAGTAGCTGGCCACCATCATGGACATGGTATAGATTCCAATTAGTTGTCCAAATAGGACATCTTGTAAAAACCCGAAGGCGATCCCGTAATACAAACCTTCGCGCCTGCCGAGATACATCGAAATAAAGATGCAGCAGACAAGCGCAAACCGGGGTACCGTCAACCAAGACAGACCCCATGCATCAGGTGAAAATACTTGCATCACAGTTCCTTCCAAAACAAACACAATCACGACGCCCAACGTCAATAAAAATCGAGCCATTACTGACCACCCCCGCTAGCAGGTGGAGCCGGAGGGACAGTTTTTTGTGTCTGACCAGCTGGCTGTTGCGGGATCAATTCACCATTGGGGCCAATTGTGAAGTCTCGTTCCACAACCATGACTTCATTCAATTGTGAAAAATCAGCGCTTGGCTGGATGTAGGCGGTTTGAGTCAAGCCATAATCATCTGGCTCTACGCGAACAATATAGCCGATTGGCAAATTGCGAGGGACAACTCCTCCCAAGCCGGATGAAATAACTTGCTGATCTTTTTTAATTGCCTGTCCCCAAGGGATTTTGCGCATGACGAGCAATCTCTTTTGCGCGTCGTACTCTTCAATAACACCACTAACCTGACGGTACATAGGCTTGCCGTCAACGATCTGCTCAGTCAAAATATCCGCTGAGATATGGTCACGTCGCTCGTAGCTCGTCAACAATTCAACCGTAGCTGAAAAGTTGGCAACACTTTGTATGCGCCCGACCATTCCTTTGGCTGTAATGACAGCCATATCCTTTTTGATACCACTTTTTAATCCTTGATCGATGGTAACGACGTTGTTCCATGTATCAGGGTTTCTCGCCACAACTTCCGCGAAGTGAAGGTTGTAAGATTTAAGTGAATCTTTTGCCCCCACCATTTCTCGAAGGCGATCATTATCTGCCTTGAGTGTGTGCAATTCGGCACTTAGACGTGCGTATTGATCCAAGCTTGCCTTAAGTGCCTTGTTTTCTTCATACACGCCGTACGCTTCTTCTATTTCCTGAAAAAAGCCAGAAACAGCCTGGGCAGGACGATAAAAAAAGCCCTGCACCACGCTGAAGGTATCTTTGAAGAACATTTCTGGCCAGGTCAGGCTAACCCGTTCACGAGAAGTGAAGCCCACGACGGAGATAAGCAGGACCAAGCCTACAAGTACAATGATAAGCCGCTTATTCCCGAAAAACGACATGCCCTACCCTCCGTTTATTTACCCCGTTTTAGTCGGGAAGAGGTGATGCCTTGCTTGGATTTGAAGAGGTGAATGTTCTCCAATGCACGACCTGTTCCAATCGCTACGCAATCCAGTGCGTTTTCCGCGACATGCACGGGCATACCCGTTTCCTTACTTAACAGGCGATCCATGTTGCGCAAGAGCGCACCGCCGCCTGTGAGTACAATTCCACGATCCATGATGTCCGCCGCGAGCTCAGGCGGGCTTTTTTCGAGTGTTACCTTCACCGATTCCACGATAGCAGAAATGGTTTCCGCCAATGCTTCCGCAATCTCTGTGCTGCTTACCGAGAGCGTTTTTGGCAATCCGGTTACAAGGTCACGACCGCGAATGTCAACGTTTTCGACCTCATCAGGAGCAATCGCAGAGCCGATCTCCAACTTGAGTGTTTCTGAAGTCCGTTCCCCGATCATCAAGTTGTAACGGCGCTTGATGTACTGAATGATCGCCTCGTCCATCTCATCCCCGGCCACACGAATAGAGCGGGATGTCACAATCCCCCCGAGAGAAATGATTGCAACTTCTGTCGTACCGCCGCCAATGTCAACGACCATACTACCAGTCGGCTCCCACACCGGCAGGTCTGCACCGATCGCTGCTGCAAACGGCTCTTCAATCGTATATGCTTCCTTCGCCCCAGCCTGCTTCGTAGCATCTTCGACCGCGCGCTTTTCCACCGCAGTAATTCCCGAAGGTACACAGACCATTACGTTTGGACGACGTGTAAACAGCCCTTGATTTTTTTGTGCTTGATTGATGAAATAGCGCATCATTGTCGCAGTTGTATCAAAGTCAGCGATAACCCCGTCTTTCATTGGGCGAACCGCTACGATATTGCCTGGCGTACGACCGATCATACTTTTCGCTGCATTCCCTACTGCTTCAATGGAATTGTTATTCGTGCGGATCGCTACAACAGAAGGCTCACGCACCACAATTCCTTTCCCCTTCACAAAAACAAGTGTATTGGCAGTGCCGAGGTCAATCCCCAAGTCACGTGTAAATCCACCAAACATAAAAAAACTCCTTCCAAATATTAATCCAAATGACAAGCATAAGAGAACCTCTTTCGAGGCCTCTTCAAGGTAGAGCGACCGCGTTTTTGGGGAAGGTTTTCAAACATGCTACAAGTACCCTTGCTCTTTGAGACTAACGTACTTGCCTTCCCCGATAATAACATGATCCAACAATGAAATCCCCACCAGTTCACCAGCGTCACGCAATGTATGCGTAATCGCAATGTCTTCCCTGCTAGGTGTCGGATCACCGCTCGGATGGTTATGTAGGCATATCACCGATGCGCTGCTACGACGGATCGCTTCTTTAAAGACTTCTCTCGGGTGTACGATGGAAGCGTCCAGACTGCCTACAAAAATCGTCTGCTTGCCAATCACATGGTTCTTGGTATTCAGAAAGAGACAGACAAAATGTTCCTGTGTCAAATGAGCAAGCTCTGGCGACATCAAATCAGCTACGTCCCGTGGTAAACGGATAGAAGCCCTATACTCTCGAGGCACTCCCATCAATCTACGCCCAAGCTCAAACGCAGCATGCAATTCAATCGCTTTGACTGGACCAATTCCTTTTAGCTCTGTTAACTCAGCATGAGAGGCTTGGGCTAAACCACGCAGGTCTCCAAACCTGGCTAACAAGCGCTGAGCCAGCTGATGAGCCGTCTCTTGTTCCCTGCCTGTCCGCAGTAAAATGGCAAGAAGTTCAGTATCAGACAGATGGACCGCTCCTTCGCGAAGCAGTCGTTCACGTGGACGGTCATAGTAAGGGACGTTTTTCAACAGCATTTTGTTACAGGTATTTGTTGCCATTTTATATCCGCCTCCAGCCATATTCACATTATCGAAAACGGCTGACATGGAGATGTTCATGAGGCGTATGGCCGTCGCCGCTTGCTTCAAGCATGACAACTTTACAAAATTGGCATCCCAAAACGTGTCAAAAGAGTAGACGTCAGGCCTAACGGAAGACCAACAACAGTGAAGTAGTCTCCGTTTATTCCTTCCACGATCGTGGCTCCAATACCCTGAATGGCGTAAGAGCCCGCTTTATCCATCGGCTCACCTGTCGCGATGTACGACTTGATTTCTTGCTCTGTTAAAGCTCGAATTCTTACGTGCGTTAGACTATGTGAGACTTCAGTACGACCTGTCTCCACATCTATCAAGGCGACTCCACTATAAACGGTGTGCTCTTGCCCCTGGAGCATGGACAACATACGATATGCGTCCATTTCATCAACAGGCTTGCCCAGTATTTGGTCATCAAGAACGACTACCGTATCAGATCCTAAAACGACGCCTTCCGTCAAGCGAGAAGCCACTTCCTTGGCCTTGCGCAAAGACAATTCTTCTACTACTTCGCTCGCAGATAAATGCTCTGCGGTCGTCTCATCTACATCACTGGTGATGACGGTAAATGATAAGCCTAAAGTTTGCAGAAGCTCCCTTCGACGCGGCGAAGATGAAGCCAGAATGAGAGGAACATTTTTTTTCGTCATTTTTCAACCTACTTTATTCGTCGATGTATCCAAAACGCGAGGGCTAAGCCTCCGATACTGGCTAGATTTAGTTTTACCTGAAAGTTCAGTTCGTACTTCAAAATTTCTAAATCTGCCGCAGGCGACCAAGTAATCTCTTTACTCTTGGCCAAAAAAGGTAGCCAAGGACTTACAATCTCCCCGATAATGCTACCAAACAAAAGTCCACTCACCAACAGAAACACGAGAGTAAGCGTTTCTTTCCCCATTTTCCCAACTCCCTTTTTATAAGGGATTCTCTTTTTGCCAAACATAAGTTTAGCAAATGGGGAGAAGCGAAACAATCCCTGATTGCTCCTGGTAATTACTGTATAGAAAGAAAAGGCCTCCTGCAAGAAAACCTTGCGGAAGACCATATAAACTTGTATTTATGTGGATGAACGTGCCTTTTGAATCCAACTCGCGTAGCTCTCGAAAAAAGCAAGGACACCTGCCTGTACTTGCCACGCATAGGATTCCGCGCTTTCCACCTTTTTGCCAGCGCTTGCTTCCGCCATTTTGTCCCTGGCTGCCAGCGCTTGATTCACCCCATTTACCATCCCATCAAGCAATGGCTTCCAGGCCTCCTTGGCTTCCATTTTACGGCTTTCCTCCAGAAATTGGCGGTGAATTTCCTTTATTTCTGCCGTTTCTTTTGCGGTTGGCGAAAGTTGACCCGTCGTAATAATCAGCCCCGATTGTGCGGAAAGTGTTTGGACGAGTTTGACTCCGTGGGTGAAAAAGGCATTCACGTTAGGGTCACCAGATGCGTTGGCGGCTTTTCCCACAGGGATAGATCCTTCAAAAGCGGGAAAGGAGAATTCTTTGACGTATATATCCATGCCTTTGTTTTTCAAGCTGGCGGCAAAGCCTAGCACAGCATCTCTTGTGGGAGCAGCGGCTGCGAACATGTACTGCTTGCTTGCGTCTTTATAAAGCAGATGAGGAATGCCCGCCTTCTCCAGTGGTTCTACAGCTGTTTGCGGCGATGCATCCGGCTGGAATACTCCCGCCTGTGCAACGTACATGTTTACGGCTGGCAGTTGTAGAGCTACCGCTGTTTGACCCACTGCGTTACCATTCGTCGCGTTACCATTCGTCGCCTTACCTTTCGCTCGCTGACTTTCATCTGGCAAAGCGGGACCTGCCACGCCATTTTTCCCAGATGTTTGTTCAGTGCCTGCACCCAGCGCGGTCAGTGTCTGAACCGTTTCACTCAGAACATTTCCGTACGACTCGGAAAATTCCTTTTGGGAAAAGACCGTCAATACAAGAAATCCGAATAAGAGGCCGATGGCTACAGCCCCACCTGTTGTTAAAGTCGTACGCCAAAAGGGCCCCTCTGGCCATAACGCTTCGAGTCGACTCATCGGACGACTCCTGTATCCCTTTTCTTCGGTATCCTCGAAGGAAAAATCGGATTCGCTGGAGTCGTTTGGCGTCTGATCGAGTTCAATACTCGGCTTCGTTTCTTTTGCGGCAGCTCCTCGTAGCTGCATCATCCGTTCCCATGCTTCGTTGCCCTTCTCCTTAAACGGGTCAGTAAACGGTAAGGGGGGGGCTTGAAAACGAACACGTGGCGTATCGTCCTTTGGCGTGCGCTTTCTACTTGCTACCTTTGTGCTGTCGTCCCGCTTTTCATCCCAGAACCTTCCGTTCATTTTGACCGTCACACGATTTTTATTTTGTCCGCTCATACGCTTGCCCTCCTAGTCACAGGCTCTTTGTACTAGCATACGTTTTGCTCGGACGGGTTATGACTTCTATCTAGTGATTCTATCGAATTTGTTTCTACTACGATTCCACAAGGCATTTCAAGAGGCTTCACTCATAAATAAAAGGACAGCTAACCCCATCGTGACAAAAGGCGCAAACGGCACTTCGTATTTTATACTTACTTTTCGTATCAGCAACAAAACGAGAGAGACGAGCAATGCAGCCAAGCTCGCAACCGTAAGAACGACTACAAAATCGCGAATCCCGAGTCCATAGCAGACTAGAGCGAATAGCTTCACATCCCCCATCCCAAGCGCAAGAGGCTTGTAATAGCTAATCCATCCAAACACCAGTAAACTGAGAATCGCAAAAAGTCCAGCCATCAGCCATTCCATTGGCGAAGAGAGAGCGAGCTCGAGAAAAGAAATCAGTACAACCCCTGCAACTAATGCGCGATTGGGTATTCGTCTATGATGAAAATCAACCCACGAAAGGTAAAGGCAGAGTACGAATAATATCATAGCGTTCGCCATTTTTTGTTCCCCCAGTTGAACCTGTCCTCCGAAAAGGATATCTACCATTCCTGGGACAAAAAAACTGCCCAGAACAATTCTGGACAGCCTCTCCATTTTCGATATAGCCACTTTTACGGATTCCAAGTGAACAAAAGACCACCGTGGACGAGACCACCGCCAAACCCATACACCAGGATCGTATCCCCTGCCTTTACTTTGCCTTCCTTGATCCCCAAGGCGAGCGACAATGGGATGGTAGCCGCTGATGTGTTCCCGTAATGTGTCAGACTGTACAATGTCTTATCGAGAGGGAACTGACTCTTCTCACAAATGGATTCGATCATGCGCAAATTGGCACTGTGCGGGATAAACCAGTCCACATCTTCGAGCGTTTTACCCGCCCGGTTCACCACCTCTAGCATCCCCTTTGGAACAGTTGTTACTGCCCACTTGTACACTTCTCTCCCGTTTTGGACCATGCATCCATTCCCGCTCAATTCTCGTCCGTTCATACGCGTGGACAAGCCCGCTCGGTATACATGAATCCCTCCGTCTCCCTTTGAGCCTAAATAGGCGGACAAAAAACCAGGAGCTGTAGAATCCTGCTCAACCAGCACCGCTCCCGCTCCGTCCCCGAATAGGATGCACGTCGTACGATCCGTATAGTCAGTTACTTTTGTTAGCGTTTCTGCACCTACCACCAACACTTTGCGATGCAAACCAGAGCTGATGAGCGCATTAGCTGTATGGAGCGCATACGTAAATCCTGCACAGGTAGCAGAGAGGTCCATGGCTCCCGCCTGCTCGACTTGAAAATGCGCTTGGATTTGACTCGCGACGCTTGGAAATGGATAGTCTGGGGTACTAGTTGCGACCAAAATCATATCGACATCGCGGACATCCTTCCCATAATTTGTAATCATATCATGGATAGCAGCGATAGCCAGATCACTGGTAAATTCATCTTCCCTTGCCATACGGCGCTCATGTATACCCGTTCGTTGCAAAATCCACTCATTCGATGTATCTACTAGCTTTTCCATATCTGTATTGGTAAGAACGCGACTCGGCACATACGTACCGATGGCGGTAATTCGTGATTTGAAGGGGGTTGTATTTGTCATCATCCGAACATCACCTTTCGATTTTTATGATCTGATTATAACACTAGATATTAGTATCTGGTACTAATTTTTTAGAAAAATAAAAGTCTATGTTGAGTCGTCATAGGGGAGGAGAAGAAAAAGCACAGGTCTCTTCGACTCTGACACGCCCGCATGGGGGATTCACTGGACGTCTCCATTTAAAAAAGGGGACCGTCGATCCAAAGCCACCCTACGGGCGGACGTTTCTCAAGGAAGAAGTGTTCGACAAGCGTGGTCTCCTTTTTTAAGTTCCGACTGGGTAGGCTTTGTCAAGGTCTACGAGCCCTGTGCTTTTTCTTCTCACTAGCTTGGTTGGTAGCTCGATACTTTTTTAAATATAGGTAGATCAAAATAAAAAGACTTGAAACCCGTAGGTTCCAAGTCTTCATACAGCTCTATCTGTTATTTCTCTAGCCTTTCAGCCAGCCAGTAAGCAGATTTCCAAATGTCTCCTGCACCCATTGTCAACACGAGGTCGCCCTCTTGCAATCCTTTGAAGACATGCTCCTGCATTTGTTCCTTTGTAGGAATGTACTGCGCACGCGGGTGGCTGTTGGTGCGGATTTTTTGAACCAGCACCTCGGAGGTTACTCCTTCGATTTTTTCTTCGCCCGCTGGGGAGTAGATGTCCGTGATGATCACTTCGTCTGCTTCTGCAAAGGCACGGCTGAATTCATCCATAAGGAAATACGTGCGTGTGTAGCGTTGTGGCTGAAACACAGCGATTACACGTCTGCCCGATGCCCTTGCCCCGCTAAGTGTCGCGATAATTTCTGTCGGATGATGCGCGTAGTCGTCTACGACTAGGACACCTCGTGCATCCCCAATGATTTGAAATCTGCGCTTGGCACCGCTAAAGGTAGACAGCGCCTGTGCAATTTTATCAAAGGAAAGGCCAATATCCAGACATACAATGATCGCAGCTAGTGCATTTGCAATATTATGCTTGCCTGGGACTACGAGACACAATTCACCCAACCGCTCATCCTTGTGATAAACCTGGCACGTGCTGCAACGATCTCCACATTCAATCGAAGTGGCAGAAAACTGTGCTTGTGCCACAAAGTTCGGATCAACTGCATACGTCACGACCGTTTTTTCGACGGACGGCATGACTTCGCGCACATGTGAATCATCGATACACAGGATCGCTTTTCCATCCGGTTTAAGATGGCTCAAGAACTGGACATACGCCTGTTTCAAATTGTTGAAGTCGCCATCGAAATGCTCGAGATGATCTGGTTCGATGCTCGTCACAATTTCATACATCGGCCTGTATTCCAAAAAGGAACCGTCGCTCTCATCTGCTTCGGCAATAACATAATCACTGGTACCTGCCTTTGCGTTGGTACCAGCACTCATCAATTCACCGCCAATGATGAAAGTCGGGTCTACACCGCACTCTTCCAGCACGTGAGAGATCATCGATGTCGTGGTCGTCTTGCCGTGTGCTCCGGCTACTGCTACTCCTGTGCGTTCATTCAATATGCGAGCAAGCATTTGGGAACGGTGCATGACCGGAATTCCTAGTGCTTGGCCTGCGATCACCTCAGGATTGTCTTTAGAAATACTGGTGGAGTATACGATGCTGTCTGCTCCCTCCACGTGGGCAGCATTATGGCCAATATGAATGACCGCCCCTCTTGCTTCCAGCTTTTTCGCCAAATCGTTCATGGCGACATCGGAGCCGGTTACCTTGTATCCAAGGTCGATCAAGACGCGGGCAATGGCACTCATGCCATAACCGCCGATGCCCACAAAGTGGACGTGTTGGGCCTGATCCACCCTATTCACCTGCCTCTTCTACTATAGTGGGAAAGAATGCGCGTACTTGGGCGATGAAGTAGAGCGAACCGCAGACGACCAGCCAGTCATCCGCCTTCGCTAATTGCTTCTCCCGCATCCAAGAAAGGAGAAACGCCCGCCAGTCTGGGACTGCATCGAGAAACTCTTGCTCCCAGCCTCCGGCTAAAAACGACTCTTGTAAGCTATTGGCTTCGGCTGCACGCGGAAAATCAAAGGTTGTCACATGCAGCTTTTTGATTTTTGACTTAACTGGTGCGAGCGACTCTGCCATTTTGGCGAGCGGCTTATCTGCCAATCCAGAAAAGAGCAAATGCAACTGTACTCCGTCCGGCAACAACCGATCCAGACTGCTTACAAGCGCCTCCATTCCTTCCTGATTGTGTGCCCCATCCAAGATAACCATTGGTCTTGGAGAGATGACTTCTAGACGACCAGGCCAACGCGTTTGTTGCAAACCACGAGATATTTCTTCTTCCTCCAGCAAGAAAGAGAAGTAATTTCGCAGGACATCGATAGTCATTAAAGCAACGGCTGCATTGGTTGTTTGGTGAATGCCATTCATGGTAAGACGGTAGGATGCTTCCGCACGACGGTGAATGCTTTTGTAACGAAACTGTTGATCACCCAGCTGCTCCTCTACCTGCTCTGCCTGGAAATGTTCACCTATATGATACAGCGTACTCTTCATTTGTCTCGCGCGCTCCTCAAAAACCGCGAGAAGTTCCGGCCTAACCTCACCTGTGACTACAGGAACACCCGGCTTGATAATCCCCGCTTTTTCCCGGGCAATATCTTCCAAGCTTTCTCCCAGCACTTGTGTATGGTCCATGCCGATATTCGTGATGACTGAAACAAGCGGAAGGACGACGTTCGTCGAATCCAATCGCCCGCCTAGTCCTGTTTCCCAAACGACTACCGCTGGTCTCGCCACTCTTGAAAAATAAAGAATGGCGATCAGCGTAATCACTTCAAATTCGGTAGGGGAACCATACTCTGTTTCTTGTTCGCATCGTTGCACCCACACCTTAACTTCATTCACCAGCTGCAATAGATCTTCTTCCGCGATCATGCTGCCGTTATAACGGATGCGTTCACGGAAATCCACCAAATAGGGGGAGGTAAATGTACCTACACTATATCCGGCTTCCATCAGCATTTGCGTCAGGAATGCGCAGGTTGAACCTTTTCCATTGGTGCCAGCCACATGAATAAACGGGATTCTCCGCTCAGGATGTCCTACCTGCTCCAAAACCCACTGCATTCTCTCAAGCCCCGGCCGTTGACCGAACCTGAGTAGTCCATGCAGCCAGTCGAGCGCTTGGGTGTATTCTACAAACCCTTCTTCTGCATGCATACCACAATGCTCCATTCTCAAAAATATGCGATGGTATGGCGGATCATTCGCCCTTCAATTCAGCAAGTCGTGCAATCACCTTATCCCGCTTATCCATGTAGTCTGCCATCTTCGCTTTTTCCTCTTCGACTACTTTTTCAGGTGCCTTGGCCATAAATCCAGCATTGTTAAGCTTTTTCTCAATGCGCTCCACTTCGCCGTTGAGTGTCGCCACTTCTTTTTCCAGGCGCTTCAGCTCTTGCTCGATATCGATCAAGCCCGCCAGTGGAAGGAACAGTTCTGCTCCCGTGATTACGGAAGACATCGCTTTATCAGGCGTAGCTAGATCCAGGCTGATTTCCAGACGCTCAGGGTTGCAGAAACGAGTGAGATACTGCTCACCGCGTGTCAGTCGCTCAGCGGACAGTGCATCGCTTGGCTTGATCAAGAGCTCAATTTTCTTGGACATCGGTACGTTTACTTCAGCGCGGATGTTGCGTACGCTGCGGATGATATCCATCAACTGGTTCATTTCGCTTTCTGCTTCAGCAAACATCCATTGCTCGTTAACGGTTGGCCAAGGTGCTACTGTAATGCTCTCGCCTTGGTGCGGCAATGCCTGCCAAATTTCTTCCGTGATGAACGGCATGAACGGATGCAACAGCTTGAGCGTTTGATCCAGAACCGTTACCAGAACGGATTGGGTGGTTTTCTTCGCCGCTTCATCGGTACCGTACAATGGCAGCTTCGCCATCTCGATATACCAGTCACACAAGTCATCCCAAATGAAGTTGTAAAGCACACGGCCAGATTCACCGAATTCAAATGCATCAGACAGACGGGTTACATCTGCAATTGTTGCTTGCAGGCGGGAGAGAATCCATTTGTCTGGTGTAGACAGCTCACCGCTCAAATCGATTTCCTCGTATTTAAAGTCAGTCAGGTTCATCAAGGCAAAACGGGACGCGTTCCAAATCTTGTTTGCGAAGTTGCGATTTGCCTCCACCTTTTCCCAATAGAAGCGTTGGTCATTCCCTGGAGAGTTCCCTGTCGCCAGTGTGTATCGCAGCGCGTCCGCTCCGTACTTCTCGATTACTTCCATCGGATCGACACCGTTGCCGAGTGATTTGGACATTTTGCGGCCTTCGGAGTCGCGAATAATGCCGTGGATCAAAACGGATTCAAACGGACTTTTCCCGGTAAATTCAAGACCTGAGAACATCATACGAGCTACCCAGAAGAAGATGATATCGTAGCCTGTTACCAGGACATTCGTTGGATAGAAGTACTTCATGTCCTCGGATTCTTCTGGCCAGCCCAGCGTCGAGAACGGCCACAAACCAGAGGAGAACCATGTATCGAGAACGTCGTTGTCCTGCTCCAGCTTGTGGCTGTGGCAGCTTGGGCACTCAGTCACATCCGCGCGAGATACAATCGTTTCGTTACAATCTCCGCAATACCATGCAGGAATTCGGTGACCCCACCAAAGCTGACGGGAGATGCACCAGTCGCGGATGTTTTCAATCCAACGCAGGTAGTTCGTCTTGAAGCGCTCTGGGACAAACTTCACACTCTCAGGGCTATTTGCATTAGCCAGTGCTTCGTCAGCCAATGGCTGCATTTTTACGAACCATTGGGTAGAAAGGTATGGTTCTACGACTGCATCGCTGCGCTCACTATGTCCAACCTGATGAATATGCTCCTCAACCTTGAACATAACGCCTTGCTCCGTTAAGTCTTTGATGATTTGCTTGCGGCATGCAAAGCGATCCAAGCCTTTGTAGATACCGGCCAGCTCGTTCATCGTGCCCGTCTCATCCATGACAACGATTTGTGGCAACTGATGACGAAGACCCAATTCAAAGTCATTCGGATCGTGTGCTGGCGTAATTTTTACAGCGCCAGACCCAAACTCAGGATCAACGTAGTCATCTGCTACGATTGGAATTTCGCGTCCTACGATTGGCAAAATCACGGTTTTGCCGATCATGTCCTTGTAACGCTCATCTTCCGGATGTACCGCTACAGCCGTATCACCTAGCATTGTTTCAGGACGGGTTGTAGCTACTTCGATATAACCGGTGCCATCCGCCAATGGGTAACGCATGTGATGCAGCGCACCTTTTACTTCCTTGTAGATTACTTCAATATCGGACAAAGCCGTGCGGGCTGCAGGGTCCCAGTTAATGATGCGATTGCCGCGATAGATCAAGCCTTTTTCGTACAAGCGAACAAATACTTCGCGTACAGCTTGGGACAAGCCCTCATCCATGGTAAAACGCTCGCGGGAGTAATCCAGAGCAAGACCGAGTTTTTCCCACTGCTCACGAATATGCGAAGCGTAAATATGCTTCCACTCCCATACCTTTTCCACGAATTTTTCGCGGCCCAGGTCATGACGAGAGATGCCTTCTTCTCGCAAGGTAGCCTCTACACGCGCTTGTGTTGCGATACCGGCGTGGTCCATACCTGGCAAGAACAAGGCGCTGTAGCCTTGCATACGCTTGGTACGTGTAATGATATCTTGCAACGTCGTATCCAGTGCGTGGCCCAAATGCAATTTGCCAGTAACGTTCGGCGGTGGAATAACAATCGTAAACGGACGTTTATTCGGGTCACGTTCTGCCTTGAAAAATTGTTTTTCGATCCAATACGGATACCATTTGTTCTCTGCTGCTTTTGGATCATAGTTTTTCGGCAGCAATTGGTCGATGTCGGTTGTTGGCTGTGTAGACATGTACGACTCCTCCTATTAGCATGGCTTGCTTTGCAAAAAATAAAAAAACCCTTCATCGCAAAGGACGAAAGGATTATTTTCGCGGTACCACCTTTGTTAACACACGATAAACGTCATGCTTATGGCGTGTTCACTCTGACAAGATAACGGTTGCGAACCGGTCTCGGCTAGGCACATGCTTTCACCGAAAAAACTCCTGGGCGACCTTCAGCCATTCATGACCTTAGAGAATCTCGCAGCTACTGATTCTCCTCTCTGCCAAGGCGTCCTGACTTACTCTTCCCACTCATCGTTCATATCGTATGTAGTTGTCTTATTGTTAGCTTTCACTATTATATACAATCACGCTGTTTGGCGTCAAACCCGGGTTTCGCCCACTTTTCCAACTGCAATGCCCAGTGCTTCGGTAAAACCGAGAACGCCCAAAATATCGAGAATTTCTTCTCGGACATTGACGATTTCTACCTGCTTGCCCATGGCCAACAGTTCTTTCGTGGTAAAAAACAGGCTTCCAATACCGGAAGAATCTACAAAGGAGACACCTTGAAAATCGACGGTAACGGATTGATTTCGCCCTCCATACTGCTGGAGCAATTCACCCACTCGATCTCCTACAGCCATGTCCAACTCTCCGACGAAAAACAATGTAGCTTGTCCGTTCGCCTCTGTTGCGCGGTAGTCCATGCTCAAACTCCTCTCAATAGGTATCGGTACACCCAATCTGCTCGTCCTTTTACTATATTACCCATTTTCATTCACTTGCAAACATTTGGCTTTTTGGAAATCGTTGCTTAACGCGAAAGGTTACATTCTAAAATAAGCTTTGTACCCGCCAGCGAGCTGCTCAAATATACGCGATCACAGTATTGCAGGATCACGTGAAAGCCGGCTCCAAGTGAGTGGCGTGTAGAAAATCCTTGCTGTAAGGTAGCACGCGGAATATCCTCGAGCAAAATTCCTTGGCCTTCATCATGGATCACAGCCCGGCACATCTGCCTGTCGCTCGACAAGTATAACGTGACCACACCGCCATCTCCGTGCTTCAACGTATTCGAAGCAGCTTCGTTGACCGCAACGAGAAACTGCAGCAATCGTTTATCAGAAATGCCTTGTGGTTCCAAGGCCTGCTTGAACAATTTACGCAGTTCTGCAAGCTGCTCCGGTAAACGGATGTCGATCGCCAAGAGCTTATGCCCTTCCCGGAGCAAGAAAAATAATTCTTCATCACTTAGCAACAACAGCTTACCTTCCGTGACCACACCCAGAATATCTTTGTAGATCTCCCATTCCCGTCTTTTGCGTTTTCGTTCTTCTGCAATGACGGCGGTGACATCAATCAAGGCGATTCCACAGGTCCGATCTGGCAATACAGATGTGTATAAATCAAACACCTTTGTACCATCCGAGGTGACAATTTGCTCCCTCACAGGTCCGCCCGTTCCCGCCGCCTCTTCGACCAGGCGTTGCATTTCTCGCTCTACTTCCACACTTGCACGAGCGTCACCCAGCGGACGCACTTCCCCTTCATCGTAAAGATAGAGGAAAATGGTCTCGATCTGACGCAGTATCGATAGCTTTTGAATCTCTTGTTTGATTAATCGCCCCCGCTCGTCGTCTCGATCCTTCCAATGTAACAAGACGTCTGTAGGGTCCAATTCGCCACTCATGTGCCACGTGTGAAATTCTTCCAGAAGCAATCGCTCCAGGACATCTTCCCGTCGCAAAACCTTTTCGATATCGATAATGTGGTAAGGATCACCTGCTATACCACGCAATCCGCTACCGATAATTCGGAAATCATAGGCGAGCTCTATTTCTATGCGTCCGTGCAAATCATGATCAGAACTGCTTAACCCAATGGTCGTCCGACTCACTGCTACCAGCTTCGCCTGGTACGATTCCATCGTTGCTAGGTTCGTCACCTTAACAGTGCGGGGCGGAACGACTTTATTCGCTGCACCGCCAGAACGTAGCGCGACAAGGCAATTATCACAAGTGGGATTGTCCGGACAACGCTCACACAAAATCACAGTTCATCCTCCTATTCACTGACGCAACTACACGAGGGCTATACTCTCTTCAGGCTCAAATTGAAGAATCAACACAGAAATATCATCCGTTTGTTGTCGCTGCTGTGTTATCTCCATTAAGTAGGACTCAACTCGATCCATCGACTCCTGCTTATTGTCACCAGGCATATGTAATAAGGAGGTTAGTTCTTCTAGCCAATGCCTGCTTCCTCGAAACACATCTTTTCTCCCTGTATCAATCAGACCATCTGTGTAGAGTAATAGCATACCCTCTTCTTCTAAGGGTACCTCCTCCATTTGGTACGTGCTATCGGGCGAAAGCCCTAGGCCTACCCCACCCTTGCAACCTAATACGGTTGGATTCGATTTGGACAAATAAAAAGGCTGAGGATGTCCTGCCCTGCTAAATCGAATTTTGTGTTCCACCTCATCATAGACAGCAACCAGCATCGTAATGTAAGAACGGGTTTTCACCAAATCTGCATAAAGCAACTGATTGAGTTTTTCCAAAATCTCATCCGGCAAATAGCTGGACTGCAACACCTGCCGTACAGCAATCCTAATCCCCGTTGCCCAAATACTGGCCAAAAAACCGTGACCAGACACATCCGCAATGATAAAACAAGTGTAGCGATCATTAATTTGTCGATAATCGATGTAATCTCCGCCGACATAATCGACTGGTACGTAAACCGTTCTTGTTCGCAAACTGGTCAACTGCAATTCTTCTGTGGGAATGAGCATCGACTGCATGCGCCTAGCCAGCTTCATCTCCATCTCAATTTCTCGCTGTCCTGATGACTGGTCCTGTTGACATCTGAGAATCAACGCCCGGATGTTTACGAGGAGTAACCCATAAAAAGATTTCTCCAGTTCCTTTAGCTCACGGTCGTTGACGTTACTCTGGGCGAACAAACGGACATAACGCGGTGTTTGAGCGGTATCACACTGTTCCGAGACAACAATGCGCTCCTCTACTTCGCGCTGCACTTTTGCGCTCTCTTTGTTCCCACGCTCGATTCGAAAATAGACAAAACCTAAAGCCGATTCAAACGAGATCGACAGGAAGCAGGGCTTGTCCATTTTCACGAACCACGTATCGACCAACTCTTCTATAAATGGCATGAGACTCTCGTAATTGACCTGGCGCTTGCTTTGCTCATTGCTGGTCATCACCAGATACTCATAATTTTGTTTCAATTCCATTAGTTTGACCAATTGCTGATTCATCCCTGGGCCACTCCCATACACACTTTAGCATAATTCTTTCTTTCGGGAATTGCGCAAAGGGTTTTGGCAATTTTCAAAAACATTATGATCACCTTTATTCGTTTCGTCCTAGCCTTCCTGCCCTACACCTTCCCTTTTCAGGCGCCATTCAAACCACTATCTACTTTCCACGAAAATGTTTTAGGCGTTTGTTCAAGGTTGTAGACACTGTCCAAAGTTAACGCGCATATGCTGGAATGAGGTGATTGTGATGAATTTTCGTTGGAAGTATAACCCCACGTATTTACGGATCAAATACGGATGCAAACAGGTTCTCTTTCCGCTGTTGGTTTTTCAGTTTGTCCGAACGGTTGTGTTTCCTACCTCTTTTGATGTCATCCTTCTTGGTTTGCTGGCCATGCTCTATGTTGCCATCTCTCTTGAATGGTTATAAAAAGAAAAACAACGCCCCACGCGGTGAGACGTTGCTCATTAAAAGGCTTGCTGGACCCAACGATGCAGGCGCATCAGGCGGTCCATATCTTTTTCAAAACGTTGGACAGCGTAAAGCTCGCTCCACTCGCGGGGATGATGATAGTAAATATCCAGGTCCCTCATGATCCTCTCCGGATAGGACAGAAACGAAGCCATCAGTTCAATTTCTTCCGGTTGCAGCGGAAATATCTCGGCGTAGCGATGGAATAGTTGAGAAGCCCCAACCTCATCGCCCGCCATTTGAAAATAAGTGCGATAAAACAGCGTCAAATCGCGTACTGGTGTATCAAAACTGGCACGATCAAAATTAAGCAGCCGTCCTTTTCCCGATCGATCTGGCACAACATGCTCTGGATTCGGGTTACCATGGATCAACGATAAGCGAAAATGAGCATGTGTCTCATGACGTTCTCGCCAATCGGTCAATAAGTCTGTCGCTGTTTGGGCCATTTCCTCAATAAACTCCTTATTTGCCAAAAACACCAGATCAAAAGGAGAAGGGTATTTGCGCTCCTGCGCAAGAGTTGCCGCCTTATTCATTTGTTCTTGCCAATATTGCCAGCGGTTCAGCAAGGAGTCGACAAGCGGCTCTACCTGTCTAGGGTCATCGTAGCGATAGTTTTGTGTCAAATGATGAAGCTCCGCCAAACGTTCCAAGGCAGGGGGCGCCCAAGACAAGGGTTGCTCGGCCCATTCCTCACTCCCTGGCTGCCAGGGGGTTACATAATAGGCAGTGCTACCCTGTTGAACAAAAGGATCATCGTATTTCGTATACGTAAAAGGAACAGCCCCATCCCATCCGCGGTGCTGCAATTGGCGCAGCATATCGCTGACGAAAACAAGACGTTGCGCGGGTACTTGCGCTCGTTTGCATACGAAGGAGCCGTAGGGAGTCGTCGCCTTAAAAACATTTGGCTCCTTTAAAACGTCAATGCTCTGGGCATACATGTCATACTCTTTGAACAAAGGAGCAATGTCATCATACCGACTCATAGACTCCCTCCCTCCTCGAACGCTCGGCCCGCTCTGCAATATGTCGAAGTAGCAAGTCAACAGATTGTTGGCTCTGCAAGGCGTGCTCAATACCAGCGATCGACGCTTCTTGATTCAGTGATACACGTTTCACGTAGGATTCGATACCCCTGTACAGTTCACGGGGACGAGCCATAAAGGCTAGTATCAACGAATAATTTCCATAGGTAAGGGGCTTGATTTCTTCATAGCCGTCAAAAAAAGCGTCTATCTGCTTCAAATCCTTATGGGTTAAAAAATGATCGCGCAAAAAGGTGGCAACGTCGCGTTGCTGGACTGATATGACCGGTCTGAAGAAGCCTCTCAAGTACAGCTTCCCGTTTATCAATCCCCAGTTGTTACGCAAAAGGTCCCGATGGGATACAGCGACTGCCTCCGTGGTAATTCGCTCATGGGCCAACATCGTAGCGGAACGGTCCATTCTTTGCAGCATAGGGGTCATGAGTTCCGAAACCCAACGATTTTCCTTAGAATTCCTCTCATATTTGGCTCGAAATGATTCGACCAGCTCTTTGGCACGTCTTCCTTTTTCTTCTACTTGCTGCTTTTCCTGCTTGAGCAAATCACTTCCGGACAGTAAAGGACTCTCCTGCTGAGACTGATGCATCATCGCGATCACCCGTCCGCATTGCCTCGCAGTGTCCTGGCCAGGCTGATAGTCTTCGATTTGTCTGTGGTGGTCCGTCATGGTAACACCGCGTTTGCCCAAAATCAAAAATGGCTTGGTGTCTCTCGTCCGAATAAACCGCTCCACTTCTCGAAACCCCTGACGAGCCAGTCGTTCGCGCCAGGCAAACGACCAGCGCATCACATCTACACGCGGCCAAACGTGGAGTTCTTTGGGGCCCCGGTTTGTCTCCAATAAATAGCAATCATCAAGGGGCGTAATCCGGATTACGCGGGCTCGATATTGCTGGCAAACCTCGGAGAGATCAATTTTATCCACGGTCCCCCACTCCTCTATTGTGGGATGTACAGAATCTGCCCTGCTACGAGCTGCTCAGAAGTTAATCGGTTTACTTCCACGATTTTGGAAACTGGCAAGGAGTATCGCTGTGAAATATGCTCTAACGTCTCATCGCGCTGAATAATGCACATTTTCAGCTGACTGGAGCGCTCTTCTTTTTTCCGGACAAACGATGTGAGATTCTGCATGGCCTCCACCGTAGAAGGGCTGGCATTCGCCGCAGACCCATATCGTGAAGAGCTAGATGAAGATTCCGCCTCCTGCGCCATCGCTTCCTGTTTAGCACGACTCGCTTGAGAGAAGATGGAAGTAATGTTCACGCTACTTTTTTCTTCCTTGGAGGGTTTCCCTGAAATCGCCACTCGTACTTCTACATCTTCCGCGGCAGCCTCTGGTTCTGCTACGACTGCTTCTGCAACGACTGGTTCTGCTTCTTGCTCAGGTTCTGGCTCAGATACTACACTAGCTTCCACCGCTTCTTGCACAGCTTCCTGTGACTCTGCTTCGACTGATGAGCCAGTAGGTTCATTAGAAACTGGTTGGTATCCGATTGCCTGTTGATCGTGTAGAGCCAGTATTGGCTCCTCATGTCCTTGTTCTTTTTCGGCTATTTCTCTCATCTGTTCTTGCTCATCTGCCAATACCGGCTGCTCGGAATAGGAGTCAGAAGAATCGTACAAAGCAGTTTGTTGGGAATCGAAGTCATACGAAATCGGAGCAGTCTCCCAAGACTCTGGTGGATCGGGCTGAGCCACTTCCAGTACATCCCCATATTGCTCGTAGTATTCATCTTCATTGGATTGAGCAATAGCCGGGGTATCGAACATGGAAGGAGATTCGGTTGATTCATAGGATGCTGGCAATGCCTGCCGCTCCAATTCCTCCTCCAGCGCACTCAGCTTTTGATCAATGTCATCGAGGGACGTCTGCTCCGTATATTCTTGCCCATCATCCCCAGCAGCGAAGGTGTATTCCCATGCTTCTTGGTCTGGACCGGCAGCCTGCGTTTCGATTTGCTCTGCTTGTTCATTTCGATTCCCAAGGACTATCCCTAAAATCTTCAGATCGGCATCGATTAGCATTTGATGTGGTGATTCCAGTTTGTAGTCAAAGCTGTCCACAATCGCGTAGATGTCGCCGATCTCCGTAATCCGATCCAATGGAATGGTGATATTCAACGGAATGCGATGACCGATCTGTTCCTCCCAGCCATAAAAGGCTTGATCCGATGCTTCCTGGCGAAAGGGAGTAAAAGTCATGGCCTCAACCAGCGATTCTCCTTCGCCGCCTGTTGCTTCTGCGGCTTCCCTGATTGGCTCGTACTTCCCTACTAATTGCAAGCAACCCGTGATCGAGATGTAGGAATCGTTTTCCAGCACCTCCACATCTGGAACCAATTCCAGCTCTTGCAATTCACCTATTCCAGCTCTATCGGATGAGAGGAAAATGGTCTCCTTGATGGCAAAAGAGAGTTGCCCATCCTGTAATGCCATTCGTGCTCCTCCTTTCAAGTGCAGGACATTTCCCTATACTATATGGACAGGACGAGCCGTTTAGCACCGAAAAAAAAGGAAAAACCGGGGTTATCTATCTCCCCGGTTTTACTGACGCTATCCATTCTGCTATTGCTTTTTTCCCCTGATCAATACAATCTGGTACACCTACGCCACTGTACGACGCACCTGCCACGATAACACCAGGGAGTTTTTCTTTTAATTGATTGTTCACATCCTGCACCCAAGCCTGATGTCCAACAACATATGGAATGGCATTTTGCAAGCGTGATACATTATAAAAATCCGGCTCTGCTCGAATCGTCATGATCTTGCGCAGATCGCGGAGGACAACCTCCAAAATTTCCTCGTCCGTCTGCTCCATGAAGGATTGCTCTCCTGCTCTCCCTATAAAGCTACGCAGCAAGGCTTTGTTTTTCGGCGTCGTATGCGGCCATTTGCGATGAGCCCACGTACACGCCGTAATTTTTGCGCCAGAATTCCGCGGTACAATAAATCCTGTCCCTTCCATCCCTAAATCAATGGCTGACTCTGGAAACGCCATCGCGATGGTTGCCACCATATGCGGCTTCGCTTGTGGCAAGGTAGGAACTTGTACATACGGACGGAACAATGGCTCTGCCACAGCATGTGGTATGGTAAACAGCACCGTATCCGTCTCTAGCGTTTCTCCATTTTTCAATACCAAGGTGTACTTCCCGTCTGGCCGTTTCACCAGTTCTTTGACACCAGTATTCTTCGAGATGACTTCTTCAGGCAAGCTCTTCTCGATTGCCTCAACAAAAGACTGCAAGCCGTTTTTCAACGTCAGGAAGATGCCTTTTGGCTTTCCCTGCGTTTTTGCTTGCGGGCGCGAATGCTTCATCGCTACAATCAAGCTGCGATGCTGCTCTTCCATTTTAGCGAATTGAGGAAAACTCGAAAGCAAGCTGAGATTGTCGAGATCCCCTGAGTAGACACCGGACAATAAGGGCGCTATAAGATTATCAATAACTTCATTACCTAGCCTACGCCGAAAAAAGTCACCCACGGAGATATCGCCGCCTCCTTTTGAGGCAGGAAGAACGAGATCCAAAGCAGCCCGAAGCTTGCCCGGCCAAGAAATGAGATCGGTCGTGACAAAAGGCATGACCTTTGTCGGTACACCCATGACCGCTCCTTCTGGTATAGCCTTTAGGCGATCCTGATGCCAAATATAAGCTTGGCCTGTACTGTTGCGAACGAGATCATCCCCAAGCCCCAAGTCCACTGCCAGCTCAGCCGCGCTTGTCTTCCGCTCGAGAAACGAATCGGGACCTTGCTCAATGACAAATCCTTCGTGACGCCATGTCTTAATTTTCCCACCAAGTCGTCCCTGCTCTTCAAGCAGTCGAAAACGGATGGGCAAGCCTTTTGCTTCGATTTCCTTTTGTAAGTAAAAAGCAGCGGCCAACCCTGTTATGCCGCCGCCTATAATTGTAATATGATAGGTATTATCGCTCATATGATCGATCCCCTAATTCGCCAGCTTCTTTCCGACTGCATCAGCCAGACAGGAAATGAACGCAGCTCTGGCGTTAGGCATCGCTGGACGATAGTAATGTACCCCTAGCTCATCTGTAACCGCTTTGCATTCCACATCATTATCAAACAGAACTTCCAAATGCTCCGCAACAAATCCAACCGGACAGTAAACAAATGCTTGGTAGCCTTTTGCTTCGTACAGCTCTCTGGTCAAATCCTGTACATCTGGTCCCAACCACGGATCAGGTGTATTTCCTGCGCTTTGCCATCCGATTGCATAGGAAGTGATCCCTGCTTGCTCGGCAATGAGCTTTGCTGTCTCTTCCAGTTGCATTGGGTACGGATCACCTGACTTCAAGATTTTTTCTGGCAGGCTGTGAGCGGAGAAGATTACGACTGCTTGTCCACGCTCTTCATCCGTCATCGCGGCAAACGTCTCTTGAATAGCGTCCGCCCAATATCCGATGAAGCCTGGTTCCAGATACCAGCTCTCAATGCTGTGGATAACAGGGCCGCCAATTGCAGCGGAATGCTCTTGTGCTCGTCCATTGTATTCTTTGACGCTGTAGCTGGAATAATGAGGCGCCAGAACAAGACTGATCGCTTCCGTAATTCCATCGCGTTTCATTTGCTCTACTGCGTCTTCGACAAACGGAGCGATATGCTTCAAACCAAGGTACCCTACAAATTCACGGTCTGGGTAGCGTTTGTTCATTTCCTGCTCGAGCGCGCGCACTTGCTCATCTGTAATGTCTGCAAATCGATTCAATCCATCTACAGCCTCGTAACGCGCCATCAAATCATCGAGCAGTTCTTGTGGTGGCTTACGACCACGGCGAATGTGCGTATAGTATGGTTCAATCTGTTCAGGACTGCGTGGCGTTCCATACGCCATTAACAAGAGTCCAATCTTCTGCTTTGACATGTAAGCGCCCCTCCTGATTAGATGTCCCTTTTGTAACGATGGATGAACTTCGTGAGTTGTTGCAGCGTTTCTACTTTAGCGTCTGGGAATACACCGTGTCCCAGATTGAAAATGAAGCCTGGCTGTTTTGTGCCCTCATCCAAAATTTCCTTCGCCTTTGCTTCGAGCTTTTCCCACGGGGCCAGTAGAAGCGTTGGATCCAAATTGCCTTGCAGCGTCTTCGTCACACCCATTTCACGAGCAGTTGTAATCGAAGTACGCCAGTCCAGACCAACCACATCAACAGGCAAGCGGTTCCAATCCATCAAAAGATGACCAGCGCCGATACCAAAATAGATCGTTGGCACACCAGTATCTTTTAGTGCGTTGAAGATACGGGTCATGACTGGTGTAATGTACTCGCGGTAATCTTCGTCATTCAATGCACCGACCCACGAATCAAATACTTGAACAGCTTGCGCACCTGCTTTAATTTGCGCTTTGAGGTAGGTAATCGTCATATCGCCCAGTTTTTCCATCAGCGCCTGCCAAGCAACTGGCTCGGTATACATGAATGCTTTTGTCTTATGATAGTGCTTGGAAGGGCCGCCTTCGATCAAATAGCTAGCCAGTGTAAATGGTGCCCCTGCGAAACCGATTAATGGAACAGATAATTGCTGACGCAAGATCTTAATGGATTCAAGTATGTACGGCACATGTGTTTCCGGATCGAGCTCAAGCAGACGCTCAACATCCTTCAAGGATTCGATTGGGTTTGCGATTACAGGACCAATCCCCGATTCGATATTCACATCTACGCCAATCGGTTTTAGTGGCGTCATGATGTCTGCAAACAAGATTGCAGCGTCAACACCCAGTTGCTCAACGGGCAGACGTGTCACTTCCGCACAAACTTCCGGTATGTAATTCATTTCAAAAAAGCTATGCTTCGCGCGGATGGCGCGGTATTCTGGCTGATAACGCCCCGCCTGACGCATGTACCAAACCGGAACATGCTCTGTCGCTTCACCGCGACATGCTTTCAAAAACGTATCGTTAAAAGTTTTTGCGGTCATGAATAAACCTCGCTTTGCACAATTATGTTTCCTTCAATATGATACCATTCGTCATTCGACAAGGAATGTCTCTTTTGTGTCAAAATCTTTTCGTTTCTTCCGTTTCCAATCCTATCCACCATTGTTTCCAAACTTCTCCTATTGAATGCGAACGTCCCCAGTAGAACTTCGTACAGTCATTTTGGGTCCACCCGATCCAACCGATGCCTTCACTCTGTATTCCTCGTCTTTTTCATAGGTAAGGTTCGACCAGGTGGTTTCGATGGAACCTGTATCTGTCGTCACATCCAGCTGTGCTGCAATAGGCTCCTTGGCTACCGTCACTCGAATATCCCCCGTATCCGTTCGGATGGAAACGTCATGGGTCAGCTCTGGCATTGTCAGTTTATCAATCTCGCCAGTAGAGCTTACAATGGCAACGGCCGAGCGAACATTCGCCAAATTGATATCTCCTGTAGCTGTCTGGACGTCAAGCGCTTCTCCTTCATAACCCGACACGTTCACATCTCCATTGCCGGTGGATATTTTCGTGTTCTTTGCATGCAGCATTCCACTCTTGATATCCCCTGTCATCGTTTCAAGCTGGACGTTTTCATACACCTTTTCCGGCAGGAAGAGCTCCAGCTTTACCTTCCCATTGCGAGGGTAAAACATATTGACGTGAGGACGTTCACGCAGTTCTACGAGCAGCGTACCATCTGGTGAGATTACACTCCGAAACTCCAGTCGCTCCTGTTGTTGTTCAGATACTTCCCCGACCATCCGTACGCTCGCTTTTGATTGCTTGCTTGCCAAGATTTCCACATCAGATGCTTCCGTCCGCACCTCAATCGCTTTAACCTCTTGTTCGATCACGCGCTCTTCATTCACTTGTTTTAACGAAAAGGAGAAATTTTCTTGCTTTGTAAAGAGCCAGATGATTCCACATACACCGATGATGAATAAAAGAAGACTTATGCCAAAGAGTCTTTTCCCTAAATTTCGCATCTTATTTCCCCCTGATCATCTTTACGTTGAACTGGAGATAACGCAAGAACTGGCGATACAGCCATTTTGTCAATCGCAGCAAGCCGATGGCAAGCATACCCCCCAAGCCTACGGAAACCATGCTTGAGAATAACAAGAAAAGTCGCTCTTGAGATGGAGCAGGAATCCCGTAATCCAGGAATATTCCGACTGGCGCGACCAACAGTGCCGCAGTCATCGCATACAACCCCATCAGTATACCGATCAGGCCTAGAAATGGCCCCAAAACAAAGACGAGATTGAAAAAACCCAAGCTGATCGTCGCGACAATCGCTCTCGTCATATTCCCTACCGATGCAGTGGACTGAGCTTGATCAATTCGGTAGCCAGCCAAAAGCTCGCGTGCCACTAGCTTCGGACTTCCCAATCCTTCCGCAATTTCGTGCTCCGTCTTCCCTTGATTCATACCCGAGAGAAAATGCTCTGTATAATCGGCAAGGATGTCTAAGCGTTCTTTATCGGGCAAAGCGCTAAGTAATGCATTTAACTCATCCATAAACTCACGCCTTGTCATATCCGAGTCCCTCCTCTATGATCTCATTTACCCCGCGGTTAAATATTCGCCACTCCAAGATAAGGTCATTCATGTATTGACGTCCGCGATTTGTCAGCTGGTAATATTTCCGTGGGGGTCCCTCTTGTGATTCCGCCAAATAGGTCGTAAAAAATCCTTCCTGGGTCAATCGGCGAAGCAAGGGGTAAACTGTTCCTTCAGAGATATGGAATTTTTCAGAGATGCTCGCAACTAGTTCGTATCCGTATCTGTCCTGCTTAGCTGTCAAGACGAGAACACACAGCTCCAGAACCCCTTTTTTAAACTGTACGTTCATCAACATCACCCATGTAAAAGCTTACCAAATGGCTACTCTATATTGCAAGGTACTTCATAATAAAAGACGGACAGGGAGGTTTTTCTCCACCCCTGTCCGGTCAGACCTTATTTTTTCACTTCAACAATGCGGTCTTCTACTTTTGGATTGACAGTTTTACGCTTGACCAGACCTTCCTCCACAATGCTGTACATGGACAGGCCTGTGTTGAAGAATGGCTTTTTCAACGATTCGTAACCATCTCCACCTGCTGCCAGGAAGTCGATCGTTGCCAATTTATACGTTTTCGTCAGGTCAAGCGGCTTGTCGCCAACTTTTACTTCTACTACGCGCTCACCAGCTGGCTTGGATGGGTTGTACGTGAAGCTCATGCCGCTCACTTGCGGGAAGCGTCCTGCTCCCTCTTCTACCTTGCTCACGCCGTTTTCGAGGGCTTGCTTCAGCTCTTCGCCTGTTACTTCTACGACTGCCAGTGTATTGTTCTCGAATGGCAGGAGCGTGTACAGACCTTTTTTCGTGATATCGCCTGCTGGCAGCTGTGTACGAATTCCACCGCCGTTCGCCAGTGCTACATCTGCCTCATAGCCTTTGATGGACTTCGTGCGCTCCAGCATGATATCTGTGATCAGGTTACCAACGTTTGTTTCTTTCGTACGTACCAGTGCACGGTCACCATCGAGTGGCACTTCGGATTTCGCAATGACAACATTCATAACCGTATCGATTTTGCTCACGATTTCTTTAACCATCTTATCTACATCTGGATCAGCCACAACTGCTTCATCGTACTCTTTCAAACCGCCGCTGAATGCTACCAGTTCTTTTCCGAGGTAGTAGAGGTCAGCGCGTCCGAGAGACTTACCGTACTCCCAGTCTTGTACGATGTATGTGCCGTTTACGAGTTCAGGTTCTTTCAGCGGAGTATGGGAGTGACCACCAACGATCAGGTCAATGCCAGGAACGTTTTTCGCGATTTCACGGTCTACGTTCACGCCGATATGGGAAACAACAATCACGTGATCTGCTTCTTTTTTCAGCTCAGGTACAAGTGCTTTTGCCACTTCTACCGGGTTTTTAAATGTCAGCCCTTTTACGTTGTCAGGGTGAGTCAATACAGGTGTGTCTTCCGCTACGAAACCAACAAAGGCGAATTTCTTCCCGCCAATCTCTGCTTTGAAAACAGGTGGCAGCAATTCTTTTCCATCTGACTTAAATACGTTAGCAGAGATAACTGGATGCTCGAGCATGTCACGCAGCTTGAGCAGTTGCTCATAACCGAAGTCAAACTCGTGGTTACCTGCAGCCATTACGTTGTAGTCAAGGCTGTTGAGGATCGGAACAACAGATTCGCCTTTGAATTGGTTCACGAAAACGGTACCTTGGAAGGTATCACCAGCGTCCAAGAGCAAGAAGTTTTCGTTCTCTGCACGCCATTCCTTGAGCAAGGTTGCGATTTTAGCAAAGCCGAATTCTTTTTGGTTCTTGTCTTCTTGAATATGACCGTGTGTATCGTTGGTATGGGCAATCGTTACATGTGTGGTAGCCGCATCACCCAATGCCTGGAAAAATTCACCGCGCGTGACAGTCGCCTTGTTGTCGAGCTTCACTTTGTAGCCCAGTTTGTCAGCCATTTGTGTAAGCTTCGCAGATGTTACCGCTTGCGCAGGGTTTTTATAGTCATCTTGAGTAAGAGCACCTTTGCTCTTTGCCCAGTCAAAGTAAGGGGTAGACCAATGAGCACCTTTAGCGGCAGCTCCCACTTTTACCTCTTTCAATTTGGAGAAAACAACAGTCGCTTCTGCGAGAGTCACGGCACGATCCAAAGCAAGATCGCCATTTTGACCCGCTGATACAATTGCCTTTTTCACCATCCAGTCAACGTGCTGTACGGGATGCAAGGGTGCTGCAAATGCTGAGGAAGACATCAGCGATGCAAATACAACAGATGCAAACGCCGTCATCGTAATCCGACGTGCCTTTTTCATGATAATTTCCCCTCTCGTCTATGTATAAATAAATAGGATAACGTTTTCATTATAGCAAAATCTGCTAGGACTATGGTGTGATATTTGTTTAGTTTCTGTTTAGAAAGCTCTTGAAGGCTTCTGCCATTTTCTCTGGCGATTCAACCATGCCCATATGCCCAGCATCAGGCAACAGCACTTGTTCGACGTTATTTTTATCTACTGTAAAAGTTTTTTTAGCAGGAATGATCTGATCCTCTGTTCCTGCGACTAATAGCACAGGTAATGTCGTTTCTTGCAGCACATGATTGCGATCCACTCGATCACGCATAGCGATTAATGTTTGGACGGCTCCAACCGGGCTCGTCGCAAAGCCAATTTCTTTTGCCAGCTGGACTTCTTCTCTCATCGTGTCGATATGGGAAGGTGCGAACAGCTTCGGTACGAGGGCTTTGATAAACGGCTCCATTCCATTTTGGCGGATGTTGTCTGCGCCTTTATCCCGATTGGCTTTGGCAGCGTCGTCATCCGGATATGGCGTCGAATGGACCAAGCCAAAGCTCGCCAGTTTGTCCGCGTATTGATTTGCAAATGCCAAGGTCACATAGCCACCGAGCGAATGTCCAAACAGATGAATCTTCGCTAAACCAAGCTCCTCTACAAGCAAAGCCAGATCGTCTGCAAAGCGCTCGATCGAATACGGTTCATCAGGCGCCGAGCTGTCTCCATGACCACGCAAATCGATCGCAATGACACGATGCGTTTTAGACAAGAGCGGCACTAGCTTATGCCAGTAAGCTGAGCTCCCGCAAAAACCGTGGATCAAAACAAGCGATTCCCCCGTTCCTTCTTCTACATAGGCTATTTTGATGCCGTTACTTAGTTGGACTTCCTTTTTCATCAGTCATACTCCTTTATTGTTTGTTTACTTCTTGTCAAGAAGTGCTACTGACCCTTAGGATTGGAAAATAACCCTTGTTCCAAAGAACATGAAAGAGGTGTAGCTAGTAGATGGTATACCCAAAAACAGGTTCCGTGATCGTCAGGGACGGCAGAGAAATGACGTACACGCACATTCAGGCAAATCAGACGCCATCTCGCTCCGTCTGTTTTTTCTTTCCCGGAGCCAGCTATTCGTTCGACAGGCCGTATCTGTATTATTCTACCATGCTTTTTTTGAACAAACAGATCGATCTGGTCCATGTACATGCAAATTACGGACGAGAAAATACGGATTTATGGAATCGCTCATTCGGTGAACGAAGTGCTTGGATTAGCGAGGAGATGCAAACCGTTGTTTCACGTGTGCTGGATGTTCACGAGTATGAACGAGTTTTCTTCCTCGGGAAGTCACTCGGTACGGTGCCGATTATATGCGGATTACTCAAGGAATCTCGTTTTGCCCGATCATCAGCTATCCTGTTGACTCCATTGCTGGCTGAGGACATGTTTCATGCGGAGTTACTAAATCTTACCCAACAAGTATTCCTTGTCTCAGGTACTGCCGATCATTACTACAACCAGGATGTGGTTGATCAGCTTGCCACATCCAAACCGAACCTCCAGCTCCATCTCCCGCAAAACGCCAAGCACTCCCTTGATGTCGATCTCTGCGTCGATGATTCCCTTCAAGTGCTTCAGTCTGTCATGGGTGAACTGGCACGCTTCTTGGACAAGCAAATGGATTGACATCAAAAACAACACCTCTTGCTCGTGCAAAGTAGGTGTTGTTTACTTGTTTTTTACCGAAGCGGGATAAAAATTTCATACGCATTGTCGACGCGAGCAGACTCATGCACAGAGGGAACGTACCGCTGGTCGTAGCGCTCCATGCGAAGAGCTTGCTCGTTCACTTGATGACCATTCTCGTTGAGCCAGCCAAACAGACTGTGGTATGTGTTTTGGACCTGTTCCATCGGTCCTGTGTGAGTAAAACGAGCGTATGTCTTCGCTGGGATGGTGAACCCCACCATGCCCTCAGGGATATGCTCAAAACGCTCTACCTCCACCACAATGTACTCGGTATACATTTGGTGCGTCCGATTCTCGTCGCTGATGTCGTAGCGTACATCTGGTGAAATCACGAGAGGAATCTCATCCTGACGTTTCAAAAAAGTCTCCCATAGTTTGGGCATGTACTCGACAAGCATCGGAAAAGAACCGGAGAAGCTAAGCCCAATCAGATGTTTTTGCGGTACGTGAACAATCGTCCCTTCCATCTCTCCACCTCATTCATCGGCATTTTCCTTCGTATTTTGACAGGAGATAGGAAAATCCTGCTAAAAGTCAAAAAAAGCACCTCCCGCATCAGCAAGGAAGTGCTTTCTTCTTTTCATTCTTTATTCAAACGCTTTTTTCATCGCTTGGTAGCTTGCTTCAATCGTCCGTTCGATATCTTCATCCGTATGAGCCAAGGAAACGAACATACCCTCAAACTGGGACGGCGGGATCATGACGCCTTCCTCCAGCAGATAGCTAAAGTATGCTGAGAAACGCTCCAGATCGGATGTTTTCGCTGTTTCATAGTTGATCACCGGCGTCTCTGTGAAGAACAGGCAAACCATGGAGCCTACGCGATTGAGCGTGTGCGGAATGCCCAGCTTCTTAGCATTGTCAGCCAAGCCTTCAGCCAAACGAGCGGACATCTTCTCCAAGCGCTCGTAAGCACCTGGTTTGCTGAGCTCTTGCAAGGTAGTCAAACCAGCAGCCATCGCCAAAGGATTTCCTGACAGCGTCCCTGCCTGATAGATTGGCCCTGCTGGAGCCACTTGCTGCATGATCTCCCGTTTGCCGCCGTATGCACCTACTGGCAAGCCACCGCCGATGACTTTTCCCATCGTTGTCAAATCCGGAGTAATGCCGTACAGCTCTTGTGCACCGCCCAATGCTACACGGAAGCCAGTCATGACTTCATCGAAAATGAGCAGTGTCCCATGTTTCTCCGTAATTTCACGCAGCCCTTCGAGGAAGCCTGGCTGTGGAGGAACAACCCCCATGTTGCCGCCGATTGGCTCCACAATAACTGCTGCCAGATCATCGCCAAACGCTTCAAATGCCAGTTTGACACTTTCCAGATCATTGTAAGGAACCGTAATCGTGTTGTGTGCTGTTCCTTCTGGTACGCCTGGGCTGTCTGGAAGTCCTAATGTAGCCACACCGGAACCAGCTTTGATCAACAGGCTGTCGGCATGACCGTGGTAGCAGCCTTCGAACTTCATGATTTTGTTGCGTCGGGTATAGCCACGCGCGAGGCGCAGAGCGCTCATCGTCGCCTCTGTACCGGAGTTTACCATGCGCACGACTTCGACAGATGGCACGATCTCACAAACGAGCTTTGCCATTTCTGTTTCCCGCTCAGTCGGTGCACCAAAGCTGGTTCCAAGCGCAGCTACTTCCGTAATCGCTGCAAGGACACGCGGGTGCGCATGACCCAAGATCAACGGACCCCACGAGCCGATGTAGTCAATGTAGCTGTTTCCATCTACATCAAAAATGCGGGAGCCTTCTCCTTTTTCGATGTAAACAGGATTGCCTCCTACGCTCTTAAACGCACGAACCGGACTGTTTACTCCGCCTGGTATGTAATGCTGTGCTTCTGCAAATAACTGAGTAGATTTTTCTCTATTCATCTCGTGCTCACCTCGCCAGCCATTTTGCAACATCTTTTGCATGGTACGTAATGATCATGTCTGCACCTGCGCGTTTGAAGCCAACCAATGTTTCCATAACGATACGCTCTTCATCGATCCAGCCATTTAAAGCTGCCGCTTTTACCATGGAATACTCGGCACTCACATTGTAAGCCACGATCGGCAGGTTGAAGTTCTCACGCAGACGAAGAACCATGTCCATGAAGGCAAGACCTGGCTTGACGATCAAGAAGTCCGCGCCTTCTTTTACATCGGAAGCTGCCTCGCGCAGACCTTCACGTGCATTGGCCGCGTCCATTTGATAGCTTTTGCGATCGCCGAATTGTGGAGTGGAGCCTGCCGCATCGCGGAACGGCCCGTAGAAGGCAGAAGCATACTTCACCGCATAGGACATGATCGGAATGTGCTCAAAACCAGCCTCGTCCAAAGCTTCACGGATTGCAATCACGAAACCGTCCATCATATTGGAAGGTGCAATAATATCTGCTCCAGCTTTTGCTTGGGAAACGGCAGTCTGCCCCAAAAGCTTCAAGGTTTCATCATTCACAACTTCGCCTTCGTGAATGACACCACAGTGACCATGGTCGGTGTATTCACACAGGCATGTATCTGCAATCACGATCATTTCCGGATGGGCTTCCTTGATCAGACGCATCGCCTGCTGGGTAATCGCATCATCATTGTACGCCTCTGTTCCGCATGCGTCTTTATGTGTTGGTACCCCAAACATCAGAACAGCTTGAATTCCCAGAGCTACGATTTCCTTCATCTCTTCGGCCAGTGTGTCCAAGGAGAGCTGATACACGCCTGGCATGGACGGAATCTCGTTCTTAATACCGGTTCCTTCCACTACGAACAACGGGTAAATCAAGTCTTCCACCCGTACGTGGTTCTCCCGCACCAGATTGCGCATAGCCGCGCTTTTGCGAAGGCGGCGATGACGGTCAAATGTTTGTGCCATGTCGATTCCCTCCCAGATTCTCTATGATAGCTGCTAGTAATCCTTCCACGGTGTACTCACTTGCTACTGCATGAACAGAAAGTCCGTTTTGCTTTGCTGTATCTGCCGTTATCGGTCCGATACAGGCTATCTGAACGTGCTTAAGCCAGTCTAACGATGCATAGGGCTCCATCGTTGCCATGAAATGCGTCACCGTTGAAGAGCTGGTAAACAAGATGATATCAATGAGACCTTGCTGTAGCTTTTCCGCTGCTTCTGGAGCGTGCTCTGCATCAATAACAGTGTGATACACGTCTACCTCTGTCACAGCAAGCCCCAAGCGAGCCAACTCCTTTGGCAATGCCTTGCGCGCAATATCTGCACGAGGCAGCAGAACGCGCTGACCAGGGTGCAACTGATCATACAAGCTCGACAGCAAGCCCTCCGCGACGTAATCAGACGGGATGACAGCTACTTCGAGCCCGTGATGCTCAAGCGCCTTGGCCGTCTTCGGACCGACCGCAGCAATTTTGCCAGTGAACCCTTCAAGGCCAACCCCGACCTCGCGCATGCGCTCCAAGAAGAAGCGCACGCCATTCACACTCGTGAAGACCACCCAGTCGAATGCTGGCAACTGGGTGATGGCTTCGTCGAGCTTGGCAGTGTCCGTCGGCGGCATCATTTTTAGCAGGGGAAAAGCGTATGCTTCTCCACCCAACCGCTCGATCTGTTCAACGAGCTCGCGAACTTGACTTCTTGCCCGGGTGACCATGATGCACTTGCCAGTCAGCGGCTTGTGCGATCCGTGGACAATCATTGCTCATTCTCCCGCAATACTTCCGCAAGTACGTCTCCCGCTCCTTGCGCCAGAAGTGCTTCTGCTACTTGAATGCCCAGCGTTAACGGATCCTGGCCAGTCGCCGTGTTTTTGAACATTTGCTTCCCATCTGGGGAGCCAACCATTCCGGTCAACGTAATTTCATTGTTCTCTCCAACTGTCGCATATGCGCCAATCGGCACCTGACAGCCCCCTTGGAGCTTGTGCAAGAAGCTCCGCTCTGCCGTTACCGCCAAACGCGTCGGTGCGTCATCAAACTGCTTCAAGAGAGCGAGTGTCTCCTCATCGTCTGCTCGGCATTCGATGGCAAGCGCACCTTGACCGACTGCTGGCAAGCTGATTTCAACAGGCAGGAACTGTGAGATTTCCCCTTCAAAATTCACGCGCTCAAGTCCAGCCGCAGCAAGGATGATCGCATCAAAATTTCCTTCCGCAAGCTTGCGCATGCGTGTATCAATATTTCCACGCAAAGATTCGATTTGAATATCAGGGCGATAGGCGAGAATCTGTGAAGAACGGCGCAAGCTACTGGTCCCTACCAAAGCGCCTTGTGGTAATTCATCCAACGTCTTGCCGTCCTTGGAAAGCAGGACATCTCGAGGATCAACACGCTTCGGAATCGCGCCGATTACCAAGCCCTCTGGCAATTCAGCAGGCATATCCTTCAAGCTGTGTACCGCAAAATCGGTTTCCTTATCGAACAAGGATTGCTCGATTTCTTTGACAAACAATCCTTTTCCGCCAACTTTGGACAAGGTCACATCGAGGATTCGATCGCCTTTCGTCACGATTTCATGCAATTCAAAATCAGCCTCAGGTGCGAACCCCTTCAGTTTATCAACGACCCAATTCGTTTGAGTGAGCGCCAATTTGCTGCGACGCGTTCCCACTTTCCATTTTCCCATGACAGCCTCCTTATGAACAGCTCCTACCACCAGTCGTGAAATGTAGAAGTAGTGAAGCCTAAAAAATTGATAAGCAGTAACAAAAACGCCACGACGTTCCACTGCGCGAGTCTGCGCATCTGCATCGTATCCCGATAGCGCTGGTACAGCCACAGCGAATAAATCGCAACGACCAGCACGGAGAGCACTACTTTTGAATCTAGCAGAAATTTCTCCGGCAAAACCATTTTACCCCAAATGATCCCTAATACAATCGAGAGCAAGAGCATTGGTACACCCAGCATGTTCATTCGGTACGCGTAGCCTTCCAATTGATCGAGGCTAGGCAAACGCCTGAGCAACGGTGACCACCGTCTTCCCTTGAGCATTTTGTGCTGGAGCAAGTACATGGCCGAGAAAATCATCGAGAGCGAGAACGCCCCGTAGCTGAACATGGCCAGTGTCACATGCGTCAACAATAGTTCAGAGGTCAAAATGCTCGATACAGCCTCAATCGGCGTTTCCGGTAAAAACATCGACATAACGAGCACGACAAACCCGATAATATTGGTAAAAAAAACCAGCAAATCAATCCGAAAAAAATAGTGAATGGCAAGCGACAAGCCTACCAGCACCCATGAATAAAAAAAGAGTGTCTCAAACAGCGTAATGACTGGAAAATACCCCTTCATGACTGCTTGCGAGACAAAAAATGCGGTTTGCAAGGCCCAAACGACAACAAGCAACCCGAAAGCCAGACGATTGACTTTCCGGTTGCTTTGCAAGAAGTCGTTAAAATAGAAGAGAACACTTGCAGCGTAGAGAAAGATCGTCAAGTCGTAGATCCATCTCACCTCGGCCATGCACTCTCTCCCCCACTTTCCCAATCGGTTTCTAACAGTGCGTGTTCAAAAAGTCGGCTTGTATTAGCTTTCTGAGCTACTTCGTGATCAAAAGACGACTTTTTGAACAACCTCTAGTAGCAGATAGATTGTCAGGTCAGGTCAGCTTAGTCAGGGAACCGGGAAACCAATACTTGCTCCCGAGAAGAAGATGTCTGTTTATTTTTATCGTTAGCCCAGATTGCTTCCTGTTCTTTTCGCTCCAGGATCTCCTCCAACGCAAACATTTTCTCGAAAATATCCAGTACTTCTTCCCCATCTTTGGTAGCTGCCATTTCTTTTAAACGTACGACCGGATCGTGCAACAGTTGATTGACAATGCCCTTGGTTGTCTTGCGGATGATGTGCATCTCCCGCTCAGACAAGTTTGGCAGCTTGTTTTCGATTTTTCGCATCGCTTCGCTTTGGATCGTGTTTGCCTTGTCACGCAGTGCAGCGATCAGTGGTGCTACGCCAAGCGTTTGGTACCAAGTCGTGAATGCCACGATCTCTTCTTGAATCATGACATCCAGACGTTCCGCTTCACGAGAACGTTCCGCAACATTACTCGCAACGATGCCTTCCAGATCGTCAATATCATATAAAAATACGTTATCAAGATCATGCAAGTCAGGATTCAGATCGCGAGGAACTGCGATATCCACCATGAACAACGGACGATGCTTTCGTTGTTTCATGATCGGAGCCAGTTCTTTTTTACCGAGGACATAACCTGTCGCTCCGGTCGAGCTGATGACGATGTCTGCTGTGAGCAGTGCCTCAGGCAGCTGCTCCATCGTACAGGAGTCACCCTTGAACTTCTCTGCCAAAAGCTGCGCTCGCTCCAATGTACGATTGGCAACCATGACGCGTTCCGATCCATTTGCGTGCAGATGCTTGGCGGTCAGCTCGCTCATTTTGCCCGCTCCGACGATCAGGACAGACTTCCCTGCAAAGGAACCGAAGATCTTTTTCCCCAGTTCGACAGCAGCGTAGCTAACAGAAACCGCATTTTGTCCAATCGCTGTCTCTGTATGGGCACGCTTGGCAAACGTGATCGCTTGCTTGAACAAGGTGTTGAAGACAGTCCCTGTCGTTTGATGCTCCTGCCCCAACAGGAACGCATCCCGGACTTGTCCGAGGATTTGTGTTTCTCCCATTACCATCGAATCAAGACCGGAAGAGACGCGGAACAAGTGCTCGATTGCCTGTTCGTTCTCTTTTATATAGAGATGATCCTTAAATTGTTCTTTCTCCACGCCGAACCATTCAGCCAAAAAACGGCGGGTATAGTCTCGGCCTATATTTGCCTGGTCGCAAACGACGTAAATTTCCGTCCGGTTGCACGTCCCCAGGATGATACATTCTGCGATACTCTTCGTCTGGGAGAGTAGATGAAGAGCGCGTGCTGTCCCATCGTCGCTGAATGTAAACTTTTCGCGAATTTCGACAGGAGCTGTTTTATAGTTTAAACCCAGCAAAAGAATATCCATAATGTCCTCCCAGAATAACAAACCTGTTAGCGGCATATGTAAAATGCACTATTATTATATCATTATGTCCCGAATCGGATAGGAGTAATTGTGAAAAGTTTTTTAACGGAGCGCACTTTGCGTTTATCCTATATAATCCGCTTGCGTTCCTTCCGGGAATCCCTTATGATGTCGCCTATACATGAAAACCGAAGAAAAATTGTGAAAATGTCAGAAAGGAGAGGAAAGAAGCTTTGAGAAAACCTTGGATGGCAGATATAACGCTGCTCCTCGTCGCAGTTATCTGGGGAACTACGTTTTTGATCGTACAGCAGGCAATCGCATCGCTGCCTCCCAATACGTTTAACGCTGTTCGTTTTACCATTGCTGCGCTATTTTTATTGATCATCTATTTCATCCGCAATCGTCATCGTGGGCAAACCTCTGAATGGAGAGGGCCACTGCTTCGTGCAGGCGTCATTCTCGGCTTTTGGCTCTGTCTGGGATACGCCTTACAGACCGTAGGACTATTGTATACTTCGCCGTCCAAAGCTGGCTTTATCACTGGATTAGCCGTCGTATTGGTGCCGCTCTTCTCGTTTTTGCTCTTGCGTGAGCGCGTCAAGCCTTTCGCTATCTTCGGTGTGATTCTGGCAGCATTCGGCTTGTATTTGCTAACGCAGAACCAGTCATTCTTCTTTAATCTCGGTGATGCTCTGATCTTCGTCGCTGCCATCTGCTTCGCCATGCAAATCGTCTTTACCGGTAAATACGCACCTCGTTTTGCAGCATTGCCCCTTGCCATCACGCAATTAGGCACAGTAGCTGTAATGAGCTGGCTGTACGCCTTTTTCTTTGAGGATTGGAGTCGTGCTTTTGATCCGGCGATTTTGTTCATACCCGAGGTGGCCTTTGGTTTGATCGTCACTTCTATTTTCGCCACGGCACTGGCCTTTCTCGCGCAAACGGCCTTGCAAAAGCAAACCAGCTCGACGCGGGTCGCTCTCATTTTCGCTTTGGAGCCCGTATTTGCTGCAGTCACCTCCTACGTCTTTATTTATGAAATATTAAGTGGAAGACAGTTAACCGGATGTCTCCTGATTTTCACCGGCATGATTCTCGCTGAGCTGCCGATTCAAGAATGGGTGCGGAATTTCCGTCAGAGAAAGCCAAATGACGGTCGTGAATCCGCCTGATGCGAAAAGCAAAAAAGTTCCTTCTCCCCTGCGGGATTAGGAACTTTTTTTATGAGCTCTTCTTAACCTCTAGCATTACGGCATCCACAAAAAGCTGCATAACGGGTCCACACACTTCTTGCGGGTAACGCTCCGTTCGTTTGAGCCACTGTTTGAGGCGGAGCAAGTGATAGACTGCTTGTGGCATTCGCCCTCTTGTCCCATGATCGATGAGAGCGACTGCCGACAGACCGACTTTGGTCCACAGATGGAACTTCTCCACCCACGGCCTCGTTTCTGCTGCAAGCTTCTCATTCGCCATCCCTGCCAACAGCTTGTTTGCCGCCGCCTCCATCTTCTGAAAAAGAGCCGTCAAGTCCGCAATGGCCTTTTGTCGATCTCCTTCCAAGAAATGAAAGCGGAAGGTCAGGATCGCTTCTAGCAATAGCGGCGATTCCACCTCGCATAAAAACGAGCTTTGCACGTTATTCGCAAAGGTGAAGAAAGCATCCGCATCCTTTTGTCCCGCTACTTCCTCGACAGCTTGTTTCCATACCGTCTCAGGGTCGTAGCCGATCGGATCTCGCAAATAGGCTGCCGTCGTAATCAAAGGAATCTTCGAGCATTCTGGTCTAGACATCGCATTCGCCACATAGCCTGCTGCGTATTGCCAAAGGTCAGGGTCACGGTGACGCAATGGACCGATATGTAGTTCGTTCGCCATGGCCAAATCATTCACCGGGTAGTTGTCCCAATAAAATGGCTGATGACCGGTGTACTCTTGAAAGCGAATCGCATCACCGTCCGTCAGGTAAGGCGAGCAGACGAATCGTCCCGTCCAGAACAAATCGATTTCTGGAGGTAAATGCTTGCCGAGGTACATGATATACGCTTCTTTTCCTATCCCGTTGTATTGTGTAGGACAGACAACCAGCTTGACTGGATCGCCCCAGCTGCGTATCAAATCCCACACATAAAGCGTCGTATGGGCATGCGCCTCCGCCAAATGGGCAAACTCGGCTACATCTTTCTCATGCAACAGGTGCATGGGGATATCATCGAACAATAGCGCAAAATAACGCACACCGCGATCATACAAATCCCGATACTTCTTACCTAACAGCTCCAAGTGCTGACGATTCGTATATTCCATGCTAAGTCCGGGACCCAGACAATAAATAAACTGCATGTTGTGAGTCTTTGCCCGCTGGATCAGCTCATCTAACTGTTGATTGGCTTTCACAGGAAGCGGCTTCATCCAGCGTTCCCTCAGATACTCGTCATCTTTGGGAGCGTAGAAATACGCGTTGTAATCATATCGGTGTAAAAAGTCGATCATATCCAGCCGCTCTTCATGTGTCCAAGGTGTTCCATAGAAGCCTTCGATCACACCACGTACAGCAAAGCAAGCACTCCCGCTCACTTAGATGCTCCCTTCCCCACGACGAATTGGGTCTAAGAATTACTCACTGGCTGGAGCAATCTCTTCTGCCCTGGCAGCCGTCTCCCTTGCCATTTCCTCACCAGCACGGATACGACGCATGATTTCTGCCCACAGCTCATCCTTGCCTTGACCTGTCTCCGAGGAAAATACAATGATCGTATCATCCCCGCGCAAATTCAGGCTTTGACGGATGATCTTTGTATGCTGTAGCCAACGCCCGCGAGCGATTTTATCACCTTTCGTCGCTACGACTACGGTAGGGAGCCCGATTTGCTTGCACCAATCGTACATCGCAATATCGTCTTTACTCGGAGCATGGCGAATATCGACCAGTTGAATAATGAAGCGAAGCTCATTCCGGTTTTTCAAATAACCCTCGATCATTTTTCCCCATTGTTCCTTGATCGTCTTCGCTACCTTTGCATACCCATAACCCGGGAAGTCAACGAAGTAGAGCATTTGATTGACACGGAAATAGTTCAATGTCTGGGTTTTACCCGGACGAGAACTAATCCGGGCAAGCCCTTTGCGGTTCATCATTTTATTGAGCAATGATGATTTTCCTACGTTAGAGCGTCCTACCAACGCGATCTCATGGAGGCCATCTGTCGGATACTGCTTCGGTCCAACCGCACTGATAATAAACTCTGATGATGTTACTTTCATGCTTTGTCACCTACTGGCTGTTTAGTTAGCGCGTGACGCAGCACTTCATCTAAATGGTCAACTGGATAGAATGTCAGTTCACCGCGTACGCTCTCCGGGATATCCTCGATATCCTTCTCGTTGTCTTTTGGCAAAATGATCGTGGTTAAACCTGCACGGTGAGCGGACATGCACTTTTCTTTCAGTCCGCCAATCGGCAGTACCCGACCTCGCAAGGTAATCTCCCCGGTCATCCCCACCTCTTTTTTCACAGGGATTTTCGTGAGAGCGGATACGAGTGCGGTTGCCATCGTAATCCCAGCAGACGGACCGTCTTTTGGAATCGCCCCTTCCGGAAAGTGGATGTGGATGTCGTTCTTCTCGTGGAAGGCAGGATCGATTCCCCACTGTTCTGCACGGGAGCGAATATAGCTGAATGCAGCCTGCGCAGATTCCTTCATGACGTCACCCAGTTTCCCTGTTAGGGTGAGCTTTCCTTTTCCAGGCAAAATGCTGACTTCTACATTCAGCGTATCTCCGCCTGCTTGTGTCCAAGCCAGACCCGTAACGGAGCCGACTTGATCTTTTATCTCCGCCAGACCGTAGCGGTAGCGCGGTTTGCCGAGCAGCGTCTCCAACGTTTTGACCGTAACCACGACACGCTTTTTCTCACCGCCCACAATCAGCTTGGCAGCTTTGCGGCATACGTTTGCTGCTTCGCGATTGAGGTTGCGAACTCCCGCTTCCCGCGTGTACAAACGAACGAGCTTCAGCATCGCATCGTCGTTCATCTTCAGCTTATCTTTGCCCAGACCGTGATCCTGCATTTGCTTCGGCAAGAGGTAATCACGCAAAATGTTCAGCTTTTCCAGTTCGGTATAGCTGGAAATCGAGATGACCTCCATCCGGTCCAAGAGCGGACGCGGAATCGTATCGAGACTGTTTGCGGTCGTAATAAACATGACGTTCGTCAAATCATAGGTCTCTTCGATATAGTGATCACTGAATTTATCATTTTGGTTTGGATCTAGCACTTCAAGTAGGGCAGACGCAGGGTCTCCGCGGAAATCGGACGCGAGCTTGTCGATCTCATCCAGCAAAAAGACAGGATTAACCGTGCCAGCTTGCTTCATTCCTTGGATGATTCGTCCTGGGAGAGCTCCTACATACGTACGGCGGTGACCGCGAATTTCTGCTTCATCGCGCACTCCCCCCAAGGAAATGCGAACGAATTCACGCCCGATTGCACGTGCTACAGAACGGGCCAAAGATGTTTTCCCGACACCCGGAGGACCAACCAGACAAAGGATCGGTCCACGCATGGAGTTTACCAGCTTTTGTACTGCCAAATACTCCAAGACGCGCTCTTTTGGTTTATCCAAGCCGTAATGATCTTCATCGAGAACTTGCTGTGCATGATGAATATCCAGATTGTCTTCTGTCGCCTTCGTCCACGGTAGCGCAAGCAAGGTATCGATATATGTGCGAATGACTGAGCCTTCCGCAGAAGTCGCCGGCATCTTTTCCAGACGCTCGAGCTCCTTCTCGATCTTCGCTTTGATCCGTTCAGGAGCGTCCGATTTTTCGAGCTGAGCACGTAGTTCATCTACTTCACCTTGGCGGCCATCCTTGTCGCCCAGCTCTTTTTGGATAGCTTTCATTTGCTCACGCAGGTAGTATTCCTTTTGCGTGCGCTCCATCTGTTTCTTCACGCGGTTGCCAATCTTGCGCTCCAGCTCAAGTACCTCGCGCTCGTTGTTCAAAATGGTCAAAAGAATTTCGAGACGTTCCTTGATGTTGGTCGTCTCCAGAATTTCTTGTTTGTCCTTCATCTTGAGCGGCAGATGGGAAGCAATGACATCGGCCAAACGTCCTGGTTCCTCAATATCCTGCACAGAGGTCAGTGCCTCTGGAGAAACCTTTTTGGACAGCTTGATGTACTGCTCAAAATGACCCAGCAAGGAACGCATTAAAGCTTCCACTTCATTTTTCTCTGTCTTTTCATCTTGCAAATATGTAATCGACACGACGAAATAATCTTCCTGCTGAAGATACTCCTCGATCTTCGCGCGTTGCAAGCCTTCTACCAAAACACGGATTGTCCCATTTGGCAGCTTCAGCATTTGTTTCACACGCGCAACGGTACCAATCCTGTAAATTTGCTCAGCATCTGGCTCTTCTATGTGGACCTCTTCTTGTGTCGCAAGCAAAATCTTGTTATCGTCTACCATGGCTTGCTCCAATGCGCGGATGGACTTTTCCCGTCCAACGTCCAAATGGAGTACCATTGTCGGATAAACAAGCAATCCTCGCAACGGGAGAAGCGGTAATTCTCGTTTACCGGAACGTTCGCCCAAGCGGATGCACCTCTCCTTGTTGATCTACCCTCTTACAAAGAGCCTTATAACAGACAAAAACGGCCCTCAAAGCCGTTTTTTAAACGCCCACCCGGCCCCAAAAAACGAGACAAAAAAGATCATACACAATCATTTTTTGTGGAGCTCGTTTCAGGCCGGGCAAGGCCTCTGGCTCTTTGCAAGCAGAAGCTTTTTTCCATTGTAGCGCAAACACAATCCGATGTCTAATTTGCGAGCATACCCGACTGTTACAGGGATAGCGGAGAGGAAGCGAGATCCTCTTCTGGGATTTGCAAAGTAAATCCCGTCGCCTCCTCTTCTTGCATGGTAGCTTGCGGTACAGCTAGCTCGATTACTTCAGAGACTGTAGACACCGGAATGACTTCGATCCCATTCATGTCCACAAAAATACTTTGCCAGTTTTCCTGTGGAATGAGGACTCTAGTCGCTCCCGCCTGTTTGGCAGCTTCCACCTTTGCCACTACACCCCCAACTGGCTTTACCTTCCCATGTATACTCACTTCGCCAGTCATCGCCAGTAAATTATCGACAGGCTGATTCACAATCGCCGAGTAGATCGCAGTGGCAATGGTAATGCCCGCAGAAGGCCCATCGACAGGGATGCCTCCCGGAAAATTGATATGCAGATCATAATCATACGGACGGACGCCCATTCTGCTCAAGACAGTCAAAACGTTTTCGATCGAGCCTTTTGCCATCGACTTTCGGCGAATCGTCCGGCTACGGCTGCCCATTTCCTCTTCCTCTGCCATTCCTGTCATCGCCATTCGACCTTGACCAGGAACAGCTGCGGGTGATGCCGTCACTTCAAGCTCCATCACACTGCCCATGTTCGGACCGTACACAGCAAGACCGTTGACCAAACCGACCTGAGGTGTATCATGCACTTGTTTTTCGGGGCGAGGCGATTTTTGACTGCTGTGCATTACCCATTCCACATCGGCAGCCTGGATGTCTTGGCGTTCTTCCGTCAAGGCAATTCCCGCGGCGATTTGCAAGGTATTGATCGCTTCACGTCCATTGGTCGCGTAGCGCTCGATCACAGAAACAGCGCTATCTTCTATATTCATATTCATTTTAGGCACGGCTGTACGCACGATACACCCAATTTCCCCAGCCTTTAATGGACGGAAAAAGATTTCCAGGCAACGGGAACGAAGCGCAGCAGGCAGTTCTTCTGGCAGCCTCGTCGTCGCTCCAACCAGACGAAAGTCGGCGGGCAAACCGTATTTGAAAACGTCATGAATATGCGAAGGAATTTGGGTGTTTTCCTCGCTGTAGTAAGCACTCTCCAGCATGACTTTACGGTCTTCGAGAACCTTTAGTAACTTATTCATCTGAATAGGATGAAGTTCCCCGATTTCATCAAGAAAAAGCATACCACCGTGCGCTTTTGTTACAGCACCTGGCTTTGGCTGCGGAATCCCTGCCTGCCCAAGCGAGCCTGCCCCTTGATAAATCGGATCATGTACGGAGCCGATTAACGGGTCAGCAATCCCACGCTCATCAAACCGCGCAATCGTCGCATCGATTTCAATAAACTTGGCATCAGAAGAAAACGGCGATAGCTGATTTTTCTTCGCTTCTTCCAGTACGACCCTAGCCGCTGCGGTCTTGCCTACACCTGGTGGTCCATAAATAATGACATGCTGCGGGTTGGGACCGCACAAAGCGGCACGCAACGCACGAAGCCCATCTTCTTGTCCTACAATTTCTTCCAAAGTGGCCGGTCTTGTTCTCTCTGATAGAGGTTCTGTCAACGCAACCATTCTCATTTTCCGAATGGAATCAAGATCCTTGCGCGATTCCTTTTCGGTTGAGGTTTTCGTGTTTCTCTGCGCTCGCAGCAAGTTCCAAAAGTAGGTGCCGATCACGATACCAACAACCACTTCAATGACAGCAATGACCAATGTCGTATAGTCCATATGCAGTCCCTCCCATGCGTCTTCGCTTGCGGTCAACTTTTGTCCTCCGAAGAGAGAGGAACACGTTCATGACCGTTTTGTGCATATGTAAAGCTTCTCTTGAACGATATCAAGTAGTATTGCCCCGCAAGCGTAGACGTAAACCACCAACAAAAAAACCACCTCGCAGATAACGAGATGGTTTTTGTAGACAATGCTTAGGCTGTTTCTTCGTGCAATTCCTGTCCTTCTTTGGTCAACAGTTGCGGCTTCACTTTGTCGCGTACCGTTTCTTCGGTAATGACACACTTGTTGACGTCTTCTCTGGAAGGAAGCTCATACATCATATCGAGCATGATTTGTTCGATAATCGCACGCAGTCCGCGAGCACCAGTGTTGCGCTTAATCGCTTCTTTGGCGATTTGCAGCAGCGCACCGTTATCGAACTCCAGCTCAACACCGTCGAGACTCAGCAGTTTTTGGTACTGTTTCACCAAAGAGTTTTTCGGCTCTGTCAGGATACGAACGAGCGTCTCCTCATCCAGCGGCTCCAAAGTAGCCAGCACTGGCAAACGACCAACGAACTCCGGAATCAGACCAAATTTCAGCAGGTCTTCCGGCAAAATGTATTTCAGGTATTCTCCGGCTTTCAGATCGCCTTTTACGCCATCGCCGAAGTCTGCACCGAAACCGATGACTTTTTTACCCAAACGACGCTTGATAATCTGCTCGACGCCATCAAATGCACCACCGCAGATGAACAAAATGTTCGACGTGTCGATTTGGATGAACTCTTGGTGAGGATGCTTGCGTCCGCCTTGTGGTGGAACACTCGCAACCGTACCTTCCAAAATTTTCAAGAGCGCTTGCTGAACGCCTTCACCAGATACATCACGCGTGATGGATGGGTTTTCCGATTTGCGGGCTACCTTATCAATCTCGTCGATGTAAATGATTCCTTTTTCAGCCTTCTCCACATCATAGTCAGCAGCTTGAATGAGCTTGAGCAAGATGTTTTCAACGTCTTCGCCCACATAGCCTGCTTCTGTCAGAGAAGTTGCGTCCGCAATCGCGAAAGGTACATTCAGAATGCGCGCCAATGTTTGCGCGAGCAACGTTTTCCCGCTACCAGTCGGACCGATCAGCATGATGTTGGATTTTTGCAGCTCCACATCCTCGATCTTCGCCCCGGAATTAATCCGTTTGTAGTGGTTGTACACCGCTACAGACAAGGATTTCTTCGCCATATCTTGACCGATAACATAGTCGTCCAAGATTTTGCGAATTTCCACTGGCTTTGGAATTTCTTTCATATCGATTTCTTCTTCAGTGCCCAGTTCTTCCTGTACAATTTCATTGCACAGTTCGATACATTCGTCACAAATGTAAACACCAGGACCAGCTACCAGCTTGCGCACCTGTTCCTGGGACTTGCCGCAGAAGGAACACTTCAGTTGGCCTTTGTCGTCGTTAAACTTAAACATGCGCTTCACCTCACAACGGGTCAGTTTTTGCGTTCGATAATAGAGTCAATCAATCCGTAGGCCTTTGCTTCTTCTGCACTCATGAAATTGTCGCGGTCTGTATCTTGCTCTACGCGTTCATAAGGCTGACCTGTCCGCTCAGACAAAATCTCATTCAGCTGGCGCTTCGTTTTCATAATCCATTCCGCATGAATGCGGATGTCTTCTGCTTGCCCACGCACACCGCCGAGCGGTTGGTGAATCATCACCTCGGCGTTTGGCAGAGCAAAGCGCTTGCCTTTTGCACCAGCAGCCAACAGGAAAGCACCCATACTGGCAGCCATGCCCACACAAATCGTGGACACATCCGGTTTGATGTACTGCATGGTGTCATAGATGGCCATTCCTGCTGTAACAGAGCCACCTGGAGAGTTTATGTATAGCGATATGTCTTTGTCCGGATCTTCTGCCTGCAAGAATAGCAGCTGAGCGACAACCAGATTGGCGATTTCATCATCAATCTCGGTGCCCAAGAGAATAATCCGGTCTTTCAGGAGGCGCGAGTAAATATCGTAGGAACGCTCTCCCCTGCTTGTTTGCTCGATGACCATAGGGATTAACATTATGTATTTTCCTCCTTTGCCGAAAAAAGTCAATGGTGGAAAAACAAGGCACGATACACTCGTGCCTTGTGGTCTTGACAGCCAGCGTCAGGGTTAGCCTGCCCACTGACCAATCATGCGTTCTTCTAAGCTTATGCTGTTACTTTGCTTTCTGCAACCAGCAAATCTACTGTTTTGCGAGTTTGCACATCGCGGTACAGCGCAGCCATGCCATCTTGTGCGGAGAAGATTTTGCGCAGCTCATCTGCTGGGCGGCCGTATACGCCAGCCAGTTTATCCAGTTCTGCGTTTACGTCTTCTTCTGTTGCTTCGATGTTTTCTGCTTTGCCGATTGCTTCCAAAGTCAAGGAAGTGCGAACGCGGGATGTTGCGTCTGCACGCAATTGATCACGCAGTTGGCTCTCATCCATGCCGGAGAACTGGTAGTACAGTTCCAGCGTCATGCCTTGGTATTGCAGACGTTGACCAAATTCATTAACCATTTGATCCAATTCATGCTCAACCATTACTGCTGGCAAATCGATCTCAGCGTTTTCAGCTGCTTTCAGAACGAGTTGCTCACGAACATATTGATCTTTTTCTTGCGCTGTTTTTTCTTCGAGTTTTTTCTTGGTGTCTGCTTTCAGCTCTTCCAGCGTGTCGAACTCGCTCACGTCTTTGGCAAACTCATCATCCAAAACAGGCATGTTTTTGCGCTTCAGGCTGTTCAGCTTTACTTTGAATACCGCTTCTTTACCAGCGAGGTTAGGAGAGTGGTACTCTTCAGGGAAAGTTACGGTAATTTCTTTTTCTTCGCCGATGTTCAAACCAGCCAGTTGCTCTTCGAACCCTGCGATGAAAGTACCGGAACCCAGTTCCAGAGAATAATCTTCTGCTTTACCGCCTTCAAAAGCTACTCCGTCTTGGAAGCCTTCGAAATCGATTACAGCGATATCGCCTGTTTGTGCGGCACCCTCTTCTACTGCTACGAGCTCAGCATGACGCTCTTGCATGCGCTTCAGTTCAGCGTCAACGCTCTCTTCTGTTACAGAGAAGTCTTTTTCTTCGATGGACAGACCTTTGTAGTCGCCCAGCTTCACTTCAGGCTTCACAGTTACAGTCGCTTTGAAGATCAGGTTTTTCCCTTGTTCCATTTGCGTTACGTCTACTTCTGGACGATCTACTGGCTCGATACCAGCTTCACGAACAGCTTGTCCGTATGCAGTTGGAAGCAGAATGTCAAGAGCGTCTTGGTACAAAGATTCTACACCAAAACGGGATTCGAACATTTTGCGTGGTACTTTTCCTTTACGGAATCCTGGAACTTGAACTTTTTGAACCACTTTTTTAAACGCTTGATCCAATGCTGCGTCTACTTGCGTAGCATCTACTTCAATCGTCAGGACTCCCTGGTTATTCTCTACCTTTTCCCAATTTGCTGCCACGTAAACTTCCCCTCCTAAATCGAATAACAGAACATCGCCAGCCGCGCCATGGTATCTTCGCAGGCTCGGATGATAATATTCTAGCCATTATAACCATTCTAGTATAGCACAAATCTTTTAGTTTTCAAGAAGACCTCATTGGTCGACGAACAGAATAGTTCCCTCCCAATTGTGGAACCAGGTTGCCAGCATGATCATAAAACGCCACGGATATGTAAGTTTCTGTCGGACTCGTTCCTGTCTCTTCTAAAAGAGCGTATGTCGGTACGTGAAAACCTCGTGGCATTTGCAGGCTACCTGGATTTAGAAACAAAATGTCTCTTTCTACTCCACAGACAGGTACATGGGAGTGACCGAATACGACTACATTTGCCCCGACCTCTTCTGCACGGTAATGAAGGCGCAGAAGAGAGCCTTTCACTCCAAAAAGATGCCCGTGCGTTTGCAGGATGTGAAGGTCGCGCCATTTGGTCTCTTGCTCAGTCGGCACCTCTTGTGTCGAATCGCAATTGCCTCGGACAAGCGTCATGTTGGAAAACGGCTCGCGCTTATGATCGACACAAAAATCGCCACAATGCAGAATTTTTTCGACATGATGTCGGTTGACGACCTGGCTTACTTCCCGAACCAAGCCGTGGCTATCGCTCATGATGAGTATTCCCATCACGCTTCACTCTCCTGTTTTCTCTCTTGTCTACTTGAGGATTGCAAGCAGTTGCTGCATGGCACGAGCGCGGTGGCTAATCTGGTTCTTTTCTTCTGGCATGAGTTCGGCCATCATTTTGTCCATCGATGGGACGTAGAATACCGGATCGTAACCAAAGCCATTTGTCCCTTTTGGTTCACGCGCAATCACGCCCTCACAAGCGCCTGTGGCAATGATTGGCTCTTCCCCCGGAATCACCAACGCCAACGTACAACGGAAGCGAGCTGTGCGTTCCTCTGTCGATACCTCTTCCAGCTCTTTCAACAATTTACGCCAATTCTGCTCGTCTGTTGCATCTTCCCCAGCGAAGCGTGCGGAGTAAACACCTGGGCGTCCTTCCAGCGCATCTACTTCCAAACCGGAATCGTCACCCAAGGCTGGCATGTTCAAGTATGTAGAGATTTCGATTGCTTTTTTCAGCGCATTTCCTTCGAAAGTGTCCTTGTCTTCTACCACCTCAGGCACACCATCAAATTCAGCGAGGCTAATCCCTTCCCAACCTGCATCTGCGAACAGCCTGTTGAATTCTTTCACTTTTCCTTGGTTCCGTGTTGCGAGAACGACTTTTTTTCGATTAGGCATGACTTTCCTCCGCTACCGATTGTGCAAAAGAGAGCGTAACATCAGCGAGCGCCTCTTTTTGACTGTGGATCAAGTTGTCAATGCCGACTTTTGCAAGGGCAATCATTTCTTGTAGCTGTTCAGGCGAAAACGGTGCATCCTCCCCTGTTCCTTGCAGTTCGACAAACTTTCCTTTTCCCGTCATGACGACATTCATGTCGACAATTGCTGTAGAATCCTCTTTGTAGTTGAGATCGAGCACGGCTTCCTCGCCGACTACCCCTACTGAGGTCGCTGCCAGGAAATCGTTTAACGGAAGCTGTTTCCAGGTGCCACTATCCACCAGCTTTTGCATCGCGTCTACCATTGCCACAAACGCTCCGGTAATCGAAGCTGTCCGTGTACCTCCATCTGCCTGAATGACATCGCAATCCAGCCAAATGGTGCGTTCACCCATTGCTTCAAGGTTTACAACGGAGCGCAGAGCACGTCCGATCAGACGCTGGATCTCCATTGTTCGTCCACCGACTTTTCCTTTTGACGACTCACGCGCGTTGCGGGTCGCTGTTGCTCGGGGAAGCATGGAATACTCGGCTGTGATCCAGCCCTTCCCGCCACCACGCATAAAAGGCGGTACCCGTTCTTCCAAAGTCGCCGTACAAATCACCTTTGTGTCTCCGACTTCAATCAGGCAAGATCCTTCTGCGTGTTTAATGTAATTGCGCGTAATGGTTACTGGGCGCAATTGGTCATGGGCACGGCCATCCACTCTCATTCCAAGTTCCTCCTAAATCGCTTTGTTACACTCCGCTCATTATACCAGAGGCGGGAAACGATCTGCCACTGCACAAACGCCTCTTTCCTATTTACGTGAATTGCAAATATTCTTGTCACTTCCTTCCTCATAAAAAATTCCTTGCCGTCACTCAACTATTTAAAATATTATCTAATTAGATATTCAATTAATTTGATGGTAGGTGAATCTGCTTATGAGCTTCTTGTTTCTTTTGAAAAAACCGAATCTGCGGCGCCTTTTAACCGCCAATTTCTTAAGCGGAATCGGAGATTGGTTTAACAGCGTTGCTGTACTCGCACTGCTGCTCGAAATGACGGGAACAGCTATTGCGGTCGGCATTACCCTCGCACTACGCACGCTGCCTCACTTAATTTTTGGTCCCCTGGGCGGTCTGATGGCAGACCGTTTTGATCGTAAAAAAGTGATGGTCGCCTGTGATCTCGTTCGCGGCTTCGTTGCTCTTTCGTTTTTGTTCGTATCTGAAAAATCAGATGTATGGATGGTCTATGCAGGTACTTTTTCGTTAGTTGCCTTTTCTTCCCTTTACAATCCTGCACGAATGTCCCTGCTCCCCAAAATCGTTGACCCTGAGGAATTGGCGACTGCGAACGCACTTGATCAAAGTATCTATGGAATCGTCATGGCCATCGGTTCGTTGATCGGGGGTATTTTTATTGCACTGTGGGGAAGTGATCTCGCTTTTCTTTTCAATGCCCTCTCCTTTTTCGCCTCGGCTCTGTTTTTGGCTAGGCTGAAGGTACCCGCCTCCCCAAACGACTCCGTTTCTAACGTACAGTTGCAGCAGTCTGCTAAAGTCTCTTCCTACGGAGAGGTGATTCGCGCCATTACATCCACACCGATTGTGTACGCTATCCTTTTGCTGAAAGCGGTGTGGCCAATCGGCGGGGGGATCATCAATGTCTTGATCAGTGTCTATGCCTATCAAGTATTTACTGCCGGTGAATGGGGAATTGGTCTGTTGTACGGAGCGATCGGAATTGGCTTCATCATCGGAGGAATACTTGCTCAGCGCTTTCAACGATACTTTTACGAAGTGGCTGCCAGCAGCTTTGCTGTGGAAGGCTTTGGAATGCTTTTGACCAGCTTTTCACCCACGATTTATGTAACAGTACTGTTCTTTACGCTATCCACCGTGGCGGGAGGAATGGGAAACGCCAGCCTGAATACGTTGATCATGCGGCATGTCAACCCCAGCTACCATGGCAGAGTATTCGCTTTGGATGCGACGATCTCAAACATCCTGATCGGTCTGTCCATGCTCCTTGGCGGCTGGATTTTGACGATGGCAGACCCACGTATAGTCGGCTTTGTGGCAGGTCTTTTGATCACGATCCCTTCGCTTGGGCTCGGGCCCGTTATTTGGAGAACCGTACGGGCTGGTGACAACGAACCATTGGCGAACAAAAACCACGCTCGTTAATACGGGCGTGGCTCGTTCCTTACATCTGTATGGGATTGAGTTGAACCGGACGGCTCACTGGCTTGGTAAACGCGCCACTAGCGAGCGGTTTTCCTTCCACCAGCAGCTGCACTTGCTTGGCTCCTGTCGTCTCTGTCAATGACAAGACGAGCGATTGCAGAGCTTCTGGGCTCGCTTCCTTGCCATCGTCATACTTGAGGATGTCACTGCTCAAGTTGACTGTCACCAAATCTTTTTCCTGCTTCACATTCAGAACACGTGTCGTACGCAGCAAGGAACTAAAGAGCTGGGATCCTTGTTTCGGTCCTTTGATCAACTCTTCGACCGTTGCCTTGGCGATGTCAGTTGTTTCAGGAACCAGACGAGTGACCGGGACATAATACGTACGTGTATCATCCAGCTGACCTTGGAAATAAACCGTTACGCTGGAGGTATCTCCTGGCACTGCCCCATCGCCCAGTTCGAGATTGACTCCTTGATTCCGGTCTAATAGCGTGATGGGTGTTTTGGTTGCTGGCATTTCTGTTAATGGTGTTCCGTTCACCCAAATTTGCACAGTCTTGACGGTGCTAAATTCCGTCAACGCCCGGGTGACTGCATCGACAATTTTCTTCTCGTCCTTCTCTTCGTACGTTTTGAAGTCTTTGGAAAAATCGACAGTGGCTACGCCGTTCTTAATGACAAGTCCTTTTACTTCTGTCCCTTTCGGCAAGACAGCGGAGAAGCCACCCTGGAGCATGCTCTCAACCGGTCCACCTTTTACCATGTAGCTCAATACTTGTTTGGCAGGACCGTCTGATTTCGGAAGAGTCATCGAGACAGGAACGATATATCCGTTAGCATCCTGCAAATACACCATTCTCTCCCCAGTCTCCTGAACGACCGGTTGTGCACCTTCTTTTGCAGCATCCGGGGACGGCGTGCCGTTGGGCAAATCCACAGATACCTCTGACTGTGGTGGTGCATCAATACTAATCGTTTCCTTTTCCGGGCCAAAGAGACCGCAGCCCGACAAAAGCACTGCGCTAACTCCCAGCACGGCCGTCATTTTCCCGATGTGCCTTATCTTCATTTCCCCAGCCTCCTCCACACACTTTGTACTACCATGTATACGAGCTAGGCTTGGGTTTATGCGTTGAAAGTTTGTCTCGCCAGACAAGGTCTTCTATCAGGGCTGGACAGTTTTTTCCAGTGAGTTGTGCTGGACGTTCACTTTGCAATCTAACCATTCTTCTGCAATGGTCCGGAATTTGTTAGCATCCCCACTCGTCACAAACAGATGCTCCGGGCGCTCTAATTGCTTGCGTTCGGCGTCCGTCGCGATTTGTAGGGACAATTCTCGCGCTGTTTCTTCTGCGGAGTTAATCAGGCGTACTCGGTCTCCCATCACTTCCGAAATAATTGGTGCTAGCAACGGATAGTGTGTACAACCCAAAATTAACGTGTCCAAATCTTCGTGCAAGAACGGGGCGAGCGTTTCTTTTACAACTCTTCTTGCTTCCTCCGTATTTGCCATGTGGCTCTCCACAAGTGGCACAAATGCGGGACAAGCCATTCCTGCGACGTACAGATCAGGCTGAATCCGCAAAAGCGCACGTTCATACGCCTTGGTACGAATGGTCGTTTCCGTCCCGATGACACCGATCCTTCCGTTTTTCGTTACTTGAACAGCCGCACGCGCCCCTGGCTCAATCACCCCGATGACGGGTAGCGGCAAATCCCCTATCGCTTCCTCCAGCACGACGGCAGTCGCAGTATTACAGGCGATCACCAATGCCTTTAACGGTGTGCGCATCACATAGTCGATCATTTGAAAGCTGTAGGTACGAATCTCTTCCGGCGATTTGGAGCCATACGGACAACGGGCATTATCGCCTACATAAACAATCCGTTCTTCGGGTAGCTGACGCATGACTTCCTTCGCAACAGTTAATCCTCCCACTCCTGAATCAATAACGGCAATCGCTCGTTCTCTACTCATACTAATGTGTCTCCCCTGTTGAAATGAATATAGTACAGCATACCACTCAAACATTTGTGCTACTACCATATGCGTAGATGAAATTTCTTGTACTCCGCAAATGTCGCACCTTCTCTAGGCGCCTTTCATAATGTGAGGAGTGATGATGTGCCCACGAGGAGGAGAATCTTTTGGTAGAAGAAGCCAAGAATTTGCTGGACTGGAGCCAATGGGGGCGACAATGGATCGAACATTTGCGAAAACATAAGACCCTCAACCGAGAACTCGAACGGCATCTGCACAAATTCGAAGAAACATTTACACGGATCGGAAGGCAAGCATCCAAGCTTGATTCAACAAAAGACAGCGACGAACTCCCTACTCTCATCACTCGCGCAGAACAAGTGCAGGAGCAATTCCATCACTTTTTACGACTGGCACAGTTGAGTGAGGATGACCAACTGGAAGAAGAAGCGAAGGAACCTGTTGCGGAATCAATAAATGCACAGCCAGCGGTGGCAGAAGAAGTACAAGTGCCTGTTGTACCAGAACCCGTTTCCTATCCCGGTGCACGTGAGCCAGTCCGTGCGGCACGCCCCGTGGCTGTCGGTCGGCATACCCTCCCCCCGCTCCCTTATGCGTACAATGCTTTAGAGCCGTACATCGATGAAGCTACTATGCAAATCCATCACAACAAACTGCACCAAAAATATGTAGACGATCTCAATGCAGCAGAGAGGAAGCTATCGGATGCGCGAGAAAGTGGCAACTTCGATCTCATACGCCATTGGGAACGCGAGCTAGCCTTTAATGGGGCCGGTCATTACTTGCATACGATCTTTTGGTCATCCATGAGTCCAAATGGGGGTGGCACTCCCTCTGGTGATCTCGCAGCGGCAATCAATCGGTATTTCGGTTCCTATGACGCCTTTCAAAGACAATTTAGTCAGGCGGCAGAAAAGGTAGAAGGTCCGGGGTGGGCGATCCTCGTTTGGGCCCCGCGCGCACATCATCTGGAGATTCTTACAGCCGAAAAGCACCAGAACCTGTCACAATGGGATGTGATTCCGTTACTGGCTCTGGACGTATGGGAGCATGCCTATTTCCTGGCGTATCAAAACCAGCGAGACAAGTATGTAGAGAACTGGTGGAATATCGTCAACTGGACCTATGTGGAAGAGCGATTCGAAAAAGCACGAAAACTGCGCTGGGAGCCGTATTGACTTGTCTCTCCCCTTCATTGACAAACCCCCTCCTCATCCCAAATTTCAGGAATGAGAGGGGGTTTTTGTTGGCAAAACTTATTCGCTATACGGGACAAATTCGATCTTTTGTACCTTGATCGGATTTTGGATGGGCTTTGCATTCTCATCTGTTTTCTGGGCTGCGATCTTGTCTACGACCTCCATCCCGGCAAATACATGACCAAAAACAGTGTGACGATTGTCGAGGTAAGCTCGTCCGCCAATTTCTTTATACTTCGCTTCTGCATTCAGCGGCAGCGCCGACAAATCGAGGTACTCCTGATCTACCTTCGGGCTTTGTACAATGTAGAAATGCGTGCTATTGGTATTAGGTCCAGCGTTCCCCATGCTGAGTGCTCCTCTGAAATTGAACAGATCCCGGCTAAACTCGTCCTCAAACGACTCGCCGTAAATACTCGGCAGCTCCTTGCCATCGGGCCCTTTCAAATCTCCCGCCTGAATCATGAAGTCGTTGATTACACGGTGAAATATCATATTGTTGTATTGCCCTTTTTTCGCGAGTGTTTTAAAGTTTTCCACCGCTTTTGGAGCTTTGTTCGGGAACAGTCTCAGCTTGATCACACCCGCATCTGTCGTGATCACGCATACTTCTTCGCCTTTGCGCGGCTTCTCTAACTGAATCAGCTTCACATCTGACACATCGATGCCAGAGTCCTGCCAAATGACGCCCCACGCCTTCCAGTTTACCGGGTCTGTCCCGAGTCTTGCCAAGCCGAGATAATCCGTTTTTTCAATGGCCTTGTTATCTGCGGTATACCCGACGTATTTGAATTTTACAATCGCGCGATAATTATTGAAGGCGTCCTCTTTCGTGACGGTGTACAGCTTGTCTACCTTTGCTTCGATCACCTGAATGTTTTTGTATTGCGCCAATCCTTCCATATAGGTTTTCATCGCAAAATTCGTCAAGGAGTCATCTGCTACCAGCTTTGCTACTTCAGCAGGATTGGATCGTTGCTTCACCAAGGACGCGATGAAATCATTCACTTCCTGCTTATCTCCCCCATGTGGGCGGAACTGGTTGACCTGAACTTCATTCCGATAGTCATGAATAGCGTTTGCAGCTGCTTGTTGGACAAAAGTTGGACTTAGTAACGGGATCGCAATACTTGCAACGACTGCCAAAGAAACGAGTTTTTTCATTCTTTCCGCCCCCACTAATTAGAAGATTGTTCCATAAAGACAGTATAGCTCAATCCGTGAATTGATGTCTGAAATATTTTAAAATTCTGCTAAATATAGCGAGAAAATCCCGTTTTTTCCATGAAACATCTCGCATCTTTTTGCACCCTTCCCCCTTTTTAGTTGTCAGATTATTCTGGGAGGATAGAAAAGCTGTGAACAAGATAGGAAAGTTCCTGGCGACTCTATATAATAGGCTCTCAAGAGCGCTCTTTTTTGTTTGTTAGTTTATATCAGGGGGGTTCATGATGAATACCAAAACTGTTGTTTATGAAGCCAGCTATCGTGATCAATTGGTAGATATTTGGTATCGTGCTGTTTGCTGTACGCACCATTTTTTGACAAAAGAAGATATTGCGTTTTATAAAAACATGGTAAAAAATGAAGCACTATCTGCTGTTGAGGTATGGATGGAAATAAACGAAAAGAAAGAGCCTGTAGGCTTCATTGGGCTTGATGGAACGAAAATTGAAATGCTGTTCGTTGATCCAGAATATCACGGGAAAGGGATTGGGAGCAGATTACTCGAACATGCAGAGCGTAAGTATGGCCCGCATTTGAAAGTAGATGTCAACGAGCAAAACGAGGGGGCCCACGCTTTCTACAAACGGTATGGATTTGTGCAAACAGGACGATCTGAACTGGATGGTTCCGGAAGGCCGTTTCCTTTGCTTCATTTAGTTTTACAACGTTAATTTTCGGTTTAGCAAAAAACAAGACTGCCTCGTGTAGTAGAATTCTCTACTAGCGAGACAGTCTTGCTCTACTTATGTGTCTGAAAAACTACCAAGGGCATTCACACAATGGGCCATTTTTTATGCATCCTTTTTGGCATCCTGCAAATCCACTTGCTCCGAGCTTTTGGAGTAATTTCTTGAACATTCTGATCGCTCCTTTGGTATAAATTGTATTTACAGGTATATAATACAATGATTATATGAAAATTGAAAGCGTTTTCTGAAATTTCAGGAATTCATATGTTTGTCGCTTCTTCTACTGTACTCTTCTGCTGCTTCCATTTTATTAATGAACGTCCCGACCACCTTTAATACTTGAAACAAGACGACCAAAATTGCGATGACCGTCACCCATAATACCCCGAACCCAATCATCCAGCCTGTAGACATGTTCATCCCTGCCTTTTTCGCAAAATATGTTTGAACGTACTGATTTCTCCGCTAATCGCCATGAGCAGTGAGATGCATACACTCGAAAAGAAGATAGCCATAACTCCGTTGGTGATTTCGAAACTACCGGACATTAAATAATGGTCAACACTCGCCCAGCCCCCGCTCCATTGCCCCACACAGACTGCCAAACTGATGAATACGAGGTTACGCAATACAAGCTTCCACGATAAAAAATGGTTTCCCGCCATTCCGCCGCATCCGCATGAAATCTTCTTTCTCCCTTTTGCTAGATTGATACTGATCGCAAGTGTGTACGCCCCTAGCAACAAAATCGCCAAGAACAGTCCCAGCGTTGTAAAAAGACCGATTAGCAAGGATACCGCTACAGTGACTTGCAACCCCAGATCCAGATACGTAAAGCTTTTTGACCACGAGTAGGGTATGATCTGATAGGCTCGCACAATGGACAAATGCGTGCCCATATCCCTTATTTTTGAAATAAACGTACTGAGAAATAAAAACGCGAGAATCAGCCGAAACAGCAGCCCAAGCTCCTCCATAACACCCCTCCTTTGTTACGCAAACCATTTCGCCTGCATGCGGTACATGCGCGAATATTCTCCGTTTGCATCCATGAGCTCATCATGATGCCCGACTTCGATCAGCTGGCCTTGCTTCATGACAAAAATCCGATCCGCCATTCGTGCCGCAGCCATCCGATGGGAAATAAAAATCGCCGTCTTATTCTGGGTGAGGGCATCAAACTGCTGAAATACTTCCAGCTCTGCCTGCGGATCAAGTGCCGCCGTAGGCTCGTCCAGAATAAAAATCTCACCTCTTCTGTATAAAGCCCGCGCCAACGCGATCTTCTGCCACTGTCCACCTGACAAGTCTTCGCCATCCTGTAGCGTCCGCCCCAAAATCGTATCGTAACCACTGGGGAGCCGACGAATAAAGGTATCTGCACCGGTTTCAACCGCTACCTGCCTCATCTGGGCGGGATTGACTTCCTGCGTCACTCTCCCAATGGTGATGTTCTCTCCAGCAGTGAAGTTGTACCGTATGAAGTCTTGGAAAATGACCGTGATATTTCGTTGCAGGTCGGAAATATCGAGCTCACGAATCGACTGATTGTCGAACAGAATATTTCCCGAATGGATCGGATAAAGCCCCATCAGACATTTGACGAGCGTCGTTTTTCCAGAGCCATTATCGCCGACAATCGCAATACGCTCCCCCCGCTTGATCGTAAAGGAAACTTCATCGATCACATTGCGCTCCATTTTGGGATAGCAAAACGAAACCCGATCAAACGTAATACCAGATTGCAGCTTGGCGGGAAACTCAGCTTTGCCAGTGAGCTGCGGAATCGTTTTATCCTCGTATTCCAGAAAGTCAAACAGATCAGCGATGTACAAGCATCTGTTGACGATATGTGCGAGGTTAAAGGTCATTTGCGAAAGTAGCTGCTGCGTATTCTGTACCGCTTGTGCAATCGCTACAAAATCCCCTACCATCAGGGCACTTGCACGAAGCAAAGATACGACCAATCCCAAGCAGCCAATATACATCGAGGAGGTAAAGATCCCGGAGAGAATCAGTGCTTTTTCTCTGCGGTGGAGCAGACGAAGTACCTCTTTCATATTTTTCAAATACAGGCGAGACCATCTGCCTAGCAAAAAGTCCTTGAGCTGAAACAGTCGGACCTCTTTGGAGCTGTCGCGCTCATTCAGGATCGAGCTAATGTAGGAGGCTTCGCGAATCTCTGGCGTCTGTAGCCTTGCAAGATAGTATTCCGACATACCAAATTTGATTTGGACAATTAACAGCGGGATCACGGCCAGCAAGCTCATCACAGCTAATCCCCAGTGAATGCTAAACAAAAATACCGCAAATGAAATCAGAGTAATCAGATTTTTCCCGAGATCCAATACCCTTTCCAGAGGGTCCAGGAAGCGTTCCCCCATTGCTTCTGCCCGAATGCGGTGATGATGATTGTAAAATTCCGGATCATCGAAATAGGAGAGCGGAACAGATGCTGCTTTCTTTGCTACCATATGCTCCAAATGATATTCCAGTCGTTGCTCCGTATGGGCATTGAGAACACGCAAGACCGTTTCCAACGCATTCGTCACCAACGTCACGGAAAACAATCCAGCAAGCAGCCAAAGCAATGGCTGGTAATCATCCGTGTGGTCCAGCGCAATGGCTGTAACCTCGTTCACCATTTCTTTCATAATCCAGATCGTAGCTAACGGGGAAAATGCCAGGATGATTCTGAGAGCAATAGAACAAATGAGCCATAGCTTGCCATGTGTCCAAATTAATCGAACGGTTTTTGCAAAATAGGAGCGAATCATGCTGGTTCACCTGCTAGCGCCAGGAGCTTCTTTTTGGATTCCACGGCGGTTATCGGCTTGGCACGAATGACGTCCTGCTCATCGATCACAAAAACACTGGGGAAATGGTTGATCTGGTATGCTTCCAGCATGGGTTCGTTGCCGATCAATACTGGTATGCCGGATATGTTGTTTTCTTGTAGCCATTGGGAAGTGGAAATGTATTCGGATTCTGTCGAGATGATTACGGATGCATCTGTGAGTACCCTTCCCTCGGATAATAGTTCGTGCACATGATTGGCACAGTGCCCGCAGCCTGTATGGGTAAAGTTTACGATGAGTGGACGGGGCAGGTGATTTAGTTGTTGCTCTAGACCGTTTAGTGTGCGGAAAGGTAGCGATTGTAGTTTGGTGCCGATTGCTGGTCCGGTTTCTGGGATGAATGGGTGGAAGTGATGGACCTGATCTTGTGTTTGTTTTAGTAGGGTAAGAAGTTTTGCCAGTATGAAGGCAAAGATAAGTAGAAAGATCAGGTTTATGGCTATGAGCAAATCTATCGATCTCCTTTCGTGCGACTCGAGATTATACGCGAGGCGTGACGTATTTTTACAGAGAAAATACCATAATATTCAAATTTTGTCATTGTTTTATGGTTCAAATATGTTTATTGGTAGAAAAAAATTGGTGGTTGCAACTGGCTCTTGAAGGAGGGGGACTTGGGGTTAACCGCTTGCTTCGATTGCAAAGGGTGAGGTACATATATAAAAAACCACATGGAGTTATAAACTCACATGCGGTTGAAAAATTATATCTTCTTAATCTCAGTCCCTAAAAGAGCGATAAGTGATCATCCTCTACGTCACCGGATAAGTTAAAGATCATCTTATACATTCCGGCATATTGATCTTTGTAATGCATTCAAACGGCAACGATTACATGATTATAACCATCATCTGGCCAATTGGTGATTCGGAGGGAGACAGTATCAACGGACAGCTCAACATGGTTAGCATTGTAATCAGGAAAATCTTTATGAAATTCCACGATATTCTTTTTGGTAGTTATTAAAATAGTTCCAAAATCCAGTAATACTCCGCTCCTCCAAATGATGTGTCAGTACGAAATCTTTTTTCATCTGGATATTCAAATACTCAAGACATAGATTCTTAAATTCCTAGAAAGTCGCTCTTTCCCTGCTTCTCCTCACTACGAATCATTCCTTTTTGGGGAGCGCTAGAAGAATTTATTTTGTCTATAGCGATAACGATTTGTTTTTTTCGATCGGGTTTAATATTGTACGGAGTTGATATTTTATTCTCTATCAACCAAATTGCCCCCAATTTTTACCATTTAAATACTTATCCACGATTGCTCGGTAGATGAGGCGCTTTGTCACCTATTCTTATCATAATAATAAGGGAATGGCGGCTTGCCTTTTATCCATAAGGAATGCAAAAAATCGCAATGAATTAATCCTCTTGTCCAATTGCTTCAAAAAGATAACTTGATTTTATAATTTTTTCTAACCTTTCATCCCAATCACTTCCTAAATGGGAATTTAATAAAACTATGATGTTTTCGAAATTCATAATAGTTATCCTTTCATCAATATTGCTTAAAGAACCATTGGCATAACCCGTACAGAAAATTACTCCCCTATTAATCTTGTCGTTAGTAACTGTATATGCAAAAGACTTAACATGGGTAGTATTGAGTTCTGATGTATTGTATAGCTTACATTCAATGTAAACTCTTTCTTCTCCGTCAGGTCTAACAATTGAAGCGATAATATCTTTCCCTCCATCACGTGTAGCTGGAGTTAAATGTGTTTTGTATCCCATTGATGAATATAATCTCTCAATTAACCTTTCAAATTCAACAGGCTTTAGCTTTAATAATTTTTGTTTGGATTTATCGACATATATAAACTTTTCATAAATAATTTTTACGCATTGATCAATTCCAATAATTCTATCATCTGGTAAACCCATTTTTGAGTATGAATATCCTTCTAATGCGATTACCGCTTGGTACGGAGAGTATGGCAATAATTCTAACACCCAAGTTAAACCGTCCCAAGCATTATAACCTTCTTCAATTCTTTTATATTTTTCATTAGAATCCATACCATCTCTAAGTTTCATTAACTCACTATCTAGTTTTTTTTCTAGTAATAATCTCTCGTACATTTGATATTCGGTAATGTCTAGCATTCTGTTGATAGGAAAAAGCAGATGTCGTAATAAGGTTTTGACCTCTTTAATGCTTTTGCTTTTGACTTTTGCAAGATATTCTTGCAACCATTCGTCATAAGGAATCCTAATCTGAGGGTAAACATCTTCTCCATTAACAATAAGTTGAAACCATTCGTCAAAGGATTGATAGTTGTCTGAATATAAATGTTGGTTTAGTTCCATAAAAACCATCCTTATAGTAATGTTATGTATTATTTTAATTCAAATAAACACATTTAAGCTAAAAATAAGATGTTTTTACAAATAAGTGCAATCATTAAAGAGGACTGTAATTTTTAATAGTCTTCTTCTTTAGAAATGCGTCGAAAGCTACGTCACACCGCACGAACAATATCTGATCGGCGTATTCTCGAATTTGTTCGAGCCAATGACGGAAGTAAACAAGCGACTTCGGATAGATTTCAATCCTCAGCGTATTCTTACGGGTTTTCGGAGCAAAAACCAACTTGTAGGAGATATGCAGGAAGTGTTCTCCTGTATTGATTTTGATGCGGTATTGAAATCCTCGTTCCCCCACCGTCATCCTGACCCCGTAATAGTGACAGATCCGTTTATGGAACTCGTTGAAGAAGTCCTAGTATACGTCTGTAAAGTCGATGACAATACGCTCAATAGATACAGTGACCCCTTTCATGTGCCGCCCCCTCCCGAATTTTTTCATGAATTTCGGGCTTAATTAGAGGGCAGGTGGCTAGCCTTTAACACATGACCTTCCCGTTGATGATAATCATCAGATATGTCCTGACAATATAGTGGTCGGAATATCCTACAATTAAGTTGCGATGCTCTCGACACTATAATCATCGGGGTATCTATTCGTAAAGTTGCGATTATTTTCAATAACCTGTGAGAAGACGAAGATAACAAAAAAACAGGTCAATCATGGTGGTATCTGACCATAATCGACCTATTAAACGTAACGGAATAGCGTTATTTAGGGTATAAAATTCAAGCATTGATGTGCGTACAACCGAAATGGAGAAATCTTTATACGGGTATTGCATGGGTTATATGTGTTACTAGGTGAATGATGGGTTCATTCGTCACCCACCCCCTCAAAAAAAGAAACCCTGAAAGGCATTAAGCCAATCAAGGTTTAGACTAGTATCTCTCGGCAAAATTGCTGTAGTTCTCCTTAATTTCTATTCAACCAGATAAACCATAAAAGATTTAGCCTTACCTTCAACAACAACTTCTTTTACTTCCTCCTGCCAAAATGGCAAGATCACGTCAGTGAAATCGGTAATAATTTCTTTTTTAAGTCTCGGATCATCCTTAAGAAAATCAGAATAGCCATAAATAATTAGCACATATCCATCCTTGTCCAACCAATCTAAATCCCTTATCCAGTCAAGGTATCTATCCATGCTGTCTAAGCAGGACGTTGGGAACTTGAATTTCATTTGTATCTCGGAAATATAATCTTTCCAAGATTGAATATTTGCTCCACTCATTTCAACGATATGAAAGCCTTCGGTAGTCGCCAGTTCCACTTTAAGAGATTCTATCTTTTCTCTATTTGTTTCTAAGACTTTATTATTTGTAATCTCATCCATTTCTTCACATCCCTTATTTCACTTTAGTAAAGGTTACATAATGATCGTCTGTATAATATACTGAACCATCACTGCCTTGTACAAACCTTTGGGCATCTCTTCCTTGATTTGGAAGTTTGTTGTTAACATCGAACTCTTTATAGGTAACAGCATTTCCTCCACTATCCGTCCCAGGCAGCTTTCCATCTTTATTCAAATATTTACTTCCTGCTGCTGTTCCCTGTGTTTGACCGGCGACATTGCCTTTCCATCCATTAGCGTCGTATTTTCCAAACATGTCTTGTGCATTCTGAGGTAAAGAATCAAGCTTGCCGCTCTTTACAACTTGTCCCGTCCCCTTAGACGTATTTTTCAACGTCCCCGCCGCCAATGCACCGGTGGCAGAAGCTGCCAATCCCAAGTCGGGAGCATCTCCATGATTCACCCAAACCGCAGTATTAAATGTTACGACAGCTGTCGAAAGAACTTCCTCCTGTAAATGCGTTGGTACATACAGTCTTACTGCATCTTCTGGATCTATCCCTCTTGCATAAGCCTCCCTTGCAGCAACATTTGCCCAATGCACGTACTCTGCTACTTGTGATGAATAGCCCTCGAATCCTCCAACTCCTCTTTCAACTTGGTGCCCACTAGGATCAACATATTTCTGCGGATTATTATGCACATACGTATACCTGTTCAACGTCAACGGATTATCCACTTGCCCTTTATACGTATCCTCCGAGATAAACCGCCCTATCTTCGGATCATAATACCGGGCACGCAGGTAGTAAAACCCGCTCTCTTTGTCATACATCTCCCCCGCATACATAAACGGGTTGGAAATCGTTTCTTTGACCTTATCCGCAATCAAATTGCCCCAAATGTCATACTCATAAGTATTCAGGACATTCCCACTCGGGTCTTTGATCTTAACTACATCACCGTGGCTGTTGTAGTAGTAATTGCCTTCAAGATTCGACGCATAGTCTTTTCGCCAAATCAACTGGTTACCAAACACATTCCTTGCCTTTACTCTACCATCCTGCGTGAGCTCTTCAATGACTTGCCCATTCAGGTAAACGTAGTGGGTCGTATCCGTCACGCTGCCAGTCTGTTGCTTCGTCGCCCGCAGTCCACCTGGATAATACGTGTACGTCGTTGTCCCCTTCTCGTCCTTGTACTCCTGCAAACGATTAAACAAATCGTGCTTCATTTCATAGGAGCGCAGGATATCTACCGGAGCGTTTGCATACACTTGGCGGTTGCCGCGCTTGTCATAAGCGTATTGCTTGACGTTTCCTTCGACCGATTCTTCCTTGATCCGGGAAAGCTTGTCATACACAAACAATCCATAATTCGTACCGGAGCGCTTTTGACTGGTGATATTCCCAAACAGATCGTAGCCATTTGTCTCATTCCAGCCGTCTGCGTGATTCAAGGCTGTTTTTTCACCAAATGAGCTAACCGACTGCTGCATCGCTTTCGGTTGTCCCGGATACGATACTGCATTGGTTTCTCCTGAGTTACTGATATCGTACGTGTACGTGGTTGTTCCGACTCCCGGTATCACCACCGAATTTAAGCGGTTTGCGTTGTCATAAGTGTATCCGACACTTAGAGATGGAGCTGAACCAGATACCGCCCCCCTTGCCGGGTATACGAGTGTATCTATCGTATCGTCGTTATCAGAATAGAGAAGCTGGTAGTCCTTGCCCATCATCGTTTGGCGATTCTTCCGATGGAATCCATCGTAGCCATAGCTGATAGCGTTTCCTGTGTGATTATTTTCGCTCAAAAGCAGACCAGACTGTGGATCGTACACCCGGTCTTCATAGAAAGAAGCTCCGGAAGAAACTTTCTTCAACTCATTGAAAGGCGTGTAGTCGTAGTTGAATGTGACGCCGTTTTTGTCCTTGTAGCTCTTTACAAGACCGCTTTTTTCGTAGGTGTACGTCTCCGCTTTTGTCTCCGGATTCTTCTCCGAGAGCTTCCACGACAAACTATTGTAGGTATACTCTGCCGTAGTCGTGCCATTCTCCAATACACTGGTGAGATTGCCTAGCCCATCGTACCCGTATACATTTACGTTATTTTCCGGGTCCTGCAAATAAACCAGATTGTCGTTGTGATCGAAGCGCATACTCCAGGCTTGAGAAGTCTTGCCGTCAGAGATTTCTTTATTGGTTACTTTCCCGAATCGATCCGTTTGGTAGTTCGTCACGCGATGGTGACTGCCACTTTGGGTCGTCTCCTCTGTGCTCTCCACTTTTCCATACAAATCGCGGTAGGTGGTCGCGATAAAGCCATTTGGAGAGAGCGTTTGTTCCGTCAAACGAGGTAAGTATCTTGTTCCATCCGAGTAGGCATTATTTCGATGGTGCTTGGTGGTTCCTAGTGCATTCGTCGTTTGATACAAAAAGCCATCCCAGTCATACAGGTATGAGGTGCTTTGCTCCTGCTTCCCAAAAGGAACCGTGCGGCTAACCTCTAACCCATCCGACGTGAACTCGTTTTCTACCAATGGACGTTTCGCACCTGTCGTGCCCACCTGCTCTTGATAGGCGGTATCTCCATATGGCGTGTAATAAGTAATGAGCTTCGATGAATCTGGTGCAATTTTCTCCACGATGCCTGGTCCCTCTGTACTCGATCCAGAAGCTTGGCCGTCCCGATAGACATACGTAATGGTTCGTTTTGCGCCTTGATTTTGAAAAGTCTCTGATAGAGGTCTTCCTAATTCATCGTATTCATACGTAGCCTTGCTTCCGTTCGGATAGGTCTGGCTTTTGATTTGGCCTTTGTCATCGATGTCGTAGGAAAAATTCAATACATCCGATTTACCGCTTTCCAACTCAACACCTGCCAGTGCGATTTGTGTTGGCTGAATGCCATATTGATCATAGGCAGTAAAGGTCTGGGTCCTTGTCTTTCCTGCGCCAAAGTTTTCCGTAATCGAATAGAGCTGTTTGTTTGTGTACTCGTATGTCCGTTCAACCGATTGACTTTTGGGCGTATTGATTAAATTGACAGGGAACGAGTTGATCTCTGTTTCCTTCCGGAGCAAATATTGATCGTTGTACTCATAGGTGGTATTCGAATAATACGGATCACCAGAAGCTGTCGTTGATTGTGTTCTGGCTGCCTTCAATACAGAGAAGGTAAGGAAGCCCCGTGGATTCAGCGCCACTTCATCATATGTCCATGTGCTCATAATCCCGTTTGGCGCAATCTGCTTGATCAGTTGTCCATAATGGTTGTATTCCAGGTACGTCTCTTGTGCGTAATTGTTGATCTTGGCTGCATACCGTGAGCGATTGGAAAGGTTCGGGTCTTTCAAGTAGGAATTGTAAACATCCAGATCGCTAACTGCCGATGTCGGTTCCAGGAAAACGTATTGATACGTCGGCTTTGTGTTCCGGCCTGAATAGGCATAGGTTGTGTACGTAGTTGGATTGTACTCGACTCGATACTTCGCGCCAGATACATTTGTTCCGCCTTTGCTCACGCCTGTTGTCTTTTCGCTTCGCAGCAACGTATTTCCGTCCTGATTGACCTTGTAAATGGAATTCTTCGTGTAACGAGAAGCCTCAGATTCGGTGACCTGGATGGTATCCCCATGGCGTTCCGCAAAATTCTTCAATCGAGGCAGTTGTTCCTTTGGTACCTTCCATATTTCGCGGAGGTTGTCGTTATTGGCATAGTTCTTTTCGAGCTTATAGGTATTTGTACCACTCGGTGTTTTCTGCGTGTAGCTGTACGATACTTTATTGACTGGATGATAAGCTACATAGCTTAGTGCATGCTTGTCTTGAAAAATCCGTACGAGTCCGTCATTGAAGGTAGTCTGACCTAGTTGATAGGGACGATAGTCGTAGTTGATTTTTAATCCTTGCAACGGATAGGAAACCTCTTGCATGAGCAAGTAATCGATTTCCTTACGCTTCTTTGTATCCGACTCCCAATACTTAGATGAATCTTGAAGGCTTTGATCGGCTGGGAGCTTATCCAGCGTATATTTTTTGTTTAAATTGAAATAGGCTATGCCCTTTGTTTTGGGATCATGATAGGCATAATGCGCCACTGTATATGCGCTGCTTCCGCTTCCTGCTGTCGGCAAGACTTCTACTCGAACAAGCTGATGATAAGCGCTCAATGCGAACTTTCGTTCAAAATGGTAGCGAATGTGCTTGAGCACCGTGGTCTCGGTCTTGTCTTTGTAGACGATCAAGTCTTGCGTGGTGTCGTTTTGCTTTCGGTTCAATACCACATAGCGACCGACACTATCTTCGATGCTGCCCTTCTCTCCGTCGCTACTCAGATTGTACTTGATCGTATCCCCGTAAATATTGGATTTGACGACCATTCCTCGAGTCATATCAAATTCATACTTCAGATTACGGTAATGCAGCGTGTACTTCCGATTCACTTCGTCAATCGTGAAGCGGATGTCTTGATACGGATAATTCACAAACTTGTTGAACCGGTATTCTAAAGATGTACCGTCTTCTAAGGTAATGTAATACCGATTACTCGATGGATCCTTATCTACCTTGGTAGAGTAAATTTGTAGACTTGGATCATAGGCATCGTCCCTTACCGTTACGGCCTGCTCCCGACTGACGATATCCAATCTCGGCATATTAAAATCCCAGCCGGTTGCAAATTTGTCAGTGTCATGTAGGGCTTCATTCTTGTCTAGATCATCATCCCAGGTTGGCACACTGATTTTACTGCTCATGGAGTGGTATCTACGCTTTATATCCAGATCCAGTCCATTCTTTCCTGGCAAGTAGAGATCTTGCTCGACGAGGTTTGCAGCGCGATATAGATTGTCGACGGATTGCTCTGTTTTTGAACGAGCAAAGCGAAACTCCTGATCCTGTTCGGTGTATTTTACCGGAGGAAGCGAAGTGGATTGGACCTCCATCTGTTCTTCCAGTTGCTTGATTTCATTGATTTTAGATAAAACGAGAGGGGTTAACCGCTGCAACAGGTCTTTGCTTTCCTGACTCAAATTCTCGAATTGGGTGATAATCTGCTCAGAGGAAAGGCGTTTGACTTCTTCTTGTTCTTCTGGTGTTAGTAATTGCAGCAGTTCGGAATAGAAATAGGCTGCGAATTTTAACAATGCTCTGTCAAAACTGCGATGAATGTCAATAACAGTGTCTGTCTTTAGCTGCGTCCATGTAAGCGAAGAAATATCCGTTTCCGTGTACTCGGTCGGATTTTTTGCTTCTCCTTTGCCATTGGTGATTGACTCGCCCATGGCTTGTTGAATCTCTTCGATTGTCGTGTCAGGAGTTGCTGCTTTCTCACCTGACGTAACTGGAGAGATGGAGTCGGGTGTGGATTCATTTGCGAACGTCGTTCCAAGCGGCAGCATCGTCGTGCATAATGCAAGGCAAAGCACAACGATCATGAGTGATTTTATGGAAAAATGTTTCATAATGCCTCCGTTAGAGATATTCGTCCCCCCACGATGCGAAGGGGGGGACTGCATGAACATGGATTAGGGTACAACCGTAATCGTTATCGTTTTAAACTGTCCGTCGTAAGACACCCTGGCCTCTGTAGTTCCAGGATTCATCCCATACACAACGCCTTTCACGATAAATCCAACTCTAGAATCTACCACCGAGTAAAGGCCTTGTGTTGTTACATCCAGCGTACTGCCGTCCTCCTTTGTTGCTGTGACCTTGATCGGTCGCGTGCTGCCAGCTCGTACCTCCACCTTTTCCTGATCCACATGTAATACGGTTCCTTTTGGTGGAAGCGTCACTGCATGCTTGACACTTTTCAAAATGTTTCCATTCTCATCATGAATGAAGGTTACGGATTCTACGCCATTTTCTTTAATCGCCTTAATCCGATTGTTTTGATCGTATACGTACTCATAAAGAGTCCCACCAGGCGGGGGAGCAAAAACAGTGAAGGAAACACTCACCGGATAACTCTCGGTATTGGTCAATTTGATCGTGTAGTTCCCCATCCCCAGCTCATAATTGCTTTCGGAAGGAGTTGGCGTCTCTTTAGGAGTTATGGCATTTCCATTGGACAGTACCGTGACACCTGGATATTTATGCGTCTGATTTTTCAATTGTGTCGTCATGCGATACTTGCCAGAAATGATCGTATTCATGGCCATCTCTACCGTTTGACCAGGCTGAAGCGTAATTTCCTTTGGTTGGTTAAAGGTAAATGCCTCTCCACCCGGCTTTGCCAGGAGCGTAGCGTAGATGGAATCCTTAGCGACAATTTTTACATAATAGGTTTTTCCTGCAACAAACACGGGGTTGACTCTTCCGTTGGCACCCGCCGCAATCTCCTCATGTGCCTGCAGGCTTGCCGCTTTATAGACGGATAGGGTTGCATTTGCAGGTGAACCCGAATCGTTGTTTAACGTGAATAAATAGGTTCCATTTGTTCCGGCAACGATTTTCATGTATTGCGCCTCATTTGCAGGGAAATACATCCGCACGGGGCTATTCTCAACCATTCCATTAAAATTGCCTTCTGCTGGTTTCGTTTCAACCGTAATCGAACTGCCGTAGCTGCTAATTCCGGCTGAAGTATACGCCCAAAGTTTAATGGTATACACACGGGAAGGCTGAAGGCCCGCGATCGTATGATTAGTGACGTCACCCACTTTTTTAATACCGCCACCATCGACTTGGATTCCGTAGTCTATGGCCCCTACAGATGGACTCCAATAGATTTTGAGTGAATTGGTTTCGGCCTCCACGTTAACGATACTTGGTGCATCCGGCTTGTCTTCTACCGTTAAGCTTCCACTGTAATAGGCCACAATCGGCTCCGTCACTTGGATATTTTCGTACGTGCCCGATCCGAGTTCCCGCCCCGTCCAATTCAGCTCCCACTGACCAGAGGTTCCTGTTGTTGTGAATTTTTTGGCAGAATGAGAGGAGGACACTTTGGCTTCAATCGTTTCTCCAGAGGTAAGCTTCGTGTATGTTCCATCCAATGTAAAGATGTCATCAAGGTCCATGACTCTCTTGGCAACCGGCGTGTAGATCACGATTTTCGGAAGTGCTTCTTCCAGTCGGACGGAATAGTTAACCTCTGGTGTCCAAGCTCCCCGGTTATCCTGCGCCTGTACTGTCCAGTAAATGGTCTGGTGCAGCATATCTTTTGTAAGCGGGAAGGAATACCTGCTAACAACTTGTCTGTTTTGAGAAGCCTCCGGGATTAGCACCTCTTTTTCAACAATCTCGTTTCCACCTGGCGTGAAGCCCACTCGTAATTTTGTCGAAACGATTTTGTCTGTGACATCATTTTCATCGAGCGTGTAGTTGATGGTTCCTGTAAGCCATCTGTCCAAGGTGACAAACCCCGTACTGGCTACGACAGGTGCTTGATTGGCAGCCAGAACACTGAAATTCAACTTCGCCGTACCACCATAAACATAAGCAGGCGTCTTCGGCATAATCGTGCGAATTCGTGCTTCCACTCGGGCATTTTTCTCGATCACACTTGTATCAAACACGTAGGAACGTGCTGTGCCTGTCAATTTTTCGCGGATCGTTGAGGTGACACGCCCACCTTCGCTTATATAAATAAGTAATTCTTGCGATTCGATTTTACTGGAGTGCCCACCGTAGCCTACATATTCCCATGTCAGTAAAACCTTTTCTCCTTTTGAAATTTCGGTTCCATCCTTCGGAGATTTCCAGTCTGCGACAACCACAATGTCTTCCTTTTCGGCTTGCGCTATCATGTCCAGGGTGAAGTCTACTTTTTCACTGAGTGATCTTCCGGACTTTTGGTCGACTGCCCAGACACGAAGAGAGTAAAGAACATCCGGTTTCAGGTGATGAGTGGGCAGGTTGAACAAAAATGGTTGGGGCTTTTCCGAAGCCGTAAATCTCGTCAACTCTTGTGGATCTTCATCATCCAGCTGGTACCAAATGTTAACCTGATCTCCCATATTCGGGTCCATGGCAAAACCTGAGATCGCAACAACATCTTTGCCATCAACGGTGGAGACCGCTGCCCCCACAGAAGGGGAGGTCAAATAGATTTTGGGAGACGCATTATCGTTAACGGCGTTGCTCATGTAGGTAATTTCAGGTGTCCATTTTAGTAAATCGCCGATGCTATTTTCTTTTTGATCCACTTGAAACAAGAGCGCATCTCCTTGCTCTACCTCAAGTTCTTCTTGGATTTCCACACCAATTTCATCGTTGAATTCAATGGCTTGCCAGCCAGTAGCCGGCCAAATTTGTTCATCGTTTTTCATCAATCGGACGTTTACCCCATCGCCCTCATCGACTTGAATTTTGGAAATCCAACCGCTGACCTGGATTTTTCCTGATCGTGGCGCTTCCCATTTGATGACAGGGTTTGTGCTGCCAACTTTTATCCAGGTATTCCCGATGGCCGTATCGTGATTGCCCTTCCATTCTTCTGTTTGCTTATTCCATGTCAAATCAGCATGTTGATTCCATGACACCTCTTGATAGGACCAATTGTCCTTACCTTGCTGATCTGAAAATTGCAGCCAATAGGTGTATTTGTCCTGAATCGGTTTCACAATCGTGATCGCCTTTTCCATGCTGGTCTGTTTCCCGTCTTTTTCCGTTACCAGAACAGTCAGCTGATGCTGTCCCAAGTCCAGATCATTCACTTCCAATAGATAAGAAAAACCGGGTTTTACAGGTGGTGCCTCTGGGTACATTCGCAAAATATCTGGGCGCTCCAATCCATATTTCGCCTCACCCAATGCAACGCCATCCATCTGCACTTCGATTTTTTCCACTTCACCGGAGGTCATGAACCAGCCTGTTAGGTTATAGCTTCCACTAATCTGTTCATTCTCTCCTGGAGCATCAATCGCACCTGTCGTCGTTAGAGCGCCACCCTTCACATGAATAGGCACTTGCTGAACGATGCCAGCAAAAGTAACGGACAAAACGGTATTCCCTGGTGCTAGGCCCGTTATCACACCAGTTGCGTCTATTTTTGCAATGGCTGGGTCTTGAATCGCGTAGGTGGCTTCGCCCGTTACGTCCTTTCTACTCTTGTCCCGATAAGCTGCTACAACCGTGAGAGAAGCAGTCTTTTCTTTCTCAAGGTCAATTGAGGAGAGGTTGGTAGTAATCCCTGTTACGGGGCCAACTGTTACCTCTTTATCGAGGACGAGACTTTCTACTCCCTTTTTATTGGTTACTCGTACGGTTATTTTGTGCTCGCCTTCATTAAAGCCATTTGTATGGAGTTGATACTGAAACCCTGCATTTGCATTCTCATAGCGTGGATACAGGGCAAAAATGTCTGGGCGAGGTCCGCCATATACTGCCGTTCCTTGTAGCTGCCCATCCATCCAAACTTCAATCTTGGCTACAGCGTCCGGATCAAGAAGCCATCCTTGAATCGTTGTGGTTCCTCCAATTTCTGCTTTGTCCATCGGAATGTCGATCTGTCCTTTTGCAACCAGTGGGCCTGATTCTGTTTCCGTCACAACCACTGGAATCGTTAGGTTCTGACCTCCATAACTGACGACAATCTTGGTCATTCCTACTTCGAGTCCTGTGACGATTCCCAGTGGACTCACGTGGATCACATTGGCATTCTCGTACGAATATACGGCATGCGCAGTCACATCTTTTGGACTTTGACCAGCTGTAGTTGCGATAATCCGTAGCTTCTGCATCGACGATTTTGCTAAGCTAATTCCCGATTCCGTATGCTTCAAACTATCTGCCGGAGCTATTTCTCCAACCACAAAGCTTTTCTCTGGCAACGGATATTGTTTGCCTTCGCTATCCGTCACCACAACAGAAACCGTATGATGACCAGATTGCAAATCGGACAAGTCCATCGTATAGCTAAATCCTGCATGCGTATTCTGATAGTCCGGATGCAGTAGGGCAATGTCGGGACGAGCTATACCCGATTTGGCTTGTCCGACTTCTTTTCCATCAAGGAAGACCTGATAACGAGTAGGCGTAGAAGGATGCAAAAACCAGCCCGCTATCGTATACGAACCATGGATAACCGCGTCATTTGCTGGCGTTTCTATTTCGCCGATTGCCTTTTGTACTTCTGCTGCTGTAATGACGACTGGTATCTGGATACTCTGATTTCCGTATTTGATCGTAAGGCTCGTATTGCCCTGCGCGAGAGCCGTAACTACGCCGTCTGGACTCACTTTTGCAACAGATGGATTTTCTACGGTGTAGAGGGCTAGCTTGGTCACATCCTGCTTGCTCTGATCCTTTAGCTCTGCTTTGACAGTGAGTGGATGTGTTTTTCCTTGAGAAAGCTGCAGCTCGGCGATATCTACGTGCAATCCAATTGCCGGGATCAATTCGACCACCTGAACGGTTCTTGACCCCAGCATCGTTTGATTTCCATCCTTGGCTGTTCCACGAACAGAAATGGTATGCTTTCCTTTTTGGAGAAGAGCTGTGTCGAGGCTGTAATGAAATCCAACGTTGCTACCCGGTAAAGAAATATCCGTAATCTCGATTTCGGGACGTGGAACTCCATACGTGGCTTCACCGATTACAACGCCATCCACCAATACCTCAATGCTCGAGACGCCACTTGAGGCGATAAACCAGCCTGTTACAGGGTAGATTCCGCTAATCGTCGCGTTGTCGAGAGGACTGTCCAATCCCCCTTGGGAAGCTCCAGCAGCTGCTTTCACCGAGATCGGTAACGTCAGCACTTGTCCCTGGTAGTCGACAATCACCGTGGTCTGTCCCATCTGAAGACCAGTGATGATTCCGTGACCGGAAATGCTGGCAACGGTAGAATCCTCAAGGGTGTACTTCGCTTCTCTTGATACATCTCTGATTTGGTCATTTTGCAAAACAGCCGAAATGGTAAGTTGCTGTGTATTCCCTTGTGATAGCTCGACCTTGCTTACATTTGCAGCTATACTCTTGGCTGGTTGTGAACGCTCGATAGACACGGAGCGCTCCGCCAGCACTTGCTCTTTGCCTTCCTGATTCACAGCCATCACCGATATGGTGTGCTGCCCTTCCGTCATTTGAGTCGTATCCAAAAAATACTGAAAACCAGAAGTAGCATTTTGATAAGCTGGGTACGCCTGTGCGATATCAGGTCGCGATTGCCCGTAAAGAGCTTCCCCGACTAATTTCCCATCTACATGGACAGCTATCTTTGCTACACCTGCCGGATCTAAATACCAGCCTTTCATGAGAGAGACTCCCGTCATTGTGGAATGATCGGCTGGACTCTCTAGTTCCCAACGCGGTATGAGCGCGATTTTTTCCTGGATCGTGACAGGAAGCGTGATGGCTTGTCCTTCATAGCGAATCGTCACAATCGCTGTTCCCATTCCTATTGCTTTTACGAAGCCAGTTGGGGATACCGTTACGATACTTTCATCCGAAGAAGTGTATTCAGCCAGCATCGTGACATCTTTTAGCGTTTTATCATCGAGAATCGTAGAGACAACGAGCTGATGCGTATTCTCCTCCGTTAGCTCCAGCTTGGAAACATCCGCATGAAGGCCTTCTACTGGCTGCTTGGTGCCAATATAGAACGTATTTCCTTCGATAACCGACTGCTCTCCACTCTTGTTTTGAATGGCAAGCGAAATCGTATGCAATCCTACGCTCATTTCTCTTGTATCCAGGTTAAAATGAAAGCCTGCGTTTCCATTTTGGTACGCTGGATACTTGGCCTCAATATCGGGTCTTGAGTCACCATAAGTTGCCTCTCCAACCTTTATGCCATCAACCATGATACTGATTTGGGACACGCCTGCTGGATCTAGATACCATCCCTTCATTACATACGTACCGACAATGAATTCACCATTTTCTGGGGTATCAAGACCACCACGTGGGGTCAAAGGTACCTTTTCACTAACCACTACCGGGATTTCGATCGTCTTGTCTTCAAACGTTACGATCAATCGCGTCTCACCAATGCCAGTCGCGATCACCAGTCCTGTTGGCTTTACTGTAGCGATTTTTTCATCGTTACTGGCATAACTCGCTTGCTCGGTAATGTCCTTGGTCGTGTCATCTGTCAGCTTCGCCTTGATCTTCAATGGATAGCTCTGCCCTACGGAAATAGCCAGCTCGTTAGGATTAGATTCAATCGCCTGAATCCCGGTAGACTGTGTGCTTCCTCTCTCCAAGGCTTTTTCCAGGTTCACCAGCCCTTTACCATAAAAACGTGGCTCCCCTAAAGGTGTTGCACTCTCGATCAAAATATCCCGGACTTCATCGTTGGTTGCCTTTCCCTTCTTCGACCAAATGACTGCTGCGACACCTGCCACGTGAGGAGCAGCTAGCGAAGTACCCGAGCGCATTTCATATCCTTTGTGAAGCGAAGTACTTAAAATATCCACGCCCGGAGCCATCAGGTCCAAACCCGCTCCTACACTGGAGGTATCTGCACGCTGGTTATCCCGATCAACGGAACCTACCGACAAGGCTTCCGGATAATGTGCCGGGAATAATTGAGTATCCTCCCCCAGGCCTCGATTGCCCGCTGCTGCAATGATCAGAATTCCATGCTCATTTGCCCTTTTAATCTGGTCGTGCAACGCTTGACTGTCCACGGACCCACCTGCACTGATCGAGATAATATTCATGCCATTCTGGATGGCCCATTCTATTCCCTGAATCATACTCGAATACTTGCCATGACCTTTTTCATCAAGAACTTTGATCGAATAGATTTCCGCTTCTGGCGCGACCCCTACTATTCCAAGATGATTGTCTTTTCCTGCGATTACCCCAGCTACTGCGGTACCATGACCATGGGCATCATCGTAATCCACTTCACCTTCTACATAGGAAATGCCGCCATTCACTTTCAAATCTTCATGACGTGAGATTCCGGTATCCAAAATTCCTATCTTCACATTTTTACCTAAGTAATTTTTGCTATGTGCTTGAAGTGCACCTACATGCTCGACTCCCCATGGGATCTCCTGTTTTTCTGTCAGGTCGATCTCTGCTAACTCAGTGTCACTATCTTCCTCTATGTACGCGACATTTCGATCTTGAGATAACTCCTCCCTTTCGCTTTCAGTTAAGGTAGCCACCATAATTTTGGAGCTAAGTTGTTGCACAGACGTTCCTTGAATGGCGCTCCTTTTTGTTCGCTTACTGTCCTTGAAACCAATCAAGTAAGTTTTGCTTTTTTCCGTTGCGTGCGCCTGCTCAGGGACCGTTTGCAAAAACAGTAAAGAGAGCAGGATAAATACGTTACAAATACTGATGGAACGGATGAATTTACTGTTCATCTCTAAGACTCCCTCCCCCATACCGGTTCAAAACCGAAAGAAAATAAGTACAGGTAAAATTAGTGAAATATTCCTTAAACACACAATTCGAATTATAATGAATTCCTTATATTGGATCAACAGGAAATAAAGACAAAAAAAGACGTTCTTAGACAAGAACGCCTTTCACCTTTCCTTATTTATCCTCTCATTTGCCCCGCAATCGTCAAATGCGCCTCACCTGCTACACGAATAACAGGCTCCCCTCCAGATCGATCAACTGTTACATACAGCTTTCCTGGCCGACCAATCGCATGTCCTTGCCCTATGACGAGCTCTGTCACTTTTCCAGCAGGCAGCAACTCTTCCAATGCCAGATAGCCAGCCAGAGCCCCGTTTGCAGCACCTGTTACAGGATCTTCTGCAATCCCAATCGCAGGCGCAAAATCTCTCGTGTACAAGTCATAGCCTTCAGGAGCATCCCACGAAAACAAATGGGTGGTTGTGATGCCGTGCTCCCTATTCATTTCTGCGAGGGAAGCGAGCAATGGCTGTGCTGCATCGATTGCCTGACGGGTGCGGACTGGAACGAGTAGATGCCTATTTCCAGTGGAAGCGAGCTTCATCGGATAGCGATCATCCAGATCGGCCAATGTTATGCCTACCAGCCTCGCTACCTCTTCGCTGTCTACATCAATCTCCTTCACAGAAGGCTTGATTTGGGTCATTTCCACTCGCTGTAACTGGCCATCCTCCATCATCAATTGAACAGGAATCAAACCAACGTTTGTCTCAAACACGATACGACTACCCTTTTCCAACCATCCACGCTCTGTTGCCAATAGCCAAGCAGAACCCACTGTCGCATGTCCGCAGAAATCGATCTCAACCGAAGGAGAAAAATAGCGAATGCGAAAATCAGCTTCTGGATGGTCGGATGGCATCAAAAAGGCAGACTCAGGAAGATTCAACTCATTGGCAATTTTCTGCATTTGGTGTAAAGTCAAAGTACCTGCTTCCGGGATGACGCCCGCGGGATTGCCTGCAAACGGCTCTCTCGTAAAGGCGTCCACATGATATACGCTCACATGATTCATGGTTATTTCTCTCCTTTTGTTAAACGAATGCTTCTCTTGCTTTTCATCTTAAAGTGGTGCAAGCGCGCTGTAAAATGAAGCTTTCGCATACCAACCATGATAAAAACTTCATGAAAGGAGAAGCTCTATGACTTTGTTTCAAATGGAAGTCCTTGTGGCTGTCACCAACGCTGGCAACTTCACGCGAGCTGGGGAACAAATCGGATTGAGCCAGTCGGGTGTAAGTCATACGATCGGCGCACTGGAGAAAGAGCTCGGCATTTCCTTGTTCACCCGCAATCGAAGTGGTGTTAAGCTGACCGCAGCTGGCGAAAAAATCGTCGCCTCTGCCCGGATCATATTAGAAAACGTCTCAGTGATTAAACAGGTGGCTGCCGAATCAGGCGAGCATGTGGAGGCAACGCTCCGGATTGCTTCTTTTCCCAGCGTAACCGCTCAGCTTCTACCCAAATTGCTAAAGTCGATAGAAAGTCACTATCCGCATATACAAACAAAGCTATATGAAGGAAGCTATCAAGAAATAAAAGAATGGGTTCGCTCGGGGGTTGTCGATGTCGGTTTTCATGTGTGGCCAGATGACGAGCTGGAGGGAATTCTGCTGACGACAGACGCCCTGTATGCTGTCGTGCCAGGCAATCATCCTTTAGCAAAAGAGCACTCTCTCACCTTGGAGCAATTAGCCCGCGAATCGTTTCTCATGCCTATGGCGGGTTGTCACTTGTTGATTGGCGCGGAGTTTGCCAAAGCTGGGCTTACGCCGAATGTTGTCTATGAGATCGCTGATAATACAACGATACTAGCCATGGTAGAAAGCGGTGTTGGGGTGACAGTCGTTCCGTCACTGACTCTACCAGCGCAACTACCCGATGTCGCTGTCATAGAAATCACACCGCCTCTCTCTCGGCAAATCGGCTTGGCTGTACGCTCGCTTCGTGAAGCCCCACCTGCCGTTCAAGCTTTTTTGCGGGAGGCAGAGCGCATTGCACCCACACTATAAAAAGGACGTGCTTCTTCGTTGAAAAAATGGCCCATTCTCCTACTCGCTCTCTCCATAATCAGCAGTGTGATTTTAGGAATTACCATTCAAGCCGGTACGTTGGTGCCATTGATTAACCAGAGTTTTTTAATCGGTCTTTTCCTGTTGATCGTAGGGAGTATTGCCGTCGTGACACGCTCTGGGTTTTTCACGATTTTTCTGCGTGGATTCAAGCAATTGAAAGGGATGTTCTTTCGCAAGCCGCGCATGATGGACAGTGACATCGTCCAAGCTAACGACCCTGCTTTCGAAGAAAAGAAGGAGTCGTTCGTGCGAATCGGAACCTCGCTTTTTCTTACATCGGGCACTGGACTGATTGTCTTCTCAATCGTTCTTACCTGTTTCTACTATTTATAATCTCACAAGAAAGGGCTGTCCCATCGATCGGGAACAGCCCTTCTTCCTCTCTTACGACTCTATCAAATGACATGCCACCCAATGCCCGGGTTGTGCCTCTTGCCACCTCGGCACTTCTTCCGCACAACGAGATTGAACGAGTGGGCAGCGTGTGCGAAATCCGCAGCCACTCGGCTTGTTCGCTGGACTCGGCAAATCTCCCTGCAAAACGATACGCTCTCGCTTTACCGTCGGGTCAGGCACTGGCACAGAAGAGAGCAAAGCCTGTGTATAGGGGTGCAACGGACGAGCGTACAGCTCATAGCTCGATGCCAGCTCGACCATTTTGCCCAAATACATGACGCCAATCCGGTTGGAAATATGTTTGACCATGGACAGATCATGCGCGATGAACAAATAGGTCAATCCGCGATCATGCTGCAAATCCTCCAATAAATTGACGACTTGCGCTTGAATCGAGACGTCGAGTGCGGAGATCGGCTCATCGGCAATGATAAATTCCGGTTCCACTGCCAACGCACGCGCGATTCCGATCCGTTGGCGCTGTCCCCCACTGAATTCATGCGGAAAACGCTGCGCATGATCCTTATGCAAGCCCACTAGATGGAGCAGCTCCGCCACACGCTCTCGTCTCATCCCGCGGTTCAAATGGTGGATGTCCAAGCCCTCTGCAATGATATCCTCTACGGTCATACGCGGGTTCAGACTTGCTTGCGGGTCTTGGAAAATCATCTGGGCATCCCGATTGAACTGCCCCGCTTCTTTTCCCCGAAGCTGATGAACGTTCTTCCCTTTGAACAGCACTTCGCCATCTGTATGGTCATACAGGCGAATAATCGTCCTGCCCAGCGTAGACTTCCCGCAGCCACTTTCGCCGACCAGACCGAACGTCTCCCCTCTGTTGATCGTAAACGAGACACCATCGACTGCTTTCAAATCAAATCCTGTTCCAAGCGAAAAATACTTCTTCAAATCGCGAACATCAAGCAACGCTTCTGTCATACTCCCTGCCTCCCCGCTGCCACGAGCTCCTCTATTCGCGGTGCCCGTGGATCGTGAAGCCAGCAAGCAGCCTGATGTCCACGACCGAATTCGCTCGTCACGGGCATCTGCTGTTCACATATCTCCATCGCAAAATCACAACGGGCAGCAAACGGACAGCCGACTGGCGGATGAAATAAATCCGGCGGACTGCCTTCGATGGGAATCAGCCGTTGCTTTTCGCCTTCATCCAGACGCGGAAGCGAGCGCATTAGTCCCCATGTATACGGGTGACGAGGATTTGCAAAAACATCCTCAACCGTCCCAGTCTCAACCACCATCCCCGCATACATGACAACCATGCGATGAGCAATCTCGGCTACGACTCCCAAATCATGGGTAATAATCACCACTGATAACGCCTGTTCCTCTTGCAGTCGTTTGAGCAAATCCAAAATCTGCGCCTGAATCGTCACATCCAGTGCTGTCGTCGGCTCATCCGCAATCACTAGCTTGGGTTGGCAAGCAAGAGCAATCGCAATGACCACTCGCTGACGCATCCCTCCGCTGAATTGGTGCGGGTACTGATCGATTCGCTTTTCCGGATCGGGAATTCCTACGAGGGAAAGCATCTCGATCGCTCGCTTTCGCGCTTCCTCTCTCGATACTTGGTGACTGCGAACAAACCCCTCTACGATTTGTGTCCCTACCTTCATCGTCGGATTGAGCGCGGTCATCGGGTCTTGGAAGACCATGCCGATCTGCATTCCGCGAATACCCAGCAGCTCTTTTTTGAGCAGGTGGCTGATTTCGGCTCCTTCAAATACAACCTTTCCCCCGACGATTTTTCCAGGTGGATGAGGGATTAATCCCATGATCGCTTGAGCCGTAACGCTCTTGCCACATCCACTCTCCCCTACGATGGCAACCGTCTCCCCTTTGTCCACGTAAAAGGACACGCCCCGCACGGCCTGAACCTCTCCGCCATACGTCTTGAAATTCACCCGCAAGTCATCGATTTTCAGCAAATGCTGGTTCATCCTCATTCCCCCTGTCGTCTCTAATCGCGTAGACGCGGATCAAGCGCATCCTGCAAACCGTCGCCGAATACGTTGAAGGCGAACATCGTCAGCGAGATCATCAATGCCGGGAAAAACAGTCGCCACCAATCACCTGTCAAAATAACGCCCAAGCCATCGTTTGTCATCGTCCCCCAACTGGCGACGGGAGCTTGTACACCGAGTCCAAGAAAGCTGAGAAACGATTCCGCAAAAATGGCCGATGGAATCGTAAAGGTCAAATTGACGATAATGACGCCAAATGTGTTGGGAATCAAATGCTTAAGCAAAATTCGTGAAAACTTCGCTCCCAGTACTTGGGCAGCCAGAATGAACTCTTGATTTTTCAATTGCAGGATTTGTCCGCGCACCAACCGCGCCATGCCAACCCAACCCGTAGCAGACAGGGCAATAATAATCGTCAGCATTCCCGGCTCCATCACCACCATGAGCAAAATGACGACCAGCAAATACGGCAGCCCATACAAAACCTCGATAATACGCATGATGATCGTATCGATGCGATCCCCTCGTTTGCCTCGTCCTGCCATATAGCCTGCAATGCCCCCGACTGTCACCCCGATGACCAGGTCGATCAATGCCGCGACAATGCCAATCGTCAAAGAAATCCTCGCCCCATACCACGTACGGGCAAACATGTCACGTCCCAGCTCATCCGTCCCAAACCAATGCTCTGCGGAGATTTCCTGATTTTTGGTCAGCAAGCTCTGATCGGAATAACTATACGGCACGAGATTCGGGCCAATGATCGCCATGCCAACCAAAGCGAGAATAATGAACAGCCCAAGCATAGCCAGCTTGTTTTTCAGCAGCTTCCGAATGACCTGCTGCCCTTTGCTGAGACTGGGTCGTGCAATGACATTCGCCTGCGTGTTTTTCGCCAACGGACGAAATAACGGGTCCACTTTGTGCTCCATCGCCACAGTTTATCTCTCCTTGTTGGTCAGCTTGATCCGCGGATCAATCAGGGTGTATGCCATATCAATCAGGAAAATGGTAAAAATCAGAATCGCACTGTAAAAAATCGTCGTACCTAAAATGACCGGATAGTCACGGTTGAAAATGCCGTCTACGAAGTACTTGCCAATGCCGGGAATCGCAAAGATTTTCTCCACGACAAAGGTCCCCGTTATCAAACTGGCAATCAAAGGTCCTAGAAAGGTGACAACAGGCAGAATCGCATTGCGAATTCCATGTCTGACGACGATGATAAACATCGGAATCCCCTTTGCTTCTGCTGTTCGAATGTAGTTCTGGTTCATGACTTCAATCATGCTGGCACGCATGTAGCGGGTAATGACCGCAACTGGACCAATGGCGAGCGCCAGTGAAGGCAGTATCGTATGCATCCAGGTTCCCCATGTCGCAACGGGAAAGAGCGGCAGCTTGATCGCGAAAAAATTGATCAGAAGCGGTGCCATAATGAAGCTCGGAATCGCTACCCCCAATACGGCAAGCGCCATGGCAAGGTAATCCAGCCATTTGTTGCGATTGAGCGCTGCGATAATGCCCAATGTAATGCCGAAAAGGAGTGCGACCCCGATCGCTTGTGCACCCAACCAGGCTGATGCAGCAAAGCCATCGGAAATCATGTCATTGACTCCACGAGAGTCTGACTTGATGGATGGGCCCAAGTCGAGCATTAACAGATTTTTCAGATATAAAATATATTGAACAGGCAACGGCTCGTCCAGGTTGTATTTGGCACGTAAATTATTGAGAATTTGCTCGGGTAACTGATCCGACTCGGAGGCAAACGGGTTCCCCGGAATGGCATGCATCAAGGCAAACGTCAGCGTCACGATAATCCACAGGGTGACGAACATCATCAAAATACGTTTTACCAGATAGTTTGACATGGAAGTCCTCCTCGTTTACTTAGCCAGCTCGTAAATGGCATGCGCGTAAATCGCCATGGCACGCAGCAGGTCGTCAATCTCGGCATATTCATCAGCGAGATGGGCCATAGATTCCTTCCCCGGAAAGAGCGGACCGAAAGCAACACCATGCGGCATGATTTTGGCGTAAGTTGCTCCTCCTGAGGAAAGAAGGGTCGCTGGCTCTCCCGTGTGCTCCTCGTACACGCGCGACAAGGTTTGGATCACAGGATGCTCTTTGGGTACAAAATGCGACTTGGATGTCCGCAGAGCGGAAAGCGTCCAGCCCAGCTCAGCAGTCCTTTGCTTCAATTTCTCAACGTATTCTTCACAGGAAATGGTCGCCGGATAGCGGATATTGAGCCGAACTGTCCCCCCTTCGCTGGAATCGTAATGTAAAATCCCCGCGTTGACCGTCAGCTTACCTGACACTTCATCCTCGCAAGCCATATGGAGATGGTGAGCAAAATAATCTTCATGCAAAACATCAGCCAACATCGTAAGAAAGGACAAACAGGAGCCACCAAACGGGTACGCTCGTAAAAAAGTAGCCAACAAGGTTCCCGCATTCACGCCTTGGAATGGCGCCATCCCATGAGCTGGCTTTCCTGCGAGCGTGAATTGCAGCTGTCCCAGCCCTACCAGCTCCATACGACCAGTTGTGTGCTTTTCATTCAGAAACATCTCCCATTCTTCCGCCAATCGGGAAAGGACGACCTCCTGCCGTGCCTCGGAGTCCAGTCGTACTAGAGCGACTGCTTTTTCGGGTACACTGTTGCCTTGATCACCGGAGACAAACGACGCTAACTGCCATGCTCCATTTCGTTCGATTGGTTCCATCACGGGAATCGTCAATGTCGGGTTGATTTGTCCCTTCTCGGCATGTGTCATCGGGAAGGAGGAATCAGGTGAGAAGCCAATCGGCGGGATGCGATCATGCTGGGCAAAATGCTTCATGCACAGCCAGCCGCTCTCTTCATCCGTTCCGATGATCATGCGAACACGTTTGGTTAGTGGCAAGCCTGAATCCTTGACCAGCTTCAGCGCATAGTACGCAGCCATCGCTGGGCCTTTGTCGTCAATCGCTCCCCGCGCATAGATACGACCGTCGCGAATGCTCGGTTCAAAAGGCGGGGTCGTCCAGCCTTCTCCCACAGTGACAACATCAATATGAACGAGCACACCGATCTCTTCTTTCCCATCGCCGAACTCGATTGTCCCAGCGTAACCATCCAGGTTTTTGATCTGGAAGCCATCCAGCTCACCGCGTCCGAGCATGGCTTCAAGCGCCGCTGCAACACCTTCACCAAATGGCTTTCCTTCTTTTGCCGTCGTCATGTCTTCGATGCTGTTAATGGAAAGAAAGGATTTCAAATCATCCAGGTACTGCTCTCTTTGCAGAAGCGCTTGCTGCCTCCAGTAATCGCTCATATACGTTCCCCTGCTTTCATCCGATGTAAATAGGCAAGAAACGACTCACCTTTCGAGGAAATCTGACTCCCTTGTCTTCCTTTTCCCACTTGAATCAGCTCATCCTGCTGCAAAAGCTTCAGGCGATAGCGCAGCTGTTGCAACGTAACCGAGTGACCTTGTTCTTGCAACTGCGCAAGTAGCGTATAGCGCCCACCGCTTCCTTGTCTCAGCTCCTGCAAAATAGCGATGATTTCATTTAGAAATCCTCGCTTTTTATATTCAGTAACGATGCTCTCACATTCATTGTGTAGACCATCTACAGGCAACGGCGCTTCCGGTATTTCCCGCAGAAACGGCAAATGATACGGATACGCTTCCTCCTCCACGACATGCGCTAAATACTCGATCACATTTTCAAGCTCGCGAATATTTCCAGGCCAATCGTACTCATGGAGCGCCCTCATGGCTTCATTGGTCAACGTAAACGGCGGGCGGCGTAAATCATAGGAATATTTCTTTATAAATTGTTGGGCCAACCACGGGATATCCTCCCGTCTGTTCCGTAGCGGCGGCAAATGAATTGGCAAGATATTCAGGCGATAATACAAATCAGCACGGAAGGCTCCTTCCGCAATCATCCGCTGCAAGTCTTGATTCGTTGCTGCGATGACGCGAATATCTGTCGGGATGATCTTGCTCCCTCCTACGCGCATAATCTGACGTTCTTGCAATACACGCAGCAGTCGGTTTTGAATAGCGATGCTGGCATCCCCGATCTCATCAAGAAAAATGGTCCCTTTGTGGGCCAATTCAAACCAGCCGATATGTCCACCTTTACGCGCTCCGGTAAAAGCCCCTTCTTCATAGCCGAATAGCTCGCTTTCCAAAAGAGATTCCGATATGGCAGCGAAGTTGACCCCAACAAATGGCTCTCTTCTGCGTGGCGAAGCATTGTGGATAGCCTGGGCGAGCAATTCCTTCCCTGTCCCTGTCTCTCCCAACAACAGCACGGTGGAGTTGCTTCTGGCGATTTTGCGGGCAATCTGAATGACTTTTTGTACAGGGGCACTCTCCCCATAAAAATCATCAAACTGGTATTTGGCTATCAATCCTTTGCTGTAAAGGCGCATGCGGTAATCATGCTCCAGCTTTTCAATTTCTGCCGCCTGACGAAATAAAAGCAGACTCCCCAGAAAGCTGCCTTCCATGACGATGTGCATTTTGCGGAAAAAGTAGGTCTTGTTCGCCCAATCTACCAAAACATCCTTGTTCTCTTCACACTGCCGGATCAACTGATAAAAACTCGCGGGCAAGCAATTGGACGCCCGCTCACCGACGACTTCATTCCCTTCCATTTGCAACGTATCGATTGCTTTCTGATTGACAAAACGGATGTTTTCTTTTTCATCCATGGCAATCACTGCGTCCTCGATTCGATTGACGATAGCCTCCAAATATTTGCTCAACAGATGCGCATGCTGAATCTCGTTGTTCAGCTCTTTGGTGATATCGACCAACGATTGCATAGCGCGTGCGGTCACCTTTTGAAAATTACCGTTTTTAAAATGAGAGTAGATGGCAAGCCATGTAGATAAATCGATGATCCGATACCCAATATCGACAACTTTACGAATGTGCGTGGGGACATGCTCTGCCTCTCCTGGCGTAACCGCAATTTCGATGTCAGGTGGATAGTCAGCACCTGGATAATAGGGATACAGCTCAAAATCCATCCCTGAAGCACGCAGCAATTCCACATTTTCTTCAGCAGTTTCCTTCGTGTCACTGACGAGAAGCACTTTCACGCCTTTCGGGATTTCCAGCATGCCGCGTAAATTATGATACGGTAGCATTCGCTTGGCAATGATGATGCTGGATTCTTTCGGCATATACGGTTGTACAAGAGGGACGATCCTTTTGGTGGATACAATGACGAGAGCACCAGGCGTGATCGGGCGTAACGGAAGCTGGTCGACTCGCATCGCCTCGACATGGATATCATCGCCAATTCCTAATTCATGGTATTGACTAACGACAGACTGTAGAAACTCATCCATTCTCGCAATAAATATGATCGATTTTTTGTCCATTTCAGCCGCTCCAAGATGTAAAGTGAAGACAAGAACGTTTCGAATATTCGCTCTTGTCTTCGCTTATTTTACTTACTACTTATTGCCGATTTCTACCCATTTGTAGTCAATCGTACCGACTGGATGGCGAATAATGGCTTTTATGTTTGGCTGCTCCATAAATACTTTTGTCCCGAAATAGATAGGTACGAGTGGCATATCATCCATAAAAATTTTCTCCGCGTCATGCATGAGTTTGAAGCGCTCGGGTTCGTCGGCAGTGTTACGAATCTTCTCGACAAGTGCGTCATACTCTTTGTTGCTGTAATTGATACGATTCCCAGGATGGTCAGTCACGAACAGCTCCAGGTAATTGACCGGGTCTCCGTAGTCGGCAGGGATCGTCGAGCGGGAGAATTGGAGAGTGCGAGCACGCTGCTCTGCCAGGAATACTTTCCACTCTTTGTTTTCCAGCTTCACATCTACCCCAAGGTTTTTCTTGTACATTTCCTGCAAAACTTGCGCGATGGCCTTATGTGCATCACTGGTGTTATAGGTCATGGTAACAGGCGGCAGGGTTGTCCAGCCTTCTTCTTCCATCCCTTTTTTCAGCAATGCTTTTGCCTGCTCTGCATCGTTATCCTTGAAGAAATCTCCGCCCTTTGTGCGGAAATCCGCTCCGTCTGGCTCCGGGAAGCCCAATGGAACGTGGGCCATGGCAGGTGTTTGCTTCCCTTGCACGACATTGTCGATTAAGGTTTTGCGATCGATGGCCAATGCAAATGCCTTCCGAATGTTGGCGTTCGTGAACGGAGGAATTGTAGTGTTCATTCGGTAGTAGTAGATGGACGCTTCCGTCTCCACTTTTGCTTCTCCGGAATCGATCAACTGTTTCTTCATATCATTGGGAACGGTCTGGATCATGTCGAGCTGACCTGTTTTGTACATTTGGAATTGTGTATTTTCATCGTTGACCATGACAAACTCGATTCCCGCATATTTGATCGAATCACGGTCCCAGTAGCCATCGTTTTTCACCAGCTTCACTGTCTGGTCATGAACCCAATCTTCCATTTTGAACGGTCCATTCGTCACGATGCTTGCAGCGCCTTCCGCCCATTTCGGATTGCTCTCCACGACTTTTTTATTCACTGGGAAGAAGGTCGGCTGCGTCAGGATGTGGAGGAAATAACCTGTTGGCGCCTTCAGCTTTACCTCAAACGTCCTCTCGTCTACGGCCTTTACTTGTACGCCATCTGCATTTCCTGTTCCTTTGTTGAACGCTTCTGCTCCATCGATGTAATAGGCGAGGAAAGCAGAAGGGAATGCATTGTTCGGATCGACAATGCGCTTAAACGCAAACTCGAAGTCCTGCGCTGTCACTGGTTCACCATTCGACCATTTGCTATCGCGCAGGGTAAAGGTATACGTTTTTCCATCCTCACTCACTGTCCATTTCTCGGCCATGGCTGCTTGCGGCTTGTGATCCTTGTCCAGTCGAACCAAGCCTTCCATTGTGGCGTTCAACACCTCGTTGGAAGTACTGTCAAAGCCCTTTGGTGGATCTAGCGAAGGTGGTTCGGTCTTCAGATTGAGCTTGAGCTTTGCAGCGACATTTGCTTGTCCACCTGAATCTGTGGACGCTTGACCTGCTGTCCCTCCCCCTCCTGGCTGTGTCGGCGTTGCCGACTGACTACAACCCGTAATGGCAAGAACAGTGACAAGTGCAGCGGTACTAAGCAGCTTCCATCCTTTTCGCATGTTCATTGCATGTGACCCCCTTTTCTTTTTAAACAGCATGTAGCCTTTGATGCTTTATGAATAAACGGCACGCTGGGAATGCCATTTATACACGCAATGAAAAATCTGTCTTGGCGAGACGAAAGGAAGTCTCGATCCGTCCAACAACGTTCCCACTCATGTTTGTAATAGGCGGATTGGTATATTCCGCGAGCGCTTCCAATGGACCGTCCATGCCGATTCCCAATTGACGAAGCACTTCATTGACGACCGGGTTGATCGCTCGTGGTCCTCCATCCTCGATTTTGATGGCAATGCCCCATCCTGTTTCTCTATCGCCCAAGCAATACACAGACTCTGCGCCTGCCTTCCCTACGATACGACCGCTAAACGCTGACATGAGGTCTGTGCAATATCGATTCTCGCCCCCGACCATTTCGGGATGAGCGGTCATGGCATCCGTAATTCGCTGAACAGCTTTTCGTCGCTCGGGATTCTCAATCACCTCTGGTCTCGCCAGCTTGGCGAAGGCCCACGCGTAATGAGCGAGCGGCAATTGATGGACGGGAACCCCACATCCATCTGTCCCGAGGTTGATTTTGTCTTTGGGGTAGCCTGTTATGTCCTCGATTACTTCGAGAATTCGCTGTTGCACCGGATGAGTAGGCAAATGATAGGTAGTCACGTCCTCCCCCATATGTGTCGCAGTGGCAATCATGCCGGAATGCTTACCGGAGCAATTCGAGAATACGGGTGTGAGCGGCTTGCCCTCCCGGATTAGCTGTTTGTAGCTCTCCTCATGACGTGGCACATGTGTCCCGCATTGTAATGCCGCTTCTGGCTGACCTGCTCGCGCAAGCATCGAGAGCGCCCGTGTGCGATGGCGTGGCTCTCCACTGTGAGAAGCGCAACAGAGCGAGAGATCAGCCGGCTCAAAACCATACCGATCTGCCGTCCCCGTCTCGATTACCGGAATCGTCTGCAACGGTTTCATACTGGAGCGTGCATATGTGAGGCGATGGGGGTCCCCGTACGAATAGAGCAATCTCCCCTGCGAATCAACAACTGCGATATGTCCAAGATGTGAGCTCTCTACCTGTTCTCCCCGGTATACGTTGGCAACGACGTTCATAGCAAGTCTCCTTTGAGTGTGAATAGTAGAATGGTTGTACTTTTCTACAGTAAGCAATTAGCGTGCCAACGCAAGGATATGACAGTTAATATTGAATTTTCTGCTATTTTATCTGTGAGTAGTGGGACAAAAATAGCCATCCGCACAATGAATGAGTCACCCCATAAACATTAATAGGTTGTCCTTTTCGATAATCAGGCTACCTTCATGATCAAATAAAAGAAAAACACCCCTTTTTCTCCCGCAATCGGAAATAGGGTGTCCTGAATAGCCTTTCTCTTATTGTTTGGCAACCCTCTGCATATCCGCTTCGACCATCATGTAAATGAGCTCTTCCAGCTTCGTTCTCGGTGTCCAGTCGAGCTCTCTTTTCGCTTTTTCCGGATTCCCCAACAAAATGTCCACTTCTGCTGGCCGATACAATTCCGGGTCGATCACGACATAATCCAAGTAGTTCAACCCAACATAATCGAAGGCGATTTTGCACATCTCTTCCACCGTCGATGTTTTTCCTGTCGCGATGACATAATCATCTGGCTTATCCTGCTGGAGCATCAGCCACATCGCTTCTACGAAATCTCCAGCAAAGCCCCAATCCCGCTTCGCCTGAATATTCCCCAGCCGCAGTTCCTTTTGCTTGTTGGCGGCAATCCTTGCAACAGCATGCGTCACTTTCCTCGTAACGAATTCCAGCCCACGCAAAGGCGATTCATGATTGAATAAAATGCCGTTGGTGCTAAACATCTGAAAGCTTTCCCGATAGTTTTTGGTCATCCAGTAGCCAAACAGCTTGGAGACTGCATATGGGCTTCTTGGGTAAAAAGGCGTTTGCTCCGATTGCTGTGGCTCCTGGATTAATCCGTACAGCTCACTTGACGAAGCCTGATACATTTTGATAGCAGAGTCCGTTTCCCGAATCGCCTCCAGAACATGCAGGACACCCATTCCCGTTACTTGCGCGGTCAAAATAGGTTGTTCCCACGACGAACCGACAAAGCTCTGTGCACCTAGATGATACACTTCCGCTGGTTTACATGCCTTCAGCGCACGCGTCAACGACGACACATCCAATAGATCGCCGTCCTTGTACTCTACCTGATCTGCGATGTTCAAATACTCCAGCCGCCACCTGTCCACTGTACTCCGACGTGGAACCAGTCCCACCACATGGTATCCCTTCTCCAGCAGAAATTTTGCCAGGTAGGCTCCATCCTGACCTGTAATTCCTGTGAGGAAAGCTGTTTTCATCCGCTTCTACTCCCCTTCTTCAGGCTGTGCCGTAATGTTGATTCCGGTAAGTTCCCTTGAGCATCTCTTAAGCTTATGCCGGATCATGTTGATACGTTCAGTTGTCAGGGTGAGGGTCAAGAATAGAAGTCCGTAATAAACTAATGAAAGCAAGCAAGCCGTTGTCATAGATCAATAAGGAGGTAGGCAGGTGACATGTCGCTCATTACCGTCGTGATTCCAACCTATAATCGGGCGAAGTATCTCCCCACAGCCATCGAAAGTGTGTTGAACCAAACACACAAGGAATGGAAGCTCCTCATTGTAGATGACGCCTCTACTGATCACACACAAGCCATCGTCGAAAAGTACCTCGATGATCCCCGCATTCACTACGTGCTACTCCCTGAAAATTCAGGGATTGGAAAAACAATGGCTGCTGCTCTGGAACGAATTGATACGCCCTACTTTGTCTCACTTGACTCGGATGACTGGTTCGACGGAAAAACCTTAGAAATTTTGTTGGATGAGATGGAACGCCAGCCGGAAACCACGAACGTCGTGTTCTCCAACACCGTTTTTTGGAGGGAAGTGGGTGACACGCGTGAACTATCCGAAATCTTGCGGCCTCGGAGCTATGAAGATAAGTATGATTACCTGGAAGCCCCAATGGTTTGGCCTCGTTTTTATCGGACACAAGCGGTTCGTGATGTCGGCGGATTTGAATGTGACGATCCCATGCAGGGAAGGTTTTCTCATGACAAGTACATGTTATTAAAATTGATCGGAACAGGTGATATTCACTGGGTCGATGCGAACCTCTATCATTATTTGATTCACGAGAGCAACAATTCCCACACAAAGAACTGGCCGCAATGGACAAAAGCAAGAAAGTACATTCTAACGAAAATCTTGAAACTGTGGGGAGACGAGTACGAGCCTGTTTTTGTGTACACACCCCAGGGCTGGGTCTATGTGAGCAAGCTCATACCAAAAGAGAAGCCTTCCTAACTATTCTGCGACAATCTGCTTAAACAAGGTCAATGCCCGCGCCACCGCTTGATCCATGTTGTAGTATTGATAATCCGCGAGTCTGCCCGCAAAAAGCACCTGATCTCGTATTTGCTCTGCTTCTTGTTTATAGAGGCTGTACCGTTGACTGTTTTCCTTGCGGGGAATTGGATAATACGGCTCGTTTTCGCCAGGAGAATACGACTGTGGATATACGAAGGATATAGTTGTGTGAGGAACGACTTGACCTGTGAGGTGCTTTTGTTCGAGGATTCTGGTGAAATCATACTCATTGGGATAATTGACAGTCCCCACTTCTTGATACCATGCCTTTTGATGCGTTTCAAAATGAAAGCGCAGGCTTCGATAAGGCAATTGCCCATGCTTATAGCCAAAAAAGGAATCGATCGGGCCGGTGTAGATCATTCGTTTATACCTAAATTCATCCGCGATTTCTTGATAGTCCGTATTGAGGAGCACCTTTATATTCGGATGGTCGAGCATGCGATGAAACATTGCTGTAAAGCCATGCAACGGAATTCCCTGATACGTGTCCTGAAAAAACCGATTGTCCCTGCTGACACACACAGGAACCCTTGCGGAAACAGACGGATCCAGCTCCTCCGGCTTCAAATCCCATTGCTTGACCGTATACCGATGAAATACTTTTTGATAAATGAACTCAGCCAAAAAGCCAAGCTCTTCATGAGCACTTTCCCGAAGCTTCAGAATTGGAATCTTCGCCCCGAATCCATATTGACGGATCAGCAAGCTCTCCAGTTTCTGAGCATATTGCGGAGAAAACAATGCGGACAATGCATTTAGATTGAAAGGCAACGGTATTTTTATGCCATCGACATAGGCACGCACCTCATGGAAGTACGGCCGCCACTGGGTAAAACGCGATAAATAGTCCCAGACCAGCTTGGAATTCGTATGAAAGGTGTGCGAACCGTATTTGTGAATCAGTACCCCCTGCTCATCATAGCAATCATAGGCATTTCCTCCGATATGATTGCGTCCCTCTACCACCAACACTTTCTGATCAAGCTCATTGGCAATCCGCTCTGCGAGTGTAGCACCCGTGAATCCAGCTCCGACAATCAGCCAATCCACCTTCATGTTAGACTCACATCCTCCCGTCTTAATCACATCCACTCACTCACTTACCATTCCGTTAATACCCTAGTAAATGATGTCGTACTCTACACGCGGGAGTGAATTCTATATGAATGCAAACTGGTACACACACTACACACGCTGGAACGAGTGTGAATCCCTCGATTCAGAGCTTCGTCAGCAGTTAACCGCCATGCACGCTGATGAAAAGCAGCTTGCGGATTGCTTCTCTGCCCCGATTGCATTTGGAACCGGAGGGATGCGCGGGGTCATGGAGCCGGGAATAAACCGCATCAACCTTTACACGATTCGCAAAGCAAGCGCAGGGCTGGCTCTTTATTTACTCGAAACATACCCGGATCTGGCCGTCAAAAAAGTCGTCATTGCCTATGATTCACGGAAACACTCACAGATGTTTGCCAAGGAAACCGCCAAAGTTCTCGGGCAGTACGGGATTACTACATGTATATTCAAACAGCTGACTCCTACCCCTCTGCTTTCCTTTGCCGTGCGCCACTATCGTGCGTGTGCTGGCATTGTCATTACAGCAAGCCATAATCCGCCCGAATATAACGGCTACAAAATTTATGGCGCAGACGGGGGACAAATTACGCTCGCGACAGCCGAACGACTGATGGACCATATCGCTAATGCCGGAAATGAACTCGAAATCACTCCAGCAGATGAGCAAGAGCTGCACAAGAATGGACTGCTCCACTACATTGACGATTCTCTCTTGCATGCGTATTTGGAAAAAGTAAAGCAATTGCGCGTTCATCCAGACTTATCTCCTGCGATCCGAGAGCAAGTGAAAATCGTCTTTACTCCCCTGCACGGCACGACCCATGACTCGATCACGCGTGGATTGAAACAGTTCGGGTATACACAAGTGAGTGTTGTTCTCGAGCAAGCTATCCCCGATCCTAACTTTTCGACGGTAGACTCGCCTAATCCCGAAGAGCCTGAGGCCTTTCGATTAGCGATTTCATACGCCAAAAAGATGGATGCCGACATGATCATGGGGACGGACCCTGATGGAGATCGCCTTGGCGTGCTCGTCAAAAATAAGGCAGGAGACTACAGCGTCCTGACAGGAAATCAGTTGGGAGCCATGCTTCTTCATTACCTGCTGGAAACCAAACAAAAAAAGGGGGAGCTCCCCACAAACGGCCTTGTCTTGAAAACAATCGTCACGTCCGAAATGGGTAGAGCCATCGCGGCAGACTTCGGTGTATCGACAGAAGACACCCTGACAGGCTTCAAATATATTGGCGAAAAAATCGAAGCCTATAAAAAAAGTGGAGCGTACGTCTTCCAGTTTGGGTACGAAGAAAGCTACGGGTACTTAATCGGTGATTTTGTCCGGGATAAGGATGCCGTACAAACCGCTTTGCTACTTGCTGACATGTGCGCGTATTGCAAATCACAACACAAAAGCCTCGCTGACACACTGAATGACTTATTCGACCGTTACGGTCATTATGCAGAAGAGCTGATTTCTTTCACATGCAAAGGGGGAGAAGGCATGCAAAAAATATCGGCAACGATGTCTTCCCTGCGCAATCAGCCACCTTCCCAAATCGCCTCCCACCCCATCCTAGCCATCGAAGATTATGCCAGCGGAATCCGCACGGATTGTCAAACAGGTACAACCACACCGCTCACCTTGCCAGCCTCGGATACAATCAAATACTTTTTCCACGATCATGCGTGGTTTTGTGTCAGACCCTCAGGCACGGAGCCCAAAATCAAAATTTATTTAGGAGTGAAAGGAACGAGTAGTCAAGATAGCCAAGAAAAGCTCTTCACCTTGAAGCAAGCTGTCTTGCAGCTGCTCGATTTCTAGTCAGGACTAGATTTCCAAATAGGGACCGGACTGAGGAGGATGTCCGCCCGCGACTGATCCGTAACGAGGAGGATGATAAGCCTGTTCTGGTGTTAATTCAGGGAAACCGGATTGAAGAAGTAAGTCGCGTCTTACAAAAAAAGCGTTGACGCCCTTTGAATCTGTCCCCACCAAGGCATATCCCAAGCTGGTTCCCAAAATGGCCAGGGAACTCAAGCTGGCACCATAGTAGGTATTGCCACCCCATTTAAAATCCGGTTGATACACGATCACCATTTTTTGTGGAGGCGGAAAAGCCGCATTGTACTCAATAACGACAAGTCTCGGGGTGTAAGCAGAAAGAGCTTGCCATACCCAGTAGTCATTGCCGTCAATGTCGATAGAGAGCAGATCAAATTCTTTTTGGACACCATTTTTTTCGAATAAACCAGCAATATTTTCTCTCGTGATTAACTCATTCTTGATGATGACCTGGGGATAGGCAGCATAATCCGCAGACATTTTATTGCAGCTGTTCAGGTCGCCTTCCATCGCCAATCCGCTCCATCCATGCTGCGTGACGAGATTTTTTATCAAGCATTCCGAGCCATCGCCAACCCCGAATTCTACACAATAGCGATTCGTAGTTCCGATTCGCGAAAATATTTCTTCAATGATGCCGTCCTCTCCATTTTGAGAATACACTTGCCTTTCATATCGGTTTAACAGATCCATTCTCTCCATGCCTCCATTCACAACGTCCCTCTTTTCGTATCTTATTTATCTTTTTGCGGATACGATTGGTCATTCAATGAACAGGCCGCAAAACAGGCTATTTGCATGGTTTCAAGGCCCTCCTCGGGACAATATATTAGGATAGAGTTTATCAATAGGAGCCTAGCAGGCATTTTGTAAGACAGAGGAGATGTATAATTGTGAGTTTGCCCATCGTGTTTATTCACAGAACGGCTGAAGAGCATGTAGGATTATGCATGCAACAGGCGAAATACAGCAACCCTTCTTCTCGTGTCATTCTTATCGGGAGCCCAGAAAACAAGTATCTTTCTACCGGAAATACAGAGCACTTCCTGTTGAGTCATTTCTACCAAAGCGCCCAAGCTTTCTCTCATGTTTACAAGCACTCCACTTCCAACACCTACGAATACAATCTGTTTTGCTTCCAACGCTGGTTTATTTTGCGCGATTTTATGAGGAATCAAGGGATAGAACGTTGCTGTTATCTGGACTCGGACGTCATGCTATTCACCGATATCAGCAAGCGATACAACGAGGAGTTCGATGACTTTACATTTGAGTATACCTGGACGACTGTATGCGATCTGGAAAAACTCAATCAATTTTGCGATTACGCGACCAAATTTTTTCGCGACCCTCTTCACTACGAGACTCTGCTTCAATTCGCAAAAGAAATCGGAGATGTCCCCATTTCCGACATGGTATTGTTTATCCTGTTTCACAATTACGCGCTTCGCCGTAAAGCTACGTATGGTATAGTCGCCAACGGCTTTTTCGATCATAATCTCAACTGTCCTTTTGCTCCATCCTGCCCGCAGGCTGACAGTCAAGATGGGAAGAAGCAGATTTATCAAAAGGCTGGTGCTCTTTTTTGCAAAATAACGGGCACGACTGACTACCTTCCTGCTCATTCCTTGCATTTTCAAGGACACGCAAAAGCCTATATCCCCTTCTTTGGCTCACAGGCTATCCCGAACACAGATGATTTCATGTTTTTCGACTATGCGACCTGCAAATGGGTGCATGCCGAGCCCTGATCCCCATAAAATTCCCTCTGGAAACGAGCTGTACGCCGTGCCATTTTTCACGTTTTTCCATATTCATAATATGTTAAGCTGTTCATCCTTCGCTACGAGCATCATGGACAGGGGGGATTCGACTCATGAAGGCATTGATTACCGGAGTAACGGGATTTGCCGGCAGTCACTTGGCTGAGTATCTACTGTCGCGGGGAGATGTAGATGTTTACGGTACATTCCGGTCCCTTACCAAAAAGGAGCAGCTGGGGCACCTGATAGACCGCGTGCATATGGAAAACTGTGAATTAAAAGATCCCCAATCTGTAAATGAACTCATCCAGAGAATAAAACCTGATCTCATTTTTCACCTGGCTGCCCAAAGCTTCGTCCCCACCTCGTTGTCATCTCCTGCGGATACGATGGTGAACAATATTGTCCCACAGTTACATTTGTTCGAGGCGGTACGCAACCATGCTGTTGCTTGCAAAATTCAAATCGCATGCTCCAGTGAGGAGTACGGTTTGGTTTATCCGGAGGAAATCCCCATAAAGGAGACCAACCCACTCCGTCCTCTTAATCCATACGCGGTCAGTAAAATCGCCCAGGATTATCTCGGATATCAATACCACCACAGTTACGGTCTGGCGATCATCCGTACACGTACGTTTCATCATACAGGTCCGCGAAGAGGCGAAAGCTATGTGACCTCCAATTTTGCCAAACAAATTGCCCAGATTGAGCTTGGTCTGCAAGAGCCAAAAGTGCATGTCGGCAATCTTGAGGCCATTCGAGACTTCACGGATGTGCGGGATATTGTCAAGGCGTATTGGTTGGCGATTACCCGAGGTGAACCAGGCGATGTCTACAATATTTCCGCGGGTACTCGCTACACCATCGAGGACATGTTGAAGACACTACTGGCCTTGACCGATGTGCAGGTAGAAATACATGTAGACACCAATCGGTTGCGCCCCTCTGATGTGGACATTGTATTGGGAGACTCTTCGCTGTTCCGAGAAAAGACGGGATGGGAGCCTGAGATCTCCTTCCAGCAAACGATGGAAGATTTGTTGAATTACTGGCGCTCTGTACTACGCCAACAGATCACCCCTTGAAAACGTCGAGTGGATGAGTAGAAAAAATCAGGAGGGAACTTCTTATGTCCATGCAATCCCTTCCTCTCGTCAGTGTCATCACCCCTTCGTACAATCAGGCAAAATTTATCAAACGAACAATCGAAAGTGTACTGACACAGGACTATCCCCATATTGAGCATATTGTGGTAGATGGCGCCTCCACTGACGGTACACAGAATATTTTGCAGCAGTACAGCCACCTGGCAGACCGCTTCCGCTACGTTTCCGAACCAGATCGCGGCCAATCCCATGCCATTAATAAAGGATTACAAATGGCACGTGGCGAGATTATCGGTTGGCTCAATTCAGATGATACGTATTTCCCCGGTGCCATTCGAAAAGCTGTGACAGCCTTGCAGCAAAATCCCGATTGGGGCGTGGTATACGGTAAAGGGCTCCACATTGATGAGGATGACAAAGTAAAATATCCGTACATTTGGGTGGAGTTTGACAGAAAAAAATTGTTTCATTTCAACATCATCTGCCAACCCGCTGCTTTCCTGCGAAAGCATGCCTTTGAAGCAGTTGGTGGTGTAAATGAAGAACACGACTGGTGCATGGATTACGATTTGTGGAACCGGATTTCCCTGCATTATCCGATTGGAACGATACCGGAATTCTTGGCTAACTCACGCTTATATGACGCATGCAAAACGTTTGTCTATGAATTGGAGCCAGGGTTTTCCGAAATTTTGAAAACAAGCGTGAAGCATCATGGCACCATCTCAAATGAATGGCTCTATCACTATACGCAGAATCATTACAAGCAAGGAGCCTTTTGGTTTCTCAATAAACTAAAAGCGTATCATGCTTTCGGGCCCTCTCCCCAAATCATCGCATCCAACCGTTACTCGGACTCATGGGCTCCCCAAAACCTGCGAATGACCATCGAAGCCAGCCATGGACCGATGAACGCTTTGCTTATCAAAGGAAGCAATCAAGATATCGCCCCCCTTCTTCATTTCCATGTCATGAGGAATGGAAAATTCGTATACAAATTCCAAGTTACCCAAGGGCGTTTTCAAGTCGTGATTCCCATTACCTCAGAGGGACAGCAATGTGAAGTGAGTATTTTTTGCAGCCAGCAGATTCTTCAGAACCACCCCAACATTCCTGAAGTCAAACGCTCTGTCAGCTACCACCTGGAAGAAGTCCTCCCGCTTTCCTATGAGGAGTACCAATTTTATCAGGAATTTACCAAAGGCAAGGCCCAGATCGAAAATTGGGTAAATCGCAGAGTCCCTTCGCCTCGAATTTGAATGCGGACGAGAAAGGCAGGTTGACAAGAATTGAATCTGGCGAAAAAACGGATTGTGGTTACGGGTGGATCAGGATTTCTAGGAAGCCACGTCGTTCATCATTTGCGCAAGCTGGACTGTACGGACATCTTCATCCCTAGAAGCCATGAATACGATCTTCGCAAAGAACATGATGTGAACAAGATGTTGCAGGATTTCCGTCCTGATATCATTCTTCACTTGGCTGCCGTCGTTGGCGGAATCGGCGCTAATCAAAAAAATCCCGGGAAATACTTTTACGATAATTTGATCATGGGGACTCAGCTCATGGAGCAATCCCGTTTATTCGGTGTCGAAAAATTTGTAGCTATCGGAACCATTTGCTCCTACCCGAAATATGCTTCTGTACCGTTCCAGGAAGAAGATATATGGAATGGTTACCCTGAAGAAACCAATGCTCCGTATGGCTTAGCCAAGAAAATGATGCTGGTGCAATCACAAGCCTATCGCGAGCAATACGGGTTCAATTCCATTTATTTGCTCCCTGTCAATTTGTACGGCCCAGGCGACAACTTCGATTTGGAAACCTCACACGTCATCCCTGCCATCATTCGAAAATGCGTAGATGCTATTCGCAATGACGAGAAGAAGATCGTTCTCTGGGGAACAGGCAGCGTCACACGCGAGTTCATCTATGTCGAGGATGCGGCACAGGCGATTATTGCGGCAACCATGAACTATGATCAATCCGAACCGGTCAATATCGGTTCTGGTCAAGAAATCTCCATCAAAAGCTTAGCAGAAACGATCAAGCAGCTAAGCGGCTTCCAAGGAGAGATCGAATGGGATAAAACCAAGCCAGACGGACAGCCGCGCCGCCTTTTAGATGTGACCAAAGCAAAAGAGCATTTCGGCTTCGTGGCACAAACGTCCTTACTCGCTGGCTTGGAGAAAACGATCACTTGGTACATGGCACATCCTCACGTGCAAGGGAGGATCCCTACATGAGAGTCGGAATAAACCTGATGTCAGTGATTCCTGGCAAAATCGGCGGGATGGAGCAGTATGTCAGGAACTTGCTGGCCTACTCGATGAATGCTGGGGATGGCCATCAGTGGTTTCTTTTTTTATCCTCACACAATTTCCATACCTTTGAGGCGCAAAAAAATGTGCGCAAATTCATGGTCCCTGACCACGGTAATGCACACGCGATGCTTCATTTCTGGATAAACTCCCTGCAGTTGAATTTGTGGTTTTGCCCGCTGCTTGTATTGAATCCAGCCGATGTCACAATCCCTTCTGTGATCAACATTCCTGATATCCAGCACGAGTATTACCCGGAGTTTTTCGATGCACATTCCTTGCGTTGGCGACTAGACAACTACAAATCGTCTGCAGAGCGTTGTAGTGCCGTGCTGACGCTGTCGGAGTTTTCCAAACAAACCATCCTCCAAAAATTCGGGCTTGCTCCGCATAAAGTACATGCGATCCACCTGGATGCCTCCCGGGAATTTTCCTTGCCGCATAATGAGGCACTCAACCAACAGGTCATACAAAAGTATAAGCTGCCCAGCGAATACGGCTTTTTCCCCGCGAATACATGGCATCACAAAAATCACCTGAATGTATTCAAAGCACTTGTCACTTTGCGGGATAAACACCAAATCCGAATTCCCATGGTTTTCACCGGTTTTGCTCAAGAAGCTCATCAAAACGTCATGAATTACATCACAAATAACCAGCTATGGGACCAAGTCAAATGGCTTCATTACGTACCGCAGGAAGAGATGCCTTACTTGTATCGGAATGCCCAGTTTCTTTGCTTCCCTTCCCTCTTCGAAGGCTTTGGCATTCCGTTGGTAGAAGCCATGAAGTCCAACATTCCAATTGTTTGCTCCAATGCAGGGAGCATTCCTGAGGTGGTGGGTGACGCTGCTCTCACCTTCGACCCGAATATTTCCGATGATATCGCGGTGAAGCTCGCCCATATTTATCTGACACCTGAGGCACGAGCAGACCTGGTTGCCAAAGGCATCCATCAAGCCAAGCATTTTTCGTGGGAGAAATGCGCGCGCGAAACTTTGGCTGTCTTTTCTTCCGTCGCACGCTAATGTCATTTGAAAGGAGGTCATCCTTGTATGTCACGCATGCAGCAAATTCGGGATACGTGGAGGAAGGAGCGCCGAATCCCGTTTCCGTTAACCGAACAAGAAACTTGGGATTTTTGGCTGTTGGAAGCACCGACAAACGATTTGAAAAAGTCGAAGATCAAGCATATCGCAAAAACGATGGGCATCCGCACCTTGATCGAGACAGGTACGTTTAAGGGCGACATGTTGCAAGCAATGAAACACCATTTCGACTTGCTTGTTTCCATCGAGCTGGATGAAGCATTGTTTATCGCGGCAAAAGAGAGATTCTCAGGCGACAGCCACATCCATATCCTCCACGGTGACAGTGGAAAAGTATTGAGCAACCTGATGCACTCTGTTACATCACCTTGCCTGTTTTGGCTGGACGGTCATTACATCCCGCGCTCAACGGAGGCAGCCAAGGGGGACCTGGACACCCCTATCTTGCATGAGCTGGCTGCCATTTTGCAGCATTCTGTTTATAATCACGTCATTTTGATTGATGATGCTCGTTGCTTTATTGGTCCCAATCCATTGTTGAAAGATTATCCTACTATCCAAGAACTACGAGAATTCGTTCATTCTCTTCGTCCCGACCTCTTATTCGTCGTAGGAAATGACATCATCATGATCTACAATCCACTTGAAGGAGCAACAAATTCGATGAAGAAAGTTGACTTTCACCTGCCGTTTGACAATCAAACCTTTACCGTCTATGGGGACGACTCTGATCAAAGCGTCCTGTATTTTATGGAGTATTACAAAGGGTACTATGAAGACTACGTTATCCATCCTCTGAAAAAAATCGTACAACCTGACCATGTTTGCCTAGACATCGGAGCGAACATCGGTGCGATCTCGCTCGCCCTAAGCTATCTCGCGCCTCAAGGCAAGGTGTACGCATTTGAACCCTCCGATGTCAATTATCCTTATCTCCTGCGAAATCTTGCCGAGAATCACATCACCAATGTCGAGCCACTCCAGCTGGGAATAGCCGATCGCAACGGGAACATTCATTTTAACGACGACCCGCGTGGGGGCGGATGGTCTTATATCCCGCATGAACCAGAGGCCGTGGAGAAATCCACCCAATTCATATCATGTGTCAGGCTGGATGACTGGGTAGAGCAGAATATGATCTCGCGCATCGACCTGATTAAAATTGACGTGGAAGGCTCTGAGGTCATCGTCTTGGAAAGTGCCATGCGAACGCTTAAGCAGTGGGACCCGGATGTGATCATTGAATTCAACCCTGAGAGCATCACGGAAAACTTCGGCAGACATCCACTCGTGCTCTACACATTGCTGGAGAAATTGTTTACCCATCTGTATATGTTTAAACGGGACAATACAGTGGTAAAGGTGAAGAACTACAACCACTTACTAGACGAAATGAAACCTTTTCACGCTGATCTGTTTTGCACAAACAAGACGTTCCTCAATTAAACGCACATGAAAAAACATGGCTGTAAGCTCGCCATGTTTTTTGTTGCGTTGCTATTTGAAAGTAGCCATTACCTTCCTCAATCCATCCTCCAGCTTCACTCGATGATTCCACCCTAGTGCTTGCAGCGATTGTGTATCTGCTTGTGAATGCATGATTTCCCTATCTGTATACGCAATCGATCCGAACCTCAAGACCGTGCTTGATTGTGTCATCTGATGAACCAGTTCTACAAACTCTCGTATCGAAGTAGCCGTACCTGTCCCTACCTGGTATTCCGTAAAGCCTGCGGGTAGATGAGCAGCATGCGCCAACAGCACGCGAAAGGCAGCAACAACATCCTCCACATAAATAAAGTCTCTTGCTTGCTTCCCTTCTGTAAGCCTTAGTTCAGGTTGATTTTCGAGACAGCTTTTGATGACAGAAGTGACAAATTTATTCGCATTGTCATAAGGGCCATACACATGCTCCAGCCTGACGTTGATGAATTGTAGGGGAGAGGTATCTGCTAGGCATTTTCCCCATTCTCGAAACTGACGCTTCGTCAAATTGTATGGTTGCAGATGCTTGGATAATCGGATGGGCGCACTGGAAAACGTATCTGTATTTAGAAAAACAGGGGTACCAAAGCGCATGGCCATATCCAGCAGTTTCAGCGGAAAGGTCACATTGGCATCTACCATCGTGGTAATGCTCTCGTTGTTTCGTCCATAACAGGTTGCCGTATGGATGATTGCGTCGATTCTCCCCTGCTCAAAAAAAGGAGCTTCCCATTGACCGCGATCCGCATCATACGTAATCAAATCAGGCAATATGTCCTGGATACGCGAGCAATCGGAAGTACTCCTTTTCAAGATAATGACAGTATGTCCGTCCAATCGCAGCGCTTTTACGAGCTGGCTTCCGAGAAAGCCTGTCGCGCCGGTCACTAGTATCTTCATTCGGGATCGCTCCCCTTCACCTGCTCTACAATCGTCTTATATCCAGTTCAAGTCGATGTTGTGAATTTGTTTTTCTTGCATGACCCTCCGAAAGTGATCGGCTTTCGTTTTCAAGCCTTCAATCAGCCATTCATGATTTTCTACGACGATTTTTTCGATTTGCAGGTGTAAATTTTGCTCTACGATTTTTTCCAACAGTTCAAATTCTGCCCCCTCAATATCTATTTTGATTAATTTGATCGGCCGATTGAGCATCTGGATGAACTGTGTCAAATCAATGACCTCTACTTCTACATACTTATGGGGATTCGTAACAGGATGATTGTTCAAAAGGGAAGAGGCGTAAGCAGACCCTGCCGGATCCGTATGGTAATGTTCGTGCAAATGCAAGCGGAGCTTATCGTTTTTATGCCAAACGGCTTTGTTGATACATATGACATTGGGATAGGCGCCTACCCTTTTTTTCAATTCCTCAAATACGTATGGATTCGGCTCAAACGCAAAGACGAGAGCGCCTTTATCCGCCATTTTTTGAGAAATGACCCCATAATTTGCCCCACAATCGATCGTTATGTCCCCGTATCCGATCGGAGAAAAAACTTCTTCACTGTTCTCGTTTAATCCGCCCACTCCTGCTTCCTCCTTATGTTCGGCTAGATGCCCATGCTGCCTTTCCGGATTTCCACAGTTCTTCCAAGTAGTTTTTATCTCGGAGCGTATCCATTGGCTGCCAAAAACCGGTATGCTTGAAGGCCATTAGTTGATTCGCCTTGGCCAATCCCTCCAACGGCTCTTTTTCCAATACCGTCTCATCACCCGCCATATAATCAAATACGCCTGGCTCCATGACAAAAAAACCAGCATTGATCCATCCGCCGTCCCCTTTTGGCTTCTCCTGGAATCCTGTTACGGTGTTCCCATTGGCAATATCCAATGCTCCGAATCTGCCTGGCGGTTGAGTCGTAGTGATCGTTGCGAGTTTTTTATGCGTGCGATGAAATTTTACCAGCTGTTCAATATTGATGTCGGATAAGCCATCTCCATACGTCAGCATGAATGTATCTTCTCCCACATACTTCTGTATCCGCTTCACCCTTCCACCTGTCCCTGTGTCTTTCCCCGTATCAATCAATGTGACTCGCCACGGAGCAGCATTGTGATTGTGAAAAGTGACCTGATTGTCGTTACGAAAATCAAACGTCACATCAGAATGGTGAAGGAAGTAGTGCGCAAAGTACTCCTTGATCATGTAGCCTTTGTACCCGAGACAGATGATGAAATCATGGAAACCGTACTTGGAATAAATGGACATGATATGACAAATGATGGGCCAATCACCGATCTCAATGAGCGGCTTCGGACGAAGATGCGTTTCTTCTCCAATGCGCGTGCCATACCCTCCTGCTAGGATGACGACTTTCATTGGCTTCCCTCCTTTCTCTGTTGTTCACTTGGCCTCATTGGTATACGCCGCGATTTGAGCCAAACAAATTTCTCTTACGTCTTGCTTTCGCTGATAAGCCTTCTGCCAAGAAATGATACTGTCCAAGGTCCGTTCGAGCGACCAGTTGGGCTTCCAGCCTATTACGCCTTTGGCTTTGGAACAGTCCAGCTTTAAATATTTGGCTTCGTGCCATTGTGGCTCGGTTCGCTCTGCTTCAAAACGAGCACCAGCCCCCCAACGCTCACACAATTGCCGGACGATCCACTCTACCGATCTGGCATCTTCCTCATTCGGACCAAAATTCCAGCTCTCGGAGTAATCCTTGCCATTCGCCCACATTTTTTCAGCGAGCATCAAGTACCCCTTCAAGGGCTCCAGGACGTGCTGCCACGGTCGAATTGCTTTTGGATTTCGGACGACGATGGTCTCTCCCTTTATCAAGGCACTTAGGCAATCCGGTATCAAGCGATCCATCGCCCAATCACCACCGCCTATCACATTGCCTGCTCGCGCTGTAGCAACGGCGACGCCATGCTGATGATACTGGTCAGGGTGGAAAAAAGCATAGCGATAGGAAGCAGTCACTTGCTCCGAACATGCTTTACTGTTGGAATACGGATCATAGCCGCCCAGCACATCCTGCTCACGGTATCCCCACACCCACTCCCGATTTTCATAAACCTTATCCGTCGTAACATTGATAATTGCTTTGATTTTCATTCCGTTTTGCACAGCCACTCTCGCCGCCTCGAGTACATTCACCGTACCCATGACATTGATTTCGAAGGTTTCCGCTGGATATTGATACGATAAACGCACCAGCGGCTGAGCGGCCATGTGAATGATGATATCCGGGTTTGCTTGGTTGATTGCTTTTTGAACACTTTCCTTCGATCTGACATCGTCAATGATTGAATCAACCAATGAACTGATTTGGGCGCACTCAAAAATACTCGGATTTGTTGGCGGCGACAGCGCATACCCCGTTACCTTCGCCCCCAAGTCATGCAGCCATAAGCACAGCCATGCGCCTTTGAAGCCTGTATGACCAGTGATCAACACTTTTTTGTCTCGCCAGAACGCAGGATCAATCATTGTGATCACCGTGCTTCCCAATCTGCTCCAGAATCGCTGACCACGTCATCCCAAGTCGAACGATATCTTCTTCTACCAGCTGACTGCCCATCTGTACCTCGATGAATGCCAGCTCAGTCGTAGCTTTGATTGCATGCTTGGCTCCTACCGGGATTTGCAATACGTCACCAGGTCCAACCTGGCTCAGCTGATCATCCAAAATGAACTCTCCGCTGCCCTCTACGATGATCCATACTTCGCTACGGTGGTGATGGTACTGATAGCTCAAATTTTTCCCGGCGTATACATGGATTTGTTTCGTTAATACTTCCCCCGCGTCTTCATTTTTCTGAAAATGCATAACCTGATACCATCCCCAGCGCCGCTCTTCATACATTGGGCGCTTTGTCCAATCCAAAGACAAATTTTTGACCATATGACTTTGTTCCTTGGAAGAAACGAGGATGCCATCCGGACTCGCCGCCACGATCGTATCCGATAGACCGATGGACACGATAGGGATGTCCAATTCGTTGATAACGTGCGTATTGGTGCAGCTCTCATCCAGCAAAACCTTACCAATTGTATTCCTGCTCATTTCTTCCGTGAGCGTATTCCACGTCCCTAGGTCCTTCCAGGCTCCCTCATACGGGAGAACGACTACTTTCTCTGCCTTTTCTACAATCTCATAGTCAAAGCTGATGGCAGGCATTTGGCTATATTGCTCAAGCATGCGGTTGTATTCAGTAGGCAATCCTTTTTGCTCCAATTCGCGAATCAGATAGCCCAATCGAAAAGCAAAAATTCCACAATTCCACAGGGCCTTCTTTTCTACTAAATCCTGCGCTTGCTCAAGGGACGGCTTTTCTTTGAAGCTTTTTACTTTTTGATAGGCATGAGGCCTTTTACCCTGATCCGATTGTGATTCTAGCTGTGGAACAATGTAGCCGTATTTCGTAGATGGATACGTAGGTTTCACTCCGATTAATGCGAGATTCGCGCCAGATTTGAGGATGACGTTCTCTAGCTCCTTGATCCTGTCCATGAAGCGGTCCTCAACGAATGGATCTACAGGCATGATGGCAATGACTTCATCCGGGTCCAATGTCAAAGCAGAGTACAAATAGGTTACCGCTAAAGCAATGGCAGGGAAGGTATCCCTTTTTTCCGGCTCCACGATCAAAGGAACGTCTTCACCTAGTTGGCTTTGAAGCAAATCAACATGTGAGCGGCCTGTTGAAATATAAACAGGCTCCGACCAATTGCGGGAGGCTAGCTGCCTCCACACTCGTTGTACCATCGCCTCTGGTTGGGCATGTGCATTGCCTATCAACTTCAAGAACTGTTTGGACCTGACATCATTGGAGAGCGGCCACAGCCTTTTCCCAGAACCACCCGATAGTAATATCAGTTTCACTCAGGCCACCTCGATCCGTTTATCGTGTTGTATGCACCATCTTATGCGTCTGTCGCAGTCGATGCTCTATCGTCCAATGAAAATGGTCAACTAACACGAGGAATGATAGAAGCCTATAGAAACTGAATCCAACGGTTAGAAATATAGTCGAAAATGTAAGAACCGGCTTGCGGGAGAGAGGGAGCCGTGAAAAACTTCATATGGTGCTTCGTATATCCTTGAAAATGAAGAGAAAACACTGGAAGATATCGCCCCGTTGCCTTATCCTTGCAGCACAGGACACCATTTATCGAGTAAATTTTCTTATAGCCGTACAAATTTTCCATTGATGTCGCCTGCTGAATATTCCCGTCAATTAAGCCATCCTGAAACAAGCCATTCGTGATTTGGTAACCCTTGAGCCGCTCAAGAAAGAGCAAGGCCAGCACCATATCCGTTATGAGAGGTTGATTGAATCGTACGTGTTCCTTTCTCCGCATGGTATATTGAACAACTTGCGCGAATGCAATCGGATTGGCAAAATGAGACTTCATGAACTCACAATATAGTTCCAACTTCTGCCTATCTACGAAATTTGTCCATACGAATTCCATCGTAAAGTTTTCAAAGCGCGGATGGTTCACGTCGGTAAACAGCATGACATCCGTATCGATATAACAGCATTTCGGAATCTGATGCCTTTCCATAAACGCCAACAAAATAAACCATCTTTGAAAACAAAACAGATTGTACTCATAGGGCATAAAATGAATATGTTTATAGACTCTCGTCATTTCACTAGCAGCAGGCATGTAATCGTCTATCATCTCATGAATGATCCCGTTCACGGCATACCTTCTGTTTCCCCCGTTCCCTATCAGATAGACAGGCGAATGGGGATTACTTCTTTTCGCTTGCTGCAAGCTGTATGTGAGATAATCATCGTCCCCCCGATGGATGATCACGATGGGCAAGGGCATACTCTTTCCGCCTCCTTTTTCTCCCCATACTTTATGTATGTGACAGACAACGAGAAACGGGCATATGCCTTTTTTCCGAAAACCTCCTTGTTGCCAAGCAACTTTAGACGTGAATAGGACGAAATTAATGCATTTATATCATTTCCCCCAGCACGGTCCGAACATATCGTATAGGGCAAGCACTCTGCAGTGGAGGGGGACATGTCGATGGGAAGATTTTGGACAGATCAGGAAATCCTCGATGAGATCAACAAACGACGATGGTACCATAAAATCGAGTTGCGACCTGGTATTGTCACTCCCGGGATTACGCTTCTGGAAAATATATGGAATATGACGAGACAATCCAGAGAATACATCCCATATTCGGGGAAACGCGTTCTTGATCTGGCTAGCTTTGACGGTATGTGGGCTTTTGAAGCGGAGCAGCGAGGGGCAAGTCTTGTCGTGGCTACGGATTGTATGCAGCCGCTCTATTTGAATTTTGAGTTTTGCAAGAACATCCTGCAAAGCAAAGTTTTGCCGCTGTACAATACCAGCCCTTACAAACTATGGGAAGGGCTGCAAGTTTTGCTGATGGACGATTTTATAGAACCACTGCCATTTCCTCAACAAATACGGCACAATCAATTTGATGTCGTCCAGCATCTTGGACTGCTCTATCATCTGCGCGATCCGATGTGGACATTGTCGCAATGCCGAAGCGTGATTAAGCCAGGTGGGCACCTCTTGTTGGAAACTGCCTGTATTCTGGATACGAATCAGTCCATCATGGTCTACAACGGAGCTCCTGGACAAATGAATCGGATTTATAAGGACGATACGACTTGGTGGTTGCCATCCGTACTTTGCATTGAGGAGATGCTGAAGAGCACGTTGTTTGAAGTTATTCCTGAATCGGTTCGGACCATCCCCTCTGGCAAAATAAACAATTACGATGCGGGTCGCATCAGCCTCGTGGCAAGAGCCATTCCTGGTAGCGCGATCGACCAGAATTGTCACGCGGAGTTACTCCGTATATTCCGCAATCCGGGGATCATTCCGGACTACCTGTAATATCCGGGGAATTTGAAATCGGGTGCACAAGATCGACGATGCTTGTGTACCCGATTTTCCATTCTTTCATAGTCTGATGGTAGTGCATGCATTTTTTATGATGGAAAGATGGGAGTGAATCTCGTGTCCCACTCACAGCAACCATTAGTGAGTATCATTACCCCCTCTTTTAACCAAGGCCGGTTTATTCGTGAGACGATAAATAGCATATTGACCCAGGACTATGCAAACCTTGAGCATATCGTGGTAGATGGAGGCTCGACTGACGATACGCTCTCCATCTTGCAAGAATATGCACAAAAAGATCCGCGCTTCCGTTATATTTCCGAACCGGATCGCGGACAGTCTCATGCGCTTAACAAAGGTCTGGCAATGGCAAGAGGGGAAATCATTGGCTGGCTGAATTCAGACGATACCTATGTACCCGGCGCCATCATGATGGCTGTTCACGCTTTTGCGAGCAACCCGAGCTGGGGAATGCTTCACGGCAATTGCCAAGTGATGAACGAGTACGGTCAAGTATCTAGCACCTACCCGTCCGAACAGGCTGATTCCAAGAAGCTGTATCAGAGCTGCGTGATTTGCCAGCCATCCGCTTTCATCAGGACCCACGTTTTCAGGCATATGGGGGGCGTGGATGAAAAATTGCAATTTTGCATGGATTACGACCTGTGGATGCGCATCGCCAAATTTTATCCCATCGGTTATGTGCCTCACTACTTAGGAAACGCCCGAATCCACACGACCTGCAAATCAGCTACACAATGGCATTCTGTCGGCGTACCTGAAGTATTGCGTTCACTAGCGAAAAATTATTCGTCCATCCCCAGCCATTGGATATCGTACGTCCCACACTACAAAGGCATGGGTGTACTCGACCTATTGAGGATCTATAAGTCCTTTCCATCTAATACAACCAGAATTACAAGCATGAACCGGGGGATGGACTTGTGGGCGCCTCCTGTCCTGCGTGCGATTGTCGAATCAGATCCATCTGCACCGGCTCAAATGTTGTTAGTGAAGGGCAAAGTCCCTGGCTCCCCTGCAAAATTGCCAAAGCCCATTGTTTTGACTGCGCTCGTGAATGGCGTAAACGTAAAAAGCTACACCGTTGATAAACCCACCTTTGCCCTCGAAATCCCACTCGATCCGAATGCCACGACACACCGTGTGGACATCGCTTCTTCTAGTGTCGGTGTACCGAACACCCCGCAAGTCCAGCAAAGAATCGTGGGTGGATACATGGCCGAAGAGATTATTCCTCTTTCGTATGACGAAGTGATCGTGTACAGAATTTTTTCAAGGAGTTAACCATTCAACTCGTATATAGCTTCGTTTCAATGACAGCCGCCGCTCCGGCTATGGCAAGCAGGAGCAGCAACGGATAGGCGGCTGGCACATACATATACAACCCCACGATCAAGGCCCCCACCCAAATTCCCACGCACCAATGGCAGCTCAATAATCTGCCTATCCATTGGCGCACCCTTCCGCCTTTAAATTGAAAGTCCCGAACCATTTGCCCCGACTCGTCGGGTACATAGAACACCTGGTAAAATGGGTTTCGCAAAAAAGACGTGATCTCATCAAAAACAATCAAATGCGTGAGACGAAAGCTTGCCAGCACGAGAATGATTAGGTCGATCCAAGAGAGGTCAAACATTCCACCTCCACCTCTTTCCAATATTTTGTGCTTTTCTCATTTGTTCCACATTTAGTACCATTGTGGTGCGACAAAACAGAGAAAGGCGTGATGAGATGAATCGCAACATAAAGAAAATGGCAACCATCCTTTCCCTGTCCGTCCTCGTTACCATGATCGGACAACCTGCATTTGCGAAAACAAGCTTTACCTCTTTGAAAAAAGGGATGAAGAACTCGCGCGTGCTTGAAGTGGAAAAGATGCTCGATGCACTCCATTACGACTACAAGCTGGTAGTGGACAAGACATACAATAGCTACACAGTTTATAACGTCAAAGCTTTTCAGAAAAAATACAAGCTGCCGCAAACCGGAATTGTAAACAAAACCACCTACGATAAACTGACGAGCGTGTACCAAGCTCGCAAGCAAGTGCAGCCAACACAACCAGCACAGCCAAGCACACCGTCCAAGCCTAGCAATCCTGCTGAGTCCAATGATTACGCTACGCTAAAATTGGATGCTAGCGGTGAACGCGTGAAGGAATTGCAAACGATGCTCGCTGGCCTCGGTTACAAAGTAACAGCATCGGGACAATTCGATGAATCTACACGTTTTGCCGTCATGCTGTTCCAGTCGCGCAATAAACAAACCTTGACTGGTGAAGCCGATGCCAAAACTTATACAGCCATTCAAACGCAATACAAGAACAATCCCGTGCAGCCCAAACCAGATACGAAGCCAACCACTCCAACAAATCCACCGACTCCCGTAACACCTAACAAGCCTGAGCAGCCGCAAAACCCTGGTGCTGACGCGCAAGTTCCTCTACCCGCTGGTTTGACGGCTGAGGAAAAAGAAATGGTTCAGCTCGTGAATCAAGAGCGCACCAGCCGCGGACTCGCACCCTATCAAGTGGACATGCAGTTGGAGAACGTTGCACGTGTAAAAGCTCAAGAGATGGTAAACAAAGGCTACTTTAGCCACACCTCTCCCACTTACGGCTCACCGTTTCAAATGATGGACACTTTTGGTATTCGCTATTTGGCTGCTGCTGAAAATATTGCCCAAAACAATTCTGTAAGCAGCGCTCATCAAATGTTCATGAATTCCTCTGGGCACAAAGCTAATATCATGAATCCAACATACGACTACGTTGCCATTGCTGTTGTAAATGGCGGTCCGTACGGGAAAACGTTCGTACAAATGTTCTTGAAAAAATAAAGGCGCGGAACGGAAAAGCCATCATTTCTTCTGAAATGGTGGCTTTTCTTCTCTATTAGAACGACACGGCGATCCGGTTATTGGCGGAAAAGTGTACGGTCTGATCGTTGCACAGCACGACACCCTCGACGACGATTCCCTTCCCCGCTTCTTGTTTCAAAAATGAAATCTGGAAATTCTGGAAGGATTCCGTCGATTCCGGTGCAATGGTTACAGGCTGGATCGGCGCTATCCAATATTCCCCTCTCTCCATCGCTTGGGCAAACCAATCGTCTTCCAAGTATCTCCATCCTTTTAAACCCGATGTACCTTGCACGGCCATCGTCTCCACGAGCTTCGGCGGCAATACCTGGCCTCCCATTTTGATCGAATCGACAGGTGAAACACGCAGGCAAACGATTGGATTTTTCAGTTCAACGTTCCCCGTATTTTTCACCTGAAGCGTCCCAATCAACAGGTACGGCTTCTCAGCTGATTCTGAGTGAATCAACGTGTAATCAAAATACACTTCTGCCGCTGTACGCGTTTCAACCTGTTCTGGCACTTCTTCGACCGGGTGAATGGTCACTACTTGATCCAGCAGTTCTTCTTCTGCCAAGATCATCAGCTCTTCCCGTTCACTGTCTGATTCACTGTTTCCTTCTATATTTGAGTCACTGTCCTCAGCACTCGACTGGTTACTTTCCTGAATCGTGCTTTGTTCCTCTACCCATGGCTTTTCATCTGCTCCCTGCTGACTTTCGTTGTCAGAGGTAATGAGCATGGTGGAATAAAACAGCTTTAAAATAGTGGGTGGTAAAAACGCCATTGGTTGAATGTGCAATCCATTTTGGAAATACTCCAAAACCCCTGACGCTAAATGTAGCGCAATTTTTTCCGCATAGAGCTTACGCTTGCTCACTTCCGTAAAAAGCGGCAACTGCAACTGGATGTGAACGATCAATGGTTGCTTTTGGTTTTTGGTTACTTTGTAGTGACACGGGATTCCAGACTGCTGCAATTCTGCACGCAAACACTTGACCAGGTCTTGCCGCTTTTCATCCTCCGACTGAAAGAAAATCAGTCTTGGCTTTTCCAGGACTCTCATTTCCTTCAAGCTGAAACGTATAGCGACATCCGTATTTTTCGCCAGAGACGGATTGTTTTGGCTAATGACAACTTCCATCCCGCTATCAGAAAGAAATTTTTGAACGTTCCCCAATACCTCCCACTCATAGGCAGTTCCTCCTCCTGAAGATATGCCTGTAAAGAGAACGCAAACTTTTCCTTTCAACCCCGAATCCAGGTCAACTCTTTTATTCGTCGAATCCCACTTCAATTGAAAGCCATTTTGCTTGCAAAATAAACGAAACGCTGGCAGAGCCGCGTACGGCATGGTCCCGCCACGTTGACCACTGTAATATACCTCAACATCCATTCCCATCTCTCCTCACGAAACTTTCCGTCAGTCCGCGATATTGTATGAATGCCCAGTGTCCAAAGTGAACATTTTTGGCGATGACTGTTCCGAAGAAACGCTTTGCGCATACGATGCTACAGAAAGGAGTGGTCATATGCCCACCTCACAAATGCCCCTAATCTCCATTATCATTCCTGTCAAAAATGAGGGGGACAATGTGCGTTCTACCATCACTTCCCTTTTGAATACAAGAACCACGTTTCCGTATGAAGTGATCGTAGTCGATGATGCCTCAACTGATAACGGTTGTCACTTTTTACAAGGCCAAGGGCAGAATGAAAAAATAAAATTAATCACGACAGAAGGCATTGGAGCTGCAGCAGCACGAAACTTAGGTGTGAATCATGCCCGTGGCAACTACTTCATTTTTTGCGATGCCCATCTGTCTTTTGAAAACTTTTGGATCGATCGCATGATGGAGCTCATTCTGACAAAGAAAGCCGATGGCGTTGCTCCCGGAATCGCTTCCATGACAGAGCCACATAAAATCGGATATGGGCAAAATCTGAATCAGAAGCTCGAAATCACCTGGTATCCAAAGCCAACAGGCCCTTCACCGGTTGCGATATTGCCAGGGGGTTGCTTCCTGGTCACCCGTGAAGCTTTTATGAAGATCGGGGGTTTTGACCGTGGTTTTCGCATTTGGGGATTTGAAGATATCGAATTTTCCATTAAGATGTGGCTCTTTGGGTATACGTGTATGGTCCAGCCATCCGTAAAAATCTTGCATTTGTTTAGGCAAGTTCACCCTTACACAGTTGCACATGAGCACATTTATTACAATATGCTTCGAATGGCGTACAGCCATTTTAACGAGCGGCGGATTGAGGCTGCGAAAAAACTTGTGCTCTACGCAAATGCGAGTGAAATTGCGGATGATGTGCTGACTTGCGGAGCTGCTGCTCAGCGTGTTCGATACACTTCCCAAAGAAAATTCGACGACAATTGGTTCTTCCAAAAATTCCAAATTCCTTTCTGACAAGATAGTGACCTAAAAAATAGGCGCATGCTCAACATGCCAAACTCCCGTTGCCCACATAGTATGTAACTGCAAAGCAAACTCCCTAGGAAAGGAAGGATTCTTACGGTGAAACATCACGTGAAGCCCATTATGGGTCGCCAGCTCCCTACACCGACGCCTACAGCAACTCCTCCTATATCGAACAACCTGCAGGAAGAGTGCATTCGCGTCAATAAGGTGTATGACTGGGTAGTATTAGCGAACAGCTACCGAAACAAGATTGCCCTTCCCGACGATTGTCAAGCTCTGGTAGACGCTGCCATTCGTGCTGGGCAAGATATCACGCTCTCCTGCGTTGAGCCAGTTTCTCCTGGTCCTACTTGCAGAGTCGTCAGTATTCGCCGCGAGAACATTACAGTCAATGGGACCACTGTTCGGGTCGGAGTCGTTCGCTTTGTGTTCGGAGCCACTGTGCTCGTTCGCGTTTTCGCAGACGGAACGCCTCTCTGCGAATTCACAACGACAGTGCAATTCGATCAGGAAGTCGTTCTCTGCTTGCCTGAACCGCTTGACGAGGACAATATCTTGTGCCGAATCAGTGCTTTCGAGTGCTCACCGACCGGTACTGTTCTCCTCGGAGGCATGGTTCAACTCGACGTCATTGTCTGCGTAGAAATCCAAGTAGAAGCAGAAGTTAAACTGGAAGTATTGGCGAAATTCTGCTCTCCACGTCCAAACAGCATTCCAATTCCATCGCCAACGCCATCTTTCCGTTGCCCGCCGATTACATTCCCGCCACAATGCCCACCAATCTTCCCAGTACGCAACTGCGATTGCCAGGCGTCCGTCAACGCGTTGGTACCAAACGTTTCCATTTCTATTGGTATCCCACTCGCCGTTGCCGTCGGTACGATCCAGCTCATCGCAGATATCTGCCCAAGCTGCGATCCATCCAGCAGCTCGTTTACCTTTAACTTCTTTGATGCTCTCCTGCCTGATGTCCTTGGCGATCAAAGCTTCAGCTTCTCTCCAACGACTATCAGCTCTCCGACATGCATTACCGTACTGCCTATCCTGCCAATTGTGACAGGTCTGGTCGTAACAGGTACTGGTGTACGGACATTCACAGCAACAGGCGCACAAGAAACCCTGACCTACTCTCTGACACTCGCCGAAACAGGACTCGGCCTGCCAGACGTTATTATTCTCACACTCACCGACTCTTCTGGTGTTCTCGTCTTCAGCGCCACCATTACAGTCGTTCCGGACGAACAATTACTGGTTGCCGATTGCATCACGTTTGGGGATATTGTCATTACCACTCCATAAGAAAAAAAGATTCGTTTCCAATCAGGCGGGAGAAGACCACCACTTCTCCCGTTTTTTCTATAGAGGAACCGTCACTTCAATACAGGCACCAATTCCCACCCCGTACATATGTCTATATGGGTAAGCCAGACGGTAAAAGGAGGACAACACTGTGTACAAAAGGAGAATCTCCAATGCGAACAAGTCGAAAGAGAGAGAAAATGAGAAGCTCCTCCTGCTAAAAAAACAAGCACACTACTACGAAGAAAAAACAAAACAACTCATGCAAGAAGTGTGGCACCTACAAAAGCTGATCGAGGAAACATCCCAAAAAAACGAAACATATAGAGAGCAACTTGAACATCTGAACCAGAACCTCCACGATTTGGACAGCAAAGGGGCCGAATGGAAGCAGCGCTTGAACGATTCACAAGACATGCTTCAAGAAATGAAGGGCAAGCTCGACTACTACGAACATCTCTTGAAACAACGCGAAAATGCCATAACCGACCACCAGGAAACAGAGGCAAAACTAAAGCGTTCAATTGAGAGCTTGCAAACCGAGATCAGAGAACAACGAAAAGGTCCACGACTGGAAGAAATCATGTCCAAACATCAAGCCCAGGAAGCACACTTGCGCGAGCACATTGATTTGCTCCAGCGGCAAGTACAAAGCTACGAACAAAAAGAGGCACACTGGCAAAAGGCGTTACACGAGCAAGATCAGCAGCAGCTGAGTCAAATCGAGGAGATCCTGCATGAACGCCAGCAGCATTTAGACATGATCGCGCATCTGGAGCAGCAACAACTTACATGGAAACAAGCTTTGGATCATGCAAATGAAGAGTTTGAGAGTGCGCAGATAAGACAGCACGAGCAACTATCCAAAATTGAATCATTGAATCAGCAGTTGGAGGATGCACGGGCACGGGAAGAGCAAACACTCTCTAACCTACAGCAGCTTACAGTAGCAAGCGGAAATTGGGAGCAGCGGGAGCAGGAGCTACAGATGCGAGAACAAGAACTACAGGTGCGCGAGCAAAACCTCCACGCATTTGAGCATAGTCTCCAAGCTCACGAGCAGGAGCTGCACGATCTTGAACAAGAGCTGCGGGGGCAAGGGCAGGAACTGCAATCCCTATCGAGTAGCCTTGAGACGAAAGAGCAGGAGCTACACTCTCAGTCGCAACACTTACAAAAACGGGAGCAGAAACTGCTCGGTCTTGAACAAGAGCTTCAGACCGAATGGTTAGAACTGCATACGCAAGCGGATCACCTGCAGACCAAAGAACAGGAGCTGCTTGCCACAGATCAGAAGCTCGAGGCTAAGGAGCTGGAGCTGCATTCTCAGACACAAGAGCTTCAAGCACGACAGCAGGAACTTCTCGGTTTTGAACAAGAGTTGCACGGGCAAAACCGAGAACTGCAATCTTTAAAACATGACCTGCAGACCAAAGAACAAGAGCTGCTTGTTACTGAGCAAAAGCTCGAGACTAAGGAGCAAGATCTGCATTCTCAGACACAAGAGCTTCAAGTACGGCAGCAGGAACTTCTCGGTTTTGAACAAGAGTTGCACGGGCAAAACCAAGAACTGCAATCTTTAAAACATAACCTGCAGACCAAAGAACAAAAGCTGCTTGTTACTGAGCAAAAGCTCGAGGCTAAGGAGCTTGAGCTGCATTCTCAGACTCAAGAGTTTCAAGCACGGCGTCAGGAACTTCTCAGTCTTGAACAAGCGTTACAAGCGCAAGGACTAGAAATGCACGCTCAGGCACAAGACCTCAACTCACGTGAGCAGGAACTTCACGTTCTCAAACAAGAGCTTCAGACACAAGACCAAGAACTTCAATCCTTAAAGCATAACCTTGAGACGAAAGAACAACAGCTCCAGTCCCAAGAGCTAGTGCTGCATTCCCAAACACAAGACCTTAACTCACGAGAGCAGGAACTTCTTGATATCGAACAAGTGCTTCAGACAAAAGGCCAAGAACTTCAATCCCTAAAGCATAACCTGCAGACGCAAGAGCAACAGCTTCAGTCCAAAGAGTTTGAGCTGCATTCCCAAACGCAAGACCTCAACTCACGTGAACAAGAACTTCTTGAGCTCGAACAAGAACTTCAGACGCACAACCAAGAACTTCAATCCCTAGCTCAAAACCTGCAAACGAAAGAACAACAGCTTCAGTCCAAAGAGCTTGAGCTGCATTCCCAAACGCAAGGCCTCAACTCACGGGAACAAGAACTTCTCGAGCTCGAACAAGAGCTTCAAACACAAAGCCAAGAGCTTCAATCCCTAGCTCAAAACCTGCAAACGAAGGAACAACAGCTTCAGTCCAAAGAACTTGAGCTGCATTCCCAAACGCAAGGTCTCAACTCACGGGAGCAGGAACTTCTCGAGCTCGAACAAGAGCTTCAGACACAAGGCCAAGAACTTCAATCCCTAGCTCAAAACCTGCAAACGAAAGAACAACAGTTTCAGTCCAAAGAGCTTGAGCTGCATTCCCAAACGCAAGACCTCAACTCTCGAGAGCAGGAACTTCTTGATATCGAACAAGTGCTTCAGACACAAGGCCAAGAACTTCAATCCTTAAAGCATAACCTTGAGACAAAAGAACAACAGCTCCAGTCCAAAGAGCTTGAGCTGCATTCTCAAACGCAAGACCTCAACTCACGGGAGCAAGAACTTCTCGATATCGAACAAGTGCTTCAGACAAAAGGCCAAGAACTTCAATCCCTAAAACACAACCTTGAGACAAAAGAACAACAGCTCCAGTCTAAAGAGCTTGAGCTGCATTCCCAAACGCAAGACCTCAACTCACGTGAACAAGAGCTTCAATCCCTAGCTCAAAATCTGCAAACGAAAGAACAACAGCTCCAGTCCAAAGAACTTGAGCTGCATTCCCAAACGCAAGGCCTCAACTCACGGGAGCAGGAACTTCTCGAGCTCGAACAAGAGCTTCAGACGCAAAACCAAGAACTTCAATCCTTGGTTCAAAACCTGCAAACGAAAGAACAACAGCTCCAGTCCAAAGAGCTTGAGCTGCATTCCCAAACGCAAGGCCTCAACTCACGGGAACAAGAACTTCAATCCCTAGCTCAAAACCTGCAAACGAAAGAACAACAGCTCCAGTCCAAAGAGCTTGAGCTGCAATCCCAAGCGCAAGACCTCCACGGACGGGAGCAGGAAGTTCTCGAGCTCGAACAACAACTCCAGTCCAAAGAGCTAGTGCTGCATTCTCAAACGCAAGACCTCCATGCACGAGAACAAGAACTTCTCGAGCTCGAACAAGGACTTAAAGTTCAAGGGCAAGAGCTTCTCACCCAGACGCAATACCTTCAAGCTCGAGAGCAAGACCTATACACCCTTGAGCAAGAGCTACAAACGCGCGGGCAAGAACTTCACTCTCAGAATCATAACCTCCAGACAAAAGAACAAGAGCTGCTCGCTTTCAAACAAGAGCTTCAGGCCCGAGATCAAGAAATTCTCGAGCGGACGCGAGACCTTGAAGCACGTGAAGAAGAACTAAACGATGTTGAACAAGAGCTCCAGGCCCAAGGAAAAAAACTACATGCTCATGCACAGGCCTTGCAGGTTCAAGAACAAGAGCTCAAGAGCCATGAACAGGGGCTTCGGGATTGGGAACAAGCCAACCTCTCTCAGGAGCAAGCACTTTTAACGCAGAGCCAAGAACTACAGGTTCACGAACAAGGACTTCAATCCCGAGAGCAAGCGCTGCAGCTTCGCGGGGAAGAGCTTCTCTCTCATGAGCAGGAAATCCACTCCCACGAGCAAGAGCTACTCACGATGAAACAAGAGCTGAACGCCCGAGATCAAGAACTGCACAACCAAGAGCAGGAGCTGCACGCTCAAGCGAATACCTTACACACTCGTGAACAGGAGTTGCTTACTCGGGAGCAAGAACTAAACACACTAGAACAGGCACTACTCTCTTTGGAGCAAGAAATCCAAGCTCAAAGGCAAGGGCTGCAAACCCAGGAGCAGGAGCTACAAGTGCAGAATCAAGACATTTACACCCGAGAACAAGAACTCGAAGCGCAAAAACAAGATTTACGCACGAAAGAGCAAGAGCTAGAAGCCACTCGCCGTGAGATGTTGCAAAAAGCAATAGATCTCGAGCAAAGTTGGACAATAAAGCACGAAGAGACTTCTCAGCAATTAACGGAAGCTCTGCTTGAGCTGGAAGCAGCCCGGTTAACGAAAAATCAACTCGTCGCCGATTATAAAAAGCTGGCCGAATCGCATTCCCTGCATGAGCAAGAATTGCAGCAAAGCATCCAACAACGCGACGAAGAAATCCAACAAACACAAAACACTGTTAAGAGTCTCCATTCGGAGTTAAAAAAAGCTCAACAGCAATTAACCGATGCACAGGATCGTATCAAAGCTTTTCAGCAACAAGCCAAGGAAACCGATGAAAAGCTCTCGAACGTCTCTCTTCAAAAAAATAAATGGAACGAAGTACTGGAGAAAACAACCCAAAAATATGACTCTCTGTTAACAGAAAAGGAAAAAACCATTGAGCAGCTTACATCCCAGGAGCAAGTGTTGAAAAAGACGATAACCGGACTTAAAAACATGGTGAAAGAACACCAAAACAACGAAGAAAAATACAAGCAAATCATCAAGGAATTCACGCAAAAAGAAGCTCGATCCAATAAAGCCTTCAGTCAACTCCAGCAAAATGTCCAATTTCAGCCAAACACGCAATTTCAACCAAGCGCCCAATTCCACCCAAACACCCAATTCATGCCAAGCTCTGATCCCTCCACTCAACAGTTATCTTCATCTTCCACACCAGTAAAAATGCAGATGCCCTATCCCAAAAATGCCAACGAATTCAACCCGTTTCGTTGAAAAAGTGAAAATGTGCAAGAGCCGTTACCATGTGAATCTAACCTGAATACAACATAATACAGTCCAGAAAGGGAGGAAAAACCATGACCCCTGAACAAATGCGTGCACTGTATCATCAACGTCAACAACATCAAGTCCAACCTGCCCAGCGCCCATCGAAAATGCCGCGATCGCCATTGCCAAAATCCGGTCCGGTTCATAGAGTCCAACCGTCCGTCCAGACTAGAACAAGCGGAGGCTGCTGCGGCAGGCGTTGGCAGGGCTAATCTTTCAGAACCCCCCTTTTCCATGACCCGTACCGTCTGGGATGAGATCATCCGAGATTCCCTGGAGAAACGACCAAATGAAACGTGTGGATTGCTCTCCGGTAGAAATGGAAGTGCACAGAAGGTTTGGCGAATGGAAAATACGTTGAAAAGCCCGGTCGCCTTCGCTATGGACCCCAAGCAGATTCAACACGTTTTCCACGAAATGGCGTTGCGCGGGGAGCATTTGGTCGGGATCTACCACTCCCACCCTACTGCACCTCCCATTCCGTCACCTGAAGATATTGCTTACTGTCGCTACCCGGAGGTCGCGTATCTCATCGTTTCACTCGCTTCTCCACAACCAGTTCTCGGCTGTTTTCGAATTGAGGGGTCTTTTGCTCGGATGTATCCTTATACAGTCCGTAACTAGTGATCAAATTCCTCAAAACAAAAGAACAGCGGGAATCTACTCCTGCTGTTCTTTCTGTTTTGGAAGATCGCTTTGTTCCAATGAACTGGGCAACAGCCATTCCCTTTTCTCCCAGCTGACAAAATCATCTTCCCACATTATCTGGAAGCGGTCCTCCTCCATATGAATGACGACTCCCTTTGCCCCATCCTTTACATATATGACCAGATCACCTACTTGTATCACCGCTTATCGCCGCCCATTACCCGAGTCTGAAGATGATTCCGTGTCCACCCTTCGGATACACCCACTTGATATTTTCATACGGGCAACCAATACGGCAGCTCCCACATTCGTGACATCCTTCGTAACCGACGTGCATCCGCACTTCTTCCCATTTGTATACTTCCGCAGGACAAAAGATGGTACAGAGCTTATCAGGGCATTGCGTCGCACAAACATCAGCAGAGAGCACATGCAGATGTGACTCCGTATCCGCTTTGAAACGCACGAGATACTGTTTCTCCTCGATTGACTGGCCCTTCGGTATATCCTGCATCACTTCATCACCCTCCACGCATTCATCAAGTCACGCGCCATTTTCCATTTGTCCTTCGCGGAGCCGAGGTCGCTCCAGATTTTCTTCTGCTTGCTCCATTTCGAGCTGCCATCAACCGTGAACATCTGACTCGCCGCTTTGTTCATCATTGGAATATACTGTTCGAAATACTGCGGGAATTTTTCAAAGTGATGCGTTGCGTCCTTGTATTTTTTCAAATCTTGACCGACAAAGCTATTCAACAGATTGATTCGGTATCCGTCGAGCATTTTTTCGGAATAGTCCCCCGCCTCTTTTGCCGCCAGGATCGTTTCCGCCGCCATGACACCAGATGCCATCGCCATATTCGATCCCTCTCGATGGATCGCATTGACGAGCTGGGCAGCATCTCCTACGACAAGGACACCATTGCCGACAATTTTGGGAATGGAACGATAGCCTCCCTCGGGAATCAGGTGCGCCAAGTATTCCTGCTGTTCACACCCTTGGATATACGGCCGAATCATCGGATGATTCTTTACATAGTCCAACAACTCATACGGCTTAATCTTATTTTTGATCAGACCCGACAGCATCGTCCCTACCCCAATGTTCAAGCTGTCCTTATTCGTATACAACCAAGCCGTCCCCAAAATCCCTTTGGTCGAATCTCCGAAAATTTCAATCGTACAACCGTGATCGCCCTCTAGGTTAAAGCGATCCTCGATTATTTTACGATCCAGTTTCAGTACTTCCATGACAGCGAGCGCTACTTCATCTGGACGAAACTCTTTATGAAACCCTAACGATTTCGCCAGCAAGGAGTTCACGCCGTCTGCCAGAACGACAACATCTGCGTATAAATCCCCATCCGGTCGATCTGTTTTCACACCGACTACTTTGCCATTTTCAACAATGCACTGCAAAGCCACGGTCTCATTAAGTAAAAGTGCTCCCTGCTGCACAGCTTTGTCTGCAAACCATTGGTCAAATTTCGCCCGCAGCACCGTGAAATTGTTATAAGGTTCCTGGGCCCACTCCATGCCTTTATAACTGAAATTGATGGCTGATTCCCTATCGAGCATCATGAATCGCTGTTCGACGATCGGTCTCTCAACAGGCGCCTCCTTGTAAAATTCGGGGATGATGTCTTCCATCGTTTTGCGATACAAAACACCTCCCATGACGTTTTTGGAACCCGGATATTCCCCGCGCTCCATCAACAGTACATTTACACCCGCTTTGGCAAGCGTATAAGCACAAGCTGTTCCAGCCGGGCCTGCTCCGACAATGATTACATCAAATTTCTCAGCCATACGTTACCTCCTTGTCCGGCTCCTTTTGGAATGCTTCCATGAGCAATGGCACAATTTCAAAAGCATCACCGACAATACCGTAGTGACAAGCCTGGAAGATGAGTGCATTCGGGTCTTTATTGATGGCAATGATCAATCCTGAGTTACGCATGCCGACCAAATGCTGGATAGCTCCTGATATGCCGATGGCAAAATAGATTTTTGGCGTGACCGTCACTCCCGTCTGTCCGACCTGATGTTCATGACCGATCCAGCCAGCTTCCACCGCATCTCTGCTGGCCCCGACGGTTGCCCCGATTCGTTCTGCGAAGCGATGAATAAGCGCAAAGCCTTCCTTGCTTCCGAGTCCCTTACCGCCAGCGATGATCACATCTGCCTCATCCAACCGCACCTTTTCCTTCGTCTCCCGGACGATTTTCAGTACTTTTGTGCGAATGTCTTCTTCACGCAGCTCCATGGTTTCCTCGATGATCTCTCCTGTACGTGACTCGTCTGGCTCAAGCGCTTTCATGACTTTTGGGCGAACGGTCGCCATTTGCGGTCGATGTTTTTTGCACAAAATCGTCGCCATGATGTTACCACCAAACGCTGGACGGCTCGCCTCCAACAATCCTGTCTCCGCGTTCACATCGAGCATGGTCGTATCGGCGGTCAGCCCTGTCTCCAAATCCGTCGCAACAGCGCTAGCCAAATCTTTTCCCGTGGACGTCGCCCCATACAAGATAATTTCCGGCTTGTGCTTTTGGACACATTCGATGACAGCTCGCATGTAGGACTCTGTACGGTACTCATGAAAAATCTTCTGATCGTATACATACACTTGATCCGCACCGAAGGGAAACGCCGTGTGGGCCAACTCCTTAACTCCATCTCCGATTAACAAGCCAGCAAGCGGCACGTCTCGCTTGTCAGCCATTTGTCTTCCCGCCCCCAACAGCTCGAGTGATACTGGGGCGATACGGCCATCACTCACCTCTAAAAACACCCAGATGCCACGAAAATCATCCAGATTCATATCTGCTCCTCCTTCACCCGAAACAATCGCTGTTTATCGTGCAAAACTTCCATCAAGCGTGCGATTTGCTCGCTGACGCTTCCTTCGAGCATTTCGCCACCCTTTGGCTTCTCTGGGGGCCACACTTTTGCAACAATGGTAGGAGAGCCCTTCAGACCTAACTGCGTCCGATCGATATCCCCCAAGTCATCGACGGACCAAACAACAGGATTATACCTAGCAGCTCGAAGCATGTTGGGCAGCGGAGAATACGGTACCTCATTAATCTCCTTCTCCACAGAAAACAAACAAGGCAAGGTCGACTGGATGACTTCATAACCATCCTCCAGCTTTCGATGCACGATAGCGTAACCTTGTTCTTTGTTTATCTCTACTACTTTTTTCACACACGTAAGCGGCGGAATGTCCAACCGTCTGGCGACTCCTGGTCCGACTTGTCCCGTATCACCGTCGATGGTCATCTTTCCGCAAATGACGAGGTCGACTGGCTGGCTTTCTGCAATCTTCTCGATGGCTTTGGTAATCGCATAGCTGGTTGCCAATGTGTCTGCTCCAGCAAATGCACGATCCGTTACCAGATAGCCTGCGTCTGCTCCGATCTCGATGCACTTCCGAATGGCCTTCACCGCTGGCGGCGGTCCCATGGTGACGACGGAGACCACACCCCCATATCGATTTTTCAACCGAACGGCTTCTTCTACCGCATGTGCATCATACGGGTTAAGAATAGCTGGTGCACTGGCGCGATCCATCGTATTCGTCTTCGGATTCATCTTGATGATTTTGGTGTCCGGCACCTGCTTAATGCAAGCGACAATATGCAGCATGATTGATCCCCCCTTGCTGCCGGGCGCGATTCCTATGCCTGTACAAAAGGTTGCCTTTCTTACGCGCAATCAGTTCGGGCAGCTTGTCGTTCATTGTTATAGCCTATTTCGATGCAGCCGAGCTTAGACCAGTAATCAGAGAAACGAAAAAGACGCCAAACATCAGCTTGGCGCTGTGTGGCGTCTTTTGACTTATTCATTAATGTTTGTCAATGGAGAACTCAACCGTAGCATCCGTGAACTTCTTGGAAGCTCTTTTCAGTTTGATTTGCAAACCGATTTGCGGCAGGATTTTACCGACTTCCGGTACTTCTGGCATCGAGTAGTCATCACTGTCGTCAAACTCCTTAACGCCTTTCAACGGATCGTATTTCATCGTTCCATAGATGTAATCCAGATCCATACCGGATGTGTTGTTCGAGCTAAACGCAGCATCGTTCACCTGATAGCGGGAGTCTGCGATTGCGCTTTTGTTACCCTCATCATTGTTCCAGTAACGTACTTCCTGATGGGCATCTACTACACCGAGCAAGCCGTAGCCTGGATGCTGGCTCGTATTGTTATCACGTGTTCTTTCGTAGCGACCATCAAAGTACCAGATCACCATACCTGGATCATACGTGAAGAAGGAGTCATTTCGGCGGAAGTACTTCAGTCCAGCGTCAATTCCTTCGTGAGAGCGAAGCTCAACCAAATAGTACGAATCGTACATTTTGCCTTTTCCATCGAAGTGGATGAAGCCATCCAACTTGAACTTCTTCTCACCCTCTGCATCATCCGCGAAGATAACTTGCCCATCTGCCTCTACTTCAAAGTTATCGAGATAGAAGCCGTCCAACACGTAAGCGACGTCCGTCACATAGTTAAACTCGACTTGCACTTTTTTGCCGACAAACTCATTCAGGCTGATTTCTTCTTTGTCCCAGCCTTTTGTTACATCATCGAATTTCTGCACTTCTTTTTTCTCACCTGTATCCGCATCGATTACATTGACGGAGAGGTAATCATAGCCTTCCTCAATGTTTCTCCATGAGTCGAATTTCATCGTGGCGGAGCTGACCCCAGTCAAATCGATCACATCGGAAGTCATTTTGGTGTTCAATTTGTTTCCTTCATCCGAGAAGTATGCGTAGCCACCATCTTTTGGCTCAACCGGCGGTTTCTTTTCAACTTTCGGCATATTCAGCTTGACGACTTTTCCGTTTTTCTCAATGCTGCTCGCATCAATGAGCTGAACCGTTTTCTTGCGTTTTTCTACATCTTTGTAGTCCAGAACAGTCGGAGCAATCCAGTTGCCGCCAAACATTTGTTGTAGAACCATTTTGGACCAAGGATCAAGGCCTGTAGGTTCTGTTTGGAAGACCTTACCTGTATGGCTACCGGACGACATGAGGGACCAAGCGCCTACTGGCGAATCTTTTCCGGCTCTTGTCGTGTCATACAAGTCTGGCAAACCGAGATTGTGTCCGTATTCGTGAGTGAATACACCTGGGGCGCCATCTTCAGGCTGGATCATGTAATCAAATGCCTTGAGGCTTGTTCCAGGAATTTCCACCGGTTTTTTCAAAGTCCAACGGTGAGACCAGATCGCATCTGGATCTTCCCCTGTCTCTTCTCCGATCCCCGCATGAACGAGCATGAGGTTGTCCAGATTGCCATCCGGCTCCATTAGGTCTCCATCACCATCGATATCATACGGATCTCGCTGATCGTACAATTCCTCTTTCCCAGCAATGGATTCCCCAACCGCCGCCAAGGTCTCGATTACCAGATCGCGCGGATTGGAATCGTCACCAGCCTTGGAGTTCCTTCCATAATACTTGTAGCCGTTCTCTGCCATTTGCCATGGCGTTACCACACCATCAACGGTCCACGTTCTTCCCGATTGCAGATAGAAGTATTTCGCCATTGTTGTCATGCCGATTCCTTCAGGAGTTTTGTACCCCTCCTGATCAAACAGCATTTCTTTGTAATGCTTTTCGTTGAAGTCTTCCGTCCAAAGCGAGTCACTCACTTTTGGCAGCTGGTTATGCTCCCGGTCAGGGTACTCGACAAGAGCGACAACGATGTTATCGGTATGTAGACGCTTGGAAGCACGCACTTCATCGCCGTCTTCCATCTCAGCTATTTTCTGCACAGCATCAGCCAATGCTGCCTGCTGTCCTCTGCTCGCTTCCTTACCGTAAGAAGACGACTCATCAATGCCGTGCGGTACTTTTTTGTCTTCGAAGTACTCGAGCAACGCCTCGTCAATCTCTTCCTGATCGGCGTCTTCATCAATAATTCCTTGCTCCATTAACCCTTTAATCAGTCGATCCAGGTTAATAGTGGACAAATCTACATGCAGATCATGCTTGTCCTCTTTTGGTTTGGCCAAACCCGTTGCAGGTGCAGCCACGAAAGTACTGAGCACGAGTGAGGAGGAAAATAAAACGGATAAGAGCTTTTTGCTTTTCTTCACTGCGGTTCACCCTCTTTTTCTATCTATTTGTGATGCATCGGAAAATTAAACCCCCAATTCCGACTATTTTTAATTATTACGCGATACGTAATCTTTGCCAAATTTTTTCCTTCGACAAAAAAACCTTCACGTTCAAAAGAAATTGCTCAATAAGGCTATCGACCTACTTGCAACAAGTGCCGAATTTTCGGCTGATCATTTACACATAGGGTCTCTATTTGATATATGCTTGGTATGTCTACTGCCTAAGGACCTACAAGAATTTCGTCGAATTATGTCGAAAAAACCCGATAATTTTCGATAAAATATTCCTTTCGCCCCTCCTCTTTCTTGCAAAACACCTCGATTATCGGTACGATCGAATAAAAATGCTCGTGTTTTCCATGGAGGATTTTGATGCTACAAACATTTGGTTTTTCTCTGTATGAGAGTAAAGTTTATGAAGCGTTGGCGTCTAGCGGCGAGCCTCTCGATGCTGCAATGGTCGTGAAGCATTCGGGGGTGCCAAAGGCCAAAATTTACGAGGTACTCAATCGTCTGGTAGAAAAGGGGATGGTCCTTGACACCATCTCGGAAAAGAAGAAGCGGTATACAGCCCTTCCTCTGGATAGCCTGGTAGAAAAGCTGACCCGCCAATTTCAAACGGACGTCAAAAAATTGACCAGCTCCCTATCTCATAAAACCGTACGTGATGACCGAGTCTGGAGCCTGAAGGTTGACGAATCGATTCGCGCAGAATGCAAACAACTGATCCAACGAGCGACTCGGTCTATTCGTATCTCCGCCTGGTCCGATGATTTTTTAGAGTATGTCTCCCTACTTGAGAAGAAAGAAAAGGAAGGCGTCGAGATCGAAGCCTTGGTGATCGGGCAGATTTACACCACGCTTTCCTGTGTTCATTCCTTTATCCCGGTGCAAGAGCATCAAGGCTTGGAGCGCTATCAGCTAATCGTAGTGGACCAAGATGAAATGATTTTTGCAGGTGAGGAGGACACAGGCTGGCATGCGATCAAGACACGCGGTCAACCGTTCGTCAAATTTTTTGCCGATTCTTTTTACCATGATGTCGCACTGACAAAAATCACCCAAAAATATGTGGATCAACTGTTTGACGATGAAGAAATCCGCAAGATGATCATCCGTCTCCGATACTGATAATCCCTGGACTTTGGCTTTTTGCCGGAGTCTTTTCTATTTATATGGAGAATTTTCTAGTTGCACAAGAATAAAAAGGTTACTATTATGGTAGTAACCTTTTTTACTTGAGAGGAGCTATTGTCTTGAATCCACGTGTCTTCATCTTAGCGATTGCTACCTTTGTCGTAGGTACGGTGGAATTGATTATCGGTGGTACGCTCGATCTGATTGCTCGTGATCTTCAGGTATCGATTAGCGCTGCCGGACAATTAATCACCATTTTCTCGCTTGCCTTTGCCATTGCTGCTCCTCTGCTCCTGCATGTTACAAGGCGCGTCGAGCGTAAAAAGCTATACTTGTATGCATTAGCAGCCTTTTTCCTGAGTAATGTGCTCGCTGCACTTAGTCCGAGCTACGCTGTATTAATGACGGCGCGCGTCTTGAGCGCAGCAAGTAGCTCCATCCTGATTGTGCTGTCGATTACAATTGCAACGAATCTTGTGGAACCTGCTTATCGCGGCCGCGCCATTGGGGTTATTTTCATGGGGATTAGCGGTTCGCTCGTACTCGGCGTCCCTGTTGGACTGGCTCTGGGGAATGCCTTCGGATGGCGTGCCCCCTTTTGGCTCATTGCAGCTCTGAGTATTGTCGCGATGATTTTTATCCTCTTGTTTTTGCCAAAAGTTCAAACCGCACCGCCGATTCCGCTGCGTGATCAAATGACTACCCTCCGTAGCGGCAAGCTATTCAGCGCCTTGTTTATCGTTTTGTTAATGCTGACAGGTCACTTGACGCTGTATGCATACTTCACTCCTTATCTGCAAACGACGATGAATGTCGATGGAACGACACTGAGCTGGATTTATCTCTTGTTTGGGCTTGCAGCCGTTGCTGGCGGTGGGATTGGCGGTTGGATCGCAGATAAATGGGGAGCAACCAAAAGCATACTGTTCATCATCCCAGTGTTCGGCTTGATCATGTGTGTCCTTCCGTTTTTTACAGGCTCGCTTTATTTGTTCTTGCCGATCATGGTCATCTGGAGTGCGCTTAGCTGGGCTATTTCGCCAGCGCAGCAAAACTATTTGATCTCCTGCTCACCTGCTACTGCGGATATTCAATTGAGCTTGAATACTTCTGCCCAGCATTTAGGTATCGCCCTTGGCTCTCTGGCTGGCGGCCTCGTTGTCGAACGGTCATCCGTCATCTACACGCCTTGGATTGGAGCCGTGTTCGTCCTGATTTCATTCGGATTTGCCTTCTACTCGATCTCACGTCCATTTCATGCACAGGAAAACCAAGTGGTGCAGCCTGCGCCAGGACACCATGCATAGAGACTCGCAAAAGCAAAAAGCCGCCAACTGTTTGACGGCTTTTTCTTATCATCCTTGAATCATTTTTGTTATGAGCCTATTTCACTGGCAACCAGACGGTAAATCTCGTGATTCCCCGCTCAGACCAAACCTCAATTTTCCCCCTGTACTTGTGAACGACTGCATCTACGATCGTCAGACCCGTTCCACGCGAGCCATATTGTTTCTCTGTTTTCGTTGTATAGCCACGCTCGAAAATACGTGCACGTTGTTCTGGCGTTATTTCCGGGCCTGTATTTTCAACTCGGAAAATAACGTGTTCTTCATCACAGCAAAAATAAATGCTGACTCGCTTTTCCCCATCCGCTAATTCAGCCGCTTCAATTGCATTATCAATAAGATTCGATAAAATTTTGATCAGATCAATGGAAGGAATGCTATCGATTGGATCAGAACATTCTTCAAATTGCATCACGATTTGTTTGGATTTAGCCTGCTCCCATTTGGTGTGAAGCAATACCATTAAGGCAGGATTCGCAAACCTCACGGTGAGGTCCAAAAGCTTGGTTTCTTTCAGCAACGACTGCACGTAATCTCGTGCTTTTGGATAATAGCCGCATTCAATCAAACCGTAGAGCACTTGCATGTGATTGACGAAATCATGGCGTATGGAGCGCATCGAACAAATGACTGAGCGCAATTCATCCTGATAGGTTTCTTCCGTCTCGTCAACTGCTGCCTTGATGGCACGTTGGTACCAGCGTTCCATGCAAAGAACCAGGAAGATCAGTACGACGACAAACAAACCTTGAATCGCAAAAACAGGAATGCTGCTACGAACGACATCATCTCCAATGTCCTCGACAATGGCTACGTCTGTATCTACTCCGATGATTCCGATGATTCTTCCTTCTTTATCTCTAAGCGGCGCGCCAGCAGACAAGTAGACCCCGTAATTTGGATCCCTGATAATATCTGAGTAGTACGCTGATGATCCTTCGTAAATCATTTGAATGTGCTCAGAAGATAGAACAATAGGCATACCGATATCAAAAGTTTGCTTCGCATTTGGAGGCCTTGCGACGATCATTGCGCGACCACTCTGCCTGTCTTCACTGATTTGAATCGTGTATAAATACAGCAGACCGAACTGCTCACGCGCTTGATTCAATTGCTGTTCGATTCGATTATAGGCGGGGGTCCCTTTTACCGGATTTCGTAAAAACTCCTGATACGCGTCAACATCTAGACTGTCTGCTACTGTAGAGGCAGCTTTCATGCTTTGATTCGCAATGGAGAGTCGGACGGATTGAATCGTATTGAAATAAGAAATCGCGATGCTTACACAAGTCAAGATCAAAACAAGGATGCTAGAAACGAGCATAATGATTAGAACTCTGGGGTTTTTTGGGTGTGTACTCGTCATAATCTCCTCAATCCATCTGTGCAAAAAGTCGTCTTTTGTTTATTTGGTTGTACTAAAAACACGACTTTTTGAACATGTCTCTCTAATATTCTAGAGATTTCTACTGGAAATGTCTACATAATATGAATGTAGCTTCATTATAGTTATCGAAATCATACATTGAATTATGATTCGGAATATTTTTATAATAAGGCGAATACGAAATACCAATCTCTTTCCCTAGGAAAAAGGAGTGGGTTCGATGGAAGAAAAATGGTTTGCCCGGCTACAGGAGATTTATCCAGAGCTTGTTACATTCAGACGTGATTTGCATATGTATCCCGAGCTTTCCTTTCAGGAGGAAAACACAGCGAAGAAAGTAGCAGACAAGCTGGCTTCTTTTGGTATAGAGGTACAAACAGGTGTCGGTGGTATGGGTGTTGTCGGTCTCTTGAGGGGTGGAAAGCCAGGAAAAACAGTTGCGTTGCGCGCTGACTTCGATGCCTTACCCATCCATGATGAAAAAGAAGTACCGTATAAGTCCCGCATTCCAGGCGTCATGCACGCGTGCGGTCACGATATACATACCTCCGGACTTTTAGGAGTCGCACAAGTGTTGAGCGAGTTTCGCGATGAGCTCCCAGGAAATGTGGTATTCCTGCATCAGTTCGCGGAAGAGCTGCCACCCGGTGGCGCCAAAGCCATGGTGGAGGCGGGTTGTCTCGAAGGAGTCGATGTTGTGTATGGCGCACACGTTGCCTCCGAACTTCCCGTAGGCACTGTCGGAATCGGTCATGGCTACATTACAGCAGCAGCAGACAGCTTCGAAATCGTTTTGTACGGAAAAGGTGGACACGGTGCTTATCCTCATACCTCCGTTGATCCAATCGTATTGGGCAGTCAGGTTGTCATGAATTTGCAGCAGATTGCCAGCCGTCAGGTAGATCCGCTGAAACAAGTCGTTCTGTCTGTTTGCTCCTTCGTGGGCGGGGGCGAAGCGTTCAACGTCATCCCTGATCAAGTGAGGCTCAAGGGGACTGTCCGCACGTATGACGAGGAAGTAAGAGTAGCCGTCGAGCAATCTCTGAAACGTATCGTGGAAGCCAGCTGCCAGGCAGTCGGCGCTACTTGCGAAATCATGTACCAACGCGGCTACCCCGCTACTTGGAACGATGAGACAGAAACTCCGCTACTTGCAGAAGAAGCCAAACGTATTTTTGGTGAGGAGCGCGTCTTGAAAATCCCACCTGGCATGGGCGGAGAGGATTTTGCTTACTTTGCCCAAGAGCGCCCCGCTACCTTCTTCATGGTCGGTGGACGCAATCCGGAGATTCAAGCGACATATCCGCATCATCATCCCAAATTCGATGTCGATGAGCGCTCCATGATTCAAACCGGTCAGTTATTCATTGCAGCGTTGCTTGCCTATCAGGCACGTCATCAATAAGCGGAAAAAGTCGAAAGGCAAGGGCCTCATGCTCCTTGCCTTTTTTCTGCCGCCGTATTCACACCTCGTGTCCGACAATCCAGTCCAGTCTTCTGCTCTGGATACGGGCAGGGATCGTTTTTAGCAGGAAATGACGAGCCGCGATCGCGAGCGGATTTTCCCATTGGGTGACTGCCCCCATCAAGCGGGAGCCTTTCACAATCGCATTCGCTCGCTTCTTTCGTATCTCTTCATACATGCGCAAAGCGTGAGCCGAGTCCGTGTCGTTATCTGCCAGGCATCTGGCCAGCACAAGTGCGTCTTCCATTCCCTGACCCGCTCCTTGCCCCAGATTCGGCAGCATCGGATGTGCCGCATCGCCCACTAATGTAACCCGCCCCTCACTCCATTTCCTGAGTGGTGTACGATCGTAAATATCATGCCGCAAGATGGCTGCATCCTCTGTCGCCTCAATCACTGCACGTACTGGCTCATACCAGCCGTCCAGTCGGCGCAAAGTCTCTCGCTTCCGTCCCATCGGCCCATCTTGTTCTCCCTCAGGTGCATTGATGGCGGCAAACCAGTGTATTCGATTGTTGCCGATATGGGAAAATCCGAAACGAATTCCCTTGCCCCATGCTTCAAAGCCTCCCCCTGATTCCAGTGGATAACGAGGGTCTTGATAAGTAGCAATTCCGCGAATCGCCGTATACCCGGAGTATCTCATCAACTCTTCACCGAACAAGCTCTTCCGTACACGGGAGTGAATCCCGTCCGCTCCGATCAGAATCGTCCCATGTGTACGTGACCCATCTGCAAAAACGGCATGAACTCTTTCTTCTTCTGGAGAAAATGAAACGAACTGCTTGCCTAAAACCAATTCATGCGTCGAGATTTTCGCCAAAAGAGCCTGCTGTAGATCAGCCCGATGAATCAAGTAGCTGTCAGCCCCGTACCGTTCTGCTTGTTCCGCGACGGGCAGCTCGACTAACAAATTTCCTTTCCAGTCGCGAATCCGTGCTGAACGGACAGCTGCCCCAAGTTCGCGTACTTCCTGTCCAACTCCCAGCTTATCCAATGCCTTCATGGCATTGGCAGCCAAAACAATTCCAGCGCCGATGCCTTTATGCTCCTTTGCCTGTTCATAAAGCGTCACTTGCCAGCCCTTTTGCTTCAAAGCAAGCGCAGTTGCGAGCCCACTCAAGCCTGCCCCGAGGATCACCGCGTGTTTTTCGTTGCTCATCGCCTTTTCTCCTCATTAGAAAAGATTCATACTCAAATACCGCTCCCCCGTGTCAGGCGCAATGCAAACGACTCGCTTCCCCACTCCGAGCCTTTTGGCAATCGTGATAGCAGCAAAGACCGAGGCACCCGATGAAGGGCCGACGAGAATCCCTTCCAACGCTGCAAGCTGCCTCATGCTTTGTAGGGCGTCTTCGTCTGCGATTTGAATGATTTCATTATAAATGCTTGTATTGAGGATTTGTGGAACAAAACCGGGGCTCGTGCCCACCAGTTTATGTGGACCAGGCTTTCCGCCAGACAGAACCGGGGAGCCTTTTGGTTCAACGACAGCGATATACAGCTCCGGGAGCTTTTCGCGCAACGCTTCGCCTGTTCCGGTAATCGTTCCTCCCGTCCCAGCTGTGGCGACAAAAGCATCCAGTCGACCATTCATTTGCGCAAAAATTTCCTTAGCTGTCGTCGTTCGATGAATGTCCGGGTTCGCCTGATTTTCGAATTGCTGGGGAATAAAGCTGCGCGGAATCTCTTTTTGCAGCTCTTGCGCTTTGGCAATCGCCCCCGGCATCCTTAGCTCGCTCGGAGTCAAGACAACCTCTGCCCCATACGCTTTCAATATATTGATCCGTTCCTTCGACATATTATCAGGCATGACCAAAATTGCACGATAGCCTTTTGCTGCGGCATTCATCGCCAAGCCGATTCCGGTATTGCCGCTCGTTGGCTCTATGATCGTATCCCCCGGTTGAATCAGTCCTGCTTGCTCAGCCGTCAAAATCAAATTGTAGGCAGCGCGGTCCTTCACACTCCCTGACGGATTGAATTTCTCCAGCTTCACAAAAACTTCTGCTGCTCCTTCAGGAACCATGCGCCTCAGTCGAACAATCGGCGTGTTTCCAATCAATTCGGTAATGTTCTGGTAGACGCTCATCGTACTCCTCCTGGAAAATATGCCTTCATGTCATTATCCCTTAGTAATACTATAAGAATAATACAATTTTTCCGACCTGAAAACGATAAGGGTGCTTAAATGAGAAAAAGCTCTCGAAGGAGAGCCTTGTTCCTGTCTAAAAACCATACTTTGCTTTTGTCTGATTCAGTACATTCACCGCTTGTTGATACAGACCGTTCGCGGTTTCTTTCACTTTTGCTTGTCCGCTTTTGTCTACCGAGCCTTGGCGCTGCTTCGCCTGCGCGATTGAATCAGTCGCCGTCTTGATAGCCGCATGGACTGCTTTTTCCCGTTTCTCGGCATCCGGCACGCTCGCTTTGATTTCCGCCCAAATTGTTTGGAGGTCCTTCATGTCGGTCTCCATGATGGCGATCATTTCCTGCATGTTTTTGTTTTTATCCTGGATCGAGCCATCCATGGTGTTCATCCCATCGACCAACACCTTCATACTGCCCAGCGTTCCTTGCATGACCTCGAATTCCATCTTGCTCAAGCCTGGCTGCGTCGAATAGGTACGAATCTCTTCCAACAGTCTTTGCAGCTCCGCTATTTGATCGTTTAAAAACTGCGCCTCATCCGTAAATTGCAGCTCGTCCAAATACTTTGCCGTTTCAATCAGATCAGCCTCTAGCTTTCCTGTCTTTTCTACTTTTTTGGCGAAGTCCACACGCGCTTTTTCTTTAGCTTGTTGTTCTGCTGCTGCTTTCTTTTTTACCTCTGCTTCCTCGTTGATGCGCTTGGTTAATGTCGTCAATTTGCTTTCGTACGCGCTTTTGTTTGTGGCAACAAGACTCGTCTGTCCCTTATTTCCTTCCATCAGCAGCCCGTCAAATTGAAGCTCGTCCCCCTGCACTGTACCGATGATATCCTGACCAGTCGCCGGATTTTTGAGAGTCATCTGCTCCCCATCCATCGTTCCCTCTAGCAAGATCGACTCGGTTTTCAGAACGGGGATGCTGTCTTCCGTTTCGACGATGGAATCTGTTATTTCTACGTTTACTTTCTCGTTATTTACCGTGACACTCGTGTATACCATGCGTGTATCGTCTTCGTACAAATACCCTTCCGCCAGTGTCACAGGACCAAGGAAACGATAGCCTGCGTATCCCAGCAATGCGACGATGACCAGAGCCATTACGATCATGATGCTTTTGTTTTTTCCCTTCATGCTGCGGCGACCCCTTTACCCACAAATTCTATTACGTTTGACCTGTTTTTCCTGCCAAAACGTGCCATAGTTTTATGATACATGAATCGCGGGGGAAAACCCTATGAGTCTAAAGGCCAAAACAAGATTAATAGAACGTATTACCAAAATCGTGACTGAAATCGAGTGTTTGACCTTCTTCGATTGTAATCGTGGAGAGTTCATATTTTAAATGTAATAGACTAATCCTTACAAATGAATCCCAATTTCTGATGTAAGGTTTCAATATACTTGTGAAATATTCATCAATAGGCTCATTAATATTGCGAGTGGTTTGTGCTGATACGACCAAGATGTGATATTCTCCAGCCGGTAAGTTACCAACCTCGTAATTTCCATATCCATTTGCTTTTGCAGCAAATAATCCCACGTTTTTTTTTGGTACTGTACCTATTGCAAATATACTCTCTTCATCATCAGTGAGCGTATTCTTATCATAACCTTTGGAAATGAGTAGAATCCTTGCATTCACATCCGGCTTCGTCCCAACAAAATCGTTATACTGCCAAGTAATCGTACCCTTGAGCGATCCCTTTTGGGTAGGAATTGCTGGTTGTGCTACTTGTCCTACGACATTATTTTGTTGGCCTACCGTTTCAACCGGATAAGCTGCCGGCATCGCCACGTCCGTTGTACTTTTCCCCTCCGACGATACAGCTACAGCATTTGACTGCTGATTTGTGCCCGCTTCCTGACCTGTAGACACTGGATTTACGGGTGCAGGCTGATTCGTTTCCTTTTTTGCTACGGGGCGCGATCCTAGCAGATCCTCAAGGTTTTTCCCAGATAAATAGAAAATAGCACCGCTAGCAATTCCGAGGATGATGGCAATTACCAATAAAAAAGTAAGGAGTTCTTTGAAAAATCCGGGCTTCTTCGCTGCTTTTGCTGTTTTGGCCTCTGCCATGGTACCCCTCCGTTAGTCTCTCTATCATGTTATGTGAAGATTCTTCCAATCAATATTTACCAATAGATAGAATCTAGGTCTAGGCTCCTATGACTCGTTCATATACAGGAACAGGGAAAAGCCGATGTCTACCAAACATCGGCCTCTCGCACTTTCATTCCGTTATACCTCAACCATTTCACGCTCGGACGGATAATACATACCCGCTGCACCGAGCACACCTGCTTCCGCACCAATTGTCGTCAACTGGATGCTCGCTTGGTTTGCCATCCGAGAGATTGAACGCTCGCGAATGACGTTCTTCGCTTCTGCAAGCAGCAGCTGTCCGTTCTTCATCACACCGCCACCCATGACGATCACCTGCGGATTAAACAGGTGGATCAGATTAGTCAGTCCGACCCCGAGATAATAACCCGCTTCCTTCATCAAGGTCATGCTGAGCAAATCTCCGCGAACCGCTGCCTCTCCGACCTCTCTGGCCGTTATCCTGCTCAGGTCATTCCCATTTTCAACAAGCAACGAGCTTGTAACCCCCTGTAGAAGCTGCTCCCTGGCTCTGCTTGCCAAAGCCAGCCCAGATGTATAGTTTTCCAGGCATCCTCTATTCCCGCACACGCACAACGGTCCTTCTGGATCAAGCGAAATATGCCCGAACTCCCCGGCACTATCGCCAACACCAGTAATCAGCCGTCCTCCACTAATAATGCCAGCACCAACACCCGTACTGACCGTTACATAGATCAAGTCTTTCGTGCCTCGTGCACTTCCAAACGCCCATTCTGCTACCGCTGCTGCATTGGCATCATTGATCAATTGCACGGCTACACCAAACCGCTCCTGAAGCATCGCGCCGATCGGCACATCGCTCCAGTTTAGATTGCTCGCAAAAATAACCATTTGGCGCTGCGTATCAATAATTCCCGCAGTTGCAATCCCGATCCCGCGAATACGAGAGAGATGGATGCCGCTCTCGTCTAGGACCGTCTGCACCAAATCACCGATGCGTCCGATGACTACCTGCGCTGCCTCTTCTGTTTGGGTCGCTGCGTTCGCCTGCCTGAGGATGTTGCCATGCTCGTCGACGATCGCAGCTATGATCTTCGTGCCTCCCAGATCAATCCCGATGGCATATGGTTTGTCTTGATTCATCTTCCGCTTCACATCCTTGCTGTCCATTCACGATTGAAAAATGGCGTCCAACGCTTGGGCCGTATGCGCGATTAATTGCTCAGGCAACTGGCTATAAGGCGAGATTTCCGGGATGATGTAGCCGTCATACCCGATCTCACGCAACGCTTCCACCACGCGGTTCCATGGAATATCGCCAGCGAGCAGCGGCACGAAACCTGTGATGTTGCCTGTTGTTGTCTTAAAATCTTTGACGTGAATAGCTTGGATTCTCTTGCCCAAAATGCGAATCCATTGCTCAGGAAAACCGAATTGCAACACGTTGCCTACATCAAAATAAGCGCCTACCCACGGACTATCTACTTCATCGATCAAGCGAGCCATCTCCAGTGGACTAAGCAAAAACTTGTTCCACACGTTTTCGACACCGATGTATACCTGATGCTGCTCCGCCTTTTTCGCCAAGCGCTGCAATGCTTCACGTGCCCGTTCATAGGCCGTATCATACGACACCTCAGCTGTTACGAGACCTGGAACGACGAGAACGGTTCGCGAGCCAAAAATGCTTGCCGCCTCTATCATTTTCTCGACAACACGAATGCCTTGCTCGCGGGTCGCTTCCTCATTGTGCGTCAACGGATATTTCCATAAAAGAGCAGTAGAGACGCTTGGCAGCTCCAAACCGAGCTCGCGAGCCTCGTCTGCCAGCCCCTTTAATTCCTGCTCTGTCATCCCTAGATGAAAGGGAGCATCTCCCTCGTCCAAATTCAGTTCTACCCCTTGATAGCCATGCGCTTTCGCCTGGCGAAACATTTCTTGCACGCTCGTTTCCTTTGGGAAGCACCAAGCATTGATTCCCTTTTGAAAAGCCATGCGCCTCACTCCCCTTTTCTCAAAATGGTGACCGGCTTTCCTTCTTGTGCCGATTGATTCGCTGCCAATGTTACTTCCAGCGTCTTTCTCGCTGATTCATACGGCGACAGAATCAAGCTGCGATCCCCTGTAACAATTGCTGTGATAAACGCCCGATCTTGCTCCACGTACATATCCACTGTACTCTCTTTCGTACGCGCTCCCTGCTCATCGATGATCGATAATTGCTTCCCGTCAATCATGACGCGGAAATCTTTGCCCAAGATTTCTACATTCGTACGGTGATCCGGCTGAATGAAGCACGTATCCAGATGTCCTAGCGCCCCTGACTGAAACACCATACTAATGGAAGTCACGTCTGGAATATCGATGTTTGGAATGTCACGCGAGACGAGCAAGGCCATCTGCGCATAAACCTTCTCAATATCGCCAGCCAAATACCGCATCATGTCCAGCGTATGTGTCGCCTGCTCGACAAGCTGTCCACCCGACTTGCCCATTTCTCTCCACCAAGGTGTCGTGACGAACTTGGTCAAATAATGACCGCGGACGAGCGCAATCGACTTGCCTTCCAAGTACGCTTTCGCTTCCTGTACGATATCGAGATAACGCAGGCAATAGCCAGTCGCAGTGATAATCCCTGCCCTTTCAATCGCTGCTTGCTTTTCATTTACTTTCTGTATGTCCAGCCCAATTGGCTTTTCCACAAATAGATGAATCCCTTTCGCAGCCGCCGTTTCCTCAATCTCTTCATGGGCAAAAGGTGGGACGCACACAAACAAAGCATCCAGCTTTTCTACCTCTACTAGCTCCCGCCAAGAGGTGTAGCCATGCGCACCAATGCGCTCAGCAGTCTCAGCAGCCGCTTCTTGGTTCACGTCGCATACTGAAACGACCTTTACCCTCTCGTCGGTCAACAAGCCTTTTAGATGATGCTGCCCGATTCCACCTACGCCGATCATGCCTACACGTACACTCATGCGTCCTTCACCGTCCTAGCGTAATACGACTGGTTGCTTCTGTTCAGCGGATCGATAAGCGGCGAGTGCAACTTCCACAGCCCGCAAGCCGTCTTCACCCGTAATGGACGGCGCTTTCTTTTCTCGCACGCTGGTGACGAAATCCTTGACCAATTGACTGTCCATGTCATCGCCCCAGTTGACCCACTTCAAGCCTTTTTCATTGGAATACACATCCAGCTTTTGAGAAAAAGCGTCGAGCGAAATTGTGCCCTCTGTCCCGATAATTTCCATCGTCACGTCTCCCCAAGTTGGGAACGCCTTGTTGCGAGACCAGCTGCAATCGAGTGTAGCAAATACCCCATTCTCAAATTCCATGGTCAAAATGCCGCAATCATCAATCGGCGTATCGGAAAACTTGCTGTCTATCTCCGCGTAAACCTCACGCACTTCAGCGTTCATAAACCAGCGCATCAAATCAACAACGTGAACCGTGTGATCGATCACTGCACCTCCGCCGGATTTTTCCGGATCGACGAACCAACCACCAGGATTTTGTCCACGGTTCGTACCCCGGATTGCCATGATCCGCCCGACCTTGCCTTGCTCCACCAATTGCTTTGCTCGAACAACAGCTGGATGGAATCGCACTGGGAATGCCGTCTGCAAAATGACGCCCTGTTCACGGCAAAAGTCGATCATCTCTTGAGCAGCCTCTGCTGTTGTCGCCAGCGGTTTTTCGCACAGGATGTGCTTGCCTGCCTTCGCTGCCGCTATCGTATGCTCTTGATGCTTGGCGTTTTCCGAGGTCACGATGACCGCATCGATATCCGTTGCGAGCAACTCATGATAATTAGCGAAGAACGGAACGCCAAACTTTTCAGCCGCCGCCTTTCCACGCACGTCATCCTCGTCTGCTACCCCGACTAATTGAACCCCATCTAATTTCGCAACCGCATTTGCGTAACTGTAGGCATGCATATGTGCAACACTGATGATTCCGAGTTTCATGTCCAGTCCCCTCCTACACCAAAGTTACGGGTTTGCCCGTTTCGATTGACACAAGCGCGGCACGAGCGATTTCTACCGCTTTCACGGCGTCTTCTGCCGTCACGAGTGGCTCCAGATCATGGTCGATGCACTCGATGAAATGCTTCAGTTCTCTGAAATACGGGTTTTCACGCAACGGGCTCTCCGGAACTGCGACTCCATTCATGCCAGCTTGCTTCGAGCGATTAACCGCCACAAGAGGTTTTTCCTTCGAGCTGTCGTAGGAAATGATGCCTTCTTTGCCTGCCAGCTCCATTTTCATCGCGAAGCCTTCATGTGCCCACGAGCCTTCCACATGTGCAATCATGCCGTTCTTAAAGCGAAGCGTGACCAGCGCGTAATCCATCCGGGCAAAACCTCGACCAAGCAAGCCTTTCGCGTACACACGCTCCACATCCCCGAAGCACCAACGCAAAAAGTCAAAATCGTGAATGATCATATCTAAAACAAGGCTGCCACTGTTTTTGTAGTCGGCGTACCAGTCATTCCACGCTGTCGGGAAGATACCACCGCGGAACGTCCGTGCCACACCAACGTTGCCAATCGCACCGTCATTAACCAGCTGACGGGACTTTTCGTACTCCGGGAAGAAGCGCAGGACGTGTCCGACAAACAGCTTGACGTTTTTCTCCCGGCAATAATCAACGATAAAACGAGCTTCTTCCTTATCACGAGCCAACGGCTTTTCGCAAATGACATGCTTGCCTGCATCCGCAGCCTTTTTCACATAGGTCTTATGAAGGTACGTAGGCAAACACACGTCTACGATATCTACCTGCGCCAGTTTTTCTATGGCCTCTTCATAGCTCTCAAACCATTCTGTTTTTGTCTCGGCTGCCAGCTCTTTTCCTCTCTCGCTGCGGATATCGACGATCCCGACCAGCTTGACGTTTTCCATGGCAGCATACGATTTCGCGTGAACAGTCCCCATGGTTCCTGCTCCGATTACCAGAACATGATTCATAATGGTTTCACTCCTTTTGGGAAAAAGTCTATTTGGACCCAGTTAGGGTAATTCCCTCGACAAAATGCTTCTGCAAGAAAATAAAGACAATGATCATCGGCCAAATGGCAAGAACGGAGCCCGCCATCAAAATCGGGTAGTTCGTCAAATTGGTGTGCTCGCCCGTCAAGTACGCCAAGCCAGCGGAGAGCGGCATTTTATCAGGCGTGCTGTTGACGATCAACGGCCACATCAGGTCGTTCCAAGACCACAACGCTACGAAAATAGCGAGTGCGATCAAGCCGGGCTTCGCCAACGGCAGCATAATTCTCCAATAAATCTGAAAATGGTTGCAGCCATCGAGCTTCGCCGCTTCTTCCAGTTCTTTTGGCAGCGACATGAAAAACTGACGCAGAAGAAACGTACCGAATGCACTGAACAATCCAGGTACAATCAGTGCTGTCAACGTATTCAGCCAGCCAAGCTCCTTCATGATCATAAATTGCGGGAGCAGAAACACCTGACCTGGCACCATCAAAACGGTCAAGAACAGGATGAACAAGGCGTTTCGCCCTGGAAATTCAATTCGCGCAAATGCGTACGCCGCAAGCGAGCAAAGGAATACTTGTCCGATTACCTTCGCCACAGTTGTGATCACGGTATTCCAATAAAAGTCCAGGAAGGGCAGCATCTCAAAAATATGGGTGTAATTCTCCCACTGGTACTTGGTCGGCAAAATGACCGGAGGCACCTGTGTTGATTCACCTAGTGACTTGAGCGAGGTGAGAACCATCCAGACGAATGGCGCAATCATCACGAGAGCGCCTGCAATCAACAGCAGATGAATCAGCAACTTCTTGCCCATTTTGTTCCGACTCGTATATACACTCATTCCATATCCCTCCCGTCTGTTCAGCGTTGATTAATCATAGTGAACCCATTTTTTCTGCAACTTCATTTGAATCGCGGTAACAATCAGGATCATCACCAGAAGCACGACAGCAACTGCGGCCGCATAGCCACCGTTCCCTGATTCAAATCCATTCGTAAAGAACAAGTACGCCATCGTCTGCGTTTGTTCAGTCGCTGGATTGCCCATTTTGCTTCCAAGCATCAGGTAAATCAGGTCAAATACTTGAAAAGCCCCAATCAAGGAAGTGATACTGACGAAAAAAATCGAAGGAGTCAACAGCGGCAATGTAATCTTGAAAAACATGCGAACCGGCCCCGCTCCATCAATTTCTGCCGCTTCGTAATAGCTTCTCGGGATGCCTTGCAGTCCGGCCAGGAAAATCACCATGTTGTATCCGATGGAGCTCCAAACAGCAACGATAATCACCGCATACAAAGCAATGGCGGGATCAGATATCCAGCGTGGGCCCTCAATACCTATCGATCCCAGCAAATAATTGATCAGACCGTAATCAGCGTTGTACAACCATCTCCACACCATCGCCACAGCTGCTGCCATCGTCACAACAGGCAGGAAGTACAGGGTGCGATAAATCGCAATCCCCTTAATTTTCTGATTAAGTAGCACAGCGATAAAAATGGAGATAGCGATACCTACCGGAACTGCGATTACTGTATAAATCAGCGTATTTTTCAGCGCGATCCACAAGTTAGGGTCCTTCAGCAACAGCTCGTAATTATGTAAGCCAGCCCACTTGTACTTGCCGAAGCCTCCCCATTTGGTAAAGCTTAAATAAATGGTTTGTACGATCGGCCATAAGTAGAAGACACCCAACCCGATCAGTGTGGGAGCAATCATGAGATACGCCCAGAACCAATCACTTCTCTTCATGCGATTCAACGATTTATTCGTTTTTGGCTGGACGGCGGCGTGCATTTCAGGCTGCAACTGGCTGCTCATCGCATTCATTCCCTCCTTACATCAGCTTTTCAAAAAAGGATGGCCTCGTCCATGATGCGAAGCCATCCATCATAGACCTTTTATTCTTGGCTAAGCATTTCGTTCATTTTTTGCGCGAGCTCTTTGGATGCATCCTCTACGCTCATTTGTCCAGCCCAAGCCTTGGTCATGAGCTCTGTTTCCAGCTTGGCCCATTTTGCCGTGTCCTTCGAGATCGGATACGGTTTCGCCACAGCTGCCTGATCAATAAAAATTTTCAAATGAAAGTTCGGCATGGATTGCATCCATGTATCCTGTGTTCCGTTAAATGCCGGAATCGCAGCACCCGATTTTGCCAGAATTTCTGCCCCTTCTTTCGAGCCCAAGAATTTCACGAATTCCCATGCTTCCTTCGGATGCTTGGTATTAGCCGAAATCACGTTGCCCAGGCCGTGAATGACGCTTGTGTTCTCTTTTCCTTTTGGAAGATACGTCACGTCCACCTTGTCCTTCGTATATTCATTCTTATGAAAAGCGGATGCCATCCATGAACCGTTGTACATCATCGCGATCTTGCCTGACTCAAATAGCTGTGTTGCCTCTGTTTCGGACAATTGCGCTGCTGTTGGTGATGCTTTTTCGTTGATCAGGTCTGTCCAAAACTTGAGGCCCTCGATCGTTTCCGGTTTGTCATAGCCGGACGTTTTCTTGTCTTCCGAAATGATGTAGCCACCGTTTTGAAGGATTGTGTTATAGAAGCCGTCCTGTCCATAAGGAGGTGCTGCAATTCCCCAAACGCCTTTTTTCTCATCCGTCAGTTGCTTTGCTACTTCCTTCAGCTTGTTCCAATCCCAGGTTTCGTCTGGATATGGTACTTTTGCATCGTCAAACAGCTTCTTGTTATACCAAAGGCCAATGGTGTCGAAATCTTTCGGTAGCGCGTAGTTTTGTCCATCGTAGGTGTAGAGATCAACGAGAGCTTTCGGATAATTGTTCAGATCGATGCCATCTGCCTTAATTTGATCTGTTATCGGCAAGAGCATGTCATTATCTGCGTATTTAATGATACGCGGACCATTAATCCAAAAAATGTCCGGCAGGGTGCCACCCGTTGCGGCTGCCTCCATTTTTGTCCAGTATTGCTTGTTAGGTGTTAGCTCGATCTTGATGTCCACGTTCGGGTTCTTTTCGTTAAACTTTTTTGCCATTTCCTCCATCGCAGGCATTTGGTTTTTGTCCCACAGCGCATAGGTGAGCGTTACCTTTTCACCTGAAGCAGCACTGTCAGTTGTTCCAGCTGGTGCGGAGCTCTGCCCGCCGCCCGAACATCCTGCTACTGCTACCAAGAGAGCAGCCATTGCAATCGAAACCAACTTCTTCATCAGAAACCCCTCCTCGATTTACGTTCTCCTCTTTTACCCCCAAAATATGGCCCAACTCGACGCGCTTTCCTTTTCGACTCGCCCCCTTTCAACGAATTAGATGGGGTAAACTTTCTTTTTCCAATGACCAAATAAAGTATATAAAAAGATGTTACAAGCTGAAGTGAAAAACATCTTGTAACAAAACAGCAGCAGCAGCCTTGACCTCGAAATCAGCCCCCAGTACAGTTGGACGGAATTCCAGCCCTTCAACCATCGTCCCCATCGCTTGGGCCATCACTTGTTTTTGGATGCGCTCAAACAACACTTGGTTGTCCCGGATCATTTCTCCACCCAGAATGATCAGGCTCGGGTTGAACAAATTCACCAGATTCACGATGCCGATTGACATGTATGAAGCGATTTCGTCGACGATGTCTTGGCATACCTGATCCCCTTGATGCAGTGCTTGGCGAAAGACATCAAATGTGATTCTTGTCATATCTCCGTCAGCCAAATCCATGACGAGCGTTTCTTTTCCACGTGTAACGGCGGACAGTATGCCTGAGTAAATGGCCGGCCACGCCACGTAGTTTTCCAAACAGCCGACATTACCGCAGTCACAGCGCATCCCACTTCGATCAACAGTCGTATGCCCGAATTCACCTGCTCCACCTCGACTTCCGCGGAAGATGGAACCGTTTACAACGAGGCCCGAACCAACCCCTTCTCCTACAGTAACAAACAGGAGATTGTCAGCATTCAGACCACCACCGAAGTTTTTTTCCGCCAGGGCGATTGCATTGGCATCGTTGTCGAGCCATGTGTTTAGCCCAAAACGCTCTTCTGCCATGTCCTTTAATGGAACATCATGCAAACGTAGCTTGGAGTTGAAGCGAATGACCCCGCTCGCTGCATCGACAATCCCTGGTGCGATGATGGAAATGCCCAAACAACGGCTGACATCATCCACCGACTGGAGAAAGTCCCCGATCGAATCCAGCACATACTGGATGATCAGGTCACTCACTAGACCAGCTTTGACAGGATAGATTTTCTTTTGCTTTGTAGCCGCTTCCAAATTCATTTCAGCTATCGTAATCGCTGTATTCGTAATCGAGACGCCAATCAAAAACTTCCCGTCTGGACAAAAGCGAACCATAATCGGCTTACGACCACCCTTTGACTCACCAGTTCCATCTTCTGCAACCATGCCGTCACGGATTAGCTCGTTGACTGCCGAGGTGACTGTAGTGGGGCTGATGCCCTGCTTTTTGGCGATATCACTTCGCGAGATAGGCCCAAACTGGCGAATGGTGTCGAGTATAATAAAGCGATTGAGCTCTTGAATTAGTTTTAGATCTCCAGTTCTGCGCATCGTATTCGTTCATCCTTTATTTTTCCAATGACTTTATAAAGTGATCATACTGAAGTTTGTATTTTGTGTCAATTTCGTTTTTTCTCAGATTTCGATCAACTTTTTCTGATTGAATCCACTTCACCGATTTATACCTACTCCTTTTTGCAAAAACGGCTCCACCCACTATGAACGAACCTACCATTTTTATTATGAGGGAGATGTGGAAGCCAGGCTGGTGGAGATTGCCAATACTTTTAATCAAAATAACCTCCCTTAATCCGTTGGAAAGGGAGGTTATTCTTGCTTTATTTCTTATCTGTGGACCCGTAGGAATAAAACTCGCCCGACAACGCATCTATTTTTGCATCGAATAGCATCGGCAACGTATAGACGAGAGTAGCTTTGCCTTCTTCTTGCAAGATATACTGTAGCTGCAATGGATATTTCTTGAGCAAAGAGGCTGCCGCTTCTTCTTGGGAGATTGCCTTCTTCGGATCAGACATCACGCCATCGACCTTTTCATTGAGATCGATCCCCATGACTTTCCCGTTGCTGCCGTTGATCGAGATATGCGTCAGCCAATCCTCAACAGGAATCTCTTGCTCTTGCCTCACAAAAAAGAATTCGTATTGATTTGTACTTTCATCATATTCTCCGGGCTGAAGTAGCAGCAGCTCGCCTATACCAGCTGGAGTGATCTCTGCTAATTCATTTATGGCTAATTGCAAAGCCTGCTCTTGCGTCAATTTTTTGGTAGCGGTCTTTGACAAACTTGTATCGATGACATGATAGCTCACAATTGACCCTGTCTTCGGTTCGATTAGCATGCTCCCAATCCATCCGTCGTCTGTTCTCCACGAATAATTAGTACGTCCCTCCCATTTCTTTGTTTTCCAGAAATATTTGATAATCACGGGTTTTTCACCAGTTAAATCTTCAAAAAAGACATTCCCTTTTGCAAAATCATAACCCGTACGCTGAGTCAGATAAGCCTGCGCTTCTTCACGTGATTTTGCTACGAGCTGGCTGGTACCCTTTGGTTTCACATTCACTTTACTATGATAAGGCATATTTACGCTGTCTTTGTCTTTGCCGGACACAGCATCCAACTGACCGGAAAAAGCTGGGACGTAGAGGAGCTTGTACGTTTTTCCGTCTTGATCGAGGGAATACCGTAATTTCATATAGGTGGACAACTGTTTCTCGGCTTTTTCTTTGGATAAGATCTGATCTAATTTCACGAAGGAGATTTTTTCGATATTCATGCCAAGGGATTTTCCTGTGATTTGTCCCTCATGATCAACTTGTACCTGTATCATGTCGTCTGGAAAAGGAACCCCGTTGATCACACGCACAAATTGAATTGTATTTGTTTGGCCATCGAATACCTTCGCAACCCCATCCCCATCCAGTTGGTATCCTGCCATGTCTTCTCCGTACCACTTTTTCATAAAGGAAATGGCTGCTTCTTTCGATTTGTCGATCGGGTAAAGCGTTTGGCTCTGGTGATTATTTAGCTCGTATTTGCCAAACTCAAGTATGTCACCAGTATTTTTATCGAGCACTAGGCTAACAAATTCAGCAGTGTTTTCTTTAAACTTGTAGTTGTTCACGAGCAGATAAGGAGTGTCTTTCACTACTACTTCTCTAACAGGATAATCTTTCAAATAAGGGATGAGACTAGCTGCTTTCTTTACCCCTTTTTCTACCAGCCTATTTATTTCAGGAGTCATTTGCTCTACTTTTATTTTTTCCAGCGTATTCTCCCTAGCCATTGCACCAGTAGAAGATGACATCGCAATACTTGCAGCCATCAGGAGGAACACAGCGTGCGTAACTTTTTTCATCATTTCTCTTCCTCTCGTCTGTCCATATTTGTTTTCTCACACTCATTATTCGAACCTGAATCTGTTTTGTTTCATTTTCCTAAAAAAAAGTAACATATACATACATTCCTCAGATGAATCGAAGAAACGATGGGCGTCTATGCCCGCTCTGCCTTCCTTGGTAAGAAGGCGGAATGCTCCCCTTTGCTTTTCATAAGTCTCTAACAGTCTTATGGCTTGGCTTTTTTCTTGTGTATGTTAAAATTTACAAAAAAGGGAATGGGGCGTTAGTATGAGTGAGCAGCCCTTTTGGTTTAAAGCGACCGTGACCGTTGTTTTTGTCATTGGAATTCTAGCATTTCTGACAGGTGTCGCTTTCATTCAGCTATTAGCAATGGTAGGCTTAGTCGTTATGTGTGCCTCGAAAGGCGTATTGGAATGGAAAAAGAACAGAAACTGGGCTGTCAAAATTTTTGGACTAGTTGCCTTACAAATCGTTATTTTTATCAAGTCATTGTATGACTTTTTCACATAAGCCACTTATTATTTCAGTGTAGGTGGAAAATATTTCTTGATTCCTATTATGAACATTAATATAATAATAGTGAATTTGGAATTTTAAGGAGGGGCTTCTATGAATACGGCAATTGCGATCCTTACTTTTATTGGAGATCTTATTCCATTAGTCCTCCAACTGTTAAAAGCCTTTGCTTAATTTCCAAACGAACAAATAGGGGCTGTTCCTCCGTCATTTTCATGACTGGAGGGACAGCCCCTTCCTTACTTATTGAGTATCTGCATTTCCTTCTGTTTCCTCCAAAATCTCCTCATCTAAATAACCATCGACTTCTTCTACTGCTGCTTGCTGTTGAACCTGCCAGAGAGCTGGTACATTTGCTGGCTCCCACCCTACGAGAGAAGTGTGAGGTTGCAGACATTTGTATACCTTGCCTTGATAGCTGACCAAATCACCAGCTGCATAATTTACATTTGGCGCCCATGCAGGAGTTCCTGGATTTGACGCATCTGTTACGCCTACGACCTCGATGCTCTTTTGCGAAGCATTACCTGCTGCATCCTTCGCTACCACAGAGAAGGTATACGATGTGTTAGGTGTGAGTCCTGTGATAGTTGCAGTCGTAGTCGTTACATCCGCTGCTAATGCTGTCCCGTTGTAAACCTCGTAATTTGTCACCGCAATATTGTCTGTAGAAGCAGCCCAGCTCAGACTGATACTCGTGCTAGTTTTCCCTGTTATGACTAGATTGGTAGGTGTGCTAGGAGGTTGGTTGTCTGGCTGAATCGTATCCGTCGTAACCGTCACCTCATTGCTTGCTACTGAGGAATTCCCTGCTGCATCTTTCGCCTTCACAGTGAATTGGTACGTAGTGCTAGCTGTCAGCCCGCTAATCGTTGTATTTGTACCCGTTACCGTTTTCGCAAGCTGGGTGCCATTGTATACCTCATAGCCAGTAACCCCTACATTGTCAGTAGCAGCCCCCCAACTCAGGCTAACACTTGTTGCTGTTTTGGCGGTCGCTTGGAGATTAGCTGGTGCTGTCGGCGGAACGTTGTCGACTGGTGCTGTCCCGCCCAGAAGATCGCCATTCACTTTGTCTAGCAGAACTTTATTACGGTCCCCGCTAAATTCCCAGAACATTGCGCCTGCCAATCCTTTGGATGTAATATAAGAAGTTTTGTGACCGATTGAAGTCACATCGTCATAGCTAATATATGTTTTCGAAGCCGGGTTGAAGAGATAGGGCACTTTTGCAGCGTCATTCCAGTGGCGTGTGAAGCCATTTTTGTTCACATAATTATTTTGGATATCCGTGAAGTCAAGCATGCCAGGTTCCCACGTTCCTGTTGAAGCCCCTGTGCAATTTTGATATTCCCCATTGTTCGCTGTTCCGCAACCCGACCAGCCCCTGCCGTAAAACGGAAGTCCGAGAACGAGCTTGCTGGCAGGAACCCCGTCACGAAGATGACCCTCTACTGCTGTTTGGACGTTATAGGTCTCGGCATTTGGCAAACCTGCTGCTCCTGCTGCCGGATCATAGGCCAACGGTGCGTTATGTCCAGTCTGCTTTTGGAAGGCTCCATAGAAGTCGTAGGTCATAATATTGATCCAGTCCACAACCCGGGCAATATTTCCAAGCTCTGTATTTGCGGCATAGCTAGGGCTGGCACCAGAGGCAATCGTCAAATAGTACTGTTTGCCATCCGTTACCTCAGCCGCATCGAGTTTGTCCCTGACAGCCTGTAGCAACAACGTATAATTTTGCTTATCTGCTGGACGTGTGCTGTTTCCAGGCAAACCTCCACCAACCGGGTACTCCCAATCGAGATCGACCCCATCCATCTGATATTTCCGGATGAAATCGACTGAAGATTGTGCAAATACTTGGCGTGCAGCCGGATCTGCTGCTACATCCGAGAAGCGATTGGACCACGTCCAGCCCCCGATCGATATCAATGTCTTTAATTGAGGGTTTTTTTGCTTTAATTTTGCCAATTGATTCAGATTTCCGCGGATCGGCTGATCCCATGTATCCCCGGGATAGGATTTTTGCACATCAATCCATGGATCTCCGAGAACAACCGTACCATTTGGGGCATTAATATTGCCTACTTCATCCTGGCAAGCCCACGTTTGTGGATTGGGCCCCGTTGGATCTGGGTTGCCGTGTCTGCCATTCCAGCAAATATCCGCAAATGCATAGTTAATATGTGTTACTTTATTAGGATCGATATCCGTTACATTGTAGTTTCGTCCATAAGCCCCCCATGAGGGATAGTAGCCAATAATTTTGTAATTGGATACCGCAGTCGCCTCCGCTTGATTTTCCTCTGCTTGCGCCACCTGTGCCGCCATCGGCAAAACGGAGGTGACAAGCAGGGCCCCTACCATTAGCACATTCCTCACACATTTCTTGAATTTCATAGTATCCCTCTCGATCTTCGTGGATTTTATTACAAATCCATCTTATTACGCCTTACATTACAATATGCTAATGCGCTTACATAAATGGTAATAAAAGGTTAATCCAAAACGAATGTACATTAAAAAACCCTCCCTTCCGACCAAGGGAAGAAAGGGGGGCTCTGAGTAGGTTACCTTGGCCACTTTCACATCCAATAATTCCTTAACAGTTACATTTTTCCATTATCCTCGTATTTATTAATGAAACCAATTTATATGAAAGTAGGAAAAAATATGAAGATAAGGAATATTGTCGCTTTGAATCTTTTAACTTTAGCCGTTACTTTAACACCAACGGCTTTCGCAGCGGAGGCAAGTAATTTGAGTCAGCCTGGTAAAATGAACGAAGCACCCTTTTTGTTAGAAGCCCCTATTCATGATCCCTATGTCATTTTCTCTGATTTCGGCTTGCAAATAAATCCCGAAACCAAGAAATCAAAAGGACATAACGGATTGGACTATGCAACCACTAAAGGTACAGCTATCTTTGCAGCAAATGATGGTGTCGTTCTTTTCGCTGAAAGCACAGAAGGATTTGGAGAAACAATAATAATCAAGCACAATTCCGAATTCAGTACTCTCTATGGTCACATTCTCCTTGGTTCATTTCTTGTGAAGCCCGGAGATACTGTAAAGAAAGGTCAAAAAATAGCAGAAGTAGGGTCATCCGAAACAGGAGATATGTTGCATTTTTCTGTTATGAAACAAGGAACTATGGTAAATCCTATCGATTTTTTACCTAAAAGTACCCAATGAGGATCTAGTCACCTTCCGTAAGGAATGGTGGCTTTTTTCATTCACATACCCAACTGATTATTCGGTATCATTATCCATATATCGGAGGTGCTTTACATTGTTGCTCCTATCTAAAATTTTCTTAGCGTTGCTCCTTTTTTTGTGGGTTGGTGCGGAAGTTATCTTTTCTCCAAGTCCCAAAAAGGTTAGAGCAAGAATATTGTTTTTCATCGCATTAGTCGTAATCAGCGGAGCCATTTACTGGATAGGGTATTGGTTATAAGGTCTTGGTTTTCTCACTTCAATCTCTCCCCTTATCACAACACTTCCAAAAACCTGTAGACCAAAGGAATCTGCCGGGTAAACTATCAGCTACAAACTTAGGCCCTGTTCCCCTCCCTCGTTTTTGGTTTTTCTTGAATGAGATTCCGAAAAAACTCAATAAAATCTCTATATTCACATTTCTGTAACAAATTCACCAATACATCCAAAGGAAAACCATTGATAGACAAGAAATTCATATTGAATTGGAAATAAATTACAAATAAGGAGTGTTTTTCATGAAGCGAACCTTGTCTTTCCTTTCTGCTACATTACTTTTAGCAAGTATGTTAGCTACACCATCGTATGCCGAAGCAAATAAGACGACTGCCACCTCCCAATCTTCAAAGTCAAATCAGTCAATCCAAGCAATAGCAACAGATCCATCTCTATTGAATGGTTTTCGAGTGAAGGAAACGAACAGCGCAACTGTATATGTAGTCATGGATGGTAAAAAGAGAGGCATTGTCAGTGCCGATGTTTACTTTAAATTGTTTAATAGTTGGGATGGTATTAGGGAATATCCGTCTCTCAGCAGTATTCCTGATGGGCAAGTCATTGGCGAAAATGCTCAACTGATAAGGTTTCAAAGCAGTGCAACTGTCTATCTTTTAGATGAAGAAAACGGAAGAGTAGTTAAGCGTGGCATCACAAGCGCATCTGTTTTTAACAAATACAATTTTGATTGGAATAAAATTATGGTACTTGCTGACTCTCTAAAGAATGCATTTCCCGATGGTTCCTTACTAGACAAATAACAAAGTTTGCGAATAGACACACCTCTTACATTGGGTAAGAGGTGTGTTGCCGTTTGCGTAATCATTTGGAGGGTCCGAAATGAAGGTCAAACGAATTGTCGCCAATATAGACACCCAGGATATCGCCGCAGCTAAATGCTTTTATCAGGACATACTCGGCCTACATTTATTGATGGATCATGGTTGGATCGCAACTTACGGAACTGACGAAGAAATGAGCGTTCAAATTAGTTTTGCTTCACAGGGAGGTTCCCACACGCTTACTCCTGATCTATCCATTGAAGTCGATGATGTCGATACAGCGCTTGAACGGATGAAGCATGCAGGGTTTCCAATTGAATATGGGCCAGCAGATGAGCCTTGGGGTGTTCGGCGTTTCTACGTCCGCGACCCATTTGGCAAGCTCATCAACATTCTTGGTCATCTACAGTCCAATTGAAGCCTATTCATAATTCAGTGCTGTTCGTCCACTTCTGCCTGCCGTCGATTTCATGCGGCTAGCCACTCTAACCATGCAGTTGCGATCCATCGGTTTCACTCCCTACACATTGTGTCAACCACCATAAAAACAACTTTTTTTCCACCCATTATTTTTTTCATGTACAAACGCCCTTACATAATTCGTTAGATGACATACCTTAATTTGGGGAGTACCCTCAATCACAATTAAGGAGTGACATTCATGAGCGCTGGCTTTTTTGATGACTTTTCTTTAATTTTGGTTCTCTTCGTCCTGTTGGTAATTGTTGCTTGCAGTTGCGAGTAATTTTCAATGTTTTTGGGTAGCTTTATAAGCTGCCCTTTTTACATAATTTCCCGCTAAACTTGTCGTTCATTTGGATATGCCTTTAATAAATAAATTTGCGCATTCATTAGCACATTTACGTTTACCATAGGCTCGTATCAGTTGCCAAGCATCCCCTATTTGCATTCCCTATACCATGTGAGAGAAGCGAGTTGAGAAATCTGACGTACGGAGGCGAAGTATACGCATCTCTCTCACAAAAACATCAAATAGAGTATGCAAGATCGTTTAAAAGGAGGTGCGAGAATTGGCGGCACAAAAAGGTGTTACAACTTCGTCGAGAAGAGTGTCCTTAGAAATACAAAGAAAGAATCGGAGAAAAGCAGTCCGATTAATCAACAGAATCGTTGTAATAAGAACCATATTCGATACATTTACTGGATGTCTTCTCAGTGTCGGACCAAATGGTTATCGTGTTCGGGTCTACACTGGTAGCAATGAGACGTTCACCATCATCACCATTCCATTAAATTTCGTTATAAACCTCTTTCCTTTCCCTTGCAATTGCTAGGTTCAAGGCCCCGGTCCAACGGGGCTTATACATATTCCCTCTCTTTTTTTCAAACCTCTATTTGAGCATTGTGATAAGTCTTGTAAACAACGGCAATAATGTTCATGAAAAAGAATTTGAGGAGAAAACAAAGCAATGCTTATAAACATTTTGCTTGGCTTCGTATTTCCATGGATTTTTGGAATCTGGTTGTATTTGCGATCACCTAAAATAGTTCTCACGATTGGTCCATTTGCATCGGTCCTGTCGTACATCGTTAATGTCTGGGGGATTTATAACCATTACTGGATATTGACACCTGTTTTAGAGGTCAAGACCGCTTCCGTGCTTCCAATGAACCTCGGACTATTCCCTGTTATTGCCTGCTGTACTTACTTTCTCATTTTCCGAACGAAAACCCAGCCAGTTCTCTGGATACTATTGTTTTCTGTTGCCCAAACGCTTTTGGAATCTATCGCCTATTATTTTGGCAAAGTACAATATTTTAATGGTTGGAATATTGGAGGAACCTTCTTATCCTACTTGATCCCGGCCCTAATTACATACATATACTTCGCTCTTTTGATATCCAAAGGGGTATTGGAAAAGAATGATCCCCATTTAACCTAACGCCTGCATCCTGACATATACTTCACTCATAAGAACAGAAAAGCGAATCTTTCATTTTACTTCACCTTCTAGGGCAAAACTAATTGCAACAGATTAAGAGCAGCTTTATGATGATAAAAAACAGAGGTGTCCATTTTATGTATTTCATACCATTTACGGATGAGTTAATCTCAGAAGCTGGGCAACTATTGTCCAAACGTCATAAACTAGATCGGGAAATCCTTTCGGTACTACCAATTGAATGTGAAAATGAAAATTATGCAACGACTGCTGTTAAAACGATATGGTCAAGACCAAACAGTAGCGGAGTCGCAGCAATGGAAGATGGTAAATTAATCGGATACCTCATTGGACAAAAGATGGAAAACCCTCTTCGGGGTCGACATGTCTGGATGAATTTGGAGGGTCATGCCATTTCTCGCAATACCTCCGTTGAATTATATAGAGATCTTTATTCAGAGGCTTCTCAACTATGGGTAGATGAGGGATATTTCAGTCATTTTGCGCTAATTCCAGCCAGTCAACCGGAATTACTTCATTCCTGGTTCCGTTTAGGATTTGGCTTTGAACAAACACATGCATTACTCTCATTACTTGATCGGGAATTTCCCCTTCCCTTGAGCATTCCAAATGTGGAAATTCGCTTGGCATCCCCTGAAGATCGTAGTTTGGTAGAGGAGATTGCAAACATTATTAGAACTCATCAAAATAAGGCACCCGTATTTGCTTATTCTTTACGTGATGACCCTGAGGAATTACGTAAAGGTTATGCAGGTCTCCTTGATGATCATGATGTCGATTTCTGGATCGCCTTAAAAGATGGAAAAATTGTTTCTTTTCAAGGATATTTCCCCTTCGATAGAAGTAATGTAAATTTGAATGTACCGGATCGTTGTGTTGAATTAGGGGTGGCTGGTACTCTAGATCAATATCGCGGGCAAGGTATCAATTATGCACTTACACTACATGGACTTGCCCATGCGAAGAAAAAAGGATATGTCTCCTGCATGACAGATTGGAGAGAAACGAATTTACAATCTTCACGTTATTGGCCTCGTCAAGGCTTCCTTCCTGTTTCTTACAGAGTTTCTCGCCTTATTGATAGCAGAATAACCATGGTGAAAGAGTAGTAATTTCCTAACAAGCTGATCTACAATGGATCAGCTTGTTTTAATTTAAGAATGACACTTAATAGTGGGTGTTGGTAACTTCATTACCGAAACCGTCCCTTGTTCCCTCCCTGGGTACAAACCTAATGGTGTTTCACATTATTCACTAGCTGTAAATCCCTTGATAATTTCCCTTAAAATTGTCTCACACTCCTATATTTATGGTAAACTTTTCTTGCCGGACGAACTGCTAAAGTGAAGATGCCGAGGAATTCACTTCTGTATGATTTTTATGCCGAAGATTGAACTATATCGCTCAAAAAGGTAGCCTTGTTCATTGATAGATGAGATAAACAGATGACATATGAGGGTATCTCATACGAATTATATTTTTGATTTCAAACTTTTATTAAGGATGGCACCTGATGGAAAAAGATCCTCTTCTACTCGTTTTCGGTATCACAACAATTTTTTTTACGTTATTGATGATTTTTACAATGCTAAAAAACAAAGTGATTTTTGCCCGAGTGAATTTACTCCTACTAATAATTTCGTTACTTGCCTTCGTAGTAACATACATAGGGGTAACTAACAAATTCGCTAAAGTTAAACCTCCTAGCGAAGATCGAAAAAATTCTATAGCCCATAATTCTCAAACGGAGGGCAATCCCTCCAAAATCATCGAACCTCCTAAAGAACAAGATGCTTTCGAAACCAACGAACCTCCTAAAGAGCAAGATGTTTCCGAAACGATTAAATCTCTTAAAGAGCAAGATGTTTCCGAAACCATTGAACCATTAACCGCGCCTAAGCTAACCCTACAAGATCTACAAATTGGTCCGTTAAACACAGGATTGACTTCTTTAGATGTTCAAGAATTAATTGGCCGTCCACCAGATGAAACTTATATAAGTAATGAGAATCGCTTCACCTCATCCTGGGGAGAAAGGATCATCACCGGAGAAAGAGAGGAAAATTCCGGAATCATCTCCTTAATGTATGCAAACAATCAGCTTAACTACCAAACCCCACGTGGAATTAAAATAGGCGATTCTATTGAAGATGTACATAAGGCTTACGGTTATAAAAAATCAAGAAACAATATTGTAGGATATTACCAAATGTTGTCCGAGACCGATATTGGTTATATTTCTTTCGCAACCTCAAACGGTTTAGTAGTTGCAATCTATATCAGACATGAATTAAGGTAGATATCATCTACTTTCATTACCAAAGTGTCAGATATTACATCTGGCACTTTATTCATTTGATCTGGCTATGTCTAACTTTGAATGGTTCAGGTAATGTGGCTCCACTCTGCCATTACCGACTACATCCCACTGGGTTCAAATCTCTAGTTTACCAAGTCGAACGAGTTCGACTACTGCCTGAGATCGAACTTTGACACCTTTTGCATGGCATTTCTAATGTAATTGCGCACAGTCTTTTCACTGATGAAGAGTTGTTCGCTAATTGATAGGGGCTTCCTACTGGAGGCCTCTTTTTAATTTTTTGTGTATTTCACCCTTTTTGTAGATGCTCAATCTGTCGGAGTATCGGAGCCTTCCATTCAGCCAAATCTCACAACCACTCTCCATATGCACCTTCTTCATTTATTCGAAATATTGTCAATTTTAACCAGCATTCGACAAATTCTCTTAAAGTTAGAGGATCGCCTTTATGATAGGATGGTATATATTGGTATTTTAGGGAGGGGATGATAGGCACCCACCTCTTTTTTGCAAGAAATGCTATAACAATTGACCTCTACTCGATGATAGTTTCCAAACAACTTTTATCATGAAAGGTTGATGTTCATGTTTAAAAAAGCGCTTATTATCCTGTCATTAAGTTCAGTCGTCATAGTACCCTCTCTAGCCACACAAGTCCAAGCGGCAACGCCCCCTACACAGGAAAAGGCAACCACCTACGCTTCCAATAAAAACATCAGAACCGCCACGTATGGAGAAGAAATCTGGGTGTCGCTTACCTCACCTATTCCAGCCGGATGGGTTATCGTTAGAACGTTAGGAACGCAGAACCTGATCAGGAATATGAACGGTGCTTCTTATGGCACAGAGGTAGAGGTGCTGCTAGCTTCGCCTATCCCCAGCGGATGGGTCATGGTTCGAGCCTTTAGAGGATCGAATGTCATCAAAAATGTGAACGGTGCTTCTTATGGTACGGAGATAGAGGTGATGCTCGCCTCGCCTATTCCAGTCGGATGGGTCATGGTTCGAGCCTTTGGAGGATCAAATGTAATCAGAAATGTTCATGATGCTTCGTACGGGACGGAGGTAGAAGTGATGCTCGCTTCGCCTATCCCAAAAGGATGGGTCATGGTCCGAACCTATGGAGGTTCGAATGTGATCAGAAATGTCAATGGTGCTCCTAACGGAACGCAGATTGAGGTACTGCAAGCCTCGCCTGTTCCTGAAGGATGGATCATTCTCAGTTCAGGTGGAAAATCAAAAGTAATCAGGAAAATTGGCTAAAACAAAGAGTACATGGCAATGTATCTAGTCCGCGAGCTGACGTCGAGATGCAATCGGCATCAGCTTGTGGGCTTGTAACAATATGTTCGGAATGAATGTGAAGCCACCGCTAAAGTGATCAGAAAATACGATACTTGGTTTAATCAAGAATTTAGATTTACATGTTTTGTAAAATTGTGCTTGTTAGCGCGATTCCTTCGATACATCTCCCGCATGCCTCCAAATATTCAGCTTCTTTCTCGATGAGGATGAACCACGGCCTGTTCGTTTCGAAGCCTCTCCTGTGCTGCCGCTGCCAGCACAATTGTCATGGAAGGGGATTCTCAAATTGGTACTCAGATAACGCTGAATGGAGCAGCAATATCTATTATCAAGGTAAACCACCTGCAAACCTTAGAGACGACCTTCTGATATCAAGACTGGTATCCTGTCTGGGGTTCGGATTCTTGGGGAAATAAGATTTATTAAGATCCGTGTAAGCTGCGGCTCTTTTTTTCTTTAATGAGGGTTATCCTTGTTAGGGACATTACCAAAGTATCCGCCATGAACTCATATAATTTCCATCCCAAGTGTGCATCACGACCAAATGGCCTTTTTTAGCATCTTCTTTCCTCCTTATGCGTTATGTAAATTTTTGTATTTACTTCAAGTAATAATCATTTTAATGTATATAGTGTTTGAAAAATAAATCCGGGACTTGAAAGGTAGTTTATATGACTGTCTCAATACAATTGGTACTATTAGGTTTCATCACAGGTCTATTAATCTGTATTGCTTTTCCAGTTCTTCAAAAGGAAGCGACCCTGATGGGATTATGGATGATTCTGTGGAGTCGTATTAGTTTACGAAAAGGCTCTGTTTATGGAATCTGGAAGCTTTTAACTTACATAACATTAGTGATCGGCTGGATACTCTTGCTTTTCGGGATACTTTTGACAGCCTTAGAGTTCATTTTCTAAAATACCGTTTTGTTAAGCTGTTTCCCCATTCCTGCCATCATCACAGTAAGGTGGTGCCTAAAAAGGATATGGACATCATTTTCGAGTTATTGGAATGCCTTCGAAGCAACAAAGAAGAGCAGCGAATTGATTTTCCAATCTAGTCAAAGTACCAAATTTAAAAAATTGGAGTATAGCCCTTGTCCCCTTCATGACCTCCTGAATATTTTGGTACAAGGAGGTGATCTCTCATGGCAAAAGCACCGATTACGATCGGAGCAAATAGTATTGCAAAGATCGGAAACCAATTTTTCTTAATTGTTGAAGTGGAAGCAAAGGCGCCAGGTGTTGAAATTGACCCTGTTTTTGCAGTTCGTACAACGCCCCAACAAGCGAGGGCGCTCATTAAAGCAGGTGTGATGCGCACTATTATTCAGAACACACGACCGCGAGCTTGTCCAGGATTGAAAGTTGAATTTAAAGGCGTACTTTTCGCTAATGGTCGATTTTTCTCAGTCTTTGACGTTGAAAACTCAACAGATATTTCAGTACTTGTTAGAATCAGCCGCGAACGAGCGCAAAGGCTTATCCGCAATGGAGCACGGAGAATTAAAGTTATTAGAAGACCTTTCTAACGATTTCACTTAAAATCTGTTAACCTGCACAAGATTGAACCTATCTTGCTGCAGGTTTTTTTATGGAGTTTCACCTCCTCAAGATTGAAATTATGGTTGTCAATTTAACAAATCGTGTGTTAAATCCTGTTAACAGTTCCACTTGTGACCTTTCGGATGGTAATCCAGTCTAATATGTTAAGCAAAAGTACCCTTTAGTGCAGAAAGTGGTGATACAAATGAGTTTAATCATTACTGTAATTACCTTCGTTATTGTAGCTGCAATATTTTGGTGGATGTTTACATCAATTAATAAAAATCAATTACCAAAAAGAACAGATTTTACCCCTTACGACGATATGATGTCTGGGCGTGTTAAAAGAGATCCGCTTTACTCGTTTATGAATCAGGAAGAGGAAGAGAAAGAAAAATAGTTTGTTTCCAATGTAAATCACCACTCCTTCAACAGTATCGATCGCTCCTTGTTGAACAAAACAGCACCGCTACCGAAAAAGGATTCTAGATAAGTTGTATGACCCGACATATGACTGATAATCCAGGTCAGCCATGCTCCACTTGCTGCCGGGTAGTGCAAAATTCGCGGTATTTTACTCTCCTGTCGCGCCTCGTTCCGCTTCGTTTATCTCTGTGAGCAAGAGATACTATTACTATCATGATGCTGTCTATTTCTTACACGCGCTCATTTAAAGTGAAAATTCAGAAAAGACTGTATACAAATATCCACCTCCATGTGTTACTATTTAATAGAAAGTTAAATTCATCCATAAATAGGAGGTAATTAGGAATGTTCAAGAAACTTCTTCAAAAGTTAGGTAATCAACCCCAAGCTAGATGTACTCCTCCCTGCCTTTGGTTTCCACCCTACACGAAATGCATGTGTCCAGACTAAGTGAGATATTACCAAAGAGGCTATCCCATAGACCATGAAAACGGTAGAGGGGTGGTCTTTTTTTCATCCATCTTTCCTTGCTCCTTTCTTTGAGGGGTATCCGGGCAAAACAACATAAAAAAACCCTCCCTTCCGACCAAGGGAAGAAAAGGGAGGCTGGGTGGACTGGGTTCAAATCTCTAGTTCACCAAGTCGAACGAGTTCGACTACTGCCTGAGATCGACCTTTGACACCTAATTTTTGCATGACATTACTAATGTGATTGCGCACAGTCTTTTCGCTGATGAAGAGTTGTCCGGCAATCTCTTTGGTTGTCTTATCTTGGACCAAGAGTTCAAACACTTCTCTTTCGCGATTCGTTAACAACGGCTTGGTTTGGTCGCTACCCTTCAATCGTGCCACCCCTCCTTGTGGGCTCTACAGGAACAAGGTTGAGGGATTACAGAGTCACCTTATCCTATGATGGGGGGTGGGTGATGGTGCCGGAATTTCAAGGATTTTAGGCTTTTGCCTTACATCCTATTCAGAAAATGGGCAATGGGTTCCGAACACCGATGAGAAACCTCTTCGACATCCGCCGTGAATTTTTCCGTTCGAGACGACGATGGCCGCCAGTTGTTCCCCGTTCAGATCGCGACGAGTTCGCCTCGCCTGATGAGATTGCCATCGGAACCCAAGGCCAACACCGCCCCCGACACTCCAGTCTATTCATCCGAGACATATACTGCTCCCTACAATTCGACTTCCATTCCACTATTTTTAACCCGCTCAACCAAAAGTGCCCTTGATTCGTAAAAATCAAGAGCACCACAACTTAAATAAATGGGGTACGACTATACGTCTGTTCGAACTTATCACGCAATCCTTTGGCCAGTAGACTAAAGGAACCGATTGCAAGCATATAAGCAGCAAGTGGGATCAGGAAAATCCACGTGTAATTCGTGTAGACAAAGCTTCTGTAAGTCCCGAGCAGTCCTGCCCATTCATGTGTGATCGAGTGAAACTCAACCGGGTCATAGTACATAGTCGTGCCGCCTACATAAAGACCAAATATCCCGAGAAGCCCCATCAACGTCATGGTGGCGATCATCTCTGTCACCAGGACAATGACCAGATGCTCCTTCAAATGCGGTAGGATGTGGCGAAAGATGATCTGATCCCGCCCGGCCCCCAGCGAGGTCGCAGCTAATACGTACTGCGATTCCTTGATTTGCTCTGTTTTTTGACGGATGGACGCAGCTACCGAAGGCGTCCCTAGCACAGCCACGACCACTATGAAAAACAATACGAGCGTAAACGTTGGCAATTCAGGATTGATATTGATTCCTTTCAATAAAAAATAGACAGGAATAAATATAGGCATGTATCCCCAAGCGTTCTCAATCGCAATCCACCAGCGCTGCTGCTTGTCCAATATTCCAATATACAGTCCGATCCATGCTCCCATCAATAATCGCAATAACGCAATCATGAGCGTAATAAAAATCGTATACGGTGCCCCGTGGAGCAGTTTTGTAAGCAAATCATAGCCCCATTTATCCGTACCCAACAGATGCTCGCTTGACGGTGCCAAAGGAGGCGAAATGATCACTTGCTTCCCGTTCACCATCTCATTACGCACTTTCACCTGGTAATCAATGTCATAAGGGGCTAAATAGGGTCCGGCTACACCGATAATGATTAAAAATAATACCAAGATACTGCCTAGCCATAAAGACCAATTGAACCGTTTCCTCATACCATACCCTCACTCATTCCAAAAGAAGTCTGGGTTATTTATATACAACCGCGCGTTCAATCACATACAAAAAGAGACGAATCAATCCATAGACCAAAATGGATAGCAAAATGATACCTAACAATCCCATGACAGCAGCATTGAATTCGTAACTGCCATCTTTGCTAAAAATAAAGCGGGTCAATCCTACGACGTTTAATAGGTACTCAACAATAAACAAGTTGGCTACCGAAATCGCAATCGTCTTCTTTAAATCAGCAATGAGAAACGGCTTGATATTTTTATAGACATGGTGAATGAGAACATGCCAGATCCCCATCCCCTTGGCAAGAGCTGTTTTAATGTAGTCTTCGCCGCCGATTTGTGCATACTTCAGACTGACTACCTTCATGAGAAAAATCGTTGGTCCAATAGACAGTAGCGTGATCGGAAACCAAGTACTATCAGAGTCACTTACAGGTGACAGGGTGATAATTCGAATGTTCGTCATCTTGTAAAATCCCACCGCACCCACAATCGAAACAACGATCAGGATAAAATCAGGAATGGTGGCAAGTAAATTCAAAACCTTTTGAAATTGACGTACAATCCGAAAGCGCTGCAAAAGCAATCCAAAAATAATACTAGCAAAAACGGCGACAATCACACTTGAGAATAGTAGTTCAAAGGAGCTAATTGCAAATGGGAGGATATCCTCTGCGATGCTCCTTTCCGTTTGCCCGGAATAATAGGTTCCGAGGGAGCCCTCTGCAAACTGCTGAATCAGATATACCGCATGGACTACGATATTTCCTGGTTCGAACACGATTTCTTCCTTTTGCGTATATAGCATGAAAGGCCCGCCGCAAACGGCGATAACCAGGAAAAACATCCCAATTAATTGTTTTACATAGGTCAAGCTCTCATACCCCCTTACTAGTTCCAACAATACACTATCTATTAAAAATCATCTAGACAATAGAAAATATTTTATTTTTTAATTCTATTCAAACAGAAATAAAAAAGTGGCTGAGCAGGATAGCCTGTCAACCACTTCTCCATTCATGGGAACAGTTGATTCGAAAAAGATGATAGCTGATCGATTACTTCGTAGAAGAAGTAGCTACACGCAGCTGCTCATTTTTCATGAGAAGATTTTGAATCGAAGCAGTGAATGGTTTTCTTACTCCGTCTTTCAAACGTGGTACCATTGGAATCATCTGATAGACCTCCCTTCTGACAATATCTTCTTAAGAATAGCATTTTTCCTTATTTAACGTCAATTGCGTCCATTCCCAGATAGGAAGCGAGCTGATTGATTTCGGATAGGTAGATGTTTTCTTGTCCATAATACCCCTCCTGCTCCCCTGCAAGCTGTGCAAATTTCGAATAGAGCCGGTTCAGATAAACATGATTAGCATCTGCATGAAAGGTTACTTGTTTCACGTGTTCATTCTCTTCCTGGACCTGTCGGATAAGATGGCGAAAGCCTTTTAGAAATACCCTGCTCCTTCGATATTTTTCTTCAACGATGACGGAATGGATATAGCAAATTTCTCCCTCTGGGTCTGGTTGCCTTTCTGCTGTCAAGTATTGATAATGGCCCCATCCGATCAATTTACCTCGCTCGTCTTCTATGAGGATCAAATGAGAATCCGGGAGAAACGTCAAAATATGAACGAGCGTGTCACTAAGGGAAAACATACGGCTAAATTCCAATCGATTGCGCATAAAGAAGAGCGTGAATTGGGCAAAATCATTGTCACTGGTACATTTTCTAAATTGAACATGCATCCTTTACACACCGCCTCTCTTTTTCTGTTGGTTAACGTATCACTTCTACCTTTCCGCGTGCGAGGAGATGGAACTTCTCTGCTGCTTCTCCCATAGTCTTCTGTAATAGCCCCGCTTTTGCAACAGTTGAGAGTGTGTCCCTTGCTCCACTAGTTCCCCCTGCTCCAACACAAATATTTGATCCATGTCCGTTATGGTCGACAAACGATGTGTCACCGTAATGACAGTCCGATCGCTGGAAAGCTTCGCAAAGGTCTTGTTTATAGAAGCCTCAGTAATGGGATCGAGAGCAGAAGTTGCTTCATCCAGAATGAATAGAGAAGGATTGCGCAGAATCGCTCGAGCAATGGCAAGTCGCTGCCTTTGTCCCCCCGAGAGATTGCTACCCCCGTCCAAAACTAGTGTCTCGTACTTGTCTGGTAGACTCATGATAAAGTCATGGATCTCTGCTTGCTGTGCAGCCATCCTCAGCTCGTCGTTGGTCGCGTCGAGCTTGCCGAGCCGGATGTTTTCTGCTATTGTTCCGTGAAAAAGAAAGTGCTCCTGAAAGACAACCCCTACATGGTTGCGGAAGGCTCCCCGATTCCTTTCATCTAGTTTTGTGCCGTTTATCTCGATATGACCAGAACTAGGTTGATAAAAGCCTAATAACAGCTGAATGATCGTGCTTTTTCCAGACCCGCTGGAGCCAACAATCGCAATTTTTGACCGAGCTGGAATCTGCATGTTGATTTGCTTAATAGATAACTGATTTTCTTGATAGCCAAACGTAACATTTTTTATGGACACTTCAGTCGTACGCAAATCGATCTGTTCGGACGAAGAATGGTCGACTTTTTCACTAGGTTCATTCAGCACCTTCTGGATTCGCTCCATACTGACTTGTGCATCTGTCATCAGTGGAAGCGTAAAGGTCAGATTAAATACTGCATTCCCCATCGACGTATACATGGTGAAAAAGGCGACAAGCGAACCGACAGAGATTCGCCCGGTGAGTGCCAAATAGGAACCGAAGCCAATGATCGTAAAGTTGATGAGTAGTAAGCATAGCGCAGGAATTCGTTCCAGCTTCGCTGCCATCAAATTTTTGCGATAGTTGCTGACCAACAGCAATTCGAGTCTTTCCATGAATTTATCGATCATGACAGCTTGCAGGTTGAACCCCTTGATAACCATTTGCGCTTTCGTATTTTCCTGGACATCATTCGTCATAGCCGCGAGCTGTTCTTTATAGGCAGCATTGATTGCGTGGGCACGTCGTCCAAGCAAATAAGGGCCTGTAAAGATCAAGATTGCCCCAACCAAAATACACAGCGCCATCACCCATTCCAAATAAAACAACACCATTGTACTAATCGTCACGACCACCAATGACTGAATACCTGTCGTGAAGAGAATCGCTAACGATCTGTCAATGACAGGCAAATCCACTGAAAAGTGAGAGATCAGTTCGCCCGAACGCGTTTTATGGAAATAGCTGACCGGCAAATGTTGCATATGCGCAAACAGTTTTTGCCGCAAATCATTTTGCACACGTGCATTTAGTTTTGCCAGCACATAATCACTGATCATTCCAGCACTGATACAGATAAACCCGCTAATCGCCAAGACTGTCATGATAACTGAGAAAACGTGCATATCTTTGGGAACAATCGCTCTATCAATGATGATCTGGAAACTGAGAGGTGCCAAGGATAAAAAAAGTAGATCAAGTGCAAGCGTGAGGAAAAAAAGGGAACTCAGGAGCTTATAGGGGCGTAGGTAGCCAAACAGGTTTTTGATGACGAACAGCATCGTAACGTCTCCTTCTTGGATTAGAAAAATGGTTCATGTTGAAACCTGGCCGCATAGGATTGCCAAGCCCGAAATGATGCGCGATATTCATCCAATGGACCGTTTTCCGTTTCCACAGAAGCTACTCGATCTGCAATCTTGGCAAATAATTTGCGTAAAAAGTCGTCTGAGGAAGTCCAGAATCGAAACTCCTTCACGTCCTCCTCCATATAGGCGATATACTCAGTTACATACTGAAGGGCATGCAAAAAAAGACGACTGCTGCGATACTGTTCCAAAAAATAGATTACCTGAATTTGAACGATATGCTTGTCTTCGTACTGATTCTCACCTGTCCCGTAAATGTATGAAAAGGCACCGATCACTTCATCGTCATCGTTGAAGCAAAGAAATGCTTTCCCCTCCATTAAAACGGGACTCGCCAGAAAACTGAGCGCCACAGGAAAGGAATATGGCATGCGAAGCTGGTCGTAGTTTTCCAATAAAAAGGCCATGTATTTCTCGTAATACATCTCAGCTGAGCAGATCGAGAAGTAATGATCCATCTCTTTCCTTCCCTCCTTTGAATGATGAAGCGTGGGTACGTATCCTTCACAAAAAAGACGGCAATTAGCCGCCTCTATCTTATCACAATTATTTGAATATCCAGTCTGCCCATGTCATGAAGATCGAGCGGTGCAATCAATGCTGTCCCTGCCATGTCTTTCAAATCATGCTGGTGTAAAAATAAGGGCGGGGTTATGTCCACGATAACTCCTCGATTGGACAAAAGCGTACTCGCATTCCCGGAAATCATGTTCCCTAACTCGGAAATGGCACTTTTTCCGAGCTCATCCATCTCTTGCACAGGATAGCCACCCATCATGGCCGAGACAATGCGCAAAGCCAATTCCTCTTGCAGACCGAAAAAGACCTCACCTTGTAATTGACCTGTCATTCCGATTCGAATCCATGTATGGCCTTCTACATGGCTCCATTCTCTTTCAGCTAACTCTCCACGCGAAATGTCGACATTGCATACTTGTTGAATCACGGACGAAGCTGATTCAAGAAATGGATCAAGGTACTGGACTATCATCTGCATTCTCTTCCTTTCCCGGGCAATTCACTCTCAGACGTTGAACTCGTATAGGACTATCATAATGTCGATTTTTGGCAGATGCAATAGGATTACGAAAACTTCCTAGGTATAAGGTCACGAAAACAAGGTTTGCCAGGAAAATAATCCTCTACTTTTGTCTCATGACCAATGGTATAGATGGCCGTACACGTTCGCAAGTCTACTATTTCTACACCAATCTCATGCTTACTCAATTGCCACATCGGAAGCTGGACTCGATCAAAGGCAAAAACAGTATCTCCAAATGCCAAACATTCCTGTATACAGCGGACTTCATCGTAATCCTCGTCGGCCTCAAGCAAATGAACGGGTTCCAAACCGAATTGTTCGATCAGATGAATGCGATCCAACAATTGCTCCGCCCCACGTTTCCTTTTGGCTGTCCTTCTTGGTGAGAGCACTGGGTACTCTCTCATAACATATTCCCACATGATCCCATGGTAAAACATCGAATAGAATCCTCCCACAAAAAAATTTGGCCCGGCAATAGCCGTTTATCTGCTACTGACGGGCCCGCTACCCTATTTCTTCTTTCCGACGACGTTCATCTCCGCTCGGGCTTCCCTCCCCAGCGCATCGGTGGCAACAACCGTCACTTTTTGCTTGCCTTCCTCTACCTCATGAAGCACCAAGCGAAATAACCCTTGATCATTCGCGTTGGTCTGAAAGCTTTTTGATCCATAGTTGATTTGGAGGTTAACAGCACCAGCACCTGTCACTTTCCCTTCGATGGGCAGCGCTTCACCTTCCTTCCCTTCTAGCTGTTTGTTCGGTAGCTGGATCGTCGGTGCTGGCACTGTTCGCGCCTTGTAGGATATACGCTGCTCCCCATTGCTTATGACGACTGCCCCTGAATTGGCATCGACATACGCATACACCAGCAACATGCTTTGATTGCCTGCCCCGTCTTTCCCTTCGAGCAAAATGCGATTTTCTCCCTGCTTCATGTTCAAAATTTGCGTTACGTATTTTTGTGCAGGGATTTCCAATTGCTCTTCTTCAAAGTAGGACACGATTTGCCCATTGATACTTACCTGACCTTTGTATGTTTGATCTCTGTATAGGAAACGGACCGGAACGAGCATGTTCTTGGTTGCTGGATCGAACTGTACGTCTTCGCTACCATCGTTTAGCAATTGCAATATCGGAGGGCTCGTATCAACGATGACCCGTTGCGTGAATTGGCGCTTGTTTCCATACATATCCATTGCACTGTACATCACATAGTTGAGACCTTCCGTTAATCGCAGGATGGTTTCAAAGGAGCCATCCGTCGCCAGCTTTACAGGCGTTTTGTTAATCGACAAACGCACCCTGTCCATCATATCCTCGCCTGTTACTTTGCCCCTGAAGGCCACGTCTGGCTGCTTGGATATTTTCAAATAAGGAAACAAATCATCCGGGAACTCCACAAAGGGCGGGGTGCTGTCGCTTTTCCCGTTTATATGTGCCACACTGATATTCCCCGCGTAATCATGCGCTACCACACTCATTTTTTTATCCGGCTGATTAATAAGTGTGCTGGACACTTTTGGAGAATAGGGGCCTCCTACCCTTTTTCCGTTTACATAAAGGAAATAGGCCTGGATATCTTTATCACGGCTACTCCATTGAACCCGGTTACCTGACACAGAAGCTGTGATCACAGGAGCTTTTGTATCCACGCGGATGGGGAGTGTCATTGATTGCCAATTTGCATTGCGATCGTCTATTTTGGCCTTAATGGAGAAGTGGTACTGTCCATCAGGTGCCTGTATGTAGGCGCCTTTTTGCGGTGAAAAGATCTTTCCGTCCCAGCTCCACGCTTCCCTTTCCGTATAATAGTATGGCGTCCCCAGCTTGGATTGGTCGTACTTGCTCACCTTTTCATCGCGCACAAGAGTGCGAATCGGCTTGCCTGACTGATCGGTTACTTCGACGATAATATGACGGGCATTGCGCAAAAATGTAATCGAAGGAGCAGCGACATCGTAATGCCCATCCCCGTTTGGTGAAAAGGCGATATGATTGGGGTCGATTTTCGCGCCGCCATCGGCTCTGACACCTGTCACTCCTAGATAATCCCGGTAGCGCCACTTGTCATTGCGTTTATCGTGATACCAGCTTGTCTTGACACCTGTTCGTTTTTCCTGACTTTCTGCCTCCCATACGGGCTGATCCATAATCCTTGGCTCATCCCAATCGCCGTAAAAGCCATAAAACGGCGTGCGCAACGTAGGCAGCTCTTTATCATCTGGTTGAAAGGAAATAAATCCTTCTGCAAATTGATTGCGTGCGGAGCCTGGCGGTATCGTAAGCGTTACCTTCACTTCCTCTAGCTTCCCTGGCGCAACGGTAATCTTCGGGGCGGAAAATTGCAGTTCTGCCCCCTCGAAAAGAGTATCCGTTAGCATGTTGAGCCCATTCTTGCGCAAGTCAGTCAAGACACCAAACTCATTTTGCAGCTGATACGTAATCGGCTTTTTGCCAAACTTGTTATTAATAAACAGAGAAAAGGTCGTTGAATTCCCGATCTCGCCTAACGAGACGCCTGCTTTTCCTTTTGCAGTCACAACGATAGCTGGAGTCTTGATCGCTTTTGCGGTTTGCATCAACCCTGCCCCTTGAACCCGTGGACTGTAAGGTACTTTTTTTGCTTTCTCTTTATCCGCTGCTGGTACGCTGATTTGCGGATCGATAATCGGTTCTGCTGTATTCATGGCCGCAGCCTTTAACGTATTGACAAGCGATCTGCCTTGCAGGTTCCGCCCTTGCTTGAGATAGCCTTGCTTCAGCAATGCCATCCCGCCTGCCACATGTGGCGTTGCCATTGAGGTGCCACTTTTCACGGCATATTCAGACTCTCGCGTGAGTGACAGGATGCCCCCGCCTGGAGCTGCAATCTCCGGCTTGAACTGCAAATCGGGCGTTGGTCCCCATGATGAAAAAGCCGAGATTGTTCCTCCATCGGGATAAGGCATTGGATTTTGTCCATATTCACCGTTAAAGGAGACCGTCACTTTCTTGCCTTTTTTAATCGCTTGTGCCATTTGCTCGCCCATGTGCTTCAAGATAGAAACAGCCGGGATTTGTTTGGCGTGCTCCGCACTGATAATCAGTGGTCCCATTTCATTGTTGTAGATGACGGCACCAATAGCTCCTGCTTCTTTGGCGAGACGTAGCTTTTCGTCGAATGAAATGTCACCTCGCTCGAGCAATACCACTTTATCTTTTACGGAAACATTGTAGTCTTCCTTCTTCCCTTTCCCCATATAGACGAGCGGATACGGCTTCATCAGCGTCATGACTGGGTTTATTGCACCCCCGCCTTCCACATAGCCCGATAAATACACGACTTTCTCCATACCGGGTACCCCTTGCACCGTGAAGCTATAGCCAGCCAGTGCTGTTGCGTTAATAGAAGCAACTGAAAATGCATCAGGACTCAAGCCTGGAGAACCGATCATGGCGATATCCGGATTCTGTGCTCGTACCTTATCACTGCCGAAATACGCATCATTGCCGGCGGCTGCCACTACTACGATCCCATTATCGACTGCTCGCTTCACTGCCATTTGCTCCACATTTGTTTCATCTACATAACCCGCAGAGGAACCGAGACTCAAATTGATCACATCTGCTTTTTTCGTAATAGAATCATTGATCGCAAATAAAATCGATTCACCTAGCCCAGGAACCTCGCTTTGATAATTGGAAAATACTTTTTGGCTGATGAGCTGGGCTTCAGGTGCAACCCCTTTTACTTTTCCGTTCGCACCAATAATTCCCGCAACATGGATACCATGCTGAGATTCCGATACGTCTTCCGTTGTTTGCGTACGGTCAGCCCAGTTAAAGCCAGGAATCACCTTCTGGGAAGAGCCTGACTTTTGCATGGCTGAACGCTTATCATGTGGGGCAGGTAAATCGGGGTGGCGCGGATTGATTCCCGTATCGATCACCGAAACGAGCATCCCTTCCCCTTTTACCCCCGCTTCCTCCCAAGCCTTCGTCGCCTCAATCATTTCCAGCGAATCGACAGGCGCAGATTTTAATTGCTCACCTCGCAGTAGTAGTTCTTGTCGTTGCCATTCATCTGCCGTCGTTTTATATTCCTTGTCCGCCTTGCCTGTATGTAATGGCTCGTGCATTTCCGCGAGATCCTGCAAAATCTGCGTACGAATGGTCGCCGTTCCTTCAAACGCTGTTGTGCTGACAGTCGTTGCGGGAAGCAAAGCCAATATCAATCCAATGCTGCATACCTTTTTCTTCATCGTTTGCCCCCTTGCTGGAAGTCATTCCATTATGTTTTCAGTTTTCACTAGGAATGGCTTGGGTATTCCCTTCTTTTCGCGAAGGTTGACAAACGAAGTAATTTCAGCCAATATTTAATTGCGTTAAATATTGCATATCAAATATTCCCTTTCTCGAAGAAATAGATCAAATAAGGAGATGATACGAGCATGCCCTCCCCCTCTACAGATACGCTTGAGCGCTTGCAGGAGGCGTTTCGTACCATTATGCGCACGATGGGAACGCAATTAGCCGAACCTGTCTCTGGTTTAACCGGCCCCCAGTTCTACATTCTTCATCAGTTGGAACAGAAGGAAAAATGCACGGTCGGAGAGTTGGCTGAATCAATGGGGGTCAAACCAAGCGCAATCACAGCAATGGTCGACCGTTTGGATAAACACGGCTTCGTCGCCCGTGATCGTGATGAGGAAGATCGCCGAGTTGTTTACATTAGCTTGCGTGATTCTGGCAAAAAAATTCTGCAAGTAGCTAAGCAGAATCGGAGAGAACAACTAAATAAAATGTTTTCTCACCTCAGTGAGGATGAACTCCAGCAGTTCGTCAGCATCTTTGAAAAGCTGGCGATGGCGGCGGTTATCGAGGCGAGTGAATAAACTCCTTGTACGTTGCTGTTGTGGTGGGGAGAAAACAGGAGAAAACGCTCAGCTTCTAGGGCCACCCCCTGGGGGATTGACTGCACGACTCCATGTAAAAAGCGAAACCGCGGCCAAAGTGGTATCCTCAGGATGTTTTTCAGAGGTGGCCGCTTAAGGGCGTGTTTCGCTTTTTACATTGCGTCTCGGTCGGTGTCCCTAAGATCTTCGCTGTTTTCTCCTGTTTTCTCTACGAGCTTTCTATGTAATCCGATTTTTTAATGCTTTGAAAGCTGGAAAAATATGAGCAGTTACGACAGAGAAGAATATTTCCAGGCGTAGCGACTTGTGGAGTCCTACCGAGTGGAGAAGGGATTCGCGGGCAACAGAAACGCAACCGTGCCCATACGACGTAGCGGCTACCACTTTTGCGTTTCCCCGCGAATCCCTTCGGAGCGGACAGTCTCAGCCCCCAGCAGGACGGAGCCTGGAGCCTAGACTGGAAATATTCTTCTCTCCACTACAGCGACATCTACCTTTCCTCAACTGAAAAAAGGCGTGCATTCCGGATCACCGGTGCACGCCTTTTCTATTGCAAACAATTAGGAGAAGAAGAACTTCTTCACTGCATGTTTAGTTGTTTCTTTGTTCATGTGAGCGATCGAGGTTGTCAGCGGAATGCCTTTTGGACATGCTTGTACGCAGTTTTGCGAGTTACCGCAATCACCGATACCGCCATCTTCCATCAAAGCTTCCAGACGCTCATGCTTGTTCATCATACCTGTTGGATGCTGGTTGAACAGACGAACCTGCGAAATTGCGAACGGACCAATGAAGTCAGACTTCGCATTCACGTTCGGGCAAGCTTCCAAGCAAACACCGCACGTCATGCACTTCGAAAGCTCGTACGCCCATTGACGCTCCACTTCCGGCATGCGAGGACCAGGTCCCAGATCATGCGTACCATCGATTGGAACCCACGCTTTTACGCGCTTCAGCGCATCGAACATGCGGCTGCGGTCAATCGACAAGTCACGCTGTACAGGGAAGGTGCTCATTGGCTCAAGACGAATCGGCTGTTCCAGTTTATCTACCAGTGCCGAGCACGCTTGACGCGGTCTTCCGTTAATAACCATCGAGCACGCACCGCATACTTCTTCCAAGCAGTTCGATTCCCAGTTTACTGGAGACGTTTTTTGACCTTGTGCGTTGAGTGGATTACGTTGGATCTCCATCAAAGCACTGATCACGTTCATACCAGGACGGTAAGGGATTTTGAACTCTTCCTTGTACGGAGTGCTGTCAGGGCTATCTTGACGAGTGATAATCAAATGAATCAATTTTTCTGCCATGATCAGTTTCCTCCTCTCTTAATGCTTCTTGTCAGACGTATAGTCACGTTTACGTGGTGCAATCAGGGATACGTCGATGTCTTCATAGTAGATTTCAGGCGCAGTCGTTTCAGCATTGAACTTCGCCATTGTCGTCTTCATGAAGTTGTCGTCATCACGCTCAGGGAAGTCAGGCTTGTAGTGAGCACCGCGGCTCTCGTCGCGCTTGAGCGCACCGATTGTGATCGCGCGGGACAGTGCGAGCATGTTCCACAGATGACGGGTAAACGCCGCACCAGAGTTGCTCCATTTATTTGTATCGTTGATGTTGATTTTCTTGTAGCGTTCCATCAGTTCAACGATCTTATCATCCGTTTTTTGCAGACGGTCGTTGTAACGTACTACCGTTACGTTGTCAGTCATCCACTCACCCAGTTCCTTGTGGATCAGGTAAGCATTTTCTGTTCCGTCCATTTTCAGGATGCTGTCATATTTCGCTTGCTCTTTGCTTGTGAAGCCGTCGAAGAGCGTGGAAGACAGGTCATCAGAGGATTGGTTCAAGCCATTGATGTACTCGATCGCTTTTGGACCTGCTACCATACCACCATAGATCGCGGACAAGAGGGAGTTCGCACCCAAACGGTTTGCACCGTGCTGAGAGTAATCGCACTCACCTGCTGCAAACAAACCAGGGATATTGGTCATTTGGTTGTAGTCTACCCACATACCACCCATGGAGTAGTGAACCGCAGGGAAAATCTTCATTGGAACTTTACGTGGGTCATCCCCAACGAATTTTTCGTAAATCTCGATAATACCGCCCAATTTTACATCCAGTTCTTTTGGATCTTTGTGGGACAGGTCGAGGTATACCATGTTTTCGCCGTTGATACCCAGCTTCATATCTACGCAAACAGAGAAGATTTCGCGAGTCGCGATGTCACGCGGAACCAGGTTTCCGTAAGCAGGGTATTTATCTTCCAGGAAGTACCAAGGCTTACCGTCTCTGTACGTCCATACACGACCACCCTCACCACGAGCAGACTCGGACATCAGACGCAGCTTGTCGTCGCCCGGGATTGCAGTTGGGTGAATTTGGATCATCTCACCATTGGAGTAGATAACCCCTTGTTGATACGCCGCAGATGCTGCTGTACCAGTATTGATAATCGAGTTCGTCGATTTACCGAAGATGATACCAGGTCCGCCTGTTGCCAAAATAACGGCATCCGCACGGAAGGATTGAATTTCACCGGAACGCATGTTCTGTGCAGTGATCCCGCGACAGGTTCCTGTATCGTCCAAAACGGCTCCGAGGAAATCCCAATATTCGTACTTGGTTACCAGACCTTCAGCTTCATAACGGCGTACTTGTTCGTCCAATGCGTACAAAAGCTGTTGTCCAGTTGTCGCACCCGCAAAAGCGGTACGGTGATGCTTGGTTCCCCCGAAACGACGGAAGTCCAACAGACCTTCTGGCGTACGGTTAAACATAACGCCCATACGGTCCAACATATAGATGATGCCAGGTGCTGCATCGCACATTGCTTTAACTGGCGGTTGGTTTGCCAAGAAGTCTCCGCCATATACTGTATCGTCGAAGTGCTCCCATGTGGAGTCGCCTTCCCCTTTGGTATTTACCGCTCCGTTAATACCGCCCTGCGCACAGACAGAGTGGGAACGTTTTACCGGAACCAGGGAGAACAGCTGAACAGGAACGCCTTTTTCTGCTGCTTTGATGGTAGCCATCAAGCCGGCCAAACCTCCACCGACAATGATCAGTTTACCTTTTGCCATGTGTTTTGTCCCCCTATCCCTACAAAATGAAAGCCGACATCGCACGCAAGCCGATGAAGGTTACAATTACGAATACGCCCAAAGTCAGGAATGTTGCAATGCGCTGGGAACGCGGCCCAACTGTAATTCCCCAGTGAACCAGGAACGACCACAGTCCGTTGGAGAAGTGGAAAGTCGTGCTAATAATCCCGATAGTGTAGAATACGATCATTGCAGGACTGCTCAAAATGTTTGCCATCATGTCAAAATCCACGTGTGCACCCATTGCTTTTTGGATACGGGTTTCCCAAACGTGCCAAACGATAAAAATGAGGGTAATGACTCCTGTAACACGTTGCCACAAGAACATTTGGTTTCGGAAGTAACCGAAGTTCCCTACGTTTTGCTTTGCTTGGAACGCAATGTAGATACCGTAAATAGCGTGAAACAGGATCGGGAGGTAGATGAAAACAAATTCAAGCACCAATACGAATGGAACATTTTCAATCAAACCAACTGTTTGATTAAAAGCTTCGGCTCCACGGGTCGCTTGGTAGTTAGCTGTCAAGTGAAACAGCAGGAAGAGCCCGATCGGAAACAAACCAAGAAGTGAGTGGAGCTTGTGACTGAGAAAGCTATGGCCTTTCGCCATACAATGGTCCCCCTTTCAATGTATGTAACTCTCAATTTTGTGAAAAACGTCAAGCATCACCGCAAGCGGTCCAAAACGGCTTCGACCGTTTTGATAGACCTTTCCCCAATATCCTAACCCATTGCTTCACCCATTAGACATAGCAAAACCACCACGATCATTTTATGAACGGGATCTTGACGCTGTTCACAAAATGACTGCGTTCACTAGATCAAATGAATTTGTCGGAATGTGTCAAAATACGAGAAAAAGTTGGGCAAAACTATGACCAAATCCAATTGTACTCTTGTCGACACAGAGCGTCAAGACAATCAATGTACTAAATACATTGATAGAATAACTTTGTTTAGTCCAGCTATTTTTTCTATTCCGATGTCATGAATGCGTGTCCCTCCTCATAATCTAGTAAAGACAGGAGGGAAGCACATATGAAAGAGAAGGATCAGCTTGCAGCACTATTGCCGCCAGAGACCATTCCCTATGCAGAGAGAATGAATATGCCCTATCTTGGCTATCATCTTCTACGCGAAACGCTTACTAGCACCCTGCTAGGCGATAGTGAGAACCATATTCTCTATTGGATAGGAAAAAATATGGGCCGCCAAATCCCCATTCAATCTGCAGCAGGCCCGATTATGCCTTTTATTCGGCTTGGATTAGGTCAGCTAGACGTCCTCGAGGAGAACGAGCAAACGATCGTCTATTCACTCAATCATTCCATTTTTAGCTATCAGTCTATAGAAAGACTAGGTTGCAGTCTTTCCTTTGAAGCCGGGATCATCGCAGGTATGATTGAGCAGTGGAAAGAAAAAGAAGCGTTCAGCAAAATCGAAATGGAAAGCCCTTTAGACATACGCATCTCTGTACAAGTGGCGTCATGAACAAAATGCCCCCTCTACCTATAAGAAGGGAGAGGGAGCATCTTATCTTTTTATACTCCGTGCACAACCGCGGTTTCTTCAACATCCAGACCATAGGCCGAATGAAGACTGCGAACAGCCAGCTCTGTCAAAGCTGCTGGAATGACGCAAGAAACCTTGATATCAGAAGTTGATACCATTTTAATAGAAATTTCTTTTTCTGCCAGAACGCGGAACATTTCGGCAGCTACCCCTGGATTGTTGATCATTCCAGAGCCGACAATGGATACTTTGGTCAAGCTTTCCTCGAAATCGACTTTTTCAAAGCCAAGCTCGTCTTTGTTTCTGTCCAGCGTATCCAGTGCTTTTTTCAGATCATCCGCTGCAACTGTAAAGGAAATATTTGTAACAGTAGCATCATAAGAGCTTTGGATAATAATATCGACATTCACCTGATTGTCCGCCAGCGTATTGAACAGACGGGAGAGCGTCCCGACCTTGGCAGGCATGCCGACAACCGTGATTTTGGCTACATCTTCATCGTGTGCAACTCCACTTACTACTCTTCCTGTTTCCATGTTGGCAACCTCCTCAACGTACGTACCATCTTCGGCAGTAAAGCTAGAGCGGACGACCAGCCTTACCTTGTATTTTTTCGCAGCCTCAACTGACCTAGGATGAAGAACCCCTGCACCGAGGTTCGCCAGCTCCAGCATCTCATCATACGAGATCGTATCCAGCTTGCTCGCAGCTGGAACCATTCGCGGATCAGCTGTATACACCCCGGACACGTCCGTAAAGATTTCGCATTTCTCAGCGTTCAAACTGGCTGCGAGTGTAACCGCAGATGTATCCGATCCACCGCGGCCGAGCGTCGTAATTTCCCCTTCGTCACTGATCCCTTGGAATCCTGCCACGATCACCACACGACCACGACTGAGCTCGGATTGAATCCGTTCTGGATCAATCTGCTTGATCCGTGCTCTTCCGTGAATCGCCTCTGTGGTGATTCCAGCTTGCCAGCCCGTAAGAGAAATGGCATCGTAGCCTTTTGTATGCAAGGCCATCGACAAAAGCGCGATCGATACCTGCTCCCCCGTGGTCAGCAGCATATCCATTTCACGCTCAGATGGGTATGCGCTAATCTGCTTGGCCATGTCTACCAACACGTCAGTAGATTTCCCCATTGCAGAAACAACAACTACCACATCATGCCCTTCCTCTTTATAGCTGATAATTCGATCCGCAACTCGTAAAATTCGCTCAATGGTACCTACAGAGGTGCCTCCGTATTTCTGCACGATCAACCCCATGCGGCTTCTCTCCCTTTTTCTCATATCCAATATTGGTATTTATCTCGTATCGTATGGTTTTTCACTATTCTCTCTATAAGGAAAAGTCTTGCATTTTTATTTTACAAAAAAGGCACCGACAAGGAATAAGACCTGCCGCTGCCTACTGTTTCGACATACCGGTTCCTCCCTCCCAATACACGCGGACAACGAAGATTGACAGTTATCACCATCAAAACTCACATTGACACACCGTGAGATAGCTCTCCATCTGACAATTGGTCATTGTGCAGATGACAGTCCTGCATTTGTTCAACGCAGACCCAGCATGGAGAAAAGCGGGTTTCCCCCCACACTTCGGCGAATTCCCCTTTCCCGACCCTTCACAGATACCCGATCTCAGGGTGGTACTCTTGGTTTTCGCGCCTCTACCTCACTCCATAATGGAAGTGAGGCTAACTATTCTGTTTGAATCGGATTATATCATGAGTCTAAAAATGGATCAATTCCTTTTTAAAGGTTGTTCCAAAAGTCACACTGGCTATGTGTCCAGCTTACGCAGATGCCCGATGATTTCTTTTGCCAGCTTGTCGCCGATTCCCAATTGGCGGAAGTCTTCAACGGTCGCCTCGCGCATTTTTTTCAACGAGCCAAAATGAGAGAACAACAGCTTGCGCCGCTTTTCACCAATACCCGGGATCTCATCCAACTGCGAGGAAAGCATCGTTTTTGTCCGGGATTGTCTGTGGAACGTAATAACAAAACGGTGGACTTCATCCTGGATACGCTGCAACAAATAAAACTCATAGCTATCACGTCTAAGATTTACAGGCTCTGGCGGATCTCCGTACATGAGCTGAGCAGTGCGGTGCTTCTCATCCTTCGCCAGACCACAGACAGGAATATAGAGACCTAGCTCGTTTTCCAGCACGTCCATAGCTGCACTGATTTGGCCTTTACCACCATCGATCACAATCAGGTCGGGCATTGGCTGGTTTTCTTTCAGCAGACGAGAGTAACGACGGCGAACGACTTCGCGCATGGAGCCGTAATCATCTGGTCCCTCTACGGTTTTGATCTTGAATTTGCGGTATTCCTTTTTGTCAGGGCGACCGTCTGTAAACACAATCATCGCAGACACTGGCTCTGTTCCCTGAATGTTGGAGTTGTCAAACGCTTCAATTCGATGAGGAACCGGAATCCCTAAAATGTGACCGAGATTGTGTACTGCTTGGACCGTACGAGCATCGTCCTTGGACATCAGCGCGAACTTCTCCTGCAAAGCAATACGTGCGTTCTCGGTAGCCATCTTCACGAGCTCATGTTTTTTGCCTCTTTTCGGAGCATGGACTTTGATGCCCAACCACTCACTCAAAAGCTCTGGTTCACTCTCTTGCGGGAGCAGTATTTCTTTTGGCAGCGCATTTTGCTTGTCGTAGTAGAACTGGCTCACATAAGACATGAAGTCCTCGGTTTCGCTTCCATAGTATGGAAAGGAGGTCGTCTGACGCTCGATCATCTTCCCTTTTCGCATATAAAACACCTGGATGCACATCCAGCCTTTTTCCACAGCAAACCCGATAATGTCGCGGTCTATCGTATCGGTGAACGTGATCTTCTGCTTCTCCATTACGGCTTCGATGCTCTTGATCTGATCACGATATTCCTTGGCTCGTTCGAACTCCATGTTTTCTGCGGCTTGCAGCATTTTTTCCGTGAGGGTTTGCTTCATTTCCTCATGGCCACCATCGAGGAACTGGCTGATTTGATCCACCAAACGCTGGTTTTCCTCTGCCGATACCTCGTACACACAGGGCGCAAGACATTGTCCCAAATGGTAGTAAAGACAAACCTGCTTGGGCATATTGCGACATTTTCGCAACGGATAGAGCCGATCCAGCAGCTTCTTCACCTCGGAGGCATCTCCGGCATTCGGATAGGGCCCGAAATACTTAGCTTTATCTTTTAATACCTTACGGGTAATCTCCAGACGTGGCTGCGCCTCATTCGTAATCTTGATGTATGGATACGTCTTGTCATCGCGAAGCATGACATTGTATCGCGGGTCGTGCTCCTTGATAAGGTTACACTCGAGGATAAGCGCCTCAATCGCTGAGGATACCACAATGTACTCAAAGTCCACGATCTCACTGACCAACAGCTGCGTCTTCCCGTTATGACTGCCTGTAAAATACGAGCGGACGCGGTTTTTCAGCACCTTGGCTTTTCCGACGTAAATGATTTCCCCGTTCGCATTTTTCATCAGGTAGCAGCCTGGTTTATCTGGCAGGACGGCCAGTTTATCTTTTAAGGAGCTGTTCATGGCTGCTCCCTCCTCTTTGCTCTATATCTGCCTAGCATCTATTTGTTCTTGTGGATTGGCTTTTCCAATACATACAGTTCATCTTCTAAGGAACTCATCCGTTCCATCAGCAGCTTGCGGCTGTCTTGCACCCCTTGATTGTAATAGAAAGGGCCGAGCTCTTTTGAAAAAAAGGCAACCAACTCTTCCGTCTCCAAATTGCCGAGTGTCTCCGACCGTTCTTCTTTAAAATAGCGTTGTACTTGATGAACAAGATACTCCATTTGCTCTCTCGTCAATTTGGTTGGCATCGTATCCGGCTTCCTTCCCATTTCGCATCATAAGAGAATATACGTTCTATCCTTCATAGTACCATGGAATCCATACGAAAAAAACTGCCGCCTCATTCCATGGCGACAGTTTTTATAGGCAGACCTAGTGCTTGCGACCGCCCAAATACGCTTCTTTTACACGCTCGTCGTTTAACAACGCTACTCCTGTGCCGTCCAATACGATTTGCCCTGCCTCCAGTACATACCCGTAATCAGCGATTTTGAGGGCCTGCTTGACATTTTGCTCCACGATCAGGACGGTCGTACCTTCTGCATTGATTTCTTTGATCACCTTGAAAATGTCTGCCACCACAATGGGAGCCAAGCCCATCGACGGCTCGTCCAATAGTAGCAGCTTCGGTCGAGACATCAATGCGCGGGCAATGGCTAGCATTTGCTGCTGACCACCAGACATCGTCCCTCCCAATTGGGAAAGACGCTCCTTGAGGATGGGGAACCAGGTCATCATCTTCTCCATGTCGTCCTTGATGCCTTGTGCATCGTTGCGCTGGAATGCGCCCATCTCCAGGTTTTCCAGTACAGTCATCTTCCCGAGAATCGCACGCCCTTCCGGAACCAACGCCAGTCCAGCTTTTACGATTTGATGGGGTCTCGAACCCTCTATGCGTTGACCACAAAACGTAATCGTCCCTGCTTCAGGCTTCAGTTGACCTGCGATCGTACGCATAGTTGTGGTTTTACCCGCTCCATTCGCCCCGATTAGCGAGACGATTTTGCCCTCAGGAACTTCCAGTGTTATCCCGCGAATCGCCTTGATTTGACCGTAGGAGGTCGTCAAGTTTTGTATGTTCAGCATCTTATTCGTCCTCCTTGCCGAGGTAGGCTTCAATCACATCTGGATTGTTTTGTACCTCTGCCGGTGTGCCGTCAGCAATTTTGACCCCAAAGTTGATGCATACGACCTTTTCACACAGATTCATGACCAATCCCATATCGTGCTCGACCAACAGGACAGTCGTTCCGTCATCGCGAATTTTTTTGACCAGCTCCATGAGTGCTTTCGTCTCGGTCTCGATCATCCCGGCAGCAGGTTCGTCCAATAGCAAGAGTTTTGGTTCCGTAGCCAGTGCCCGTGCAATCTCCAGACGCCGTTGTTGACCGTACGCCAATGTATCCGAGCGGACGTCAGCAATGTCAGACAAGCCTACGAATTCGAGGAGCTCCTCGGCTTTTTTGGTCACCGCCTTTTCTTCCGCACGTTGTCCCGGTGTTTTCAAAAGGGAAGCCCAGAAGCCTGCCTTCATGCGCGAATGACATCCTACCTTCACGTTGTCCAACGCACTCATGTGACCGAATAAGCGAATATTTTGGAACGTCCTTGCAATCCCCATTTCGGTAATTTTGTTAGGCGCCATTCCATTTAGCTTCTGTCCGGCAAAAGTAAAGGTTCCCGTCGTTGGTTCGAATATGCCCGTCGCCATATTGAAAATGGTCGTTTTCCCCGCACCATTCGGACCAATCAAGCCGACAATCTCACCCTCTCCGACAGTAAAAGAAACGTCACGAAGAGCGGTGATGCCGCCAAAGCTTTTTCCTACGTTCGCAAGTTCCAGCAACATCTTATACTCCCCCCTTCGCTTCCTTGTCGGATGACTTGCCCCGACGACGCTTGAACAGCTTTTGGAACGTGTCGGCACCAATCAAGCCATGCGGGCGGAACGCCATTACACCGACCATGATCAAACCGTACATGAGCATTTTGTACTCGGCCAAACCACGCAGCACCTCCGGCAGTGCTGTCAAAACAAAGGCACCGAATAGCGGCCCCCAAACCACTTCACTGCCGCCAATAACGGCATAGGACAAGATTTCGACTACTTTATGATAGTTAAAATCATCAGGTGTAATCGTCGTCGTAATGTGGGCGAACAATCCTCCACATACACCAGCCAAAATGGAACCGATCACAAACGCAAGCATTTTATAATAGTTGACTTGCAATCCCATTGCTCGTGCTGCCGTTTCATCCGCTTTGATCGCTTCAAAAGCTCGCCCCAGACGCGAACGGTTCAGACGCAGCGTCAGGAAAAGAACGAAGGCAAACAGGAGCAGCATAAACACAAAGGTTGATAATGACTTCATTTGCATGACCGAAATGCCAAAGGTCTGTGCTTTTACCCCCATTGCTTTTTCAAAATCGTACAAGTAATTGCCAATCGATTGAAGTCCGGTCAATCCGAGAGCGCCATTTGTCATCTCCATATTGAGAAAAATAACGCGAATCACTTCACCAAAGCCAAGCGTAGCAATTGCCAGATACAGGCCGTGGAGCTTCAATGTCGGAGCACCGATCAACAGTGCAATCAGCCCTGCCACCAGTCCTCCGATGATAATGGCAATAAACAGCGGCATGTCCGCTTGCTTCGTCAAAATACTCGCCGTAAAAGCACCAATGCTCATAAAGCCCGCATGTCCCAAGGAAAGCTGTCCCGTCGAGAGCGTAATGTAAATACTGATCGCCAAAATACTGTTTAACAAGATAAAAGTCAGTACCTGTAAGTTATATGGATTGAGAATGTCCAATGTCTGCACCTCCCTTACGCTTTGCGTCCAAATAGTCCTTCCGGCTTCAAGAGCAAAATGAGAATGATCAAGCCAAAAGCAACCGCGTCCCGATACGACGAATCTCCGTATGCGACGGTAAACACCTCGATAATCCCGAGCAATACGCCACACACCATGGCTCCAGGAATGCTCCCCACACCGCCTAAAATCAAGACCGCCAAACCTTTGAAGCCAAGCGTCATTCCCATCGTCGGAATGAGAGCAGAGTACGCCATCCCGATCAATATGCCGGCGATGCCTCCCAGCGCCGAAGCAAGCATGACGGTCACGACAATGACCATATTCGTGTTAATCCCCAAAATATTTGCTGTATCCGTATTTTCAGCCGTCGCGCGAATGGCTTTTCCCATTTTCGTTTTTTGAATCCAGAAATGCAGAACGAACATCAGTAACACAGAAATCCCCAAAATAACGAGATCGACACTGCGAATTTGAACGAGCCCCAAGTCAAAGGTGGTGTCCCCAAAAGATTGCGGGAACGCACGGGAGTCAGCACCGAAAAACTTGTGCATGGCCTCCTCCATCAAAATGGCAAATCCGATCGTACTGATCAAGGATGCCAGATGGGGTACATTTTTTTTACGAAGGGGGCGAAGCGCTATATACTCAAGCACGAGACCCAAAATAGCAGATATGACGATTGCTACGATCAGCGCTACCCCTAAAGGCATATTCAGGCTGGTCATCAACACCAAGCCAACCAGTGATCCAAAAATAAAAATTTGGCCGTGTGCCATATTAATGATTCCCAAGACACCAAAAATGAGCGTATAGCCCAATGCAATCAATGAATAAGTGCTACCAACTGTCAAACCGTTGACTAATTGCTGCCAAAACAAATGCCTCACCTCACTGTTAAGTGGTTACCATCCAACGATGATTGGGTTATTCTCGCTGGATCAGCAAGCGAAAATATCATCTGATACTTTCTGATCCAGCGAGATAACAGATAGAAAAAGAAGCCCGGAGCGACCCCGGGCACGATCCTATTCAAACGGGACAAATTTGCCTTCTTTTGCGACAACGACCACCGCATCACCAATCGGATTGCGTTTCTCGTCAAAAGACAGTTTGCCGGATACACCTGTGAAGTCTTTCAGCTGAGCCAATTGTCCGCGCAACGCTTCGCGATCTGCTTTTCCTGCGGCAAGCAGTGACTGCGACATGATGTACAGTGAGTCGTATGCTTGGGCAGCGAACTGGTCAGGCTTTTTGTTGTATTTGGCTTCGAATGCTTTTACGAAGGCTTGTACTTTATCATCCTTCTTTTCAGGGCTGAATGGAGTGGCAACGATCAAGCCCTCTGCTGCTGGACCCGCAATTTCAAAAACTTTCGGATTATTGAAGCCATTCCCACCAAGAATGGTCCCTGTAAAGCCCAACTCACGTGCTTTTTTCACAACCATGGAGCCTTCTTTGTACAAAGCGGACACAAGCAAAGCATCCGGGTTTGTTTGCTTCAGCTTGGTCAACTGCGCGGAGAAGTCCACATCGCCATTTGCAAAAGTCGCTTCACCAGTAATCTCCAAGCCCAGCTTATCTGCGGTTGCTTTCATGACCTTGTAACCATTCACGGAGAAGTCATCGTTGGATGCATGGATGAGTGCTACTTTTTTCAAGCCATTTTTCTCCACGGCTGCTTTCATAGCTGTCGGGATTGCAATGGACTCAGGCAAAGAATTTCGGAACACATACTCCCCGATATCATTGATTCCTTCTGACGTGTTGGAGATACCAAAAATCGGAGTTTCCGCCTCGTTTGCAACTGGTCCTGCTGCAAACATTTCACCGGAAAGTGTCGGTCCGATGATCGCCACGACATTATCCTGATTAATCAGTTTATTTACCGCATTAATCGCGCCTTCTTTTTCTCCTGCGGAGTCTTCAAACTTCAGTTCGATCTTGAGCTTTCCTTTGTTCGCTTCATTCAGCTCGCCCAACGCCAGCTCCAATCCTGCTTTTTGCGCTTCTCCATATGCTGCACCAGATCCTGAAAGGAAACCAACGACACCGATTTTTGCTTGTATCTCTTGTCCGTCGGCGCTAGCTGCTTGTCCAGAGCCACCTTCTCCTGCTGCAGGAGCACTTGTATTTCCTCCGCTCGAACATCCGACCATCAATACCGCCCCTAGCGAGATCGCCGCCAGCGAGCGCATCAAATGAAATCCCTTCATTAGAAAAGCCCCCTTTATTTTCGAAATAAATTGAATATATGAAGTTTAATCAAAGTACTCTAAAAACGCAATTATTTTCGCTCAAGTAAACTTAATTTTTTGACAAACGATCGCTCAGAATTCAGTATTCAAACATAATAAAAAAGCGGCACATAACTATGCCGCTTCAGTCGTTGGATTGCTCTTACAGATGTTTGCCTACAGTTGCCATGAGCGCTTCTTTTGGTTGGAAGCCGATCACTTTGTCAACTGGTTGACCGTCTTTGAATACGATCAGGGTTGGGATGGACATCACGCCAAAACGACCAGCAGAATCTGGGTTGTCATCCACGTTTACTTTAACGATTTTGAGCTGGGAGCCCACTTCACCGTCGATTTGCTCCAGTACAGGAGCGATCATTTTGCAAGGGCCGCACCATGGAGCCCAGAAGTCAACCAGGACTGTACCGCCTTGCTCTACTTCCTGGGAAAAGTTTTGGTCGGTAGCATTTACAATTGCCATAGAAGTTACCTCCTTGAATTTCAATTACTAAATAAAGGTTCCTAACGGTTATCAGTATATCATTCAAACAACAAATTGACTACGCCGCTCCACACTTTGCCCTGCACTTCTCGCTATAGTCTGTCCAGTCTGACCGCACCTTATTGCCCGACTTGTTTGAGCCGGTTAATCTCCCGTTCGTGGTCACTAACTTTCCGATGCAGCAGGTCAAGGTCTGCATCGATATGTTTATTTTGACGTTCCAATCTGTCTAAGCGCGTAGCATCATCCCGAGAACCGAACATCTCAATGCGAAATGCGCATTCAACCCGATCACCTCTCCTTATCGGCTATTATACAAAAAAATGCGCCCCCAAAAGGAGCGCTTTGTTACCGTCTTTCTGTTATACCAATACTTTTTTGAACTCAGCCGTCAGCAATGGCAGCACTTCGAACAAGTCACCTACGATACCGTAATCAGCCACTTGGAAGATTGGCGCTTCCGGATCTTTATTGATAGCCACGATGACCTTCGAGCTGGACATACCTGCCAAGTGCTGAATCGCTCCGGAAATTCCGCATGCGATATACAAATCAGGTGTAACGACCTTACCTGTCTGTCCGATCTGCATGGAGTAGTCGCAATAGTCTGCGTCGCAAGCTCCACGAGATGCACCAACAGCTGCACCGAGCACTTCCGCCAGATCGTATAACGGCTGGAAGCCATCTGCACTCTTCACGCCACGTCCTCCGGAAATCACGACTTTCGCTTCGGAAAGGTCTACTTTGCCGCTTGTTTTTCGTACAACTTCTTTTACGATGGTGCGCAAATCCTTGATTTCCAATTCAACTGGAACCACCACTGCCGTTTTCGAAGGGTCAGCAGCACCGATGGCAATGTTGTTTGGACGAATCGTAATAAATGTTGTTCCATCAACGAATTTGCGTGTTTGCGTCGCCTTTCCGGCATAGATCGGGCGAATAAATACTGGGCCTGCTTCAACACCGGTTACGTCCGAAACCAGACCAAAACCGAGTCTCGCTGCTACGCGAGGTGCGATGTCACGACCGATCGCGGTGTGACCCAAAATAACTGCATCTGGAGAAGCCAGCTCAATCAACTGCGTAAGTGCCTGCACATACGCATCTGGCGTGTATTGTGCCAACGCTGTATGATCAGCCGTATACACCGTGCTCGCACCATGCTGCCCCAATGTCACTGCATGCGTTGCTGCATCTGCTCCGAATACACCTGCTACAATTTCGCCGCCCTCAGCCAATGCTTGTGCTGCAGTCAATGCTTCCAGCGACACGTTGCGAAGTTGTCCGTCACGTACTTCTGCCAATACAAGTACTTTTTTCATGGATATCCTCTCCCTCTCGCTTAGATCACTTTCGCTTCATTGCGCAACAGTTGCACCAATTCCGACGTTTGAGCTGCCAATTCGCCAGAGAGAATGCGGCCCGCCTGCTTTTTCGGAGGCAATGTCTGATCGACGATTTCTGTCTTTGCTTTTACCTCATCCGCAGTCATTCCCAAATCGTCTGCGCCGAGTCTATCCAAAGGTTTTTTCTTCGCTTTCATGATACCTGGGAGAGAAGGATAGCGCGGCTCGTTGAGTCCTTGCTGAGCCGTAATCAAAACAGGAAGGCTCGTCTCCACGACTTCCAGGTCCCCTTCTACATCGCGCTCTACGCGTACGTTCGTACCGTCCACTTCTAGCTTCACAGCAGTCGATACATGGTTAATTCCCAGCTCTTCTGCCAGACGAGGACCGCCTTGGCCAGCTCCGGAGTCTACAGCCATTTGTCCACCAATGATGATATCGAAGCCAACCTTTTTCGCTACTGCAGCCAATACTTTGGCGATTGTGAATTCGTCTCCGAACAGAGACTCGTCATCCACCAGAACAGCCTTGTCTGCGCCCATAGCCAAAGCAGTGCGCAGGGCACTTTCCGCACGATCTGGGCCGACGCTGATCACGGTTACTTCGCCGCCGTGCTCTTCCTTGAGCTTGATTGCCTCTTCCACAGCGTACTCATCGTAGGGATTAATGATGAATTCAACGCCATCTTCGGAAATTTGTCCGTTTTGGATGACGATTTTTTCTTCTGTGTCAAACGTCTGTTTCAACACAACCACGATATTCATCAGGATGCCTCCTCCTTAGTGGTACCTCATACTTGTGAAGCTATATGCTTAACTACCGATCTGCGAATTGCGGCTTGCGCTTTTCGAGAAATGCAGTCACGCCTTCTTTTACGTCCTCCGTCGCGAAAGCATCGCCAAAGAGCTTTGCTTCCTGCTCCAAGCCTTGTGATAACGAAAGCTCCGTTGTGTTATGGATGGACGCTAGGGCAAGCTTCAGGGTTATCGCGCTCTTACTCGCGAAAACAGCCGCCAGCTTTTGTGCTTCTGCAAGCAATTGCTCTACGGGATAAACCGCTTCCACAAGACCGATACGCAATGCTTCCTCGCCACCGATCATCTCAGAAGTGAGAATCATCTGTGTCGCTTTGCCACGGCCAACCAGACGTGGTAGACGTTGCGTACCACCGTAGCCAGGAATGAGTCCGAGATTCAGCTCTGGCAACCCAAGCTTGGCTTCAGGTGCTGCCAAGCGGATATGGCATGCCAATGCAAGCTCCAATCCTCCGCCAAGGCAAGCGCCGTTAATTGCTGCAATGATTGGCTTCGGGAACGTTTCCAAGCGATTGAACAACGCTTGACCCTTCTTCGCCATTTCTTCTGCATTTTCCCGATTCAGTTGGGTAAATTCTTTGATGTCCGCTCCTGCAATGAAAAACCGACCTTCGCCAGTCAAAACGATCGCTTTGATTTCATCGTTATTTTCCCACTGGTCCAAAAGTTCACTCAATTGACCGAGCACTGCTTGACTGAGTGCGTTAGCAGGCGGGTTGCTAATCGTAACCGTAGCAACGCGATCAACGATTTCTACATTCCAATGCGACGCCATTCCTCTCCCCCCAAACTCTCCCCATATATAAAAAACAGCTACTTTTCATTCCGAGCGATCGCTCAGTCTTACTGTTTCCATTGTAACAAACGTTTTCATGCAAAAAAAGCTTTTCTTTTCATTCTTTTCCCTTCATACCAAGCAGGAAGAGGTTATGAATGGAATCAACATAAGAGACAAGGTCGTACTTGCACTCTTTCATCACCCAAGATGTCGTCACTTCGTCCAGCGTTCCAAAAATCATTTTGCGCGTAATCCGCACCTCGAGATCAGATCGGAATACGCCCTGCTCCATACCCTCTACGATCACTTCGTCAATAAGGTTGAAATACTGCTTCATCACGTTGCCGATTCCTTCACTAATGAACGGACTGGATTGGCGGAGCTCGATTTGCGTTACTTTTGCCAGATCGTGGTCCTTGGATAGCTGGCTCAAGTGTGCATGGATGAGTACATACAGCTTTTGCTCAATGGTCGTCGCTTCCGAAATGCGTTTGCGGTTTGTCTCCACAAACTGGCCCATCTTTTCGTTAAACAGTGATATCAAAATATCATCCTTGTTTTCAAAATAGAGGTATATGGTGCCGTCTGCTACCTTCGCCTCTTTCGCAATTTTCGATACCTGGGCACTGTAATAGCCCTGTTTGGCGATTACTCGAACAGCAGCATCAATAATGGCTTGATACTTTTCCCCCGTTTTCTTTGCCATAACTACCTCCATGTTTACTAACATTGACGATGAAATGAATGATCACTCATTCATAATTAGTGTAATACAGGGCCACTCCTCTGTCAATCGCAAGAGGTCAGCAAAAAAGGCCGCTTTCCGCCTGGGATCGCAAGCCTCAAAACATCAGCTACTAGCTCGTTTTGATTTCTTCCTGGGCTTCCCTTTTCTTCTTGTCTTCTTCTTGTAATTGGCGACGCAATACTTTTCCGACCATGGTTTTGGGCAAATCTGTACGAATCTCGTATTGTCTCGGAATCTTATAGGCGGCGAGTCTCTGTCTGCAATGCGATTCCAGATCCTCTTCACTTACGAGCTGTCCATCCTTGAAAACGACGTATGCTTTGACTGTTTCCCCCCGGTAAGGATCTGGGACACCGATGACTGCTGCCTCCTGGATGGCGGGATGCTCAAACAGCACTTCTTCTACTTCGCGCGGATAAATATTGAAGCCACCAGCTATAATCATGTCTTTTTTGCGATCTACGATATAGAAATAGCCGTTTTCGTCCATATAGCCCATATCTCCCGTCAAAAACCAGCCATCCCTTAATACGGCAGCGGTATCCTCTGGGCGATTCCAATAGCCTAGCATGACTTGGGGTCCTTTTACGGCCAACTCCCCGACCTCGCCTTGGGGCATCTCTTCTCCTGTTGCCGGATCTACAATTCGGCAATCCGTATCTGGCCACGGCATCCCGATGCTTCCCGTAATGCCTTTTTCCCAAATCGGGTTGGAATGTGTTACGGGAGAAGCCTCTGTCATCCCATAGCCCTCGACCAGCTTGCCGCCCGTCAACTCCTCAAATTTGAGCTTCACTTCGATCGGCAACGGAGCTGATCCACTGACACATGCGTCGATCGATGAAAGATCATGCTTTTTCAAGTCCGGGTGGTTGATGAGACCGATATACATGGTGGGTGCCCCTGGGAAAAGAGTAGGCTTGCGCTTGTCGATCATTTCAAATATTTGCTTCACGTCGAATTTGGGAACGAGAATAATTTCTGCTGCGATACAAATCCCTTTGTTCATCACGGTAGTCATTCCATACACGTGGAACAACGGGAGCACACACAAAATCCGTTCTTTTCCCTTTTTCAGTTTGTAAAGGACCGCTTGGCACTGGACTGCATTCGCAATGAGATTGGCGTGCGTCAGCATGACGCCTTTGGCAACACCTGTTGTCCCCCCTGTATATTGGAGGAGCGCGATGTCCTTGGTCGGATCGACTGGTACTTCAGCAGGCTTGTTAGCGCTTTCTTTTAATACGGAAAGAAAAGGCTCAATATCTGCGCTGTATGTAACCTGCGGATTTTGTCCTTGTTTCTTCTGCACGAACGGATAGAGCCATTTTTTCAGTAAGGGAAGGAAATCGCCAACGCTTGTGATGATGATTCGTTGAAGTGAGGTAGCTGCACGGACTTGGGTAACACGTTTGTACAACAAATCCAGTGTGATGATGGTCTCGGCGCCAGAATCGTTCATTTGGTGAATCAATTCTCGCTCGGTATATAGCGGGTTGGTCATGACCACGATCGCGCCTGCAAAAAGCGCCCCGTAGTAGCTGATGACGGCTTGTGGAGTATTTGGCAGCATTATCGCCACGCGGTCACCTTTCTTTACACCGCGCTTGATCAATGCATTGGCAAATTGATATGACAACTGCAAAAGCTCTCGATACGTAATGCTTTTTCCCATGAAATAGATCGCGTTACTGTCTGGATACACAGCTGCTGATTGCTCCAGAAAATGCGTCAAAGGAACACGGGGGTAATCCAATGACGACGCAGTTTCGGGCGGGTAATTGGCAATCCAAGGCTTGGCATTTGACATGGTCATTCCCTCCATCCCTTAAATGGCCTTGCCTCTCCCTATGATCTACATTCATAATCTCTTCCTAATGACTATTGTATTCGAAACATATTCAATTTTCCAATTAAAATCATGTACGTTCCATCGGGACATGAGCATTCGACAAAAAAGGACACGACCTTTGATAAAGCCGTGTCCTTTACCCTTATGCTCTTTGTGTCTTACGATGTTATTTCCTTGATCATTTGCTGACGTGCTCTTTCCCGTTCAGTTGTGGGGACGAGATGATACCAGCCGACGATTCCATTATGCCAAATGCGCTCATCCTGCCCGACCAGTGTATCGGCTTGAATGGCGTTCGGAGTGCCATCGCCATAGGACAGTAACAGAGAGGCGATTTCCTGCTCGGTGAGGTCCGTTTTCACATGCTGACCCAGTATCTCCATGAGTGAAAATGCCTTGGTATACCCTTGGAGCGAGGTGCCTTTAGAAGCCAACGCTTTGAGAATTTCCTGCTGTCTGCCAATCCGCATGTAATCACTGTCTTCCTTGCCTAGATCACTTTTTCTATAACGGGCATAATCCAATGCCTGCTTACCTGATAAAGTCTGCAGCCCTGGTTGTATATCGATGTACGTGTCGTCGCTCGGATCGCTGTACTTCATACGTTTCTTCACATCGACAGTGACACCGCCCAGCTCGTCCACAATTTGACGGAAGCCATCGAAATCTACGGAGATATACCGATCAATTTTTATTTGTAAAAACTTTTCCAGTGACTCCTTCACCATCTTCGGACCACCAAAAGCCATCGCATGGTTCACTTTGTCGTATCCCTTTCCCGGGAGCTCCATGTAGCTGTCACGCGGAATCGCCAAAAGGTAGACGGATTGCTTCCCGGGATGAATCGCCGCAAGCATCATCGTATCTGAACGTGCACTTTCCCCGTCTCGACTATCTACGCCAAGAAGCAGGGCGACGAAAGGCTTCAATGGTTCTGTTCCTGTCAAAAGATCACGAGGAGGAAGGGACGCAGTCGCCTGTTTTGCGCTCCCTTTGGCTCCATCAATCGGAGCATACCACTGACTGGTCATTTGCTTGTATTGATAGGCACTGTAGGCAACCAGCAGCAACGCCCCGATCGCCAAACAGGATAAGGTATGAAACGCAATCTGTTTTCCATGTCGCTTGAAAAATGACCCTATAAACATGACAAAAGCCTCCCCCTTTGCTTCCATTTTTAACAGGGGAGACTTCGTTTAAACCTATGTGCGTTCGACAACCATCGCCATACCCATCCCGCCGCCAACACAAAGGGCAGCCAAGCCTCGTTTCAGCTGTCGCCGCTTCATTTCATGCAGCAAGGTTATGACAATTCGGCAGCCAGTAGAACCGACAGGATGACCCAGCGCGATACCACTTCCGTTCACATTCGTTATTTCCCGAGGCAGTTCTAGCAGTTTTTCTACGGCGAGGTATTGTGCGGCGAAGGCTTCGTTCACTTCGATCAGTTCGATATCCGCGAGCGTCAAACCGGCTTTTGCCAATGCTCGCTTCACCGCTGGAACGGGTCCATATCCCATCAAATCAGGCTCTACTCCCGCTACTGCCCACGAGACAATTTTGCCGAGTGGTTCGATCCCGAGCTCTCTCGCTTTTCCTTCTTTCATCAAAACGGCTGCGGACGCTCCATCGTTGAGCCCCGAAGCATTGCCTGGCGTCACTGTACCATTGTCACGAAAACTGGGTCTAAGCTTCGCAAGACTCTCCAGAGTCACTCCCCTGCGAGGGAATTCGTCTTCCGTAACCATGATTTCTTCCGAGCGTTTTTTAACAGGGACCCCGATGATTTCCTCGGCAAACAAACCGCTGTCTATGGCGCGGATCGCATTCTGCTGACTGCGCAAGGCAATTTCATCCGACTCCTCACGTGTGATCCCATAACGATCGACCAGACGTTCTGCCGTTTCTCCCATCAGAATTTGATGGTGGGGATCTGTTAACAACTCCCACATCGCATCGGTCATTTCTCCATGTGTCAAACGTTTGCCCCAGCGCGCATTTTTCAGGACATACGGGGCGTTGCTCATGCTCTCTACGCCGCCTGCCAAAACAATTTCACTGTCGCCTAAAAGGATCTGGGAAGCGCCGCTCACAATCGCTTGCATGCCGGATGCACATTGACGTTGTATCGTGAAGCCCGTCACTTCTTTTCCCAATCCTGCGTCCAATGCTGCCACTCGCGCTATGTTTGGTTCGTCTGTCCGCTGAATGCAATTCCCTAAAATGACTTCATTGATCTGAGAAGCTTCCAGGCCAGATCGATCCATGACACCACGAATGACGGTTTCTGCCAACTTGCGAGCGCTTACATCTTTCAAGACGCCACCAAACGTACCGATTGGCGTACGTCCAGCAGCAGCAATGACAACCTGCTCCATTTGTTTTCCCCTCCATTGAGTACCTTATTTTCTTTATTGTCTCACACGGAAGTTACAGGGCGGTTCTAAGCGATGTTTTTCAATACAACGGTAACCCATTCGTCATGTTGACTTTCTTTTTCTACTTGGAAGCCTGCTTGTTCAAATAAGGCGATGACAGCATCCCGATTCCATTCGACAATTCCCGAGAGAATCAAAGTTCCTTTCGGTGCCATTCTCTCCGTAATCATCGGAAGCATCGCGACATTTTCATCGCCCCCGATGTTGACCAGAATGAAATCAGCTTGGTCAGGCAATTGGGACTTCACTGCGTCCTCTCTCGCATCCCCAATGATTACTTGTACAGCGTGGTCAGGAAGGTGGTTATTGGTCGCATTGACGAGAACCTGATACTCGCTTTGTGGATTAATGTCCACTGCCCATACAGGATGCTTCGCTCCATTCAAAGCGCAGTACAAAGAGAGAATTCCTGAGCCAGCTCCTACATCAATGACTTGCTTACCCTCCAGATCCATTTCTTGCAAAAACAAAAGAATGTCCTGCGTCGTCCCATGATAGCCGGTTCCGAAGGCTGCACCTGGATCAATCCATAGGATATGCCGAGCCGACTCCAAGGCTGCGGGGTCCGTCCACGTTGGTGCCACCCACCAATCACCTATTTTGACTTCACGGAACTCCTCTTTCCACGAATCATTTTCCTCAGCGACGAGTTCTACATCTTTTATCGTGACTTGTCCATTCCACCGCTGAATGTAGGTCTTCAGGCGAGCTACATGCTCCTCTTCACGATCGTGCTGGGGTTCAAACAAATAACCAGCAAGTGGACCTTCCGTATTTTCTGCGTAATCATATCCGTTTTCCGTTGTCAGTACTTCGATTTGCGGTTCGATCCAGCCAAGCGTGTAGGAGCTGGTCAAAACCTCTGCCACAAACAAATCCTCAATTTCTGGTTCCACTAGTAATGTGTATTTGAGCCACATGTTTTCCATGATGAAAAATGCTCCTTCCCTTTTGCTGTTAGTCGCCCCTATTCTTGCGGACATCTATTCACTCATATGTAGATGGCAAGGATGATAGAGAACATGGTATGATAGTAGAATGGACTATCACAACCGCAGGGAGGCTTACCATGTTTGACGAATTTTTTTACCGTCGCCGCAAAAACAAGGGACTTTTTATCGTCATGATTGCCCTCATCGTTCTTGGCATCGGCATGTTCGGTATGGGTTTCCTCTATATGTTCTCGTAAGTCGGAACAACATCATTATACCCTACGAACCGTGCTGCACCCACTGTATCTGTCCAAACAATTGGAGCGGGAAGTTTTCTACTGTCGTTGCTTTACTTCCCCTTGTTTACTCGATTATACTTGAGAATGTATTTTTCCTGTACGTTTGATATAGAAAGAAGGTTCACTCCATGTCGCGAATTCTCATCTCCGGGTACTACGGCTTTAATAATGCCGGAGACGATGTGGTCCTGTACGGCATCATCAGCTCTCTTAAGCGGGAACAACCAAATATCTCTCTCGCCGTCTTGTCCAATCAGCCTGATCGGACTGCGGAACTGTTCGGGATTGAAGCCTATAACCGCTGGAGCTTTGGAACCATCGTCCGCGAGCTTTCGCGAAGTGACATGCTGGTGATGGGCGGCGGTACACTGATGCAGGATGTAACCAGTCCGCGCAGTGTCCTCTACTATTTGGGCATCGTCACCATTGCCAAGCTTTTAGGTAAACCCGTGGTCTTTTACGCGCAAGGGTTTGGACCCATCCTTAAATCGCTCAGTCGCACGATGATTAAACGCGTGGTGAATCACGTCAACATCATCACCGTTCGCGACTACGAATCAGGGGAGGACTTCAAAGCCTGCGGCGTAAAAAAAGCCCCTATCTATATAACAGCTGACCCTGCTCTGACGATATCCCCTGACGATATTGCAGATCAACGGGGAAAAGAGCTGCTCCATGGTATGTTTGATGATCCTTCCAAGCCTTTGGTCGCCATCTCTGTCCGGGACTGGAAGCAGGAACAGCAATTCAAACAGAAGATAGCCAGGGCAGCAGATTGGTTTATCATGCGCGGATGGAATGTTCTCTTCCTGCCGATGCATGTCCCTAGTGATTTGGCACCGTCTCAGGAAATCATGGACCAGATGAGCCAACCAGGAGCACGTCTTCTCGATGCACCCGTGACTTTTCATGACATTATGTCGGTACTGAAGCAATGCAACTACGTCGTTGGAATGCGGCTTCATTCACTTATTCTTGCGTGCATGCTGCGAATCCCTTTTATCGGTATCTCCTACGATCCGAAAATCGATCGATTCGTTGAACGCGCTGGAATGCCCAATGCTGGTCATATTACTCAACTCGATGAAACTACACTTTTGACCTTGCTCGCTGAAAAACTGGACAACCTCGAACACGAAATTGATGTGGTAACGAAGCATTCCCATCTGTTAGCGATCGAAGCTTCCAAAAGCAGTGAACTTGTTTTGCAGGCGCTGCGCAAATAAGGCTGACCTGGAAAGGAGGACATCATGTCCTTTTCTTCACAAGTGTTACTTCGTTTAAATCGATTATTTCCTCTCCCCGTTCACCCATTTAATCTGGCAAACAACGGGGAAATGAGCTATACAGAATGGCAATTTCAAAAAGGGGATCAAACGATTCAGTTTTTCCTCCCCTTCCATTCACAGGAGCAAATGTTCCGTGACAAAACGGTTTTGGACATCGGCTGTGGCGGCGGTGGAAAAACCTGTTATTACGCCACCTTTGAACCGAAAAAAATGATCGGCATCGACATCGTCCCCCACTACGCGGACGAAGGAAATGAATTCGCGAAGAAAAAAGGACTGGATCATCTCGTCTCCTTCATGACTGGTGATGCCGCGAGAATGGACTTCCCGGACAACACGTTCGATACGATCATCATGAATGACGCGATGGAGCACGTAGGCGAACCGGAAAAAACGCTGGAGGAATGCTTTCGGGTCTTGAAGCCTGGCGGGCATCTCTACATCAATTTTCCGCCGTATTATCATCCATACGGTGCTCATTTGTCAGATGCGATCGGCATTCCTTGGGTGCATGCTCTCTTCTCGGAGCAAGCCTTGATTGACGCCTATAAACAGCTAGTCCGCGACTTGCCAGACGGTTCTGACCGGATTGCTTTTCGCTTCGACAAGCTTCCTGATGGTAGAGATACGATCTCGTACATCAATCGCATGACGATCAAGCGATTTCGAAAAATTCAACAAGGCGTGGTGCAGCCTGCGGTTTACCAGCGAGAGATTCCGTTGCGCAATCAGTTGCAGACCTTGGCAAAATGGCCCGCTACCCGTGAATTTTTCGTGAAAATGGTCGTCTGTGTTTATCAAAAAACGAAATAAGAAGGACCACATAAAACCCCTTCCTCCGTTTGTGGAGAAAGGGGTTTTGTGATTGGTTTAATCGTTATTCGTATTGGACTTTAATGAAGAAGCTTGTTTCCTCCGAATGAATTGGATAAAAGTGCGCAGCTTGTTTCCGCCAGGCAGCCAATCCAACTCCTTGTCCTCAATGAGCGGAATAATGATGAGCAGTCCCAAGTACACAATGAGTCCTACACCGACTCCAGCAACGGTCTCTATCGCTCCCAACATGCGTACTGGTTCTCTTCCCCTGAACAGGAAATCAACTGCCTCTGTCGCTCCCCAAGCCAGAATCAGCATGAGGTTAGCCACAAGTAACGGATAAATGGTATCGAAGCGCCAGTTAATCGGAATCGATACGTAATGGTTGATGACTCGCATATTCAGTACGCAGACAAATGCAGTCGCAACCAGCCAAGACAGGGACAAGCCGTCCATACCGAACATCGAGGTAAACACGAGTGTCGCCAGTACCTTCACAATAACCCCATACAGCAGATGACGCGCAGGGATTTTTTCTTTACCAATCCCTTGCAAAATACCATTTGTAGCCAGTAACAAGGAAAGCGGGATCGCGGTGATGCCTAAAATCGCCATGGCACGTGTGCCTTCCATATCACCATACAACGCCAGATTCGCCCCTTCAGCTACAGCTGTCAGTCCCAGACCAGCAGGTAGACCGATTAGCCAAGCAAAACGCAGGGAGAGCTTGGTCAAGGTCGTAATCCGCTCCTGATCCTTTTGTCTGATCGCTTCGGCAATGGCAGGGACAATCGAGAGGGCAATCGATGATCCGAACAAGCTCGCCATTTGCAGAAGTGGTCCTCCCCTGCTGTAAATGCCAAACCACGTATCCGCCGTCAAGCCGTCCACATTCCATATGTAGCGGAAGATGTTAATCGCCAGAAAGGAATCCGTCAAGCTGAAAATCGGGATAACTAAGGCACTGATACAAATCGGCCAGGCAATTCGCCACATCGAGGCGAAGAAGGCACGATCATACCACCAAGTAAGGCTCCGCCACTCAGCCCCGCCAAATACGGAATTTTTCCGATTGTGGAGCCACATGAGTAACGCTAGAAACCCGAGACTTAAAAACGTACTGATCATTGTTCCAAAGTTAACTCCGGTAATCACGGTATCCGTATCTTCACCGAGTGACACGAGATACAGGGAAGCTACCAAAATAAATACGACGCGCAAGGTCTGCTCTACGATTTGCGAGAGCCCGACAAACAACATTTTTTGATGGCCGTAGAAAAAGCCGCGAATAACCGCAATCAAGGGAACGAACAGCAGCGACATGGAAATCGCTCGAATTGGCTCAATCAAATGCGGATTCCCCATGAGCTTTGCGATGAGTGGAGAGCTGACGTACAGGAGCCCAAACAAGACAAGTCCGATGGCGCCCATCATGACCATGCTACGGGCCAAAATTTGTCCAATAGAGCCTTGTTTTCCTTCAGCTAATGCCTCTGCAATCACTCTCGACAACGCTACTGGCACACCTGCTGTCGCCAATATGAGAAAGGTCAGGTAGAGAGGATATACTTCCTGATAGAGTCCGAGACCTCTGTCGCCAACTATCTCTTGAAGGGGAATTCGATAGAACATCCCGATAACTTTTGACAAAATCCCCGCTATGGCTAAGATCAACGCTCCCGCGAGAAAATGACTTTTTTTCAACATGGGTAACTCCTTTATTCGTCTCTTTGACTGGATACCCGTGGGGCAGCACCAATCGACATGAACCCACTCTCTATCCTACTATCATTTCCCTCTTCCAGCAAACAGGTATATCGATGGAATTTCGCAGGAATACTGGTGAAAAACAGATTCCATTGATTTTTTTTAATCATCTGCCTGTGTGATCTATGAGTAGGAGGGGATATTGTGCCCACAACCGGATTTTTGATCCGCCATGTACAGTGGCCGCTAATGGAGGCTTTGAAAGGAAATCGCATCCGTCCTTACATGAAAGAATTGCAAGCAACACAGCGTCTATCTGCCGAAGCGCTTACCGTGCAGCAGCGAGAAAAGCTGGTGAAACTACTCAATCATGCGATACAAAATGTACCAGCTTACACTGCCTTCGCCCCAGATTGGAGTAAAATGCGTGAGATGCCTGAACGTTTTTTGCAGCGGATTCCTGTTCTGACCAAAACACACTTTCGGCAAAACACTGATCAATATTTGAGCCAGGGCCGAGAAACAAGCAGGCTCATTGGAAATCGAACCGGAGGCTCCACGGGTGAACCTACCCATTTTTACCTCGATCGTCCAACTGTCGAGCGATATGAAGCTGCACGGTGGTTTGGGCTATCCTGGTACGGCATTCGCATTGGTGACCCGTGTGTGATGATTTGGGGCTCTCCACTCGAATTAAACGCCCAGCAAGCTCGCCGCTTCCGCTGGAAGGAACGCTGGTTGAAAAACCGCCTGATGATTTCTGCCTATGAATTGGACGAAAGACATTTGGAAGCAAACCTGCGCCTCATCCGGGAATTCCGTCCAGCCTATTTATACGGGTACTCCTCCGCGCTGCATACCCTCGCCATGATGATGCTACGACGTGGCATGGGACTGGGAATCCCGCTTAAAGCCGTGGTCTCTACAGCAGAAAGCCTGCACGAACACCAGCGGCAAACGATTGCCCAGGCTTTTGATGCGCCTATTGTGAATGAATACGGCGCTCGTGACGGTGGAATGATCGCCTATCAATGTAAAGCAGGGAGCATGCACGCCTTTTCCGGGAACTGTTATTTGGAGGTAGTCGATCCAATTACGCATATGCCCCTCAACAATGGACACCCAGGAGCACTGCTTGTCACTGACCTGCACAATACCGTCATGCCTCGCCTGCGCTACCAAATAGGAGATGTCGTCGCTCTGTCTGATTCAGCCTGCTCATGCAATCTCCCTTTTCCACTTCTTGCTTCGATAGACGGCAGAGAAGACGACATGTTCCTATCACGAAACGGAAAGTACGTGCACGGACATTATTTTAATCACATCGTTCGCAATATGGACAGCTTTCGCACCTTCCAGATCGTCCAGCATGAGCCGGAGCGACTGAGCCTGCGACTGGTGAAGGAGCCCGAACGTTTTTTGCCTGCCGATGAAGCCAAGCTTTTGGCAGGAATTCGCGCGGCGTTAGGTCAAGTGAGTATCCACGTTTCTTATGTGGAGACCATTCCTCCCGCTAGCTCAGGTAAGACTCGTTATGCCATCCGGGAATTCCCGCTTACGAGCGCCCCCCCGCTGGAGTAGACCGCTTGCGTACTTTTTGCAGCAGCTCTGAAACAAGTGGCTCGCGAACCAAAATGAGCACAACAAGATATAAAACAGCTGCACCCATAATTCCCAGCGATAAGTACAACCAGACAGGCAAAACGGATAACCATGGATCGACGAACAAAATAGCACCAGCCATGACTGCGCAGCCCAGAATGGTTTTCCCTGTAGTCATGAGGAAATTCGCTCGTACAGGGCTGCCTACTGCCCTCCATAGCAAAATGAACAGCAGGAGCGCTTGACTGATAGCCGAAACTGCATTGGCAAGAGCAATTCCGCCATGACCAAGCAGCGGAATGAGCAACCAGTTGGCAAGGGCATACACACCGATCCCAATCGCCCCGATCATAACGGGTGTCTTCGTGTTTTCTAGTGCATAAAAGGCGCGAGTCAGCAAGTCTCTCGACGCTAAAAAGAAAAGTCCCACGCCGTAAAACGGCAGTGCCCACGCTGTTAAAGCGACAGAATGCTCGTCGAACGCACCGCGCTCAAAAGCTAGACGGATGATCGGCTCTGCGTATAACGCAAGTCCAACTGTCACGGGCAGAAGCAAAATGAGGAGATAGGCAAGTCCCTTTTGCAGGATTTGCTTCATCTCCGTCATTTCCCCCCGCTTGACATGACTAGCCAACAGTGGGAATAACGGCAACGTAAACGCCCCGACAAAAATAGCCAGAGGCAATTGCATGATCTGATTCGCATTGGCGAGAGCGGAAACGACACCCGTTCCAAGCCCTTCCGCGAAGCCTCGCTCTAAAAAGGTAGTTGCCTGAGCAACAACCGCACCAATTAAAATCGGAATGACTCGCTCGCCCATGCCTTTGAGAGCAGTGTCCTCACGCCAAGCGAAGGAGAAGCGCTGCTGATAACCGAATCCGCGCAAAGTCGGGAGAATCGGCAACAGTGCAGCCAAGTAGCCGATTGTCGTAGCCATCGCCAAACCAATGGGTCCATACATCGGAACGAGTACATACATGCTGACAATTACCAAAGCACCATTGGCTACCGTGCCGAGCGTCGGTGTAAAGAAATGTTGGTGCGCATTACAAATACTCGACCACAGCCCTGTTAACCCGATGAAAATAGCTGATGGCCACATCCATTGCAGCATGCTAGCCGTGAGTTCAAGCTTCTCACCTGTCAGTCCAAACATTGCAGCAAGCTGATAAGAAAAGACAACTCCTAAGACAGACAGAGCAACGAATATACCCAAAATGATCGTGAGCATCTTCTGATAGAGGTCAGTCGTCCGCTCTCCTTTTTCCATCATGCCGCGCATGGTCGGAATCAGTACAGCATTGACCGCTCCCGGTATGACCAAGAACAGCGTCAGCGGGATCGTTGCCGCGATATTAAACGCATCTGCCTCCATGCCAGTACCGTACAAGTTGGATACATACACACTGCGAAAAAAGCCCAGAAGCCTTCCAACAAGAGTCAGCACGACAATCATGGAAGCAATTTTTAACAAACTCATGTCCACTTTTCTCCTATCCCTATTTGAAACCCTACGTTCCAGGCTTGGTTCTAACCCCTCAAACTACCTAGTTATCATATCTTATTTCTACCGTTCCTACCAACCTCTTTCCCCCCGGCTTGCTACCGGGTTGCCAGATTCATTATAATAGGTAGGTTAATCCCTACCTGTAGGAGGACTACAATAAAAATGAGAGAAACCGTGTTGAAGTGGGGAAGCCAATCAACTACATGGTTGTATTTGCTGTTGGCCTATCCAGTAATTGATTACGTCTTGCGACAGATTCTACCGATTCCAGTCATATCTTCTTTGTGGGATGAAGCACTGCTCATCGTTCTGATGCTGTTTACGTTTGGAGCCTTTTTGCAATCAAACAGAACGATGCCTGGAATCAAACATTGGCTGGGAGCCTTTTTCGTCCTGGGTGTTGCCATCATGGTGACAGACATGGCGAACTGGGAAGCGACTGTGGAAGGATTCCGCTCTGTCTACCAGTACATCCTCGCCTTTTTCATGGGCTTCTATTTACTGAAGTCGATGGAAGACCTGAACAAGTTCATGAAGGTACTTGTGCTGGTTGGTTTCGTAGCGGCACTGTATGGTGTCTTGCAAGTCATCGTGGGCGTCAAAACACCTGAATCATGGGTGCAGGAAGGGGAAGCAGTTACAACGCGTGCATTCTCCTTCGTAACGAGCCCGAACGTATTGGGCAGCTATATGGCGTTGGTTACACCGATCGCCGCTGGTCTGTTCATGACAGCTACTACTCTCAAGCAAAAATTGATTTGGGCCATTGTTGCACTGACCACCGTGCTTGCTTTGCTCTTAACCGGGTCCCGCGGTGCCTGGTTCGCTCTTGCCTTTGCCGTGTTCGTTTGCTTCTACATCTGGAACAAACGAGTAGCAGGATATTTGGTGATCGCAGGAATTATCGGGGTTGTAGCCCTGTTCTTCGTTCCTGATTCAGTTCCGCTTGTCGGAAAAGTAAAAGACCGCATTTTCACGCTGTTTACACCTGAATACTTCGAATCTAGCAGCCAAGGCGGACGTATTGGCCGTTGGGGCGAAGCCTATGACAAGATGCGCATCGAGCCATTGTTCGGCGTCGGTCTCGGTCATCACGGCGGTGCAGTTGCTACGCGCCATTTCGGAACGATTTATTCAGATAGTTATTTCTTCAAAAGCTTGGCGGAATACGGTCTGATCGGGATCATCCTGTTAATCGGTTCCGTGATCACCATGTTCAAGTATGGCGCCGGACTTATCCGCAACCTCCAAGGCTCGCCGCACTTTTTCGCGATTCTCGGACTGCTGGGCGGACTAATCGCGGTAGCAACGCATAACCTCGTGGAAAACATTTTCGAGGTGCCGTTCGTGGCCCTCTATTTCTGGCTGTTTGGCGGCTTCCTCTGCGCATTATTCGTCGACCAGACACAAAACAAAAGGTGGTGAGGGCATGCGCCGGAATCCTATTCTCGATACGATAAGCTGGGCGCTGTACGCCATTGCCCTGTTTCTGATTTATCATTTGCTCGTGAAACCCGCGTTCCTTGATTTAACGTGGATTGCTGTACTCATTTTCCTGCCACTGCTAGCATTTTGCTACTTTGTGGTACATCCGTCGGAACGTCGACAAGTGCTTGTGTTTACCATCGGCTTCTTGCTCTTGGATCGCGCACTGACACGCGTCGATGTGAAAACGACCGCTGCTCTGTTGATCGGTGGTGCAATCGCAGTCATCGTGATTGCGCTTCTCGTGAAATGGTATGGGCGCCTCAACTGGCGTGCAGTCGGCTCGTTGGTTTTGATCGCACTTTTGGCGAACGTGACGTTCAACAGAGATACTCTGACTGCACTGAGCCACTTTACCGTGACATACGAATCTGATCGTTTGTACAACGGCGATTGGGTAGATTATTTCCCGATCACGCTGCAAGACGTCAATGGCGATGGCAAGATGGAGATCATTACGTACGGCAATGCCGAGGAGCTTCCACTACCGGAAAAAATTGAAAAGCCAGAGACGGAAGAAGAGAAAAAAGCAATGGCGGAGAAGCTGCGCCATTTGCAGGCGGAACCTGTTTCTCTTTACGTCCTGACCTGGAAAGATGGTCAAATGGTGCGGATGCCGAATGATCAGATTCCGGCAGAAACCATGGAGATCATCAAGGAAAAACTGCCGACCGATTACCCAGGCTTCCCGTATTACACGATGAAAGATGGTCAATTGGTACCGAATGTCCAACGCCAACCATATGCGGAAGGCATGATGCAAATCGGAACGGCACCCTATCGTGCGTTTATGCTTGATATGGAGAACATCGCAAATCAACTGGCAGATAATGCAGGCAGTATAGATGTCCGACAAACACTGGGTTCCAAGTACACGGATCTACACATCAAGGATGGTATGCTGACAGGTAACTACGACGGCAAGCCTTTTGGCGGCACGACAAAAGCAACCAAGCTGATGACCACCATGATGCTACCAGATGGCCGCGAGGGAATCGTTGTCATGGGCGAGCACCTGAGTGTACTGTCTGTAGAGCCGGATGGTACACTGACAGAATCGTACACACTGACACGCAAACAGGCTGAATTGGCAACTGGCGAGTTCATTCCTGCTGATATCGACAACGACAAGGTTGATGAGCTGCTCGTGGCTGGCAAACCTTCGTACATCTTGAAACCAAAAGCAGACGGTACGTGGGAAATTTTGTGGGCAAGCGGTGACCACGATAAGAGCTTCCGCTTCTCCAACTTTGCTACGATTGGTAACAACGCCAAGCCTGAGATCGTAGCCAAAGCGAAAAGCTGGGTCAGTACCACAGATACTCGCTATTTGTCTGGCTATGACTACACGCCAGAGGGCTTGAAACAAAACTGGCGCATTTACATGCCGCTAATCAATGTGCAAATCGGCGACATCGATGGAGACAAAGAAAACGAAATCGTGGCTAATATGTACAATACGCATCGTATTCTCGTGTTTAAGCAGCACAACATTCCGGTACTCGGACTCACAATCGCGCTATTCGTGGGACTCTTGGGATACGGGGTCGTAAGGAGGTTTCGCCATGCGTAAAGCGACGAAAGCATGGGCATTGCTCGCTGCCATCTGCACAGCCTCCCTGCTCGGTGGCTGCACGTATGAGTCAGGGACGAAGGCTTTTGCCACTACCAATTTTGACCAGAAGCCGGATCAAACGACAACGGTCCAAACCGAGTCAGGGGCCGAGTGGTTGAAAACAGCTCTAGAAAAGGGCAAAACGGATGAAGAGGCACAGACCTACTGGTATAAAGGGTATGTGAAAAACACAATCCTGTCTCGTACCACGACGAGTATGTTCAATGGAGCTGTCATCAACGGGAAAGGCTATAATGTGGATGCTCGCATCGCGGCCCAACCGTATTCGTACTATCGAATTAACGACAAGCGCTATATCAAGGCGAATGAGCAGTTCGTGACCGCTCCAGAGGAGCCACTTGCCTTCGACGTATTGAAGGGCTTCGAGGACTGGCTGCCTTTCATGGATAAGGCCGTCCAATTGCCTGAGGAAAAGGTTATCGGTGTAGTCAGCGTTCCGTTCCAATTGAAAATGACAGGAGCAGAATGGCTGAAAAATAGCCAAAGCCCACTGTTTGAACCATTGAAAAAACAATTAGGAGAACGCCCTGATCTGGATTACATCTTGAAGGAATCCACGATCAAGACAACGATTTGGTTCGGTAAGGAAGACCGTCTGATCCACCAATACGAGACTTGGATCATTCTCCCACTTCCTGAAGCTGGAACAATGGACCAGCAAGTGATGTTCAACCTGTTTAAATACGGCGATACTGGTGGCATTCACATCAAGGAACCGGAAGAAGTAGAGAAATATTTGCTGTACTAAAAAAGCCTGCTACCTTAGCTTGGCAGCAGACAAGTCGGTACGAATCAGGACCTGGCGAACATCGTCAGGTCTTTTTATTTTGAAGCAGAAGAAGTATTCCTGCCACACGAAGAAAACCCCGAAGCTTCATTGGCTCCGGGGCGATGCTGTACTATTTTTTCACCAGTTCATCCATCAATTGCGCCAATTGCTTCGCCTGCTCACGGCGCTCATACGGTTTCACACGCTCTGCAAAATCCGCTCCGCGTTCCTCGCTACCCGTTTGTCCTTGCGCTTTCCACTCCTGATACAGCTTCAGGTATGCTTGCTTGATCTCGTCTTTTTGCTCAGGATCGGCTACTTGCCCAAGACGGAAATCTTCAATAATCTCTGTCGCTTCGCCTCTTTTGTTCAGAGCAAGGATCGGGTTGCCAATCCCCATGTATTCGTAGAGCTTGCCCGGAATATACGCTCCGGCGTCAGCGGACACATCCCCGATCAGCAAGAGAGCATTCGCGCCTTTCATCAATCCGAGCGCTTCTTTATGCGGCAGGTTCCCCAACACGCGAACGATGTCACTCAGCCCCAATACTTCCACACAATCGCGATTTTCGGAATACCCCGGGTAATCGAACACCCCAGCAAAGCTGAGCAAGAGATCATTTCGGTCTACTGCTTTTTCATCGATGAGTTCCCGGATGGCTTGCAGGAGAAGGCGTGGGTTGCGCTTTTGATACAAAATACCTGCGTACACCGCATGAAACTTGTCCGGAGCAGCATGGCTGGGAGCCAACCCTTGAAAATCAGCCTGATCAAACCCATTGTAGATCAGCTCCATCCGCTTGATGCGGTTCTTATGCTTCTCGCGAAAATTATAGGCGAAGGTTGCAGTAACGGTCGTGATCGCATCCGCTTGGGACATCACCGCCTCCTCCATTCGCTCTTCCATGCGCTCTCGCCATTCGATGCCAGAGGTGTGCATATTTTGCGTCCATGGATCACGGAAATCCGCTACCCATTTGCAGCCAAACTCACGGGAAAGCTTTTTCGCAATCAAATGGTTCGTTACGGGCCCCGATGTAGAAAAAATCACGTCGATCTTTTCACGTCGCATGATTTCTCGCCCTAGCTTGAGCGCATTCGGCATCCATAGGATTTGGTCGTCTGGAATCAACAAGTATGGCTTCACTTTTTTCAGCACGTTGACGATCTGTTTTTTTACCTTCGCCTTAAATGATGGCTGTGATGGTGTAGACGTTGTATTGGCACTTGCTGATGGGGCTTGTCCCCCTCGATTCGGCAGCAGCTGCCACTCCTTCGCACGGTGAATGGTGACATCACTCGGCAGTTGTGCCAAAAGGGATGGATCGAGCGTCGCATGATAAGCAGGATCTACTGTCAGTACATGGACATTCCAGCCAAACTCCCCCAAATATTTGGCCATTTTCAACGGTCTTGGCACGCCGCCTCCCCCAATAGGAGGAAATATGTAGCATATGATCAATACGTTGTGCGTATTCATTTACGTAACCGTCCTTCTCCATTTCAATTTTCCATCATCAACGATACCATAAGTGCTGTCTTATTGCGAATCTAGCAGGCATCTGCTATAGTGAAAATGGCTTTGTTTACAAATGATCGTTTATTTTTTCGGTACACGGCCTCTATTCGGTCGTGCCTCCATGTACATAACCTCAGTAGGGTTTTTAATTACGATTCGGGTGAATTCAGATGAGCAAATTACGAGTCCTCCACGTGATTGGCGGGGGGGAATTTGGCGGTGCTGAACAACATATTCTCAATTTGGTCACTACTTTTCCAGTCGACGAAGTAGAAGTCGCAGTCGTATGCTTCTATGATTCTCTTTTTGCGAGTAAATTGCGGGAATCAGGCATCCAAGTCATTACACTGAATCAGTTCGGACGTTTTGACTTACGATTGCTACAGGCTCTGCGGAATGCCTTTACCACATTCCAACCAGCGATCATTCATACGCATGGGATTAAAGCCAATTTCTTTTCACGACTGGCCGCTCGCGCTATGAAGGTTCCTTTGCTGACCACTGTTCACAGCTCACTCCGTTATGATTATACAAGCTCCTTGGCCTATGCCATTGTCAGCATGATGGAAATGAGCACGAGACATTGGAACCGTCATTACATCGCGATCAGTGGTGCGATTGCCGATATTTTGCGGGGGCAGGGTGTTCGCTCGTCTGACATTAGCGTGATTTATAACGGAATGGACATGAAGCCTTATCGGCAAAACCATTTACGGGAGAATGACCGCAATCGATTGCGTGCGGAATGGAACATACCAGAGGACGCCTTTTTGTTCGGGACAGCAGCTCGCTTTGTTCCTGTAAAAGGGCTCCCGATTCTGCTCGATGCTTTTCATACGCTTGTGGCGGACACGAAAGAGGCGTCTCCTTATCTCGTGTTGATCGGAGACGGTTCTGAACGTGCAATGCTTGAAGCGAAGGTAAAAGAATTGGGGCTGGAATCGCGTGTTCGCTTGGCTGGATTTCGGCAAGACATTCCTGCGTGCTTGCATGCCTTAGATGGATTTGTCCACTCTTCCTTGTACGAAGGGCTTGGTTATACCATCATCGAGGCAATGGCTTCGGAGGTTCCTGTCGTAGCAAGCAATGTCGGTGGTGTGAAAGAGTTTGTTTTCGATGGCGAGACGGGGCTGATCGTCGAACCGGGAAATCCTGCTTTATTGGCGCAAGCAATGGAACGACTTTGGACTTCACCACAATTGCGTGAGATCTTGGTGCAAAACGCGTTGAACAAAGTAGAATCGACTTTTACCATTCAACTCATGACCAAACAAATTGTTGCTCTTTATCGTACGTTACTGAAATGACGAAAGGCACGGTGAAACGCGAACAGCGGGCATCGTGCTTTTTTTATATGATTTATTTGAAGAATCTGTTTTTATAGTTGCCTACTCATGATCAATCTGGTTACATATGAATTGGAACTATTTTGTATAGCAAGCTGCACCAGACAGAAAGGGTGAAAATGAGATGAAACTATTTCTATCGGTAGACATGGAAGGTATTTCAGGCATTGTAGATACGAGCTATATTAACCCGAATTCGGGGGTTAACTATCAGCGTGGACGCCAATTTATGACAGATGATGCCAATGCGGTTATTGAAGCTGCACTTGAGTCTGGCGTAACGGAAATTGTCGTAGCAGACAGCCACAACACGATGAACAACATTCTCTGGGAAAAGCTCCATCCGAAAGCAAGACTGTTGGCAGGTTCTCCACGCGATTCATCCATGATGCAGGGTATCGATGAGAGCTTTGATGCAGCGATGTTTATCGGCTATCATACTCGCCAAGGGATTCCTGGTGTGCTCAGCCATACGATGTCCGGTGTGGTTCACAATATGTATATCAACGGACAAGTCGTGGGTGAGTTCGGCTTTAACGCCGCGATCGCGGGTATGCATAACGTTCCTGTTGTCATGGTGTCTGGTGATAATCTCATCGCCGTCGAAGCACAGGAACTGATTCCAGGCATCCAAACAGCGATCGTGAAGGAAGCGGTATCCCGCACAGCTGCTATCTGTCTCTCGCGCGAAGAAGCGACCGCTGAACTGAAACGCAAGACAGCCAATGCCTTGCGCAACCGGAACAACATCCAGCCATTCCGTACAGCTGTACCTGTAGAGCTGGCGATGGAATTCTCACACGCAGGACAAGCCGAGATGGCCGCAATTGTCCCGGGCACGCGTTATGAAACAGCAACAAACACAGTTTATTACAATGCAGCCAATCCGCAGGATATGTACAAAACAATGCGCGCTATGCTGAACCTGGCATCCGGTGCTGAATTTTTTTAAAAAGAATAAAGGAAGGAACGGAAGGGCTGAAATCAGTTCTTCCGTTCTCCATTTTGGCGGTAGATTATTCAAGCTCGCCTATTCTTCCGTTTCCGCGCTACTTGTGGCCGGAAGCCTCTTTTTCCCTTTCTTGCTATTGCTTTTCCCTTCGCTTTCTCCTTCTGTCTGTTGTTCATTCCTCGATTGGATGCCCGAGAGCCTGGCCCGCCTCCAACAGCGTGCTGTTGCTTCGTGTTGGAGCTTTCAATCGCAGCATTCGTACCACCTGTACTGTACGTGCCACCCCCACCTGCAACTTGTGTGGCGGAAGCATTTCTAAGACGTCTTGCCAGCTTGACTACTTGATCGTTTATCACCACAATGGCTTCTTTTCCATTTTTCTTTTTGCCCTTATGATGACCATGATACTCCGATTGCTTGCCGGCCATTCCCCGATTTCGCGCAATTCCACCAGCTCCCACGCTCTGTTGTTGCAGTGTGTTCGATGAATCGATGGCGGCATCATTACCGGCAGCACCGCTTCGTCCTGCTCCACTGGCAATTTGGGTGGTGTTTGGGGCATTCGTAAACTGCGTATTGAGTACGACAACCACTCTACTGGTTTCACGCAAAAATGTCTTCACGACCATTCGCTTTTTACCCTTTTGGTAAATGACTGTCAGTTTATCCTTCCGACGGGACATGTGCAGTTCATTCCTTTACATGAGACTACTACATGTAAATGCGAAAGACGGACAAAGCGTGTTGGACAAATGATGTGGATTTGCAAAAAATATACTATTGTTCGTATTCCGAAGCGTAGACTGGAAATTCACTTCTTTCCTCCACTGTAGTTACTACCCAAATAAAAAAGCAGACCCACCATGTGAGTCTGCTTGTCGTTTCAGCTTTTATAATTTCCGAACGTTCGTCGCTTGAGGACCGCGTTGACCGTTTTCTACGTCAAACTCCACCTCTTGCCCTTCGTCCAAGGATTTGTACCCTTCGCCTTGAATAGCGGAGAAGTGAACAAATACGTCATCTCCACCATCACGCTCGATAAAACCGAAACCTTTTTCACTGTTAAACCACTTTACTCTTCCACGTTCCATTTTTGCCTCCTAGCATGTAACCCTTACATGACATTTGAAATATTGTCTTACCTCGGTTACTATTGCCATTTACGAGGCTTATTATACATGACCGAATTTTTTTCTCCTACTTCGCAGCCTCTGTTGCTTCTTTGGCTTTGCTCTGGTCCACAATAAATTGTCCCTTCCAGTTGCCCTTTGTTTTACCGATCCGGTTCACATCGATATTTAAAGTGAGTGGCTGTGGTAGCTTGAATTCACGCGAGGTGAAGGCAAGAACGCCCTCTGGCTTGTTATGATCGGCTATTCCCACGTCTAATTCCTTACCGGACTCGTCTGTTAAGTAGAAAGGCAAATAACCTTCTTTGCTGGCCCCGAAAAAGCTTAGGAAACTTGTACCTTCCAAGCCTTTATCCTGGTACACGGGATTGCCATTTTCTTCGCCTACCACATCTAAACCTGTCGTATTGAATTCGAAAGGCACCAGTTCTCCATTTTGTTGTTCAATGCGATAGTGCAGCAGAACCTTGCTATCTTCCGCATACACTTCCGTAAAATGAATCGTAATCCCCTGATCGGTAATTTTTTGATCGATCGGAATGGACAACCCTTTTGCCGCTGCTTGCTTAACCTCTTCACCCACCAAACCGTTCAAGTCTTTTGGATTGTCTGCAAAATAAGAGGTTCCATTTAAAGCCGCATATACTCCAGTCGGCAGTATAATAGCAGCAACTAATCCCATCATAAGTAATTTTTTCTTCATCGATACAGTCTCCTTTTTTTTGTGATAGCGATGAAAGGACTGCCTGATGCGCTGATCGAGTTCATCAGGGATCGTGGTTTCGTCCATTTGTTTGGTGAGTGACTGTTTTATGATTTTTTCGATAGACATGTTTGGAGTGCCTCCTCATTCCATTCGACGTCAATCCACTCGCGGATTCGCTTTAATGCTAGATGATTTCTCGATTTTGCTGTCCCCACAGGTATTTGCAGCAATTCGGCAATCTGATCGTACGTATAATCGTAGTAATACCGATAAATCACGACGATCCGCAGCTTGAACGGCAGCTTTTGGATTGCTTGCTGCATCTCTGTGGCAGACTCCATCGCAAGCATTGGCTCATCCGGTGTTTCGACATGTTGCTCTTCTTCCAAGCTCTGTTTTCGTTCTAACAGACGGAATCTTCTCCAAATCTGTCTACGCCAGTTATTCACCTGTCTAATGACAATCCCATTCACCCAGAAAAGAAACGGACGCTTGCGATCATAGGCAGGCAGTGATCTCCATAGCTGATAGTAAATTTCGCTTACAATATCATGAACATCTTCTTTATTCGTGACCATGGCTGCTACGGTACCGTAAATTTTTGTCCGCGTCATGCTGTAGATCACCTCAAAAGCTTCTTGATCTCCTTCACGCAAACGGTCCAGCCACAGTTCTAACATTTGATCATTCATCGGAGGGCCCCCTGAAATTGTATACACCATGTATTGGCTCTCTCGTTCAATATGGTTCACTACTTTATGAAAAAAACCTCTCCAAACGCTTTTACGTGCGTTTAGAGAGGTTTTGGCATTCAAGTCAGTGGAACTTGTTCAAGAATTAAATGCGCACCACTGTCGCCTTGCTGACAAGGTCACGCGGGATGCGGTTCTTTGTATCGAAGAGGATCGGTGCGTCAGCCATCTTTTCAGCAACCTGTGCCCAATCTGCCTCAGCAAATTCCGTTTGTACAGCTGTCAGGATCAACGCATCTGCTCCATTCACTGCTTTGTCCAGGCTGTCAACCTTGTGATCATACACAGTCGGAACAGCCGGATCGTAGGAACGAACGTCTACTCCTTTTGCCATGAGCACCTTGATCAGGTCGTGGACAGGGCTTACGCGGTCGTCATTGGAAAAGTCCTTCATCGCCATTCCCAACACAGCTACACGGCTTCCTGCCAATGTCTTGCCATTCTTCTTCAAAGCTTGCTCGAGCATGCCGATCAACACTTCAGGTACCGCATCATTCGTGTTGCGAGCCAATTGCAGAATCGGCAGGTTTACTTCCAATTCACGTGCTTTAGGCTGCAAGTAGTACAACGCATTCGGCAAGCAGAAGCCGCCTACACCCGGTCCTGGCGATAACAGGTTTACACGTGTGTGCGTATTAGCAACCTTGATCAGCTCGAACGTATCGATGCCAAATGCCTCAGAGAAACGAGCGAATTCCTGCACCATCGCAATGTTCACATCACGCTGGATGTTCTCGATGACTTTTGCTGTCTCGACTACGCGGATATCCGTAATCGTAATGTCGGTCTCGCTGATGAAGGACAACAACTCTTTACCTTTTTCAGCGCTTTGTTCATTGATGCCACCCAAAACGAGCGGCATATGGATGAACTCTTCAAAAGCACGCCCTTCTGCAATTCGCTCCGAGCAGTATGTCAGGTAGAAATCGACACCCGCAACAAGGCCGCTTGTTTCCTCCAAAATCGGCAGAATCACATCTTCTGTCGTTCCTGGTACGACGGTACTGCGGATCATGATCGTATCGCCTTTTTTCAGTACACGACCGAGCGACTGTGCACAGCTTTTCAGCGGTCCGAGATCAGGATCGCCGTTATGAACAGGCAACCCAACTGTTACAATATAGTTATGGACTTCCGCAGCAGCTTCCTCGTAGGAGGACGTTGCACGGAAACGTTTTGCTTCAATCTGCTCTTTGAGGATCTCTGGCAACGTTTTTCCCTGATAGGACTCAAGGTGATGGGAATGTGCCGCATTGATCTCATCGACGACATGCGGTAAGACGTCAATACCGATGACGTTTGCTCCTTTCATGGCATAGGTAAGCGCCAACGGCAAGCCTACAAACCCCAATCCCACAACAGCTACGCGTACAGGTTGAGTCATTGCGTATCTCCTCTTTCACATTCTCCAAGTAAGGTCCGTATGACTGTAGAAGTCACGCGGCCAACTTGCGTATATTTTTAGGACAGGTAGTAAACACCTGCAGCGACAAAAAGCACACACAATCCGATGAGGACCTTGTACAACGTTTCCAAGGCTGTTCCTCCCCCATACAATCTTGGCTTGTCCTCTTTTTCGTAAAAAGGACGTTGATTGGGCAGAATAGTTTGGTACTCTTTCGCCAAATCAAATTATACTCTCGTTTGAAATATCGTTCAACCCGTCTAACGAGGCAAGGATGCCCCTATGATATACGAAAAACCGATGGACAGGACCATCGCAATAAAGCCAATGGCCCTGTTATCCTTCGCAATTTCCTGATCAACATTAAACGTTGGGGTCATGAATTCAAAAATGAAGTACGCAGACAGCAACAGGAAAAATCCGAATGTCGCCCAAATCAACGCTTCGCCCAAAGACAAATGCGCCTGAATGGAATAACGGAAAATGTTCGCGATCCCAAAAATTTTCCCGCCTGTTGCCATTGCTACTGCCATGTTCCCACGCTTCAATTCTTCCCAAACACGATATCGCGTCACCAGTTCAAAAATGGCTAAGAATAAAACCATCGCCAGTCCAGACACTGTAAAATAAGCTGCAGTTGCAAAATATGGATTGTGTAGAAGGCTTTCCATATGTCCCTCCCGACCTCTTATTTCAATTCGGCAATGGTAGCACCTACGCCGCCTTCTCCTTGACCGCCCAAGCGGAAGGATTTTACATTACGATGACTCCGCAAATACTCGTGCACGCCTTTGCGCAGTACTCCTGTCCCGTGTCCGTGAATAATAGACACCGAGTGCAAGCCTGCCAGCAGTGCATCATCTAAAAACTGATCGATTTCCCGAATGCTGTCCTCGACGTTGTAGCCGCGCAAGTCGAGATCCATCTTGATATTGTCACTGCGACGTTTCACAGAGGTATACGGAGCCGCTTGCGGTTTTTGCTGGATGGAGTTTTGTACATGCATATCATCGCGCTTTACTTTCATTTTCATGATCCCGATCTGCACGAGGAACTCTTCATTGTTTACCTTTTCCAGCACGGTTCCTTTTTGTCCGAAGCTCGTCACCATTACCTCGTCGCCCACCTTGATCTGCGTGGCGCGAACTGCTTTTGCCGGCTTCTTCACCTTTTCCTTCTCCAGCTCAAGCACGGCATTGCCCAAGCGCTTCTTCGCATCGATGAGACGATGCTCCTTGATTTCCATGCCTTCTGCCATCATTTCGCGCAGCTCGCGAATGATCGTTTCTGCTTCTTCTTTTGCGAGTTGGACGGCAATTCGCGCTTCGTCTTCTGCTCGCTCCATTCGTTTGTTTTTCTCTTCAGCAAATTGGGCGCGCTCTTCCTCGAGCTGTCTACGCAGTTCTTCCGCTTCCTGGCGGGCTGCCTTTGCTGCCAACCTGTCTGCTTCCGCCGACTTGCGATTACGCTCCAACGAAGCAATCATGCTCTCGACCTGATTGTCTTCCTCACTGATCGAGCCACGCGCTACATCAATGATGTGTTCCGGCAATCCCAAGCGTCTTGCGATGGCAAACGCGTTGGATCTGCCAGGCACCCCGATGAGCAAGCGATAAGTAGGACGCAACGTCTGTACGTCAAATTCTACGCTGGCGTTGATGACTTCGGGTCTATCGTAGGCATACGCCTTCAGTTCACTGTAGTGAGTCGTTGCAACCAATCTCGCACCGGAATCAATCACATGGTCGATGATGGACATGGCCAAAGCAGCACCCTCTGTTGGGTCTGTTCCTGCGCCTAGCTCGTCAAACAACACCAAGCTCTTGTCATCCATTTTCGCTAAGATTTGAATAATATTGGTCATATGGCTCGAGAATGTAGACAGGCTCTGCTCGATGGATTGCTCATCCCCGATATCGGCAAAAATGGAGGAGAATACAGTCATCTCGCTCTCTTCCTCCGCCGGAATATGCAAGCCCGCCATCGTCATCAAGGACAGCAGTCCGATTGTTTTGAGGGAAACGGTTTTCCCCCCTGTATTCGGACCCGTCACAACAATCGCCTGATACTCTCCACCTAGCTCCACATCTACTGGAACGACAACTTCACGTGGAATGAGTGGATGACGCGCTTTTCGCATGTTCACGTATCCGCGATCATTGATGCGTGGACAAATCGCCTTCATGCTCCAGGCAAGCTGCGCCTTGGCAAACATAAAATCGAGCTCTGTCAGTGCTTCTGTATTCTCGACCAAAGCCTCTACCGCAAAGGATACTTGCTCCGTCAACACATACAGAATGCGCTCCACTTCACGCTCCTCGCGCAGACGAAGCTCGCGAAGCTTATTGTTCATCTCGACGATCACTTCCGGTTCAATAAAGAGCGTCGCTCCGGATGCCGACTGATCGTGAACAATTCCACCAAATACCGAACGATACTCCTGCTTCACTGGAATGACGAAACGATCTCCACGAATCGTAACGATGTTTTCCATCAGCATTTTTTGGTACGTAGACGAGCGTGTCATTTGATCGAGCTTTTCGCGAATGCGCGACTCGAGCTGTCTAATCTCCTGACGCACCTGACGCAATTCAAGACTCGCACTGTCCAAAATATCGCCGTTTTCATCAACACAGCGGCGAATTTCGGTTTCCAACTCGCGCAGGCCCTCAATACGTTCTGCCTGCTGTTGCAATAATGGCAGCTCGTGATCGTCACACATATCGAGCAAAAACGTCTTGAGCCTGCGTCCGGCCATAACGGTGCTGGCGATATCCAGCAATTCCATCGGGGCGAGCATGGCGTTCAATCTGGCACGCTGTACGGGGCCGCGGATATCGCGAATGCCTCCGAGCGGTACGCTGCCTTTTAAGCGTAACACGGTTGCTGCTTGTTCAGTCCCTTGCTGAGCAGTAATGACTTCATCCAAGCGTAAAAAAGGAATCAGCTCTGATGCTTTTTCTTTTCCATATGTGCAAGATGCCTTGTCAATCAACAGGGCGACTATTTTATCGTATTCTAACGTCTTTAAAACCCGTTGTTCCACTGTGCTCCTCCTTCTTTATCCAGCGGCGACCGTTGTACCGTGCGGGCGGGAGCGACGGTCTGTACCGGCAATCATTACGATATCTCCCCATTATAGCATGGCAGCGGAGCTTAGAAAACTTGGGCAACGGATAGCTTCGGACAGGCACCACTAGCGAAGGATAATTTTACACGTTTTCGTTTGGCATAGTTCAGCTCCTTGCGTGAGAGAATGAAAGGTGAAACAACCCTAAAGGAGGAGTACACTTGACGATCATGCGCCATATCGTCCGCTTTATCGTCGCTGCCGTAGTCCTGATGTTTGTCGGCTTTCTGGTCCCCGGCTTTTCAGTTAGCAGTTTTTGGACAGCTCTGCTCGCGGCCGTTGTCATCGCACTGATTGGCTGGGCCGTAGAAGCCATCTTCGGAGAACGAATTTCGCCGTACAATCGGGGTATTATCGGCTTCTTGGTCAGTGCCGTCGTGATTTATCTCACACAGTTCATCGTCTCTGGCTTCCGCGTAACGATTCTTGGAGCGCTCCTGGCTTCCTTGGTGATTGGGATCATCGACTTGTTTATCCCGATCAAAACCCATATGGATTTGCGCAATGGAGATGCCGGGAACAAGCAGGAGACATAGGAAAAATGCAACAAAGAGCCATCCCATCAAAGACGGGGTGGCTCTTCTCCTTTTACCCACAACGTGAAAAGAGAGGCATTTCGCCCCTCTTTTCCTTAATCTATCGGTTTAGCCTTTGCCTCTTCCTGAATGATTTTCAGCAGTTCTTCGTACTCCTGACGTAAGCGGAAGTATTCATCCGCGATATTGACTGCAGAAAGTACGGCAATTTTGGCAGTATCCAGTCGATGGTTGCCGTTTGCGATTTCGTTCATCTTGTCATCAACGAAACCGGCCACCATGCGTATGTGATTGACACTTGCCTTGCCGCTGAGCCGGTATTGTTGGCCAAAGATGTCCACCGTCAAACGATTTTTCCCATCACCTTGCACGAGAGGTACCTCCCTACTGCGACCTTTGCTCTACATTATCCTTTTTTAGGTTACTGAAAATGTCAGAGTTCGTCAAGCTGTGTTACATGCGCAGTTCAGCACCTGTGTTGTTTTTCAAGGCTTCGATGACAGCAGTAGTCACTTGTTGAATCTCTTCGTCCTGCAAGGTACGCTCTGCGTGACGGAATACGAGGGCAAATGCCATGCTCTTCTTATCCTGGGCAATACGCTCACCCATGTATACATCGAACAGGGTTACGGACTCAAGCAGCTCTCCTGCCGCTTCACGAATCGTTGCTTCCAATGCACCAGCAGCTACACTGCGATCGACAACGAGAGCCAAGTCACGCGTTACCGCAGGGGACTTCGGCAGCTGATTGTAATGTCCAACCTCGGTAGCTACATCAATCAAAACAGCTACATCCAACTGGAATACGTACGTTTCGGACAGATCATACGCTTTTTCTGTGCCCGGATGAACTTGCCCCAGATAGCCCAGACGTTTTTCTCCTACCCATACCTCTGCTGTACGTCCTGGGTGCATACCTGCGATGTCCTGGACTGCTTTGTACTCGGTAGCTTGGATGCCCAACCGAGCGAAGAGTGATTCCACAATCCCTTTGGTTTGGAAGAAATCAACAGGCTGCTTGGCGCCCATCCAGTTTTGTGTGAGCAGTTGTCCAGTCAATGCACCCGCTACATACAGACGCTCTTCCGGAAGCTGGGTGAGTGTTTCTTCTTTTGTCAAGAACACACGGCCCAATTCGAAAATCGCAACATCGTGGTTTTGGCGGTTTTTATTGTAAGCGACTGTTTCCAAGAGGCTAGGAATCAAGCTCGTGCGCAGAACGCTATGGTCTTCACTCATTGGCATCATGAGCGCAACAGGGTTTACTTTTTCCTGATGCAGACCCGCTACTGCCTCAACACGATCTGGATGAACCAGTGCATAGGAAATTGCTTCATTCATACCAGTACCGATCAGGTGATGACGGATCGTACGGCGCAATTGCTGTTCTTTTGTCAGCTGTCCCTGTGTGGTCGAACCAGAAGGCAAGCTGGTCGGAATGTTGTCGTAGCCGTACAGACGTGCAACCTCTTCCACCAAATCCTCTGGCAGCGTAATGTCGCCACGTCTCGTTGGAACAGTTACCGTCCATTTCTCGCCCGCTACTTCATACGGGAATTGCAGACGCTCGAAAATCGGCGATACATCAGAAGCAGACATGTCGGTTCCGAGATGCTGATTGATTTTTGCAAGCGTAACGGAAACAACAGCAGGCGCAGCTTCGCTTACAACAGCAGAGCTGATTCCTTTGGATACGGTTGCCCCAGACAATTGCTGAATTAGCGCAGCGGCGCGCTCACCAGCTTCTTGTACACGTGCTTGATCAACGCCTTTTTCCCAACGTACGCAGCCTTCTGTACGCATGCCGAGCATACGAGCTGTGCGACGCACTGTTTTTGGCGTGAACCAAGCTGCTTCGAGAATGATTTCACTCGTCTCACCAGTAATTTCGGAGTTCGCTCCGCCCATTACACCAGCGATCGCCAAGCCTTTGGTCTGGTCGGCAATCAGCAAGGTTTGTGCATCCAGCGCGCGCTCTTGATCGTCCAATGTCACAAGCTTTTCGCCCTCGTTTGCCAGTCGAACGACAATAGAGCGATCAGCTACCTGTGTCGCATCGAAAGCATGCAGCGGCTGACCGTACTCGAGCAGGACGTAGTTCGTTACGTCTACCACGTTATTGATTGGACGAATTCCTGCTGCCATCAGGCGATTTTTCATCCATTGCGGAGATGTCGCGATTTTGGCGTTGGTGAAGTGACGACCGTGGTATTGATAGCATTCATTTGTCGCATCGATCTTAACTTGGATCGGGTTGTCGCCACCGTTTTCGGTCAGCTCGATTTGCGGGAATACCACTTCTTTGCCCAAGATAGCAGCAACCTCGTAAGCAACCCCCAACATGCTCAAGCAATCCGAACGGTTCGGGGTCAATCCCAATTCCAGCACGTAGTCATCCAAGCCGAGGTACGAAACAGCATCCATTCCGATCTCCGCATCCGCTGGCAGGACCATAATGCCTTCTTGCTGATCTTTTGCCAAAAGCTTGTCGTTTAAGCCCAATTCTTTTGCAGAGCAAATCATTCCTTGGGATTCTACACCGCGTAGCTTGGAACGCTTGATGTTAAGACCACCTGGGAGCTTCGCACCGATCAGGGCAACGAGAACTTTTTGTCCCTTGTCTACGTTCGCTGCACCACAAACGATTTGCAGGTCTTCTCCTTGTCCTGCATCAACCACACATACGTTGAGACGGTCTGCATCTGGGTGCTTGCTGCGTTCTTTTACATAACCGATCACAACACCGGATACACCTTCGTTGCGCGATTCAACTGCGTCTACTTCAATCCCGCTGCGAGTCAGCTTTTCAGCCAGCTCCTGGGGCGTCGTTCCACTCAGATCGACGTATTCAGATAACCATTGGTACGATACCTTCATCTTTACCTCTCCTCTCTAGCCTCGATTGAACTGACGCAGGAAACGAACGTCGTTGGTATAAAAATGGCGGATGTCCTCTACCGCGTATTTGAGCATCGCAATTCGTTCCACACCCATACCGAATGCAAAGCCGCTGACTTCCTCAGGGTTGTAGCCAGCCATTTCCAGTACGCGCGGGTGTACCATACCAGCACCCAAAATCTCGATCCAGCCGGTTTGCTTACATACACGGCAACCGTGACCGCCGCAGTTGAAGCATTGCAGGTCTACTTCTACGGAAGGCTCCGTGAACGGGAAGAAGCTTGGGCGCAGACGAATTTGCTGATTTTCCCCGAACATTTGACGGGCAAACGTCAAGAGGGTACCTTTCAAGTCACTCATCCCGATTTTTTTATCAATCACAAGACCCTCGATCTGCGTGAATTGGTGGGAATGTGTCGCATCGTCATCATCACGGCGATACACTTTACCCGGACAGATCATTTTGAGCGGGGTCTTGCCTTCTTTTTTCAACATTGTACGTGCTTGCACAGGGGATGTCTGCGTACGGAGCAGCAGCTCTTCTGTGACGTAAAACGTATCTTGCATATCGCGTGCCGGGTGATCCTTCGGCAGGTTCAGCATCTCGAAGTTGAAGTGGTCCATTTCAACCTCAGGACCTTCTGCCACCTCGAAGCCTAGGCCAATGAAGATGTCCTCGATCTCTTCAATGATCCGAGAAAGCGGATGCATGGTGCCTGCTGGTACTGGGCGTCCTGGCAGTGTCACATCGATCGTTTGAGAAGAAAGCTTGGCAAAGAGAGCCGCTTCTTCAAATGCTTTTTGTTTACCGGAGAACGCTGCCTCCAGCGCTTCCCTTACTTCATTCACCAGCTGACCGACAACTGGACGCTCTTCTGGGGACAGGCTGCCCATGCCGCGCAGCAGTTCTGTCAACTCGCCCTTTTTCCCCAGGTATTTGACGCGCAAATCCTGAAGTTGTGCGGCTTCTGTCACTTGGCTGATTTGGCCCAGTGCGGACTCTTTCATTTCTTGCAACCGAGTTTGCACTTCGAATCGCTCCTTTATTTCTGTTTTGGAAAAAGAAAAACCCGCCCCTCAAAAAGGGACGAGTTACTTTTTTCTCGCGGTACCACCCTTGTTAGACAATTCGCTTCCACCCTGTGACAAATCCATGACAATATCACTAGTGGAAAGAGACATTTGTCTCACTTCAGATCATTGGTAACGGGTATGACCCGGCTGCTCCTACTGCGCGAAAAGCGGTTCAGAGTGCGGCTTTGGAGTGAATTCGGCAGCTATCATGTTAAAGATGCTCGCAGTCTGTGGCATCTTCTCCCTGGAAAAACAGATAGGTCCTGCGTACTAGTCTCCGTCATCGCTTTACGTTATAATTGTGACGTAAGGAAAATTATAGCGTAACAAGAGAGAACTTTCAATTCTACAAATGTTACATATCCAGATTGTGTTTTCATGTGTATGTTACCCATTCGAAAGGGGATTTTGACATGATAGATAATGTTTCCGCCCTTTACGATAAGACAAGCAGCTGCCGCCATTGCCAAGCGACCTTTTCGACCAAAAGGATCAGAAGCGGCACGTTGACGATGGTCAACCGCGACAGCGATTTTTATACCACTTTTAAAGAACAATCTTTAAATCCCATTTTATATACCGTCAATGTCTGCCCTGAATGCGGCTTTGCTTTTACGGATCAATTCCGGGACAAGCTCGCCCCCTGGCAAAAGCAGATTGTGGATGAACAAATCTCCTCGAAATGGAAGCCAAAAGATTTTGGCAAGGTTCGACACGTACCAGAAGCCATTGTCAGCTACAAGCTCGCTATTTATGCAGCTGAAATAACAGATCAGCCCCATTCCGTAAAAGCGGGTCTGTATTTGCGCCTTGCATGGCTTTATCGATACCAAAAAAATGTCACGGAAGAAATGCGCTTTATCGATATGGCCGTGGAAGAATATGAACAATCGTATATTCATTCCGATTATACACGCGGTGACAAAGAAATGACCGAAGTCCGCTTGCTGTACTTGATTGGTGAGCTCTATCGCAGACTCGAAAAGTTTGACTTAGCCATTAAATATTTCGGCAAGGCACTCGCCTTTCGCAACCATACCATTGAGAGCGGCATTATCCGGATGGCGCAGGATCAATGGCAACTCGCGCGTGAAGAGTTTAAAGAGAAGAAGAACGAGCAAAAGATCGGCTAGACATGCCGATCTTTTTTTATATGCAAAAATTGAAAAAATATGGTAAAATAGTATATTTTATCTATATAATACAAAAGAGTGATTCTTGTGAAAAAGTGGAATCTTATCGCGTCAAGTCTGCTGGCAATCCCATTGCTTTTGGCAGGACAAGCTGGTGCAAGTGCTGCCGAGGTTTCGAACAAGCCTTCGCAGGCAGTGGTTGCCATGTCAAGCGTTACAGAAGTCAACGTTAATCTGGACATTTATCAAAACCCTATTTATGACAGACTCCCAACCAACAACCATACGAGTGTTATCTCATACGAGTCGACAAGGGGTGGGATTAGCATCGATTCCCAAGGCCGAGTGATTGCATCGTCTCCAGGCTACTACAAGGTTGATGTCTATTACGGTGGTACGCAAGTGTATATCTTCCATTTTAATGTAGGTCCCATGTAATCCTTTTCGGTGGATCACACAAACAAAGCCGATCATCCTTATTCTTCTCGGATGTCGGCTTTCCCTATTATCTTCTTTTGCGCTGTGCCTCATAGACAAATATTCCTGCCGCAACCGCTGCATTCAGCGACTCCGCTCCGCCGTAAAGCGGAATGTGGACGAATTGATCAGCTTTGGCAAACATCTCTTTGGAGACACCTCTTCCTTCATTGCCAATGACCAGTGCCGTCAGACCCGCATAATCAGCCTCGTCATAGGAAACACTGTTTTGCTCCAACGAACAAATGAGAACTCTCCCTCCCTTTGCCTTCCATTCATCAGCCGTGTCAACTAACGATTGCGTAAAGACCGGGATGCGGAACAGTGCCCCCATTGTTGCCCGTACCACTTTTCCATTGTAAATATCGACACTGCCACTCCCCAGTACAACACCATCGATTGCAGCCGCTTCTGCTGTACGCAAAATCGTGCCGAGGTTGCCCGGGTCTTGTATTTCGTCCAAAAAGAGGAGCAGTAAGCTTCCTTGTTCCTCTCTCTTCTGATCCACCCATTTTGCCCAATCTGCTGCTGTTTTTTTCACTTCGGCCACAATTCCTTGCGGTGACTTCGTTTCGGACAGCTTCGCCAGCACTGTCTCTGACGCAGCAATGACCTGAACAGCTTCCGGATGATTAGCCAAAGCACGCTGACAAGCAGGGTCCATGTCACGCTGCTGATCGTAAATCACCGTGACTACCTCCGCCCCACTTTTTAGCGCCTCTTCTACCAGATGCGCCCCTTCTACGAGAAAACGCTGCTGCTCTTCTCGTCCTTTCCGTGATAGCAACTGGTGCAATCGCTTTACCAGAGGGTTTTGTACTGAAGTAATGATATCATTTGTCATAAACCTATGCCCGCTCCTCAAATTCGCGTAAGTCTTTGTTGTTCCCGATCACCACAAGCACGTCGCCGTATTGGATGACTTCATCCGGGCTAGGAGCGATATTGAATTTATCTCCGCTTTTGATGGCAATCACGTTGACCTCGTATTTTTTCCGAATATCCAGTTGGCGCAAGTTTTGACCGACCAGCTTGGACGACACGACTACCTCCGCTACGCTGTAGTCCTCTGCCAGCTCAATAAAGTCAAGTACGTTCGAAGAGATCAGATTGTGGGCGACCCGAACCCCCATGTCACGCTCAGGGAATACGACACGGTCAGCTCCCACCTTGTACAGTACCTGTCCATGACGCTCATTCTGTGCTTTTGCCACGATCTTTTTAACACCCAAGTCTTTCAGCGTCAACACCGTCAGGATACTCGCCTGAATATCGACCCCAATGGCCACGACAACTACGTCAAAATTGCGGATGCCGATTTCCTTCAAGGCGCGTTCATCCGTAGAATCAGCTGCTACCGCGTGCGTTACATACTGAATATTTTCGTTAATGCGCTCCTCGTTCTCATCTATACCCATCACTTCATAATCCATCTCGTACAGCGTTCTCGCCACGCTAGAACCAAAACGTCCCATCCCGATAATGGCAAATTGCTTGGACATGTTAATCTTCCCCTTTACGGAACTTACCAATAACAAGCATTATAGCACAACCAAAACATCCCCCACAAAACGGTCATGAACGTTTTGTACGAAAAGCATGGTATGACAAATCAGCGTTTACAAATACTATTTCTTGAATTCATTCTCACAAGAGAGGTGCAAGCGCGGTCATGAATATTGCCTCACTCAATTTACGTCAAGCGATCATGTACAAAATGCAAGGCTCAGATCCAAACGAAGTGGAAGAGACCATCAGTGATGCTATCTCAAGCGGTCAGGAGAAGACACTGCCGGGGTTAGGCGTTTTGTTTGAAGTTCTGTGGCAAAACAGTGATGCTTCCTCACGTCAATCCATGATTACGACTATCGCGGAACACTTGCCTGAGCAAGCCGAAAAGCCAATCTAACCATTTCTTCTTCGAACAGACATGCTACAAAGGGAGGGGCTCCTATGTCCCTCCCTTTTCATTGTTCACTTCTCGACCTTTGTTGAACTGATTGCGTATGAATTGAGTGATTGCCAGCAAGATAGGGATAATGATGGTGATCAAATATCCTACATTGGTCAAATGCTGTGTATAAGAAAACAGCTCCACTATATTTTGCGGCACTAACGTTAGGAAAAAAAGAGGCACCATGATCACAATCGCGGTGATTTGCTGAAAACGAATGCCTTTGTGAAAAAAGCGCCGCAATGAAAAAATCGTCGCGTAAAGCATATTCCCGATTGTTGTAAATACGGAAGCAACCCAAATCGCAAGAAAGGCGGACTCAAAACGCTCCAAAAACCAGCCGGTTTTCTGCGTTACCTTGACCAGTTCAAGTGTAGGCCACACCAGCCTCTGCAATTCTTCATAGCCAAATACAGTAATGCCTGCGACAACTGTAATCACATAAACGACAAGAGCAAAGCTCATACCTGTCATGCTAGCCACCCCTAGCCTTGCCCCGGGAATAGCGAAGGCAAAGTAAACCATTAACAACTCATACCCAGTGTAGAGCGTATACGTATTCAGCCCCGTTTTCATGACGTTTGTCCATGACTCGAATCGGAATGGCAATAAATTGTACCAATCTGCGTTCATGAAGGAGACGAGCGGAATCAAGAGAGACGGCAAAAGGAGGAAAGGAATCAACAGCTCATTTACCCTTGCCACAACTTCAATCTCATGACAACAAAGAAACACGACCAACAATAGCAGCGTGATGATAATTACTTCCAGTGGTGTTTGCTGCAATACGGAGGTCACGACGACTTCCCCGAACAATCTGGCTGTGATTCCCGCATTAAGGAACTGATAGAGTATGAAAAGAAATATACACAGGGTACCGATGGCAACACCAAATATTTTCGGCATAAATTCCACAAAGGTAAGGCCAGGAAACTGGTTGCCTAAATAAACGATAGCCGCCACAGCCACGAGTGCTATGAAAGCACCTGCAATAGGGCCTATCCACCCCATTTGATGAAGAAGTTCGGTTGCCGTTCTCGGGATGATGAGGATACCCACCCCGATCATCGAACTGACCATAATGCTTGTCAGTTGCCAGGTACCAAAATTCCGTTTCTGATTCTCCACAGTGATCGCTCTCCTATTGCATTTCCATACCAAGACGGCGCAGCTTGATTGTGTATGTAACACGAATCGGAAAATCCTTGAAATCTTGCTTCCAGTTGTGCGTTTTCCAGTAGTCTTGGTAATGCTTTGCACGCAGTGTAAGTCCCAGTTTCAAAATGTCACTATTGTACTGCTTTTGTAATTGCTGCAAGAGCTTCTTTGCGCGGTTCTCCATTTCTTTTTTAATAAGCGCTTGCATTTGTAGGATGAATTGCTCTGGAGGCATTTTCAGGTTTTCTGTAAGTTCGACAATGTCTCCTTGGAGCTCGCATTGATAGGTAGCGGAAGTGGATTTGTGAATGATCACCTTTTTTTTTGCAAAATGCGGACGAAAGCTCACATATCCGTTCTTGGTTTTCGGCAAGGGAATCACAATGTCTCCACCTGGTTTTTCATTTCGCAGCTGAAGTAATACCCATGACTGCACGTGATCCAATATCCCCACCATTTTGTGTCCGCGAAAAACAGCAACCCCTTTCCAGCTCACCTCATTATTTCTTGCCTCTACGTAATTCAAAAACGGCTCCATGGTTAGATTAGAGGTCTGATTGAAATAGTCGCCCAACGTTTGGTCTGGAATTCTTCCTAATTTCATGCCATTTTCGATCAGCCCCATCATATAGACGACTGGAATCGGCTCGATTCTCGGTTTGATTTCCAGCAAGGTCGACGCTTTGCCCTTCACGACGATCGGCCACAGAAGTCTCCGTATTTGCGGTTCGCGACGAAAACTGTCCATAATATCTTGGATTCCCTTTCTAGCAATCTCCTCACTTACGGCAAGAATACGCGTATGTCCAAGAAACAATCGCTGGTTTAGCCGCATTTGCAAGTTGTTGGAAGCATCTGTCACCGTTCTTCCTGTCACGCTCATGATTTTCACGGCATCCGCATTATTTCCTCCGCCCTTCCCGCTACTCCCCGCGATTTTGATGGGAATAGGGATTTGGACGGTTATTTTGTACAGATTTTCATTTTTTTCATCCTGATCTATCGCAATGGCCAACACCGATGCGCGTTCTTCCAATTCACGTCTGTCCCAGCACCCTGTCAGCAGGATTGTAGAGATGATCAATAAAGCGAAGTATCTAAGCGACTTACCCATCCATATTCCGCCCCTCTCGTCGGGTCACCATGTCGCGGATGAGGATTGCTACCCAGTAAACGACAGGGATCAGCAAATTAATGACCAGACTAGACAACCCCAGGAACGACGCCATACTGAATACTTCCGTGATATTTTGTGGAATGAGGGCAAAGAAGAATAAAGGGATGAGAAGGACAGAAGCCACGATTCTTTGAAACCTGATTCCTTTACGAAACAACTGTCTCAATGAATAAACAACTACGTAATACGCATTGGCTACCGTAGTAAAAACAGCCGAAACCCACACTGCCAAAAAAGCGGACTCCAATCGTTCCAAGATCAATCCAGGCACCTGAGTCGTCTTGACCAATTCTAGTGTCGGCCACGTCACCCTTTGCAGCTCTTCGTAACCAAACACCGAAATACCCGCGACCACAATCAACATGTAGAGTGATGCTGCAATCAATAAACTGTACAATCCCGCTAATTCCCTGTTCGTGTTTTGTTGCGCATAGGCGAAAAAGATGAACATAATTTCAAAACCGGAATAGGAATAAATTCCTTCGTACACTCCTTCTACCATTGATCGGATCGACACATGATTAATCGGCAGGAGATTCCCAATTTCCGACTTTTGAAATGACGCAATCGCGATAAAAAGAAGGGGAAAGATAATAAAAGGAAACAGCAGCTCGTTTACTCGCGCTACTACCTCCACCTCATGCATACACAAAAATAGTATCAACAAAAACATCGTCATGAGCATAACTTCCAACGGAGTCTGCAACAGAACGGATGTGACAACTACCTCACCAAATACACGCGAGACGACGGCCGTGGAGAAATACAGGTATACCAGATAGATACCAATCCAAGGAAGGCTGAAAACTTTTCCCACCCAAGGCCGTTTGGCCGATCCCCACACCTTGTGACTGTATTCAATAAAGGTTTCCCCTGGATAACGCTTGCTCAATTTGACAATTAACCATAAGGAGACATACGCACCTGCTGAGCCAATCAGAGGGGCGATCCAGCCTGCCTCATATAATTTCGAACTGGTTGTGCGAGGAAGGGTCAAAACTCCGACACCGATTAAGGTACTTGTAATGAGACAAATTTGCTGCCACATCGATAGAGTCTGGTGCCAGCCGTGCCCTTCCCTCCTGTTCATTTCTGGTTATCCTCCTCTCTGATCCGGATTTTATCTTGAACATGAAACATCATCGGTCTTGTTTTCAACATGTGATGGGGTGCCCGTATGAACAAGTCCTTCATTCCATTCAGGTTGAGCGGACTAAGCGGGCTCATATAGGGCACTCCAAACGATTTCAGTGAAGACAAATGAATGAGGATGACAATCAAAAACAGCATAATACCGTATAGACCAAACATTCCTGCCAGAATCATTACCGGAAAGCGGAGCATGCGTATAGCAATCGCTGCACTGTAACTTGGGGATGCAAACGAGCCAATTGTCGTTACAGCCACGATGATCACCATGACAGGACTGACAAGCCCAGCCGTTACCGCTGCTTCCCCAACCACGAGTGCCCCAACAATCCCAATTGTAGGACCGATTGGCCCCGGCAGCCTCACACTCGCTTCCCTCAATATTTCAATGGCCAACTCCATAGACAGCGCTTCGATTAAAGAAGGGAATGGAACGGTAGATCGTCCTGCCGCCATCGCAATGACCAGTCGAGAAGGGATCATCTCTGGATGAAACGAACTAAAAGCGATATAAAGAGACGGCAACAACAAGGCAATGCTGATACTGATAATCCGAATGAAACGAATCAAAGTCGCGATATAAAACCGCTCGTAATAATCCTCAGGACTCTGATAAAACTGCGAAAAAACAGCCGGAGCAATCAATCCGAACGGAGTCCCATCTACCAGAATGCCTACCTTCCCTTCCAAAAGATTGGCCACTACTTTGTCCGGGCGCTCCGTATTTTGAATCTGCGGAAATGGAGACCATCTCCGATCCTGGATCATTTGTTCGATGTACCCGCTCTCCAGCACAGAATCCACCCGAACATTACTCTCGATTCGCGCAATCACTTCCTCTACCATCGGGGGATACGCAATACCCTCGACGTACATGATGTAAATGTCAGTCTGCGTTCGTTCTCCGACAACCATATGTCGCACTCTGAGATTCGGGTCCTTCAAGCGGAAGCGGATTAGTGCTGAATTCACGCACAACGTCTCACAAAAACCATCGCGTGGCCCTCGTACGACGGATTCCGTCTGAGGCTCTTCCACTGAACGCCTGTCCCAACCTCTCGTGTTATTCAAATAAGCATTTTGACATCCATCGAGGATCAGTACCGCACATCCAGACAAAATATTTCGGACGATCTGCCTCAGTTTGTCTGTCAAATCCAGCTCATTTGTCGCCGGATCATTATAGGTGATATCGGGAGTCGTCATATAGCGAATAATAAAATCACTGATGACATTTCGATCCACCATGCCATCTATAAAAACGATAGCGGCTTGCGTCTTTGTCTTCGTTTGAAAACGACGAACGACGAGATCGTCACACTTTCCAAGCTGCGCTTGAATCAATTGGATGTTTTCCTCCACATTTGTCGTGAGCGCAACATCCGATACGCTTTCCATGCTCTTGTCGGAGTGCTGCTCCAACGTTTTTGACTGGAGGGCTTCTTTTCTTTTTTTCCATGCTTGAAAAAACTGGCTCAAGCTGCTCACCCTTATCCATGGAATGTAGAATGTAGACTGTCTACAGGTACGGATAGTGTGCCCAATAATGGAAAGGAAATCCCGTAAATGGCGTATTACAAAAGAAAAACAGGTCCAACCTAAGTCGGACCTGTCAAGCGACTACCTCGCGCTTATTTTCAAATTTCTCGTAGCTCTTCTCCAGCATGATCGCCTTTAAGATCTGGACACTTTCCCAAACCTCTGTATAAGTCGTATAGAAAGCAACAGGGGCTAACCGGATGATGTTTGGGGATCGGAAGTCAGGAATAATGCCCGCTTCCTTCAAGGCCTTGCATATACGTATGGCCTCTTCGTGCTCAAGGCTGACATGCCCACCTCGGCGATCGTCCTGCTGTGGGTTCGCAATCGTAAAACCCATGTCTGCCAGCTCCACCTCGATCAAATCCATCATGAACCGCGTTAAGCCGAGCGACTTGGTACGGAGCTTTTCCATGGACACCTCCTGGAACATTTCCAACGAACCAAGCAGTGGGGCGAGACTCAGCATATGTGGGGTACCGATCTGGTAAGCGCCCGCACTTTCGCATGCCTCCAGCGTATGATCCATGTCAAATTGCTTATCCTTTTTCGAGCTGAACCATCCCGCCAATCCAGGAGTCCTGCCAAAATGCTTGCGATTGACATATAGGCTGCCCACGCTTCCAGGTCCCGCATTTACGTATTTGTAGTTGCACCAGTAGGCAAAGTCCACTCCCCATTTACTGAAGGAGTGCGGGATCGCTCCTACAGAGTGACATCCGTCAAAACCAATCAGAATGCCTCTCTCATGTGCGGCTGCTGTCAACCGTTCGATATCGAGCAGCTGGCCACTGCGATACAGGACGGTAGGAAGGACAACGAGTGCTACTTCATCCGTCATCGCATCGATAATATCCTCTTCTTCGATCAGGCGACCATCTCTTGACGCTACCCGAACCAAATGCTCTTCCGGGTCCAGCCCACGGAGCTTCATTTGACTCTGCAGTGCGTATATATCGGTAGGGAAATCCAGTTCAGTGGCAACGACCTTCGACCTCTTCCCAACAGGACGATAGAAGGTAGCTGACAGCTGATGCAGGTTGATCGTCGTAGATCCCGTGACAATCACTTCCTCCGGGCTTGCCCCTACAAGCGCTGCGCTCATCTCTGCCAATTTCTCCGAAAAGAAAAACCACGGATGACGACCCGTTGTCCAGCCTTCCACACCCAGCTCCTTCCAAGACTGCATCATATCCATGACGCTCTTTTCCGCTCTTTTTGACATGAGGCCAAGCGAGTTTCCATCCAAATACAGGCTCGGAAGCAAATAAAACTCTTCGCGATAGCTCGCGAGTTCATCCTGTGCATCCAATTGCTGTGCGTATGCTTTCGTTAAGCCGCTCGATTGAGACATAACTACCTCCTCAGCTTGTTCCATCGTTACTTCCATTATAGGCTGAATTTTCAAACAAGAGAATCCTTTTTACAAAAAGAAAATCCCGTGCCACCTACGACACGAGATTCTTATCCAAATATAGTTGTATTCCCCAAATAACTAGCAAGATTTGCGCGATGCAAAAGAGCGGGAGCAGAATGCGAAAAGAGGTATGCTTGGTCTTATGCCGTTGAATGAGCATACCCTCAAACGCCCCAATCCCTCCTCCTAAAAATGCGACCAAAAAAAGGCTCATTTCTGGAACCCGAAAACCTTTTTCTTTAGCCAGACGCTTGTCTGCCTGCATCAGGTAATAAGCATAGCCATTCACCAGTAAAGCTCCTGCCGCCAGCACCCAAACATTCGAATTGAAGTATCCGACCAAGAGGAGGGCCCAACTAATAACGAGCAGCAACATGAAATTGCGGCGGTGGGCAGCTAATTGTTGATGGTACATTTCTTATTCTCCTTTTGCCCGATATGCCCGATTTGCCATAAACTGCTTGCGTACGAAAAATACCACAGCCAATACAATCACGATCACCAGCAAAGCGTAGAAACCGTATTTACGGATGACCTCGATAATGGCTTCCACATTATTACCGAATACATGGCCGAGAAAGTAAAAGGCGATGGTCCAAATCAACCCGATCGGATATGACAGCACCGCATAACGCCGGAACGTCATACCACCAAGCCCGACCAAATAAGGTACGACATGACGGACAACCGGAAATAAGTAGCTGATGCAAAGAGCAGTAGTTCCATACTTCTCCAGCAAGCTCGTTGATCGATTCACGGCGTTCCTCATTTTCTCGGTTTTGCACAGCCACTGCAATATCGGTTTCCCAAAGTACTTTCCAAGTAAAAAGCCAATCGTCAATCCGGAGGCAACCCCTAAATATCCCGCCAAAAAAGAATACCAAGGGTTTAACATGCCAATGGAGGCAAGAAATCCTCCTGTAGCGACAACCAGCTCATCGGGAATCGGCAAGCCTACAATCCCCAGCCAAAGCATGAAAAAAATCGCTACGTAACCGTATTGCTCTATGATGGACATTAGCAGGTCGACTTCCATGAGGCAAAATCCCCTATCCTTGCCACAGTGCGGTCATTTCTTGACATACTAGCAGCTATGGCATCGCACGATATCTGACTCTATGTATTACGTTATGAACCTCAAAAAAGGTACTTGTTTATTGTGCAATAGATTTGCGTATTTTATCAAGCACAGATACAACAGACGACCCTATCCTGATAGATGCTTGAGCGCTTCACGCCTGGACAAACTCGCAAGTGGAGTCGCTTCTACAAATTCACGCACGGCTTTGGGATTGGTTTTCGCATACTCTCTCAACACCCAGCCGATTGCCTTCTGAATAAAAAACTCTTTGGAATCCGCGCATCTTTCCACCAAGGAAAAGAGCCGCCGCTGATCGGTCTTGTCCTTGTACGACAATTGAAATAAAATTGCCGTTCGTTGCAGCCACATGTTGGTCCCATCCATCCAAGCTGTCGTATTCAATTCGATCAGTTCGGGATGCACGGCGAACAATTTGCCCGTTGTATGGGAAGCCAAATAATCGACGGTATCCCACCACGATTTTGTCGTAATCAGTTCGACAACGAACGGGAGATGGTCAGGGGTGAGACGCTTTTTGGACTTCTCGAGTACGTCAAGCGCTACATACTGGTACTCTCGCGCTGGCAAAGCCCACAAGAAACGAACGACCTGCTCCCAATCTTCGGGTACACCATACTCACGAAAGATTTGTTTGGTCAGTTCTTTGCGCTGTGGTGATTTTATCCCCAGAAAAGGAAAATGATTTTTCATGTACTGCGCCATGGGGCCAGCCACAATCGAATCACTATGTGCACGCAACCGTTCCTCGACAGCCTCCGTATACTCACTAGCGTTCATCCGCGTCTCCTCCCACCCCATCTGATCATCCGGTGGTTTAGCCTGCTGCTTGGACGTCCTGCTTGACGACGGCAAAAGCATTTTGCTCTTCGTCTTTGTACGGATAATACACGACAAGTGTAAAATCTCCCTCGACAAGCTCACCGGTCTCCATCCATTTTTCAATATCAAAGGTCACCTTGGCAGTCAGCGTGTGTTTGAAATAATCTTTTTCCAACGCAGCATGTGCCGCAAAATCATCGCGGAGTCGCTCACGCTGCTCGGTTAGGACAGCAAACGTCTGCTGCATCTCTTCCTTGTCCATGACATCCTCCCACCACAGCTTGCGCGGGCGATGCTTCTGGTTGCGCAGGAAATCGAATTTCATCATGCTAAGCACATGACCCATACCATCCACTTCCTGGAATTGCAAAAACTTCTGCAAACGTACGAACAAATCCTCTAATTGATGACCGATTCGGCCCCAGCCCTGATTTTCCCAATAATCACCAAATGCCTGAAAGAAGTCAAAAGCCGTTTCGAACTGATTCGCCAACAGCCACTCCACTGTATAGTCCATCCGGTGCGCGTTCCAGTACTTTTCCAAAATGTCTTCTACACGCTTGATTTTTTGCATGTCATCAAAGGAAAGGACGTTGTTCCCCAAAATTTCGTAAGGAGCCTCATCCATAAAAACATAGCCGTGATTAGCCGCTCGCGCACGAACACCTGTCCCGCGCAGCATTTTCAAAAAGCCGAGCTGAAGTTCTTCTGGGCGCAAACCAAACACGTCGTTGAAGGTTTTGCGGAAGGACGCATAATCTTCCTCAGGCAAACCAGCGATCAAGTCCAAATGCTGATCGATTTTTTTCGAATCCTTGATCTGTGTCACTGTCCGCGCAAGGCGATCGAAGCGCTGAATCCGCTGAACAAGGCGGTTGGTCTCATCATTCGTGGACTGAACCCCAATCTCGAAGCGGAAAATACCTGGAGGTGCGTTCTCGGTCAAGAAGTCGAGTACGTCCGCGCGCAAAATGTCTGCCGTAATCTCGAATTGAAAGACCGTGCCATTGTGGTTATCGATCAAAAACTGAAAGATTTCCAACGCATATTTCTTATTGATGTTAAACGTTCGATCCACGAACTTGATCGTTTTGACGCCGTGATTGATCAAACGCATGAGATCTTCCTTCACTCGTTCCAGACTGAAATAGCGTACGCCGTCTTCAATCGAAGACAGACAGTATTGGCATTTGAACGGACAGCCACGGGATGCCTCGAAATAGACGACGCGGTTGTTCAGCTCGTCCAGATGATCCGCGTATGGGGAAGGAATGCTGTCCATCTCTTCAACCTGCGCACGCGGCATAGAAAAACGCACGTACTCCTCTTCGCGATAAGCGATTCCGGCTACATCACGCAAGCGCGGAGGCTGCTTGGTTTGCAGGGATTCCTGGTACACCTGCAAAAGCTCCAAGAAGGTTTGCTCCCCTTCACCGATGCAGATCACATCGATTTCAGGATGCTTCTTCATCCATTCGTCCGCATCATAGGTCACTTCTGGTCCGCCGAGGATAATCGGAACATCAGGGCAAATCTTTTTCAGCGTGCGCATGACACTGAGGGTCTCACGAATGTTCCAGATATAACAGGAAAATGCAACGACATCGGGCTTGCGCTTGTGTATATCTGCTACTATATTTAACGTCACATCGTTGATGGTATACTCCACTAGCTCAATCGAAGGAAATGCTTCCTGAGCATAGCTTCGCAAATAACGCAAAGCGAGTGAGGAGTGAATAAACTTGGCGTTTAAAGTCGATAGTAAAATCTTCATGGATGGGTCTACTCTCCTTGCAAAATTCGGCACCAAAAAACCATCTGCAATCGATGGTTCAGGTCTGACCGATCTTTTTCCTTTCGTAACAGTACCATACGAGGCTAGTAACGGCAAATCGTTAACGGTTTAATTCGCGCACCACATGCCCCAGCTCCGGCACGATCAACCGATTCATCGCCAGTCGCACCGCACCTGTCGAACCTGGCGTGGAAAAAATCATTTTCCCTTTCCGCGTCCCTGCAATCGCACGACTGAGCATCGCTGCCGAACCGATGTCTTCTGTAAAGCTCAACATCCGAAACAGCTCGCCAAACCCTGGCATTTCCTTATCGAGCAAGCCAGAAACAGCCTCAAAGGTATTATCTCGAGGGGAAATGCCAGTACCGCCATTGAGAAGAATGACTTGAACATCTTCATGTGCGATTCCCGCTTCGATCGCAGCTATGACCTGTACAGGCTCGTCCTTAACTATTTGATAAAGCGCAACGCTGTGACCTGCTTCAGTCAATAGTTGCTTCATTAATTGCCCGCTTTTATCTGTATCCTCTGTCCGGGTATCGGAAACGGTGATGACCATGCATGTGACTTGCTTGGGCGATAGCGCCTTGTGTTCCTGCGTACTCATCCGTATTTTCCTCATTTCTTCAATATATATCTCTTCTCATGATACCATGTTCCGGTTTCCAATACCCTCGTCGTTCCGGCAACAATTTCTTCACTCCCTATACCCGAGATGCTTCACTTTCCTATATAATGCTGATGACTGCTATTTTTTCGACAGACAAGGAGGCGTGCGCGAATGCCAGAGCGACCATATTTTTCTTTTCATTTCCACAAACAATCGCACACACCGATCTATGTACAACTCGCTGAACAATTGAAAACAGCGATTCTGCGTGGTGCCTTTCTTGTAGATGGACAACAATTGATATCGCTGCGAGATATGAAAACAATTAGCGGCTGCTCGTTGGAGACAGTCAAAAAAGCATACGATCATCTTGCGCTGGAAGGCTGGCTGGAAGCTGTGCACGGCAAAGGTTATTACTTGACGCAGCTTGCCAAAGAAGCTCGTTTGGAAAATCGCCTCCCGCTCACAGATATTCCGATCGCTTCCCTAGCTGATTCCTCCCCTCGTCCTAGCGAAGAGCTGGTGAAACGATTGCGTGGTGCTTTTTATGAGAGCCTGACCGTATTGGATGAACCGTCCGCGCAAAAGAAAATCAGGCGTATACAAGCTGCCAAGGTTTTTGCCGATCACCTCGGCCGCCGTGGGCTTCCTCACTCACCTGAGCGCCTCCTGCTTTTTAATAGAAGCACAAGCGGCTTCGCCTTTCTTGCCCAGCGTGTCATGAATTCACGTGATGTCGTCTATGTGGAGGAGTACAGCTATCCCGTTTTTCTTCGCCTATTGAGTCAGTGCGGAATTACCGTTCGCCCGATTCGCATGGATGAAGAAGGCGTTTGTATTCAAGCTCTCACAGAAGAGCAGGAGCATTACCCGGCGAATTGGCTTTTGATTAATCCGCATTATCAATTTCCTACGGGTATCAGCTATTCGTTGAAACGAAAGGAAGATCTGCTCGAATGGGCGCAAAGCCACAACGTACGTCTTGTGGAAAATGACCATTATGGCGACCTCTGGTTTGAAGAGCCGAGTGTTCCGCTGTACCAGATGGCTGCACAGGCAAAAAGCCCTGTGGAGGTCTATTATCTGCATTCGTTGTCAAAAACGTTGGCTCGCGATCTGCAATTGGGCGTATTGATGCTTCCTTCTGAATTATCGGATGACGAGTTGGAGCGCTACAGTCAGCTTGTTTCCATGACAGGAGCTGAGCCATCCTTGCTCGTCGTGGAATCCGCCGTCCGCCTCCTCGATGATCCATGGTTTTATGAAGAGTTTCTGACGGATCGGCGGGCCCTGTTCCAAACCCGCTTCCTGCGACTGTGGCAGGAAAGACGCCAGGCACTCCCTGATCACGCGCGAATGTACCCCATTTCAGGGGGCTTAAATACGTGGATCAAATGGGGCACGCCAACCGCAAGAGCAACCGAACAAGAAGAGAGAGTCGTCGCTATTCTGCGTGAGGAAGGACTCGAGCTGACTGGCGGTCATGCTTTTCGCGTAGCAGATGAGCCCGCCGACATTCAGCGCTGCCCGGCTGTCCGTTTTCCACTCGCTCCACTGGAAGAACGAGAGTTGAAGCATTGGCTTCACCGATTGGGTGCTGCTCTACTTCAGTAAGTTTTCCAAGGGAAATGCCATACTAAGAAATGGATTTCCCTCTTTTCCTTTTCACTAGACTCAAAAAAGCCGAGGTATAACCTGCTATGATTAAAAAAATCGTAGAAAAGCTTCACCTTGATCCACCAAAAACGCTTGTTCTTGGGTTTTCCTTGATTATCTTCTTAGGAGCGCTGCTTTTGACACTCCCGGTCGCTACAGTTGATGGACTTGGTCTGCATTGGCTTGATGCGCTGTTTACAGCCACCTCTGCTACGTGTGTAACAGGCTTGGTTGTCGTCGATACCGGAACGACTTTCACTACCTTTGGTCAACTCGTCATTTTATCGCTCATCCAAATTGGCGGACTCGGCTTTATGACGTTCGCTACCTTTTTCGCACTAATCATGCGCAAAAAGATCTCCTTGCGCGAGCGACTCATCCTGCAAGAATCCCTGAATCAGATGTCAATGGAAGGTATCGTTCGTTTGGCCAAAATGATTCTGGTCTTTACTGCCCTCACTGAGCTGATCGGCGGTGTGCTTCTCTCTATACGCTTTGCCTTTGATTTCCCATTGCCTAAAGCGATCTACTTCGGCTTTTTTCATGCTATTTCTAACTTTAATAATGCTGGCTTTGACTTAATGGGGGAATTCTCCAGCTTGACAGCCTACGTAGATGACCCGGTCGTCACACTCGTTGTTTGTCTGCTGATCATCCTCGGCGGGATCGGCTTCATGGTTGTGAGTGAGCTGTACGATTACCGTCAAACGCGCCGTCTTTCTCTACATACGAAGGTCGTTTTGTCTACGACCGGGATCTTAGTTGTCGCAGGAACTGCTCTGATCTTTATTTTGGAGTATGCGAATCCGAAGACCTTGCAGCCTTTGTCTATGATGGGCAAAGTGCTTGGCTCACTTTATCAATCAGTGACAGCACGTACGGCAGGTTCGAACACCTTGAATATCGGTGACATGTATCAGTCATCTCTATTCCTCATTATTCTCTTAATGTTCATCGGTGCTTCCCCAGGATCAACGGGTGGCGGTATCAAGACGACGACATTCGCCACACTGATCGGTGCTGTTGTCGCCCAAATGAAAGGAAAAGAAGACGTGATCTTCTTCCGACAACGCATCCTGCCTCACATGGTCTACAAATCGCTGACATTGACGATGATCTCCTTGTTTATTGTCCTTGTCATGACGATGGTGCTTTCCATTACAGAGACAAGTGCCCGATTCGAAATGATCCTGTTCGAGGTCACTTCTGCGTTTGCTACGACTGGATTGTCCATGGGGCTCACCCCTCATCTGACTCCAATCGGGAAAATCCTGATCGTATTGACGATGTTTGCCGGTCGGGTAGGGCCTCTCACCATTGCCTTTGCCCTCGCACAACGCAAGCAAAAGGAGTACTTCCGCTATCCAAAAGGGAAGATCACGATCGGATAAGTCGTATCATAATGGAGAAAACCCTGCCAGAGCACCCGAAGGACTTTGGCAGGGTTTCGTTTTGTGTATGGTTTATTGTGTTTGCCACTGTTTGGACAGCTCGTCGCGAACCAGTTGGCCCATCTCGATTGTACCAATCGCTTTGCTTCTGTCTGCTGCGATATCGCCCGTGCGATGTCCTGCTTCCAGTACGGACCAAACTGCGTTTTCCACCGCTGCTGCCGCTTCATCCATTCCGAGAGAGAGACGAAGCATCATCGCTACGGACAGAATGGTTGCCAGCGGATTGGCAATGCCTTTTCCAGCAATGTCAGGGGCAGAGCCATGAACTGGTTCATACAGGCCAAAGCTGCCAGCTGCCAGACTCGCCGAGGACAGCATCCCAATCGAACCAGTCAGCATCGCTGCCTGATCACTCAAGATGTCGCCAAACATGTTTTCTGTCACGATGACGTCAAACTGTTTTGGTTCACGCACAAGCTGCATCGCGCAAGAGTCTACCAACTGGTGAGACAGCTCTACATCTGGATAGTCAGCCGCTACTCGCTCGGCTACCTTGCGCCAAAGGCGGGAGCTTTCGAGGACGTTTGCCTTATCTACAGATACGAGACGCTTTTGGCGTTTGCGGGCAATGTCGAAGCCAACTCGAATGATTCGCTCGACTTCCGCTTCATGATAGATGCACTGATCTTCTGCGACTTCACCGTTTGGACCGTCATAGCGTTTTTTCTCACCGAAGTAAATCCCCCCGGTCAGTTCACGTACAACGATCAAGTCAACGCCAGAAACGACTTCTGGCTTGAGGGTGGACGCATCCACCAGAGAGCTGTGCATGGTAGCTGGGCGAATGTTCGCAAACAATCCGAGTGCTTTGCGAATGCCGAGCAGCCCTGTTTCTGGACGAAGATGCCCAGGATTTTGATCCCACTTCGGTCCGCCAACGGCACCCAAGAGCACAGCATCCGCTTGCTTTGCCACCGTTACCGTTTCTTCTGGCAACGGTGTTCCATCCGTATCGATTGCGATCCCACCGATCCGGCCTTCTTCACATGTAAAAGTGACACCTTCAAGTTCCCCTACGAGTGTAAGGACTTTGACCGCTTCCTGCATGATTTCTGGTCCAATACCGTCTCCAGGAAGAACGGCGATGCGATAGTTTTTCTTCATCGTTTATCCCGCTTTTCTATACGTAATGGTTTCCGAACGCTGCTGGTTCCTATGATCCTATCCACTTTAAACCCTATCTTTATATCGTTGCACTGACAGGAGTAGGCTCGCCTCGCCGCTCCATGATCTTGTTGACTGCCCGTACATAGGCAATGGCGCTTGCTTCCAGCACATCCGTACTCACACCGCGTCCTGTTACGATCAGATCGTCCTGTTGAAGGCGTACGAACACTTCACCCAACGCATCTTGTCCATGGGTAACAGAAAGAATTTTGTAGTCGACGAGGGAGACTTCTTCTCCGGTAGCGCGGTCAATCGCTTTGTAGATAGAATCAACCGATCCATTTCCACATGCGGCTTCTTCGCATACCGATCCGTCGGCACGAACCAGTCGCACACTCGCTGTCGGAACGGAAATGTTGCCGTAAGCGAGCTGCACGGATTCCAGCTGGAACGCTTCAGGTCCGCGAACCATCTTGGAATCGACTAATGCGAGGATGTCATCATCCGTGATTTCTTTCTTCTTGTCGCACAATACTTTAAATGCAGCGAACGCTGCGTTTACCTCTTCTTGCTCCAAGTGATAACCCAGATCAACCAATTTTTCTTTGAAAGCATGACGGCCAGAGTGCTTGCCGAGAACCAGTTTGTTTGACTTGAAGCCAACCGATTCCGGACGGATAATTTCGTACGTAGTGACCTCTTTTAACACACCATCCTGGTGAATACCGGATTCGTGCGCAAACGCATTTGCACCTACGACTGCTTTATTTCCTGGTACGATCATCCCTGTCAAACGGCTTACCAGCTGACTGGTCCGTGCGATTTCTTTCAAATTCAGCTTGGTCGTCGCCTGGTAGTAATCCTTGCGTGTCTCCAAGGCAAGCGCCACTTCTTCCAGAGCAGCATTTCCTGCGCGCTCTCCGATTCCATTAATGGTACCCTCTACTTGTGTAGCTCCACCCTCGACAGCAGCAAGACTGTTGGCGACTGCCATCCCGAGGTCATCATGGCAATGGCAGCTCAGGCGAATCAGATCAGTAGAAGGCACACGTTTTTTCAGCTCTCGGAAAATGTTTCCGTATTGATACGGCGTCATGTAGCCAACCGTATCTGGAATATTTACCGTGGTAGCCCCTGCCTTAATGACTGCCTCTACAACCTCTGCCAAAAAGTCGATCTCGGTACGCGCCGCATCCTCTGCGGAAAACTGAACTTCCGTAAAATACTTTTTCGCATAAGTGACCGCTTCCACCGCCCGAGCAAGGACTTCTTCCTTGCTCATGTTCAGCTTGAACTGACGGTGAATTGGAGATGTTGCGAGAAAGACGTGGAGGGAAGCGTTTTGTGCGTTGCGAAGCGCTTCGTATGCCTTATCCATGTCGTCTTTTACGGCACGAGCCAGACTGACGACGGTTGCATTCTTCACCCGTTTTGCAACTTCGGCCACAGACTTTTGGTCACCAGGGGAGGCAGCAGCGAAGCCCGCCTCCATTCTGTTTACGCCCAGCTTCTCGAGTTGAAGGGCGATCTCCACCTTTTCGTTCGTGCTAATATTGACGCCCGGAGACTGCTCCCCATCGCGCAGAGTCGTATCAAAAATCTCAATGGTCCGCATGAACTTTTCACCTCCACATTTTTCCCTACATTATATATACATTTTTTACACACCTATTTATTGACCGATTTTCACTTCTTCTTTTTTCGTATCTTTGTTGATCCAAGACATCATGCCACGCAGCTGCTCCCCTACTACCTCGATACCATGTTCGGATTCCAGACGGCGACGGGAAGTGAAGCCAGGACGGTTTGCTTGGTTTTCCAAGATCCAATTGCGAGCAAATGTACCATCTTGGATTTCTGCCAGTACTTTTTTCATTTCTTTGCGAGTCTCATCTGTGATGATGCGACGGCCTGTACTGTAGTCACCGTACTCAGCCGTGTCACTGATGGAGTAGCGCATACGAGCCAAGCCACCCTCGTACATCAGGTCAACGATCAGCTTCAGCTCATGCAAGCACTCGAAGTAGGCGATCTCAGGAGCATAACCTGCTTCCACCAATGTATCGAAGCCTGCTTTTACCAGCTCGCTTGCGCCACCGCACAATACTGCTTGCTCACCGAACAGGTCTGTTTCTGTCTCTTCACGGAAAGAAGTTTCGATTACGCCTGCTTTTGTGCAACCGATACCGCTGGAGTATGCGAGTGCCAGATCTTTCGCGTTGCCAGTTGCATCTTGGTAAATGGCGATCAAACCAGGTACACCGAAGCCTTCTTGGTATACGCGACGAACAAGGTGACCCGGGCTTTTTGGAGCTGCCATGATTACGTCTACATCAGCTGGTGGCACGATTTGCGCGTAGTGGATGTTGAATCCGTGCGAGAAGCAAAGTGCAGCGCCGGATTTCAGGTTTGGAGCGATCTCGTCGCGGTATACTTGTGCTTGACGCTCATCCGGCATCAGGATTTGTACTACGTCTGCGCGTTTGGTTGCTTCTGCTACAGTCAAAACTTCAAAACCGTCTTTCGCTGCAACATCCCAAGATTTACCTGGACGAAGACCCACCACTACTTTATAACCGCTGTCGCGCAGGTTTTGTGCTTGTGCATGACCTTGGCTACCGTAACCGATGATTGCGATTGTTTTTCCACGCAGTACCTCTTGTTTTACGTCCGCTTCATAATACATTTTTACCATTTGTATAGCCTCCCTAAAAATGTTTAGTTTGAATTTCTATTCTGAAATTTTTTAATTTAAACCGTTGCTGCGGCTGTTACTGGAACAATACTGCGCGCCATCGCTACTGAACCTGTTCTTGTCAATTCAATAACGCCGTAGCTTTGTAATAGTACGAGCAGCGCATCAATCTTTTCGGTGTCACCCGTTACTTGCACGATCAGTGAGCTAGGACCCACATCGACGATCGCGGCACGGAACGGCTCGACAATTCCGTTTAACTCTGCCAGCTGGCTGGGCGATGCCGTCACTTTTATCAATGCCAGTTCCCGTGAAACAAAAGGGTTCTCGCTGAGATTCGTGACTGAGATGACATCGATCAGCTTGTGCAATTGCTTCATGAGCTGATTGATTTGGCGGTCATCTCCCCCGGTTGAAATGATCATCCGTGACAGCCCCTGTTCTTCCGTGCCTCCCACCGTAATGCTGTCGATGTTGAAGCCGCGTTGGCCGAACAGTGTCGCCACTCTAGTCAAAACGCCTGGTTGGTCGTTGACGAGTACGGAAATGGTATGTTGCTGCATCCTAATCGTCCCCCAATTCCATCTGATCTAGTGTGTTGCCTGATGCAACCATCGGATATACGTTTTCTTCCTGTGCAACTCGGAAGTCCACCACGACTGGTCCATCATGCGCAAGTGCCTCTGCCCAAACTGTTTTGGCTTCCTCAGGCGTGTGTGCTCGCAAGCCTTTAACGCCATATGCCTCGGCCAGTTTCACAAAATCCGGGCTGCATGTCAGATCGATTTGGCTGTAGCGATTATCATAGAAGAGCTCCTGCCATTGACGAACCATTCCCAAGCACTGGTTGTTCACAATCGCTACTTTGACCGGAATGTTGTATTGGGAGACGATTGCCAGCTCCTGGTTGGTCATCTGGAATCCGCCATCCCCTACGACGGAGATTACCGTGCGATCTGGGTGAGCGATCTGTGCGCCAATTGCTGCCGGGAAGCCGAAGCCCATCGTGCCGAGACCACCGGAAGAGATAAAGGAGCGCGGGTGCTTGAACTTATAGTATTGAGCTGTCCACATCTGGTGTTGTCCAACGTCTGTTGTGACGATCGCTTCCCCATCTGTGGAGTTGTACAAGAGTTCAATCACTGCTTGTGGCTTCAATACGTCGCCATCTTTTTTGTACTTGTACGGATATTGTTCTTTCCACTCTTTCAACTGACTGATCCACGCTTCTGATTCACAAGCTTTTGCGAGCGGAATTGCTTTTGCCAGCGTGCTCTTCACGTCACCTGCTACTGTTACCGCTGTGTCTACGTTTTTCCCCAGCTCTGCTGGATCGATGTCGACGTGTACAATGCGGGCTTTTGGTGCGAACTCCTTCGTGCGTCCCATCGTGATCCGGTCATCAAAGCGTGCTCCCAGACCAATCACACAATCCGCATTCAAGAGCGCTTGGTTCGCTGTGTAATTTCCGTGCATCCCCGGCATTGCCAACGATAACTCGTGTGTTCCAGGGAAACCGCCCAATCCCATGAAGGTGTTGATCACCGGGATGCGTGTTTTTTCAGCAAAGTCGCGCAATTCTTTCTCTGCTTGAGCTGCAATGATTCCCCCGCCAGCCAAAATGACTGGACGCTTCGCTTCGCTAACGGCTTTGACAAACTCTTGTACTTCTTCGTCGCTTGGTACGAGTGAAGCGCGGTAGCCGCGAATTTCCACTTTATCCGGGTAGGTAAATGGTGCCTTCTCATTGGCGACGTCTTTTGGAATGTCGATCAATACTGGGCCAGGGCGTCCAGTTGTCGCAATGTGGAACGCTTCCTTTACAATCCGCGGGAGATCGCGAATATCGCGGACAAAGTAGCTGTGCTTCGTAATCGGGATGGTAATTCCCGTAATGTTCGCCTCTTGGAACGCATCGGTACCAATCAGTGACTGTGCCACGTTACCCGTGATGCAGACTAGCGGAACCGAGTCCATCTGAGCAGTTGCAATCCCTGTTACAAGGTTCGTTGCTCCCGGACCAGAAGTGGCGATACATACACCCGGTTTGCCAGTCGCTCGGGCATATCCGTCAGCAGCGTGGATAGCGCCTTGCTCGTGGCGAGTCAAAATGTGCTTGAAGTAGCTCCCGTACAGGGAGTCATAAATCGGGAGAACCGCCCCGCCTGGATAGCCGAAAATGTATTCGACCTCCTCCAGGATCAAACAGCGAAGCAGTGTTTCTGCTCCTGTCACCTCTTCCCCGAACTGAATCGGTGGAATGCCGTTCTTTTTCTGCAATTCGGCCATTTCAACACTCATTGCTCTCTCCTCCTCCCAATTCCAACAGGTATTGAAAATAACTATAGACACATAGAAAAACCCTTTCGCCCCGACACGGTTCGATTTCCATGTCTTTTGGGGCGAAAGGGTTCGCGGTACCACCCAACTTTATCGGCGCCTCGCGGTCAGCCGATCTCAGCCAGTCACAACAAATGTGGACTGTAACACGTTAACGGGTGTTAAGCGGTTTGGCCTACTACCTGCAAAGCAAGTTTCAGCAAAACGGCTCGGAGGTGAGCAATGCGACGTACCCTATACCCGTTTCTCAGCATCAGGGCTCTCTGTAAAAGGGGAAACGCGCACCGTCCTCGTCATAGCCTGCTATTTAAAAAATATTTTCAATATTGTTGTTGTCAGAATAAAGTGTTACGTCTGATTATAGCTAGGCACCTAGGGGGTGTCAACGAAAACAAAAAGATTTTACTAGACTTTCGTCCGAACGAATGCTCAGTTGGAAATGGCTTTACAGCGCGGTTTTTGCGTGAAAGCGGATACAACAAACGGTCAAAACCGTTTTGTTGACCGCAAGCGGTCGCGTATACTTTTATGAAAAACGCCGAGACGTTTTTCACCACACTTGTCCAGTTTTTGCAACGGAAAAAGAACGGCTTTGCCGTCCCTCTCCTGCTTTTCCGGTTCCATTTTATTGCGGGGATCTCAATCCCTCAATCAAAATCGTTGCGACTTCCGGACGTGTAAATTCCGGAGGTGGCGTCATCCCGTTTCTCAACATTTCCCTCACTTTTGTTCCCGATAAGGTCATATGAGAATCTCTGTCATGCGGGCACGTCTTGGTCGTCGCCATCCCTTGGCAGGCGTTGCAGTAAAAGCTGTGCTCAAAAAAGAGCAGCTGGATACCGAGCTCGCCAGGAGCAAACTCGGAAAAGATGTGCTGCGCATCATACGTCCCGTAGTAATCGCCTACCCCTGCGTGATCACGGCCGACGATAAAGTGTGTACAACCGTAATTTTTTCGTACCAATGCGTGGAACACCGCCTCACGCGGACCTGCATATCGCATAGCAGCCGGAAAAGCACCGAGCAGTACACGGTTGTGTGGATAGTAATTTTCCAGAAGGGCGAGATAGCTTTTCATTCGTACTTGTGCAGGAACATCGTCTGATTTCGTTTCCCCCATCAATGGGTTGAGAAAAAGGCCATCGACAATCTCCAATGCGGCTTTTTGAATATACTCATGCGCCCGGTGAACGGGATTGCGCGTTTGGAAACCAACCACCGTTTTCCAGCCATTTTCTCGAAATCTTTTTCTGGTTTCTGCCGGCGTCAAATAAAAATCAGAGAAGCGCTCAGGCTGTGGCTTTTGCAGGATTTCTACAGGTCCACCCACGTATAGGTTGGGCTTTTCAAACAGCTTTTTCACACCGGGGTGAGCGAGATCCACCGTGCGAAAAATGAGCTCTGCCTCACGCGTTTTATCTGGCTCAAAGCAGCTTTTCACCTGCAAAATCGCATAGTCCACTCCATCTTCCCCACGTAAAAGAATGCTGTCGCCAGGCACAAGATCGTCGTGCTCATCTGCATCGACAGCCAATGTCACCGGCAACGGCCAAATCGCTCCATTGGCCAGACGCATCGTTTCCACGACCGTGTGGTAATCCGCCTCTTCCATGAAACCAGTCAAAGGCGAAAATGCTCCGATGGCAAGACATTCGATGTCCGACAGGGTCCATTTGTCCACGATAATGGCTTTTTTGATCCCGTGCGGCAAAATCGCTTGCTTCACACCTTTCCCTCCTGCGCTGTTCATTTGTGCAGACCGCATTCGGTCTTTTCGAAGCCAGCCCACCGTCCCGACCGAGAATCTTGGCCAGGCAGGACAGCGCGCGTGCATACTCGGCAGCCAATGCTTGGATAGTTCCGGTCGTGCAATGGATTGTAAGGGACATCATGTGCATGGATATATTCCCATACCTGGGCCTCCGTCCAATCTGCTAGCGGATTGAATTTGACCAGGTTGAATTTTTCGTCCCACTCCACTTTTTTTGTATTCGCTCGGGTAGGTGATTGCTCGCGGCGAATGCCTGTAATCCACGCCTGATAGTTGGACAGGACGCGCTTTAATGGCTCTACCTTTCGAATCTCGCAGCAAAGATTCGGTTCTCGCTCCCACAGTTTGTCACCGTGTGTTTCTGCCTGCTCGGCTAACGTCACCTGTGGCTGCACTTGAATAAATGTCGTGCCGTACCTGACTTGCAGCTTGTCACGCGTATCGTACGTTTCAGCAAAATGAATGTTGGTATCAAGGTAAAATACAGGAATCGTGGGAGCCAATTTGTGCAGCATGTCGATTAAAACGACATCTTCAGCGCCAAAGCTGGCAGCTAGGATCAGACTTGCTGCATAGTTTTCCACGGCGTTCACAAGCACGTCTTGGGGCGCTTGAGTCTCCAGTCTGCTTGCCCATTCCTGTAATTCCTCATCCGCCATTTTCTGGCGATTGCTCATCAGCGAAACTCCTCTCTTGCTAGGATTCACCCACCATCATATGCCTAGTGACTGGAAGTGGCGCATCGTCCACCTATATCCAACTCGCCCAAACCAAACGGTCATGATCGTTTGATCGAATGCAAGCGGTCGCATCCCCTTTTATGAAAAACGTCGAGATGTTTCGATCCCCCGATGAGAGAGGACGCTTTTCACAGAAAAAAAGCCGCCAGACAGGGTCTGACAGCTTTCTTCTGCTTTATTTCTCCTCTTTTTCGTTTACGGTGGGGGCGAAAATAAAAGTGGTTCCGGTTTGTTGCGTGTTTTTGACCTCGGTTTTTTGAACCGTTGGTACGGCGTAAGAACCAGGGGTTACCAAGGAAGGTAGCACCGTGTAAGAATCATCCTTGTCTTTTGCAAACGCTCCTGGCACGAGCAATGCTGAACAGACAACTGCTGTTACACCCATCATCATCCATTTTGGTTTTCTCATCTATGTCTCTCTCCTTATCCAATGTTTTCCTGTAACGCTTTTTATTGTATGGCAGTAGGGAGTCTGCTCGACACGGACGAAAGATTGTTTTTTTCTCAGACTTGAGATGGATTCGTTTTTTCCAAAAGAAAAAGCATCCTGTTCGGATGCTTTAACCCATTAGTTTTTTTCTTTTTCGTTTACATTTGGAGCGAAAATAAATGCACTTCCTGCTGTTTGCGTACCTGCTGTTTGCGTACCTGTCACGGTATCTGTTTTCTGGGCTACTGGTGCCGTCGTGTTCGGAGCAGGGGCGAAGAAAGCATTCGTTACGGAATATGCGTCTTCTTTCTCTTTGGCAAACGCCCCTGGCACGACCATCGCCGAACAAACAACTGCTGTAATTCCTAACATCATCCACTTTTGTTTTCTCATTTTGATCTCTCTCCCTATCCAATGTTTTCCTCTTATGGCTTTATTGTAAGGGATTAGCCAGGCTGTCTAACACGGACGGGAGGTTGTTTTTTACTCAGACCTTAGGCGGATTCCGCTTTAGGACCATAGCCTAGTTCTGTAAACAACGACGCGAATATGTTCGATCGCATTTTTGCTTACACATCAATCGTTGTCCTTGTATGCTTATACAGCTCTTCAATCGTCTGTCCTTTTGCTCGGGCAAGTACCTCCATGCGCACACTCAGTTGCTTTTTCGCAAACTGCTTCAAATCAGTGATCTTCACTCCGAATGCACTCACCCCTTGTGGGTCATCCATCCAGTCGTACAGATGAGTTGCCATCGGAGCTAGCTCATCCATCTTTTTGGCAATGACATCGTAAATATGCGGATGCTCACAGATCAATCGCTGTAGCAGGAATGTTCCATAGCTGATGTGCCGCGATTCGTCTGTCTTCAAATACCCAATTCCTTGCATGAGACCAGGCATGAGCCCCGTTTTGCTGAGTGCTTCGTAAAACGCATAGTAACCTGTCTCTGCGAGCACGCCCTCCACAAACATGTTGTAGACAGTAGAAGCTTCTGCGATGGCTTCGGGGGATTTATCCGTTAATAGACGATGGAGTGCGTTCGGTAGGATCTCATGGAAAATTCGCTTGTACACATCGTCGTGAAAATGATGCAAGTCTCCTGACTCGCCGATGTTGTCGAGAACCAACCGGAAAAACTCCGTATGCTTGGCCTCTTCAAAGAGGAAGGTCGTCAAAAACATTTCTTCCTCCAGTCGCCCTTCCTCTGCAATGACCATGATCAGAGGCAAAAGATCGAGGGTGACAGCCTCTTCCCCACCAAGAAAACCAGCAATCCGTCCCAAGGTTTCTTCCTTCTGCTCTGGATTCATATTCGCGTAATCTTCGCGGTCTTGTGTAAAATCAATGTCCTGCGGGTTCCAAATGCCGTATCTCTTCGCTTTTTGATACAACTGGTATGGCAGTAGCTCCTGATCGAATCCTTTTTGGCTGATCGAAACAAAACCATTCCTCATCCCCATCCAACCTTTCTTTTTTCTGATACGCCTTCTATTTCGAATGAATGAAAGAAGTTGTGAAGTTGTTAATTTATACCAATTCCATTCTTTACGCTCCGATCTGCGGTTTGATAAAATGAAGGCGCTGTAGGTTGATTATAGGTCAGGCTGAACGGTCGTTCATATCCCCAAAAATCAGGGGGTGTTTATCACTCAAATGGAGGTGGCAATCACTCCATGGTCAGTCCAGAGCTGAACATGTACATCGATCGAATCGAAGAAACGGCATATTACGAGGAGAAACTAGTGCTTGCTGTACGCGGTTTCGTGGATCTCTTTCCTTTTACGGGAGCCATTCTGTGCAATTACTCCACGCTCAGTCAAACGGGTGAGGGACTATGGTCGATCCTTGACCAAGAGTTATGCTCCATCCGAAATATCCGGGTGGACTTGCGCAATATGCCCCTTATCCAGCAGGCGATCCGTGAACAGAGAGCCGTACTACTAGATTCTGAGGCGATTCGTGAGTTACCGCCCCATTTAGTGTACGGCGCCCCTTATGCGCTCATTCTCCCTATCAGCTATGGACCTAATGTACTCGGCTACGCCGGTATTTCCTGGCATCAGGATGGTTGTTCTGGCATCAACCATCCATTGGTACAATCTTTGAGCGCATACTGCTCGATGCTGGGCAAAGTATTGGCAACCGACTCCCTTCGCCCTAAAACCGTCAAGCTCTCACGCAGAGAAGTCGAAGTCATGCAGCGGATGTCATGGGGCGAAAGCGTTAAGGAGATGGCGAGCTGGATGGGAATTAGTGAGTTTACCGTACAGGATTACATCAAGTCCGCCTTAAAAAAGCTCGGTGTACAAAATCGCGCACAGGGTGTGGCAGACGCTATTCGCCAACGAATCATTTGTTGAATAGAAATAGAAAAACAACCGAATGTGAGCTCGGTTGTTTTTTCTTTGACTCAAACTTCTCTTTCTACGTTCTGATTTCTACCACGTTTCTCGGTGCTGTTCTCGTCCGTTGAATCTCCCTGATTTGAGAAGTAGTCAGATTTCGTCCCACAAAAATGAACGACGAGGTACGATTATTGAAGCCAAAATTACCGAGGTTGGCAATATCTCGATTGCCCCGAAAGACACGAAAATCGCCTTGATAAGCGGTTCCTGAAAACAGAACGAGTGTCACTCGGCCATTATTCCCTGCTCGTAATCGAAAACTCGACAGTACGTCATTGAATTCAAGAGCCTGACACTGTCTAACTGCTACCCCACGTCTACGAAAACGAATACGACGAGCTTCAAAGTTTCGACCTGCCCATAGGCTTACTCGTAATTCTGCCATGCCACTCACCTCCTTCTATCTTTGCTATAAGATATGACAAGGAGATTGATAGCGTGTGGACAGGTGTAGGATGCTATTCGTTTGATTTTGCGCTCTAGACCACAACAAAAAAGCCAACCTTGCCCTCAATCGGGAAGATCGGCTCTTCTATTCAAAAATTAAGCGTTCAGTTTGCTTTTTGCAACTGTTGCCAGTTCGTTGAACGCAGCTTTGTCGTTAACAGCCAAGTCAGCCAGCATTTTGCGGTTAACTTCGATGCCAGCAACTTTCAGGCCGTGCATCAAACGGCTGTAGGACAGACCGTTCATGCGAGCTTGTGCGTTAATACGAGTGATCCACAGTTTGCGGAAATCACGTTTCTTTTGACGACGGTCACGGTATGCATACAGCAGGGATTTCATTACCTGCGCATTAGCGGATTTAAACAGGCGATGTTTGGAACCGAAGTATCCTTTCGCCAGCTTCAGGATTTTCTTATGACGACGGCGTGTAACAATGCCACCTTTTACTCTTGGCATACTAAACTCCTCCTGGTCTTTCCAGCATGGCGGCCTACTGCTAGGCGCTTAGGGAGCTCATGCTGCGTAATGGTGTGTAATAAAGAAAAACTTACAGGTAAGTGAGCATTTGCTCAATACGTTTTTGATCGCCTTTGGAAACGAGTGCAGCTTTGCGCAGGTGGCGCTTAGCTTTCGTCGATTTGTTAGCGAACAAGTGGCTACCAAACGCACGGTCGCGCTTCAATTGGCCGCTTCCAGTCTTTTTGAAACGTTTCGCAGCGGCCTTGTTGGTTTTCATTTTAGGCATCTGAAAAATCCTCCTGTCTAAACTACTATCTTACTGCTTTTCCGCTTTCGGAGCCAGAATCATGATCATGCTGCGGCCCTCGATCTTCGGCTTGCGCTCAGGCGCAGCGAGATCTTCACACTGGGCAGCTACACGTTCCATAACGCCTAGTCCAATTTCGGAGTGGGTGATTTCACGTCCACGGAAACGGATCGTACACTTCACCTTGTGTTGATCCTCCAAGAACTTGCGGACGTTGCGAAGCTTTGTTTGAAAATCGTGTTCCTCGATGTTAGAAGAAAAACGCACTTCTTTCAGCTCGATGATCTTCTGGTTTTTACGCGCTTCTTTTTCCTTTTTCGCCTGCTCGTATTTGAACTTTCCATAGTCCATGATACGGCATACAGGCGGCTTGGCTGTAGGAGCAACGTTTACCAGATCCAATTCAGCTTCCTGGGCAATGCGCAATGCTTCCCTAAAAGGTACGACTCCCAATTGGCTCCCGTCAGCACCGATTAAACGGACTTCACGGGCACGGATCGCTTCGTTAATTAACATTTGATCCTTGCTAATACTTGCCACCCCCGTCAATTTCGAGAAGGAACAAAAATGTGCGAACGCATTCTGCGCCCGCACATATCTCACCTAAGCAATTTCATCGGATCCGAGGATCCTTGCGTAAGAGTTACCTGTCAACAGTCGTATACGACGTCGACCCAGGTGAGAAGCTGGGCGCCTCTGCTTGTTCTCGAAGTATGAAGTGTTGTTTATACACGCAATTTATATTACAAGGTAGCTTGGGTTTTGTCAAGGCTAATACCTAATTATCCCCCGATATGGGACATTTCGACCTTTTCACGCTTGTCGAGACCAGGCGTTTCACTTAGTCGTTCCTCCGAGTAGCGCACGTCACGCCGCTCCCAGATCGCACGTATCAGCTCGCGAATCTCTTCATCCGAGCGTCCATCGCGGACTGGTTCGCGCAAATCATCTCCGGATGAAGCGAAGAGACAATTGTACAATTTCCCTTCTGCCGACAGGCGAGCCCGCGTACAAGTGGAGCAAAAAGCTTGGGTCACCGATGAGATCAACCCGATTTCCTGGTTTGATCCCTCATAGCGATAGCGAGAAGCCACCTCTCCATAGTAGTTCGCTTCGGTCGCTACCAATGGCATCTCTTCATGGATCATACGCACGATTTCACGGGAAGGTACGACTTGATCCAGCCGCCAGCCGTTACTGTTTCCCACATCCATGAATTCAATGAATCGAAGGGTGTGCCCTTGCTCACGGAAGTACCGTGCCATCGGCAAAATATCTTGATCATTGACTCCGCGCTGTACCACCATGTTGATCTTGATCGAAAGCCCGGCATCTGCTGCAACACGAATCCCATCCAGTACAGCATCGACCTGATAGCCTCTTCCATTCAACATCCCAAAGCGCTCATTATCCAAGCTATCCAGGCTGACCGTGACCCGATCCAGACCTGCTTCTTTTAGTGCTTGCGCATGGCGGGACAAGAGAGAACCGTTGGTCGTCATCGCAATATCTTGAACGCCTTCTACTTCACGTATCATTCGAATCAATTCAGGCAAATTTCGGCGCATTAATGGCTCTCCGCCGGTAATGCGGATTTTCCCGACTCCAAGCGAAGTAAAGATCTGGGTCAAACGGGTAATTTCCTCAAAGGTCAGCAACTTGCTTTGCGGCAAAAACTCAAAATCCGGTCCAAAAATATCAGCAGGCATGCAATAACGGCAACGAAAATTACATTTATCGGTGACAGATATTCGTAAATCTCGGAGAGGACGGTTCCGTAAATCAAGCACTTTATCTGGCATAGCTGTTCACTCTCCTTTTATCTATAGGACGACTTTTCCCATTCATCTTCATCATACCGTATTTCGACTTCGTTCCAGTCTATTATCTTAAATCGAAATCGCCAAATTTTCAAACGCAAACAGCACATTGTGGCATAAATGGGTTCGCTTTGCAAAAAAAAGAGTACGAATTCCTGCTGACATTCGTACTCTTCCCGCTATGCATTCTTATATCTTAAATTTGCGAATCATTTTTTCCAGTTCGCGAGCCATCTGGTTCAAAGATTCAAATGAAACGGCAAACTCTTCCATTGTGGCCAACTGACCTTTGGAGGAAGCCGCCAGATTTTCAGCATTGTGCGCTGAGACCCTTGCAATTTGGGCAGTCTCATCCACAGATGCTGCTACTTGTTCCGATCCGGCGGACATCTGTTCAGAGACAGCAGATACCTCTTGAATTTGATCGGTTATCTGTTGAATTTCTTGTAAGATACGTTGGAAGGCTTCTCCAGACTCCAGGACAGTAGACAATCCAACCTGAACATCTTGATTGACGGAATCCATCGAGTTAACCGCCATGTTCGTATCTGTTTGGATCTCCTGAATCAGGTTGGCGATTTGTCGAGCAGACTCATCAGATTGTTCTGCGAGCTTTCTCACTTCATCTGCTACGACAGCAAAACCTCGTCCATGCTCTCCCGCACGAGCAGCTTCAATGGCTGCGTTCAGAGCAAGCAGATTCGTTTGAGAAGCAATTCCCGTTATCACGTCAATGATTTGCACAATTTCTTTGGAACGCTCACCCAATTGCTTGACCACGGATACGGAATGTTCCACAGAGCCACGGATGGAGTCCATTTGCTGGATAGCCTTTTGGATGGACTGGTTTCCTAACTGCGCTTCATCCGCCGTACTTGTAGATGATTCCGAGATAATGGAGGTTGTCTCCGCCACGCGTTGGATGCCAATCGACATTTCTTCCATCGCTCTTGCGGATTCTTCCGTACCTCGGAGCTGATTTTGCGCCCCGCTCGCTACTTCCTGTATCGTGGTAGATATTTTGTTCGCAGTATCTACATTGTCCGCCATGCGAACCGATATGTTGTCTGACGAAGTAGAGAGGGTGTTCACCGCTTTTTGGACTTCTCGAATGAGTCCTTGGATGGATACTTGCATCACCTGAATGCTATGACCAAGCATGCCGATTTCGTCTTTTCTATCCAAAAGGTTTTTGGGCAATTCCGCGGTAAAGTCACCACGACCGATCTGTGCAATCTGGTCAACGATGGCAAGCAATGGCTTGGTAAATTTATGCGAGAAAAGAACAGAAGCCACGGCCGCTAGTAAGGCAAACAAAATACTTAATGCCCCGATGGTGAAACCGATTTGATTGGCTTCAGCAGAGAGCTCAGCTTTTTCGATAAACGAAATATATTTCCAACCGGTTTTGTTGGAAGTAAAGACGTTTGCCAAATACTCGGTATCGTTCATTGTGACCGCAAAGCTGCTGGGAGTATTCTCTGCAATAGCGGCCAATTCAGGAATTTGGATATCTTTCAGGTTTTTCGAATTGAGCTCGGGGTTCTTGGGATCAGCTAAAATCGTTCCGTCTTTGCCCACCAGCATGAGATAACCCGTTTTCCCAATCTTAATTTCTTTCAAAATATCGGTTAGCCCTTTTAAATTCACATCCAGTCCAACAACGCCCAGTGGTTCACCCTTGTCATCCTTTAACGTCGTCACGTTACTGATCACGATACTGTTATCGCCCAAATAGAGATACGGATCTGTTGTGATCACTTTTCCGGGATTCTCCATTGGTTTTTTGTACCAATCCCTTGTACGCGGATCGTAATTCGCGATGACATCATCTGTCGGCCACTGTATGTATCCTCCGTATTTTGTCGCTAAATAAATAAAGGCAGTATTCGGATGAGAATCGACAAATCGCAGGAAATCTTGAAAAATAGCGGCCTCTACCCCGCCATTTTGCAGGGGGGTATGCTTGGTTTTGGTTGGTTTGTCCATATACGTCGTGATGGTGTTATCTGCACTCTTTAGTAAGGGACTGCCTGCTATCAGGTTGACGTTTTCACGAATCGAGTCGAAATACAAGTTAATCGCGTTGTCTACCTGAGCCACTTCTTTTGTCGAGGATTCAATAAAATAAGACTGGATTCGCTCCTCCATACTGACATATACAAATGAGCTAATCACCCCAATCGGGATTAAAATAATGGCAAGAAATGCTGCTATCAGTCTTTGCTTGATGCTTACCCGCATGCGAATCCCCCGCTGTTCTTCTTGATGTCGATAAGGATACTTACTCTACATCCTTTTCCCGTTCTTTTTTCCAAGTAAACGTATCAAGTAAACGTTTACTGAAAAAAAGCCGCCCGAAACTTCAGGGCGGCTCCACTTCTAAACGCTCTTACTTCATTTCATTGATTTCAGCGCGGATTTTCTCTACAAACGCATCCACTGTCATCGCGCCTTCATCGCCCACTCCGCGTTTACGGACGGACAGTGTACCGTCAGCCACCTCTTTTTCACCGATGACCAGCATGTACGGGATTTTTTCAACTTGTGCTTCACGGATTTTGTAGCCGATTTTCTCATTGCGGCCATCCAGCTCTACACGAATACCGGCTTGTTGCAGTTTTTCTCTTACTTGTTCTGCATATGGCATGTGCACTTCGCTGATGTTCATGATGCGTGCTTGGATTGGTGTCAGCCAAATCGGGAATGCACCTGCGTAGTGCTCGATCAGGATACCGATGAAGCGCTCCATGGAGCCGTACATCGCACGGTGCAAAACAACTGGACGGTGCTTCTCGTTGTCTTGACCAACATAAGTCAGATCAAATTTCTCAGGCATTTGGAAGTCCAGTTGGATCGTTCCACATTGGTGACGGCGTTTCAGCGCGTCGGTAATTTGGAAGTCGATCTTCGGTCCGTAGAACGCACCGTCTCCGTCTTTGATTTCATAGGCCATACCGAGCTCTTCCAACACTGTTTTCAGAGAGCTTTCTGCTGCTTCCCACAGCTCATCAGAGCCCATGGAATCTTCTGGACGAGTGGACAGAGCCACACTGTATTCGAAGCCAAATACCTTGTAGATGCTGTCAATCAAAGTGATCATGCCTTTGATTTCGCTCGCGATCTGATCAGGACGGACAAACACGTGCGCGTCATCCTGGCAGAAGGTACGCACCCGCAGCATTCCATTCAACGCCCCGGAGTACTCATGACGGTGAACTTGCCCGAACTCAGAGTAACGGATCGGCAGGTCACGGTACGAATGCATCTCATTTTTATAAATCAGCATGTGACCTGGGCAGTTCATTGGCTTCAAGGCGTAAGTCGCGTTGTCTACTTCTGAGAAGTACATATTCTCTTTGTAGTGATCCCAGTGACCGGATTCTTTCCAGAGACGCTCGTTCATGAGGAACGGAGAGCGCACTTCTGTGTATTGTGCCAATTGTTGCAGACGGCGGGAGAATTGCTCCAGCTCGTTGCGAACAGTGAAACCTTTTGGCAGGTAGAACGGCATGCCTGGTGCTTCCTCGGAGAACATGAACAGGCCCAGTTCTTTACCCAATTTGCGGTGATCGCGCTTTTTCGCTTCTTCGATGAAGTGCAGATATTCATCCATGTCTGCTTTTTTCGGCCAAGCTGTACCGTACACGCGTTGCAGAACTTGGTTTTCTGCTTTTCCGCGCCAGTATGCACCTGCCACGCTCATCAACTTGAATGCTTTGATGAAGCCAGTGGACGGCAAGTGCGGTCCACGACAGAGGTCGAAAAATTCGCCTTGCTCATACAGCGTGATAGTCGCATCCTCTGGCAGGTCGCGAATCAGCTCCAGCTTCAGGTGATCGTTCAGTTCTTGGAAAATCGCAGTTGCTTCTTCGCGGCTTACAACTTTGCGGCGAATCGGCAGGTCTTCCTTCACGATTTTTTCCATTTCTGCTTCGATTTTGCCCAAATCCTCTGGGGAAAGGGAAACCGGAATATCCATGTCGTAGTAGAAGCCATCTTCGATCACAGGACCGATTCCGAACTTCACTTCAGCGCCGTAAATACGTTTTACCGCTTGGGCGAGCAAGTGAGCTGTACTGTGGCGGTATACTTCCAACCCGTCGGCAGAATCGAGGGTAACGATTTCAATCGCTGCGTCATCTGTGAGTTCTGTGTACAGATCAACAACCTTGCCGTCTTTTTTACCAGCTACTGCCTTTTTCTTCAGGCTAGAGCTAATAGAGCCTGCGATGTCTTCGATAGTAATCCCAGCGTCGTATTGACGAACGGCTCCATCTGGGAAAGTAACATGAATTTGTGCCACTGTGGATTCTTCCTTCCTGTATCTGTTTTGGTTGAGAAAATAAAAAAACACCCATCCCCAAAAAGGGACGAGTGTGTTCTCGTGTTACCACCCTACTTCAAGTCTGCGCACAAAAACAGACTCCTCATTCCATGTAACGGTATCTAACCGGCATACCGATAGTAAAAGCCTACGCTTCGTTCCCGGCAGCTACTCGAAGGTGGTAGATCAATAACAGTTCGCAGCGAGCTTCCAGCCTGTGGCCCGCCTCTCTAGAGCGTCCTTACTATTGTCCGTGTCCTTCTCATCGTATTTATAAGCGATGTAAAGTTGTTGTTGCTATTATAGTTTAGAGGGATTATTCCCGTCAAGTACACGTCGCTCGGATAGACAAAGGGAACAAGAGTGGCAAGTAATGAGCCGACCGTCAAAAATACTACGGATCGTCTGTACAAGCCCAGGCTTTTCCGAAGCCATATGGAGCACGATACTCTCAGGAGCCAGTGTAACCAAAGCACTGACCAAATAATCCTCGTCTCGGCATTTTTGTTCGTCCATGTTCAGAACCGTATCCAACTGTTCAAGCCAAAGACGATCCCCTTTTTTATCATAAAGATGGAAAGGTTTGTCCACACTAGGAACGACATGAACGATTTCCTGCTTGGTTTCCTGTACAGCAATGAAATAGCGCAGCAGTTCGACAAACTCTTGGTATTGCTTGTCTTCCAGATATTCGTCAATGCCAGTTTCCACGAGTTCGAACAGCTCGTTCCAATGCTCCTGCAGTCGAAAGCGGATGAAACCCAATACGTTGATCGTTCTCTCCCACTCCAGATAGGAGAAGACATTGCGATATAGGTTTGCCTTGCGTGTCGTAGCCGTTAACAGTTCCCCGCCATCCAGCTCGACTTCTTGGCACATGCGTTGAATATAAGGAAAAATTTCCGCCCACTCGGTTTCCATCTGTTCGGTAGCGAGTAAGTCTGCGGCCATTTCTTCCATGATTTTCGGTTCCTTCACCTGAATGACCCATTCGGCTAATGTAAGAGCAACGAAGGCTCTTGCCCAATCGATGGTCTGCGCGTCATACTCACTCTCACACCAGCTTTGAAAGTAGAACAAGAGGTATCCATTCTCTTCTTGCTCCCTGTATGTAATGCGCACCGGTGCAGTGTTGACCCGCTCCGTCATCTCATTTACGATAGCCCGATACGTGTCACAATGCTCAGGGACATTCTCCAGCAATACGCGAAACGTCTGCATAACCATCCCCCCAACCCGCCATTGTAGTTACAGTATATGTCCCGTCAGGAGCGATATACTTTTAAACGGTTGGAAACTCAGGGAAGGTTGCAGGTAAAAAGTTCCTGATTAAAATACCAAAAAACGCTTCCCTGCCGATTTCCCTTTGTTAGGGGACAGAGAAGCGCCTTTTGGATTTATTGGTTTTTTAGTTTTGCATGACAAAATCACGTTCTGCCATCTCGCCGTCTTTGAAAACGCGCAGGATGTCATACTGTGTGTTGCGCTGTGCAGGAATTTTGCCTGCGCCGCGAATCAGCTCCAAAATTTGGTTCGTGTTGACCTTGTACGTACATGCTGCTGCGGAAACAACATTTTCTTCCATCATCGTTTGGCCGAAATCGTTCGCTCCATAAGAGAGAGAAAGCTGACCGTAATGCGGGCCCATTGTCACCCAAGAAGATTGGAAGTTTTCGATATTATCCAGCATGAGGCGGCTGATTGCCAGTGTTTTTAAGTATTCCTCCGGCGTGTTGTTGACAGCCTTCATGTTGGTGTTGTCCGGTTGGAAGGTCCAGACGATGAACGCTTTGAATCCGCCTGTCTCATCTTGTGCATCGCGGATGCGCAACAGAGAAAGTACGCGCTCCTCCATCTCTTCCCCAAAACCAATGACCATGGTAGCTGTACCAGGCAAGCCTGCACGGTGTGCGGCTTTTTGGGTATCAATCCACTCAGTCCACGAACCCTTCAAACGGGAAATCTTCCGACGTGTACGATCATCGAGGATTTCGCCACCCGCTCCCGGCAAGGAATCGAGACCTGCTGCCTTCAGCTCTTTCAGCACTTCCTCGACAGACATGTTAGAAACTTCCGCGATTTTCATCACTTCCGCGACAGACAGAGAGTGCATCGTAATCTGCGGGAAGCGCTCTTTGATCGCACGCAAGAGGTCGGTGTAATAATCCAGCTTTAGATCAGGATTGGTGCCACCTTGCATCAAGATTTCTGTACCGCCTACATCAACGGTCTCCTGAATCTTTTCGAAAATAGTCTCTCTGGGAAGAACGTATCCTTCAGAAGAGCCTGGGGGACGATAAAAGGCACAAAAACGGCAATACGTGTCACATACGTTCGTGTAATTGACGTTGCGACTAATAACAAAGGTCGCAATCGGATCTGGATGATGCTTCTGCATAACCAGATTGGCGTAATGTCCGATCTTTTCGATTTCATTGCTCGCAAACAAAGCCAGACCGTCTTCGAGACCCAGGCGTTCACCTGCGAGAGCACGTTCCAATATAGAATCGATCATAAGGATCACTCCTTGTACCATACGTAAATTCCATCCCACATCATAACACAATACCGGGACATCGGCTATAGCCCGAGGTGCTGGCAGATACACTTCCATACGCGAAAAAACCCTGCAAGAGACAGGGCTTGGAATCGCAATGATTCTTATTCTTCTTCATATCCAATCTGTTCGTACACTTCTGGCTCCCAGTAAATCACGGTTTGCGCTAATGGCAAATTCGTTTCGCGCGCTCCGTTTGGTTTTCCATTAAAATAGATGATTTCTGTTATGGATACCCGATCACCACGTACGTCAATTTCCCCTGATACTTGCAAGTTAGTCCCGTTTGGTGCATAGAAAACGACTTTTCCCGAACCCAATGTTTTCATTGGTTCCTCCCATGATGTTTGTCCTGTTTCCCTACATTTTAGTGGATAATCTTTCCTAGCGTCAATGAAAAAGCAAGGACTTCATTACCAATATTCGACCTAGGATCATCTCATTGGACCACTCATTTTTTAACCGTCTCCGTAACTTGATGATGATTCCGATTAAAATATATCTTCGATTGTTTGTTGTGGGTCAAAACCAAAAGAAGGGTTATATACAAGAGGGCGATCAAGAAAGTCCCATTGCTTATATCCAGTAAAATCGCAAAACTTATGCAGACAATCGACGACTTTAGTAACCTCATCTGTATGAAGATGAACAATACAGTGGTGATGATCAGTGGAAACATTAATCTTCCTTGCATTCTTCCTAACACGTAGCTTTGATCCAACATATCTTCTGGCATCGTCACCGCATTGAAAACCATTTTACTGGCCCAGTGGCTCAAGTTCATCGGATCTGCCTGTGAAACCACAAAATAGAGGCCTCCCAATACGATGACTTGCAACAGCATAAACCCTTGAATGACTTTGATAGATAATGGCATTTTCATTTAATAAATATCCCTTTCGTCATGACATACCACACTTACTTATATTCGGGATATTTTGGAAGTCACTTGATGGGCCAATCGCCCTATTTCCTCGTTTTTCCTCACGTCACCTAACTTCCGTTGTGGTCTTTCTTTGGACAAAGTGGCATAAGATGGCTACAATAGAAAAAACCCCGTAAGGAGATGCTCATGCTCGAACATATCACACAGCTATTCATGCAATATGGGATGTGGGGACTCGCGGCTATGGCATTTTTGGACTCATTTATCAGTCCAATTCCTCCGTTTTTTATGCAAATTGCGATGAGTCTGCTCGATCCAGGCTCAGCGATTCAGTTTGCGACAGTAGCCTTTACTGCTTCCGTCCTCGGCGCTCCCATCGGATTTTTGTTGGGGAGATGGCTGGGAAAACCACTTTTGCACAAGATTCTCCCTGAAAAATGGGTTATCGTAGCGACGGAAAAATTCGCAAAAAACGGGGATGCTGCCGTCCTGATCGGAGCTTTTACCCCCATTCCTTTCAAGGTTTTCACTGTGCTCTCTGGCGTATTCAATTACTCGCTGACCAAGCTCATGTTTTATGCGATCATCGGGCGGGGATTGAAGTTTTTCTTGATTGGCACCTTGTTTTATTTATACGGAAATCACGCAAAGGTTCTGATCGATGAATACTTCGAGATCACGCTGCTGGCGGTAGCAGCAGTGGTTGCTGCGACCTGGTTTATTTGGAGCATGCGCCGCAAGCGGTACGCGTAAAAATCAAAAGCGCCTTTGCCACCTCACCAAGTGGACAAAAGGGCGCTTTTTGATTATCGAGTCGGAACAATAGCAGACTGTTGGGCCCATTCTTCTACGCTGACAAACTCATACTCCACCAGTTGGGTAAAGAACTGAACATCCAGCAAAGAATCGTCTTGAATCCCCCGCTTTTCTCGTGAAGGGAAATGCTTTTCGGCATACAGCTTTGCCAAAATGTATTTGCGCGCATTTCCCTCACGTGTCACCTGATCCTCTGCTTCACTGACGATGCATGATAAAGTGTACAAATCTACCATATGGTCTGCGAGCGTTTTTAATTTGTACGTTATATAATCGTGGATCTGTTGCATGAGATAGGCGATATTTTCCTCCAGGATGGCCAGTTCTGTTCGAATCAGCTCGGCGTACGGCTGTGAAAAGGCATGCCTCCAGCCAGCTATGCGCTCCCGAAGCATTCTGCTAAACACTTCGTGGCTGTTTTCTTTTTGCATCACACGCAAAATATCGAGTGCCAGTATATTCGAGGTGCCTTCCCATACGGTCAAAACTTGCGCGTCACGCAACAGACGCGGCGTCACGTATTCCTCGATATAGCCGTTACCGCCATGAATTTCAATCGCGGTATGGGTTGATTTGACAGCTTCTTCCCCTGTACGGTATTTCAGCAAAGGAATCAGTAGGCGAGCAAGCGCGTTATCCTCTTTGCTCGCGGAATGAGACTGCAAGCGATCATAGACAGCAATCATATCAAACACCGCTCCCGTGCTGACCTCTGTATCCAATAAGAGGCTCACCAGCATTTCTTTTACCATCGGGTACTGATCAATTGGCTTCCCGAATGCACGGCGCTGCTCGGCATAATACCTCGCTTCGTAAAAAGCTCGACGCATAATCCCAATCGAAGCAATCGCGTTGCAAATGCGCGAGAGGTTCAGGGCTTCTGCCATGTATTTGAAGCCGTTCTGTGGCTCCCCGATCAAATAACCCTCTGCCCCGTTCAACAGTATCTCCGCAGATGGTACGGCGTTGACGCCCAGCTTTTCTTTCAAGCGGCGGACCTGGATGTGATTGCGTTCATTGTCAGGCTTTACCCAAGGCACCAAAAACAGTCCGAGCCCTTTTGTCCCCGGTTTCTCCTCATCGATTCTTGCCAAAACAGTCGCAACAAATGCTCCGGCATTGCTCGCAAAAAACTTTTCTCCTGTCAATCGGTACACTCCGGGACGACCTGCTACTGGCTCTGCAACGGTCAAATTCGCACCGACATCCGACCCGCCCTGTCTCTCGGTCAGCCAAGTAGCCCCTTCATACAAGCGAGTGCGGTCACGAGAGGTCAGTCCTGTCAGGTACTGCTCCTTCTGTTCTTCGCTGCCGTAACGATCAAGTAAATAAGCGGCTGACATCGACAAGGTGACAGGGCAATAAAAGCCCGGCTCAGACTGGCTCACGAGATAGCCCATGAAAAAGGAATAGCTGTACGGCGCTTTTCTCCCCAACTCAGGGATGTCTTGATACAAATAGCTGACGATGCCTGCTCCGTAAACCTCTGCTACTGTTTCCTTGTAGCCTTCATTGGTAATAATCTCGGAAATATCCTCGCCTAGCCGATTGTACTTGCGTAATCTCGGCTTGCCTTCCCTGTCTGTATAAGCGGCACGCTCATCAATGGGTCCTGCCACTTGCGCACCTAACCAGCTCAACTGCTGTTTGGCCCATTCATGCATGGAAGCAGGGAGATAACGTTCCAGCAAGTAATTGAGATTGGGATCTGCTTTGAAAAAGTTTTCCCCCTGTGGCATACGCGGGTGCGGGATGTTGTCACTGTAAGTTCGCTGATCGATGCTCGTTTGCAAATCACTCATCGCAGCTCCACTTCCTTCTGGGAACTGACATCACGCAATACATGCTTCAGGACTTTTCCACTCGTATTCCGCGGCAGCGCAGGGACAATATGGACCTGTCGCGGGAGCTTGTAATCCGCGAGATGGCCGCGCAAAAAGCTTTGGATTTCCTCAAGCCAATCTCGATTGTTTTCGACTCCTGATTTTAGCACCACATAGGCCGTCACCGTCTCGCCCCACTCCACATGTGGCAAACCAACAACAGCTACCTCGCCAATCAACGGATGACGCTCCAACAACTGCTCGATTTCCTTGGGGTAAACGTTAACCCCACCCGTGATCATCACGTCTTTTTTGCGATCCATCATCCATAGAAATCCATCCTCATCTACCCGTGCAATATCGCCCGTATACACCCAGCCATCTCGTATCGATTCTGCTGTAGCCTCTGGATTGTTGTAGTATCCTTTCATTGTCCCTTCCCCACGTAAGCGAATTTCGCCCACTTCGCCACTGGCGCATCGCTCTCCTCGCTCGTCTACGACCTCCATTTCGACGAACAATACACCACGATTGCCTATACTGCCGATTTTGTCTGGATGTTCTCGGTGCAAAAGACACATTCCGGTCGGCCCTGCCTCCGTCAATCCGTAGACGCACGCCAGTTTATCGCGTCCGTAAGCTTCTTCCATGAGCGCAGCCATCTCTTTGGACAAAGGAGCCCCGCCATACATCCAATATTCGATGGAAGACAAATCGTACGCCGCAAACTCAGGATGCTTCATCGTCAGCAAATACGCCACAGGCGCTCCGAAGAAATGCGTAATCCGATGCTGCTGCACCAGGTCCAAAAGAAGCTGCGGCGAGAAGGTCAGAGCCATTACCTGAGTGGCGCCAAGCATGAGCCCTGCAATGAAAAAGAGATGGAGTGGAGCCGAATGACTCAGCGGCATCAAATGTAAAATTCGAGAACGATGTGTCATCGTCAGTTCAATCGACATCATTTTCGCGACAGTCAATAAGCTTCTATGTGTATAAAGCACGCCTTTAGGTCGTCCAGTCGTTCCAGATGTATAGAGGATACTAACCTCGCTATCTTCGTTCATGTTCACCAAATAGGGCTGTAGAGAAAGCGCATTCATTTCATCAAGAAACACGTCAGTGGCATCCCAATCAGCAATGCCCTGCCAATTCCCTTGGCTCGTTCCTGTTTTGATGGCCACAAGCTGCGGCGTTTGAAGGACCCACTCATTCACGATGGGCACGAGGGCATCGTGAACAAGAAGTGCCTTTGCTCCGGCATGTTCACATATATGTCGTACTTCTTCTTGAGTTGAGCGCGCGTTGATCGGCACGACGAGTGCACCAGTGCGAATGACGGCGACGTAAAAAATGGCAAACTCCGGACAATTGGGCATCAGCATGACGACCCGATCCCCTTGCTCGATGCCAAGCTCCCGCAAATAGAAAGCCCACTGCGTAGAGCGTGTATCCCACTGGGAATAGCTGACCTCTACATCTCCTGCAACCAGAGCGGGCTTGTAAGGGTATTTCCTTCCGTTTGCTGCGAGCAGAGCTGATACGTTCATCGTTTCTCCTCCTCATTTTCTTCAAGCAATTTTTGTTCAAAGTTTTGCTTGTAGACGAGAATGTCTTCTCTGAGTTGTCGGAGTTCCATGATTTTCTCGTCGATCTCAGCCAGCTTTTGGTTGCCGTACTCAATCGTTCGCAAAAGCTGCGCCCGACCTGTACGATCCTCGTCGAACAGCTCAATCATCTCGCGAATCTGATCCAACGAAAATCCGAATCGCTTCCCTCGCAGAATGAGTCGCAGCCTGGCACGATCCTTGCGGTTATAGTGCCTGCTGCCCTTCTCTGTCCGACTGGGGAAAATCAGACCTAGCTCCTCGTAGTACCGAATCGTTCTGGTGCTGACATCTAATTGTTGAGCAAGATCAGAGATGGTCCACGATTCTTCTTTCTGTATTCCTTCTCTGCTCATGTCCAGCGCCCCTTACTTACATTTGTAAAATTCTAAATTTACCGAATAAAATGATTGTAACTGCCGTTTACGTAAACGTCAACTTGATGAAAAATTTATCGGGCCAATCACCAATCTATTATTCGCCCATATATTGTTATTGTGATTTTTGTGGAAGGAGGTGAAGCAATGGCCGTCATCAAAGCGAACTCCAAAGATGTCGATATGCTTGCCAGACTGATTCGAGCTGAGGCTGAGGGTGAAGGTGAGTTGGGCATGTTGATGGTTGGCAACGTTGGGGTAAATCGGATTTTAGGTAACTGCCTTGACTTTAAAAACATTCGCAGCATGCGTGACATGGTCTATCAATCTCCGGGAGGATTCGAAGCGGTCCAGAAGCCGTATTTCTATCAACGGACCAGGGATAAAGAAAGACGATTGGCACAGCGCGCAGTCAATGGCGAAAAGACCCGTCCGGCTAGCAACGCATTATGGTTCTACCGGCCTGCCGGAAACTGTCCAGCTACCTGGTGGGATCAACAAAACTCCGGTCGCTATAAGGCACACTGCTTCTTCGTTCCAACACCTGCAGATTGTCCACGCGTCTATTAAAAGGATTAGATAGATAAAGGAGCGAGTTCATCATGAGTCAACAAATGCCTTACACTGGTTACCCTCAACAACAATTCGGTTACGACATGTACCCATCCGCACAGTATCCATACGGCATACCTCAGCAACAGCAGCAGATGATTCAGCAGCAGCAACCTCAACTGGTTCCGATGCAACCAAGCGGATCCTTGATTCCTGGAATGCCCATTACTCCTGGGCAAGTGCTGGAAGAATCGTACATCGAAAACATCCTTCGCCTGAATCGAGGCAAAGTCATTACGGTGTACCAAACGTTTGAAAACAACAGCCAATGGAACGCTAAAATTTTCCGTGGCGTCCTCGAAACTGCTGGCCGGGACCACATCATTCTCAGTGATCCGCAAACCGGCAAACGCTATTTGCTCCTCATGGTCCACACGGATTACATCACCGCGGACGAAGAGTTGAATTACATCCCGCCTCAGCTTCCTACAGGAGTTCGGTAAACAAACCAAGCACAAAAAGACAGTTTCCTTCGGCTATCCCCGGGGAGAACTGTCTTTTTGACGTATCTATCATTCCATGCTATTAATGAGGGAGATACACAACCGCTTTGCAAAGGATGAGGAAGAGTGGCATTTGGGATTACACGAGACGAACTAAACCGTTGGAAGCAAGCCGTTAGTCAAGGCGAATTGGCATTTCTTACCCACTATTGGCTGGACCCCCGGTTTCCTGGAATCAAAACCGTTACAAAAGTAGGCTGTGCCAATTATTCGTTACTGACAGACTGGTGCCTTGCCAACGGACTCGATCCTGCCTACATTCATAATCGTGCGCCCTTCCCGCATTTTGATTTACTTGGCGAAAAACAAGTCCAGATCTTGCAAAAGGAAGGTCTGTGGGATCACTTGGAGCGCTTCCGCATGCTGGAGAATGGACGAGACTAGGACGGATCTTTTTGCACGTGATAGCCTCGATCACCATATGGCGTCAGCTTTTCCATCCATTTATCTTCGAGTTTTTCCAATGCACCTTTCAAATCAAAATACGGATGGTCTTTCTTTTCAACCTTCTCTAGCACTTCGATTTCAAAAGCGTCCGGACCGTATTTATACCAGTCTTTTTGCAGCTGTCGATTAGGATGCGAGCCATGCTGAAGCATGAACTTTCTACCGTTGATCGTTTTTAGGTTATTCGTGCTGGCGATGAAGACTTTGTCATTTTGCTTGTTCTTTATTTGATAAACACCTGCATCGGTTTCTACTTCCTTGTACATCTGCTTGAGCTCTTGCTTGCGATTCATCTGCTGCGCCCCCCGTTCCTCTCCTTCGTTTTCCACAGCGATCCTCCAATATTGACTACCGTCCGCCTGTCTATCCATCAATCCAGCATCGACTAAATATCTCCGCAAGGTCACATAATCATCGTAGAGACCTTCGAGAATCTCATTCACTTCCCGCTCGGTGTAGAAACGATCAAGCTCGAATTTTTTGGAAATCTCTTCGAGTAGGATGAGTTTATGCTTTTGCTTGCGTGGGAAGCGCTCTAATCGACCTGATAGTCCATTCGGAAGGAATTTCTTTACGACCGCGGCATATTCTGTGACATCGCCATCTTTCGAGTTGTTCTTTTGCTTGCTTGATTTGGCATCGTTGGACGATTGATGTTTATCCGCTTCATGCAATAACTCCATCATGACCAGGAACACCTTGGCCTGGCGTTCTTTCTCCTTGAGTGCAAAGCGGTGATTACGGATCGTCGATGCACTGCCGATCCCCATTTCATTTTGAACCTCGGCGTCTGTCTTTCCTTGGTAAAAAAGGCGAAGTAAATTAACTTGATGATCAGACAAGCCCGTCAATCGTTTATCCAACTGGCTCAGGTGGGTAAAGACAGAACCGTGCGCAACCTCGATATGATGGCGGATAAAGCGGGACGCTTCGTACAGGACACCCTCCACTGGATAAATGATGCCTTTCTCCACCTGTTCCCCGCAGAGCAAACACATAAAATGTTCGTCTTGTTCGATGTAACCTTGCTTCCATTCTTGAATAGAAGCGCTCCAAAATGCTTCGTGAAGACCCATATATAAACACAACCTTTATTCGTTTGAGTTATTATAGATAACTTATCACCGTGTTTATTCCCTGTCAAACAAAAAAGCTCTCCGTTGTATTCCACAACAGAAAGCCTTTTTATCTATGCTTCACTGGCTTGCATCGAAAGACTTGCTTGAGCCAACTCTTTTAAAAATGTCAAACGGTCACCTTTGTAGAAACGTCCTTCTGTTGCTGTACGTTTCTGCCGATAGCGGATGGCCAATCGGTTTACCATGCGATTAATCTCCAGATGTTGTTCCTCTTCCATCGTAAACCGTACAGCGTATTCGTAATAATCCGTTTCCCACGGAATCGTGCGAACTACGTGGCCGTACATTTTCAGAGCCTGTCCGCACAATTCCGTCGCAAACTGCAGAACGAGCTGGTCATTTGCTGGCATTTTGAGATGAGAAAGAAAACGAAGTCCACCTGCCCCAATATCCTCGATCAATACCTGCGTGCTCCCAATCTCCATGGTTTTCCCTTTGACCAGCACAATGGTCATGTCTGCACAGAGGGCGTATTCTAGACGTAAGCGAAAAAATTCACGTTGATGCCCCTCTGATCTACCTGGCATTGTTTTCTCCTTCTTTCTCATCTCATAGTGGGTAACACGCAAAAGAAAGAGCGCCTGTCATCTTGGCGCCTTTCTTTTTATTTTTTGGGCTTTCGGTATCTGATCTCCTGCTCCTTCACCTGAAAACGATTCCATAATTCCCTCTCATCATGTGTGATGGAATCATGCTTTTCCAGCCGGAAGAGGAGTCTAACGACCACCCAAACAATCAAAAGAAATGCAAAAAAGATAACCAGTGTTAGAAAGATCATAAATCGTACCTCCTCCCATTTACTAACAACATATGGGAGGAAGCAAAATAAGATAACCAAATGTGTCAAAAACGTGACGAACCTTCTTTTCTAAAAGGTTGTCACACTTCTCGGCTTCTCGGAAACAGCAAACAGTCTATCCAAAATGGGGAGCTTTTCTGGTGCATCCAGCTCCAACTGGCCGTATTGATACAGCTTGCGTGCCGTTACTACCCCCATCACGAGTGAAGAAAAATCCGAAATATCTAGCTCCACCGAAACGTCAGACTCCGCTGCCTCTCCTACTTCCGGACGTCCATCGACAAACTTGATGAGCCATGTCCCTTCATTCTCAGGCAGGAACGAATCGTGGATCGTCAGCTTTACATTCACTGTTTCCAAACCAAATCGGTGGTGGGACAGCTGACGGAAAAATCCCGGTACATCAATAATCCGATACATCAGACCGACTCCAGATACATGGCTCTCATGATAAATGCTCCATAAAATCGAATCCGTTCCATTGCCCGGGTCGGATAGCAACAAATGAAAATCTTCGTCCGTCGTCGTGAACTCGATTCGCTGAATCTGATCGGCCTGGCTCCGCAGGAAAGAGAGCAGTTGTGCAAGTGCTTCGCGGCTCTCATACTGAAGCTCTCTTACTTCTATGTTGTTGATGAGTTTGTTTTTTTCATGAGCGCTCTGGAACTGGAAAGCGAGATAGCCGGCGAATTTCCCTTCCTTTTTGTAACCGACGACAATCATTTCAGGGACATCGAAGAGTCTGTCCCACTCACGGTCTGTTCGCTTGATCATGCCATGGGTTTGACGGGCGATGCGATGATAGCAAGCAGACAGTTCTTCTTTGTCCTCTTTTCTTATATAAACGATTTTGTCCTTGCCTACAAACGGCAGGCTGGACGGTTTGAACTTGTATTGATGAACCTTGGTCCCTATTCCAAAGCCCATTTGCTTGTAAAAATCAACACGAAACGGATAGAGAGAGACCAGCGAGATTCCCCGTTCCCGATAGCTGGAAAGAAAACCTTGAAGCATCGACATGGCGACCTTTTCCTTTTTATGCAATAGGTCTACGGCGACCAGCCCAATTCCGCCAGTCAAAAGCGGTGTACCAAGAACATTCATAGGAAAATCGTACCATTTCATTATACCCGCTAATTGTCCATCACGGTAGCAGCCGTGGTAGCTGACATGTGGATCGTTTTCGATCGTCTCCCTTACGCGTTGGGCAAATCGCTGTCTGCTCTCTGCACCCAGTAGATTGCTTCCAGGGTAGCTCAGCGCTGCAATTCTCACGACCTCATCGATATCGTCAATGGAAACCGGGCGAATCTCCTCCATCATCTCATGCACTCCTGTCTGCAAGAAATTGGGCATCTAGGAAAATAGTATCGATGAATGTAACGGCTGGCAATACGAAGTTTGCATTTTTTGGAAAATTGTAACCAAATATTGAAAAACGCCCGCACGCGGCGGACGTCTTCGAATTAGTGTGTCTGCCTGACTCGGTTTCCTTTTGCGATCAAAAGGGTCAGAACAAAGCTGCTTATCGCAAGCACGAAGGTGCCTGTGAAAACCACATGAACACCACTAGCCAATAAGTCTCGGATTTGTGCCAGCTGGGCCACAGGGATCGATCCGTGTTCAAACGAGGCCCCTAAATTCGTATGGCCACTTGCTACAGTCACCATGTTGAACAACATTCCAAATACTGCTGCCCCGAAGGTTTGGCTAAATGTACCCGTGAATGTATTGAGGGCAATGGCAGTCCCCCTCTTGTCGACTGCAACAGACGATTGAATTTTTACCATAACGATTGGGGAAATGAGTCCCATTCCCAAACCAATTGAGCCCACAGCCACATAAATAAGGTATCCCGCTGAGTGAGTGGATAGGAAGCTCAACAATGTTGTCGCTACCATCAGAACGGCTGTCCCTGCGATAAATAACTGTTCCGCTCGCAGCTTTCCTAACAAGTTCCCCGCAAGGATAGAGCCAATCGTCCAGCAAACTGGCATCGGTGTCAGGACAAAGCCAGCCATCGTCGCGCTTTCGCCCAAGACTCCCTGGCTCCAGATCGGCAAGTAAACCACCATGCTGATTACAATTCCATTGGTCAAGAGCGTCAGCAGATTGATCATGGTTACATTTCGATTGGTAAAAAGCGAAAGCGGAATCAGCGGCTCAGGCGATTTCTTCTCCACCGATACAAACACTAGATAGGTCACCAAAGCAAATACGATCAAGGAAATCGTCACTGGACTGGTCCATGATTGATTCTGGCTACCTGTTAACAAGGCATACAACAAGGCGATGGTCCCGACCGAAAAAATAAGCGCGCCCGGATAATCGATATGGCGCTTTTCTTTGACGGCAAGCTTTTCCTTGTACAAAAAGATGAGCATGAAAAACGATACAAGTCCAAAAGGTAAGTTAAGAAAAAAGATATAACGCCACGTCAGTGTATCGACCAAAAATCCTCCGACCAACGGACCTGCCACACCGGAAAGTCCCCATACAGCACTAATCCAGCCCTGCGCTTTTGCCCGGGCAGTCTGCTCCGTATACAAATCACCGATAATGGTCATCGTAATCGGCATGACTGATCCTGCACCCAAGCCTTGAATGGCACGGAAAACAATAAGCTGCCACATTGACGTCGCCACTCCACAGAGCGTAGAACCTAACAAAAAGATGCCGATCCCGATTAACAACACATTTTTTCGGCCAAATAAATCAGCTAGTTTGCCGTAAATGGGAGCAGATACGGCAGTGGCTAGCATGTAGATGGCGTATACCCAGCTCACCTGTTCAAAGCCTGCCAAATCACTCGTAATGCGCGGTACGGCTGTACTCACAATCGTTCCTTCCATCGCAGCAAGGAATGTCGAGAGCATAAGGGCAATCATAATCTGTAGTCTCATCTCGATCTCCTCTCTCTATGTACGCATGATCACGAGTAGCGAAAAAGCATTGTTTAGTATACCACATGAAAGAACAATCTTTCTCGACCAACGAAAAACCTCGTCTTGTCAAATAACAAGCGAGGCATTGTTTTTCCGTTCAAGGCTATCGATTGGCTGGGTTGGCTGCGCGTCGTTTCACTGCTGCAAACACCTGCTGGTAATAATGCACTTTATGCGGTACAAAGTCAGCCTTGGCCGCGATCATTGCTATATCCTTTGGTTCACCATTTTCCGTTAGCAAAAATCCATTCACCGTCATCTGTCCGATCTCGCCCGCAAACAACCGCTCTAACTCACGCAGACTGACCCAAAACAGCCCTGTGACTTCTTCTTCCTGTATACGGTACTCGCGTAACGGTTGATCGCATTCATACAAAAATGTATGGCACATTTCCTTATCAATGATAGAGGGGGCAACCATTACATCACGAATTACGCCTAACTGGTCCAATTCCTCAAAGCTCACGGACAAGCCCAGCTCCTCCTCCAATTCCCGCACGCCGTCACATGGCTGTTCCGTGGCGAGAAGATGACCGGCAGAGGTAATGTCGAGCAGATCTGGACAAGTATCCTTTTGTGGATGTCTTTTTTGGAACAACATTTCGATCTGGTCATCTACTACACGATAAATCCAGCAGTGAAAGGTTTGGTGCCACAGCCCCAAGCGGTGTACTTCGCTACGCGCTTCTACCCCGATATGCTGTCCTGCTTCGTCAAATATGTCTAGCTGCTCTTCCTGCATGTTTTCCCCCCCATGACCTGTCTCTTGAGCATTTCTCTTCCCCAAGTTACATTCCCGGTCCAGAACGTGAATTCCTCTATTGACGATTGACGAAAAAAGGGACAGCGACAAGCGCCATCCCTTCTATCACCATTAGTTGATCGATACATCATCCAGCATCAAGTAGCCAACAGGGCTCAGCCAGAAGCCATTTACATTCTTCGATGTAACCGCCACATGATCAATCGTACGGATTGGAAGAATCGGTACTTCCTTCAGCTCGATTTCTTGCAGCTTTGCGTAAATTTCATTGCGTTTTTGCGCATCTTTTTCGCGACGTCCTTCTTCAATCAGCTTGTCTACCTCTGGATTGTTGTAGAACGCCATGTTACCTGCGCTGCCTTTCGAAGTGCTGTGGAAGACATTGTACTGGTTGTAGTCGCCATCCCCTGTTGCATTGCCCCAGCCCCCGATGAACATCGCATGCTCACCATTGTCTGCGTACTCCAGATACGCACCGTATTCCATTACTTTGATCTCCAAATCAATGCCGATGCCTTTCAACTGTGACTGGATGACTTCTGCTACGTTCATGCGCTCTTTACGGTCATCTGTCACGATGGTTGTCTTGAAGCCGTTTGGGTAACCTGCTTCTGCGAGCAGTGCTTTTGCTGCATTGACGTCATACGCGTAATCCTGAAGATTCGGGTTGTAGCCGATGACTTTTGGTGACAGCGAGGAAACAGCCTGTGTTCCTACATTGTTGTATACCCCTTGTACAATGGCTTGCTTTTCGATAGCATGTGCGACAGCTTGACGTACACGTACATCATCAAATGGCTTTTTCTGCACGTTAAAGCCGATGTAATCCACACCCAAGCCTTCTGCACGCACCATGTTCATCCCAGGAGATGCCTGTGCACGCTCTACTTCCGTCACGGGAAGCTGGTCGCCGATGTGCGCTTCGCCTGCTTCGATCATCGCTACACGCGTCGTATCTTCTGGAACAACCTTATACAATACTTCATCTACCTTTGGCTTTTCACCCCAGTAGGTATCATTTTTTGCGAGTTTCATTTCTTGACCCGGTGTCCATGATGTAAATTTGAAGGGTCCGGTTCCCACAGGCTGCTTCGCCAATGTATCGGAATGCTCGGCGATTGCTTTCGGGCTGATGATACTTCCTTCTGAGCTAGCCAAGATGGAGAGTAGCGGTGCAAAAGGATACTCCAGTACGAAATGTACTGTCTTATCATCTACGATCTTAATTTCCTTGATCATGGAGAAGTTGGATGCACGCGGTGATGCAACCTTTGGATCGCGTACACGTTCGAACGTCTTTTTCACAGCGTCTGCTGTAAAGGGTGTACCATCGTGGAACGTAACGCCCTCACGGAGCTTGAACTCCCATGTCAAGTCATCGAGCTGTTTCCATTCAGTTGCTAGAGTAGGCTTGTACTCGCCGTTTTTATCGCGAGAAACCAAGCTCTCATACACTTTTCCATACACATAGTTTGCCGAAGGAATATTGGAGATGAAATGCGGGTCCAGATTATTGGCGTCTGCCTTCCGAGCGACAATCAGGGTTCCCCCTTCTTTCGGCGCTTCAGCAGCAGTTGTATTCGTCGAACCGGATTGCTCCGAGCTCGCACCACCACATCCAGTCAGCGCAACACTAACCGTCAATGTCAGAGCCAACAAGGAACCGACCATGCCCGTTTTCTTCATTTGTGTCTACCCCCTGTAGAATACTGTCGAAAATTCTGAATGTATTTCTTATTTGCATTATACGGTAGATCCCCAACCGAACCTTTCAGCATCTTTACATCAATTTATAATATTTTTACTTTTATTTAATTTTGTACAGATTAAAAAGTGTGAAAATATACTTGATACCGTTGCTTCGGTGGAGAAGCGTGTTTCCAGTCTTCGCTTCAGCCTCCGCCCCGCAAAGGGGTGAAGACTGTCCGCTCCGGTATGAATGACGGGAGCCGCTTCAAAAGTGGTTGCCTCGAGGAGGTATTCGCACGTTGAAGCTAAAAACGCTCCCATCATTCATCCCTCCGCTTGGTCGGGCTCCAGAGGCGCTATGACTGGAAACACGCTTCTTTGACGTTGCTTGTGTCTATTTTTCGATCTATGTATGAAAAGCAACAAGAAAATGTTTGAAGGTTCTTCATGATTGTTCTTCTGTAGCATTCTAATATATGGATTTTGCTATGAAAATCATTTTATAGTTAGTTAAGTAATCAATTATCACCTTGAATCTACTTTCAAGATGTCCCCAAAGCTACGCTGGAAGAAGTGCATTTCCAGTCCAAGCGCCTCTGGAGCCCGTCCCAGCGTAGGAATGAATGGCGGGGAATTTCAGCTTCACCTATGAGGTACTTCCTTGAAATTATCTACGTTTGAAGCGCTCCCGCCATTCATTCCGAAGCGGACAGTCGATCCCCCCTTGCGGGGCGGAGGCCGAAGCGTAGACTGGAAATGCACTTCTTCCCCACTATGGCCACATTTATAACATAAAAAATCCGACCTTCTGGAGAAGATCGGATTGCGCTTACTATCTTTATGATTGTTTCTGCCAAACCACCTTGCCCGAGAAAACCACCGCTTCCTTCGGAGTTAGTCTAGCCACAGCCTCAGCGGAGCATTTGGCACGGACGAAAACCGCATTTGCCTCATCTCCGACTTTCGGCCAAACTTGATTGCCAGCTTGATCCAGTGGGGTCACGCCACCTGTAACGAATCCCAGTGCACGCGATAGAGATCGCTCATCGATCCACCGGAACCGTTCAGCCAGACGGTTTGCTTTTTGCAGCATATCTCCGGTTCCAAATGGGTCCCAATGATCAGTAATGTTGTCATTGCCCAATCCAACATGGACGCCTTTGGCATGAAGCAACGGAATTGGGATGGTTGGCATATCAATGGGAACAGCCGACATGACAGCGATTTGCTGCTCGGCGAAAAGCTCCGCGACCTCTTTGGCCACCGCAGTCGGTACCTCTCCTAGCCCGTAAGCATGGCTGACAGTGACTCGACCTTGCCAACCCGCATCCTTCGTCATTGCAGCCAATTTTTTCATAATATAAACACCCAAATGACCAGGCTCGTGCAGGTGAATGTCCACATCCGCATTCGCTTCAACCGCTATATCCATCATCGTATCAAGTGATTTCTCGATATCATCGTCAAACGTGGCAGGATCGACACCACCGACGAGTCCGGCTCCATGCTTCATCGCCTCACGAACGAGGGAAACAGAATCACTGCGCAGCAAGCCATGTTGGGGAAACGCGACAATTTCCCAGGAAAGTTTTTCACGGTAAGTCGCCAATGCCTCTAATGTGGCTTCCAGATTTTTCAGCCCAATGACCGGGTCAATGTTGCAATGCGTCCGCACGTGAGTAGCGCCGTGCGATTGCACTAGCTCCAGCAGCTTTTCTGCACGCTCACGGGCAACGGGAAGCTGGAGGGGTAGCAGTTCCTGCTCTTGCTCGATTCGAAAAAAACGATTGGGAGCAGGAAGAACAGCTTGCCACGGACCTCCATAAAATGTTTTGTCTAAATGAATGTGCATTTCCCGGAAAGAAGGAAGCATCAGTAGGCCTTGTGCATCCCAAACAGATACCCCGCCAGGTATATCTGACAGCGCAGGTACGATTTTCTCAACGCGACCGTCCGTGAGCAAGATGTGGAAACGCTCCGTCTTTGTTCCCGTCACGATGCCATTCTCCTCTATATACCCACATTCCAGACTCGCATTTTTGATCCACAAGCTTGCTTTCATGCTTCGTCTCCCATCCTTTTCTCTCTAAATGTTTGCGTTATTCGATCGTAATGCCTTTGATCATCATATACCCAGAAGGGCTGATCCAGAAGCCTTTGATGTTTTTGCTGACTGCAGCGACATGTTCAAGATTGCGGATCGGGATGATTGGTGCTTCTTGCTTTTCAATCTCCAACACCTTCCCATAGATTTGCTTGCGTTTTTCCGTATCCTGCTCGCGGCGCCCCTCTTCGATCAGCTTGTCCACTTCTTTATTCACATAGAATGTTGTGTTACCGCCTTTGCCCAAAGAACTAGAGTGGAACAGATTGTACTGGTTGTAGTCAGCATCTCCAGTGGCATTGCCCCAGCCGCTGATGAACAGCTCTGTCTCACCGTTGTCTTCTGCATCCAAATAAGCTCCATACTCAAGCACTTTTACCTCTACTTCAATGCCGATTCCTTTTAACTGGGACTGAATGACTTCCGCAGCATTAATCCGTTCCTTGCGATCGCCTGTCCACAAGGTTGTCTTGAAGCCGTCTGGGTAGCCTGCTTCCTTTAACAGGGCCTTCGCCTTATTCGGATCGAACTCGTATCCTTTTAACGCCCCATCGTATCCTAGAACCTTCGGACTCACTGCTGAATTCGCTTTCGTTCCGACATCGTTGTACACACCTTTGATGATCGCATCTGTCTCAATCGCATAGTTGATCGCCTGACGAACACGGATGTCGTCAAACGGCTTCTTCTTGGTATTGAACCCGATGAAATCTGTCCCTAAACCCTCTGTTCGGTACAAGCTCATATGAGGGGAATTACTGACGCGATCAATTTCCGTTACCGGCAATGGTTCAGCGATGTGCGCCTCTCCCGTCTCTACCATAGCTACGCGTGTCGTGTCCTCCGGTACGACTTTGAAGACGGCCTTCTTGAATTTTACCTTCTCTCCCCAGTAATTATCATTTTTCACGAGTACAATCTCTTGGCCAGGTGTCCACGATTCGAATACAAACGGTCCTGTACCTACGGGATGTTTGCTCAGGTCCTTGCCGTATTGCTCTATTGCTTTTGGACTGATGATGCTGCCTTCGTGGTTGGCGAGGATCGACAGCAATGGGGAGTACGGGTAAGCTAACTTGAATTGCACGGTGTAATCATCCACTACTTTTATTTCCGAAAGCATCTTAAACTGAGACGCGCGTGGAGAGGCGACTTTTTCATCGCGTACGCGTGCGAATGTTGCTTTCACCGCTTCGGCGTTAAACGACGTACCATCGTGGAAGCTGACTCCCTGACGCAACTTGAATTCCCAGGTGACATCGTCCAACTGCTTCCATTCCGTGGCTAGCATTGGTTTGAACGCCATGTTATCATCTCGCTGGACAAGACCTTCGTACACATTGTGATGGACCACACTCGCTGCATTGATCGCTGAAATAAAGTGCGGATCTAGATTGTTTGCGTCAGACTGCCGTGCAATCACCAGCGTCTGATCTGTTACCGGAGCTTCCTTCGCAGTCGGCGTCCCTGCCGTACCTTGCTCTGTACCCGATGAACAGCCTGTAAGCACGAGGCCAACGCTCAGAATACCTACCAGCATTGAACCTAGTATCTTCTGTTTTTTCACTAGACTCGCCCCCATTTTATTCTTTCTGTGTATAATCAATCAGCATAGCTCGTTCCCAATGGGCGAAGCTATGCTGATCGTGAAGCACTTTTTTGCTGAAATTATGGCATGGTTACATCGTCGATCTCAATGTGTCCTGCTGGGCTGATCCAAACTCCTTCTACGCCTTTTTGAATCGCTGCGAGGTTTTCTGAGAAGCGATATGGTACCATTGCCGCTTCGTCCATTTCGATTTGCTGTGCTTTTTCGTAGATTTGCTTCCGTTTTTCTTCGTCTTTCTCTTTGCGGCCCTCATCGATCAGCTTGTCCACTTCCGGATTGCTGTAGAAAGCATGGTTGCCGGCTGCCCCTTGCGACTTCGTGTGGAACAGATTGTATTGATTGTAGTCTGCATCGCCTGTGGCATTTCCCCAACCGCTGAGGAACAATTCTGTTTCGCCTTTGTTGGCTGCTTCAATATAAGCACCGAACTCTAGCACTTTCACTTCCAAATCGATATTGATTTGTTTCAGCTGTTGCTGCAGCACCTCTGCCAAGCTTACTCGTGCCTTGTTATCATTCAAGTAAATGGTTGCTTTGAAGCCGTTTCCGTATCCCGCTTCCGCCAACAGCTTTTTGGATTTTTCCAGATCGTAAGGCAAGTCTTTTACATTCGGGCTGTAACCAACCATGGACGGGGTAATGGAGGAATGAGCAACCGTCCCGACATCGTTGTAGACCCCTTGAAGGATGGTTTTCTTATCGATTGCATGTGCAATCGCTTGACGAACGCGTACATCATCGAATGGCTTCTTCGAGTTGTTAATCCCGATATGATCGCTAGCAAAAGCAGGGTAACGGCCAAGTGTCATACTCGGAGAATTTTTCACCCGATCGACTTCTGTCACTGGCAATTGCTCAGCTACATTCGCCTCTCCTGTCTCGACCATCGCGAGTCTGGTCGTATCCTCTGGAACGGTCTTGAAGACGACTTTATCCAGCTTCGGTTTGTCGCCCCAATAGCTGTCGTTTTTCACCAGGACGACTTCTTGACCAGGTGTCCATGATTCGAATTTATAAGGCCCTGTTCCCGTTGGATGCTTGGTCAAATCTTTCCCATACTGTTCAATCGCTTTTGGTGACAAAATTCCCCCCTCTGCACTGGCGAGCACAGACAGGAGTGGTGCGTATGGATAGTGCAGGATGAATCGAACCGTTGTATCATCCACGACCTTTACTTCCTTAATGGCTTCAAACAAATTGGCGCGGTTAGAGCCTACAGCCGGGTCTTGAACACGTGCAATCGTCTTTTTCACAGCTTCCGCATTGAATGGCGTGCCATCGTGGAATGTCACACCAGAACGGAGCTTGAATTCCCATGTCACATCATCGAGCTGCTTCCATTCAGAAGCGAGTGAGCCTACATATTTGCTTTCTTTGTCCATCCGAACGAGACCCTCGTATACCTTGTGATGAATGATGGCGGCGGAATTGATTTGCGTTAGAAAATGTGGGTCAAGGTTGTTCGCATCAGACAAGCGGGCGATGACGAGTGTCCCGCCTTCTTTGCCAGCTGGTGATGAAGCATTGGTTTGCCCTGAAGAATTGGAAGTCCCTCCTGCTTCAGGTGCTTGTGAGCAGCCTGCCAACGCTGTAGAAACCGCAACGGTCATGGCAAGCAGCGTCTGGAAAAAGCGCGTCTTTTTCATGTAGTTATCCCCCTCTTTTGTGAAAAACGTCTCGATGTTTTTCATCCATGTTGATGTGACCGCTTGCGGTCAAAAAAACGGTCGTGACCGCTTTTGGCGCCAGATGTACTTGAATATTTTGACCATTCGCGCATATCTCATTTTACCTACTATTCTGTCACGGCGTTTTCACTCTCTTTACTTGTATTTTCACTTTCTTTACTCTTTTTTTCACTTTTTCTACTTTTATGCGAATGATGCAAGAAAAAATAGAATTGGATTATATGGTGCAGTAGTGGTGGGGAGGAAACAGGAGAAAACGCTCAGCTTCTAGGGCCACCCCTTGGGGGATTGACTGCACGACTCCATGCAAAAAGCGAAACCGCGTCCAAAGTAGTCGATTCAGGAGGTTTTTCAGAGGTGGACGCTTAAGAGCGTGTTTCGTGTTTCGCTTTTTGCATTCCGTCTCGGTCGGTGTCCCTAAGATCTTCGCTTATTTCTCCTGTTTCCTCTACGAGCTTTCCATGCTTAAACGGGTTTTTAAACAATTAAAGATTGAAGAAGATCATCAGTTACGCCAGAGAAGAATATTTCCAGACGTAGCGACTTGTGGAGTCCTACCAAGCGGAGAAGGGATTTGCGGGCAAAAGAAACGCAACCGTGCCCGCGCGACGAAGCGGCTACCACTTTTGCGTTTCCCCGCGAATCCCTTCGGAGCGGACAGTATCAGCCCTCAGCAGGACGGAGCCTGGAGCCTAGACTGGAAATATTCTTCTCCCCACCGCAGCCACAATACTGGCTTCGCCAAGATTTTTGGTGAAGCCTTCGTACCCAAAGGGCAAAAGTCTTCCATGTCGATATGAATTTTTATAAATTCTTATCTACTAAAAAAGACCCTCTCCATTTGGTAGAGAAGGTCTCTAGCTACTGCTATTGAATTGTGACTTGGCTCACGTCAATGTACCCTGATGGACTGATGTACACACCCTGTACATTTTTTGCAATGGCTGCGAGGTTTTCACTGCTGCGGAATGGCAACAACGGCACCTCCTCCATCTCGATTTGCTGCGCCTCTGCATAGATTTCCTTGCGCTTCTCTGGATCTTTTTCCTTACGCCCCGCCTCGATCAGCGCATCGACTTTCGGATTATTGTAGAAGGAATGGTTGCCTGGCACACCTGCTGACGTGCTGTGAAAGAGGTTGTACTGGTTGTAATCGGCATCCCCGGTCGCATTGCCCCAGCCACTAATGAACATTTGCGCTTCCCCTTTTGCCGCCAATTCCAAATACGCGCCGAACTCCATCACTTGAATCTGCAAGTCGATCCCAATTCCCTTCAGCTGGGATTGCAGCACTTCTGCCACATTGATCCGTGCCTTGTTGTCATTGAGATAGATGGTTGCCTTGAATCCGTTGGCGTAGCCTGCTTCGGTGAGCAATTGCTTCGCTTTATTCAAATCGTAGTCTGGCGTTTTAATATTCGGGCTGTAGCCGATGACTTTTGGCCCTAATGACGAGATGGCTACTTTTCCGACATTGTTATAAACCCCTTTAATAATTGCTTCCTTATCAATCGCATGGGCGATGGCCTGACGAACGCGAACATCGTCAAAAGGCTTCTGCTTGACGTTCATCCCGATATGGTCAACCGCGAATGATTCGAACCGCCCCAAAGACATGCTCTGCGAGTTCTGTACCCTTTCCAGTTCGGTGACCGGTAGCTGTTCTGCGACATGAGCTTCCCCTGTCTCCACCACGGCTACACGTGTTGCGTCCTCAGGAATGGTCTTGAAAACGACTTTTTCCAGCTTCGGCTTGTTTCCCCAATACTTCTCGTTTCTCACCAAGACGATTTCTTGTCCAGGTGTCCATGATTCAAAGATGAACGGCCCTGTCCCTACTGGTTTCTTGGACAACTCTTTACCAAATTCCTTCATCGCCTTCGGACTGATGATGCCACCCTCGGCACTCGCCAGAACGGACAGGAGCCCTGCGAACGGATAATGTAAAATAATCTCTACCTTCAGTGGGTCAATGACCTTCACTTCTTTAATCATGCCAAACATGTTTGCTTTAGGAGTCGGATTGTCTTTGTCCAAAATGCGGTCGATCGTCTTTTTCACCGCTTCCGCATTAAAAGGCTCCCCGTCGTGGAAGGTAACACCGTCACGCAGTGTGAACTCCCAGGTGACATCGTCTTTTTGTTTCCATTCCTTTGCCAAAAGAGGTTTGTACTCGCTATTCCGATCCATCATGACCAGACCTTCATAGAGCTTGTGCTGCGTCACCGCCATGGAGTTAATCTGGGTACTAAAATGCGGGTCCAGATTATTGGCATCGGACAAGCGTGCAATAATCAGGGTACCACCTCCACCCGCTGCGGCGGATGAAGACGCGGGGCTAGTCGAAGCTTGATTGGAGTTGGGCGCGGAATTCGTCCCACTGGATGTCTGACTGCCACCACAGCCTGCCAAGACTGTGGAAACCAAGACGGACAGGGCGAGAATGGATCGTAGCATGTGCTTCTTCTTCACTGTGAATGCCCCCTTATTCTGGATGATAGAATGAAAAGAATATGACATGACTAAATATTACTAATTTTCTCACTATTAATCTTTTCATTATCTTTACCTTTCTTTTCATTTTCTTTACTATGTCGTTTTTGAATGTTAAAAATAACTCTATTGGAGCTACTTGCGCCATAGTGGAGGAGAAGAAAAAGCACAGGTCTCTTCGACTCTGACACGCCAGCATGGGGGATTCACTGGACGTCTCCACTTCAAAAAGGGGACCGTCGAGCCAAAGCCACCCTACGGGCGGACGTTTCTCGAGGAAGAAGTGTTCGACAAGCGTGGTCCCCTTTTTTAAGTTCCGACTGGGCTGGCTTTGTCAAGGTCTGCGAGCCCTGTGCTTTTTCTTCTCACTAGCTTGAGGTTTAGCGATAGCTTCTAAAACTTAATAAGATAAAAAACCATCCCTCAAAAAGGGATGGCCGTGCATGAAAGAACATTTATAGTTCAACATCTTTGTCCCACCGTCTTTCCAGATCCCTCACGGTCGAACTTTTCTCGACATCCTGTTCATTCTTGTAAGTTCCCAGCATTGCGTCAAAAACAGGGCTGGTAACACCGTACCAATAATGTTCGTTTTTGAAGTGATGCCATAGATGGAGCTTTTTCATCCAGCGCCCCCATGGAGAGATGGGTTGAACCGGGCGGTGGGCGATATAATGCGTCCATTCATAAAATAGCAGAAATCCGATCACGCCTGTAACAAAGGCATTGGTCACAATCACGTCAGAAGTGAGCAGATAACAAATGGCTCCGGTTCCTGCAATGAGCGGCAAGCTGTACCACACGGGCAAGAATAACAGGTGCAAGTTGTTGGGATCGGCGTGATGATCATAATGTAAGCGCTTTAACATTTGGAGAAAAAATGGGTTTCGAGGCGGTTTGAGGTGAAAGAGAAATCGATGAAACAAGTATTCGCTTGCCGCATATCCAATCATCCCCGCCACGAGTGCCACCCATGTTTTCAACACGTACCATTCAGAAAGAGTGATAGACAAGCTAATCAGAAATAGGATGCTCATGATGAGGATATCCGGAAACGTAAAGAATTCCTTTAGATACTTTGCCTTCAACAAAAACGCCCTCCTCTTGTGTTCCTTCACTTGTCTTGTTCCAACACGGTTCGGTTTCTCCACAGCTCCAAACTTTTTTCCATTGCCTTTCTGGCTACACGCTCTGCTTCGATGTAATCACCTTGTAAAGCGACGTTCAAAAGTTCATGGTAATAATGCCAAGATGCCTCGCGGTGTTCCGGGGTGGAAAAATACTTTCGTGCCATTTTTAGGTAAAAGGAATCAAAACTGTTTACAATCAGTAAATAGATAGGATTTGGGGAGAGCCTCGTCAGATTTTTCTGTAACTCCCAGTCAAACGCTGCATAAGAATCAGCATCAGGTTTCAGTTGATCGAGATTGGCAAGCAATGCGACCACCTTCGGCTGATGAGCAGCAACTGCGTTACGAATGTAAACAGGCGCCAACGATATCCGCAGTTCCAGCAAGTACGAAATAAACTCATCCGTAACATCGTCGTGGTTTTGAATGATATGGACTAGGGTCATTATATTGCCTTGATGCCAATAATCGTTGACAATTGCCGGATGTCCTTTCCGCACAGTGATCCATCCATCTCTTTCCAAGCGTTGCAGTGCTTCTCTAATGGTTGGCCGACCTACTCCGTAGTATTCTGCCAACTCCCGTTCCGGCCGTAGCGTACTTCCTGCAGGATACTCTCGGGTCAAAATTGCTCTGATTAATTTCTTCTCAATTTGATCCGACGACCGTTCCTTCCTTCCCCCTTTTTTCTCCATTGTCATGTTTCCCTCCCTGCATTGCTGGTCCTACAGCAAATCTTTGTGGTATTACCACAAAAGGTAATATTTTACACAATTCCTGTCAAGAGGTGAAATACTTGGACTTACCAGTACCCACGCGAAATTGAGTGCTCCTTCTCCAGCTCAAAAAAGGCATAGCCCTCTCCCGAAAAAGAGAAGGCTATGCCTCTTATATTGCTGGCGTGACTATTCTGTCACCTTTACCGACCAGCCAAACTTGTCTTCACGCTCACCGTACTGGATCCCTGTCATCTCGTCGTACAGTCTCGTGGTCAGTTCCCCTGTTTTTTCACCGTTGATGATCATCTGATGTCCGTTCCAGTTCAGATCACCGACTGGGGAAATAACAGCTGCTGTTCCCGTGCCGAATGCTTCTTCCAGCTCACCATTGACGTAAGCGGTATGCAGGTCTTCCATGGAAATCCGCTTCTCTACGACTGGAATTCCCCAGTCCTTGAGCAATTGGATGGTCGAATCTCTCGTGATACCCTCCAGGATGCTGCCGTTCAATGCTGGGGTCCACACTTCCCCTTTTACCTTGAAGAACACGTTCATGCTGCCTACTTCTTCAATATATTTGTTCTCTACGCCATCCAGCCACAGCACTTGCTCATAGCCTTTTTCTTTTGCTTCCACTTGTGCTTTCAGACCGCCTGCGTAGTTGCCTGCCACTTTTGCATTTCCTGTTCCGCCTCTTACCGCACGAACATAGTTGTTTTCTACGTAAATTTTCACGGGCTTCATGCCACCCGCATAGTACGCTCCAACTGGAGAGAGCACGATCACCAATTTGTACGTATGCGAAGCGCGCACACCAAAGCATGGCTCTGTCGCAATTACAAAGGGACGAATGTAGAGAGACTGTCCGCTTTCTGTTGGAATCCATTCTTTATCTACTGCCACCAGCTGTTTCAATGCCTCGACCATGAATTCCTCGTCGATCAGCGGCATGCTCATACGCTCCAATGAACGGTTCATACGCTTGAAATTTTGATCAGGACGGAACAAGCGAACCTTGCCCTCTTGATTGCGATAAGCTTTCAAGCCCTCAAAGACAGCTTGTCCGTAATGGAACACCATTGCTGCCGGGTCCAATGTCAGCGGAGAGTAAGGGACAATTTGTGGATCATGCCATCCTTTACCTTCAGTATAATCCATGGTGAACATATGATCGGTAAAATGCACACCGAACCCCAGCTTGTCAGAAGCTGGTTTCTCTTTTTTCTGTTCTGTCCGGGTAATTGTTAACTGACACTCCATCTTCTACATCTCCCTTAGTATGAAATCCGCGATTTGAAACTTGCTATATATACAAAATAGCAACAATTTTGCATGATTTCCAGCGTAAGTTTGTCCTTCCTCTATAATTTCTGGTTATTTAGCGAAAACTTCGCAAAAATTTCGTGTTCGATTTTTTTCTTCGCAGGCAGGATGAAAGGAATAGGTATCCCGAAAGGAATGGATAGTGACAGAATGAGGAGGGATATGTATGACCACGCACCTTCGCTTGCACGGAAAAATTGCCATAGTAACAGGAGCCAGCCGCCTTCAAGGGATTGGGGCTGCTATTTGTAAAATGCTTGCCTCACACGGAGCCGATATTTTCCATACATATTGGACCGCCTATGACCAATCCATGCCCTATGGAATGCAAAAGGATGAACCCTCCATCTTGCAGGAAGAGATCAGACGCTACGGAGTCAGATGCGCCGGGATCGAGGTCGACCTTTCCCAGCCCGATGCCTACAAGGAGGTGCTCGACGCAGCTACAGCACAATTGGGCGCTCCGAGCATTCTCGTCAACAACGCTTGCCATTCAACAAATGACGGCTTCGAGGCGCTGGATATCGCCAGTTTGGATACACATTATGCCATCAATGTGCGGGCAATCACAATGCTCAGTGTGGAATTTGCACGTCGCTTCTCCCAACAACGCGGAGGCCGAATCATCAACATGACATCTGGTCAGTCCAAAGGCCCGATGGTCGGTGAGATCGCGTATGCGGCAACAAAAGGAGCCGTGGATGCGCTGACGACGACACTTGCTGCCGAAGTAGCTACGAGAGGGATTACGGTCAACGCTGTAAATCCAGGGCCCACCGATACTGGCTGGATGAACGACGAAATCAAGCATTACCTTTTGCAGCAATTTCCATTCGGACGGATCGGTCAGCCCGAGGATGCAGCACGTCTTGTCGCTTTTCTGGCAAGTGACGAAGCGGAGTGGATTACGGGACAAATCATGCATTCCGAAGGCGGATTCATCCGGTAAGTGAAAAAGCACAATCCGCCGTTTCTAGCAGATTGTGCTTCTTCTATTTATTCAAGCTATGGTTTGCTTACGATTGGGAAAGATGGCTTGAACAGCTCTTTTTCGCCCAGCTGTTGATAGTCGCGCTCGACGTAGCCTAGACGCATTTTGTCAAAGTAACGCTGTCCTTTCACTCTGATCTCTTCCAGATCAACTCCTGGCAGGAGGCGGTCTTTCATCACGGTGCGCCCAGCAATGATGGAGAGCTTCACATCACGGCCTGAGCCACACGTGATGATCGTACGGATTGGATCATCAACCGCACCCATGTGGAAACCGTCCAGATCGATGGCAATGATATCTGCTTTTGCCCCTGGCGTCAATCGTCCCAAATCATCTCTGCCAAGGAAACGTGCGCCGCCCAATGTCGCTGCGCGGTAAATATCCGCGTAGCTGGAATCCGCGACATCGCCTTCCACCACCCGAGACAGCATGCTGGCTGTGCGAATGTTTTGGATGAAGTCAGGCGGGAACGTATCGGTTCCAATCGCGATGTTGACGCCGCGACGCTTGTAACGGGCAAACGATTCGAGTGCCTCACCGTGGCGGCCTACTACGAGCGGGCAGTGAATCACGGTCGTACCTGTCTCTTGCAGGATCGCCAAATCGTCTCCCTCGCCGAATTTCGCTTTACTAAAGCCTGGAATGAAATGTGCGTGCGGAATTGCTGTTTTCTTTCCGAGGAAGCCGATCTCATTCAGGAACTGAATCGGTGATTTGTTGTGACGACGATGGATTTCCGTATATTCATAGAGACCTTGTGCAGCGTGCAGACGGATCGGACACCCGAGCTCCTCGCTGTAGCGCTTTGTGTTGATCAGGTTCTCTACAGACTGTGACTCGATCCGCTCTGGTGCCAGCATTCCACGGATGAGTCCGTTGTGAGCCCCATCGAAATCTTTGACAAATTGGACAGCCCGCTCCAGCCCTGCTTGTCCTTCTGCTTCGTTCCACAGTACTTCGATCTCTCCATTTGCCTTCACAACACGCATGCCGGACTGATAGCTCGGCCCCATGTACATACGCAATCCCAAGCGCCCTGCATGAACAGCTGCGGCTGCCAGCTCCTCATAAGTTTCCGCCCAGCGCTTGTAGAAAACGGATGTAATCGGCATCGCTGTCGTTACTCCATTTAGAATCAGTTGACTATAGGCGTAAAGGGATTTGAATGCCTCTTCCTCAGGGGTCATTACCTCATGGTAGCCTTTACGATAGTAGTCTTCCGACCAGAGCATATTTTTGTTTCGAGCAGAGGCTTGCTCCAAATGTACGATGTCGTGATCAATATCACCCAACGCATTCAGGTCAATGAAGCCCGGACTGACTACTGCATTGCCCGCATCGATTACTTCATCTACCTCGCCATCAAAATGGTGCCCCACATACAAAATGGTGTCATTCTCGTAAACGACTTCCCCATCTTTGATAATCACATGATCTTCGCCGTCAAAACCGATGACATATTTTGCGGTTATTTTCTTTTTCATGATGATCCTCCCCACTCTTTTTCGTTCCGACCTCTCCACTTGGTTGTATCCTTCGTTATTATAGGAAATATTCTGTAAAATTTGTTTCAAAACCTTTACGTGTATTTGCACAATCTTTACTCCTTTTCGAAAACAGGCAAGATTCCATACAATACGTAAAGATCATGCAAAAACTAGTAAAAAAGATGAAAACCCTTGTTCAAAATATTCACTACAATTAAGAGAGACAGCTAGACTGAACTCTCATCCACTACTGCAAGATAGAGAAAGGGCTGATTTCTAGTGATACAAGCTTTTTGGTTAACCAACGTCCGTCTCGATAAAGGATTTGAAACAGGAGACGACGGCGTCTTTCACACAATCTCGGAGATCTGTCATTTAAAAATCGAAGACGGCAAAATCGCAGAGATCGTATCCGCGACCGAGCCACTCGACACCCCTTTACCGCAAGAAGATGCAAAAGGTTTATTGGCCCTCCCCTCTTTTGTTGAAAAGCATAATCATCTGGATAAAACGTATGCAGGCGCAACCTGGAAATCCTGCCTCCCTCCGAAAAAACTGATTGATCGCTTGGAGTTCGAAGCAAAAGAAATGCCGCTGATGACGGGGACGACCAAAGAGCGCGCACAAGCGATGCTCCAGCTCCATATTAAAGGCGGTGCCACTCATGTCCGCACTCACGTCAACATCGATCCATACATCGGGCTGAAAAACCTGGAGGGTGTGCGTGCAGCACTAGAAGAGTACAGTGATCGTCTGACGTATGAAATCGTTGCTTTCCCGCAGCAGGGGCTGTTGCGCACACAAGCAAGCTCCTTGATGAGACAAGCGATGAAGGAAGGCGCTACACTGGTTGGGGGCTTGGACCCGGCTGGGATTGATAATGAATTGGAAGGCTCCTTGCGTGAAATGATGGACATTGCGGTGGAAGCAGATGCAGATGTCGATATTCACCTGCATGATCCGGGGACACTCGGCTTTTATACGATCAAAAGACTGCTTGATCTAACCGAGGAAGCTGGCTGGCAGAACCGGATGGCAATCAGTCATGCCTTTGCGCTCGGAGATGTGTCGATGGAGGAGTCCTCGGACATGGCAGATCGATTATCCCAGCTGGGAACAATGATCATGACAACCGTTCCGATTAATCGTGCAATGCCACCTGTTCCGATGCTTCATACCAAAGGCGTACAAGTCGCGCTTGGTTATGATGGGTTCTACGATTCGTGGTCGCCATATGGTACAGGCGATATGCTGGATAAGCTAAACCGTCTGGTTGAACGCTACCGTTGGGTCGATGAGAAATCATTGGTGCAATCGTTGTACTTCATCACCGGAGGAAAAACAACGCTCGATAAAGATGGCAACCGTGCATGGCCAAAGGTTGGCGACGAGGCGAGCATCGTGTTTGCAGAAAGCTCCTGCTCTGCGGAAGCGATTGCGAGAAAATCTCGTCGGGCTGCTGTTATGTTTAAAGGGAAAATTGTGCATGGTGCTTTGGAGAGAATGGGAGAAACAAAGTAGCCAGTTAGATACGAGGGCTTCGCTGATTTTTCAGGGGAGCCTTTTTTCTTTGGGTTTAAATCGAGCCTTTGGTGGTGGGGAGAAAAAAGAAGAAAACGCTCAAGTTCTTGGGCTACCTCCTATGGGGGCATCCCTGCCCAGCTCCATGGAAAAAAAGAAACCCGCGTCCAAAGTCGCTCCTCTGCGAAGTATTTCAGAGGTGGACGCTAAAGGCAGGTTTCTTTTTTTCCATTGCGCTTCGGCTGGTATCCCAAAGACTTTCGCTTATTTCTTCTTTTTTCTCTTGCCAGCTTGGGTGTTTGTTCGCGACTAAAAGCTTGAGCTATTGAACCCGTCATTTTGTAACCAAGCCTTAGTTAAGAGCTTTACACCAAGCTGAATTTCATCAGTTGATAAATTACTGAAACCAAGTCTGACGATTGGGTGATCGGTTTTGTTTTTAATGAAGAAGAGTGAAGTCGGATAGACTTTAACTCCCTGAAGGGACGCTTGTTGAATGAGCCATTCTTCTGAACGCTCCAGGTGTACTTTGACTAATACGTACAGACCAGACTGCTCCCCAATGATTGAAATATGGTGTGTGAAGTGCTTCCTTAACTCACTAACGAAATGCTGCATTTTTCGTTTATAGACAAGACGCATGCGTTTAATATGGCGATTCCATTCCCCTTCTTCCATAAATTTCGCCATGGCGAATTGGCTAAGGAGTGAAGTGGTGCTCTCGAAATGTGCGAATTGATTTTTATAACAGTTGATCAGTGGCTGTGGCAATACCATATAACTTAAACGAATCCCTGGCAGAAAGCACTTCGAGAAGTTTCCGAGATAAATAACCCTCGTTGAATCGATGGAAGCGAGAGCCGGAAATGGTTGTTGGGTATAGCGGTATTCACTATCATAATCGTCTTCGATAATATATCCTTGCCTATTTTTTGCCCAATGGATGAGTGCATGTCTTTGCTGAATGGGCATACTTACCCCATATGGACTGTGATGGGACGGCGCCACATAAATTAATCGTGATTTCATTTGTTCCAGGTGTGAAAAATCAGCACCTGTCTCATAAACGGGTAACGTTTCTAGTGTAAAACGATTTAATTGAAAAGCTTTCCTAGCGCCATCATAACCAGGGTCCTCCACAATCACGCTAGAAAAATCATGTTTCAGGACAAGACCGAGATACACCAGCATTTGTTGGGTACTACTGCCGATAATGATGGCATCTGGTTCTGTTCTCACCCCACGAGACTGGAGTAAATAGGCTGCAATCTGCTCACGCAGGCCCCATTCACCAAAAGGTTCCCCGTACCGAAAGCTGTCCTTTTCCATCAATACCTGATTCGAAATCCTCCGCCACGTTTTTAAAGGGAAATGCGATTGATCGACAACGTCTGCGCGAAAATCAATGCGAACAGAGGGTACCGGCTCTGCTTGCTTGTGAGTAGAAGAGCTGCGGGCCTCATGAAATAAAACGGGCTCTAACTCCTTCACAAAATAACCTTTGCGGCCTTCTCCACGAATATACCCTTCTGCAACAAGCTGTTCATACGCCATTAATGTTGTATTACGGCTTACATGTAAGGAATCTGCGAGTTGACGAATGGAGGGCAATGGCTCATCCGCCTTTATGTCGCCTTGTTCAATAAACGATTTAAATTTCTCATAGATTTGTTTGTATTTAGGAGAGCTATCCTTGAATGTAAAAATGGTATTTTTCATTTTGAAACCCTTCTGACATGTATATTTGTTTGTTATTGTATCTTTTTTTATGTCAGTTTGTATCATAAGCTTGGTTCAAATACAAGTTGAAAGGATGGTTCCTATGTACATTCCTAAGCTATATCGTATGGAACATGATGAGGCCGTTCAGATGATGAAGGCTAACCCGTTTGCCCTATTGATTACGGTTGATGAACATCGCCCGTTGGCTACACATATCCCGTTGGAAATTCGTGAAGAGGACGGGAAAATCTATGCGACTGGGCACATCGCATACGGAAACATGCAGAAAAAAACGTTGGATAACGATAGAGATGTTTTGCTGATTTTTCAAGGACCGCACGCTTATATTTCGTCAAGCTGGTATGAGAGTGAACAGGTTCCCACATGGGACTATCTCGCTGTACATGCGTATGGGACAGCACGTATTCTCACGAAGGATGAACTCAAGTCGGCTTTGGATACGATGCTGACACACTATGAATCTCACCGAGAAAATGGTCGGCTCTGGGAGACATTTGACCCTGAATTGCTTGAGAGAGAAATGAAAGGAATCGTTGGTTTTGAAATTGAAATCACCTCGATCCAAGGGGCAGCCAAAATGAGCCAAAATCGCAACAACACCGATTATCAATCAATTGTGACAGAGCTTGAAAAATCAAAGGATCAAGAGGAAATTCAGGTTGCTCAGTGGATGCGTGAGCAACGAAAAGAGTTATTCAAGTGATCAGCCTATAGATACAACAAGGAGTTGCTTCTTATGGAGTTTTCAACTATTTGGCTATTTGTCGTTGCCGCTTCTACATTGTTAATCATACCTGGACCAGCTGTGCTCTATATTATGGCAAGAAGTATTGATCAAGGGAAGAAAGCAGGTCTAGTATCAGTTCTAGGAGTGTCTCTTGGTGGTTCTGTTCACGTTTTAGCTGGAGCAATCGGAGTTTCTGCGATCCTTATGACATCAGCAACAGCCTTCCATATCGTAAAATACTTGGGCGCTGCTTATCTTATCTATTTAGGGTGCAAGACATTATTTTCAAAATCTGATAGCACTACTTCCGAAATTCCAAAAGCCCCTCGCAAAAAATTACGAAAGATTTTTTACGAATCAGCGCTTGTGGAGGTAATGAACCCCAAGACAGCACTCTTCTTTTTAGCCTTCTTTCCGCAATTTATCGCACCTACTGCTGGGTCAGTCACCGTTCAATTTTTGTTGTTAGGAACGATATTTATTATCCTTGCTTTTATTAGCGATGGTCTGTATGCCGTTCTCGCAGCAAGTATGAGAAAGCGGATTGTGGGTAGTACAACGAGTTCGAAGGTAATGAATCGGGTCACTGGTTATTTCTATATTGCTCTGGGGATTTTCTCCGCCTTTGCGAGCCCCTCCAAAACATAATCAATGAAATGAAACGGAGAGATAGGTTATGTCTAGATTTATCGTAGAAGATGATTTCTGGTCGTTATTTCAGCATGCAAAAATAGGCATCGTGATATGTCAGGGGATTGATAATTCAAGTAGGGACGTTGAAAAATACGAGAAGCTGCTGCGGGAGGCAGAAAAAGAAGCACACAAATTTTTACGCCTGGAGGAATTCAGCAGTAATCCTGTCATTTCCGTTTGGCGAGAAGCTTTTCAGAAATTCAAGACCAAGAAAGGGGCAAGGTGTTCCATTGAAGCTTTATTAAAAAGAGTGAAAAATGGCAATCCGATCGGAAGCATAAACCCGCTTGTTGACATCTATAATTCCATTTCCTTGCGTTATGGATTTCCCTGTGGTGGAGAAGATATCGACACTTTTGTTGGCGATATTCGGCTAACGCAAGCAAATGGCAAGGAACCGTTTCTCCCATTGGGACAGGATGAAAATGCTTCGCCCTATGAAGGGGAAATTGTTTATAAAGATGATGAGGGTGCCATATGCAGATGCTGGAATTGGCGGGAAGCTCAGAGAACGATGCTAACAGAAAACACGAAAAATGCATTCCTCTGTATGGAATTAGTAGATGAAACAAGAATCGATGAATTCCATATGGCGCTAAAAGAATTGTCTGATCTCGTGCCACTTCATCTTGGCGGTATGGTGAAAATGGAAGTGCTAGATATCCATCAGAAGGAAATGACCCTCTATAGTTAAACAACCGGCAGCCAAATGTACTGGCTGCCGTACTTCGTATTTTAGAACATTCCATTCTCATTGGGGGAATCAGTCGGTATAGGTTGGCCTACATCCCATAATTCGGCGATCTGGTCGTTATGGAAACGGAAGATATGAACCACAGCTCCCCCAAGATCCTCTTGGTTTTGCTTCACATGAGAATGAACGGCAACGATATTCCCCTCTTCGATGGCACGTTTCACTTCGAGAATCTTATGCGGATTCCTTGCGGCGTTCTCTTCCATTGCGAGCATGAGAGAATGAGCATCGCCACGGAAAAAGGGATTATGGTGGCGGAAATTCGGATCCGTATATCTTTGGTATGCTTCTCGCACATTCCCCGACGCTACCAGTTGCAAAAACGACACCGCATTCTCTTTGAGAATAGTCCCCATAACCAATCATCCTTTCCGTCTATCTATGCCCACTTTTTGCATGTTGGAACGTTATCGCTATAAACTCCGTCATCAACGGTAAACAAGTGATACCGAGCCCACTCCTTACACATCGTTTGATTGCCTCAATGCTCCACAGTTCCATCATTTGCGAAAAGGCAAGCCCTTGTCTTCCAGGTATTTTCGAACATAGCGGTAGCATGACAAACGCGACATCCGCACTTCCATTCAGTAACGCTTTTTGATTATCTCCACAGGAGGCATTGCTTAGCTGAATACTCACCTGGGGATACTTCTTTCGATATTCACGCAAGATAGGTTCCAAACGATAGACCGTTATAGACTCAGGAGCCGCTATTTTCAACTCTCCTCATACATCCTCCGTGTCACTTGCTATGCTTTCAATCTTGCCATACGTATTTAGTATTTCTTCGGTATACCAAATTAACCTTTTCCCCACATCCGTCAGCTTTACTTTTCGCCCCATACGATCAAACAACGGCGCCCCTATATGTTCTTCAAGCCCCTGAATATGAGAAGTCACTGTAGATTGCGTGTAACCTAGTTGCTCTGCTGCTTGGGTGAAGCTTCCCGATTCCACGACTTTTTTGAATGTGACAAAATGACGTATTTCCATTCCCCCACCCGCCTTCCCCCAAACATGGAACTTATTTAACTGCTTACGATTGAAAGAAGAGATTTCCTCTATGAATGTTGCAGCCTTCCTTTCCTATTAATCTTTTAGTTTGGAAATAGATCAATGGCAAATACGTAGCGGTGTAACATGGAACGACAAACCTGAGCATGTCCGGCAAGCGATTTATGAATATTTAATCCAGAAAATGTGTTGTAAAGTACGCCACCACAAGTATGGATTTCAAGTAGTAGACGCTACAGCGGATAGTCGAAGTACAACGTGAATCTTTTTATCTGCCTTGAAACTTTACTATGGCGTGATGGTTAACAAAAAACACTATCCCTTCGAAAATAATCCACTTGTAGACGCATTTTCACTGCATGCTATTGAATCTCTATCAAACAGTGGGTTACCTAATGCAATCCGGAGCAATCGTGAGACCTTGCTTCCGAGGATAAAACCACGAATTGTCCATGTCCGGAAGACATTTCCAGACAGTCGAAAAGGAATAATCCACCACAAATGACGGAAAACGCCCGAATTTGGACATTCAGACGCATGTTAACATACCTATTATCGGGACCCAAAACCAACTTGTCCTAATTCCACATCTCAGGTTTCTAAATGGATATATATGATTTCAGAATTTAAATCATCTACCCATAAATAGAGATTTTTGCAGCGATGTGCAAAGTATCTGATAGCTATACTATCTTTCAATTCATTTGTCAGGTACCAATTTGTTGGCGTAATCAACAAATCATCATAGCTTTTGCAGAGAAATTCCATAGTTTCGTCAAAATCTGGGACATCAGCTACTATCACTTCTGAAGGGATGACTCTAAATATTGTTTTTTTCTCCCTGTGTGAATATTGCATTTTTAATTGTGTGTTAAACAGGTTGGCGACAATGGGATTTAATTTTCTCTCAAAATCTAAATTTTGCAATTCCTCTACGGCTTTTTTTTGAATCTCCTTCAAAATTAACTGCTGGGGTTTATCATCTACAAAAGCAGCTTTAATGTCTACAAAATGTCCACCAATTTCTGTTAGTGCCTTCTGAAATAGACTTTCATCAGAAAGAGTAGGTATATGTAGTACGTTGTCGGGTCCGTTCACCGCAGAAAGTGATAAGAAAAATTGTGAAAGTGTTGTTATTGGAATAGGGGATTCAAAAGGTGCAATCTTTCTTATCTTTCTATTTTGGATCTTAGTTTCTTCTTTACTTGTGAATATATTTGTGCTTTCATTTTTTTTAATCCAATTCAATTGAATACCTCTCCTTTTCTTCTTGTATGCTCCAAGTAAATTACATAGATTATATTACATAGATTATAAATCTAAAAATGTAGCCGGAGCTTGATCCGGCTACATTTTAAACATTATTCTATTGTAAAATTCGATGGGTTATCCGCTCCTGCTACATAAACACCATTATTAACGGTGGTAAAGGTTCCGCCTAATTTAGCTCGGTAATAACCAGGCTCATCTGCAATAAAAACGCTTTGATTTTCAATAAATCGGGACGCAGGATTCACTTTGTATTCAAATCTATCCGTGTCTACAGTCGTCCATCTTCCCGTGCTTGAATTCCATTGTTCATAAATAACCCAAACAGCTGAATAATTAATATAATCATTCGATACTTTAATATTCCAGTTGCAATATGCCGTATCTCCATCAATATCGTCGCATAGAATAACGCCCAAAGCGGTCGCTGTAGGCGATACTTCACTTGATAGAGCTGCATTTTCAGGCGTATATATAGTGCTTCCTTCTGACTGACTTGGAGTTTGGGCTAATGCAAAACTACTAGATAACATGACCAAAAGAGTTACCAACATTAGCGAGATAAACTTTTTCATTTTCGTACTCCTCCCTCTAAATTCGAAATTTTCAAACCACTAACTGTGATACTCTAGTAAAACCGAAATCAAAATAGGTATAAAATACCTTAATTGGAAAAGTTTATTTTTTAACAGGACTTTTTACTCAGTCTAACTGTTCTTAATGTGGAATTTTACAAATATTAGTCTTGGTCGGGTGGTGTCAGCAACGACACCGTTAGCTTACCAATCCCTAGTCTCCACATATAAACTAACGCTTAATAGCTTCATCAATACTTGAGTTTAAACGCTTTTACATGATTTTATGTATATAGGTTAAAAGCCAAATACAATAAGCAAAACAATATGGCCATGTGTTCGTTACTCCTCTATTCTGTCATTACCATTTTCTAGAGGAAACCGCTCATCTTGCCTGCTACGGTGAGGTATAATAGTCAAAGCAAAGGGGGCGGGAAGCTGTGGCATGGTTAATCGGTCTAGCCTGTAGCGCTGGGATTGCGGGGGCGGCTTATGTAAAACGGTCGCTGTCTGGTTCCGGCTTTTTGGCGGCGGTGATATTAGGCACCGTGATGTACGCACTCGGAAGCCCTATCTGGTTCGGCTCCCTCATCGCTTTTTTTGTCTCGTCCACCTTATTATCCAAGTGGAAAAAGCATAAAAAGGAAGAGGCCGAGAGTGGTTATGAGAAAACAGGGAGACGGGATGCTGGCCAGGTGCTCGCAAACGGCGGGCTCGGGTTGCTGTTATGTATGGCAAATTGGGCATGGCCGCATCCGTTTTGGTGGTACGCGTTTCTCGGCGTGATGGCGGCGGTCACAGCCGATACATGGGCGACAGAAATCGGCGGCTTGAGCCGGAAGCCTCCGCGATCGATCAAGACGGGGCAGCGAGTTGCGCCTGGTACTTCTGGCGGTGTTTCTAGTCTGGGCATGGGTGCTTCGCTTGCCGGTGGACTATTTATCGGCGGCGTAGCGTGGTTGCTGCTTGCCGTAGCCGGTCAACCCGCGCCGGATGTGATCACACCTGCTCTTAGACTGGCAGCGTGGATCGGCATAGCAGGACTGGCGGGCCTGGTAGGGTCACTGGTCGATTCATGGATCGGTGCAACATGGCAACAAATGTACCGTTGCAGCGTTTGCGGTCGAGAAATCGAGCAGGCCCGTCACTGCGGTAAGCCAGCCATCCGAATCCGCGGTCGCGCTGGTTGGAACAACGATGCCGTCAATGTCGCTGGCTCACTTGCAGGTGGTGCTTTCGCCGTCTTATTGGCGCTGGCAATCGGCTTACTGTTTGACCTATAAAAAAACGGAAAGACTTCGTATCACGAAACGATACTGAGTTTTTCCGTTTCTTTATGTTGAGGCACAAGTCTAGGCGATTTTCGTCACTTTCTTCGCGTTCTGTACCATTTTTGAGACACACGCCCAAAGTATAATCCCAATAAGGAGAAAGCCGACATTCATGCTGATGACGCCTCCCCATCCGTATGCGGACCAAAACATTCCTCCGAGTGTTCCTCCTACACTTGAACCCGTGTAGTAGAAAAATAAATACAAAGAAGAGGCCTGTGCTTTGTTCTGTAAAGCAAGCTGTCCTACCCAGCTGCTTGCGACAGCATGCGCTCCAAAAAATCCAAAAGTAAAAAATCCAAGTCCTACGATCTTCATCATAAGATTCGCTTCCCACGTCAAACAGACACCAATCAAGGCAAGGAATAAGCTTGTGAATAACAGCCTTTGCTTACCGTGACGATCTATTAATTTTCCTGTCCAGACGGAGCTGAACATCCCGATGATCATAATTAAAAATGTCCAGCTTATATGTGATTGGCTGAGTGAATAGGGCTTCTCGAGCAATACATAAGCGATGTAATTGAACAACGCTACATTACTCCCTAAAAGGATAAAGCCGATGACAAATAAACAAATAAGACTTGGAGCCTTTAGATGGTCCATTAAAGACAGACCTAACTTTCTCATTACGAATGGGCGTGCTTCGAAATTTTGTGAAGGCGGTAAGGTGTTCCAAAAAACCAGTGTGGCAGCCAAACTGATGAGGCCAATTCCCCCTATTGCGATCTGCCAGCCGAAGTAGTCACTCATCATACCTGAGAAAACCCTGCCAAACACAGCTCCAATTGAATTGCCGCATATATAGAGACCCATAGCCGCTCCCAAACTTTTGGATTCGATTTCTTCTCCAAGATAGGCCATTGCTATGGAGGGTAAACCCGCCAATGAAATACCTTCAATCGTTCGCATTACCAAGAGAACATGAAAATTCGAACTGAATGCTGTGAGAATACAAAACACAGACGAAGCGAGCATAGAAACAATCATGATTGGCTTGCGTCCCCATACTTCAGACAACGAACCAAAAATGAGCATACTGACAGCAAGAACCATTGTCGTAATGGAGAGGGAAAGGCTTGCTGTCGTTGGACTAACCGCAAATTCCTTTGAAAATTCTGGCATCAAAGGCTGTACGCAGTAAAGAATCGCAAACGTATTGAAACCAGCGGCAAAAAAAGCAAAGCTTGTCTTGCGGAAGAGTGATGTGCCTTGTTGTATCATGTGATCACCATATCATTTCAGAATGATTATGGATTCATGGTACCACCATTTATTTATGATGTATAATTCATTATAATTATATTTTTAATGCATTCATGTAATGATTAATCCAAACGGAAAGTGGTGCTTTCGAATGGAATGGCAACAGTTCGAATATTTTCAAACCCTGGCAAGAATTCAACACGTGACACATGCTGCCGAAGCTCTTTCGATTTCCCAGCCTGCCCTCAGTCGTTCGATTGCCCGATTTGAGGATGAAATAGGCGTGCCTCTGTTTGACCGTCAGGGACGTTCGATTCGACTCAATAAATATGGTCAGCTCTTTTTAAAGCGAGTCGAAAATATGATGAAGGAATTTCATGAAGGAAAACAAGAAATCATGGATTTACTTGATCCCGATAAGGGAGAGGTGTCTCTTGGATTTCTGCACACGTTAAGTACGAGTCGTATCCCTGATTTACTGGCTTCTTTTCGCTCCCACTACCCAAATATTCATTTTCGACTCGGACAAGGTCCCTCTCATACGCTTATGAATCAGTTGCAAGGAGGAGAATTTGATCTTTGTCTACTTGCTCCTATGGATATGAAATCTCCCTTTGTATGGAAGCCGCTTTGGGATGAAGAGCTTTTTGTGATTGTCCCCAAAGACCACAAATATGCAAATCGTACCTCCATTACTTTGAAAGAGATTGCAGATGAATCCTTTATCCATTTAAAAGAAGGATACTCCCTTCGTATCACTGTCGAGCAATTGTTTCAAGAAGCGGGAATTACACCTCCCATTACATTTGAAGGAGAGGAAGCAGATACCGTTGCAGGGCTGGTCGCTGCTGGATTGGGAATCTCCCTTTTGCCCAATTTAAAGGGAACGGACCAGAGTAAGATCACACAAATCCCTGTCGAAAGTCCGAAGTGCCAACGGACAATTGGAATCGCTTGGGTAGAAGGGAGATATTTATCACCTGCCACTGAAAAATTCCAACAATTTGTTATGGATCATGCCTTCGATTTTGAATAAGGGATGGGTGAATCTACGACTCCCCCACTTGCCTTGATTCCCGTCGCCAACTCATGAGTACCAAAGACAATGAGATTGTCGTGAGGATCATGCCAAGCACTTGCAAACCCTCGGTGCTAAACGTATCTCCCATTACTATGCTGATCAATAATGAGGAGAGAATGGTTCCCAGGTATCTCGATGTATTAAATAATCCGGATGCGACGCCGATGATTTCTTTTGGAGAGCTTTTGAACAAGGCTGCTTGCATTCCGACATTGTTTAACCCGTTGCTAATGCCGAATGCCGCTAACGCCACACAAACACTGACGACCTGTGAATCTTGGTCGAACATCACGAGCCACAATGACCCAAATGTCATCAGTATGGCGGATGCTAACAATGCTGGCCGAGGTCCTGAGTGATCAATCCATCGTCCTGCTAGTGGAGACACAATGAGTGAGCATAAACCTAAGCTGAGCATGAGCATTCCAGTATGAAACTCGCTGACATGACGAACCATTTGCAAGTAGGACGGAAGCCCGAAAAAAAGCGAATAAAAAAGGACGTTAACGAGCATGAATTCGATATTGACCCACGTCATCGCAGGATACTTCGCGAATGTCCTTAGAGGAATAAACGGCGACGTCGTTTTTAACTCATGTCGTACGAAAGCCCCCAATGCAACGAGGCCGATCCCTCCAACCATGATATGCCACCATGAGACATGCCCAGATGATTTTGCTGACAGTAATCCAACGAGCAGTGCAACCAGACCGACTGCGAAGAGCACGATCCCTGTTGAATCAATCAGCTCCAACCATTTTCGAAAGGACATGTTTTGTGTAACAGATGCTGCCGATTCATCCTTTGGAATCATCCTCCAGGCTAACAGCAAGCTCGCCACCACGAACGGAATATTAATGAGAAAGATCGCAGACCAATCCCAATAATGAAGCAATACCCCACCAATAAAAGGTCCAATCGCTGCTGCTCCAGATAGGAATATGGACAGTACGGAAAGCGCAGTCGCTTGCTTCTCCGTAATATGAATTCGTACAATGGCCATTCCAACGGCAACCATCATGCTTGTTCCGATCGATTGCACAATTCGGAATACAATGAGCCACCCGAAGTTTGGTGATAATGGAGCCAATAAGGAAGCAACGAAAGATACGACAAGCCCGGTAAGAAATATCTTCTTGCGGCCGAACAAATCACTTGCCTTTCCCATGACAGGTTGAGCGATTGCACTCGCAATGTAGAACGAGAAAATAATCCATGAAACAACCGTGAAATCAAGACGGTATACATTTTGCAGCCTTGCAATTGCAACAGAAATCATCGAAGAATTTAATGGGTTCAACAATATCCCTAGTCCAACGGCAATCATCAACCACCTGTTGTGAGCCCCCATTTCCAGCCCTCCTTAAAAGCGTTTTGATGATATCGTACTGGAAATGAAATATTTACTCCAACGCATTTCATGTTATGATTTCATGGATTGAAAGGAATGAATGGAGGAGCTACATGGAACTTCTTCAACTGCAATACTTTCTTACCGTAGCTCGTATGGAGCATGTGACCGAAGCTGCACGAAGTCTGCACGTAACCCAATCGTCTCTAAGCAAAACGATTCAACGATTAGAGGAGGATCTGGGAGTCCCTCTCTTTGATCGTACAGGGAGAAAGCTTCGTCTGAATGAGTTCGGAAGCAAATTCCTTTGCCGGGTGGAAAGAGCTTTGTTTGAATTGGAACAAGGGAAACTGGAGCTTCACGATTTGTCCAACCAGGAGCATGGCACGCTTGAATTAGCGGTGACTACGGCAAGCACCCTGCCCAATATCCTTCGAGAGTTTCGGAAAAAGCGTCCCGATATCCAATTCCATGTACAAATGCTCACCACGCAGGAAATGGTTACGCTTCTTCATAGAGGAGCGGTCGATTTTTGCTTGTCCTCCCCTCCTATCCAAGACGATGACATTGAATGTGAAATCGTGTTCATTGACCCTATTCTCGTAGCTGTTCCAAGGGGACATCGACTAGCAGACCGAAGTATCGTATCTTTGACAGAGCTGAAGGATGAATCGTTTGTCGGTGTAAAAAAAGGGTACGGTACACGCGATTTCGTAGACGCTATATGTAAGTCGGTTGGATTTGTACCTACCTATGTGTATGAGGGAGATGAACCTGCAAGGCTCATCCAGCTGGTGGAAGCAGAAATTGGCATAGCCTTCATCCCAAGCACGGCAAGAGATTCTCGTGAACAAATCACGTATCTAAGAGTCGAGAATCACGAATTGGTACGGGAAATCGCTTTATTATGGCACAAGAGTCGGTACATTTCGCGAGCTGCCCAAGAATTCCGTGAGGTCGTTGTCGATTATTTTGGGGATGTTTGCAAACTTGAGAGGTGATGAATCATGAAATTTCACGATTGCCCTACTTGTAATACCAACAGTCAAGAATGTATGATCGTCATCGAGAATGCGTTGCACCCTACAGCAGAGAGATTAACGTGCAAGAAATGTTCCTGGAGCGGAAAGTGGTCGGACATGAAAGTGCGCGAGATTCCAGACGATCCAATCCCGGGTGTCGAACCGATTACCGACTATGGTGTGCTACATTCCGATCAAATTCGACTTCGCTATACAGGTGGTTGTTGCCCTCATTGTGGGGGAGATGATCCTTTATGCTGGTGCCATGCATTTTAGGTGCAGGCAAATGAACACAAAAACAGACACGTCACAATCGCGTGTCTGTTTTTGTGGAGGCTACAGGAGCCTTTAGGATAATTCGATCTTCTTCCAGCTCGATTCGCAGCTTGCCGTCCGCCTGAATCGCCTGGAGGTACTCCATTGGGATCTGCAGCCTCCCCACCTGATCAAGCACCGCCAATTCCTCATGCGTGTCCGCGTTAGCTGACTCTTCCAACGAATCGGAAGTGTTTTCTTCCGTTCCTTTTCGCCGCAACAGCTCGCTGGACGTTTTCCCATCCCTAATAGCTACGACGCGATCCACTTTTCGCGCCAGCTCCAAATCATGTGTCACGATGACGACGGTTAGCCCAAAAGATCGGTTCAGCTCTTGAAACAAATCGAGAATGATAGCTGCCGTTCGAGTGTCTACACTGCCAGTCGGTTCATCTGCCAAAAGCAGCTTGGGTTCGTTCGCCAACGCGATCGCAATGGCTACCCGCTGTTGCTCCCCGCCGGAAAGTTCGCTTAGTTTGTTCTTTTTGCGGTGGCCCAGCCCCACCAGTTCCAACAATTCGTGGGCGCGCTCCCTTTTTCGCTTGCCCCGCAAAAGCATTGGCATCTCCACATTTTGCAGAGCAGATAGATAAGGGATCAGATTGCGGGCGTTGTTCTGCCAGACAAAGCCTACGGTCTGCAAGCGGTACTGAACCAATTCGGAAGTCGTCAATCGAAATAAATCAGCTCCCGCCACGGAAAGCTTTCCTGCCGAGGGACGGTCTAGCCCACCCAGCATGTTCAGAAGCGTTGATTTTCCGCTGCCGCTATTCCCGATGATCCCCATCAGCTCTCCGGTCTCTACCCGCAAATCCAACCCTTGCAGCGCCACCACTTCCAAATCATTTGCCTTGTAGATTTTCACCAAATTTTCGCATACGATCATTTGATTAGTCCTCCCCCAGCTTTACGGCTTGATGGATCTGCATCCGTGACAGCAGAATACCGACAACCCCGATTCCGATAACCAGTGTCACAGCAATGAACGTATAAATGATTTGTTCGTCTTGTGGCATCGAAATGACGGTAAAGGGAGGAACTTGCTTATCGGCATGCAAATAGAGACTGAGTGCAGGCAAAAACAGGCTATTTGCCAGCTTGCCAGCTGTCATTCCCATCGCAAAAGCGACGCCAAACGTCAAGAGCTGCTCCCACGCGAGTATGGCAAGAAGCTGTCTGAAGGGCATTCCCATCGCGCGGAACACGCCATATTGCAATTTTCTGGCTCCAAGTGTAAGCACCCAGTACAACACGTAGCCGATAAAGGTGACCAGCATGGAAAGCAGGAACCCAAGCGTCAGCGATCCGTTCAGCCCCAAATAAAATGCGTTGTTTTTCATCTGGATGACTTGCTGTTTGGCATTATTCAGCATGGCGAGCTTGACTCCCTCTTGTGACAGACCCTTGTAAAGCGATTCAGAAGACGATCCCTCTTTCATTTTGATCCAAACCTCATACGGCTCCAGGCGAATCTTGTCTTGCACGAACGGTAAGTTGGCGACTGCCAAATACTGTTCTTCTACGCTGTTTCCGTATGTGCTTTTTACAGGAGTAGGGTTCCATCCCGGCCAGTAATCCACGATGGCATATACAATCATTTCAACCCTGCGAGAATCCCCCCAACCGAGCAGGATGGTTTGTCCCTCCACCACATGCAGTTTGTCAGCGAGGCTGCGAGACAGCAAGAGGGCACGTGGTTCTTTTGCTATCAAATTCAAATAATCGTGGAAGTGATGCGGCAGCAAGTCAGACTTCATCCAAGCGGTCTTTGCAAACTCTTTGGGGTCGATCCCCATCAAGGTGATGTCCTTCACAGGATCGCCCTGAAAAGAAGCCTCCGCCAAGCCGTTCACAAAGACTTTTGTTGCATGCTCAACCTCAGGCAGCCGACTGTACATTTCGAAATCCGGCTCTACATACTGAACGGGAGGAGCTACGGGCGCTTGTACCACTTCTGCCCCCTCACCTTCTTCCGCATTCAATCCTCCCCGATAGACCGTTACTTCCGGTTTGTCACTCTGCCACTCGGCCTTCAAACGAATATCCGCGCCGATTTGGTAACGGATTCTCTCCTCTGCATTTTGATTGATCGTCCGTGCCATGCTTGCACTGAACATTCCTACTGCGACCGTAATCGTCACAAACAGCATGAGAAAATGATACTGCCGTGGAGCTCTCCCTACCTGAACCAGCGTCGTATGCAGAGAAAGCGGGAAGAAGGAACGTCCTGCCCAAGACATCAGACGCAGGAGCCACGGGTACAATCGGAGAAGCAGCAGGCCAAAACCGAGCGAGAACAGAACGGGCACAAAAAAGAGAAGGAAATCGATCGAGACGGCCGAAGCCCCTTCGCTCGTTTTTGCTGCGGTTTCAGCGGCGTTTTGATAGGAATACCATCCATACCACGAGACCGCAAGCAGCAATACGTCTAAAAACAGTCGGTGCCAAATGGCATGTCCACTCATTCTCGCCATGTTTTGCTTGTGCGTGACGATATTTTGCTTGGTTGCCAGAAATACAGAAATCAAAACGAGTGTGATACAGGCAAGCACCATCCACGCAGCATACACGAAAACTTCGCGACTTATGGTGACATCCAAACCTTTGCGATCGACGAATTCGAGAAATCCATTCGAGATGCCGAGTATCTTGCTAAGCTGTATCCCCACAAATGGACCAATCAGAAAAGCGCATAACCCCAAAATGGTGATCTCCATGAAATAAATAGAAAAAATCTGCATTCTGCTGGCTCCCCTGCTGCCCAGCACAGCGATTTCCGTTCGTTGCCTTTCCACAATTAATCCCGAAATCATGACGAGATAAATGCCCAGCATAATGAAAACGGGGATGTAGAGCGACCAGAGAATGGTTTTGAATTGCTTCTCTTGCTCATTGTACTTGCCGACGAGATTAGCCGCCGGAAACTGAACGTTGATCTCCGCTTTTTTCAATCCATGCTGTTGCAGCTTCCCTTCAATTCCAGTCACCAATGAATTCAGCTTCTCTGTATCGCTGATCCGAAAGGATTGGTAGTGAAGGGCCGTATACATTTGGCTTGAAATGACCAGATTTTTCTCTTCCAAAAACACACGCCGAAAAAGCCCTTCATCCAATACGAAGCCACTGGAATATTCACTCATCGAAGCAAACCAATAAGGATCGTTCCCCTCTTTTTCCTTGAAAACACCGACTGGCTTGATTCGCACCTTGAGTCCTTCTACCTGGCTCGTGGTCAGTTCATACAAGCTACCTAGCACCATCCGGCGGTCCTTTAGCGCTTTTTCCGTTACCAGCGCCTCGTACACGCCATCAACGGGGGTTGCAGCAGGCAAGCGACCGTCAACGAGCGTCATATGCTGCGCAAGTCCACTCAGCGAATAGATCCGCGAGCTGTCGGAACTGAGCGGGCTCTTCTCCTGTATGTTTTCCTGAATGGCATTAAACGGAATGGTCCGCAAAACTGTCACTTCTGCATACACCGGGACATTCAGTTGAGCGATTACTTCGTTTTGCAAATGAGCGGTCATTTCGTCTACAAGAACCGCCCCATTCTCCCCCAGTTTGTTTTGATTGACCGCGATCAGTAAGCCACCAGGGAAGCGCTTCACATTCTTCTGGTATTCCTCCATATCCTTGATCAACATGCGTTGAAGTACCCCTGACGTGAACGCTGGTATACTCGATACCAATCCGACAGCGACGACCAGCCCGATCAACAGACTGCCGACCAGCCAGCGGTTATTCATCATTTTTCGCAGGATCATTTGCAGCATCGCCACGACATTGTCCCCCTATTCCAAAATAACCAGTTGGCCTGCCGAAAGACCTTTGCGAATCTCAACCTCCGTCTGGGTCATGATCCCAGTTTCCACGTCCACTTCCTTCTTGCTATTCCCGTCGAGCACCCGGACGTACTTCCTGCCCGATAAATCATGAAGTGCTTTTCTCGGTATAAAAAGCGTCTGATCCTGCTTGTCCACAATCACTTCCATACTGACTCCTGTCCCGATCTCCAGGCCCTTTGGAGGGATTTTCGGTGTAATGAGTAGACTTCTCTGATACAGCTTCGTCAAATCCTCTGGTAAATTGGAAGGGACATGCAGGGGCGTCTGAACAACTGTCCCCTCGCCTTTTTCGCCGTCTTTACCGGTGAGAATCACTTTCATCCCTTCTCTCACATCTTGCAGGGCCTCTTTCTCAGGCGCGATATACATGACGAACAGCTTGTTCGGGTCGCCTATCGTTACCAACTTTTGATGCGCTTCCACCTCATCTCCCACCTGCCCGTTGCTTGTAAACAGCACGATGCCGTCAAAGGGCGCGATCAGTTTGGTCTCGTTCCAACGCTGTTGCAAGTTCTTCAGGTCCATCTCTTTTTGCTTCACGTTTAGTCTGGCACGCTCCACCACGTACTGCTGCTTCTTGGGATCCTGCAATTTCGCCAAGTCTAGCTTAACCTTTTCCAATTCGATCTTGGCTAGCTTGGTCTCGTTTACCTTGGCGTTCATCTCTGCCTTCAAAACGTCCAGCTTCGCGGATTCGACTTCGTAGTGATTATCCTGCTGGGCTTCAAGCAGCTCTAGTTTTGCCTTCTCCACTTCATACTTGGCCGACTCGATCTCCCTCTCCATTTCAGCCGCATCCAATTCAGCAAGTACCTGTCCTTTTTTCACCTTATCGCCGCCTTGGACAGAGAACGACTTCAGCCGCAGTCCCTTCGTCTCTGGGAAAGAGAGCTCCGCCGTTTTCACGGTCGTGAAGGAAGCGTTTCCTTTCACACTTTTTACGATTGGCCCTTGTAAAACTTCTGCCACTTCATATTTGATAGGCGACGGCTCTACTAATGGCGGAGCCAGAACCTCCTCCTCCTTAGGGAATAGGGAACAGCCCGTCAACAAGAGGAAAACGCTCAAGTACGCCCATTTTATTTTGCTATTCCTTGATACGACCGTCCTCCAATTCATAGACATCATCCGCCACCTCCATTACACCAGGATCATGTGTCGTCATGACAATGCTCATCGCACCTTCATCGACCAATTGACGAAACAAACGGCTAATTTGCAGACCCGTTTTACTATCCAGCTCAGCTGTCGGCTCATCCGCCAATAGTAGTGTCGGTCTGTTCGCAACAGCCCTTGCAATCGCACAGCGTTGCTGTTCTCCACCGGACATCTCAAACGGCCGATGATGCGCCCGTTTGGACAGCCCAACGAAATCGAGCGATTCGCGAACACGCTCCCTCCATTCGGCAGCAGGCGCACCTGACAGGCGGAGCCCAAACTCGACGTTTTCAGCGGCTGACATGAGCGGCAGCAGGCCAAACGACTGGAAGATAAAGCCCATGTTCTTTCGCCTGATCCTCGTTCGCTCATGATCCGATAGCTGGCCGATTTCTCGCCCCTGAAAGTAAACGCTTCCTACCGTCGGACGATCGAGTCCACCCAAAAGGTTTAATAGCGTCGTTTTTCCTGATCCTGATCTGCCTTTTAGTACGAGCAATTGTCCTGCTTCTACGCGCATTTTTACACCCGCAAGCGCTCTAACGGCAGCTGCCCCTCTACCAAAAGTGCGCTCTACGTTTTTTGTCTCTGCAATGAACGACAAAATGACACCCCCGAGTAAATATCTGAAAAATACAATTTTTATTAATAGTAACCGAATTGGAAACTATTGTTTAATAAAATTGGAATAAATTAAGATAAATGAATATAAACGAAAATAAAATACAAAAAGAAAAAGGCAAAACCCTGTGGCTCTGCCTTTTTGTTATTTCCTTTTCGATTTTACAAAGTCCCAGAAACGACATTCCCTCGGAACATGACTGCTTGGCGCTTCGCACGGCGTGCAACTGCTTCAGCTGCCGAGGATGCATGAACGAATACGATATCCGCTTCGTCGCCAACATTCGGCCACAGGCGGTTGCCCTCTTTATCCAACGGCGTCTTCCCACCTGTTATGAAGCCTAGTGCTTGGGACAGGGAACGCTCATCCTGCATGCGGAAGCGCTCAGCCAAGCGGCCTGCTTTTTCCAAGCTGTCTCCTTGACCAAATGGTGACCAGTGATCGGTAATACTGTCGTCTCCGAGAGAAACAGAAACACCTTTTTCATGCAGCAATGGGATTGGGATTGTTCCTCTATTCACTGGTACAGTGGAAGTGATCGAAATGCCCAGGCCAGCTAGCATTTCTGCTACTTCCCCTGCTTCTTCCAGACTGATGTCAGCAAGGGAGTTGGCATGGCTGATAGTAACACGACCTTGCCACCCTGCTTCTTCGGTCATTTTAGCGAGACGTTTGAATGTAAACACCCCAAGATGATCTGGATCATGCAAGTGAACGTCGATTGGTGCATTCGCTTCAACTGCCAGCTCAAAAATGGTAGCGAGCGATTTCTCGATGTTTTGATCCACTGTCGCCGGGTCCACACCACCAACGTAGGTCGCGCCCATCTTCAAGGCTTGGCGGATGTTTTCTACTTGGTTGCTTCGCAAAAGACCTTGCTGCGGGAAGGCAACGACCTCGCACTGCAATCTGCCACTAAATGTCTCCAGTGCAGCCATGGTCGCTTCCAGGTTTTTGAGTCCGATATACGGATCGATATTACAATGGGAGCGAATATGGGTGGAGCCTGCGGACAGCAGCAATTCCAGCATTTTTTCTGCGCGCTCCTGTGCTGTTGGCAACAGCTTCGGCATGAGCTGGCTCTCTTCTTCCAGTCGACCCAAGATGCTTTTTACTGGCGTCACGGCTTTCCAAGGGCCACCATAGTACGTTTTATCGATGTGGATGTGCATATCCCTGAATGACGGCAGTGCCAATAGACCGCTGGCATCCTTCGTTGGCAGCTCGGATTGTGGAGCTGCTCCACTCACTATCTGTGCAATTCGTCCGTCTTCGATTAATAGATGCGCCACTTCAGTATCTGTAGCAACCACCTTGTCATTTTCTTTGCGGTATCCGCTCTCCAAGCGGACGTTGGTAATCCAATAGGCTGTAGACATCTATCCATGACATCCTTTCTATTTAAAAGTAGTGCTACCACTCACCCGCGACCCGGTTGCCTTGGAAAAGAACGACCTTGCGCTTCGCACGTCTCGCAACTGCTTCTGCTGAACATGTCGCTTCGACCGCCATCAGGCTCGCCTCATCGCCAACCAATGGCCACAGGCGATTCCCGGTTTCATCGAGAGTGATCCGCCCCTCTGTCACAAAGCCGAGTGCTACGCCTAACGATCTTTCATCCGTCAAGCGGAAGCGTTCAGCCAGTCGTCCTGCTTTTTCCAACAAGTCTCCACTGCCAAAGGGGGTCCAGTTGTCTGTCAGGCTATCGTTGCCGAGCATGACGGCTACGCCTTCTTGATGCAGCAACGGAATCGGAATAGTCGGGCGATTGATCGGAACGGTCGATGCGATGGAGATGCCAAGCGAGGCGAGTCGTTGCGCCATCTCTCTGGCTTCTTCCTGCGAAACATCGCCCAATCCCATCGCGTGACTAATCGTGACACGTCCCTGCCAGCCTGCCTCTTCCGTCAGAGCAGCAAGACGCTTCATCGTAAATACTCCGAGATGCCCTGGATCATGCAAATGCATGTCAATGTCGGCATCCGCTTCTACAGCCAGCTCTAGCATCGTTTGCAGGGAACGCTCGATGTCGCCATCTACTCCACCCGGATCGACGCCGCCTACATGAGTGGCGCCTTGACGCAGTGCCTCACGTACCATGTCGCGTGCTTGTGTCCGCAGCATGCCATAATGCGGGAAAGCAACGATTTCGTGGGAGACGCGGTCTGCATACGTCTCAAACGCACTCTTTATTCCTTCCAAAAAACCTAGCCCAACCTGTGGGTCCACATGACAATGCGTTCTTACATGCGTAACCCCTGTTTCCACCAGCAGCGAGAGTATATTTTCTGCTCCTGTCTGTGCCTGCTTGAGATACATCGGCAAAAGCCCTCTGTCCTCAGCGTGGCGTTCGAACAAGTTTTTTACGGGAGTTGTTGCCTTCCATGGGCCGCCGTAATACGTTTTTTCCAGATGAATGTGCTTCTCGGCCATAGACGGCAAAATCAGTAAGCCCTTCGCGTCCTTTTTAGGCAGCCCATCCTCCAAAATTTCACTGGAAGGGACAATGCGTGTGATTTTTCCATGTTCAATGAGCAAATCGCACAGCTCTGTCCGCGTTCCACTGATCACGCCTTCTTCCCACTCATACCCGATTTCCAATCGAGCGTTGACCATCCAATAAGGAGAAGATTTCACCGGCTTTTCCCCCCTCTTAAACGTTCACTTCTTCCACTTGACCAGAAGCGAGGTTGCCTTTGAAGAATACAGCGTGTCGATCTGCACGGCGTGCGATCGCTTCTGCCGAGCAGGTCGCATCCACGAGGATCAGGCTCGCGTCTTCCCCTTGTACAGGCCACAGCTGTGTTCCGTTAGCATCCAGCGTCGTTTTGCCCCCTGTGATAAAACGCAGCGATTGAGACAAAGACAGCTCGTCTAGCCAACGATTACGTTCTGCCAGTCGCCAGAGGCGCTCCAGCACATCGCCATTTCCGTAAGGCTGCCATGTGTCAAAAATGTTGTCGCAGCCGACCGCAACGTCTACGCCATTGTGGTGCAGTAGCTGAACAGGTGGGATCACGCGGCTAAATGGCACGCTGGTGATAATTGTAATGCCTGCTTCCCGCAGGATCGTCGCCATCTCTTCAGCTTCTTGCACTGAGATGTCTCCGAGCGCAAACGCATGGCTGACTGCCACGCGGCCTTGCCAGCCAGCGTCTACGGTCATTGCTGCCAGTCGCTTCATCGTGTAGGTCCCCAAATGGCCTGGGTCATGCAAATGCAAGTCCACACCTGCGTTTGCTTCTACTGCTAGCTCCATCATTTGGTGCAAGGATTCTTCTATATCGCCATCTACATTAGCTGGGTCTACACCCCCGACATGAGTCGCACCTTGGCGCAACGCCTCACGCAAGAGTGCTTTTGCATCTGTACGCAACAAGCCATGCTGCGGGAATGCCACGATCTCGTGGGTGACTCGATCCGCGTAGGTTGCTAATGCTGCTTTTACTGATTCCAAATTGGAGATTCCTACTTCCGGGTAAATGTCCACATGTGTACGCACGTGTGTCGAGCCATAGGACAAGAGGATCTCCAACAGATTCTCCGCACGCTCTTGTGTCGTTGACGGCAATCCCGGCAGTGTACGCTTTTCAATTTCGCACCGTTCAATGATATTAGATACAGGAATGACAGCCCGCCATGGCTCTCCCTGAAGCGTCTTGTCCAAATGAACATGCTTCTCTACAAAAGATGGGAGTGCCAATAAGCCTTTTGCATCCTTTTGCAAAATACCGTCTGTAAGCTTCTCGGTCGCTGGTACAATACGCGTGAATTTTCCGTCTTTAACCAAAATGTGAAACAAGGATGCCTCTGTCCCCGTGACGACACCATTTTCCCGACGGTAGCCCGTCTCCAAACGAACATTGGTCAACCAATAGGTAACGCCCATCCATTATCCACCCTCTCTTTGTCTCTCTCCATTCCTTTCTCCCCCATTATCTAGGAAGCCGAAAGACTTGATTTGCACAATCTTTACGTCTATTTTCACTATTTTTACGACTTGTTCAAATTGCCTTTACTTCGTACATTTTTCTGATAACTTTGACGTAAGCAAAGGAGGGGTTACACCATGAAGGTTGAGATCGCACCAACCAATCAAGCTCTTCCGCCGAAAGCAGCGGCTACACGCCCTAGCAGATGGCGGACTTTTTACAGGAAACTACGAAAAAACAAACTCGCCATGGTAGGCGGCTGTATCGTGATTTTTTACATCGCGATTGCCCTGTTGGCACCTTTTATCGCGCCCCACGATCCATATGAGATTGACTTGGTTAACAAGTTGAAGCCACCATCTTCTGAACACTGGATGGGTACCGATGACAAAGGTCGGGATGTACTGAGCCGTCTTTTATACGGAACACAGCTCTCGATGTCCGTCGGATTTGTCGCCGTCTTTATTGGTGCATTTTTCGGAATTATTCTCGGCTTATTATCCGGTTACTACGGCGGCTGGGTAGATACGATCATCTCCCGTATCATCGATGTCCTCCTCGCCTTCCCGGGAATCCTGCTTTCTCTAGCCATTGTCAGTGCCTTAGGGCCGAGTCTCTTTAACGTTATGATCGCCGTTGGTATCTTCTCGATTCCTGTATTTGCACGGATTGTCCGCGGCTCTACTTTGACGGTGAAAAAACTGGAGTACATCGATGCGATCCGCTCACTCGGTGCCAATGACTTCACGATTATCTTTAGACACATTTTTCCAAACATTTTGTCTCCTATTATCGTACAGGCAACGATGCGCCTTGCTACCGCGATTCTTTCCGCCGCTGGCCTTTCGTTCCTCGGACTGGGAGCACAGCCTCCTCTGCCGGAGTGGGGCGCCATGCTCAGTAACGGACGCGACTTCTTGTTTACCGCTCCGCATCTGGCTATGTTCCCTGGTTTCGCTATTGCAACTCTTGTTCTCGGCTTCAACATCTTTGGGGACGGCCTCAGGGACGCTCTCGATCCACGAATGAAACAATAGGAGGGAATGCTACATGTTTGTTTACATTACTCGTCGCCTGCTGCAAATGATTCCCGTCCTGCTCGGTGTCATTCTGGTCGTCTTTTTGATCATGCAAATGGTTCCTGGCGACCCGGCAGTATTGCTTGCTGGTGAAGGCGCTTCTGCAGAAACGATTGCGAAAATGCGTACACAGCTCGGCTTGGATCAGCCGATTATGGTTCAATACGCGCAATATGTCGTTAACGTGTTCCAAGGCGATCTTGGGACATCACTTCGCTCCAACCTCCCCGTGTGGGATGAGATCATGGCACGCTTGCCTGCTACCATCGAGCTCGCTGTTGCCAGTATTTTTGTAACGGTTGTCCTCGGAATGATCGCAGGGATCATCTCTGCTACCAAGCAATACTCTGCTGCTGATATTACGATCATGGTTATTGCCTTGCTCGGTGTATCCTTGCCAAGCTTTTGGCTCGGTTTGAGCTTGATCTACACGTTCTCCGTCAAGCTGCAACTCTTCCCGGTCGCAGGCTGGGGCACCTGGAAGCACATGGTTTTGCCAGCGATCACACTCGGTACTGCCGGAGCCGCCATCGTTGCTCGTATGACTCGCTCCAGTATGCTCGACGTCGTACGTCAAGACTACATCCGCACAGCAAAAGCAAAAGGCTTGCGTGAAACAGTCATCATTTACAAGCATGCTTTGAAAAACGCCTTGATCCCGATTATTACCGTCGTTGGCTTGCAGTTCGGTTTCCTTTTGGGCGGTACGGTTCTCGTAGAATCTGTCTTTGCCATCAACGGCTTGGGTCGTCTGATCGTCGATGCGATCCGCATGCGTGATTTGCCTGTCGTACAAGGCGGCGTACTGATCGCTTCCATTATCTTCGTGTTCGTGAACCTGCTCGTCGATGTATTGTATCGCTACTTCAATAAACGAATTGATCTGAACTAAGGAGGGATCACCATGGCGGAACAACAAGATATCATCCTGGACGTTCGCAATCTGCAAACGCATTTTTTCACAGAAGATGGCGTCAGTAAAGCAGTGGACGGCGTTGATTTCTCTCTAAATAGAGGAGAGACACTCGGGCTGGTAGGAGAATCGGGCTGTGGAAAAAGTATCACTTCCCTCTCGATCCTGCGTTTGATTGCCAGTCCTCCGGGAAAAATTGTAGGAGGAGAAATCCTTTTCAAAGGGCAAGACCTGACGAAAAAATCAGAAGCAGATATGCGTGCGATCCGTGGCAACGAGATTTCGATGATTTTCCAAGAGCCAATGACCTCGCTTAATCCGGTTTATTCGGTTGGAGAGCAAATCGCAGAGGTATTGCGCCTGCACCAAAACATGGGACGGAAGGAAGCTTGGGACAAAGCAGTAGACATGCTGCGCCTGGTCGGTATTCCTTCCCCGGAAAAGCGCGCGACGCAAGAGCCGCATGAATTGTCTGGGGGTATGCGCCAGCGTGTCATGATCGCGATGGCTCTCGCCTGCCGCCCGGAGATTTTGATCGCGGATGAACCGACTACAGCTTTGGACGTTACCATTCAGGCTCAGATTCTTGAGCTGATGAAAAAGCTACAAGTCGAAATGGGCATGAGCATTATCATGATTACCCACGATCTTGGCGTCGTTGCAGAAACATGCGATCGGGTCGCGGTCATGTACGCAGGAAAAGTCGTAGAGTACACGACTGCACAAAACCTGTTCGCGAATCCACGTCATCCCTATACTGTAGGGCTGATGAACTCCCTCCCCCGTCTGGATGAGGACGTAGAAGAGCTGCAAGCCATTAAAGGGAATGTACCAAGTCCGTTCAATATGCCAGTTGGCTGCCGATTCGCTCCACGTTGCCCGCATGCAACAGAGCTGTGCCATACAAAGCTTCCTGAACTCTTGGAGTATGCAGACGGAAGCAAAGTACGCTGCTGGATGTATACGTCTGAGTGGGACGGCGACACCAAGACTGTTACGGAAGTGGGGGTATGACCATGATGACGACACAAGCGAATCCAACGAAAAAACCACTGCTGGAAGTAAAAAATCTCAAGCAGCACTTCCCGATCAAGGGCGGCTTATTGGGTCGTACCGTCAACCATGTGAAAGCCGTGGATGACATCAGCTTCACGATCCATGAAGGAGAAACACTGAGTATTGTAGGCGAATCCGGTTGTGGAAAATCCACTACCGGTCGTGCCATCCTCCGTCTGGACGAACCGACGAGCGGAACGGTACTATTCGAGGGACAGGATCTGCTGGCGATGTCCAAGAAGCAAATGCGCGACATGCGCAAGCATTTGCAGGTCATTTTCCAGGACCCGTTTGCTTCGCTCAACCCGCGCCAATCTGTATCCGCTATTCTCGGGGAAGCGTTGGCGATCCAAAATATTGTACCGGCTCATCAACGCCGCGAGCGCATTATCGAGCTGCTCGGCTATGTAGGCTTGCGCCCGGATCAAATCGACCGTTTCCCGCATGAGTTCAGTGGTGGGCAGCGCCAACGGATCGGGATTGCTCGTGCCCTCGCGATGCAGCCGAAGCTGATCATTTGTGACGAAGCCGTATCGGCACTCGACGTATCCATTCAGGCTCAAGTGCTGAATCTCCTGAAATCGTTGCAGAAGCAATTCAAGCTGACCTATTTGTTCATCTCCCATGACCTCGGCGTCGTTCGCCACATCTCGGATCGCGTCATGGTGATGTACCTCGGTAAAGTGGTAGAGATCGCGGATAAAAAGTCGCTGTTCGACAACCCGCAGCATCCTTACACACAGGCTCTCTTGTCTGCGATCCCGGTGCCGGACATCAATAAAAAGCAGGAACGAATCATTCTGCGCGGAGATGTGCCTTCTCCTATCAATCCTCCGCAGGGCTGCCGCTTCCATACGCGTTGTCCGTATGCGATTGATCGTTGCAAAACAGAAGTACCTGGACTGACAAGCCTGCACGATACGCACCAAGTAGCCTGCCACCTTGCCCAAGTCTAACCATAGAGAGATTAAAATTTTCTAAAAACGCAAGAGATCAAGAAGCAGCATGATATGATGGTAACTGCAAAATCTCTCCATACAGAAGGGATCTCATGATAAGCTTCGAAGGTTTCACATTACTCATTCTGCTGTTTATTTTGGCTCCTATCATAGGAGCTATTGCTTTATTGTTTCTGTTCATTTTCGAGAAGCGGATTGATCTGTTAGAAAACAAGAATCTGAAGATCGAGCTGGAAAAAGAATTGCAGCAAGCGCTCTACAATCAATTGAATCAACAAATCCAGCCTCACTTCTTGTTTAATACACTAAATGTCATTCTGAGTCTGGCGCGATTGAACCGAACGAAGGAACTGGTGAGAGCGCTCGAAGTCCTCTCCCAGTTTCTCAAATTCAAATACAAATCCACAGAGCCGTTGATTTCATTGGCGCGGGAGATTACGTACACGGAGCAATATTTGGAGATTCAAAAGCTGCGTTTCGGTGATCGGCTCCGAATTCAGCTAGATTGTGCAGATGATCTCTTGCAAGCATCCATTCCGCCATTCGTCTTGCAGACGATAGTGGAAAATGCATTTAAGCATGGATTGGAACGAAAAATGGGCGAAGCTATCTTAGACATCCGCATAAGCCGAAAAGATGACGATGTCCTGCTTACGGTCATCGACAACGGTTCTTCCGGACTCACAGCATTCCAGAATGAAAGTGAGATCGAAACTGAACAGCCACATGAGGAGAGCGGTCACGGGTTGGACAACATCCGCAGGCGGCTCCACCTTTGTTTTGGTGATCATGCACATCTGGAGCTTGCTCCGATATCTGAGGGAGGAACTCTTGTGTCTGTCAGGTGGCCCTGTACGTATGAACAAATCGATCTGAGGTGAGAAGATGAACGTACTACTCGTGGATGACGAACCGTTGGAGCTGGACCAACTCGAGTATTTGATTCAGCCCATGTTCCCCTTGTGGAAATTCTACAAGGCCGCAGATGGCAGCAGGGCCATGGCGATCAGCCAGAAGGTTCCTCTTCATCTCGCCTTTCTGGACATTAATCTTCCGGGGAAATCCGGGCTGGTGCTTGGCGAAGAGCTGAGAGCCCAGCACAAAGACATCGAGCTCATCATTGTAACGGCTTATCAAGATTTTCATTATGCCAAGCAATCGATCCGCCTCGGTGTCGTGGATTACATCACGAAGCCCGTCATTGAGAGCGAGCTGGTCGACATTCTGAAAAAATATCAGAAGAGCCCTGCCCTCTCTGCTTACACCCGAATTATTTCTGATGCGATGAACATCATTCATCAAAAATTCGCGGAGAAGCTGAATTTGGCTGATCTGGCCGCAGAGGTCCATATCAATCCGACGTATTTGAGCCGCCGTTTTCATGAAGAAGTAGGCGTCTCATTCTCTGAGTATTTAATGCAGTACCGCATTCAAATGTCGAAGAAGTTCCTGATCGCTCATCCTGATTGGAGCATATCGACGGTTGCGGAGCGGACTGGCTTCAACAGCCAACACTATTTCAGCACCATTTTTCGCAAGGTAGTGGGGAAAACCCCGAAAGAATACCGGGACAAGGGGAATGCATCTTGACCTACTTATCTTTTCGCGAATATGTGGTCGGTGCAGCAAAAATCGGCATTGGGCTTGGAGTCGTCTCGATCCTCGCCCGCTGGGTGACCGGAAACACGATCTTCGGTTCACCGGAAGCACTCGTCAAATATGGAATATTTGGCGGGATCGGCTTCGCTTTGATGGGAGCATTTGCCCTCAGTATGTTTGGACTGCTTGGGCGAAAGGTCCGCCGTGAGTTATCAGAAGGGATGACCATCGGGGATTACATGCGGGACAAGCTACACCCGTTTGGTTACTGGCTAATGATCATCATCCTTTTGATTACGACGATTGAAGCGATGTTCGTCCAGGGAATGGCTGGGGGCGTATTGCTGAACATCTTGTTTGGCTTGCCGATCCCGCTCGGCTTGCTCTGCTTTTTCGTATTTTGTGTGCTGTTTGCAGGCATCGGGGGAATCCGCTCGATCCATCGTTTTGCCATCGTGCAAATTGTCATTACGTTTGCTGCCGTCATCCTGATTCCCGTCTACTTTTTCGTCGGAAAAGGTGTCGAGCACGTCTATAACGGACTGCGCCTTTACCATCCTTACCTTCTGGTGCTCAACAACAACGAGGGTCTTTTTTTTATCATTACCGGGCTGTTGATCGGGTTTGGTCAAGTGTTTGTCGATCAGGCATCGTGGCAGCGGCTCTATATGATGGAAGAGAAAAAGATCGTCCCTACCTTTCTGGTGTCCGGACTCATTTTTGCCACCGTACCACTGGCGTTTTCCTCGCTAATCATCATCGTCCTTTTTACGGGCGGCTTTGATGATATTTACTCGCTGTTGTTTGATCTCGTACGCAAGATTGACACGATGATCTTGCTTGTATTATTTGTTCTCTGTGCCTTTGGTGCGATCATGTCCGCTTTCGGGGCGGGGCTTCATTCCATGATCAGTCTGATGGTCAACAACGTCTATCAGCTGTTCCGCCCAGACGCTTCGGAACGGCAAAAAATCCGTTTGGGCTACATCCTTGCCATTGCCATCGGTGCGCTTTCGTATGGTTTGACGATCTACTTCCAGCCGACCTTGCTGGATTTGCTGTTCTTCTTTGGCATTATGTATGCCTCGCTGTTTTTGCCTGTCGTCGTCATCGTGTTGACGAAGGGCAAAGCACCTACTTTCATTTTGATCAGCGCAGTAATGGGATTCGTCGCAGGCTATAGCAGCCGGATGTACGTCGATCCGATGATGGCAATCTGGATTGCCTCCTTATGTACAGCTCTGGTCTTAACCGCCTACTTGTGCATGACCTGGCTATGGAAACGGTACATCCGAACGCCGGATCACACTCGCTGACCCACAGGAAGGAACGAATCCTATGCTACGCTCCTACTTGCTGCTCATTTTTTGCGTAACCGCTTGGGGTAGCAATTTCGTCTTCGGGAAAATGCTCGTCGCCGAGTTTTCTCCGCTCTTTTTATCGGCTATGCGTCTCTTGTTTATCGTGTTGTTTCTGCTCATCTGGTCCAGAGGGCGGCTGAAAATGCCAAAGCTCTCTCGTACGGACTGGCTCTTGCTCGCGGTACTGGGAGTTGTTGGCGTATTCATTAACCAGTGGTCCTTCTACAAAGGACTCGTTACAGCTGATCCGACCACCTCTGCCCTGATCCTGGCGCTGACGCCGATTACAACCGCTCTCTTGGCTGCCTTGTTCTTGAAAGAGTCGCTGACTGGTCGCATGGCAATCGGTTCAGTAATCGGTACATCCGGGGTTATATTCGTCATTTATACAGGGGCAGAGCTGCATTTCGATGTCGGTATCCTCTGGATTGTATTGACGATGCTGACGTTCGCTACCTCGATCATCCTCGTCAGGTTGTTGGGACATCGACTCCCTCCACTCGTGACGACGCTCGTATCCAATTTGATCGGCTTCGGATCGATGCTGCCTTTTGTCCTGATCAGCATCCCTACGGCCATGGTAAGCACCAGCCTTTCATCCTGGCTTCTCTTGTTTGTCACCGGTGTCGTCATGCACGGCATTGTGACGTTAATCTGGAACAGCCAACTACAGAAGGTAGGCGCTGCCAAAGCCGCGATGTTTGCCAACCTGGAACCGTTTATTGCCATGCTTTTCGGCTTGTTATTGCTGGCAAAGCCTGTTACAGGCGTACAGTTTTTCGGTGCGATTCTCATCATCGCGGGCGTGACCTTGACCACAACCTCCAAGGAACCGCGTAAAAAGAAGAACCCCTCCTCGCTTTCATCCTGAGCAAAACAGCTCGCTGCACTTTTCATAGTAAAACAGTCGGAATTGTAGTTGAGAAGTACAATTTCATTGTTTTATACTAGAAGAAAGGCTGGCGATGTCTGTGCCGTTACATCGTGATAAGAGGAGGGACAGTCCATGTCTACCGTAAAGCTATCCCAGTGGGAAACGATGCTGTTAGAGGCAGCCCGTGCCCATGGATTCGTCGATGAAGAAATCATCCACAAGCTGAGAACAGGTGACCCTGCGCCTTTTTCGGACGTGGAGGGCGGCAAGTACGATTACACCCCTCTGTTTGAACTGTCCAAAAATGATCCCCTTACGCTGGAAGCTGCCATTCGCGAAGGCTACCAGATCAAGTTCACCACTTTTAACGGGATCAAGTTTTTGCTGAACAAACGTTACAACATCCAAGCGGAGCATGACTATCAAGTCGAGGAGACAGCGTTGCACCACGTTCGTTTACCAGACGATGCGTTGGCGTGGATGCGCAGGACAATCTCCCCTAACTGGCGAATTGTTGAACTAGAAAAGCTCGCAAACACCAAAGAAACGCTCGTCAGATTTGAACTGGCAGCATCGTAAATACGAAAGAGCACTTTCCTCAGGGGAGAGTGCTCTTTTTTCGAAATGCGGGGTATTGGAAGGAGAATCATGATGACAACGACAACGCAAACGTATATCCAACACATTCAAGCAATGTATCCAGAGTTGACCATCACTTCCGCCTACTTTAACGAGATGGGCCAAAACAATGATGTACTCATCGTCAATGACGCGTACGTGTTTCGTTTTCCGAAGTACACCGCCGGAATCGAGCAACTGAAGATCGAAACGAGCATTTTACGCACGGTAAGACCATATCTCTCCCTGCCGACTCCGGCTCCGATCTATTTGTCCTTTGCCGAGGAAGCACCTGGGCGAGTGTTTGCCGGATATCCGCTACTCGAAGGCGAGCCTTTTACCCGAGAAGCTTTTCAAGCAGCCTCGCGTCAAAATTCCGTACCGACTGTCGCTGCCCAGCTGGCACAATTTCTTCATGAGCTACATCAGCTTCCGGTCTCCTCCTTGCTCCCGGAGCTTCTCCCTGCCGATTTTGACATGGCCAAGCAGTTGACCGAGCTGTATGAACAGATTGCTTCGAAGTTGTTCCCTGCCATGCGTGAGCAAGCGAAAAAGGATGTAGCTGAGCGCTTTGAAGCATACCTGGCAAACCCTGCCCACTTTGATTTTCAGCCTTGCTTGACTCACGGAGATTTTGGCACAGGGAATATCTTGTACTCCCCCACAAAACAACGCATCACTGGCATCATCGACTTTGGCGCCTCTGGTGTAGGCGATCCGGCATACGACCTCGCAGGGCTATGTGCGAGCTACGGGGAAGCGTTTTTGCAGCATTTCACCCTGGTGTACCCCCAGCTTGAACAGGTGATGACAAGGATGAGATTTTACCGCAGTACATTTGCCTTGGAAGAAGCGCTGTTTGGTCTGGCAAATGACGATGAGACAGCTTACCTAGCTGGCATGCGAGACTACCTCTAGCCTTTTACGGCACCTTGTGTGAGCCCTTCCACCAAGTACTTTTGGCAAAAGGCAAACAATAGCATCGTTGGGATGACTGACAGCACTGTAGCTGCCGACATCGCTCCCCATTCGATATCGTATTTTTTGATAAAGGCGTTCATCGCGACGGGAATCGTTTTGACCGACTCTTCATCAATGAACAGAACGGCCATAATCAGCTCGTTCCAGCATTGAACGAAGGCGAAAATAAACGTGGCCGCAATTCCGGGGAGCATGATCGGTACGATGACGCGAAACAAAGCGCTCAATCGAGAGCAGCCGTCCATCATCGCTGCTTCCTCCAAGGCATTGGGTATCCGTTGGAAAAAGCCTGACATGATGATCGTACAAAAGGGAATCAGCATGACCGTGTAAATGAGCATCAACGAAAACAGGCTGTTCAAGATGTGCATTTTGGACATCATCACGTACAACGGCGCCATGCCAATGAACATCGGAATCATTTGGGTGACGAGAAATCCGAACATCACCTGACGCTTTCCTTTAAACGAAAAGCGAGCCAACACGTAACCGCCGAGCATCGCGATGAACACGACCATAGCTGAAGCGACCAAGGAAACGAGAAAGCTGTTCCAGATGTACACCTGGAAGTGGGAAATCTGAAAGATCTCCAGGTAATTGTTCAACGTCACCTGTTGTGGCCAATATTGAATCGGGAGCGAAAAGATTTCCTTTTGACCTTTGAGCGACGTAATGATAATCCAATACAGCGGGAAAATCGCAAAAGCAAGAAACAAGGTCAAGACAATCGCTCTGCCAGTCCTCCACCCTAGATGTTCACGATGCATCAGAAGTCCCCTCCCTTCTCTACTTTGGTCGCTTTCACGTAGAAGATCGTGAATAACATCAAAATCACCACGATGATGACACCCACAGCCGAGGCTTGCCCGTAGTCTTGACCGAAGATGACTTTATCGATCATGTAGGTAGCGAATATATGCGTGGAGCCTGCAGGAGCTCCATTTGTCATTGCGTAAATAATGTCCGGGAAATTGAGAATCCAGATAACCCGCAACAGGATCGTCACCAGCATCGTAGGCATGATATACGGCAGTGTCACCCGCCAAAACTGCTGAATCCTCCCCGCTCCATCCATCGCCGCCGCTTCGTACAGCTCCTCTGGAATCGATTGCAGGGCAGCCAGAATCATGATGGCAAAAAACGCGACGCCATACCAAATATTCGCGATAATGACGGCAGCCATCGCCCAAGTTCCGTCCGCCAAAAAGGAGATCGGCGCATCGATCAGTCCCGTTTTCAAGAGCAAATCGTTAATAACGCCAAACTGGGCATTGAACATCCACCGCCAAATCAGCCCAATCAGAAAGCCGGACATCGCCCACGGAAAAAAGAGAAATGCCTGATAAATCCCTCTCCCGCGAAATTTTTTACGCATCATAAGGGCCAGCATGAAGCCAAACAGCAATTGAAAGACAAGGGAGAAAAACACCCAGTAAAAGCTGTTCATAGCAACACGTGGGAAGTCCGGGCTTGTCAGTACGTTCACAAAATTGTCCAGCCCGATGAACTGAATATTCATCAAATCAAAAAGCGTGTAGTTCTGAAAAGACATGATGATTCCACGCACGAGTGGATAATACGTAAAGACCGAAACAAACAAAATGGCGGGTAACAGGCACAAAAATATAAAACAACCTTCTTTGGAAATCCGGAACGATTTCTTCCCTTCCGGCACAACCTGCTTCGTCATCATGACGATGGGTTTTTGTGTGTCCAAGCTACCATCCCCCCACGTCTACTTTCGCTCGGCTTTTTCTTTTGTCCAGTATTGATCCCATTTTTTCAACAGGTCCTCTGCGGTGAGCTGATCGAGCAAAAAGCTCTGAATATCTTTATCCGCCGTGCTTTGCCAAGCTCCCCAGCCTTTGTAGTCCACAGGACGTGAAACATCGAGGAACTTCGTCGGCTGCTGGCTCATCTCCATAAACGGCTGGAAGTAACCTGTCTTGTAAAATTCATCTTCTGCTGCGCTTTTCACGACGGGAATCGTGGAAGTCTTTTTCGCAAAATGAGTGCTCTGTTCAGGATTCGAGAGGAATGCAATCAGCTTCCACGCCTCTTCCTTGTGCTTCGAGTACGCAGTCATCCCCCACCCCGGTCCACCGACTACTTGTTGAGCGACACCTGAAGGACCAAGCGGAATCGGAGCGGTTGCCCACGTCCCTTCCTGCATCTTCTCCTTGGCTCCATCAATGACGTCAGGGTCTTGAATCAGCATGGCAGTCGAACCCGCTACAAAGCCCTGTACCATCTCCTGAAAGCCCCAGCTCACGGAATCTTTGGGAGAGCCTTCCTTGTAAAGCTGTTTGTAATACTGCATGGCTTCCAATGATTGCGGCGTGGAGAAGAGCGTGCGTCCATCCTTCATGAAAAAGGCAGAGTCAGGGTCGACCTCCGTCCCGTTGTAGGCCCACATCGTAATCAGCGCGTAATCCCACCCGGTCGCTCCTCCCCGGAAGCTGTACCCGTAGCGGTTTTTGGAAGGGTCCGTCAGCTTTTTGGCTGCGACCAAGAGCTCATCCCACGTCTTCGGCACCTCGATCCCTGCTTCCTTAAACCAATCCGTCCGATAATACAAGACGCGCTGGTACAGTCCATTCGGAATGTAATATGGAGTCTTGTCCACCCAGGTGGCACGCCGTTTGGCGACGTCCGTCAGCTGATCGTAATTTTGCCATTTGTCTGTGTAGGGCTTCAAATTTTCAATAAAGCCGTTCATCGAAAACTGCTTGGCATTGAATTCACGAACTTCCAGTACGTCCAGCTCTTCTTTTGCCATCAGCATCTGTGTGATCTTCTGATCCGCTCCTTCGAATGGAGGTGAAATCAGATCGACTTTGATCCCCGGATTCTTCGCTTCAAACTGGGTTAGCATGTCTTTTAACAGCGCAGTTCGTTGTGGGCTAGTAATGCTCTCGACCATTTTTAGCGTGACGCCATTCGCACCTGACGGCGATACTGAGTCAGGAGTGGCCGCTGGTTGACTACAGCCTACCAGCAATGCTGTCGCCATCGTTAATTGGAGCGCCACAGAAATCCAGGAACGAAATCCCATACACGAACCCCCTCATGTTATTTTTATCTGACAGTTCGTATTATATTAAATATTCTGAATTATAAGTTTTAATATCTTTACCAGTTTTTTCGTTTTCTTTACTCTTTTTTTCAATGAGGCTTTCCCGACACTCTTTATTTGACTAACGGGAAAAAATACGTTAGCATCTTATATGCTATAGCATATAAATAAAGGATAAAGGGGTTTGGATTCTCTATGGAATTATTCAATCTGACCGGATTTCTTCTTCACCGTACAGATATGAAAATGACGAACTATTTTAAGAAAAGGTTAAAGCAATTGGAGATCACGCCAGAGCAATGGGGCATTCTTAGCGTCATGGATGGAGAAAGAGCGATCACACAAAAGGAACTTTCGGATGCGATTGACCGCGATCAAACCACCGTCGTCAGAATGATTTACTCGCTTGAAAAAAAGGGAATCGTCATTCGCACTTTAAATGACGCGGATCGACGCTCACATAACTTGTTACTCAGTGACAAAGGGATGGAGCTAAAATCAAAGCTTCTACCAGTCGTTACCGATGCGCATAACCATGTGACGCAAAACCTTACCGATGTAGAGATTGCGGAATTGCATGCTTTGCTCGACAAACTCTATCAAGTCGTAAAAGATGAATAAATAGAGGTCATATACTTTCTCCATCAAATACATGCTATAGCATGCACTTAGGTTGATAATGAATAACGAAAGTGAGGAAGCCATCATGTTCCTAATCGTTTTGCAAGTCGTGGTAGCGATTTTCTTTATGTTTACAGGTACAAAAATTATTTCCGGTAAAATGGCGAATGAATTTGACCGCTTTGGACTCCCACCCATTTTTAACTTCTTAACTGGCTTTATCGAGATCATCAGCTCCATTGGCTTGATTATTGGAATATGGTTTTCGATCGCGGCATTATTATCTGGATTGCTTTTAGGCGTGACCATGCTGGTTGCTGCCTTCATCCTGCTTGTGATTGCTAGAGATCCTTTTCCGAAAGCAATACCGGCACTCGTTCTTTGCATTCTCTCCTTTTTCATCTCGACGTATCATTATTTAGCCTAGACAAGGGAATACCCATACAATCATAACAGCGGCGAGCCCAAGACTTCATGATCGTGTCTTCGGTCGCCGCTGTTTCATTTATGGAGTCCGTCTAGAACTTGGCTTCGCTCCTACAGAGCATCCTCAGCCCCATGAGGACCGCCCATGCTTGCTGCTGTTTTTTGAAAAAGAAACGGAGCGGTTGACCGTTTTGTACATCGATCAGCGTATCGTGGCTACTGGCCCGTAACGCGTACTCCATACCAGCTACCTCTGCTACAGGAGCATCCTCTCGAAGGAAGAGCCGCAATCTTCCGCCTTCTCTTGACGTGTACGTCCCGACGAGCTTTTCTAGCTCTTCTCTCGTTGGCGTATAGAGCGGGGCTTCGTCTTCTTTGTGTGTAAGCGGTAAACCAAGGGGGTCAAATTGGACTTCGTTTAAATAGGCAATATGCTCGGGAAGTTTCGTCAGTTCTTCACGGCGTAGCAGCGGTGGAACACCTGAAGTGTGAGAGAGCAAATGATGGATCGTGATTTTGTCAGTATGTATGTCTCCCTTTCCTTGTAAATCAGGCAAATAGTTGCGAATCGGGTCGTCAACAGACAGCTTGCCTTCTGCCACGAGCTGCATGATAGCGGCAGCCGTAAACGATTTGGTAACCGAAGCAATGCCGAAAATGGTCTCGGGTGTTACTGGCTGATTCGTCCCCAGATCGGTAACACCAAAGCCTTTTTGATAGATGGTCTCACCATCCCGAGAGATGCCAATGGAGAGCCCCGGCACCTTTTCCTTCTGCATGAACTGTTGCACAAATGCTTCCAGAGCTGAAACGCTCGCGTGGTCCATTCCATTCCCCTGCCTTTGGTTGAAAGATTCTAGCTAGCAAAAAGAGTGTTCCAAAAGTCATTCGACCTCTTCCCATTCAAAAGAATAGGCCAACACATCGATACATGAGTCATGCGCGCATAATACCCAATGCTTGACTCTAGGGGACGTAAAGCCAAATGCTTCTTTTACTGTAAAATCCCGATTTCATTAAATGTCATCCCAAAATAGCTGTACTTTACATGCACTCTGTCTATTGCTCCATGATGAACTACACTTAGTCCATAAATTTCATCGTTTTTCGTAGCAGTACCCTCATCCATTTTTTTAAAATAAGCAGAAGGAGATGTGCCAGTTTTTATCGCTACGTCCTCTAGATTCTGAAATCCATACGGCTTGGAGCCCGGATTATCAAAATCATCCGTTATGATGAACCCTTGTAAAGCATTACAAAAGCCCTTATTACCCATGCCCACAACAACAGATTTATGATCTTCGCTTGAAGCACGGGTGCCAATATCCAATGGCGGATTACCTTTTACAAGGGAATAAAAACCTCCCACAACGATTGCTAGAAGTAGTATAGAAACCCACAATCTTTTCTTCAATTTCCCCATCCTTACTCGTTGTTTTTTCCAGTGCTATTGAAAATGATATTTTGGTAAATTCCAGTAGAAACAGCCGATATCCTGCACGTAAGGCAGAGAATCGGCTGTCAGTTCCCTTACGAATTATGTTTGAACAAACTCCATCAGCTTCTTATTAAAGTCATCCGCCTGACATATCGGCAAGCCGTGTCCACTATTATCAAACGGAAACAGCTTCGACCCTTTGATTTGCTGCTGGGTGAGCTCGGCGCTTTTGAATGGAATTAATTGATCGTGAATCCCATGAAAAATTCCGGTGGGCACGCGGATTTGACCCAAGTCATTGATGACATTCTCTCTCACTGCTGCTTGCATGATTTTGATGAGCGCATAGGAAGCGGAATCTAGCCCCATTTTGACAAACCACTGGAGCGTAGCAGTCCCTAAATTTCGATTGAAAAACTGCAAGGAAACTGTGTTTAATAACTCAGGCAAATTGGCGTACATCTGACTGATCAGCCCGTCCGCTTGCTCCTTCGAGACGCCGTATGGAGAACCCGGCATTTTCACAAAGGAAGGAGAAACCGCATCCACTAACGCTAGCTTGGAAATATGCCGCCCCTCATAACGAGACATATACCGGATGGAAATGGCTCCGCCCACTGAAAAGCCTAGCAAGACAGCATCCCTAATCTGTAATGCTTCCAAAACGACAAAGATGTCATCTGCCAAGCGATCATACGTATAACCACTCCATGGTTTGTCCGATTGGCCGTTGCCGCGTATGTCCATGGCAACACAGCGGAAACCGTGCTGGGGAAGTACGTTGAATTGGTAGGAAAACATGTTATGGTTGAGCGGCCAGCCGTGAACGAAAAAAATCGTTTTGCTATTCGGGCCAGGATTGAGGTCTTCAACGAAAACCGTGACACCCTTTTCGACTTCAATGTACATAACCCTACCTCCTGTATCACACCATGCACCTCTTTACACTCAAGGTATGTCACCAGTTGTAGGGTTATGTTCCTACTGTCCTAAGCCCTGACTTGGATACGCATGAACGATGCGTCCTTTTCTTCCCTTGGTCGTGACTGCTTGCGCCAGTGAATGGTAAATGGCTTCTTCTGTCGCTTCTGCCGCAGCAGCAAACAGTTCGTTCATGATCGGATGATCCTCGCGTAGTTGCACACGCGTTTCCGTAATGGTTGTTGTCTGATGGGGGATTTTTTGTGCTGTGGAAAAAGCGATGACGATGTCGCCGCTTCCATGCCCAAAATGGCTGCCCGTTCGTCCCAAGCCGATTCCTGCGCGCTTTGCTACCCGAAGCAATTGTCGATCGCTGAGCGGCGCATCTGTCGCCAGTACGATGATAATGGAGCCATCCTCGGACTTCTCTACTGCGTTTTCATAGCTTTTGCAGCTTGTGAACAGATTTGCTCCCAAGAAATCATTTTTGTTGCCAAAGTTGCTGAGTACCAAACTCCCCAATGTATAGGCATGCTCCTCAGCCACTACGATACGAGAAGACGAGCCGATACCACCCTTATAACCAAAGGCAATCATCCCCGTCCCTGCCCCGACAGCTCCTTCTTCTACGGCTTGGTCCGTTGCGTTCTGAATCGCTTTTCTAGCATCTTCCGGGCGCACGACACAGCGGCGAATGGAATTGAGATGACCATCGTTGCATTCGCCTACGACAATGTTGATCGTCCCGGTCGTGTCCCCGATCTCTTCATTCGTATCCAGCATGTATTGCAGAGTCCCTTGTGTAACCGCAGGGACAGAAAACGTATTGGTGAGCATGATCGGCGATTCCAGCACCCCCAGCTCATTTACTTGCACAAGTCCCGTCGTTTTGCCGAAGCCGTTGATCACATAGCTGGCGGCGGTTACCTTTTCCCGAAACAAGCTGCCGCCATGTGGCAAAATGGCTGTCACTCCTGTACATGCATAGTCGTCGTTGTCCAGCTCATGCTGGATCGTCACATGTCCGACTCGGACTCCGGCTACATCCGTAATGTCATTTTTCTCACCAACCGGCAGTCTACCAATTGTCGCACCGAGCTGCCGCATTTTTTTCGTCATACATTCCATTCCTTTCGTGCATCTATGCCGATTGCTTACACGGGACGATTGCGCAGAAAGTTCTCATAGGCAAACCCGCGCACTTCTTCTTCCTTATAATGCTTGAGCAGCTCGTTGATCAGGTTTTGGCTCTGCCCCGCATGCTCCAAGCCCACGACCTTTGCGGTAATGCCGTCAAAGTCAGAGCCGAGCCCGATATGACGCACGCCACCGAGTGAACAAAAATGCTCGATGTGCTTGATTAGATCATCTATCGTGGTTGGTGTCGTTTCATTGATAAACTGGGTGCAGTAAACGACATGTACATTCGCGCCTTTGGCAAATAACGCTTTTGCCTGTTCATCCGTCAGATTGCGTGGATGGTCGCAGATCGCTCGTGCATTTGAATGACTCGCGATCGGATATGTAGCCAGCTCAATCGTATCCCAGAAGCTGCCCTCTCCTAGATGCGAGACGTCCGTCAACATTTTATGCTCATTGTGGAACTGAATGATTTCCTTGCCAAAGGTCGTCAGTCCGGCATTCCTCGGTTCCAGCGCACCATCCGCAGCGAGATTCGCGAAGTTCCAGGTGAGGCCCACAGAGCGAACCCCTAGCTGATAAAAAATGTGCAGCTTCTTCAAATCGTTACCGATTGGCTCAACCCCTTCCAACGTCAGCAACGCTCCGATCTCTCCCTCTTGCAAACGGTCGAGATCGCTCCAATCACGGATCTGTTTCATTTCTGGATGTTTTCCGAGAACCTCTGTATAAAAGTAATGAATTTGATCCAAAGCTTTTTGAAAACGTTGCTCCGTGGACAATTCAGGTGATGTCCAGATCGCATAGCACTGTAGCTTCACCCCGCCATCATGTAGCCGTTTCCTGTTGACGTCCAGCTCGTCCGCATCTGCAAAGGACAGAGCCCCATTTTTCTCCCAAATTTTCAGAAGTGCATCACAGTGCAAATCGATAATCGGCATTCTCGCCATTTTCATCCATCCCTTGGGCTATTTTCTTTTGATAACTCTACCTATTCTGCTAATTTTACGTTAATGTAATTTTATAAGCGATTCCAATTAAAATTTGCAATAGGCCACTTTAAAAATTCACATAATGGAGCCACTACTTATGAATATGGAGCAAATGGAAGCATTCATCTTTGTCGCCCTGACCGGGAGCTTCAGCAAAACGGCTGATTTGCTCTATCTGTCACAGCCCACGGTCAGCATGCGAATCAAGGCACTCGAAACGACTATGGGCTGTAAGCTGTTTCAACGTACGGGTCATACGATTTCTCTTACAAAGGAAGGCGATCTGTTCCTTCCTTATGCCAAAAACATCATGCATATGCTACAAGAGGGACAGCAAGCCATTCAGCGATCGCAAGGCGATGTAGAGGGAGAATTGACCATCTCCACGGTTTTTGTCTCCGCCTTTTACATTTTGCCTGACCTCGTCCAGCAGTTCCAGCAGTTGTACCCCAAAATCAAGCTGACGATCCTCACCGGACATTCTCATCAGGTGCTCGATATGGTTCTAAACCATGAGGTGTCGTTCGGAATTGCTCGTGCCGTTACCCACCCACAGATTAACCGGATTCAACTGATGCCGGATGACATGGTCTTAGCGATTTATCCTGACCATCCGTTTGGATTCCGCCACCAGGTTTCCATAGAAGAAGTCGCACGTGAACGATTGATCTTGTTCAATCGGGGCTCGCTCGACTGGAAGCTGATCAACAATGCATTCAGCCATTTTCAGCTACAAAACAACGTCATCATGGAGGCTGACAATATCGAGGTCGTGAAGCGAATGGTCAAACAACGGCTGGGCATCGCCTTTTTGCCTCGGTTTGCCATCTCCAAAGACTTGGACGAAGGGGAACTCCAGGAGGTAGACGTCTTGAATCTGCCGCAAATCAACCGGAACTTCGAGCTGATTTACCTCAAGGATACACCTGTTCACGGGATTATGCGTACGTTTATCGACTTTTTGATGCAGTGCAAAGCCTTGCAGCAGTAAAGGGAAAAGGATGCCATTGGGACGCCCCTTATCTGCCACATTCTATTCATTCAGATTCTCTGGAGGTGATTGCCCATGTCGTCTCAACTATTCGAACACGCAGCCAAAACATCTATTCTGCAACAGCCCGTCCAAAAAAGCATGCCCTCACCTTCGTCATCCATTAAGCAAGATAATAGCCCGTCACATCTTATCCAGCTGCAGAAGTCGATTGGAAATCGTGCCCTGATTCAATTAATGAAATCACAGAGACAAGGAATCGCGCATAACAAACTGCCTATCCAACGCTTTAAGGACGAGGATGGGCATAACACGCATCGTCGAGGAAACGCAGAAACAGCTAGAGGCGATGCTTTTCAAAATGATGAGATGCAAATGGATCATACCATCTCACAAAATTCCCTTATCACCTTCAGCGAGTTATTAGGAGAAATCCAGCAATTGCCGAATAAAACATTTGAGGCAACCAAGAAATCCTACGCTTCTCTTATCGCCGAAATAAAAAGGGTGTCCGCTAACGAAGAAAAATGCACGCGGATTCAATTGGTGAATTTCTATAAAAACTTGGTGCCTGGATTTCAAGGAACGACTGGGAATCCCGGTTCAAAATTCGATCCACAAATTGAGATGATAGACATGGATGAGGAGTCGACAATCATCGCCCGGGAAAAGGCAATCTCTGCAGTACTAAGAGAAATCGATTCGTATATACGTAAGCTCTACCATTTGACCGCGCTGTTTCCAAATACAAAAAAGGATACTGATCTGGCCGAACAGATGGATGAAGTGCTTTCAAAAATATTGAATAACATACAGACATGCTTGGAGAACGTACGTGAGGAGTTTCCAAAGGAACCAGTCTATGATGAAACCATCTGGTACAAATCTGCAACGAAAAATGTGAAGCGTGTCCCTGCGGAATGGCTGAAAACGGGAGCAGGCAAGTTAGAGGATTTGGGCTCAAAGCAGGATTTACTAGGGTATCGAAAAGTCAAAGAAGCGAAACCAAACACGCAAGTCCCACAAGATTCTTTCAAAGAAGTGACCTTTACTTGGGATTACCAGCTAACTGAATTTGATAAAAAAATCAAAGTGAAAGTAGTCATTTCGGAAAAATGCTGGAAGCACATTTATGCTCGGCATAAGCTGGAATACTTTGCGGGCGATGTGCAGGCGATCAATACATTTTGGAAGGACGATCCACACGAAAAAATTACCCAAGAGCTCCTGGAACCCGAGATCAACATTCTCATCGAAAGATCGACACTCCCATTACGTGTGTTGCAAGAGGGCGATAAAGATCCAATAAACGAAACAGCACACCATTTGTTCTTCCAAGGAAATATGGAGGTCGTGGAGGAAGTGCAAAACATCGCCGAACCTGTAGCGAACTCTCAACCAGTAACCAAAAGTAAAAACAAAAAGAGGAATCAACAGAAAAAGGTTCCCAATGCTGCAACCAAGCCCCCCATTAAAAGCATCCACATCACATTGGAATCTGTTGCACCGCAAAGCCCCGAGCTAGCCTACGCAGTTGAACCCACTCTTCTGCAAAATGAATATTACCAAAAACGAGGGTTACAAAGACTATCTCCCCCAAAACAAGGAAGCCAGAGCGTCGAAGAGAAGTAGCCATTCAAAAAGCTTCGCATCACCCCAACCATGTGGGTTCTGATGCGAAGCTTTTTTAAGGAAGCGCTTGCGTCTCTCTCATGCTTTTTTCCGTGCTCGCAATTTTGTACGAATGATGATCTCCGCCGTCACGACAAGTCCAATAATAGCGGCATATACACTGATTGTGTAGCTGAGCTCATACGGCAAGCCTACCACCTTCTCTACGATCAGCTTCATGAGATGAATCAGCATGTTGGTAAATAAGAAGACGAAACTCCGGACCATCCATTCCTTATGCTTCATGACTTGGCGCTTTTTTATTTTGACGAGCGCCGTAATAGTGATTGCCGGCCAGATAATGTTCAACAGGTGGAAGGGCCAACTCGCCACTTTTCCGCCCGTTACATAAGGAGCCATATACCCCGATGTGACTACCACAACCAACACACTAAAAAGATAAACATAACCTGTTACTTTATGTAGCTTGCGCTTCTGGGCGAGCAGCTTGTCCGAAAAGTTAGCCACCCCACAGATGAGGGCAATCAGGGCGAAAAACAAATGGACATACATGACCGTAAGCCAGATCGATGTATTCATTCGCTCTTTGTTGAAATCAGACTTGTGACTGAGAAAGCCTTTTGCTTCTGGGTCGATGATAAAGTTTTGCACGAGTGCATACGTGATCGCTATACAGGCGACGAAAATGACAATCGAATACGGTTTGATACGGTTCATCCTGTCACACAACCCTTTGTTCGATTTTTTGATACCGAACGGTTCGGTCTCTTTTTGATTTTACATGATTGCCTTCTTTCGTACATGAGAGAAATGTTACAATAACTTGGACGAATATAGACCGTGTTGGCCGAATGAAAGGACTATCGCGATGCGAAAAGGCGAAAAAACAAAGCTGTATATTATCCAGAAGTCAGCAGAGCTATTTAATCAATACGGATATACAGGAACCTCCATGCAAGACATCATGGATGCCACGGGACTTACCAAAGGTGCCCTCTACAGAGGTTTTGCCAGTAAAGATGAAATTGCCATAGAGGCCTTCAAATATGCGGGTGAAGTGTTACAAGAACATTTTGCGGCTGCACTAGAAAAACAGGACACAGCCACTGGAAAAATCGTAGCCATGGCAAAGGTGTATTCTGATGCGGTAAACAATCCCCCGCTCCAAGGTGGCTGTCCGCTTCTCAACACAGCCATCGAAAGTGACCATTCGTTCCCTGTTCTTCGCGATTATGCCCTCACCGCTTACCAAGAGGTCATTTCGTTCATGCAGAGATTGCTGGAAGAAGGAATCGCCCAGGGAGAATTTCGCTCCGAAATGGACGCAGAAGCAGTTGCTTCGTTTGTTTTTTCTTCCATTGAAGGAGCCATCATGGCAAGCAGACTCACACACGATAACAAGCATGTCCATTTTGCCAGCAAGCATATTGAGCAGCTTTTACAGTCATACCGGCCCTAGCAAAAAGAAAAGAGCAGTCGCGCAGGATGTGCTCCCCCTGCCTACCTGCTCTTTTTTCGTGGACTTTTCCTGCTACTTTCTATTTGATGTAGTGTACTTTTTCATGTCCGAGCAATGCTTCCAGCACTTGCTGTACTTTCACGCCTGTTTCAAATGTAACCAGTCTGGCATCGCCACCGTTCATCGCAATAGACAGCTCATCCAACAACAGGGAGAGACGGTCTTGCTGCGGAACTTCAGCCGGAACGAGCGCTTCGCCGTGTCCACCCACAAACAGATTGCTCCAGTTCACGACACTCAGCGTTCCTTTTGACCCGTACACGCGATAATCCAAATGCTCCTCATGCGCGATACCCGCCAAGCCATTGATCGTAACCGGGGTACCATCTGTCAGATGCAGAAAGGCCGATACACCTGTCTCACATAGCGCAGGATCTGCTGGATAGTCTACCTCTGAGTGGACTACATGCAGGTCTCCGAAGAGCTCGTAAGTCAGATGAGTGAAATGAGGCAGCACTTCTCGGATGAAACCGCCTTGCTCACGACCAGCCAGCCAAGGTGTTTGCTGCCATGGACGCGGCCACTGGTGAAAATGCGTCAGGATATCGATACGGCGGACATCTCCGATTGCTTCGAGTCTGCGGGATAGTTCAGGAAAAACACCTTGATAGTAGAGCGGGAAGTTCATCGCATGGACAACCCCTGCGTTATTTGCTGCTTCCAACATTTCTTGCGCTTCTGTCAATGAATTAGCTAACGGCTTTTCACAGAGCAAATGCTTTTTGTGCGCCAGCACATCCAGGGCAATCGCATGATGGAATTTCGGAGGAACTGCCAAATAGATGACGTCCAGCTCTACCTTTTTCAATAATTCCTTATAATTTGTGTACCAAGGCACATCGCCGGACTTTTGCGCGGCTTCCTGTGCTCTTTCCGCTGATACATCACTCACTGCAGCTACTCGAAATTTTTCGTGGGTACGGATCGCGTTCATCATGCGTTCGCCCATGACGCCTGCGCCAATTACCCCAACGTTCCATTTCACTTGGTCCATCTGCCTTTCCTCGCTTCCTGGTGAATGTTCGTCTTCGTGCCTCTACCCCTTTCTCCATTGATTTGAACATTCCTTCTGAAAAGCTCAGATTGTCAGTTGCTGCTGTCCTTCCTTTTTTACCCGATGTGCAAGCCTAAAGTTTTGTCTCCGATCGAAACGGTTTCCCTATCTGCTATTTTCGCAAAAGACACATCTGAAACGAGTACGCTCCCACGCAAAACATGATCAAAGCGCTCTAATGCTGCTCGTAGCTCATCGTCCACATCCAAGGTGAGCTGGACACGTTTATCGATGGGCAAATCCAGCTTTTTGCGTGCATCCTGAATGACGCGTATGACCTCACGAACCAAGCCTTCTTGCTCAAGCTCTTTTGTAAGTGTCGTGTTCAAGGCCACGTGAAGCTGATAGCCGGATGCAGAAGCGAAGCCTTGCTTCCCTTGCTTTTCCACAAGCAGCTCATCTAGCGTAAGCCGCACACTCTCGCCTGCGACCTCCACATCCAAGTAGCCATTGTCCACTGCCTTCTGTGCATCGGCTGCTTCCAATTCTTTTAAATACCCTTGGATTGGCCCAACGAGCTGGCCATATTTTTTCCCGGCTACCTTCAGGTTGAGCTTGAAATGATACGTCACAAAGCTGCTGTCGCTTTGCTCTACCCGAATGTTTTTGACATTGATCTCGTCTTCGATGATGCTAGCAAATCGCTCGAGGTTAAATGGCTGCTCCGTCGTTACGATCAGCTCGGACAGAGGCTGTCTGGTCTTGAGTCCGGTTTCGTTGCGGACATTTCGCGCCAGCTCCACGATGTTTCGAGCCGTTTCCATGTCCCGCTCAAGGGTTTCGTCGATTGATTCTGTGTTCACCTTCGGATAATCAGTCAAATGAACGCTGCCTTCTCCCCCCAGATTGCCATACAAATCTTCTGCGATCAGCGGCGCGTATGGTGCGATCATCTTCGCCAGCGTCAGCAACACTTCTCGCAGGGTCTGGTAAGCAGATACTTTGTCAGGCGTCATCCCGCTGCTCCAGAAACGATCCCGCGAACAACGGATGTACCAGTTACTCAACTCGTCGATGAACGTTTCGATATGCCCCGCCGGATTCATGAAATCGTAGGTTTCCAGACCTTTTACCACCTGCTGCAAGGTGGTATTCAAGCGGGAAAGTATCCAACGATCCAACTCGTTCACAGGTGGTTGCGCTGGATGCTCTTCTGACTTGAATGCATCGATCAATGCGTATAACGAATAAAAATCATGCGTGCTATGGATCTTATCGATCACTTTGTACTTCGCCTCGGCGACGATCCGCTTGGAGAAGCGCTTACTGCTCCATGGCGCACTGTCAGACAAAAGCGCCCACCGGAACGCATCTGCACCGAACTCCTCGATTACCTCCCACGGATCGATCCCGTTTCCTTTGCTTTTAGACATCTTCTGACCGTGTTCATCCAAAACGTGACCAGTAGAGATGACCGCCTTGTAGGGTGCTTTTCCGTTATACAGGGTAGAGACTGCCAACAAGCTGAAGAACCAGCCCCGCGTCTGATCGATTCCTTCCGAAATGATGTCGGCTGGGTACTGCTCCTCGAACACCTTTTCGTCTCCGAATGGATGATGGTATTGAGCAAACGGCATCGAACCACTGTCGAACCACACATCGATGACCTCAGGTGTCCGCTCCATCGTACCGCCGCAAGAGCAGCGTAGCTTCACCTCATCTACAAACGGCTTGTGCAGCTCCAGCTTCTCATCGATTGGTGCCACAGATTTCTCACGCAACTCTTTTACACTGCCTGGTGCATATTCACTGCCACAATCCTGACAAAGCCATAAATTGAGCGGCGTTCCCCAATACCGATTTCGGCTAATATTCCAGTCTACAAGCTCTTCGAGGAATTTCCCGAAGCGCCCTTCGCGCAAGTGGCCCGGATACCAGGCGATCTTGCTATTGTTTTCGATCAGCTGATCCTTGATGGCTGTCGTTTTGATGAACCAGCTCTCCATCGCGTAGTAGAGCAGTGGTGATTTGCAGCGCCAGCAGAACGGATAGCTATGCTCGTAGCGTTCCTTGGAAAACAGCAGACCGCGATGTGACAAATCTTTGACGATATCGACGTCGCAATCCTTCACGAACCGACCTGCGAAATCTGAGATTTGATCAGTATAGCGACCAGCCAAATTCACGACATTCACGAAATCAAGTCCATGCTGACGGGTCGTGCGATAGTCATCCTCCCCATGCGCTGGCGCAGTATGCACGATACCCGTTCCGCTCGTATCACTGACATAGTCCGCATCGACGACGATATGCCCATGGTTTACCTTGATATAGCCAAAAGGCGGCTCATACGGGGTACCAACCAATTCTGCGCCTTTGTGCGTGGTCAAAACCTCGTAGTCTTCCTTGAAGACTTTCTCCGCGAGATTTTTTGCTACGACGTACACTTCATCCTTGTGCTTGACCCTTACGTAATCGAGGTCTTTGTTGACAGCCAAAGCCACGTTGGCAGGAAGTGTCCATGGCGTCGTCGTCCACGCGAGGAAGTAGTCATCGCTTGTCTTGCTTTTGAATTTGACCGTCGCACTCAAGTCCTTCACGTCTTCATAGCCCTGCGCCACTTCATGGGAGCTGAGTGTCGTCTGGCAATCCGGGCAATACGGACTGACACGATGCCCTTTGTACAGCAGCTCTTTTTTATGAATGTCAGAAAGAATGTGCCAGACGCTTTCGATGTAATCGTTGGTCAGCGTCACATATGGATGCTCCATATCCGTCCAATAGGCGATGCCTTCCGTCAGCTCACGCCATTGCTTTTCGTACTCGAATACGCTGTTTTTGCACTCTTCGACGAACTTGGCCACCCCGTAGTTTTCGATCTCCTGCTTGCCGGAAATGCCAAGTCGCTTTTCCACCCCAAGCTCTACCGGAAGACCATGTGTATCCCAGCCTGCTTTGCGGACGACACGGTAGCCGGACATCGTTTTGTAGCGCCCGATAAAATCCTTGATGACCCGTCCGAGCACGTGACCGATATGCGGCTGTCCGTTGGCGGTCGGAGGACCTTCATAAAAGACGAAGTTTGGCATTCCCAGCCGATTGTCCATCGACTTGCGGAATGTATCGTCTTTCCTCCACTGATCCAAAACGCGTAACTCTCGTGCCCTTGCTTTTTCTTTTACGTCTACTTTCCTCATCATGTACACTCCTTCTTCTGTAGTTTGCGTAGAAGTGTAGGTTCATAGAACGCAAAAAAATCCCGCCCCCTAAGGGACGAGATTTGATCTCGCGATACCACCCTTGTTCCGAAATCTTCATGCAAGCATGTCATTTCGGCACCTCTACTACGTACCATCATACGCGTCCCTTGTAACGGTGGGATTCCGGGTCAGCTTACTCCAAATGCTTCAGCTTTCCTTCTCGGAGAGGATTTTCGGCTAAGTCTTGAACGTTGGCTTTCAGCACATGGCCAACTCTCTGGGGAACAAGGGGATTAGCTTACTCTTTCTCGTCAATGAATTTGTTGGTGTTTTTTTGTTACTTTCCTTTTTACATGGTTTTCTAAAAACTGTCAAGGGTTAGGCCACGACGCGCTTCACGCTGCGACGGCTTTCCACCTGCGACAATAATAAGCTAAGTACCAGGATAATCGCGCCGAACAAATACGGTGCGTTCAAATGCACCCCGTACAACGTACCTGCCACTGCTGGGCCAAAAATATTCCCCAGACTCATATACGCATTATTCATCCCCGCTACGAAGCCTTGTTCATCCCCCGCACGCTTGGAGATCAGCGTGTTGATTGCTGGACGCATAATCGATGTCAGGGTAAAGAAGAGAACCGTCATAATCAACATATACCAGAAGTTACCCGACAATAGCATCATCACCATCGAAACAGCAGACAAGAAGAACGTCACGTTAATGAGCTTTTTCTCGCCAAAACGAGTAATGAGCTTGCCGATCAGCGCTGCCTGCACAATCGTACCGGCAAGTGCTCCCACTGTGATAATGATGGAAATATCACGTGGAGTATAAGCGAACTTTGCATCGACGAACAGCGGGAAAATAACTTCGAAGTTCGCCAAGCCAAACGTCATCGTAAAGACCAGTACCAGCATGATGAAGTACGACGATTGGAACGACTTGCCGAGTTGTAAGAAGATGTTTTCCTGTTTGTCTTTGGCGTTTCGTGACGCGAGCTGCTTCTCTTTCGGAAGAGATTCTGACAAGAAGAAGATGGAACCGAGTGTAGCTACCGCACCAACTGCCGCGGAAATGTAGAACGGCATACGCAAGCCAAGCTCTGCCAAAAATCCGCCAATACCAGGTCCGATAACAAATCCGAGAGACATGGCGGCTCCGAGCATCCCCAGTCCTTTTCCGCGTTTATCCTCGGTCGTAATGTCCGCTACATACGCCAGCATGGACGGAATCATCGCTGCTGCCCCGATCCCGCCGATCAGACGAGAAAGGTAGAGCACCCATGTCTGTTCAGCCAAGGCAAAAACCAGGTTGGAGATCGTAAACAGGACGAGTCCCATTACAATCATGATTTTACGACCGTACTTATCTGACCATTCCCCCGCAATCGGAGAAAAAAGAAATTGAGTCACACCAAAAGCCGCCACCAGGTATCCAGCCGTCTCCCCACCCGCGCCGAACTCTTTAAGAAACTCGGGCAAAATCGGAATAATCAAGCCAATTCCCAGCATGGCAATAAACATGTTAATCATCAGGAAGAGAATCGGTCGCTCGCTATTCTCTTGTGCATTCATATTCATTTATCCAGTCCTATCCTTGTAGATTTTTCTCTTTAGCCTTGCAGCTTCGCTTTCACACTCTCAATCACCGTGCGCCAAATGGCCGGGTCTGTTGAAATCTGTTGCTTAAAGTTGCGGTACAGCTCCTTTTGCTTTTCCTCAAAATCAGGAGCGTCAGCAGCCGGCAATCCAGCACGGGCAGTCGTAATCATTTCCTGCACTTCTGGAGAACGAGGTCCCCAAACTCTCGCCTCGTAGCCATCCTGGTCGAGGAAAATAAAGATCGGAATCGCACGTGCTGTGCCATTGGTCAAGTACTGATCCATCAGCTCGAGATTTTCGTCACGGATGAGAAAGCGCAATTCGATGTTGCTTTCCTCGGCAATTCGCTGAATGACAGGAACACATAAGGAAGCATCCCCACACCAGTCTGCGGTCAGCACGACCCCTTTCCAATTGCGCTGGGAGAGATCCTTCCAGACAGCCAGATCCTCGTCAGTAAATGTGAGCTGATCGTACACGCGGGTCAGCTCTTCTTTATTGACGTTCATGCTTTCTGTGTACGCCGTAAAGCTCATTCCTTTTTCAAACCAACTGTTATGATTCACGACAGACATATTCCGTACTCCTCCTGTATAGTGAAAAATTATTGCTCCCAAATAGCAGAAGTTCCCAAGCGATTGCGAATGGAAGAGCTTCTTGTTTTGCGGGCTTCTTTCCCTGCCTGTTTCATGGTGCTTGCCTTGGCAGTCAGGTCCATAAACCACTCTCTATCTTTGGTTGCGAGGGCGAGGTCGATCAAATCATGCATATGCTCTTCATCATCAAAAGAGCCTACCGGAATGCGATCCATCCACTGTCTCGGAATCACCACCAGCTTGCCGATCGTCTCTTCGTTGTCGCATTGAACCACATATACTTTTGCGGTACCTCGCAATGAATCATCTGTTTCGACGAAGCCTTGAACTAACTCGCCGAATTTGGTTTTGCCCAATACCCATTCTCCGACTTCCAATAACTCATCTCGATTCATTCTGGTGCACCTCCCAATTGTAACGGAAATCATTACAGTTTCCATGTTAAAAATTTGTAAGGTTACTGTTGCGAACTCTCCTGACATCCATGACGGACTTTATCTAATACGGTTTGGATCGTGATTTGTTCCAAATATTTTGTAAAGTACATCTCTGCTTCGGTAAAAATCTGATCCATAACTCCGTGCATATTCGCAGAAACCTGACACGCTTCTTGCGGATCTCCCGAACACCAGTGCGGCTTCAGCGTACCATTCGAGATCGAACGATATATCTCGGCCAAGGTGACCTCATTCGGGTCGCACGCGAGTATATAACCGCCGCCAATTCCCTCTTTTGTCTTCACAAATCCGTTCTTACGCAGAATGCTCATGATTTTGCGAATTCTGGCTGGATTCGTACATACATTTTTTGCGATGAGCTCACTGCTTGCCATATGCTCTGGGATATGAGCCAACAAAGCCAAGCTGTGAACAGCAATGGTAAATTCACTATTCACGTCACAGACGGCCTCCTTGCGAAGAGTACTGTAATAATAATTCGTACAGTTACGAATGTCAACAATTGTGTGGGGGCAAACTTTTTTAAAAACCGAGAGGTTTTTCATCTGCGCTGATCGGGGGAAGCGAAGGCACATGTTTTCCAGTCGCCTTTTTCCTCACTACGTTCGGGCGGTCTCCTTCCAAACATGTACCTTCGCTTTGCGGGCAACAGTTGCTTCTGCGGGGCTATTTTTAAAAAAGATTTTTAATAAAAAGGATTTCATCGCGGATTGGGATGCCATTGTCTGCGATAAGGGGGATTTCTGGTTTGATTTGCCGGGCCTTGTCCACAGCATGGATGTACAGCTCGTGAAACTGATAGCCTCTTTTTTGGTAAAAGCCCATGGCGTGCAGGTTATCGTTGGTGGTGACGAGCTTCATCCGGTGGCAGCCTTTTTCTTTGGCGGTCTGCTCTACTTGATTGAGAAGGGCGGTCCCGATTCCTTTGTTTTCGATCACACTGTCCAAGGAAATGATTTCACATTCCTGATCTTCGAGCACATATGAAATAAATCCGTTGATTGCACCCTCTTCACCCATTATTGCGTAGCCGTCCAGCGCATCGCATTGGAAAACGCCACTGGAGATGACCATTTGCGGACTTCCCCAATGTTTGATAAAAAATTCAGTGATGACGTTTTTGTCCAGTTCACTTGTTGAAATCATCTGCATAACATTCACCTCTCCAAAATGATAGAGAATAAGCCCTCGCTTTTGAGTCAGCAAGGGCTCCACATCGTTACGAACGCACATCCAGCAGTACTTTTCCCGTACTCGCCCTACTCTCTACCAACGCATGGGCACTTGCTGCTTCTTCCAATGCAAAATGCTTGCCGATCTTGATGTCCAGCTGTCCATTCGCCAAATAGTCCAAAACTTGCTTGGCAGTATCCTGTAAAAAGTGTGGACGCAGCTTGCGTGTCGTACCAAAGCTAAAGCCTAATACAGAGCGGCAGCTTGCGTGCAAATCGATTGTCTTGATCTGACCGATTTCACCGCTGGCATTGCCAAAATGGACGAGTCGGCCGTACCAAGCGAGGCACTCGAGACTACGCTCGCTCACCGTTCCAGAAATCGAGTCCAAAATCACATCGGCTCCCGCACCATCCGTCAGCGCGCGTACACTCTCCACAAAATCTTCGCGATCATTGCAAATCACATGGTCGGCACCAACTGACAAGGCAATTTCCGCCTTTGCTTCATTACCGACTGTGCCGATGACACGACCTGCTCCGAGCAGCTTGGCTAATTGAATCGCCGTCGTCCCAATTCCGCCTGCCGCAGCGTGTATCAGTACGGTTTCCCCTTTGGCAATGCGGGCAACCTTCGCCAGTAGCTGATACGAAGTAAATGACACGACTGGGCAAGCGGCTGCTGTTTCCGTGCTGATTTGATCTGGCAGTGCAAAAGTCAAACACTCTTCCGCCACGATATACTCGGCGTATGATCCGTTGGCCGGAAACGCAATGACTCGTTGTCCCACCTTCAGGCTTTGCACCTCTGCCCCCACCTGTTCGATCACGCCAGTCGCATCGAGTCCCGGGATAAACGGCAGCTTGGCAGCTCCCTTTTTTCCATACCTGGATTTGATATCGGCAAAATTGACACTGGTCATCTCGACGCGGATCAGGACTTGTGTAGATGACATGGTCGGCATCTCGACTTCCGCATATTTCATCGTCTCCGGCCCGCCTAATTCCGTTACCAGGATCGCTTTCATGAGAACCCTCCAGACAAGAGTAAAATGGAATGTTAGTTTTGCAGAATGGTCATGATCGCAGCTTTTTTCGCTGCGAACTCCTCGTCGGAAAGCACAGGGGTGAACGCAGCTCGCGGAATATCCACCAATAGATCATGCCAAGATTTGCAGCCCTGATAAGCGGCGTCCATCGGAATTTCTACCGGCTGCTCTAATCGATACATCCGCACGAACAAAATGTGCAGCGGCTGTTTTTTCTTCCAATGCAAGCGCACATCTGCGAAATTATCCGTCCAGATGTGGAAGGGTGATAGCGCGCGCAGCTTGGCTTCGTCCATCAGTTCTACATCGTCGGTTACTTCGGCAAAATATTCGATCGTCACGGTCTTCTTGTCCATTGTCCAGCCTTCGAGGGTCGCATCTAACAGGTGTTGGTAGTCAGCCTTTACCATGTCGCGCTTCTGGTGCTCATAGGTCGGATACAAATAAAATTGATTATTTTCCAAGCGGAATTCTCGTGTTTCTTCGTATAACCCACCCTTGCGGATCGTGATGATCTGCTCACCTTCTCCAAGCGCTTTAACGGCGACTGCCCATTCCTTCAAGCTAAGGGGGGATAGCGGCTGTACGATCGACTGCATGCAGCACGGCTCCCTTCTACTGTCAGAATCGTTTGATGACTTTAGTCTAGCCCAATTCCAGCTCGTTGAGAAGTCGTCTTCAACAGTTGATCGACATGCTGCATAGCTCCTTGCAGTCTCTCGACATAATTTCCTCGCAATGTCACGTACGTAATTCCCCGCTCGTCCAGCATCTGACGCAGCTTTTCGTGATTGTGCAGGCGCACTTGCTCTTCTCCGTGCACACGCAGTCCATCATCTACCCATGCGACATCTGGCTCCATCAATAGCCACAAATCATACGCTTGCTCTTTGGCAATCTGGTCAAGAACAGAGAAGGTTTGCCCCGTGTACAGTTCAGAGTAAAACTGGGTGACAATCGCTTCGGTATCGATAAACAAGAGCTTGTTGGCTTGCTGGAGCGCTTTGTATTCTTCCATTTTGTGACCATACGCGATGTGCGGGAAATACTCCGGTGTCAAAATCGTATCGCAGCCCCCAACCTCTTCGCAGATTGTGCGCCCATACTCCTCGACAAACACGGTGTTGTAGATTTTCGCAAGATAACGGGTCAGGGTCGATTTTCCGCAGCTCTCTGTTCCTACCACGACTACCTTTTTGACGAAATAGGGCTGAACAATAGCCGGGATGTGCTGCCAATGAGCGAAGACCCCTTCGTTGCGAATCTGGGTAGCGGAGATCGGTACTTGGCTGCGCGATTCATCGAGAATGATGTGCGCTGCCTCCGGGTATAAACGGCGAAAAATCAGATCATAGGCGGACTCTGAGCTGAAAACCAGATCGATTTTTTTCCCGATCTCGCGCTTGATGTCCGCTGCTCCCGCCTCCCAATCGTAGCTCTCGTCGCTATCCGCAAGATCCTCAACTGCAAGCACACGGACATTTTCCATGTCCTTAACCAGCGTGGACAGCCATCTCAACCGTACTTCATAGGGAATGGACCTGATTCCTGCCTCCTCACACAGCTTTCGGTCGCGCGTAGGGCTGTGCGAGAGAACGACGTACAGCTCGTCGCAGCGGCAGGCTGCCTGTGTAATCGCGTATACATGTCCTTGATGAAGTGGCAAAAATTTGCCGCCAATGAAGCCTACGCTCCCCATGTTTGCTCCTCCCTTTGCTTGCGATACTGTTTTACCCAGTTCATCAAGCCGTAGATGGCATTCACCAAATAAGCGGACCACATGACCAGCATCGAGATATCGCTTCCGTCCTTCAAAAACGCTGCCAGCCACATGTAGATCGTGAACAAATCAATAATGATCCAGACCACCCATTGCTCGACTAAGCGCTTCACCATGAAAAGCATCGCGATGACGGAGAGAACAGCCGTCAAGGAATCAACAAAAGGTAAGGCCCCGCCCATTTGCTTCAATACAAACCCGTAGGCAATTGTTGCGATGATGCTCAAGATCGTCCACCAGATGCGTGCTCGGTTGGACAAAATCGCAATCTTGACGTCATTTTGTTTGACTTCGGAAACGCGGTTTTTGCGCCACAGATAGAGTCCTATGAATTGCATCGGCAAAAAATAGAGAAGATTCAGCATGACTTCCCCATAGTACTTTTGCCCATAGGCGACGAACGCGTACAAAACCACATTGATGATACCCGGGTAATAACTCCACGTCTTTCCTTTGGCGACGAGCACGACACTCAGCATCCCTGTTAAGGAGGCGATCAAGCCGATGAGTGTATCATCCAGCGCGAAATACAAGTAGAGGGTAACGAGTGTAAACGAGATGAGCCAAATTTTTTCAAACCAATTCCAGTCTGCTAAAAAGCCGGTGCTTTTCGCATTCATGCGAATCTCTCCTTGAACGCTCGCAGGTTTTCCTGGCGCGCAGAATTGTCGTAGACAGCAAAAACGATGTGGTCAAAAAGCTGTGCATACTGTTCCTCGATCAAAACAGTCGCAAAGTAATCTGCTACGTCCTCCGCTTTGTTGCGGAATACTCCGCAGCCGTACGCCCCCAAAATGATCGTCCGATGGTTGTGAATGGCTGCTGCCCGCAAAATTTTCCGGATGCGCTCCATCATGACAGGACCAATCTTTTCGATATTTTCAGGCTCTCGCTCACGAACAACCCCCGCATTCACAGCAGGCGCCGTTACGAAAGACAAGAGGTATGGATCAGGCAAAAGCTGATCGCTTTGATCGCGGAGCACGGGGACCCGCGGTGAATAAATCATGTAGTCGGAATAAAAGCAGGTTTTCAACTGGCGATGGTAGGTGTACATTTCCTGCATTTGCACGATGCAAGGATACAGACCAGAGGAACGCGCCAAGCTCTCTTCCTGCGCCTGACTTCCCCCTAGGAATCCTCCGCCCGGATTTTTGGCGGAAGCAAAATTCAAGCATACGGCATCTGCTCGTTTCTCAGAAACGACAAGGCGCTTGGCTGCATCCAGGCTGGATTCCGAGGTGACCTCGATCTTGGCACGCAGTTGTGCAGCTGTTGTTTGATGTGATGGCAGTTGTACTGTATCTGCAGCCAAATCATTTGGACGATACAAGACCGACTGGCTGATGGCAGCAGCTAGCTCCTCCGTAATGCTCTTCTTTTCACCCGCTTTGTTTACGTAGTAGCCCTGCTCTATGATTTGCAGCGTCTCTTGCGCGATTCGTACGCGTACGCTTCGATTATGTCCCTGATTCATTGTGATTTCCTCCCTGGTACGGGGCTACGTCTGATCCATCCATTCCGGGTTAAAGCGGAAAAACTTGGATGGGCGGTGCCCGGCATGTTTTCGATATTGATTCGTTTCCACCACTTTGTCGGCTACCTTCCTGCGAAACGCCGCTGCCAACAGCTCACGTCCCAAAATCACTTCGTACACCTGTTGTAGATCGCTTAGGGTAAACAGCTCCGGCATTAAGGCAAAGGCGATATCTGTGTATTCAATCTTGTTACGCAATCGCTCCAGTGCGTATTGAATGATTTTTGCGTGATCAAATGCAAGGTTGTTCGTCTCTACAATTTCGCGGGTCTCACGTACAGTGCGGCCCGTTACTGTTTTGGTAATTTTAATCGTGGCAGACAGTTGCTCTCTCTCATGTACAAGACGCAGCTCCAGCCATTTTTCAGTAATGGAGCCGTCAAGCGTCGCCGTCTTCGTTTCTTTTAGCCACCTGTCCTCGATGCGGTACCACTCCGCTTCCTCTGCATCATCCCCTGCCTGCAACTGTAAAGACGAGCTGTCTACCAAGGCCATGTACGACGTGCTTATAACCCATGTCCGTGGATCTCTGCCCGCATCGCCCCAGGTGTAGAGCTGCTCCAAGTAAATGTCGTCTACGTTTGTTTCCGTACGCAGCTCGCGTCTGGCTGCCTCCTCCAGACTCTCCCCAGGTGTAACAAACCCACCTGGCAACGCCCATTGGCCGATATACGGATGCTCACCACGCTTCACCAGCAATATTTTCAACGACTTGGGCGAGAGCTTGCGGTAATTCTCTTCCAGCTCATCCATCACGGTGAATACCAGCATATCGACTGTCACAGACGGTCGCTCGAATTGGCTGACATCATAAGCTTCCAAGTACTCCTGTTCGGTTTGACCTTGTTTATTGACAGAAGGTTTATCTTTCATCCAATCGCCTCTTTTTGCTGCTGAGTTGTTGTTGCCTTTTTGTTATTAACAAAATGTTATTATCAAGTTGTTGGTATCATATTACTCTTTCCTGTTTTTGGTGTCAACTAAAAAAGTTTGAACTGGGTAATTAGCAGAAATGCGCTTCTTCCTTCCACTTCAGCCACTTTTCCACGCAATGCAAAAAAGCCCCCTGCCAGTTAAATTCACTGACAGGAGGCTTCTTCAAACTATTAATAGCTTAGATTAAGCAGCACTCGGATCGGCTTTTACTGCCTGAACATAATCGTCTGCTTTCTTTTTGTCGAACTGACCTTCCCAACGAGAGATCACGATTGCTGCCAACGCATTCCCTACTACGTTAACAACTGTACGAGCCATGTCCATCAAACGGTCTACACCGGCGATGAAAGCAAGACCTTCTACTGGGAGACCTACAGAGCCGAGGGTAGCCAACAGTACTACGAACGATACTCCCGGTACACCAGCGATCCCTTTGGACGTAACCATCAATACGAGCATCAGCGTGATCTGTGTGCTAATTGGCATGTGAATACCATACATTTGCGCAATGAACAGAGCAGCCAGTGCCTGGTACAGTGTGGAACCATCCAGGTTGAAGGAGTAGCCTGTCGGAATAACAAAGGACGCGATCGCCTTCGGACAGCCCATCTTCTCCATTTTTTCCATAATTTTAGGCAGTACAGTCTCGGAGCTGGAAGTGGAGTAAGCCAACAACAGCTCGTCCTTCAGTACACGCAGAAGGGAAGTGATTTTGATTCCGCTAATACGTGCGATGATGCCCAATACCACTAAGATGAAGAACACCATGGCAACGTGAACCAAAATAACCAGTTTCCCCAATGGAATCAAGGAAGACAAACCGAATTTGGAAACGGTAACACCAATCAGTGCAAAAACACCGAACGGAGCGAAACGCATGATGGTGTTCACAACCCAGAACATGGCGTCCGCGACTCCATTGAAAAAGTTGAGAACCGGCCTTCCCTTCTCCCCTGCTGCTGCGACACCAAGTCCAAACAGAACGGAGAAGAAAATAATCGCTAACATATCACCACGAGCAAGCGAATCAAAGATATTCGTTGGTACAATCTTAACAAATGTTTCCACCATACCGTGACTCTGTGTTGCTTCTGCCGTGTCTACATACTTGTGGATATCAGTCTTGGTAAGGACTGTTCGATCCACGCCGACACCCGGTTGAAAGATATTGGCCGCCAAAAGACCAATGATAATGGCAATCGTGGTAACGATTTCAAAATACAGAATTGTCTTACCACCAATTTTGCCGAGCTTTTTCATGTCACCTACGCCTGCTACGCCCACAATAAGCGTGGCAACAACGATCGGAACGACAATCATTTTAATCAACCGGAGAAAAATATCACCGATAGGCTGTAAATAGGTCGCCACTGCCGGGTTGCCGTAAAAAATGGCACCCACCAGGATACCCAGAATGAGACCGACGACAATCTGCATCGCTAATCCAAACCGCTTCATTCCGACACCTCGCTATGAAAGAATAAGATGTGACTCTCAAGACGATATGCTTACACGCATCAAGCTTGAGTGGTATATAGGTGAGCATCATATCATGACTTTTTGTGTTTTCCCCTTTTTTGTATTCTTTTCATTTTTTTGTTTTTTCTGATATTCTCTATCAATTTCGCGATATGATTGGGCTCATTGTATTCATTTCTGGAAAAATGATAAAATAAGGGAATCAATTTTCAGCGACTTTTCACTCAGAATGGAGCGCAGTCATGACGATTCGGAAAATGATCATCCTGCTACTAGTTCTAGCAGTCGGGTTGTTTCTTTTGCCTTACTCCGTCCCCTTTTTGCTAGCACTGTTAACTGCAATTCTGGTTGAGCCGCTCGTCTTGTTTCTTATCAAAAGACTACGAATGAATCGGATGAGTGCGGTAATCACAGCCTTTTTCCTGTTTCTCATTTCTTTTGGGATTGTACTGTACTGGATCGGTACGCAGATTGTGATTCAGGGAATAGATTTGGCTCAGCGATTACCGGCTTATTCACAGCATATTTTTGAGTTGGTCGAGTCCTATTTGATGAGCTGGGAAACTTACTATGCGTCGTTACCTGCTGAAACCGTATCGGAAATCCAGAGTGTCTTCGCTGGGCTGAAAAGCTGGGCGCTTACTTCAGCCTCTACGGTTGCCAAAGGGATTCTCGGTGTGGCAGCCATCATTCCGGGCTTTTTGATCTCCACGATTATTTACCTGGTTGCCTTGTTTTTGATCAGTCTCGATTTGCCGAAGTTGCGTGCTGGGTTCATGAGAATGTTCACCGTATCTGCTCGTGAAAAGGTCGAGGTGGTTATCTCTCAATTGAACCGTGCCACCCTTGGTTTTTTACGTGCCCAAATCATCTTGAGTCTGATGACGTTCGCGCTGTCCTTATTGGGATTGCTCATTTTGCAGGTCAAGTATGCAGCCGTCATTTCGCTCATGATCGTTTTCGTCGATATTCTCCCCATCTTAGGCACAGGCTCGTTCCTCGTCCCATGGGCCATTTACACCTTCTTAATGGGTAACTCTTCTTTGGCAATCGGCCTGATCGTCATCTTCCTCGTGATTACGGTCGTCCGCCGCATTATTGAACCAAAGATACTCGCATCTAATCTGGGAATAAGCGCCCTGGCCGCTCTTGTCAGCATGTTCCTCGGATTTCAGGTGCTGGGATTTTTCGGGCTGATACTTGGTCCAGCGCTCGTCATTATCTACGAGGCGCTGAGAAAAGCTGGATTCTTGAATTTCAAAATCGATTTTTGATGGGCACAAAAGTATAGGTAGTGCTACCGCCGTTTTTCCGGTAATGGAATCGGAAAAGCGGCCGTTGATATAGAAAGATCTGGGGGAGAGCTTATGTGTGCATACAAAGAACTGACCACCTCACAACGGACAATCATGACGCCAGGGCCAGTCGAGGCCGAGCCTAGTGTTCTCCGCGTGATGGGGTCACCCATTTTGGGACAATTCGATCCAGAATTCACAGACATCATGAACGAAACAATGGAAATGCTTCGGAAATTGTTTCAGACATCCAATCATTGGGCATTCCCTATAGATGGAACTTCCCGTGCGGGCATCGAGGCCGTTTTGTGTAGCATAATTGAACCAGGAGATCGGGTGCTTGTACCCATTTATGGACGATTCGGGCACTTGCTCACGGAGATTGCGGAAAGGTACGGCGCAGATGTGATAACGATGGAAACGCGCTGGGGAAGTGTCTTTGAACCGCAGGACGTCATTGCCGAAATCGAGCGAGTTCAGCCCAAAATCGTAGCAATGGTTCACGGCGAAACATCCACTGGCTGTGTTCAGCCCTTGAAAGAAATCGGAGAAGCTTGCCGCCGGATGGATGTGCTGTTTGTCGTTGATGCTGTCGCTTCGATCGGCGGGACAGAAGTGAAGGTAGACGATTGGTATATCGACGCTTGTATTGGCGGCACACAAAAATGCTTGTCGGTCCCATCTGGAATGGCTCCGATCACGTTTAATTCTCGTATAGAAGAACTCTTGCTCCAACGGAAAAAGATTGAGCGTGGACTCGCTGATCCCTCTGCTCCGAAATCTGCTCAAACCCGAACGATCCGCAGCAACTATTTTGACTTGAGCCAGCTCATGGATTACTGGGGACCCGCACGGCTGAACCACCATACGGAGGCGACAACGATGCTGTACGCCTTGCGCGAAGGAGTGCGCATCGCCCTCACGGAAGGTCTGGAGGCGAGATTTGCCAGACATCGCTTGCATGGACAAGCCTTGGTCGCTGGTGTGTTGGCAATGGGATTGCAGCTCTATGGCGATCCGGCTTGCAAGCTTCCCGTCGTGACCTGTATCAAAATTCCGGACGGGCTCGACGGAGAGTCAGTCCGTGCTATGCTGCTCGAAGATTTTCATATTGAAATTGCCAGTTCCTTTGGGCCGCTAAAAGGAACAATCTGGCGGATTGGCACAATGGGCTACAGTTGCCGGAAGAAAAACATTTTGCATGTGCTAGGGGCGTTGGAAGCCGTTCTCATTCGGCATGGAGCCCGTGTACACGCTGGGCGCGCTGTTCAAGCTGCATTGGATATCTACGATCAGGAAAAAGGACAAAACAGCTAGCCCTCTTTAGTAGAAAAAGCCTTTGTCATCCCCACTCACTCAGGGGGCGACAAGGGCTTTTCTTCCTGCTGCACACGTGCCAATAAATCGACGATGTGCACGGCTTCCATCTTTCCTTCTAGTCCTGCTCGATGAATGCCTGCTTTCATTTGCAACAGACAGCCCGGATTCGAGGTCACAAGAACGTCTGCTTGGGTAGCCGCTACATGCCCCATTTTTTCGTCTAAAAGACTCCCGGCCATCTCAGGCTGCACCAGATTGTAAATACCCGCAGAACCGCAGCAGCGATCTCCTTCGCGAAGCTGTACGTATGTAGCCCCCGGAATGGCTTGCAAGAGGCTCACTGGCTCTTTGGTCACCTTCATCCCGTTGCGCAGGTGACAGGAGGATTGATAGGTGATTCGTTGCGGCAATGACTGCCATTCTTTTGGCTCAACGAGGCGTGTAAGCACCTCGCTAATATCCTTTACTCGTGAAGTGAACCATTGTGCTTTCTCCTGCCACTCGGCATCTTTTGCCAGCAAGTGGTCGTATTCTAGAAGCATCGCCCCGCAACCACCTGCATTGGATACAATGAAATCCACGTCAGCCTTGTGAAAAGCAGCCACATTTTTTCGCGCCAGATGGCGAGCCTGTTCACGTTCACCGCTATGTGCATGGAGAGCGCCGCAGCAAACCTGGTCTGGAGCGATGATGACCTCACAGCCTGCCTCACTCAAAAGCCGAACGGTGTTGCGATTCGTCTCATTGAACAGGACATCCATGATGCAGCCGTGAAACATCCCGACACGATACTTGCGCTCTCCAACGGCCGGAATGACAGTGCCGCCAAAGTAGTCCACAATGCCTTTACTGCTTGCTTCTGGCATAATCGCTTCCATTTCCCGCATTTGCTTTGGCAGGATGGACAGCACCCCCAGCTTGCGAACGGCTTTTTGCACACCTGAGCGTTGATAGAAGCGCAGGAGTCCGCCGAGCTGGTACATGCGCTTCTGATGAGGAAACAGGTGGAAAAACGCGAGCCTGCGGACGGCTTTGACCCACCATGGATGCTCCTGCGCCTCTTCGATCGCTTCTCGCGTCTGCTCGATCAGCTGACCGTACGGCACACCTGCTGGACATACCGGCTCACATGCTCGGCAGCCTAGACACAGATTCATTTGATCGACGAAATCTTTGTCCGGCTCCATGACACCGTCTGCTACGGCTTTCATCAAGGCGATGCGACCTCGTGGAGAAGCCGCCTCATAGCCAGTTTCCCGAAAGGTCGGACAGGCTGGCTGACAGAAGCCACAGCGCATACAGTTGGACAGTTCATCGTAATCGAGCTTCTTTACCAAGGCTTCTTTAAGCACGCTGGACCACCACTCTGTTCCGGGACTGTTTCGCAAACATTTTGTCAGGATTCAGGAGATTGTGAGGATCGAAAGCGTGCTTGATGCCTTTCATGATCTCCATACCTGCGGCCCCTACTTTCCACTCCAAATACGGTGCCTTGACGATCCCTACGCCATGCTCTCCCGTAATCGTACCGCCCAAATCGATTGCCGCCGCGAAAATTTCCTCGAAGGCATGCTCGACACGCTCGATCTCTTCCGTGTTGCGAGCGTCTGTCATGCAGGTCGGATGCAAATTGCCGTCTCCTGCATGGCCAAAGGTGCAAATTTGCAGCCCGTAACGCTCTGTAATCTCTTGGATCGCGGCAACCATGGGCGCAATCGCGGCACGTGGAACGGTTGCGTCCTCCAATATGGTCGTTGGACGCATCCGGGACAATGCGGCGAGTGCACTGCGTCTGGCAGTCATCACCTCATCAGCTTCCTCCGCTGTCGTCGCTACCTTGATTTGGACGGCTGCATTCTTTTTGCAAATAGCAGCGATCTGCTTCATATCCCGATCAACCGTCTGTGGCTCGCCGTCCTGACCGATCAGGAGGATCGCCGCCACATCTGTTGGAAGCCCGATCTGCTTGAAATCCTCGACAACACGGATCGTGCCCTGGTCGAGAAATTCCAGCGTTCCAGGAATAATACGGTTGGCAATAATATCGGAAACAGACCTCGCCGCCTGTGCCATATCTGCGAACATCGCGAGCATAACTCGCTGTGTCTGCGGCTTCGGAATCAGCTTGAGAATAGCCTCGGTAATGATCGCCAATGTGCCCTCGCTACCGACCAAAAGCTTGGTCAGATCATAGCCCGCTACATCCTTCATCAGCTTGCCCCCAGTACGGATGACCTCTCCGTTCGGCAACACAGCTTCGAGACCCAGCACGTAATCCTTGGTGGTTCCGTACTTCAACCCGCGCAGTCCACCCGAATTGAGTGCAATATTCCCACCAATCGTGGAGATGACCATGCTGCCTGGATCTGGTGGATAAAACAAACCGAGTGCCTCTACCGCCTGATGGATGTCGACTGTACGAACCCCCGGCTGCACCGTAATCGTCAAATTTTGCTCGTCAATCTCTACGATCTGATTCATCCGGCTCAACACCAAAACAATTCCGCCACCGACTGGTATCGTGCCTCCGCATAGATTGGAGCCTGCGCCACGCGTCACAATCGGGATGTGATGTCGTGCAGCGACTCGCATGACCTGTTGGATTTCGGCTGTGCTCTTCGGCATGACGACCACATCCGGTAATGCTTGCTGCATCGGCGTCGCGTCATACGAATAGGCGACTAATGCTTCCTGTTTGTCGAGACAGTTTTTCGCTCCGACGATGGTACGCAGCTCTTCGCGAATGGATGCTGGCAACATGGAATCTCTCCACCCTTTCCCAAAGTCTTAGTCCAACTGCTGAATGGCTTCCCTGATTCCCCCTGCTAATTGGCTGAAAATTCACTCCTATTATCACCCTTATTATATGAAGTAAAATTACACAAATCAACTAACCATAAGTAAATTTCATTTCATGATTAAGCAGCCAATGATTCCGTCTCCAAACGCAAACAAGCCGAACCTCTTTCAGAAAGGCTCGGCTTGTCTACTTATGTAAGGATCGTATTACGCAAACAAACTGATCAAGTTCCCATCCGGGTCTTTCACAATGGCATATCGCTGGCCCCAGAAGGCATCCCACGGCTCACGGTGACTCTCGTAGCCATGGGAAATGATTTTCGTATACAACGCATCAAGCGCCGCCGCATTCTCACACAAAAATGCCAGCTCAATCCGATGCCCGACAGGTGCTTCCCATCCTCCATACACACCCTTCGCAACGTCTATTGTATCAAAGGCCAGACGAACACCGTCCTGCGCTACCTCCACATGCGGCTCTTCATTTGCTCCCTCAGGAATATCGAAACCGAGTACCCGATAAAAATCCAACGCTTTTTTCATATCCTGTACAACAATTCCTACCATATCAAGCTTGATTCCCACATCACTCACTCCTATTCGCTCATGATTTCTTGCTGGACGCGCTTTGGCAGTTTTTGGAGCACCGTTTCGTAAGCATGCTCGATCATCCTTTCCCATAAGCCTTCGGGAATATCAGCGTCTAGGTAGACAGAATTCCAATGGGACTTGTTCATGTGATAGCCGGGTACGATCCCTTCGTAGGTCACGCGCAATTCCTCTGCGCGCATCGGATCGCATTTCAAGGTGAGGATGCGAACACCTTTAGAATCGCCTCCGATCATGGCAAAAATTTTGCCACCGACATGGTAGCGATCGCATTCCCAATCCATCTGATAGTCATGGGTGGCACCCGGATGCTTCCGGCAGTATGTATCTAATGTTTGTTCGTTCACATGAATTCACCATCCTTTCTTTAAGATAACGGGTCTCACCATAAGAAGATTGTAAAAAACGGACAACTTTTAAAGACTATCGATTCGCACGATCTGGCGAGATCATTTTACTTGGAGCAACACCGTAAAAAGTATGAAAGCTCTTGACCAAGTGCGACTGATCGTAATAGCCACTCTGGAGGGCTGCATCCGTAAACGAAGTGCGTATTCCCTTCGCCAGCATTTGCAACAGCCCTTGAAACTGAATGATTCGGCCCAGTTCCTTCGGGCTCATACCCAATTGTTGTTGAAACGTCCTGCGCAAGGTTCTCTCGCTGTAATTCACTTTCTCGGCGAGTGCTGCCATGGAAAGATTTCCTCTGTATTCATATAAATAGTTCATGCTGGTCAATAGCAACGGGTCTGCTGGATCATCCATCCACAATCGTTTGATTAGCTCCCGCTCCAACAAAGCGATCCGCTCCGCCGTATTGGAAGCTTCGAGCAAGGCTTCTGTCACCTCATCCGCCTCTTTACCCCAGATGTCTTCCAGATTGGGATGATGTCCGTTGATTATAGCGACAGGGTAGCGCAAAAAGCGAGCTGCTCCCTCCGCGTAAAATCGAATGCCAATCATGGATTGTGGTTCAGTCAATGGGATTACTTCATACGTCCTCATCAATCCTGTTAGAAATGCCCCCTTCTGATAGGAAGTGGCACCTAGATTGAAAATGATATCGACGCATCCATCGGGTATGACTCGGCTTGCAGGTGCTATCCCTTTACCGTCGTACTCTGAGGTCCAGTAGCAGGCGATCTCGTTCACCAGACATTTGCTGGGCATGTACTCCTGATAATGATAGGCATGTTGGGCGCTCGCTCGTTGCAGAGTCGGAGGTTGCACCGGACGGAATTGCCGCATGATTTTCGCCATCCTTCTCCTATGATTAGAACATATATTCCCCCATAATCCTTTAACTCCTTCTTACGTCCTTGGCATTTTTTGAAAAACGTCCCCTGTCAAAATAAAAACGGTCGCGAACACTTCTGCATATGCTGGGACGAATGGATTTTTCGTAAAGTGAGGTGCATGATGTGATCTCCTCCTCCAAGTGGAGCCTTCATCAGTTCTTTTCAAAAAGTCCTTACATTCGTCCTTACCTGCCGCCTACTGCTTTATATCAGCCCGCAAGCTTGGACTCGTATTTAGCGAAGTATTCTACCGTCTATATCAAACCGACGAGAACCCATATGGGGAAAGGCATTATTCGTGTCTGGAAAACAGATCGTGGGGACTATCAATTTGTGAAGGAGCGCGGAGAGCCTGTGCAAGCAAATTCTTTAGCTGACTTGAAGCAGCAGCTTGCCGCGCAGTGCACAGAAAAAAATTATGTCATACAAAAAGGGCTGGATTTAGCTGAAATCGACGCTCGTCCCTTTGATATTCGCGTCATGATGATGCGCAATGGCTTGGGCAAATGGCAATATGCCGGCATGCTAGCCAAGGTAGCCGGTGCCCATAGTATTATTACCAATGTCGCTCGCGGCGGCGGATATGCCGTCACAGTCCCGCATGCCTTGAAAAAGTCTGGAGCTGTCACACCCGACAAGATAAAAGGGATCGTCTCTCAGTTGATCCAAATCAGTCACCGTGTATGTGCCCACTTTAATAAATATCGGCACAGTGCGCAAATCGGCGTCGATTTTGCCATTGATAAAGCTGGAAACCTCTCCATTATTGAAGTGAATTACGACTTTCCATCCCATGGGCTGTTTGCCAAGCTCAAAGACAAGACCTATTATCATACGATTAAAAGACTTCACTATCAGTATAAAAACCGCGTGAAACGAAAACAGAGGAAGGCATAATCGCCCTCCTCTGTTTGTCTGATTCCTGAATATGTCTTATTCGTGTGCCAATGCCGTTCCTTTTGTCTCCAGCATGGAGGTGCAGTTCGGGCAGCGCGTAGCCTTGATCGGAATCGCGGAGATGCAATGCGGGCACTCTTTGGTCGTTACAGGCGCTTGCTCCACTTCTTGCTTGCGTTTGAAACGGTTGAGCTGCTTGATGACGATAAAAATAGAAAAGGCAATAATGACAAAATCAATCACAGAGTTGAGGAACAACCCGTAGTTCAACGTCGCAGCATGTGCTGCTTTTGCTTCGGCCATCGTCTTATAAGGAACTCCGCTCAAATTGATAAACAAGCCGGAGAAATCCACCTTGCCCAGAAGCAATCCGATCAATGGGGTAATAATGTCATTAACGAGTGAGGTAACAATTTTCCCGAAAGCCCCACCGATCACGACACCGACAGCGAGATCCATTACATTTCCCTTTAACGCAAACTCTTTAAACTCTTTTAACATAATAACTTCCTCCTTACTCACCTAAAACATTTTGTAAAAAATGGCTGACAAAACGTTCATGATCAACCTCCAGGCATACATCCACATTCGGCGGCTGCGCTGGATGTTCCCGTCTGTCTCCAATCGTACGGGCATCACTGGCTCCCCCGGATGTATCTACCGCAACATGCATCGGGACTGACTTCACAAACGTTGGATCAATGACGACACCTACCGCCAACGGATCATGCAGACCGCAGCCGCGCAAATTGCCCACTGTCGCGTAGGCATCCATGTACACCTCACACATATCCGCGAAAAAATGACTTAAGCGTGTATCCTTCGCTCTCCATTCCTGCAAGTGTTCGCGGGTAAGCAGCGTTTGCATCGTCACATCCAGGCCCACGAGCGTCACGGGAATACCAGACTGGAAGATGTACGCTGCGGCTTCCGGATCGGCGCAAATATTCGCCTCCGCTACTGGCGTGCGATTCCCCGGCACCGTTACAGCTCCTCCCATCACGACCACTCGTTTGACAAGGGATACGATTTCTGGAGCAGCCATAATCGCCCGCGCCAAATTGGCCATGCTCCCGACGGTCACGAGTGTCACCTCGTGAGGATTTTCCTTTATCGTAGAGATGAGAAATTGTGTGGCACTCTGTGGCTGAGCCTTTGTCGATGGATCTGGAAGGACGACATTGCCTAGCCCGTTTTCACCGTGGAACAGCCTTGCTTTTCCAGTAAGCTCGCGAACAATCGGCTTCGATGCCCCCTGATAGACAGGAATCGCAGACGCACCCAGCAGCTCGAGCACCTGTAAGGTATTGCGTGTTGCTTCCTCCACCGTGATATTGCCAAAAGTCGTGGTAATCCCACACACTTCAAGAGCAGGCGAGTGAACGGCATAAGCAATCGCCATCGCATCATCAATCCCGGTATCTACATCCAAAATGATTTTTTCCATGCGCTTATACCCCTCCCTGATCCAAAACGGTTTGCAAAAAGCGCTCTGCCTCTGCCATCTCAACCTCAACACATACGACCGTATCGGTTCCTACACTCGGTTTCGCACGTAAATCGGCTAAAATGGCACCGCGTGATAATTCGCTTTTGCATTCGACTGAGAGCTTCATCTGCTCCGTCCGTATCTTATCAGGCGAGAGAGCCGCGAGTATCGCTACCCATGCATGGAGCGCACCACCAGAAACGGCTAACTGCACGTCAGACATCGCCGTTCTATCGATCAGGCCAACTGCTTGTGCGAGACTCCCCAGCGTATGTACTTGCTCTTCCTTCAAACGAAACGAGCTGGTTGTATCTAATGGAACAAGCACAAGTGGCAAGCGGGCTGACAAAACGAGTGCAGCTGCTTCTGGATCACGATACATGTTTGTTTCGGCAATAGCCGTGACGTCTCCTGGTACGCGTATCGCCCCACCCTGCACAACGATTCTCGTAAATTTACGCGCCAACAGTGGATCACGCGTGACAGCCAAAGCTAGCGTGGTCAAACGATCAAACGTCACGAGCGTCAAGTCACTTTCCTCATCCTGCTTAGCTTCTGCAAGGAGCCTTACACCTTCCGAGGTGCTCGTCTCTATCGTTCCTGAGAAAAGGGGCTGCTTGGCACCTGTAACAATTGGAATTTCATAGCCTGGCTGTGCAAAATCAATCAGCTTGCTAGCCAAACTTGACTGCGTGTCACTGCAAATGATTCCTGCCACTTGAACATCAGGCGACCGCAAAGCATACAGCAAGGCCAACCCTTGACCAAATCCACCGCAAAACTCAATAATCAACCGGTGTTTTTTTGCCACAATCTCATCTCCCGCTTCTCGCTATTTCCATTTGTCAAAACCGCTTTTCCTATGCTATCCAAATCAAGAGCAACCGTCAAATATCCAAATGCTCATCTCTACCTTCTCTTCTCTTGCATCGAGCCGTTAACTATTTTACACTTATTCATAACTTCGACAGAAATCGCCATCACGAAAGACTAATGCCCCATGCCATGCAAAAGGAGTATAACGGTCATGCTTTCGTTGAACCACCCAACCATGGATGCTATTTCTCTCACGAAAAACCAACTGATCCAAGCGATTGTGCAGCACCGAACGAAGCCTTATCTGCCTATTTGGGGAGAACTGTTTACAGCTTTGCGGGAAATCCAAAAGGCTGGCCAGCATTCCCAGAAAAATATACACGTCTATTCCATCGAGCCGACAGGCCACCTCTGGTATTTGTACCTGGAGAATGTTTTTTCTGTCGATCTGCCTGGGATGGGCATTACGATTTCACTCACACAGGAGCAACTGATTGATGCCTTGCTAAAAGGAAGCTTTCAACCTACCCTATCGATAACAGAGCCGTCATGAGAAACGGCTTTTTTTGATGCATTTTGAACAAAAAAAAGCCCCAAGATCAATTCTTGGGAGAGAGTAGTACGTTATATTCACGTGAATAAGCTTATTTTATATCCCACTACTCACTCATTCCAGCTGTACATTCAGGTAATTGTACCTATTATATCCTATGAGTAAAAAAAAGAGGCGGCCCTTCTGCACAGATTGGGTGCCGCCATCCCGAACTTCCCCAAGTTCGTTCATATTCGAATTGTACTATGAAACAGTCCTATCGAAAAGTGTCAGGTTTTGTTTTCCTGTGAATTATTACAAACCCCTGACGCCTGCTTAAGGCCATCAGGGATCATTCTATTTGCTATCGTTATTGAGCACATCAGCAGCTCTTGGTCCAAAAATGATATACAAATAGACATATTGGCTGACGCTAACACGAGGAAAGACGAACGCAACACTGGTCTTGCCCTCTTGTTGTCTGACAAAATAACGCAATTTGCTTGTTTTGATCCTTTGCACAATGCGTGTCGCTTCTCGCCATGGTACGGAAAATTGAACGCTTTTTTCCATCAGCACCAACACCTCTCACGGCTAGTATGCCCCGGATTGGTAAAATTACACACTCACTCATACCGTAGTGCGTCAATGGGTTTGAGCTGTGCTGCTTTTCGCGTTCGAGAATACTCCATCCGCTTCGTCCAGGCAGCATCACATCCAGCAAAACGAGCGCAGGACTGTGTGAATCAAACTTCCGTTCTGCTTCCTCGCCGTTAAATGCCTGTTCAACCCGAAAGTTATTTTTTTCCAAGTACGCCTTCAATACCCGAGAGATGGGTAGTTCGTCTTCCACGATTAAGATGTTATGCATGCTCGTCCTTTCTCCCCTCTGCTCGGACTCATCCTCTCTTTAGCGTAGGACATGAATATGTCAAGTAGATGTCTGGAAGGAAGCATACTTTGTAAGTAAAATAAAGAGACGTGAATGCAAATAGGGAGGTTTTTCTCATGAAACGCTTAAGTGCGGAAGAAAAAAACGGTTTGTATAAAGCCATCAGCAATCGTCGCGATATTCGTACCTTTCGCCAAGACCCTGTCTCCCCGGATAAGCTCGCCATGATCTTGGCCGCAGCCCACCATGCTCCTTCTGTCGGATTCATGCAGCCTTGGAATTTTGTCCTGGTGGAAGACGACGCAACCAAGCAAACTCTGGCAGAGTGTGCGGATAAAGAACGCCGGGCGCTTGCCATCCACTACGAAGGAACCGGACGAGAGTCAACCTTTTTGGAGTTGAAAATTCAAGGGATCAAGGAAGCGCCAGTCACCATCTGTGTCACTTGTGACCCTACACGTGGCGGAGACCATGTACTCGGACGCAATTCCATCCCGGAAACTGATATTATGTCGGTCAGCTGTGCAATCCAAAACATGTGGCTGGCTGCCTACGCAGAAGATTTGGCGATGGGCTGGGTCAGTTTTTACAAGAAGGCCGACGTACGTCGTATCCTGAACATACCGCCGCATATCGATCCTGTCGCATTGCTGTCGATCGGCTACACAGATCATTATCCCGAACGTCCACTCTTGGAGCTGCACCAATGGAGACAACGTGAGGACCTGCAACAGTTGATTTATCGAGAGCAGTGGGGAAATAAAGCGTAAGCCTTGACCCTGTACGAAAGCAAGGGCGCTGCTAACTGCGGCACCCTTTTTTCACAAAAAAAAGACCGCCTGATTAACAGGCAGCCCAGAGAAATGGAGGGGGTAGTACGTGATTCACGGTATCTTCCTGACGTGCTAGGATACGAGGAAGGTTTCACAATTGACGTGACTCACGAACATCGAACTAGCAAAATGGGAAATTTCACCTGAAACGGAGCTCTTCCTCTCTGCCCGAATATACCTAGCGAATCGATTTATATGCGTGGACGCGTCCGGTTTGTCGGAATGGCCGCAAGCGGATCATCCGGCCAGTAATGCTTGGGATAACGTCCCTTTAAATCTTTTTTCACCTCAAAATACGCATGTGCCCAAAAGCTCGCCAAGTCCCGTGTCACTTGTACCGGACGATGTGCTGGCGAAAGCAAATGCAATGTCAATGGGACTCTGCCTCTGCCTATTCGCGGGGAGTCTTGCCAACCAAACAACTCCTGTAGCCGGACCGAAAGCACTGGAGCCGCTGGATCGCTATAATCGACAGGAATTTTGGAACCGCTCGGGACGATCACATGAGTCGGAGCGTGCTCGTCTAGCTGTCTGCGCTGCTCCCATGAGAGCATACTCTCTAGCAACGTCGTCACCGATAGCGACTGTAGGTCTTCCTTTCTTTTGAAACCATACACATGGGGAGCGAGCCATTCCTCCAAGGAAGCAAGCAGTGCCTCATCTTCCACATTCGGCCAGCCTTCCTCCAGACGATGCATAAAAATCAAACGCTCCCGATACTGTCTCGCCTGCCGATTCCACGGCAAAATCTCCAAGCCTTCTCCTTTTATTCCGTCCAAAAACGCTGTTAACACCTCATCTGGCGAAGCCTCCGCAGCCATATCCGCCAACAGGAGTGCCCCCAACCGTTTTTGCTTGCGGCTGCGAACTGCCCCTGCTGTATGCTCCCACCATACGTTCATTCGTTCCGTAATCTGCAACGCACAATCCTTCAACAGCTCGCTTTCTTCCACGCTAGCCGCCAGTAATATCCGACTATCTGCACCTTGATCATCGAGTTCTGCTGCCACAATATACGGCGAAGCAGCCAGTGGTTGCTGCACGGAAAAAGTCGCCCCACGCCCATTGCGAAGCAAATAACGTCCATCCGCCCTTCGCTGGGCAATCCGGTCCGGGTACGCAAACGCCAGCAGTCTTCCCGTCGCTTCTGTACGAGTGGAAGTGTCAGCAGACTGGTTGTTTGCCCATACCCGTTTGAAATGAGCCGCCTCCTTCCAAAGTCTTTGGCATGCTCCTACATCAATCGGGAGCTCCGTTCCACCACTCTGTTTATTTCCTACCCGACGAAGTAATTCAACACGCGTACGCATATCCGCATCTGTTGAGGCTTGGCGCCCCCTCACAATATCTCGTTCTTCCAAGAGAACAGCTAGCTCACAGGCCAGCTCACCTTCCCCCAGCTCATTCGCTTTCTGAATCATGTGACCCAATCTCGGATGCACAGCCATTCCAGCAAGCGCTCGTCCATGTGCTGTGATCTGCTTCCGCTCATCTAATGCGCCCAGTTGGAGCAGCAGCTCTTGAGCCTGTGCCATCGCTGGCTTCGGCGGGGGATTCAGCCAATCCAGCTCGTCCGACGACCCGACTCCCCACAAAGCCAGCTCTAATGCGAGCACAGCCAGATCCGCTTCCATGATTTCAGGTGCATGCTGTGGTATGAGCATACGATCTTCTTGCTCTGTCCACAGTCGAAAGCAGACCCCGGGTGCAAGACGTCCAGCCCTTCCTCGGCGTTGGTCAGCAGATGCTCTCGATACCTTTGCAGTCTCCAGTCTCGTCATCCCTGTTCGCGGAGAAAAGCGCGGGATCCGTTTTAATCCACTATCAATCACGATGCGCACACCCTCGACAGTCAAGCTTGTCTCGGCAATTGTGGTAGCGAGGACAATTTTGCGTTCTCCTGTATTCCCAGGCTGGATCGCCTTATCTTGTTCCTCCTGCGACAAATTTCCGTAAAGAGGCGCAATCCGTATGTTCGTGCCCACACCGCTTTGTTCAAGCAACTCTTGCACCCGGTGAATCTCTTTGGCTCCCGGTAAAAAGACAAGCATATCTCCCTGTTCTTGTCTCAACGCCTGGAGGATCATCTGGACAATCGCTTCTTCCAGACGCCCCTGCATCGGGGATGTCAAAAAGCGCGTCTCCACCGGGAACATCCTGCCTTTACTACTGACAATGGGAGCATTCCCAAGCAAGGCTGACACGGGCTTTGCATCGAGTGTAGCGGACATCACGAGAATTCGCAGGTCCTCTCGAAACAAGCTTTGTGCCTGAAGACTAAGGGCCAGCCCTAAATCCGCGTGCAAATTTCGTTCATGGAACTCATCGAAAATAACAAGACCAACATCAGATAGCTCCGGATCATCCTGTAGCATTCTCGTTAAAATTCCTTCTGTCATCACTTCAATTCGTGTGCCTGGACCTACTTTTGATTCACGCTTGACCCGATATCCGACTGTTTGTCCAACTTCTTCCCCCAGCAAGGCAGCCATGTAGGCAGCGGCTTGACGTGCGGCCAGTCGACGTGGGACCAGCATCACAATTCGGCGATTATGTAACCAAGCTTCTTCACGCAAGGCCAGTGGTACCCGCGTCGTCTTCCCCGCACCCGGAGCAGCAACCAACACTGCGTTTGTCTCTTCACGCAGCGTGTTTACCAGCTCGGGCAATACTTCATTTATCGGCAATGCATTCATGTTTTCACCTCATACGAGCAATCATCCCTTTTCATCATACACGATATAGGAATATAGGATGAGTGTGGATCGCAAACGAAAATGACTGAATAATCATTCAATAGTATAATGAAGCCATTACTATGGGAGGTGTGCGGTATGATTCACATTCATCACCATGAAGACGTGGCATGTCTGGAAGGGATTGTTCGCGTAGGGGATTGGGAATCGGCAATCTATGTTTATATGACCGATGGCATGCTGGTTGATACGGGCCCGAAAGTACTCGAGCAAGCTCTCGTTCACAGGTTTCAGGAAGCCTCGTTTGATTCGGTCGTATTGACGCACAGTCATGAAGACCATGTCGGTACCGCCTCGTGGATTGCCCGGCACAAGCAGGTCCCTCTTTTCATTCACGAAAAAGGCGTGAACATTTGCTCCCAAAAAGCACTGTACCCATTCTACCGACAGTTGACTTGGGGGATTCGCGATCCGTTTGTGGCCCACCCTTTGGGTGACGTCCATCACTCTCGTTCCCTCGAATGGAAAGTGATGGATACCCCCGGCCATGCCCATGATCATGTAGTTTTGCTGGACGAAATGAACGGTCGCTTGTTCTGCGGCGATCTTTTTATGGGTGTGAAAACGAAGGTTATTTTACGAGAAGAATCAATCCCCACCATGATGAAGTCCCTTCGAACCGTGCTGGCTTGTGACTTCCAAACAATCTTTTGCGCCCATTCCGGCTATCATCCAGACGGGAAAACACGCTTGCAGCAAAAGCTGGAGCATTTGGAGAATCTGTCTGGGGAAATCCTGCGTTTGCATAGCCAAGGGCTTTCTTCCCGCGAAATAAACAAGCAACTGTTTCCTTCTAAACCGCTGATCATCGCGGCTTCTTCTGGCGAGTTTGACTCGCTCTATATCGTCACATCTGTTCTTGCAGAACACCTTCCTTTTCCAACGCCGAATAGTATACTAGAAGGATAATCCTTACAATTCTATTTTTAAAAAAGAGGAGCGTATATGAAAGTCATCACTGTATTCCTTGCACTCATTCTGGGTTTATCTGGTATTTATCCTGCGGTTACACATGCTGCACCAAAATTTCATGATGTCGATCCGAAGAAATACGGCTGGGCCATGAATTCGATCTCCTTCATGGTAGATAAGGGGGTTGTTAGCGGTTATCCTGACGGTCGCTTTCAACCCGAAAGATTGGTAGACAAAGCGGAAATGACCGTCATGATCTATCGCCTGTTTGATCAATACAGACCGTACAAAGCTAACAAAAAAACAGATTACAGCAACTATCACATCGAGAAATTTGCTGACGTGCCTAAAAGTCACTGGGCGTACACAGAGATCAGCTCGATCGTCACAAGAGACTGGTGGAACGCTGTCCGATATTCGTCCAATGGCTACTTTTTTTTCCCAGACACGAAACTAAATCGAATTGGTGCGGCAAACGTCCTGCCCGTCTTTATGTTGGAAAACCAAGACATTCCAGCGGCAGAGGTCTTACAAATCCTTTCTGGCATGCGGGATATTCCCATCATCTTGAGTCCGTATTCGCTTGACCCAAACTCGCCTGGACACCTTTTCCAGGAGGATGGTCGGTACAACGAAGATGGGAGAGACCAAACGAACATCCTGTATCCGCTTCTCTTTGGCCAAGATGGCGATGAAATATTGTTTACGGATGACTACAGCGGAATCCTCGGAACCAATCTCGCCCTTTTGCAAAGAACAGGGATCATGACTGCATGGAACGGCAAGTTCGAGGGTGGAGAAATGCTGACTCGCGCCGAAGCCGTCACTATTTTGCACAGATTTTATAACCATTTGAAGCAAACAGGGACACTCCGCCAATACTCGAGCAAGTAAAAAACCTCCATCCCGGAGGTTTTTTTGCGACACTTTATTCTTTGTCGATCGGATTACTCATACGGTCCTCATACGGGTCGAAATAAATTTGTCCATTGGAGCTAATCACGGCGTAGTTCACTTCCTCGACACTCAAGCCTTTTTTGCCCACCTGTGAAAGTAGCCACTCGATGGTTAAGCTATGTTGGCGTAAATTGCTCTGGATGATTTGACCATCCATGATCAATTCAATTGGGAATATCTGTCTCTTCCCCATTTTCAGTTTCAAGTCCCCGCGAGTAACAGGTAAAAATTGCGGTTTTCTCAGGACGGATATCTCTCCATTCAACTCCAGCACAGCATATTGAACTTCTTCGATATTAAAAATGTTTCTTTCCCGCAGCTCTTGATTCAGCGTATCCAAAGACAGCTTTTGCTTACGCATGTTATTTTCGAGAATTCTTCCATCCTGGATGACCACCGTCGGCTGGCCCGAAAACCATTTTCGCAACTTCCGGTTTTTCAGGGAGAGAATCATCAACAAATAGGCGATACCACCAAAAGTGAGTAACGTCACAAGCATATGCGATATTTTGGCCATGTTGTTAAAGGCAAGATTTGCTGTAAGCGCCCCCAAGGTGATCGCCGCGACAAAATCGTGATACGTCATTTGCGCAATCGTCTGCTTGCCCAAGATCCGAGTAATGATCATCATGATGGCAAAAGCCAGCAGTGCTCTCGCAATTACTTCCACAATAGATTCCATGCTCCACCCCGGGGATGACGAAATTTTGCACCATACCCCAATTATAGCCATGTTTATCATTGGAAAACCTATCCTGACCGTTTCGCATACAGACATTTCCTACAAATTCTTCTACAATAGAAAAAAATCATACCCATGGAAAGGAATGAAAATGATATGGCGATTAAAAAGCTGGAGCATGTGGGCTTGATGGTAAAAGATTTGGACGCCTCAGTTTACTTTTACACCGAAGTGATTGGGATGGAGATAAAAGGAAAGCTCGCTCATTCCAACGGAGATATTACGCTTGCTTTTCTTGGATTTCCGGGAAGCACTGAGACAGAGCTGGAGCTCATTCACGGATACAGCGATTCCCTTCCGGTAGAGGGCAAAGTCCACCACCTGGCGTTTGCTGTGGACAACCTCGAAGCTGAAATCGACCGTTTGAAGCAACGACATGTAACCTTTATCGATCAGGAAATAACCATCTTGCCGAATGGTTCGCGTTATATGTTCTTCAAAGGTCCGGATGGGGAGTGGCTGGAGCTGTTTGAAAGCACAAGAACGTAGAGGGAAAAGATTCGCCTTTTCCTTCTACGTCCCCTCATCTATTTTACTTTGATTTCTTTTCTACGTCCCATATACCACTGATAAAAACCTTCCGCCAACTCTATCGGCACATCTGTTACCCCTCTATGACTCACTGGTTTGGCACGATTGACTGTTTTGATCGAAGCAAGCCCTAGCTGCTTTTGCAGGAGGCCTCTTTTGACGTTGACCTCAATAATCTTTTCTCGTTTGGAGATAAATAAAGTCGTAGTTAGGCTCCCTGTTTGGAACTGAATAAAATGATCATTCAAGATGTATCGCGTGTTGTAGAATTCAATGACTTCGAAGGCTAGGATAATCAGTGTCAACGCAATGGATATAACCCACCAGGCTTGCTCCCACCCCAAAATATTCGGCTTGAAATAGAAAAGCGCACCTGTGCCTATAATCCAAATCCAGCTCGATCTGACCAAGCGAACCCATAACGATTTTCTGGGAAGACTCGTCATTTTTTCCGTCACTTCATACGCAGGCAATATTTCTGCGATCATCTCATACGCACGTTTTATTGGTAGAAATGGATAGAGGGAGCTGACATCCTGTTTATCCTTATCCGAATCACTATCCCCGCCAACAACCGTCAGCTTGACTTCGGCGAGACCCAACATGCGCTTTAGCAAGGATTGTTTTATCTTAATCGCTTGCACTCTCTCCTTTGCGATCGAAAAAGTCGTTTCTTCAATGACTCCTTTGGCAATGTAAATCCGGTCGTGATCCGAAGAAATCTCGTATTTTCCGTAACGAATATAAGTCGTAACCATGCCGAATACGATGGACAGGACGAGTAGTCCAACGGCTGTCAGCGTGATCCATATCCACGAGCTCATAATCAGCGAATAAATACCTACGACCTGCTCCTCCACGTCGATATATTCGGTGAGTTTGAAGTACGCCCAGATCAGTAGCGTAATCATCCCGAGGAAGCTGAGAGAAGTGAAGGAAGCCTTGATAATCTCTTTCTTCGTTGGCGTAAAGTGAATGACTCGCTCAGGAGTGGTATACGGCGTACCGATTTCCTCCGGGGAGACTCCTGCTTTCCCTTCAGCCTCAGGCTCTATCTCTAATCGCACTGCCTGTTTCGTGTAGGCCTCCAGTCGATCTGCTTCGTTTACAGAAATCACCGCGAATTCCACTCTGGAATCATCGCCAACCATCCCTGTCTCAAACCGGATAGAAGTCACTTTAAAAATCCGGTGCAGCAACGTCGTATGTCGATTGACGTTTTGGATTTTGCTAAAGGGGATCGTTTGCTTTTTCTTCGTAAGAATCCCTTCGTAAAGATGGAAAGCCATATCATCCAGCCTATACTTATACGAAACCCATTTCAAAAGAAGATAGGCCAGCATCCCTCCTACATAGATGAAAAAAACAATTCTCCCGTATGTAATGAATGCGTTTGTCGAGTCATGGTTGAACACAAACAGAATCAACGCAGGAAAAAACAGATGCTTAACTTGGATGATGAGATCAAAAAGGATCGTTAGTGGATGGTATCGTTTTGCTTCCATCACTACTCCACTTCCTTTAGTTTGGCGTAGTGTGCAATCTGTTCTCTCAATTGAGAAGCGACATCCCCCGGCAACCCTGGAATTTCGTGTGAGGAGCCCATTGTTTTAATCGAGATGGTGTACAGCCCGTACTTTCGCAAAATTGGTCCTTGTTTCGTTGAGACTGCTTGAATTTTCGTCATGGGAACAAGGAAATGTTTCTCTGTGATCACCCCGAATTTCATTTGCAGGAAATCTTCATCGATATCATACCGCCAGCTTTTATATAAAAAATACGGCTCGACAAAAGACCAAATCGTCGCGATCACACCGATAACGAGCAATCCGTGCAAACACCAACCAATCCATTCCTTCCAGGCAAAACGATTATCTAGATAATAAAGAACGCCCAAAATTACAAGCCCGATTACAACCGTAATCCCCGCAGTAATAAGCTCTACCTTGAACGCATCCTTAGACAAGCTCTTCTGTGGTGCGCTAATTCGAGAAGGCATATCATCACTCCTGTATGTTTATTCCACTGTCCATGCTCCCTTTATTTCATACGTAAAACAATCCGTCCGGTTTCTACGAACGACTCGTCAATTTTTCATGCAGCAAACGAATACTCTTATGCCGTTCGAATCATACTAAATAATGGAGAAAACGGCTTGTAAAAATTATCACATTATAATCATTATAAAAAACTTGACTTACTGAATCATTTATTAAATAATAATCATTGTAAATTATATTCAAGCATGCCTCGTTACGCATGTCCTGAATATGTACTATACAAAAAACATATAAAGGAGCTAACACTATGTCACTCATCGGAACTGAAGTATTGCCTTTTAAAGCACAAGCATTCCAAAAAGGTAAATTCCTCGAAGTAACTGAAGCAAACTTCAAAGGTCAATGGAGCGTAGTTTGCTTCTACCCAGCAGACTTCACTTTCGTTTGCCCTACTGAACTCGAAGATCTGCAAAACCAATATGCAACTTTGAAAGAACTCGGTGTTGAAGTATACTCCGTTTCTACAGATACTCACTTCACTCATAAAGCATGGCACTCAAGCTCTGAAGCAATCAGCAAAGTAGAATACATCATGATCGGTGACCCTTCCCATGTGATCTCCCGCAACTTCGACGTATTGATCGAAGCTGAAGGTTTGGCAGATCGCGGTACATTCATCATCGACCCAGACGGTGTCATCCAAGCTGTTGAGATTACTGCAGGTGGCATTGGCCGTGATGCAAGTGCTCTGATCAACAAAATCAAAGCAGCACAATATGTTCGCAACAATCCAGGTGAAGTTTGCCCAGCTAAATGGCAAGAAGGTGGCAAAACACTGAAACCAAGCCTTGATCTCGTAGGCAAAATTTAAGGTGTGATATAAAATGGCCCTTGACCAAGAAATCAAAGCGCAACTAGAACAATATCTCGAGCTCTTGGAAGGCGATATTGTACTCAAAGTCAGTGCAGGCACGGATGAGGCATCCTCTGAGATGCTTGCACTGATTGATGAGCTAGCCAGCATGTCTTTGAAGATCAGTGTGGAGAAAGCCGAACTCACTCGCACACCTAGCTTTAGCGTAAACCGTATCGGCGAAGATACTGGCGTTGTTTTTGCCGGTACTCCGCTGGGTCACGAATTTACTTCCTTGGTATTGGCTCTCTTGCAAGTTAGCGGAAGAGCTCCAAAGGTCGAGCAAAGTGTCATTGATCAAATCAAAGACCTTCGTGGTGAATATAAGTTCGAATCTTACATCAGCTTGAGTTGCCACAATTGTCCAGATGTTGTCCAAGCTCTGAACTTGATGAGTATCTTCAATCCTGGTATTACTCATACAATGATTGACGGTGCCGTATTCAAGGACGAGGTAGAGAGCAAAAACGTGATGGCTGTGCCAAGCGTTTTCCTCAATGGTGAATTTTTCGAAAGCGGCCGTATGACCGTGGAAGAAATCCTTGCCAAGCTGGGTTCTGCTCCGGACGCATCCGAGTTTGACAATAAAGACCCCTATGATGTACTTGTTGTAGGCGGTGGCCCAGCAGGTGCTAGTGCGGCGATTTATGCAGCACGTAAAGGGATTCGTACTGGTCTCGTTGCTGAACGCCTTGGCGGTCAAGTCAATGACACATTGGGCATTGAGAACTTCATCAGTGTGAAATACATTGAAGGTCCTCAGCTCGCAGCCAACTTGGAAAAGCAAGTAAAAGAGTATGGCATTGATGTCATGAAGCTGCAACGTGCCAAGCGTTTGGAGAAGAAGGATCTGATCGAAGTTGAACTCGAGAACGGCGCTGTTCTGAAGAGTAAGACAGTCATCTTGTCGACAGGTGCTCGTTGGCGGAATCTGGGTGTACCAGGTGAAGCAGAGTTCAAGAACAAGGGTGTAGCTTATTGCCCTCACTGCGATGGTCCTTTGTTCATAGGCAAAGATGTCGCAGTTGTTGGCGGCGGTAATTCAGGTGTGGAAGCAGCGATTGATCTCGCAGGTATTGTGAAACATGTAACCGTTCTGGAATTCTCGCCAGAACTGAAAGCTGACGCAGTATTGCAAGATCGTCTTTACAGTCTGCCAAATGTCACTGTACTCAAAAACGTTCAAACCAAAGAAATTACGGGTACGGATAAAGTAAACGGCATTTCTTACATCGAGCGTGAGACAGGTGAAACCAAGCACATTGAATTGCAAGGTGTGTTTGTACAGATCGGTCTGGTACCGAATACAGATTGGTTGGGCGAAACGATTGAGCGCACTCGCTTTGGTGAGATCGTGGTAGACAGCCATGGTTCTACAAACATCCCTGGTGTTTTTGCTGCCGGTGATTGCACGAACAGTGCTTATAAACAGATCATCATTTCGATGGGATCTGGAGCTACTGCGGCTTTGGGAGCTTTCGATTATCTCATCCGCAACTAATAAACAAAGCCACTCCTCTTCAAGGGAGTGGCTTTGTTTATTTATTTGGTTACTTAGTACCCACGTTGATAAACGGAGTAGCTCCACCCGTTACGCTCGGCAGCTTTCCATCCCATTTGCGTATCGCTTCGAGTTGCGCCTCAATCTGTCTGAGCTGAATCAGCTCTGGCGTAACCTCTTGCTTTTGCAGACGCAGTGCTTGTGCCTGTGCTTCTGCTCTCGTGATTTCTTGCTCTTTCTCGATCTTGATCCGCTCCAGGTCCAGCTTCGATTTGAGCGCTTGCTGTTCGGCCACCTGCTTGGATTCAATGGCGCGGTTGAATTCATCACTGAAAGTAAACTCGCGAATATTGATTTCGTCGAGGATGATGTTATAATTCGACAGCTTTTTATGCAAGACTTCTTTTACCTTTTGGCTGACCTCGGAACGCTTGGATACCAGTTCTTCTGCTGTGTATTGAGCAGTCACGGCTTTAAATGATTCGGCAATGGCAGGATCAACAATTCGGCTATTGTACTCCAATCCCACTTGCTGATACAGTTTATTGACATTTTCTGCATCCAAATGATGGTTAACAGCAATTGTCGTAGAGACGGTTTGCAGGTCACGTGAAGCAGAAGTCTGGCTCATTTCTGATTTTTGCACCCGCACTTCCATCGGCACCACCGTTTGAATGAACGGAATTTTAAAATGCATGCCTTCTTGTAACACTTTTGGCTGTACCGCTCCCAGTTGCAGCACAACCCCACTATGCCCTGCGGAAATAATCGTAAAAGATTGCGTGCCAAGCAAGACCAACGCAACCAGTATCACAATCGTTGCGATCAGCTTTCCTCCTGCTTGAAAGGGACTCATTTTTACAACATTTTTGTCGCTCATACTCGTCCTCCCTCTATCTATACATGCTCATTCATGTATACGAGAGAGGGGGCTATAAGTTTCAAGAAATTTATGAAAAGTACATGTCATAAGCGCTCTGTCTTCGAAGCTTCTAACAGAACATGCGCCATGCGCTCTGCCTCAATTTTGCATAGCTCAAATTCGACTTCACCAGATACATACGAAATCAATTGGATGACTTCCTCACACCCGTGATTGCATATTAAAAACTGTCCCCACCGCACTTCCGAACGTGATACCTTGCGAGCGGAAAAGCCGCTTTGAAAGCCGCCAAGACTCATTTATTTCTCATCTCCATCCCAAAAACAATTATGCATCCCTCTCATCTTACCCTTTCTTTTGCAATCGAGGAAAAGTTGTTTATTGAAGGAGCTTCCCTTTCTCACTACTATAGAGAAAAGAAGGGAGATGATTCAAATGCGAGACCCTTATGTACGAAGAGCCGAATGCGGCTCTGAGCAAAGAGTTCTTCTTTCTCTTGGTTCAGAGCCTTTCCCATATTGAGTTGAGGATCTCTTTGCTCATCTATATACGCACATCACGCTATATAGACAGGAGCAAAGCACATGAAATACAAAAATGCACAAGAACTATTGCCAGACGATCTACTGCGGCAAATTCAGCATTACGTACAAGGAAGTTACTTGTACATCCCGATCCACCACGAAAACAAACGACAATGGGGCGCGTCCACAGACACAAAGCAATTGCTAAGCGAGCGTAATCAAGCGATTTGGCAAGCCTATCGCGAAGGGGCTTCTGTTAAAATGCTCGCCCAGAAACATTACTTGACCGAACACAGTATTCGGCGCATTATTCGTGGACATAAATGAGACAGAGAAAAGGTCGACCGTGTGTCTGCTCTACTCTTGCGTTACACTCCTTTTTAAGATGAGTCAGTCAGGAGGGACAACGTATGAACCAGATTCACTTTCTCGCCATTTCGTTTATGTACAATGGATTTGCACAGGTCATTACCCCTGTGCTGCTGCAAGATGAGCATGAACTGATTCTTGTGGACTGTGGTTATCCTGACTTTTTGCCACTGCTTCAGGAGGCCGCACACAAGCAACAGCTTACGCTCGACGACCTTACGAAGGTCATTGTGACGCATCACGATATGGATCACATCGGTTCTTTGGCAGCGTTAAAAAGAACCTATCCCCACCTCGAAATCATCGCCTACGAATCCGAAGCACCGTACATCGCTGGACAAAAGACATCTTTGCGATTGGAACAGGCGCAAGCAACACTGGACCATCTGGCGTCAGGTGAACAGCAGCACGCTAAGGAATTTATTCGCTTTTTGCGGTCCATCGAGCCCTCTGCGGTTGATCGAACCGTAACGAATCACGAACGCCTGCCTTTGTGCGGCGGGATCGAGATCATTCATACACCTGGACATATGCCAGGACATATTTCATTGTATTTGATCGCAAGCAAAACACTGATTGCCGGTGATGCTGTTGTCATCGAAAATGGTAGACTCGAAATCGCCAATCCGTCCTATACGCTGGATATGCAGGAAGCGATTCGCTCTGTCCGCCGTTTGCTCGATTATGACATCGAGCAGTTGATTTGCTATCACGGTGGATCGTTTCAGGGGGACGTCAAGAAAGCGCTGCGGGAACTACTCCAAGCCTACGACCCGACCCAGGAGGTTTTAAACGGATGAAACAGAACAAATACGATGAGCAAGGTTTTTTCACCACCTACAGTCAAATGGCCCGTTCGGTTGAGGGACTGAACTCCGCCGGAGAATGGCACGCGTTTCGAGAGCTACTGCCTTCCCTTCGCGAGAAAAAAGTGCTCGACCTAGGCTGCGGCTTCGGTTGGCATTGCCGATATGCGCGTGAGCAGCAGGCCCGCTCCGTTGTGGGTGTGGACCTTTCCGAAAAAATGCTGGCGCGTGCCAAAGAGACGACAACAGATCCCGCCATCGAGTACCTGCATCTTCCGATTGAAGACATTGATTTTGCTCCAGAGGAATTTGACGTCGTTATCAGCTCCTTGGCCATCCATTATGTGGAGCGCTTTGACTTGCTTTGCCAACGTGTTTATCACTGTCTTGCTCCTGGAGGTTCCTTCGTTTTCTCCGTGGAGCATCCCGTCTTCACTGCTCTGGCTGAACAGGACTGGCATTACGGACCCGGGGGCGAACGCTTGCACTGGCCTGTCGACAACTATCAGCAGGAGGGCATTCGGCAAACCAACTTTCTGGATCATGAAGTCTTCAAGTATCACCGAACGTTTTCAAGCTATATGAACGATCTTCTTGCTATCTGATGATAATAATGTTTTAGACTGGAGTGCTTGATATAACGCGGTTTATTAGATTGAAAATCGCCAGCCATCTAAAAATAAGTATTAGACTGGACAAAAAATCAAACAGCGGCAAACTAGGACTTGAAAAATAAAGTCTTAGACTTCCGCTGTTGTTATTGAAGTATCGATCCCCGTTAGTTCAATAAATTAGCGTAACTCCTATTATTAGTTAGCTCCAATTTAACATTCGATAGCTTAGCAAATACATCTGAGGCTGCTGGATAATGATCCGGCAGCCTCGTTTACTATTTGGCAGGATAGTTGAAAAATGAACCTATTTAACACAAGCTCAATCGTGATAAAAAAGCAACTCAATATGTTAAATCAGAGGGAAACTATGTAAAGACCAAAAAGAAAAGACTACTCGTTAAAGCAGTCTCGAGGTGTCTTCCTATCGGGTAAGAGGTAGACCAGCGCGTCGAGTAGGTAGATAACACCTAGCGTGAGCTTGAACCGTAACGGTAAAAGATTTAGCCAGACAAGTGGTTAACCTACTCAACTTTTTAGTTCTAGATGAAGTAAAGGGAACGGCTTTCCTGTTCCGTCTAGTTCTGATCGTCCTATCTGTACAAAGCCATACCATTTGTAAAAAGCGAATGCTCCCTCATTTTGCTCATTGACATCAACTTGGAGATTGGAACCTTTTATTTTTTCAGCATGTTTCATTAATCGACTTCCAATACCCTGTCCATGGTATTCTGGGTCGACGAATAGCATCTCTATTTTCGTTCCATCAAGTCCAATAAATCCTGTCGGTTCTTTATTTCCATTCAATTCAACCCAAACCTCAACTGCTTGTAAAGCTCCATTTTGAACTATGTGAAGGTAAAATTGAATATCCTTATCCGTCAAAAAATTGTGGGTTTGACAAACGGCCCGATACCAAATATCTACCAATTTATCATGATGCTTTTTTTGATAAATTACAATTTCGTTAAGCATTTTTAATCATCCACGTTTCATTTTTTATATAACATATTAGATTTACTGCGGGGGGTAAAAAGAAGTGACCGGAATTCCCAATGATGTTCAGGTCCGTACAAAGCTCTTGGGAGTGTAGGATTTTATATTACTTTTCAATTAAGGGACTTAATTCATATGAACATTGTTACCTTCCCTTTGTTTTATCTCTACGAAGGATCATGCAAATACATGTTCCATAGGCCACAAGACTTTGGTTCTCGTCAAATACACTGCAATCAATGAATCCAACGATTTGTCCTTTCTTCATTACCCTTGCTTCCGCCCTGATCGTACCACTCCATATCAGTTTCAAATTTCTTGGGGATTGGAGTGGCCCTCGGTCGCCTCATCTCAAACAGGACTTGACCGGGGGCAATGGATACAGGTTTTATGCCCAGCAGTTGTTCTACGGTTGATGATTGTATTCCACCTGTTATCGCTTTTCGATAGCGTAGTAGAAGCTCGTCCATTTTGCTATCCTTTCTGCATTCAATCGAATAGCAAAGACGTATCCTGAGATTCATAAATATGAGCCGTGCACGTGTCCAATAACGCTTGAAGCTTCCGATATAAGGCGCCCCCGAGACTTAGCCGCTTGACTCCAAGCTCCTGAAGCTTGTTGCAACTTGTAAGCCCTGGCACAGATATAAGGTTTAGAGGAGCGGCAATTTGCGCTACAGCCGCTTTGATTTCGTTATCATCCCTCAATCCAGGAACAAAAATTCCGCTTGCCCCGCTTTCCACATAGGCTTGCGCCCGGACCGTCGTTTCGTTGCTCGGGTTTATATTCAGCTTATAGGTATCTGTCCTTGCATTAATATAAAAATCTTTATAGCCGCTCTTCTCAAGTGCCATTCTTATTTTCAATAAAAGCTTGCATTGTTCGTTCAATGGTTTGAGTCTTGCTTGATCCTTGCAAGAATCCTCTATATTAATCCCCGCAACGCCTATATCCGCAAGTTTCAATACATTCTCGACGATCGTTTCCTCATCTTTTCCATAACCCGACTCTATGTCGGCAGAAACAGGGATGTTTACATGATCCAATATCGTTTTTATGCGATTTAGTATTGTGTCAAATTCAATTGTTTCACCATCCGGATAACCCAAGCTTTTCGCTATTCCCCAACTGGTTGTACCGATAGCTTTGAATCCGGCTTTCTCCAGAGACAATGCAGAAAACAAGTCCCAAGCATTTCCTAACAATAAAAGCTCGTTTGATTCATGTAATACTTTAAACTCCTGAATTTTGCTCATACCTTTATCCCCCTGCACCACTGAAATTCTTTGTAGTGAGCCCGAACGTGACAATACCAAAATGATACTGATCAGTCAGATTCAGCTTTGCAATGAATCCCATATTTTATCAAACGGATTTAACAAGCGTCGTGTCTCAAAAAAATGAATCGGCAATATAGATGCAAAGCTTAGTGGAGGTGTTATTATTCAAATTTTGTCGCATGAAAGAGAACAGATTCCCCCGTAAAACTCTGCAGACGGTCTCTCTCATCCTGAACCTCGTTCAAATAACACTTATAGCTCATCTTCCAACTGCTTCCGTCCTGGATCAAGCAATTCGCCCCTGTCGTACCCATCTAACGAATCTTCTCGAAAGGAATTTCCCGACACGGGAACCTGATCATCCCCCATGCGTTGCAGGTAGTATTAGCTACGTTGGCACTATTTTGTCTCCATAATCATTTTAGTTCCAACTCCATAAACACATCCGCTCTTACATAGGGCATGGGCCCGATCTGTTCAACAGAAACGTGCTTGAACCCAACCGATTCGTAAAGATGAACAGCGTTCGGTAGCTTGGTGCTACTGCCCAAAAAGAGCGATGTTGCGCCAAGCCCGCGTGCGCGGTTAATAGCGGCATGGATGATTCTCCGTCCGTATCCGCGCCCCCGCAAGTTGGATGTAACGCTCATCTTCGAGAGCTCGAACACACCTGCCCCAGTCGGAACGAGTGCAACGCATCCGACGATCGAATCGCCATCGCGTGCGATGAGTACGTCTCCTCCTTTGTTCACGATGTTCTCCACTGGGTTATTAAGGATAACCCGGTCCTCCTCTTCGATGGCAAAGAGGAGGGCGATCCATTCCTCGTTAAGTGTTTTGAAGGCACGAGCCTCTTCGGGCGTCTGCATCGAAGTGATCGTGAGCACGGTCTCAAGCATGCTATGTTTCCTCCTCTTGTATTGTTCTACGTGTTTCTTCTCAACCTCCAAAAGTTATTTCGCCTACAACTTCTCTTGTAGCGGGATTATAAATCGTTATTATGAAGAAACATTCACTAATGAGTGTTTTTTCTGAATTCTCTAACCTTAACAATTCGTTACTATTCTATCTCCCTTTATATTCAGGTTTGGTTTTTTCAATAAAAGCTTTGGTTCCCGTTCTATAGTCTTCTGTTGATGCAATTAATCCAAAAAAATCGGCCCCGAGGTGTGCAGATTCTTCTAGTGTTACATTTAGCCCGCGGTGAAGGGCTTCCCACGTTAGTGTAACGGCTATTGGTGATTGAGCTAAGATTTCTTGTAATAAGTTCTCGGCTTCAGGCAATAAATTCTCAGGCTCCACCACCCTATTTATAAGACCAAACGTATATGCCTCTTCTGCACTTATAGAGTTTCCTGTTAGTAATAACTCAGCAGCACGACCTTTTCCCACTAATCTTGGTAATCGAGTAATTCCGCCAAATCCAGCTACCGCACCAATACGAACTTCAGGATGACCAATTCTAGCATGATTGACAGCAATTCTAAGCATACAAGATTCGGCTATTTCAAGACCGCCTCCTAATGCAGATCCGTTAAGGGCAGCTACTACTACCTTACCTAAGGATTCAATTTTACAAGTGACTTCAACAGCTAGTTTTGCAAAATCTCTTACCTCAAGAGGGGTAGCGGAATTAAGGAATTTAATATCAGCACCAGCAGAAAATACTTTTTCTCCTGTACCTGTTATAATAACCGCCTTTACTTCTTGGTCTATTTTTGCTTTTTCTAAGACAACTGAAAGCTGTTCAAGTACTTCTCGGTTTAAAGCATTTAATGATTCAGGTCTATTTAGCGCAATGGTTGCAATACGATTTTTAATCGAATAAAGAACGACATCATTATGTGACATCATACATCTCTCCATTCTTTTGTAAGGCTACAGGAACTAAATGGTACTAATTTAATCTCGAAAATATAATCACCTCTTATTATAAATTTTTTTCACTTGATAAGTATTGAGAACTCTCGGTGTTTTAGAAACATTTAGTACTACTTGAGACTATAAAAAATGAGTTATGGATAATCCTGGTGTATGACTAGAAATATAAAGTACTAACATTCCGGAGTCAATCCCCCTTTAGACAAAAAAATCGTACTACTTCATTTACCTTTGAGGAGAATTTCTCTCAGAAGCGGAAAGCAGGCAGATGAAATATTACTTGTTATTAGGAATGAACATTACTAAACAAAACGGTCATGACCGTTTTTCACAGAAAAAAGGGATTCGGAAATTATAGTGGAAAAGGGCTTATAATTCGCCCTTCTCCAATTTTTCAATCAAGGTGGAAATGTAGATACCACGAAGCTGTTCGCCACGCTCACGAACCACACAGACGGGAGGCATATTATCGAGCATCGGGAAGTTGTAGTCTCGGAGTTCGTAATCATCCATAAGCTTTTGATATTTAGGCTTACGATCCTTTGCAAGCCCCTCTGTAAAAAGAATTTTGGCTCGCAGGGCATCGAATGAATAGCCCCTACCCAAACGGTTAATGACAGGGATAAGGCTGTTCAGAGACTCCGTATAAGCATTAGTAATGCGGTGGTCGAAGTAAGCGAATATCTCTTCGTCCCAATTCATCATGGCCTTTGTAAGAGGCTCAAAAGCGGATTGGAGTTCCTTCGGTATTTTGGCTTTCCAATCGTTATATTTGATGAATGCCTTTTGTCTTGAATCGCAATCCCAAATATCGAAGAATGATTCCTTCAAGTTATACGCAATACCGAGAGTGGGGTGATTCTTCGTCCATAGGTCAAGCGTTATTTTATCCATCTCTGTAAGCTCTTTATGGCGTTTCAGAAGGATAAATCGGTCGTGCATGAGCCCACGCCGTTCCGTTGGTGATAAATCCTCTCTTAGCTGTTTATGGATGGTTTCTAACGCTTGGTTCGCCATACGGACAACGTGAAACTTATCGATGATGATAGTAGCCTTTGGCAATACAGCCTTCACAGCGTCTCTATACGGTTTCCACATATCCATCGTGAAATACTGTATTCGCCCTTTGTTCGGAAGTCGTGAGAGATATCCAACAACTGTTTCCTTATTGCGATTAGGAAGAATGTCCAGCAATGTTCGTTCTTCAATGTTGGTTAATACGCAACGAGGCTTGATTATATGAATTTCATCTATGCCAAGCCAATTAGGTGTCACAAACCGAAATGTCATTTCGAGGTGGTTAATGTAATCGCGAAAGATATTGCGGATCGTCTTTTCGTTAAGCCCCACGTCTTCTGAAATACTGACGAATGTACGAGTAAGGCTTTCCTTCTCTACGTAGGACAACAATCGCTTTGTACAGTTCCGCTTTGCGTCAATGGTGTGGTCCAAGCGTTCCCAAAAGGTTTGAAAGCATTCACGACAACGATACCTCTGGCGCTTTATGAGAAGCCCTACACGCTTACCGTGAATAGGTAAGTCCATACAAACATGTTCTCTGTTACCGTGCTTGTAGAGGTTCGCTTTGCTTCCACAATGAGGGCAAGCTAAAGGTGGAGAGTTCGTCACTACTTGTATTAGAAATTCATATTCATTCTCACTAATACTTAGGATGTTGAATTTCGTAAGATTTAAAATATTCATTTTATTTTTTTGTATGCATTTATGATGCATAATCTTTTTCTGTTTTAGCGTGATTAGTCAAAATACCACTTGCTATAAAAGAGAACAACGAACCGGCAAAGCATATAGCCGCAAATATGCCTACGGCGAAAAAACCGTTAAATGTCGCATAAATCAAGCCGGCGAACCAAGAGCCGAGTGTTGTCGCAGCGTACATGATCGAATTGGCCAAGCTAGAGATCGTGCCACGAATTGTCGGATTTAATGAATTCAGCATTCCCATTATGAGCGGAAAGACGATGCCCATGGTTGCGAATACGAAAAAGTATACCCCTTCGAAAGACGCAACCGATGGCAGGTGAGGCAAAGCAATAAAACATGCAATAGAGACGAGAATGCCCACAACCATCGTATTGAAACGATTCAACATTTTGATCACATAAGCACCGCTAAAGCTTCCCACTATATTTCCTAGGCCAAGAAAAAACATTACGTACCCCACTTGATCAACCGAAAGGTGAAAGCGGTCCGTCATCCATTTTCCAATGAAAGAAAAGGCAGCAAAAAATCCACATTGAAATAAGAAATGAGCCAGGAAAGATCTTCTCACGATTCGGCTTGTCAATAGCGGGACGTATCTTTTAAATATCGGAAGCTTGGTTCTTAGGTCTTGATTCGGTTTCATTTCGGGTAAAGCATAAGGGATAAATATCGCCACCAACAACGAGCATGCACCGATTGCAAAAAAAGGATAAGACCAATGGTTTGCAGCAAGCATGCCTCCAATCGGTATGCCGAACGCTTGGGAAGCAGCCAAGCCTGCCATTACGATTCCTGATACTTTGGCGGTCTTTGCCGCAGGGAACAGAGCAGGAATAGAGGCCCAGACTTGCGGCGCTGTGAATGCTGCGCTGACTCCGGCTAAAAAACGGAATAAAAACATCGTCCAAAATCCTGTCGCAAAGCCGCATAAAATGGTTGAAACCGAGAAGCAAACCATGCCGGAAAACATTACTTTTTTGCGATCCCATCCATCGGAAAGCGGTCCGGCTATCAGAGCAAATATGGCATATCCCAACGCATATGCCCCGACCATCCAACCGGCATATTCGGTCGGGATATGAAACAATTTCTGAAGAGTGGGGATGAGCGGAGAAATCAAAAATGTATCTGTACCGATAACAAACATGATGAGAAAAAATAAAGCTGTTAACTTTATCATGAGATTCATCTTCTCCTATCGACACTAGTTTCGTTGTACAATAACTTTTGAACTAATGAAGAAAAAAAGAATTTCTTTCTACAACGTATCAAGAAATCCCGGCAAGTAAGATTCAAAGGTCTCCATGTCGATACTCGTATACTTCGTTTGAGCTTCTTTTCGTACCTTAATCAATTTCGCCTCCCTTAAAGTACGCAAATGATACGAAGTATTCGACTTCGAAGTATTGCAAATGTCCCCAACTTCCCCGCAATTCATCTCCTTCTTATTGGCGTATAGAACTCGTATGATTTCCAATCTTGTTTCATCAGCTAGTGCTTGAAACATTTTGACCCTGTGGTCATTATTCAATGATTTTTGAGTAGTCATAAAACCATTGTACTAAGATATTGCTACAAATCAAGTCTTTAGCAAAATACCACCATATTCTCCGATTTATAAGTGAGATGTTTTGAGTTTGTCTCCACTAAAAAATCCGAATACAAAAAAAAACAGACTGGATTGCCTGTTTTTTATTTCGCTTATATAGAGGTGAGCGGATGAGAAATATGTTACTCAAGAAGAAGAAAGAAGTTGTCTATTGTTTGTTTAATAAGTAAAGGGTCCTTCATCATTACTCCGAGAATAAGAGAACCTTCTAATGTGCTTAAGAATAATAATGCCATCTGTTTAGGGTGAACAGTTTTATTGAATTCATTATTATCCTTCCCTTGTTTAAATATTTTAATGACGATCGGTTCAATTTCACGGAAAAATAGAGTGATAGCATCCTTTATTTCAGAAGATTGTTCAGAAGACTGGATGTACAAAGAAATGAAGGGACAATTCCCAACTCCATTTCTTTCTATCACGCCACCTAAAAGTAGTTCAGTAAAATCACTTAAACGCTCTCTGACAGGTCGATAATCTTGCTTTAAGGCTTCTATCAGACAGGACTCATATAAACTAGTCCAATACTTTACAACAGCTAATTGAAGATCTTCCTTGTTTTTGAAGTGATAGTAAATATTGGATTTCGAAACTTTACTTATTTTCATCACTTCATCCATTGATGTATTGCCATTTTTCAAAAATAATTGTGCAGCGACTTGTATTACGTGTTCTTTATTTGTGATTTTACTATACACCGGTGTTGTCTTATCTATGAAGGATTTCGTACCGATTTTGAAGTCTTCAGTGGAAGCGACTAAACCAAAGTAATTCGCATCGAGTTGGGCAGACTCTTCTAATGTTAAATTTAGGCCGTGGTGCAGAGCCTCCCAAGTCAATTTTACTGCCATAGGTGATTGGGATAAAATTCCTCGAATCATATTTTCGGCTTCTATAAGTAATTTCCCAGGTTCAACTACTTTGTTTACTAGTCCCATATTATATGCTTGTTCCGCGTTGATAGAATTTCCAGTTAGTAACAGTTCCGCTGCTCGACCCTTTCCGATTAATCGTGGTAGGCGAGTGGTACCACCGAAACCAGCTACTGCACCAATCCGAACTTCAGGATGTCCGAGTTGCGCATGTGATGCTGCAATACGCAGCATACAGGCTTCTGCAATCTCAAGTCCTCCTCCTAATGCTGTGCCGTTTATAGCAGCAACTACTACTTTACCCAAGGATTCTATTTTATGAGTAATCTCGACAGCAAGTTTAGCTAGATCTCTTACCTCAAGGGGAGTTAAAGAGTGTAATAGCTTAATATCAGCACCTACAGAAAATATTTTTTCTCCAGCTCCAGTTATAATTACAGCTTTTACATTCTGATCTACCTTAACTTTATCTAAGGTTTCAGATAGGCTAAGAAGTAGTTCTAAGTTCAAAGCATTTAAGGATTCAGGACGATTTAAAGTGATTTTTGCTATTCCTTCATCTTGGGAATAAAGAATGAGATCTTTCATGTTTTCCATCGAAACACTCCGTTATCTCAATATTTACACATCTATTAAGACTCAAATTTATGATGTTACTAAAGTATACATCAGATAGTTTAAATCTTGATCATTATTTTAGAACTATATAGTTTCCACTTGTGAAAAGTCAATAATAATACGCTGTTTTCACCCTCACCGATTCGACTATTCAGTCAAAAAATTCAAACACGCAGAAAATAATAATACCACATTTTGGAAAATAAGTTATTCTCTGATCGTACGCTAATGGGGACAGAAAAAGACCATAACCTGAAGCCTGAAGCCAGACCTCTACACTGCCAGTTAGCGCTCTCCCACGATTGTTGATTTCACTGCCCCTGGACTGCACGAGGAGCTTTGAATGGGGGCAAATTAAGTATATATACTGAATATTTCCATCTATATTGATTCGAATCCCCGGCAACCCGTTTACTATAAGGAACGAATAAGAATACTTCCCTTCATACATTCTGAGCAGATTATGATGCAAATTAATGACTTTATCAAAGCCAATGATAGGAATCTGCGCAGCTCTTACTTTGCCTCCGCCGTCTGAATAGAAAACGACATTTTCACTGACTAGCTCAAGCAGTTTGCTCGTATTTCCTTGTATGAGAGAGTTCACAAACTACTTTATTTGACCCTCTGCCATCGAGATCAAAGGGGCTGAAATGCAAGAAAGGCTTCTTGTACAATGTCTTCCGCATCCATAACACTCCCGAGCATCCGATATGCTAACGAGAAAAGAGGCGTTTTATATAATTTATACAATGTTTCTATACTCATAGTTGAGGGCTCTCTCCATTTCCTCATGCGAGAGTATATGCTGTACAGCTCTTTTAGCGCTTGCTGTCGAAGCATCGACCAGTAGTTCACCGTGAGATGCCCACTCTCCTGCTACATATAACCCACTAATTTCCGGGACAGCGGGCCCTGGGTTCTCTTGACGTTTCATATGCATAAAATCATGGCAAACCGTGACCTTTGGAAAGGTATTGTTTGACAACTAATTCGTCCTGCCAACCTGGTTGAACCAAATCCAAGGTTTGTTCCAGTTCTTGTAAATCTCTTTCTGTATTTGTCTCTATTCCTTGATACTTGATCACGGATATGACGTGTGCACCATCTTCGCTTAGGTAAGCTGCGCGGGATTGATTGGAGAGAAAAACAGTTTGATCGATTCCATATACAAATTGTTGTTTCGGTTTTGGAAGTCGGCGCAAAGCTACATCTAAACAAGCTGCTCTGACTTCAATCGCTTGTTCTTTCCAAGTATGGAGAGCGGTTATTACTCATACATATACAACTGCATAGTGGGAACTTTCCTGCTCGTTAGCGTAGTAACGCCTCGCCAGTCTAAAACAATATTTTCACAGTCTATCACTTTATTTTCCGAGTCTACAACATTATTTTCTTCGAACACTTGCTGCCGGATTTCACCTTACAAAAGTCGCTGAACCTGGTCCTCCTGAGGAAAAGCTGGATATACCCGGGATGCGCGTCGGCCGATCTTCTTGTTGATCGCTGCCAGCAAACCAGCATCCTAACTATTAAAAAGCCCCCCGTCCTCCACGTCATTTCCGTGTTTGGACGGGGGGCTCTGTTATTCCCCAGCAGCCTCCAGATTTTTAAACTGGTTGTAAAACAATTGATAGTAGGTACCTTTTTGCTCAATAAGTTCATCGTGACTGCCTTTTTCCACGATCTCTCCCCGATCCACGACCATAATCGTGTCGGCATCCCGAATGGTATTAAGCCTGTGCGCAATCACAAAGCTCGTACGCCCATCCATAATGGTGAGGAGCGCATCCTGGATATTCAGCTCTGTCCGTGTGTCGATGCTGCTTGTCGCCTCATCGAGTATGAGCAGCGAGGGCTTGGCGAGTATGACGCGGGCAATCGCCAAAAGCTGGCGTTGTCCTTGACTCAGGTTGCCCCCATTTTCCGTCAGCATCGTATCATAACGCATCGGAAGCCGATTGATGAATACATCTGCATTTGCCATTTTCGCAGCGGCTACTACCTCCGTATCTGTCGCATCTGGCTTGCCGTACATAATATTCTCCTTGATCGTACCAGAGAACAAGTACGTATCCTGCAAAACAAAGCCAAAGCTGCGCCGCAAGCTGTCCCGCGAATACTCTCGAATGTCTTTTCCGTCCAAATAAATCGTACCCGAGGTCACATCATAAAACCGCGTGAGCAAATTCACAATGGTGGTCTTGCCTGCACCCGTCGGTCCGACTAACGCGATGGTACTCCCTGCCTGCGCCTCGAAGCTGATATTTTTCAAAATCAGTTGATCTGGACGATAGCCAAAGCTGACCTGATCGAACACAACGTGACCCTTTGGCTGTGCGAGCACAGTGGCACCCGGAGAATCCACTGGCTCCTCTTGTTCATCCAATACCTCAAACACCCGCTCCGCCCCAGCAACACCGGATTGAAGCACATTGAAAATATTCGCGAGGTCGTTCAGCGGACGGACAAACTGGCGGGAATAACTGAGAAAGCTCGCAATCACACCGACTGTGATCAATCCTTTGACAGCGAGAACGCCTCCGACAATCGCTACCATGGCAAAGCCGAGGTTGTTAATCACGTTCATGATCGGCATGAGAAAGCCCGTCCATACCTGTGCCTTCATCCCGATCTTGCTGAGCCGGTCATTGATCGTCGTAAAGTCCTCAATGGCTTTTTGCTCATAATTGAAGGCCTGCACTACCTGTATGCCTGAAATCGTCTCTTCAATGTGTCCATTTAGCTTACCTAACTCCATCTGCTGATTTTTGAACAGTACGCTCGTTCGTTTGGCAATCGTGCGTGTGAGTAGAAACACGAGTGGCACCGTGATCAGGCATGCAAGTGTCAGGATCGGAGACAAGACGAGCATCATCACCAGCGAACCGAGGATCACGATCCCCCCTGACATCAATTGCGTTGTCGATTGGGAAATGGAGCTGCTGACGTTGTCGATATCATTCGTGAGCCTGCTCATCAACTCCCCGTGCGTCCGCGAATCGAAATAAGCAATTGGCAGCTTTTGCAGCTTGTCAAAAAGGGATTGCCTCAGATTCGTGACGATCCGTTGTGAGATGCCTGCCATCAACCAGCTTTGCAAAAACGTCAGTGCCCCATCGAAGATATACGAGCCGAGCAAAGCAAGAATGAGGATTGACAAAAAGCTAAGAGCTTCCTCGCCACCTGTCATCGCATCAATCGACTTTCCAATCAAATAAGGCGCAGACAGCATGAGGAGTGCATCGACAAATACAATGGCGAATACGATCGGCAGCAGCTTTTTTTCTTTGCCAAAAGCTAACCAGAGTCTTTTTAGCGTACCTGAAAAATTTTTGGGCTTACTTACTGGACCTCTGGCAGCACCATGTCCAAAGCCCCGGCCAGGTCTCGGTGAAAAGACAGGTTGTTGTTGCTTCTGTTGACTCACCTTACTTCACCTCCCGGCCGATTTGTGACTGAAAGATTTCCTGATAGACCTGGCAAGAGGTCATCAATTCGTCATGCGTACCGATGCCCGCAACTTCACCATTGTCGAGCACGATGATTTTGTCCGCATCCATGACAGAGGTTATTCTCTGTGCAATCAAAATGCAGGTAAGGCCAGCCGCATAGGCTCGGAGCGCATCCTTAATCTTCCCTTCTGTTGCCACATCTACCGCGCTTGTACTGTCATCGAGAATGAGGATTTCCGGCTTTTTCACCAAGGCCCTGGCTATAGAAATACGCTGCTTCTGTCCTCCAGAGAAATTGACTCCTCCCTGTCCTACGCGTGTCTCATAGCCTTCAGGAGTGGCGGAGATGAACTCGTGAGCCTGCGCCATACGTGCCGCTAGCTCGACCTCCTCGTGGGTCGCCTCTGCCTTGCCCCAACGAATGTTTTCCATCACCGTGCCCGTAAACAGCATTGTTTTTTGCGGCACAATCGCCATTTTTTCGCGCAATCGCTTCGGTTCGATATCGCGTACATCGATGCCATCTACTCGAATCGTGCCTTCCGTTACATCATAAAACCGTGGAATCAAACCAACCAAACTGCTTTTTCCAGAGCCTGTCGAGCCGATAATCCCGACTGTCTCCCCCGGCAGACAAGTAAACGAAATCTGCTTGAGTACTGGCTGACCGCCTTCTCCATCATACGAGAAGCTGACCTCTTCGAAGTCGATGCGTCCCTTTTTGCCTGGAAGCTCGTGCGGTTGTTCCTCCTTCCAGCTCATTTGGTTTTCCTCCGCAAATACTTCTCCGATGCGTCCTGCCGATGCTTTGGCCCGGACAAACATGTTAAATACCAAGGAAATCATCATGAGTGAAAATAGGATTTGGGTCATGTAGTTCGTAAACGCGATAATATGACCGACCTCGATGTTTCCTTGTCCTACGCCAAGCCCCCCAAGCCAGAGGACCGCGACAATTCCGAGGTTCATCGTCAGCATGATCGCTGGACTGAAGATGGACATCACTCGCGTAGCCGAGACCGATTTGGACTGCAGCTCTTCGTTTGCCCGTGTAAACTTGCCACGCTCGAAATCAAAGCGATTGAATGCCTTAACGACACGTACCCCAGATAAATACTCACGCATCGCACCGTTCACTCGGTCGAGTGCTTGCTGTACCTTCAGGAAGAACGGAAAACCGATTTTCATATTCAAGAAAATAAACAGACCCACAATGGGTACGACAATGGCGAGAATCACAGCCAAATCCAAGTTCAATTGGGTTGCCATAAACAACCCGCCAATGCACATCAACGGCGCTTTGACGAATATTCGCATCATGCCGTTTACAAACATCTGCACTTGATTGACGTCATTAGTCAGACGTGTCACGAGTGAGGCTCTATCGAACTTGTTTAGGTTTTCAAAGGATAAGGATTGCACTTTGGAAAACAAATCTGCGCGCAGCTGCGCACCAAAGTTTTGCGACACGTATGTCGCCAGCACATTGCGGATCGATGCCGCGACTGCCCCCATTGCCGTAACGAGCAGCATCAGCCCGCCTGTCTTGAGCACGTAATCCATATCCCGGTTTCCGATACCCGTATCGATAATGTGAGACAGAATCGTCGGCTGCAATAGATCACATACCGCCTCCAACGCTAAGAAAAACATGGAAATCCCGGCGACTACGCCGTATTTTTTTATGTAGGTTGTATAGAAGCGCATCCGTTCACCCCATCTGTGTTCTTACGTACAAGATAACGCTTAGCTAGCGAAATGTCACGAGTGATTGTCTAAATGAAAGTGTGGGAATTACAGGTTTTTCCTACCATCGTCGCCGAAAATGGTAGGTGATTGATTTTTGGTCGAATGGGAGATGAAAAGATGGCTCAATCACTGTTAAAAGGCATGGAAGGGGTTTTTATACCTGTGACGGACCCAAGCGCGTCTGCAAAATGGTATGAAGAAAAGCTTGGGTGCAGACCTTTGTTTGACCCGGACGGGAATCCACTTGGGATGTGCCAGTATTAAATGGAAAAAGAGGGCAAAAAGCTGGAATCTTTTTTCGATCCCGTGCTTTTTGCCCTCAGTTCGTTTTCTTGGTCTATTATTCCTGTGGAACAGCGCCTTGATCCATATGCAAGAACTCCCACAGATGGCCGTCCAAATCTTGAAAGCTCCAACCGTACATGAAGCCATGGTCAACCGGGTCTTTCGCTGGAGTTGCGCCCGTAGCAAATGCTTTGTTTACGATCTCATCGACTTGCGCTCTACTGTCCGCAGACAACGCGACAATGACCTCGGTACTTCTGGTTGCATCCGTCAGCTCTTTTTTCGTAAACGTTTGGAAAAACTCTTCAACGAGCAGCATAGCAAAAATATTTTCGCCGATCACCATGCATGCTGCATTTTGATCCGTAAATTGCGGGTTAAATTCATACCCGATCGCCGTAAAGAAGTCGATCGATTTGTTGAGGTCCTTCACCGGTAAATTAACGAAAATTTGTTTGGATTGCAATGCCATGTGTACTTCCTCCTCGGGTTTGTTTTTCCTTGATGTCTATATCCTATCATTCCCGATTGCACGAGGCTTCTTATGGATTGCTATTTTGCCACGAAGGTATGTGGCTTCCCTATTGAGTTTCTATGCCGATGGACACTCAGAACGAGACCGAGGACAGCGAAATGAGCCAAAGAAGTCCCTATGTTGCCATAGCTGAGAAAAGGAATCTCAATATTCACGATTGGCAGCATGCCGGTTGACATCAGCAGTGGCCAAACGAAGAACAGGGAGAATAAAGGAACGATACTGACAATGAGATGCTTTCCATATGGCTCGTCCACTTCCTTGACGACCCGAGCCAGTCTAATTATAAACAGAGCAACGGCTAACAAGATCAAGATGCCCGCAATCCAGCCATAACTATGGATTAAGTACGTAAATTTGAAATCGGAGTCTAAATAAGACATTCTCGGTAATGGAGCATTGGAGCCCCTTCCCCAAAAACCTGCCGAGCGAATTGCTTCCATCGACGCTAGATATTCATATCCCTTTCCGAGCGGATCTTTGGTCGGTTGTACCCAGCCCTGCACCCTTCCTAGCGTGTATCTATCCAATAAACAGGCAGCTGTCCAAACAATAGCAGACACAATCACTAGATAGAGTTTTTCTTTCCGGACGGTTTTCGTATACATCATGAGTATCATGAATCCAAATAGGTACAGCATGAGTTCCATAATCGATCCAGCCATAACAAAGAGGCAAGCTGGCAGCAAAACAAATACGGTCAGCTTGGAAGCCGTGCTCCGAAATCGCCACGTCCTTGTAAGAAGCATACCCGCAACGCTTATGAGAAACAAATACATGGACATTGCCACAAAATCGATCCTAATCGTGCCACCAAGGTACATATATGTTTTTCCATTCATTGTATAGTCGTACGCAAGAATGAGAAAAAACACGCCCACAGTTAGCATGTACAAATGCAACGAGTACGGCAAAAGCTTGCGATAATCCGTGAAGGTAACAGCGAGCATCACCCCGATACCCAATATGCCATAGAACCAGTAACTGTCCAGTTTAAACTCGATAAAACTGACCTGCATTCCATACATCGTAAACAGACCAACAGCCAGAAAAGCCACCACATACACCAGAAGCCTCCACTCCACTTTGGGCTTATAAATCCGATGCAGCTGCTTCCCAACCGCAGCAGAATCACCCATATGCAAAATGGCTTGCCTCACCGCTTCTTCCTCTTCCACGCCCTCTTCCATGTGTTCATCCATTAAATCAAGCAAGTGACTTTCCAGCTCATCGCGAATTTTGCGATGCATTTCCGTTGCCCGCACATGGCGACATACATGATCGAGATAGTCTGCAATCAATGGATGTGTATTCGTCTGCTTCATGCTCTTCCCTCTCCCAGCACCCGATCAATCCCATCGCGGAACGTATGCCACTCGAGCTTTTTCTCCTTCAATTGTCCGCGGCCTTCTGCCGTAATCCGGTAATATTTACGCTTTCTGCCATCCTTCTCATCCCAATACGCTTCCACATAACGCTCCGCTTCGAGCGCATGCAAGATCGGATACAGCGTCCCTTCTTTTAGCGTAAACAGACCATTTGACTCCTTCTCGATGGCTTTCGCGATCTCGTACCCGTACATTTCCTTTCGATCCAGCATCGTCAAGATCAGGATCACGGTGCTGCCTTTTAAAAGCTCCTTATTGATTTTCATAGTGCCTCCCGATTTAACCGCAAATACCTAGATAAACAATACATCATAAATCTATGTATGTAATTCTATCATCCAAATCTTGTAAGATCAACACATGCGCGACATACACCTTTCGAGAAACATCTACCTTTTACGTACAAAAATAGAAAGAGAAAGTGATTCTACCTATGAAAAAGACCAACTACGTCAACATTCTGTTAGCTCTGATCCTTACTCTATCAAACGTTCCTTCTGTCGCACATTCCGAAAATGCCATCCGTTCAGACAGACCGGAAACGACAGTACTCAAGCACGTTCCGACAGAAAAAGAGATTCAGGTACCACCTGGACTAACGGAACCATTTTTCGTACCATTTGCAGGATCGAGTCCAAACGATCCCTTTTACAAAGAGTTCAAACATGAATGGTTCCCTCATTTTGCCCTTGTTTCTCCTACGGGGAAAGTAATCGATCAGCAGGAATCGTTAGCATATCCGGGGTACATGAGTCCGTTGCAAGACGGATACGGTTTTTTTCATATTATTACGTTCTACGGAAACAGCTCATTTATTATTTTCGATCAACAAGGCAACACACAGGAATTAGGTGCTTACAACAATTATTTTACGCAAATTGACGGAGAATGGTTTTTGTACTCCCCTACGAGCTATACGTCTTATCTGTATAATGCTCGTACGAAAACATCCAAGCAGATCACAGATGAGGAACTTTTCACGATCCCAAGTGAATATACGGGAGCTACCACTTTCGATATTCTTCACTACCCTTTTGTCAAACGTAACGTAAAGGATGGCATGGTTTTATCCTACAAATTTGGTTTAAAAGATATGAATGGCAAAATACACGCAAAGCCTTTCTTTGATGAGTACATGGGGTACAGCGAAGGATTACATCGCGTGAAAATAAATGGCATGACCCACTTTATTACGCACGAAGGAAAAGTCGTGCTGAAGCCTTCACGAAATTACAAGGTGGAATCCAACTTCCAATCCGGTGTTTTTATCGTGTCAGGCACGTGGCGAACAAACAGCCATTCCCGTTTCCGCACAAGCTGCTTACGCCTCCTAGAAAGGAAACCGTTTCTATGGAATATACGGTAGGTGGCAAGAAATATATCGGTACGTTTACGCATGATGGAACGAAGATATATGCCAGAGAGCTGAAATAGCTGCTGGATTAGCTCTGTTCCCGATTCTACTAGACGAAAGGACGTTATCTCGTGAAGCCAACTATTCTCACTCGCGAGGAAACACATGTCATTGGTATCACTTTTACGGCGAATGTGACAGAAGACTTGGGCAAAAAGCTCTCCGCTATTACCACTGGAGCTTTGCGAGCTAGAAAAAACGAAATTCACCATCAGGTTGGTGAGGGCGAATACCTGATCCAAATCTATCCTGACACTGCTGACTTCGATGCGGCGGTAGATCCTTTTACCACAATTATTGGCGTCGAAGTTTCCAGCCTCGCCGATATTCCTGAAGGGATGGTCAGTCACACGATTCCCGCGGGAACATTTGCAAAAGTAACCCACAAGGGACCTGAGACAAACTTAGGCGAGACATATGGTTCTCTCTACGGGTCTTGGCTCTGCGAATCGGGATATGAGTATGCCGGATTTGATTTTGAGTATTGGGATGAGCGCTACAAGCCAGGGCAGGAAGACAACGAGATTGATATTTATGTTCCGCTTTTCAAATAAGCGACATAGCGAAAAACCAGGGAATCTCCTCCCTGGTTTTTCGGTTGTTTCGATGTTATTAACTACGCACCCACTCCCCTGTCAGCGCATCCACCATATAGAGCGGGGTATCGTGATAATAAATATGATAGACGAGACGCGGCTCTACCCTTCCTGTAGTTGGGTTCTCCATCAGCTTATAGACCAATCGGAGTGGACGATGGGTGACGTATACGCTAGTCGCGTCTTCCCGTGACATTGCCTTGCTTTTGTCAGGAAGCGGCTTAGACTCCATGGTATACGTAGGATCGACTCCGATCACCTGTTTCCTGTCCACATCAAAATAAACCGTATACCCCCCCATAATCGGGACTCCCTGATGGGACTTAAAGAATTGATAGGTTTCAATGTTGCCTTTTCTAGTGGCAGAACCAAGTAGCAGTTCTTTGGTATCTAACGGAAGGTATTTCTGAAATTGCTCTGCTACTTCTTGCACGTTTTCCAGCTTCGGATGAGGGAGCTTTTCCTTTTTCTCATGGTTATTTTCATACCGATAGTTCAGAATTTTTCCTGTATCTGTTACTACGTCCAGTTCTATTTTCTGTTTGGTTCGCGTTTCCATTTTGTACGTATGTACGCCTGAGCCTTCTTGAATAACGAAGGAAAACGGAGGCTCGAATCCCCACTCCCGAAAAAGTCTATCTGCTTCTTCGATGTTGGGAGCTACCAGCTTTATGCCTCCCGGTTTCACAGGAATTGGTGGCATATCTACTAGACTGTAATCGGGATGATAGCGTTCTGTTGGGTAAATTTCTCCTGTAATGGCATCAATGTCACCTGAAAAAGGAAACTCATATTGCAATCGCCATTCCCACTCTGAATAGAGCAGCCGGGCGCTTTGCCCAAAAATTTGTTCTGCCTTTTTTACTGGCATTGCCTTATTGGGATCAGGAAAGACCATGCCTGTCGTATCGTTTGTCTGTACCACTTTTTTATGCTGCCTGCCCGCCTTGTCTATTGTAAACGTGTATTGGTCGTCGAGAACCGGAATGTTGTTAACCGTCTTGTTCATCACGACATGACCTGTTTCAGTATTGGACAGCATGCCGTTTACCGCATATTGGCTTGCATCTCGCCCTGCCAATTCTTGCAGCAGTTTCTTCGCCTGCTCGTATACAGGATGGGCGGGAAGCTGCGGACTACTTGTTGCCGTCACTTGAGGGTTCACGCTTTCGTTTTGCCCCATCCCAGCCATGATATACAGGCCAAATCCAGAAGCGATCACTACTGCTGCCATCCCCGCCTTCAACGGCTTCAATAACAGCCGTCTCCTCTTGCCAACCCGAATTGTTTCTTGTTCCAGCACTGTACGTAAACTCTCTACAAACTCCTTGCGTGGGGGTGTACTTTTTTGCAGAGTCACTAACCGTTCCAGCATATCTCGTTCATTTTGCCAATCCACTGTACAATTCCCCCTTCTTCGTATGCGAAAGTTTGCCATGCAGCAGCTTCAGTGCCCGGTGCATCGTCGTTTTCACGTTTGATTCAGAACAACCCAGTATTTCAGCAGTCTCTTTGACGCTGTACTCTTTAATGCCTCGCAGAATGACAACCATGCGGTAATGCGGTGGCAGTCCCTTAATCGCGGCAATCAATTCTTGTTCGTCCTCCCGGCTTTCTACTTCCTGTGCCGGATTCCCTTCCGAGGCTGGCATCACAACAGCCAGCCAGTCCCCTGACAACAGCTTTTGCCACTTGCGTTTTCGATAGGAATTCATTGCTGTATGCTTCGCGATCGCAAACAGCCATGTCTTCACGTCAGATCGCTCTTCAAATCGTTCAAGCGAGCGAATCACTCGCAAAAAAACCTCCTGCGTCAAATCTTCTGCATCATTCTGACTGCCGGCAAAGTACAGCAAAAATTGATATACATCATGATAATGCCGCTCATAGATGGCCATGACCTGATGTTTCATTTCTTCATACAAAGAAGCTCCTCCATTCTCTTGCTGTCGGCTGATCGACTACTTTCCTATGCGAAAATTTTCTTGGATACCCATTAGTGTCTTGAGCAGGAAAAAGGTTACAGCAGAATGTTTGAAAATGTTCAGGAATGCAACAGCGACGGATGGATCGGGTAGCCTATAATTTACATGAGTCCTGCTACTTTCCTGATAACACAAGAAGTAAGAACGGAGTGACCTGTATGTATAAACGGCTACTAGCTATCCCGATTGCTGCTTTGCTCCTCGTCCTGGCAGCCTGCGGAAATGGTGGACAAACGGGCGATTCAGCGGCAGCGAAACCGACCAGATCGATCACTTACTTAGGCAACACTTATACAATTCCGGCCAGAACCAAAGCTATTGTTTTCGTTGGCTTCCCTGCTTCGTATGAAGATTCTTTCTTGCTGGGAATCCCGCCCGTCGCAGCTACGGTGGATAAAAACGGAAAGTTTCCGGCGGAATATCAAGCCATGATCAGAAATGCCAAGCAGCTCCCCTATCATATAACAGAGAACCTAGGTGAGCTGGTTGCCCTTAAACCTGACGTCATCATGACAACTGACAAGACCTCCAAGGAAGACTTGGCCAAATTACAAACCGCTGCATCCGTCATTCCCGTCTCTACGAATGGAGCTCATTGGCAAGAAAACTTGCGTCTGCTCGCAGATGTTCGTGGAAGAGATGACAATTTGGATACCTTTATAGGTAAAGTGAAGCAAAATGCACAGGAACTCCGCGACAAGCTCGCTCCACTCCCGGAAAAGAAAGTGCTGACGCTGTGGTTCCAAGAAGGCTCCTTTTACGCCTATCCAAAGGATGAACGGTATAATAACCTGTTATATACGGACTTGGCCCTGCCTGTCCCAGATGTCGTCGCGAATATGAAGGAGCGTACCGCACTCTCTATGGATGCTTTGGCAAAAGAAGATCCCACCTACTTGTTTGTGATGGTCACAAAAGAAGACCAGCCCGCTTTCAAGCAGTTGCAAGAGCAGCCTGCATGGAAAAATCTACGTGCTGTCAAAGCCGATCAAATGTACGTGAATGCAGTTGAACCAGGATTAGCTGGTGGCACGGCCTACAGCAACCAACAGTTTTTAAATGCTATTCGAAAACAGATGCTAAAGATGAGTGAATAAAAAGATGGGCTTTGCTCATACTATACTCATCGAGCTCGGTGGTGTGTTTTCAATCAGGCTGTAGACCTTTACGGAGGCGATGTGCCATGGATGATTTACACGATCACCTAGTGAGTAAGGGAAACCGTACACTGCTTTAAGCTTCTAACTTCATACTGGAGGTAGATGCGTCGCACGTGATGATCGGTAGCACCTCAAAACTAACGAGCTCGATATATGCCGTCTCCTTTATGGAGGCGGTTTTATTTTCTTTTTATAAACCGTTTGACGGGCTGTCGTGGTGGGGAGGAAACAGGAGAAAACGCTCAGATTCTTGTCCCACCCCCAGGGTAGCGTAAGCTGCCCGGCTCCATGAAAAAAAGCGAAACCCGCGTCCAAAGTCGTTCTTTCAGGGAGTGTCTCAGAGGTGGACGCTAACAGCTTGTTTCTCTTTTTTTCATTGCGCCTCGGTCGGTGTGCCAAAGATCTTCGCTTTTTTCTCCTGTTTCCTCTACGAGCTTTCCAGATTAAGATGGGTTTTAAAAGCCTTAAAAGATTGATGAAATGTAAGCAGTAACGCTAGGAAGAATATTTCCAGACGTAGCGACTTGTGGAGTCCTACCGAGCGGAGAAGGGATTTGCGGGCAACAGAAACGCAACCGTGCCCGAGCGACGTAGCGGCTACCACTTTTGCGTTTCCCCGCAAATCCCATCGGAGCGGACAGTCTCAACCCTAAGCAGGACGGAGCCTTGAGCCTAGACTGGAAATATTCTTCTCCTCACCACAGCCAATACACAGCACATAAAAAAGACCCTTGTCCTAAAACAAAGGTCTTCACCATTGAAATCATTATTCACCTAAATCAACGTTATGGTACACCTGCTGCACATCGTCCAAGTCTTCCAAAGCATCGATCAGCTTTTCGAATTGAGCTTGTACATCTTCTGTTAGCGTTACTTCGTTTTGTGCATGGCGAGTTCTACGGTAAACTCGGTTACACCTACGTTTTTGAATGCTTCCTGCACAGTGTGGAACACTATTCTATTAAAAATATCAATGTTTATATACTCACTTATTGTATGAAAAGGTAATTAGTTAGTAGGTTTGTATATCACTGCTCATAGCTATTTATCAGATTAGTTAGTTACGAAGCTGGTTAACTTTCTATGCATTATCTATAAACCCTACGCTACCTCCATTTTTCCCTTGAACATTAAAATACTTAACTACATACTTTTGAAGATGTACCATAACTTCTAACTCTACTGGCAAATCATTATCAATAATTATTATTTGATGTAACTTGTCCTTCTCTAGAAATTTTTCCGATAGATTTGTTAAGAAACTATAGAGGTTTATAACTTTAGAAGGATCGTCTAATCCCTCTAATATATCTTCATTTGTATTTACTTCAATACTGTCATTACCATTTTTGGTTTTCCCAAGATATTTTCCAATAGTATCAATCATTACGATACTCGGAAAATTGGTGCTATTATTAAGACTATTTTGTAATAGACTCAGAATATATCCAACTGAGACTAGTGTCCTTAGTCCACCCGATGTTAGTTCGCTATAATTTCTATCTCTGACAATAGGTAAAAAGTTCTTTTTGCTTATCGAAATGCCGAATGGTTTGCGTATAGGAATCGCTTTTAAGAACAATTCTAGGCTACTACCTATATTACTTAGTACACCTTCAATAGAAGGAGCACCTGCTCTCAATTGATCCAACTTTTTGGTTAGTTGTCCAATTTGCTCGGACAAATGATTTGATTTAGTAATAATTTCGTTTAATTGCTTTCTTAGTTTTATTAGATATTCAACTTTATTCATTTTTTCTATTACAGTAGCCTTTTCAGCCACTAATTCATCTCTCTGTGCAATAAAAGGAGACACAAATTCTTTAGCTTCAATATCAAGCATTTGTCGAGCCTTTTTTAGATTTTCATTCTTATGGTTTTCCTCTGCTTCTATAGAAATAATATTTCTTCGCTCAGCATCTATTAACGTTTCTAATTCTTTTAATCTGTTTTTTATACTTTTTATCTCCATTTTGACAGTTTCAGAATTATTTTTTTCAAAATTTAATGCTAACTTAGTATATTCAATTTTACTACTACAGATGGGACAGTCGACCTCTTCTTTATGCTCTGGTAAACGCTTGATAATAGCTAAAGAGGATTCTAGTTTATCAATATCTTGTTGGTAATCCTTCTTTAATCGAACATGTTGTTCTAGCTGTGCTAACTTTAAGGATTTTGCTTCCGTATCAAGCTTTAATTCTGACTCTAATCGTAATATTAAATTTCGTAGATCGTTAAAATATGCATTATCGGAACGCATTTGTGTGTTAATTGATTGTATTTCTCGATTAATATTTTCTACTTCCTGCTTATATTCAGCTAAATCGTCACTCAATGTTTCAAGCGTTTGAATATTGGTATCTTTGAAAAACGATGAAATTACATTATAGCTTTCAAGTAGCTTATTCTTCTCATTGGTTTTTTCGCTAATCTGCCCCTGTAAGTCAGTAATTTGGCTATCTAATAAATTATGAAGAAATTTAAAAGTCTCCTTATTTTTTGTGAAAACACTAAAATTACCGCTATCAAGAATATTACGATTTCCAACATCATCTTGATCTAGATAATTGAATTTAAAAATATCTCTAAAACTTAATCTACTTAAATCTGAATCCATCTTGGATGGAGCTTGTTTAATCTTCACAAGAGGTATATTTAAGGCATTCAAAAGGAAATCCGAAAAATATCCTGCTGGTCCTTCTTTTTGATAGTTAGGGCCGTAAAGTGCAGGAAATAATTCCGACATGTTTTCAATACTTGTGGAATAAACCTCAATTAATTCCTCAGGCTTGAAAATATCTCTCTTAATAGTGTAAACACTTCCATTTAAATTAACTTCAAGTAAGGCATACTTACCGTTTTTTTCGATTTCTTCATACATGTAAACTTTTTTTGAACCCAATAAATAGTCTATTAAATTTAAAATACTTGATTTACCTGTATCTGAATCTCCATAAATTATATTCACACCAGGATTAAACGGAACACTATACTCTTTTTCATCATGTCCAACTAAAACTAATTTATTTATCAATAGTAAGGGAGATATACTTTTCATCTCTACACTCCTAAGATCGGATTTATTAATAGTTTAATTTTTGACGGAGCAATAGATGTTATGGGGGCGATTACATCACATAATTCTCTAATACGTAGCAAGTAATCTGTGTCAATTTCCCCAATAAATTCTTTACCGTTTTCAGTGATAACATAATATATTTCATTTTTTTCGGTCAGTATGTCAACGAATTGATATACCAATAAAATTTGGAGTGTTTTTCGTGTAGATGAATAATCGAACAAATTTTTTTTGTTAATAAATTTAGTTTGAACAGATCCCTTCTCGTACTCTTTAAGTAAGAAGTAAGGAACAGATTGATCAAGTTTTGTCATTTCATGTAGTACAAACGGGTGCTTAACTAAAAAGTCATATATCGAAATTTTATCCAAAGTTAAGATGGGTTTTTTTCTCTTCGTGAAAGACAGACAATCAAGTATAGTTAATAAAGTGCCCATTTTCAAATTCAAATCTTGTTCCGGAATAATAAAAGGGAGTTTAGTCATCTTCTTTCATCGCCTCCCTCAAACATTGTAAATCATTAATTGAATTTACTTTTGCCCACCATACATCTTTTTCTAAGTCGTTTGCTAATTGATGTAACATCCCCGTTTTATGATAAGCGTCAATTAAGGGAATTGTACTTTTAAGGAAAGCTTTATCTTCATCCAAAATATTTTGATGAATTTCCGTAACAAGGTCATTACTATCTTTTATCGTCCCGCCCAATATTTTTCCAAATGCAATTGAATAAAGATGTTCAATCTTTGAATATAGAGCCGTTAATTCTTCAATTCCTATTGATTGGTGTATTAAGAATTTCCTCATATATTCCGCATTAAAAAAAGTTGATTTTGCATTGTGAACGAGTGTTTTATGAACATCCGCCACCAATAGTTTTAATACGAATATTTCATGATCTAATTGCCCCTCATCTTTAAAGGGTTTAACCAACATATCATTCTCGCTTTGAAAGTTTACGATGAAGTCAACAAGGTATTTTTTTACAGCAACATAAACCAAACTATCTTTAGAAGATGGTTTAGTTATTGAGAAATGGTCATCATTACATGCTACTTTAGTAGGCTCTGCATTTTCGTAAGCAATAGCACTTTCTACAGATACAACCTCATCATACTGTCCATAGAAATATATTGTTTTTGGCATTTCTACTTGATTATGTATCCATTTTGTATTAATACCATTTAAGGTCTTGCTTAGCGGCTTTAAATCGATTAATTGAGGATGATTTCTCGAAAGAGCCTCCCCTAAACGTGCCCAATCAGTACCATTATGAGGAACTGCTAACGATAAAAATAATTTAACTTTTTTTGATTCAGTTTTATTGTTTAATAGGAACGATTTAGTAACAAGTCCTCCCATACTATGAGCCACTATAATTACATTTTTATAAGGAGAGCAGTAAAACTCTACAACCGATTTTAAAAACTCACCTAGCTCGGCTATTCCAATATTTTTGGAAATAGCAGACTTACCTAAGCCAAACATTCTTAAGAACGACTTCCCAGCAACTCGAGGTATGTAAAATTCAACAATTTTTGAATAATAGTTAACACACATTAAATCATAGTTACTTGATATTACTTCTTCCTCAACTAGCATTGAAGGAAAGGACTCCTTATCAGTCCCCCAAGTGTCAATTCCACCAGTAAATCCATGCACGAATAGAATCAAATTTTTATTGCTTTTTTGGTGAATATATTGAATAGGTATCATACTTTCCTCCAACTACATAAAAAGTCATTATATTAATACGCATTATCATATTTATAAAGATTTTCTTGCTCATTCTGTCACAATCCTCCATTTTTTACAATATTTTTTGCTTTAATAAAAATATGGCGTATGACGTAAATAGTCACACGCTAACATTTTAAAACAATTATTTACTTTCACATTCAAATGCAAATACTACTTAACAATCTTTATGCTTCATTAGCATTTGTAATTGAACCTATTTTGAACTAATTACCCCCCGATAATTACACTAGTGTTAAATCAAAATGATAACTGTCAGGAATGTATTAAACGGAAACTCTATTTTTTCCATTTTACTGTTGTAACACAAATTGAATCGCCATTATTTCCGAGAGGATCATTCTTAACAAGACCTATAACCAAAGACCTGTCATTTTGGCATTTATTTACTACACTTTCACTTGAACAGATGAACTTTCAAGTTCATTGACCCTAAGATAAAAGGTATTCGCCTTCATCCCAACCTTCCGCATTGCCTAAACCGCTGTAATTGCCCTAGATTTCCACTCACCATAGACTGCTATGAATTCCTTCGTTATTTCTCTCGATTAGCGCTGCTCATAAATGCGGAAATTCTCGTCTGACTTGACTTGTCCGATGCAAAAGCAGAATAATGGGCGGAGGCAAGATCGGCCAAGTAATACGATTTCCCATTCCCAGCCCATCCTATGATGCGGAAGTTATCAAGCCCATCTGAATAGGGGCTAATTTTGCCCTCTTGAGGATCGCCAAAAGGATAGGTGCACTTCGGGACTTGCTTGCTGGAGCGGATTACATATAACTATCGCGGGAGCTTACTGCTCCCATAAAAAACGCCTCTGCTGCAATCTGATGTCCGGCAGGTGACCAGAAGATTTTTGACAGGGTATCTCCATAGGACACGGGAGTCTGCATAATCACCTTTTTTCCCCTTTGCAAGTCTAATAAGTATTCTTCCGTATCTGTCCGAATATAACGGTACTTCATGTCATTGGAGTAAGAGGGAAACTGGGTCATTTTGTGATCGTATTTCCAGCCTGTCGACACGTCCAGTTCCTTGTATGCAGTTTGCGTTTGATAAAACAGCTTTTTGGAATTCGGCATTCAGTAGAACTTTTCTTCTGATTCGAATTCATCCTGCTTCCAAGCATACTGGTCGTTCATTTTCAAAAAGCAAAACCGCGTCCAAAGGAGTCCTTTCAGGATGTGTTTCAGAGGTAGACGCTTAAGGGCGTGTTTCGCTTTTTGCATTCCGTCTCGGTCGGTGTACCAAAGATCTTCGCTGTTTTCTCCTGTTTCCTCTACGAACTTTCCTTATGATCCGATTTTTTAAATCCCTAAAAGATTGAAGAATGTGAGAAGTTCCGACAGAGAAGAATATTTCCAGACGTAGCGACTTGTGGAGTCCTACCAAGCGGAGAAGGGATTTGCGGGCAACAGAAACGCAACCGTGCCCGTGCTTCGAAGCGGCTACCACTTTTGCGTTTCCCCGCAAATTCCTTCGGAGCGGACAGTCTCAACCCTCAGCAGGACGGAGCCTGGAGCCTAGACTGGAAATATTCTTCTCCTCACCACAGCCAATACACAGCACATAAAAAAGACCCTTGTCCTAAAACAAAGGTCTTCTCCATTAAAAACATTATTCACCTAAATCAACGTTATGGTACACCTGCTGCACATCGTCCAAGTCTTCCAAAGCATCGATCAGCTTTTCGAATTGAGCTTGTACGTCTTCTGTCAGCGTTACTTCGTTTTGTGGCAGCATAGTCAGTTCAGCTACGGTAAACTCTGAAACGCCGCCGTTTTTGAGTGCTTCTTGTACAGCGTGGAATTGTTCGGCATCTGCGTAAACGATGACAGCACCGTCTTCTTCCAAAATGTCGCGCACGTCTACGTCCGCTTCCATCAAGATTTCCAGCACTTCATCAGAGGATTTGCCTTCCAAGCCAAATACCGCTGTTGGGTCAAACATATAAGCTACCGAACCGGATACGCCCATGTTACCGCCGTTTTTGTTGAAAGCAGCACGCACTTCAGGAGCTGTGCGGTTTACGTTGTTGGTCAGTGCATCCACGATGATCATGGAACCGTTTGGCCCAAAGCCTTCATAGCGCAGATCGCTAAACGTTTCATCAGAGCCGCCCTTTGCTTTATCAATCGCGCGGTCGATAATCGCTTTCGGTACGCTGTACGTTTTAGCACGCTCCAGGACGACCTTCAGAGCACGGTTGGACTCTGGGTCCGGCTCGCCTTGCTTTGCCGCTACGTAAATTTCCTTCCCGAACCTTGCATAAATACGACTGGTGCTCGCGTCTTTAGAAGCTTTCTTCTCTTTAATATTGTTCCACTTACGACCCATAATCCCACTCTCTTTCAATATGACAGATTAAATATGAATACTCCGGATTCCTTTTGCACACTAGCCTATTATACCTCAATCTGATGAAGGATGTTAAGCAGTGGAAGAATTTAAAAGCACAGCCCCTGATTAGGAGAGCTGTGCTTTGCTTTTACGAAGCTTATTTCTTGGTCAATCCTTCGTAAATCGTCTTGATATTCCATTCCATCATTTTGATGTACGTATCACCATCTTCTCCCGGCTTTCCGAGCGAATCTGTAAATACTTTCCCGACAATCGGTACACCTGTTTCATTCGATACCATCTCCATGCTACGTGGATCGATACTCGTCTCTACGAACAGAGCCGGGATTTTTTTCGCACGGATTGTATCGACCACCTGTGTGACCTGCTCGGGTGTTCCTTGGTTCTCTGAGTTGATTTCCCAAATGTATGCCGCTTCAAAATCGTACGCTTCGCTGAAATATTTGAACGCTCCCTCACTCGTCACAAGCAAACGCTGTTCTTTCGGAATCTGGTTGTACTGCTTAACCGCTTCCTCGTGTAGCGCAGTCAGCTGTTCGATGTACTTCTTGACGTTTTGCTCATACGTTTCCTTGTGGGCTGGGTCCACCTTGATCAAGGCATTTTTTGCGTTCTCCGCATACTTGATGCCATTGCGTACATCTAGCCACGCGTGCGGGTCTTCTTCGCTCTCCTTGCCTTTGGTCGTCAAGTGCTTGGCTGCTACGCCTTCACTGAGACGGAACACGGGTGCATCCGGACCTGTTTTGCCTGCTGTGGTCATCAGTTTATCGAACCAGGAGTTACCTGCTTCCAAATTCAGTCCGTTGTAGAAAACCGCGTCCGCATCCGTCGTTTTTTGCACGTCAGCAGGTAGTGGGTCATATTCATGCGGATTGGAGCCAATCGGAGCGAGACTATGGATCTCTACTCGATCTCCCCCAACATTTTTCACGATGTCATACAGAATCGAATACGTGGTTACGACCTGCAACTTGTCACTCTCTGATTTCGTGGGCTCGTTCGCACTTTGCTGAGCACCACACGCTGCCATTAATCCGGTTGCTAGTAGAAAAACGAAAAACAGATTCCACTTCTTCATGACGATGATTCTCCTTTACTTTAAGAGCTCGATTCGTTTTTGCCGAGCTCGGATTGATTTCCATACCACCCCGTGTTTTCGGGAGAAGAGAAAGGCCAGGAAGAAGAGCACAGTTGCAACCACAACAATCGTGGCACCAGAGGCCAAATTATAGGTAAAGCTAAAATAAAGGCCGATAACCGAAGACAGCATCCCAAAACCGCCAGCCAAGAAGATCATGATCGACAAACGGTCCGTCAAAAGATAAGCGGTAGCAGCCGGTGTAATCAACATGGCGACTACGAGCACGATTCCTACGGTTTGCAAGGAAGCGACAGTTACCATCGTCAACAAGGTCATCAGCAAGTAATGAATGAGGTTGTTACGCAAGCCGTAGGCAGCAGCAATGGTTGGATCGAACGAAGTCAGTAACAGTTCTTTGAAAAAAGCGTAGACTGTCACGATGACGATGACCCCGATACCAACCGTCACCCACATATCTGACGAGCGCACAGCTAATACATTCCCGAATAAAATGTGATACAGATCGGTACTGCTTTTCAGCATCGTAACCATGATGATCCCGATCGCAAAGGCAGACGTGAACAAAATTCCAATCGCCGTGTCATTCTTGATGCGGCTATTTTGGCTCACGTAGCCAATTCCAACTGCGGTGAGCACACCCGTTAAAACAGCGCCCACGAAGAAATTGATCCCAAAAGCATAGGAGAGAGCCACCCCAGGCAAAACAGCGTGTGAGATGGCATCCCCCATCAAAGACATTCCGCGTAAGATGATAAAGCTACCGATGACGCCACAGATTAACCCAACCACTACAGATGTAAACAATGCTTTTTGCAAAAACTCATACTGTCCAATTGCCATCAAGAAATCCATTATGCAAGCACCTCGGTCTTTTCGAGAAATGGTAGTTGATAGGAATATGCTCTCGACATGACTTCTCGATTCAGTACTTCATCGACCGTACCAAACTTGATCAATTCTTTGTTCATGAGAAGAAGCTGATCAAAATACGCATATGCTTTGGACAAGTCATGATGGACGACCACGATTGTTTTATCCTGAAATTGCAGCTCTTTCAAAATGCGAATGATGGTGTCCTCACTCGCCACATCAATCCCCACAAACGGCTCGTCTAGAAGCAGTAGCTCCGGTTTTTGCGCAAGTGCCCTTGCCAGGAAGACACGCTGTTGCTGCCCGCCGGAGAGCTCCCCAATCTGCCTGTCGCGGAAATCCTCCAGCCCTACTCTTCTCAAGCATTCCAGCGCCCACGCTTTTTCCTTTTTTTTCGGAAATTTGAACAGTCCGACACTTGGATAGGTTCCGATCAGTACGGTGTCCATGACGGTGATCGGAAATGTCCAATCAATCATGCTCCGCTGTGGTACATAGGCGATTTTCTTCCGGAATTCATTTGTCTCTTTCCCAAAAATCCGCACATTCCCCTTGTCTCTTGGAATGAGGTCCAAGAGCGCTTTGATCAGGGTTGACTTCCCTGCCCCGTTTGGACCGATGATTCCAACCATACTCCCTAGCTCAACGTCAAACGAGACATCCCGAACAACTTCGTTCCCAAAGTAGGAGACATGCAAGTCCCTTACCGCGATAGCCGATTCCATGCTTCTTCCCTCCAAATGATAGCCCGTTGTATGATCCCGTCCAAAAAACGATGGTGAAACGGGTAATTCCTCTATGCATATATGCCTACACACAACAATGTAGTCTTGTACCAATAATATTTGCCCAAGAAAACTAATGTGGTTGTGTATAAAAAAGTTTCCCTAATGCAAAATTAAATGATTTCCATTCTCATGTCAATATCTTCTTTTTTCTGAAATACAAAAAAAGTGCGGCCTTTGTTTAAAAGAGCCAACACTTCCAAAATCTCACTATTCCGTTCATAATTAAAAGCTTTTTTTCTATAAAAATAAATAAACATATGTGAAACAACAATAGTTATGTTAATATGAACATTATCTGTTTGGTAAAAATCTAAAAATTAAAAACTAACTAAAAATAGAGAGAGGTGGATCGTATGCAGGATCAAAAATTGGAGAGAGGTCTGAAAAACAGACACGTACAACTTATCGCGATCGGCGGAGCAATCGGAACAGGATTATTTTTGGGCGCAGGAAAATCGATTCATTTGGCCGGCCCATCCATCTTATTTGCTTACTTGATTACAGGCATCATCTGCTTTTTAATCATGCGCTCACTTGGGGAGCTCCTGTTGAGCAATTTGAACTACCATTCTTTTGTGGATTTCGTCAAAGACTATTTGGGGAATATGGCCGCATTTGTCACGGGCTGGACTTACTGGTTTTGTTGGATTTCCATCGCCATGGCCGACCTGACAGCTGTTGGTCTTTATACGCAATTTTGGTTTCCAGAAATACCGCAGTGGATGCCAGGCTTAATCGCCCTCGTGATTTTGTTAATCATGAACCTGGCGACAGTGAAGCTTTTTGGAGAAATGGAATTTTGGTTCGCGCTGGTTAAGGTCATCGCGATTCTCGCCCTGATTTTTGTCGGCATTTTCATGATCATCAAGGGCTTTTCTACGAATGCTGGTGCGTCCAGCTTCACGAATCTATGGAGTCATGGCGGTATGTTCCCGAACGGCTTCAATGGGTTCCTTCTCTCCTTCCAGATGGTCGTGTTCGCATTTGTTGGAATCGAGCTCGTCGGTCTGACAGCCGGTGAAACAGAAGACCCAAAACGAGTCATTCCAAAAGCGATTAACCAAATCCCGATTCGGATTTTGATTTTCTACGTTGGCGCACTCATCGTCATCATGAGCATTTATCCTTGGAACGCGATCAACCCGTTGGAGAGTCCGTTTGTGCAGGTTTTCGCAGCGATTGGCATTGCAGCCGCTGCCGGTATCGTTAACTTTGTCGTACTGACATCTGCCGCTTCCGCATGTAATAGCGCCATTTTCAGTACAAGCCGGATGGTCTACTCCCTTGCCAAAGAAAAGAATGCACCTGTGCCCCTTACCAAACTGACTGCCAACAAGGTTCCGGCAAATGCACTCCTCTTTTCGACGATTGTTATCCTTATCGCCGTTGTCTTGAATTACGTCATGCCAGAAGGCGTATTTACACTGATCACTAGCGTTTCGACCGTTTGCTTTATCTTTATTTGGGGAATTACCGTCATCTGTCATTTGAAATATCGCAAAACGAGACCAGATTTAGCAAAAGCGAATTCGTTTAAAATGCCGCTCTATCCGTTTGCCAACTACCTGATCCTGGCATTCCTGGCCTTCATTCTGGTCGTGCTGGCACTCGCGGAAGATACACGAGTCGCCTTGTTCATCACACCTGTGTGGTTTATTTTACTCGTTGCGATTTACAAACTGCGGAAAACAAAGACAAATGAAATAGAGGTAGCAGAACACTAAACAGCGCCTCCTGTTTTCACTTTCAACAAAGGTGAAAATGGGAGGTGTTTTATTTTGGTATGTCCTCGTAATGTTCCCCTTCAAATACCCCTTCAATCACAAGCCCCTTTTTGCATTTGAGATAGTACATAAAAGGAAAATAAGAGATGAGGCTAAATAAGACTGCACCCAATCCATACAGTAGCGGTACAGAAAGCAACTGCAAAATTCCCGCTACCCATCCCTTTACCTGCATACTGAAGAGCAATGCTTTTGAAGTGCTCAACTGCCCCATTACGAGTAATAATAAAAAACGGAAGGCCCCATCCAAAATCCCAATTGAAACCCCAGCTCCCACGCACAGCTTTAGGTAGGACGATATTTTTAGGTATTTGACTTTTACTCTCGTCATCCACTGCACCCTCTTTTTTAAAATTTTTTCTAAAAGAAAACTAGCTTCCTTCCGCTTCGATGTGTACGATATGTAAAAAACCAAATCCAGCATGAGGTGATAGTAAACATGACACAGCAGCATTCGTCCTTTGCAAGACCTCCACTCGCAGATTGCATTCCTGATCTCGTTGCCTTTTCCAGAGGGGAGAAAAAAGCGACCCTCTTCATCCATAACGGCACTCTCGTCAATGTTCTCTCCGGTGAAATCTTGCCGAATATGTCCATCGCTGTTGTTGGCACCCGTATCGCCTACGTAGGTCCTTTTGTAGAAGGAATGACGGATGAATCCACCACGATCATCGATGCAAAAGGAAAGTATATGGCACCAGGACTGTTGGACGGGCACTGTCATATCGAAAGCAGCATGCTGTCCGTGACGCAGTTCGCCAATGCGGTATTGCCGCTTGGTACCACAGGCGGCTTTTTCGATGCGCATGAGATCTCGAATGTTCTCGGTCTACCCGGTTTGCGCATCATGCTGGATGAGGCAAGACAAACCCCGATGGCTGCTTACATGCAGGTCGCTTCCTGCGTCCCTTCAACGGATGCTTCTTTTGAAACGGCTGGGGCAGAATTCGGACCAGCGGAGGTCGCGGAAGCATTGAGCTGGGGACCCGATATGATCGCACTCGGAGAAGTCATGAATTTCCCTGGTGTCGTGTACGGAGACCCGAAAATGATTGGAGAGATTCAAGCGACACTTCGGGCAGGAAAAGTAGTGGATGGTCACTATACATGGCCGTCAAGCGATCCACGTCTGGCTGCTTATGCAGCTGCGGGTGTAACCGGCGACCATGAATGTGTGACCAGCGAAGATGTCGCACAGCGGGTACGCCTTGGCATGTATGCCAAAATGCGCCGCGGCTCAGCCTGGCACGATGTTGCGGCAACGATCAAGGCACACACCGAACAGGGCATTGACTCCCGCCGGATGATGCTCGTGTCCGATGACCGCATCTGTGATTCGTTGAAAGAAGAAGGACATATGAACTTCATCGTCAGACATGCGATCTCGCAAGGAGTCAAGCCTGTGACTGCCTTCCAGATGGCGACCATTAATACAGCAGAACGATTCGGTGTCGCACGAGATGTAGGCTCGATCGCACCGGGTATCATCGCCGATATCATTTTGCTCGATGGGAATCTGGCTGATGTGAATGTCGTGATGACGATCGCACGCGGTGAAGTAGTGGCGGAAAACGGTGAAATGACGCTCGAGCTTTCTCCGTTCCCTTACCCTGAGTTTGCCATCAACTCTGTGAAAATCAAGGCTGAGCTCACTCCTTCTGACTTCATCATCAAAACCCCCGTTCCGTCCGGGACGATCAAGACACGCGTCGCAGTTGTCCGCGAAAATCACGTAGAGACGGACGAAGTGTTTGTCGATGTGGCTGTCGCAAATAGTGAGCTACAGATTACACCCGAGAGTACCTTGTGCAAAATGGCTGTTTTCGAACGCCATGGGAAAACAGGCGGCTCTGGCATCGGGATTGTTGGCAATGTCGGATTTAACCAGCCAGCAGCGATTGCCATGACTGTCGCCCATGACTGCCATAACGTGCTTGTCATTGGAAACGACGATGAGCGGATGGCACAAGCAGCCAATGCTGTGATCAGCATGCAAGGTGGTATCGCTGTCGTGACTGGAGACGGCGAAATGGTGGAGCTTCCGCTGCGTTTAGCTGGACTGATGTCGACCGAGCCTTATGAAACAGTTGTACAGCAGTCCATGGAGATTAGCCAAGCCTTGGTGAAGGCGGGCTGCACGATGAACTACGCCTTTATGACATTGTCTTTGCTTGCTCTGGTCGTCATACCGACGTTGCATATTTCGGATACAGGCTTGATTCGCATTTCAGATGCAGGATTTGAGCGAGTATCACTGTTTGTGGAATAACGATGACATCCCCTCTTTTGCAAATGTGCAGGAGAGGGTTTTCTCTTTTCGCTACCCTATTCTTCGACCAACTGAACTACTTTGCCTAATTGATAGAAATAGAAAACTCCACGCATTTGTACGAGATTCATCTGATCCAGATAGCGCAGCGTTTCCAAAGCGATGTTTCGCGCCTCTTTTACATCCTCTTCATTCATGCTCGCAATGGCTTCCTTTAACTCCACAACCGATAAAGAATAGACAGCAGGTCGCAGCGTACGAAGCAGCATGATTTTACGGATTTGCGAGCGATTGAAAAGACGATAGCCATTTTTCTCATCGCGGGAAGTTGTAATGAGTCCAACCTTTTCCCAGTGGCGGATGGTTGAGCTAGGCAAAGAAGTCATGGTTGCTACTTCTCCAATCGTCATCCATTCGCTGATTCCAGCTTCCTCCACCTTACCTGCTCGGCCGTCTTCAAGCATCGCCAAATTTCGTTCCGCTAACTGCTTATCCCTCTGCAAATTAGCCTGTACCTCATTCACACGCCACAGAGCAGCCTGCAACTGTCTATCCTGGATCAACCGCATCACCTGCGCCGTCACATCCATCCCAAAGCCAGGAGACATGGCTTGAATACAGGTAAAATAGGCGACGTGTTCCTCCGTATACTTCCGGTATCCGCTCGTTGACCGCTCCACAGGTGGAACCAGCCCATGCGCTTCATAATTGCGCAAGGCGCTTGTACTCAGCTTCAGCTTACGTGCAATATCAATAGGGCGTATGGCAGACAGCCTCCTTCCGATTTTCTTCCATCAAGATTAAAGCTAAGTTGTAAAGTTACTTCAACCGAAATTTGCTTTATTCCTTTTATTTTGGAAAAACCTTTGAATTTGCACGAATGTTGTAAGATGAATGTGAAAAGTGGAGGGAGGCGCATTAACCCATGCACAGAGCAGAATTCGAACGGCAACTAACAACACTCATTCAAAAGGGCTATCCTGAAATGGCGGGCATGACAGCAGAAGCGTTCAGGAAAAGTCTGGTCCCGCTGCAACCACTGGCAGAAGCTCTTCCCATTCAAGAAGACGAACAGCAGGAGGGCCTTGTCCCTTTTGTTCTCGTGGTAAAAGGCGATTGGTTCGACGGAGAAAAAGCGATGCAAGCCATCGAGCGGAAAAAGAAAGCTGGCTTCAGTGTCATGGATGCAGAAGAAATCCGGCGATTTACACCCATCGAAGGCATCGAGATTCCTACAGGAATGGCTTACCTGATGACCGGAATTGATACAGGAAATGAGACGCTGAACATCACTCCGAATGACGCGATGCCCATCCTCTTGGAGCAACAGCGTTCTCCGCTCACACTGGAGGAAGGGATCGCCCTGATCACTCACTTCCCGGATCGGGTAAAGAAAAACAACGGCTTTTCCCTGCTCGGCTCTCGTTGTGGCGACCGACGTGTAACAGCCATGTGGATCAGCGAAAATAAACCGAAGCTAGGCTGGTGCTGGGCCGGCAATCCTCATACGTGGCTCGGTTCAGCTTCCTGCCTAGCACGTTTGGACGAAAAAACCCTTGAAGCTTGGTCTTCCCCCTATCAAGTAGACACAATATAAAAAGCCTAAGCAACCAATGTGTTTCGGTACTCGACCGGGGCACATCGCTTGAATGTTTGACCTTTTTTAGCCATGGAAAAATCCCCTCCAAGTAAAGTGTACCCCCCACCATTAGGTGGGCGGGCTTTTTACACTTTCTACTCAAAGAGGATACTATCAGTAATGCGAGCTTTTATGCTTACATCTATTTATTCTTCAAATTAATTTTAAATACATCACCCGCATTCCCACCAAAAACGATCATCCCGCTTTCAGGCAGTACTACCGAATGATTGTTACTTGCCTTTGAAAAGTTCACAGTCATTCCATCCTTGTCATAAACGGCGAATCCGCCGCTTTCCGGAGTCTCAACGTTCATGACTCGGTTGGCTGATTTTGCATCGATTTTATACCATCTAGCCTGACCATCCGATGGTATGATGCATAATGAATCTTTCCCATCATTAAAGGTTGGAATAGCATCTTCACTGATATAGGATAATCCATTGATCTTTACATACTCTTTTTGATTCTTCTGATAGAAATTCAAATCAAAAGCGTCTCTTCCGGCAAAAGCAGGAATCTGAATTACATTTACTGCATTATTCTTGTCAACAATTTTAGTGCCTGAAGCGTATCCATGGCTGATATCAACGGATATCGTTTTGGTCACAAGCGCATTGTTTAGATACATCACTGAAGTGATCTTTTCATCTAAAGCGTAGTATTTTTTTCCATCCCTATTTTCCCATACCGTTTTCATTGACTGTTTTAGTGGATTGGAAGCTAACTTTTGCAATTCATAGGATACCGAAAACGATTGACCTAATCCTGGATTATTGATATAAGCGTTAAGTTTTAAATAGGTTTTTCCATTCTTCGCTCGGTCAAAGCTTATCGTTGCATTCCCATCGTTGTTTATGAACTGTCCATTGCCGGTATATACATATTTTTGCGGCGGTAACCCTTCAAATGCTAGATCAGGTGAGTGAATCTCCCCGTTCTTTATCTCCAGTTTTACCGTTTTACCTACACTACCGTATAACCCAGAGTATGCAAGCATATCGGATGGCATGTCCACTTTCACTGGAGGTTCAAATGTTTTTTCAGGTAGAATTTCTTTAATGGTGCCTTTGGCTCTTAGATATTCCAATAAAATATTTGATGCAGCTAAACTATTATAGGTACTACCGCCTCCCGATGAAAGCACAGCAATCGTAATATCATGTTCGGGTAAGGTCACCAAAGCAGCGTGATACATAATCGTATCTCCACCTTTAAATAATGCTGTTATTCCGTAATCACTAAATGGTGCTAAACGGACAGCATCCCAACCAAGACCATAGTTAATCGAGTTTGTCTCTTCAGGAACCCACACGCCTTTTCTATACTCATGACTTTGCATAGCCTTTACTGACTTCTCAGATAAAATATCCGTTCGATTCCCGATTAATACTTCAGCGAATTCAGTTACTTCTTCAGCCGTGGAGTAAAGGCCTCCTGTCCCTAAGAGATTGGCATTCTCAACGGGTAAAGCTTGATCCACCCCAGGATAATAAGTTTTTATGAGCCTGTCTCTATCAAAAGAATCAAGTGGTGTTTTGGTCGAGGTCAATTGAAGAGGATCAGAAATATAGGTTTCAAGAAATTCGCTATAACGTAAACCGCTCACTCGTTCAATCAATATTTCAAGCAGCTGAAAACCATCATTGCAATATACCGAAAACTCGCCGGGGGTTGACTTTAAGCTTTCTGATTGTAATCTTACCAATAATTCATCATGATTTTTCGTATCATTATCTTCAAATAGGAAACTATTCCCATATTGACTACCGTAAATTCCTGAAGAATGATTCATCAACATACGTGGCGTAATCTGTTTATATCGTTTATCTGCCATTTTGAAGTCCTTGATATACGTGGTTAGCGGCTTATCAATATCAATTTTTTTAGAATCAGCCAGCATCATCGTTGCAGCAGTCACGTACATTTTACTTACCGAGCCGATTCCAAACATCGTGTCTTCGGTGATCGGACTCTTGGTCTCTTTATCGTATACACCAGCACTGCCTGATAAGACAATGGATCCATGATCCCTAATTGCATACTGCAATCCACTTGCACCATAATCGGATACGATCTTCGAAGCCTGCTCCTGTGCCTTTTCTTTAACAGTATCAGGATTCGTTAGAGCAAAAGCAGGGGTGACCGGTATTGCAATAAGAATAGCGGTCATGAATACAGAAACCACCTTCTTCATTGTTAATTCCTCCTCGTAATTCTTGCTATATTGTACTTGGCTGAAATGATCATACAAGGAAAAAGTCTGCTAGAATAAAAATGACCCTGAAACGAAAAAAACAATCCCTAAACAACATGTTGTCTAAGGATTGTGGCTTTAATATGGAAGTACGACCATATTATTAAATTCTTTATGTTTCGTTTCAATGGTCATATGACCACCGTACTTGTCACAAATTCTCGCTATGTTTGTTAATCCGATACCATGAAATTCCGCGTTTGATTTTTGGCTGTGCAAATAGACAATTTCATTCTCCATATGATTCAAGATGTGAATGAGAAGGGTAGACTCGGTAGAATATATTTTGATTAGAATGTACCTATCTTCTGCGATTTTCACTCGTTTAGAAGCTTCTATTGCGTTATCTAGCATATTTCCTAGAGCTACACATAAGTCATAACGGTCAATATTAACTTCCTGTGAATATAAGTTGATCTTCGTCTCTATTCTTATGCCATTGGCTTGTCCAATATTAAGCGTATTTGTGACAAGGGCATCTATAACTAGATTCCCCGTATTAACGCGATGATAGGCTCCTTCGACTTTATTTAAAGTAGTCTTAATATGTTCCATTGCCGCTTCTAACTCATTTCGCTTAATACATTCTTCGATATACAAAAGCTGTTGGTTCGTATCATGAATGATTCGTTTAATCGATTTGAAGCTGTGAACTGTTTTTTCGTAATTCGCATCTTGATAGTCCATTTGATGTTGCAATTGCGAATTCTCATGCATAAATTGAAATTTATCAACGATATTATCAAAAATATAGAAAAGAATAACGTTTAAGAGAAGAAACCCAATGACGGAAATGAAAGAATAAACGTCCTTATAAGTTAGAATACTCAGCTGGTATATACTTACGACAGGAATAACCAAGAATAATGCGTAGTAACGATTATCCAAAGAGAAACTTCTACGTTTTGCAAGTAGTCGTATGATCTGAATGATCGCAAACATGATCATGGAACTGAGTAAAATAGCTTTCGTATTGGCTATTTGATCTTGTTCATTTATAGAGTTAACGCTAAAGTCTACTGAATCTAGGGAATAAAATAAATATAGCGATATAAAATTAGAGAGAGATCCTAAAACACCGTAAAGTATAGAAAAAGTAAACTTCGTTTTAAATTCTACTGTATAAGATTGCGCAAAACTAAATATCACAAGAAAAGATAGCATCGAAGATAATATAAGAGAGGCTGGTATAACTAAATATAGGTAATCGAGCAACCCAAAGATAATGAAGTAAATGAATCGGTTTTGTTTTTTAGCTGATTTATCAAATACCGAATTAAAGAAAAAATTAACCTGCACACCCATCAGAAGTATAATGCAAAAGACAATCAGAAAATTATTTTGAATCATATCAATCGACCTTCATAATCATAAATTTGGTGTAAGTATCTTTAACCTCTTTCATTTTAGAACGACCTATAGGCAATTCCTTCCCATTGGACATGAGAACCACTCCGCTAGCAAATTTCTTCACATGAAGCAGATTAATAATAATGGAACGATGGATTTGTATGAAGTTACAGTCCTTTAAGGCCAGAGCATAATCAGAAATGATGCCTTTGCTTTCATAGGTTTGATTCGTGGTCGTAAAATGCAGCTTGCTTTTTATGGTTAAGCTTTTGGCAGCTTCAATACTAATAACTTCATCATATTTTAATACGACATCTTCATAGCCTGACTTGATGACCATATACTTTTTATCAAGTGCTTGAAAGTATTGGTGTAGCTTGATGATTTTCTCCTCCAAGATCGAAGGTGCAATGGGTTTTATCAAGTACTGATATGTCATGACGTCAAAGCTTTCCACCATATATTTTGGGTAACTTGTCAGAAAAATAATTTGTTCATCCAGGTTATTTAACCCTCTTATTGTTCGGGCTGCTTGAATTCCGTTCATTCCACCCATTTCAATGTCCAAAATTAAAATATGGAATGGAGTTTCTTGGCGCTCATAATAAGATACCAACTGCTCTCCCGAGTCGAATGATTCGATTACAAATTCAATATTTGTCTTTATCGACAAAGTAATTAGAATGCTTTTAACAAACTCTCTGTGTTTCTCCTCATCATCGCAAATAGCCACTCTATACATAAATGTTGTACCCTCATTCCATTACCTTTATTTTAAAGTTCTCTCATAAACATGATACAACCTTTGGACTTTATCTAGATAGCTTTTGGATGAAACGCAAATTTGAATCCCTTAAATCACAATAACGCACATGGCACTTGTGAATGGAAAATCAATGTCTGTTACTGATGTAGTCTTTGTAACCAACAATTTTACGTTCTAGCATACCATCCACATCGATTAAAGTTTTTATTTGTTGCTCAATATAGTGTTTATGATCTTCTAAAAGACTCAATCGAGCTGAGGCAGTATGTTCTCCCTCTAAAAACAGGGAAGCGTACTTCTTGATTTTCGAGATAGGCATTTGCGTTTCTTTTAACTTGATAACAAATCGCAGCCATTGAATATGCGAATCGCTATATCGCCTGTCACCGCTTTGATCGCGATCCGGAATCACTATTTTTTCCTTTTCATAATACCGCAGCGTATGTGTGCTTATCCCTAATAGATGTGCTACTTCACCAATCGTGCGCATGAGAAACCTCCGAATAGATTTTATACCCTTGACTTAGAGTTTACTCTAATCTGTATACTCAATGAAACATTCCATCTCATTGGAAGCTATTGAATAAATTCAGGAGGGGTATACATGAATTATACGGTCATTACGGGAGCAAGCTCAGGAATTGGTTTTGAAACCGCTCTGGCATTTGCTGCTCGTGGAAAAAACTTAATTTTAGCAGCTCGTCGAACGGAGGAATTAGAAAAGCTCCAATCAAAAGTGGCTGAAATCAACGCAAAATTGGATGTAGTCATTCGGACAGTTGACTTAAGTGTGCGTGCAAATGTTCATGACTTTTACGACAGTCTAAAGGATTATGAGATTGAGACCTGGATTAACAATGCGGGGTTCGGAAACTTTGCTTCTGTCGGGGAACAAGATTTGAATAAAATTGAGTCCATGCTTCACTTGAATATTGAAGCACTAACGATTCTATCTTCTCGTTATGCTCGTGACTATGCACATGTGAATGGAACACAAATCATCAATATTTCTTCAGGCGGAGGTTACAGAATCATCGCTAACGCCGTGACCTATTGCGCGACGAAGTTCTATGTTAGTGCCTTTACGGAAGGTCTGGCACAAGAATTGAGGGAGAACGGAGCAGCCATGCAAGCAAAAGTGTTGGCACCTGCTGCAACAGAGACCGAATTTGCGAAGCGTTCCCTTGATATGGATCACTTTGAATATGCTGGTGCAGTTCCTAAGTTCCATACAGCTAAACAAATGGCCGGCTTCTTGCTCGATTTATATGACAGTGAGAAGATCGTTGGAATCGTGAATGGAGCAACATATGAGTTCGAGCTAAGAGATCCAATCTTCACGTATGTACCGAGGCCAAGCAACTAGTTTTTTATCACTCTGAGACGTTTTCCGCATAAAAAAGAGGATGAGCAAGTCTCATCCCCTTTTTTGTGATTACACCATTACTTTGCAAATATCGTTCGTAAACTCTACCGGGTCTTGAATCGGCAAGCCTTCGATTAAGAGAGCCTGATTGTACAGAAGTGCCGTATACAAATTGACCTTTTCCTTGTCTGCGTCAAATGCACCCTTCAACGACTGGAACACCGCATGGTTCACATTAATCTCCAGTACCTTGTCTGCCTTCACACTCGGATTGTTTGGCATCGCGTTCAGGATTTTTTCCATTTCAATCGTCACTTCACCCTCTGTCGACAAGCAGACAGGGTGTGACTTCAAGCGCTTGGAAGCTTTTACGGCTTTGACTTTTCCTTCGAGCAGCGATGCCATATAGTCGAACAGCTCTTTGTTGTTCTCGTTTTCGGCTTCGGCTGCTTTTTCTTCTTCGCCCGGTTCGATTCCCAAATCCCCGCTCGATACGGATTTGAATTCCTTTTCCTTGTAGTTCATCATCATTTTGATCGCGAACTCATCGACGTCATCTGTGAAGTACAGGATTTCGTAGCCTTTTTCGGATACGAGCTCTGTTTGCGGCAGCTTCTCGATTCGCTCGATCGACTCGCCGGATGCGTAATAGATGTACTTTTGATCTTCTGGCATTCTCTCTACGTACTCTTGTAGCGTCACCAGCTTTTTCTCTTTGGACGAGTAGAACATTAGCAGGTCTTGCAATGTTTCTTTATGCGTTCCGTAGTCGCTGTACATGCCGTATTTCAACTGTCTGCCAAATGACTTGTAGAACAGCTCGTATTTTTCCCGCTCTGTTTTCAGCAAGCTTTGGAGCTGGCTTTTGATTTTGCTCGTGATGTTTTTCGCAATCAGCTTCAATTGACGGTCATGCTGGAGCATCTCACGAGAAATGTTGAGAGACAGGCTTTCGGAGTCAACCATCCCTTTAACAAAGCTGAAGTAGTCTGGAAGCAGGTCCGCGCATTTGTTCATGATCAGTACGCCGTTCGCATACAGCTCCAAACCTTTTTCGTACTCCTTCGAGTAGTAATCAAATGGCATGCTCTCCGGGATGTACAAAATCGCCTGATAAACAACGGCTCCATCTGCATTAATGTGGATGTGTCCCAGCGGCTTGTCGAAGCCGTAATGCTTGCTCGCATAAAACTGTTCGTAATCCTCAGTCGTCAGCTCGCTTTTATTTTTACGCCAAATCGGAACCATGCTGTTCACGATTTGTTCTTCCGTCACTTGTTCGTATTCGTTTTCGCTGCCCTCTTTTGGCTTATGCTGGGTAATGTCCATTTTGATCGGGTAACGAATAAAGTCGGAGTACTTTTTGATAATCGCTTTTAAACGGTACTCTTCCAAAAACTCGTCGTAGTTCTCTTCTTCTGTATTCTCCTTGATTTCGAGAATGATTTCGGTCCCGACCAAATCTTTGTGATAAGGCTCGATCGTGTAGCCATCCGCACCGCTGGACTCCCATTTGTAGCCCGTGTCGCTTCCCAGTGCTTTACTGATGACCGTAACCTTGTCGGCAACCATGAAGGCCGAGTAGAAGCCTACGCCGAATTGACCAATGATATTGTAGCCATCCTTTGCGTCGTTTTCTTTTTTGAACGCCAACGAACCGCTCTTCGCAATGACACCCAGATTATTTTCCAGTTCATCCTGCGTCATGCCGATCCCGGTATCTGTCAGGGTCAACGTTCTGGTATCTTTGTTAACCGCTATTTTGATAAAATAGTTCTCTTTATCAAACACCAATTGATCATCGACGAGCGATTTGTAGTAAATTTTGTCAATCGCGTCACTGGAATTAGAGATCAATTCACGCAAAAAGATTTCCTTTTGTGTGTAAATTGAATGGATCATCATTTCCAACAGACGTGTAGATTCTGCTTGAAACTGCTTTTTTTCCATGAAAAAATACCCACCCTTCCGGACTTCTTATGTATTCCTTTTTCAATATTAGCACTCTCACCTCGCGAGTGCTATTTACTATTTTTATAACAGCCTTAGATTTTTCTGTCAATATGAACCTGCCAGTCTGTGCGTCCATCTGTGACGAGGTGCCGCCCCTCCTACCGTTACGAACCACAAAAGCGAAGAAGAAACCCTCGGGTCAATTGCCCAAGGGTCTCCTTTACTTGCTACTTAGTTATTTCACTGGAATATAGCCCGTTTTTTCTACTAATTCTTGTCCCTGCGGAGACAAAATCCATTCGATCAGTTTCTCTGCATTCGGATTGTCCGTCCCTGCTGTCACTGCGTAAAACTCCGCCACAAACGGATACGCTCTGTTTTTTATCGTTTCCTTATTAGGCTTAACTCCATCAATTGCAAGTAGACGAATGTTTCCGTTTCGCACCATCTCCGTGGCATAAAACAAGAACGAGTAACCGATGGCATTCGAATAATTTTTGTAGTTGGCTGTTTGCTCGATGATTTCACCCATTCCTGTTACCACGTCTTCTTGTGGTGCTTTCATGAGCTCTTTACCCCCCATGATCTTCTTGAGCATCGTCTGACTTCCGCTATTTTCAGGACGCTGAAAGGATCGAATAAACTCATACCCGCCCCCGACTTGATCCCAGGAATTGATGTCTCCCGCATAAATGTCCTGAATTTGCTGGGTAGTGAGTCCCTGAACAGAATTCTCTGCATGGACAAAAAAGACAAAAGCTTCCTTTCCAATCGGAGTCAGCTTAAGCTCTACGCCTTTTTCTTTGGCTGCTAGGAGCTGTTCCTCGGAAGGAGCTGCCGCAAAGATGACATCGACTTTGCCATCCAGTAAATTTTCGTACGCTTTTGGCGTTTTGCTTACCATGACTTCGCTGTCGGCAAGGTCGTAATCCTTCTTGGGATAAACAGCCTGCACAAAGGAAGCGTAAAGAGGATACAAGGCGGTCGCCCCATCTATTTTGGGCAAATCAGACTGTAATGACAGTGTCGCAGGTTGATCAAGCTTTTTAATTTTGGAGCCTGTACGAAACGGTTTATATAGTTCCAGATCGACCTCTGCCTCACTGACAATAGGAATGCTATTATGGTAATAGCTGCTGATCTCATATCCTGCAACTGGCAGCGTACAAAAGAGAAAATAGACAAAGAGGGCTCTGTTCCATAACCGACTCTTTTGCGGGGCGAACATTTGCCCGATGATGTAAATGATAAAAACGACTGTCGTGACAGCGACAAGGAGGGAATAAACTCTTCCCTGTGCGTTCAAGGCAGTCATTACCATCGCCACGACTCCGATCACAGTAATGATCGCACCCAAAACGATACAGCCGAAGACTTTTCCTACCAATTCTTTATTCATTCCTTCTCCTCCCAGTTCTCCTACCGTTATTATAAATGATTGGAAGAGATTAGGAAGGAGAAGCATACCAAACGAGCCAATTCACTCGACACCTAACCATTCCTTATAGTTTGTTGCCCATTTTTGCAGATCATTAATGAACAGACTGGCGTGATAGCCATCACAAACCGCATGATGGACCTGCAAAGAAACAGGCAATAACGCTTTGCCTTCTTGCCCGAAATACTTTCCGCTCGTAATGATCGGCAGCAAATATCGCCCATCTCCCGAAATATTCAGATTAAACCCACTAAAGCTAACCCAGGGAATACACGAGACAGGGAACGTATAAGGCGGTTCCAACTCTTTTGCCACAAGACCTTTGTTGTCCCCGTACTGCTTCATATCCGCTACGTAATTTTGATAAAACACAGGGAACTCGTCTGCGAATTCCGTCCACATCGTAGAAAAAGTTTGATCGTCCTGGTGAAAAAAAGTATAGCTGGGTATCATGCTCTCCCAATAGCCCAACTCGCCATCCATATGAAAGGAAGTCCGAAATTCACGGTGTGCATTGACAACGTTTGTCACCATATACAGAAAAGCCGGGTACAGCTTCATCCCCTTTTGCCGTAGAGCGAGCAGCAATTCCGTTATATCTATGTTGGCAGTCATACTGAAAGTGCAATTCACTCGGTTCAGATAATGCTCGAAATAAGACCTTCTGCTCCAATTATCTAGATCGATTCGCTGAAATTCCATTGGATATCCCTCCTAAAATCGAAAACATCATGATTTTAGGAGGTGATTTTGCGTGTCCTTTTCATAACACCATCCCCTTCTCCAATCCTGCCTTACCCTTCCAGCATACCATTTGTATCTCTTCCTGACACTATTAGCGGATGGTTCTCTCTCAACTTATACGAGTAAATAACCCTCTCCAAAACTCTCATTTCGAAAAAGGAGCCCTCTCATTTGGAAGGCTCCTTTTTAGCAATTGCACCTCTTACTCCATCTGCATTTTGCTCATATCCATATACAAGCAGATTTCAGCGAAGACCATCCAAATCAGCGAACCCACTCCATACATTCCCGGACAGTACCGCTCATTCAAGAGGCAAAGTTATTTTAAATAGAGTCGTATACCGTTGATTTCTTTCCAAATGAATGGTCCCCTGATGTAACGTTATAATTTTTTTACAAATGGCTAGACCAAGTCCGGTGCTATCTTTCACAGGATTGCTCCCTTTTATGAACTCTTCAAAAATATGTTCCCTAACATCCTTTTGAACACCTATACCGTTATCACCCAACCACAGAACAACGCCGGTCTCTATTTTCTCGCATGAAACGAATAGCTGCGTTCCCGGCGGATTATGTTTTAGCGAGTTACCGATCAAATTCGTAATAACGCGGTTCATATGCATTTTGTCGAACATGACAAACAGCGGCTCCTCTGGAATTTTCACTTCCAATTGAAATCCCCTATCTTCTATTTCCGGATAAAATTCCGCAACAAGCTGCATAAACCACTTACTAATGTTCACCTTTTCTTGATCCAGTCTCACGTGCTGGTCTTCCAGCTTTGCCAGTTCGAACAAATTTTGAATCAAATGGGCCATATAAGACGATTTGTCGTTAATATATTGAACATACTGACGCCTTTGCTCTTCTTCTAGCTCCGGCCTATCCAGCAACAACTGAGAATACCCGAATACAGAAGTAATCGGTGTTTTCAGATCATGAGACAAATGCAACAGCATGTTTCTTTTGTTGCTCGCTACCGCTTCTTTCTCTGCAGAGGTCTGCTGTAGTCGTTCTGCCATTCCGTTAAATGCTTCTCGGATTTCTGCAAATTCCATTTCAGCCGAAAATGTAAGCCTCTTCTGATAGTTGAAGCCTTCCATCTCTTTAATGCCCTCTACAATTTGCCGGAGAGGCGCCTTCATCTTCAAGACGGAGTACCGGGTGTAGAAATAAAGGGCGATGAACAACAGAACGACAAACAACGCTATTAAGATTCCAAACGTCAATGATATAATTTCCGACCGCTCAGGAAATTTCCATAACAGAACATAGTTTTCATCCTCTGGCCCTTGCGCTTGATAGGCATGGTAGAAAATTGAATCATCATTTCGCAGTATGTCCACTTTAGCGTACAGCATTCCATCGCTATATGTCATGATATTGTCTTCCTTGTTGCCTTTTACATAGATGACTGTCCCCGATTCATCCACGATCTCGAACCAGCCGCCGTACTCGTCTAACAACCGACCATCAATCTTTTCAAAAGGGTACTGGTATATTTTACTGACATCCACTTGGGTCAAATCGGGCGTTTTATTAAAAAAGTTGTCCATCAACAGGTCTGTCCCAAAAAGAGCAACCATAATCACACATGAGAACAAACCGCTTATCACAACATAATGCCGAAAAAACAGTTGTTTTAACGGCCGCTTGTCGGGGATGCTCTCATTTTTTTTCAAAACGGTAGCCTAACCCCCTGATCGTAATAAGATAAACTGGCTTTCTTGGGTTATCCTCAATCTTCTCCCTGAGTTTGCTGATATAGACCATGATGAGGTTTTCATCCCCTATGTATTCCTGCCCCCAAACATGCTCGTAAATGGATGCTTTTGTAAAAACTCTCCCCGCATGCTTCATCAGTAAAGACAAAATCTTGAACTCGTACGATGTCACTTCTTTCTGCTGTCCATTTTTGTACAGCTTACAGCTTACCAAATCGAGCATGACATCGCCAATTTGTATGATTTCATGGTTCTGCTTTTCACCTTTGGAAAATACATCCATTCTCCTGAATAACGCTTGAACTCTGCTGACGACTTCTATGGGGTTAAAAGGCTTCCCCACATAGTCGTCAGCGCCAAGCTGCAGTCCAATAATTTTATCCATATCGTCCGATTTCGCGGACAGGAACAAAAACGGAACTTCGGAAATATGTCGCATCTTTTTTAATAACTCGTATCCATCCATCATCGGCATCATAATATCAGCAATAACCAGATCGATTTGCACGTTTGAGAATACAGCCAGCGCATCAACCCCATTACCTGCTTCATAAGTAGCAAACCCGTAATTTTTCAAATAAATACTGAGTAGTTCACGAATTTGTGCTTCATCGTCGATGATCAGTATCGTTTTGATTGTACTTCCCTCCATCGCCTCATGTCGCAACGAAGCACAAACAAGAAGTCACGGCTTGTTGTACACTAAAATAATTGGTCTGCAAACCGAGATAGTAACGCAGCCGCTTCTTTCCTTACCATCGGCTGCTCTGATTTATAATCGAGACTGCCATCTCTGTCTTTCACCACTTCTGGTCCGTATAATCCTTTTGCCACTACGAAATGGACTCCCTCTAAAGCCCAAGCATCTGTCCTACCACTCAAATTGGCTTTTTTCGGCTCTGCATGAAAATAGCCAAATGCCATGCGCCATACGATGTTTGCTGCTTCTTGACGCGTCAATGGCTCGTTCGGATAAAATTTGCCACCAGCAGATGCTCTTAGTAAACCTAACTCGTAAGCTGCTTGAATTTCCCGCGCATACTTGTTACCTGAAATATCCGTGTAAATCAGTTTATGCTTTGATGGGGCAACGCCACTCCACTTGATGAACCAGCCAACAAATTCTCCTTTTGTTATCTGTTGTTCGGGCGAAAAGAGATTGTCTCCTTCCATATCAGCAAAGACACCGATCTGTCTCAGGTGATAAATATAGGACGCATATGGATGGTCATTCTCCACATCCTGATAACGTTGCGGCTCAGGCATTTTTTCTGCCCAACTATCTGTTTTTAACTCGTAATAGAAAGCCTGCACATCTCCGTGATCGTTCAGCTTAAAAGCAGCTTTACTACCTTGTTCATCCTGGAATAAGAGTGGCTCCACCTCATATAGGACATGTTCTCCCAGCGAGTCTTTTACAATGAGTTTGCCGCCTTCAGCACGTATACGAGTCGTCCACATCCGGTTTCGCAAATCGCTGTATGTCCCTTCAAACTTCGTGAGTTCTTGTTTCTCTAACTCAAACGCTCCCTTTTTCTTCTCATTTTTCGGGTAGTAATGATCCATAAACGCTTTAATCAAAGGTATACGAATTTCGTAGTCCTTATTGACTGTAACGAATACTCCCACTTTTTCTTCCGGGATCAACCACATCCCGGTATGGTATCCTTGTAAATCCCCTCCTTTTTCAATAACATATTGTCCATTGTAATTTTGCTGGTTGCCATATTCGAAACCAAGCGCCATGTTATTCAGCTTTGGATGCACGGAAAGATGAGGTCTGTGCATTTCTGCCGCCGTTTCTTCTTCCATAATCGTCGCATTCCCAAGCTTTCCTTTATTGAGATGAGCAATCATGAATTTAGCCATATCAGAACCAGTTGAGAGCATTCCACCATCAGGAAGCTCAGTTGGTACCATTGCATAAGTCGGGATCGGCTGTCCGATAATATTATAAGGCACAGCCAACCCTTTGACTATTGATGGCGTCAGTCGAAAATCACTATTTTTCATGCCAAGCGGCTTAAAGATGCGTTCCTTCACGTATTTACCAAATGGTTTTCCTGCTACTTGTTCCACAACATAACCTTGAATGTCGAAGCCGAGGTTGTCATATCTGTAAAACTCTCCTGGCTTGCGAATGACATTTGGGAGATTGTCCATAACGTATTTCTTTAAAGAAACCTCCCGTTTCAAGTCGGTTGTTGAACCGTCAGAAGTGTCTCCAAAGTCAAATCCAGTGGAGTTCGTTAACAGATGTTTCATAGTAAGAGGAGCGCCTGTCTTATTCGGAATCCGGGCACCCCCCATATATGCGGATACATCTTTGTTCAAATCTATTTTTCCTTGCTCCGCCAATTGCATAACGGCTGTAGCTGTAATAACCTTGGATACTGACGCTACACGGAATACAGTTCGATCAGGATCGACCGGAATCTTCTTCTCTACATCCGCATATCCATACCCTTTTTTAAAAAGGACCTTGTCTCCTTTTACAACTACAAACGTAGCTCCTGCCATGTTGTTCTTAATTTCTGACTGGTTAAAAAATTCATCTGCAAATTGCTCTACCTCTCTCGGATCATCCGGCCCAGATACAGAAGATGCGAACACTTTGGTTGGAGAAACAACTCCGCTTACAAGGCTGACACTCATAGTAGTTACAATTACAGTCGCCATTAATGTCTGTAACTTCGAAAACATTTTCATAAGATTGCTCCTCTCCTTTACCCTTATTTCCTTCTCTAGAAGAGTAAACAATTAATCTTAATCGTATTTCTATACAACCTTAATAGAACATGAATTTTTTGCTTGTTCATGCAAAAACCCCTGATTTCTCAGGGGCACGCTCCTCTATTCTCTCGATATCTGTCTCATATCCATATACAGCACATTCCACCGATGACCATCCAAATCAGCGAAGCCTGCCCCATACATCCCCGGACCATGCTCCCGAGGCTCACTGAAAACAGTGCCCCCAGCCTCTTTCACCTGATTCACCAATTCATCCACTTCTTTCCTGCTCTCGGCATCGATCGAAAACAACACTTCCGTTCCGCGCTTCGTATCTGCCAGCTCATTTTGCGTAAAAGATTGGAAGGTAGCCTCTGGGAACAGCATGATGAGCATGTTTTTTTCGCCGATTACCACGCCCGCCATCTCTTTGCTATTCTCATGGCGAGGATGAAAAGAGAATCCGAGTGCGGCAAAAAATGATTTGGACTTTTCGAGGTCCTTGACGGGCAAATTGATCCAAAGCTCTTTTGTCATGGGAATTTCTCCTTCGCGTTTTGTTTGGATGATACTCATTCTTCTCCTTTAAAGCATAGCAGAATCATGCTCGAACGCTTCTTCTCGATTGCTATTTTTTGTTAAACCATTCATCCATATCATTTCCGATATTGACACTCGGAATTAGAACCGATAAAGTATTGGATAAACTTGGTTTTATAAGCGCGAAAATTCTAAAAATAATTACGAGGTGGGCACATGGCAAACGATTTGATTCAAGCAATTACCCTGTTAAAACAAAAAGAATGGGTCGATCTTACGCACACATTCGGTCCGGAATCTCCGCACTTCCACGCCTTTGACGCCGCCGAATTCCAGACACTGTTCACACATGACGACGGCTTCTTCGCCCAGCGCTTCTCTTTTCCTGGGCAGTACGGTACGCACTTGGATGCACCCATTCACTTCGTGCGCAACAAGCGTTACTTGGACGAAATCGAACTAAAAGAACTCGTATTGCCGCTCGTCGTCATCGACAAATCAAAAGAAGCCGAAGCCAACAACGACTATTCGCTTTCCGTGGAAGACATTTTGCATTTTGAAACCGAGCATGGTCAAATCGAGAGCGGCTCCTTCGTCGCCTTGCGCACTGATTGGAGCAAGCGCTGGCCAGATGTGGAGGCCTTCAACAATAAGGATGCAGATGGAAACAACCACGCTCCTGGCTGGTCCTTGGAGGCTTTACAATTTTTGTTCGCGGAAAGACAAATCAAAGCAATTGGTCACGAAACCTTCGATACGGATGCGACAATCGACTACCGGAAAAACGGAGCGCTCTTGGGCGAATATTTTGTGCTCGATCAAGACACCTATCAAGTGGAGCTGCTCAAAAATCTCGATAAGCTCCCGGCAAAAGGCGCTGTCATAGTAAACATTACACCCAAGCCTGAAAAAGCCTCCGGGTTTCCGGTTCGCTCGTTCGCCATATTGCCTTAAAGCTAAAGCCGAGTAAAAGCCAGGTATCATAAACGATCACCTGTCTTTCACTCGGCTTTTCAGCTGAAAATTCCCTACGTATCCAATGAGGATTTGCGGATAACCGCCACACTGGACTCCCTTACAATTAGCCGTGGCTCGAACTGCACACGTTCGTACGCGCCTGCCCCCTGCTCTCGAATCCGTTTCAGCAAAAGCTCAGTCGCCAGCCGTGCCACCTCTTCCCCCATGATCGAAACAGAACTGATCTGCGGAGTCGTAATCGTCGTCCACACATTGTTGTCAATTCCCACGACCGCGACATCTTCTGGCACCCGGACTCCGAGCTCCTTGAACCGATTCACGATCCCGATTGCCACCATGTCATTGACCGCATAGATGGCATCCGGCATGTTTTTCAAGCTAAAAAAGTAATCAGCAGCACGAAGGCCCGTCTCAAACGAGAAGTCCTCACCAAAATACACCAGCGAAGGATCGACGTGCTGAAGTGACGCCTCATAGGCAAAATACCGTTCTTCGATCTTGTCCTTCGGTGCACCTGCGTAAGCGATTCGCGTACGTCCAATTTTGATCAGATGCTCCATGACGAGTCGACCTTCTTGACGGGCCATGCTGACCACATCTGCTTTCACACTGTCTTCCAGCTTTTTTCCATAGTTAATAATCGAAACCGGAACACTCGCTTTGTTAATCATCTGGACCAACGTCTTCGGATAGGCGAGTGGCATGATAATTAGCCCGTCTACATGCAGCTTTTTGACCTCACGCACAGTCTCAAGCTCCATTCGGGCATTTCCTGCTGTATTAATTTGTACGACTCGGTAGCCATGCTGCTTGGCTGCTTGCTCGACTGACCAGGCGATATCCGGAATGATCGCGTTGCGAATGTCAGGGACAGCCAGTGCGATTTGATAGGTTTGGCGTACCTTTAGACTCTGCGCGGAAGTGTTCGGAATAAAGCCCAGCTCATCGATCACGTCCAGAATCAACGCTTTCGTCTTCGGACTGATCCCCCCGCTGTCATTGATGGCCCTCGATACGGTTGCAATTCCTACGCCAGCCTTCTTCGCCACGTCTTCTATTGTCACTTTATTTTTTGTATCCAACGCCTTGCTTTCCTTTCCATACCGGAATCGTTTTCTAAGTTTCCGAGCTAAAATGTGTTTTCCTATCGCAATTATAGCATACACAAAAGTAATGGTAACGAGGCGTGAGCAAAACATAACAGACTCTTGCCTAGGAAATCAAATTGACAAGATGCTGAACTTATGACATATTATTTTCGGAAACGTTTCCTATTTTACTTGCTGAATTTCATATAGAATCCAAATCGAACGAGGAGATGGCAGATATGAAAGCATTACGTTGGCACGGTTTGAAGGACCTCCGTTTGGAAACCATTTCGGAACCGGTTGCGACCAAAGGTAAAGTGAAAATCAGAGTCGAGTGGTGCGGGATTTGCGGAAGCGACTTGCATGAATACGTGGCTGGTCCGATCTTCATCCCACAGGGAGCTGAACATCCACTTACAGGCGAAAAAGCCCCGATCGTAATGGGGCATGAATTTTCCGGACAAGTAGTGGAAATCGGCGAAGGCGTAACTACTATCAAGGTTGGCGATCGCGTCGTCGTCGAGCCAGTTTTCGCTTGCGGAACATGCGCCGCGTGCAGACAAGGCAAATACAATCTTTGTGAAAAAATGGGCTTCCTCGGTCTCGCAGGCGGTGGTGGCGGATTCTCGGAATACGTGGCTTGCGATGAGCATATGGTCCACAAAATCCCAGACAGTCTCTCCTATGAGCAAGGTGCTCTTGTGGAGCCATCTGCCGTAGCCCTTTATGCCGTTCGTTCAAGTCAGTTGAAAGCTGGTGACAAAGCTGTCGTATTCGGCGCCGGTCCTATCGGCTTGCTTGTCATCGAAGCACTGAAAGCAGCTGGTGCAGCTGAGATTTATGCAGTGGAACTGTCCCCCGAACGTAAAAGCAAGGCCGCTGAGCTGGGAGCTATCGTCATCGATCCAAAAGAATACGACGTAGTCCAGGAAATTCACAACCGGACAAACGGCGGTGCAGATATCGCCTTTGAAGTCACAGGCGTGCCTCCTGTCCTCACGCAAGCCATCGAATCTACCAAAATCGCTGGACAAATCATGATCGTCAGCATCTTCGAAAGAGAAGCTTCAATCAAGCCAAACCACATCGTGATGAAAGAGCGCAACATGACAGGCATCATTGGCTACCGCGACGTATTCCCTGCCGTCATCAGCCTGATGGAAAAGGGCTTCTTCCCGGCAGACAAGCTGGTCACCCAGCGCATCAAGCTCGACGACATTATGGAGAATGGTTTTGAAGCGCTGCTAAAAGAGAAAAATCAGGTGAAAATTCTCGTTAGCCCGAGAGCATAATCGAAAACGATTCCATAAATATCGTGCTGTTTCCTTCCACATAAGGAAATACGCCATTCCGCTACCAAAAAAAAACGGAGAGAAAGCAGGGGTCATTCCTGTTTTCCGCTCCGTTTTTTCTTGTTACCCTCTTCGATTTGTAACCTTGCGCTCTGCACAGAAGAGGAAGTGTCATTACGCTTCCTTTTCTTGCGTATGCTTCAAAATCGCTTCGATGACGACATCCCAATCCCCATACGGAAGCTCATGCCCTGTCCCTTCCAACGTGAGCAAGATTGCTCCCGGAATGGTATTCGCAAGATGTAATGCATGCGCGAAAGGAATGAGTAAGTCTTCTGTACCGTGAATCACGAGAGCTGGTACAGCGATTTCCGCTGTCCGCAACAAATACGGTTCACTGGCCGTCACGAAGGCGTGGTTGTTTCTACTCGCATAGTGGTTGCTTCTGGCGATATCGATTTTGGCCAATTCACGAACGCGCTCCTCGTCAAAAGGATGTTTGGAACCACTGAGAACTTTCCAACTCGCAACCGCCGCCTCTAACGCCTCCTTCTCATCCTCCCAGTTGATCTCCCCCATCTTGCTGAAAAACTCCATCAGCTTCTCATCGATTGGTGGTAGGTCAGGAGCAAAATTCGATGTTGCGTGCAATATGATCGTGCGAACTCTTTCGGGATGTCGCAATGCAATCATTTGTGTCAACATTCCGCCCATCGACATACCAACGAAGTGTGCCTGCTGTACACCGAATGCATCCAGGACGTGAACAGCGTCATCCGCCATATCTTCAAACGTATAACCTGGTTGGCCAACTTCGTACGTCGTGGAGCGCCCGACATCCCGATTATCAAAACGAATAACAAAGCGTCCAGCGTCAGCTATTCGCTGACAAAATTCTTCCTCCCACCAAAGCATGGACATCTGGGCTCCCATAATCAGCAAAATCGCCGGATCTGTGGGCTTTCCAAAGCTTTCCGCGCATATTTCCACACCATTTACTTTTAGGATCTGTTCTGCCATTGTAAGTTTTCCCCCTCAACGAACTGTAATAAAAAAACACAGGCTAGGCTGCCTGTGCTTACGTCATCGAAAAAGGAAAGAGAAACGGAAACCATGGACATCAGATACCCGCATCTGATTGTACAGGATGGATTCCATTCTCTTTGCAGATCATGCAAATAGAGGGGGCAGCACGCTTGCCTTCCTCACTCCCATTTGCCCATGATTCAATTGGGTTACCGTAGCGGCAAACCATTTTTCGATTCGTATGCACACAACATAGCCTTTTCACGCTATATCATCGATTGTGTTGTGCGAATAAAGTATCGAAAAATTAATTTGCCACACGTAACCCTCCGTTCTTGATAAGTTGTGCCCATCCTACCACATGCTTTTTCATCTGTCAACGATTGGCAGTTTCAACGGTTGTTCGTAGCTATCATTTTTCTTCTTTGGCAGTGAAAAACAGCTTTCGCACCCGCTCATCCCGCAGCCACAATCCGCCCCACATTAAAATAGCGAGGTAGACAGCAAACAGTGTATGCGTAAAAAGAGGCGCATCGACACGGATCTGGGTCGCAATGACCCCACCGAAAAATCCAGTCAACAGAAGCGCACCCAAAACTGCTGTCCGGGGGATCGCATACAACACCGTTGATATAAGGGCGAGAATTCCAATCACACCAATGTGATGCTGCGCATAGCCAAGTACGAGGGTTCCCTCTACGACAGGAGCAGGCTGGATGAGTTTAAATACACCGTCAAAAAGCATAAAAAGAATGACTAGTCCGCTCATAATCCGTGCAATCCACAGACGTGTTTTCGAAATTTGACTCCGCATGGGGGTCCCACCTTTCATTTTTTTCCTAAGCAGATCGTAGCACATTCAAAGCGGAGAGATTTCTTCTGAATTGCTCTTTTGGGGAAATGTTCACTCTGAAACCTGGTTTTTCGAGCAACAAAAAGAAGTGCCAGCCTGCGCGCCGACACTTCCTATTCCAGCTCTTATTGCAATTGTTGCACCTGATAGCCCTTGGCTTTCAAATGATCGATAACCATGCCTTTCATGGAGAAGTGGGCAGCACCGACCACGACAAAAGAAGTCGTTTCTCCTTTTTTCTCCAACACTTCTGCCAGTTTAATAGCCATGTTTTTGTCTCGCTCACCGAGCAGGCGCTGGTTCACTTCGCCTTCACCAAAATCGCCTTTCGTCGTCATGATCTGGGTAAAGCCATTGAGATCGCCTTCTACCCATTCCGTCTGCATATCTTTTAAGAGCTTTGTGCCTTCCTCCAGCCCTTTTTCGGTCATCGCACTATCTAAAATAATGTTCAATTCTTTCTCCTGCTGCTCTGCCGGTACACCTGACAGCAAGTCTGCTTGCAGCTTAATGCCTTCCAGCTCCTTGATCGGCTTCTCATCCAGCATCGCCTTCGTCAGGAAGTACCTGTCGATGCCAGTCAGCATCGCGAACTGAAGATCCGTTTCACCGTCTGCGTAGCCGAGCGTTGGCACAGACAACGCAATAGCAAATGGCTTGTAGGCATCAAAAGAATTGGCTGGCAGTTGCAGCTTTACAAGCAATTTTTGCACCTTTTGGTACGTCTCAGCGGATACGTGATCCTTCAGTGTGGTGCCATCTGTGTATACCATCTTTTGTGTTAAATAATCATTGTCACCGTTAATAATATCGGCTTCGACCCACAGTTCATCCGACTCTTCATACGCTTCCCGGATGTCTTTTTGCATCGGGTACATATCTGCGATCCCCATGTGGATCGAGCCGAGTAAGTACATGGTATTTTTGCCATTAGTCACTTTCCACACGAGACCTTCGGCACCGCCGCCCACCGTATCGAATGCGAACTCGACCAGTCGGCTCGCCATCACCGTCGCTTGTTCAAGCGTGCTTGGCTGGTTCAGCTCCAGACCTGCGCTTGTCCCTTTGACCAAGCCTTTTTTCTTCATATAGTCAATCGGATTATCCCCGGCCATTTCGAATGCTGCTGGCAATTCGTAGTTCGCCAGGAGTTTGTACAGAGAAGTAATGACTGCTTCTCTCGTAATGACCTTATCAGTCGGAAAGGATAAGGAAGCGTTCTTCTTCTTCAATCCCAGAAGATCCAGCTTTTTCGCCGTTCCTTCCATCAACGAAATAAATTTGTCAGCAGGAATCGATTGCTGAAATGAACCGTCTTCATACCACGCCAGTGGAAAAATTCCGTATTTCTCCCCTTCGTTCAACGTGTTCACCGACCAAGGGCTGATTACGGGAGTTTGTCCGTGAACCGGAAGCACATACCCTAGCAAAAGCGCCAAACTGAGTGCACCTGTACCTGCCCAACGAGTCAGCTTGCTCCAGCATTTGTTTAATTTCATGAAACTTTCTCCTCTCGATTCTAAGCTGAATGATTTTATGCCACTCTATCTTAGTGGTAGATTATACCACAATTTTCTGGAAGAGATAACCGAATGATAGAAAAGAATAGAAAATAGGGCCTTTTTCACTATACATAAAAAGCAGCCATTCTGATCGTCAGGATCATGTTCATCACCATAAAAAAACTCACCCCCTATTTTACAGAAGGGTGAGTCCTTTTTCGAAATCGTTACTGAATGGATGCTTCTTCAATTTCTTTATACGCCCAATGACCAGGTGCGACATCCGGCCATCTTTGCGGACCAGCTTGGTTCTCTGGGACGCGATTCAGCACGCGATTGAGAATCGTTACGGCTTCGGCACGAGTCAGCGCTTTCTCTGGCTGGAAGGTGCCATCGGGGTAACCTGTCATGTAGCCTTTCGCAACAACCGCTGCAATGATTGGAGATGACCAGTGATCTCCCCTCACATCAAAGAAGGCAGTGCCCCCTCCTCCACCTTGCAAGGCCTTGTATTTATAAATGACCGCGGCTATTTCCGCCCGGGTAATGTTGGCCGATGGGCGGAATGTGCCATTGGTGTAGCCGCTCATCATACCCGCCGCACTTGCTTGATGAATCGGATTTACTGCCCAGTAGTTGTCGGCTACATCGAAGAACCTTCCCTTATTCGCAGAAGACTGGCTCACCATTCCGGCGTTCAGTAAAATGGCCGCCATCTCCGCACGTGTCACCGTGCGATCCGGTTGAAACGTTCCGTTTGGATAGCCGTTGATATAGCCACTTTGACTCTTACTTTTCTTATTGGTTGACGGGCGTTCCTCTTTCTTATCTGTAGAGCTGCCTCCCGTAAAAAAGCTGTTTGTCGGCGTGGTATAGGAACCTTTTTTACGGCCTTTGTCCCGATCCCGGTCTCTGTCCCGATATTTGTCATCCTCTAGATCTCTCCACGCTTTCTTCAAATCGTACAGAGCATCGTCTACCTCCGACTGCGTGGCATGTGGATCGTCGATGACATCCCATGCTTGTTTGAGTGCATCTTCCAAATCACGCCAGCTTGATCTGGTGTAGTCATCTTTATCCAAGTCTTTGTCCTCGATCTCTTCGACTTTGGCTCTCAATTCTCTTTTATAGACCGCGTCATCCTGTCTCTTTAAATCTTGTCTTGCTTTGATCAGTTTCTCAAGGGCAACATCTACGACAATCTGGCTCGCATGCGGATCATCCAGTACAAAGTAAGCATTCCCTAGTCGATTCTGTAGCTCTTTCCAGCTGGTCCTCGTGTAATCTTTTTCTTGCAGCTTTTCTACTGCAATTTCCTCTACTTTCGTTTGCAGTTTACTCTTGTCAACTGTACCTTCCTGCTTCTTCAGCCCGTCTCTTGCTATGACTAACACGGACAAGGCACCATCGATTTCTGCTTGGGTGACGTTTGGCTTCGTCAGTACCGCTTTTGCAGCATCCAACGCATACACAAGCTTGCTCCAACTGTCTGGCGTATATTTTTCCTGGATTAAGTTCTCGGCGTTAATTTCATTGACTTTTCCTTGTAAGTGACGAAGATCTACAGTGGCTTCTACCGCGGCAGGTGTTTCCTCTGCACTTGCTGCTTGGCTTACAGGCACGAATATGGATGCTTGGAAGATCAAGCAAAAGAGGCTAAAGAAAACCAGACTCGTTACGGCTCTGTGAAAACGTCCCAATTCCCATCCTCCGTTCTTTCCGATGACCTATCTGATCATCTTTTTTCCAACCATTTACATTGTATGATGGAGACCGATAAGTGGATTCATATTTTTAGAGGCCAAAAAACAAACAAAAAACCAAGTAGCCAATAGAGCAGCTGCTTGGTTTTTATTTCCTGATGCTACGCAGAAATAGGTTTTTCCGGGCGTTGCTTTGTCTTGCCGGAGAACGAAAAATTTGTCCACATACGCAATAGTCGTTCCACTGGACCATAACGGAATCGTTTTAGATACAGTGGGCTTAAGAAAAGCTGTGCCACATAAATCACGATCGCTAATCCACAACCAGCCAATATCCCGATCTTTCCGAACCATCCGAGTCCATATCCATAGAAGATCGTCGTACAAATAACGGTTTGCAAAAGGTAATTGGTTAAAGAGAGTTTCCCCACAGCCTCAAACCTTGGCAGCCAAGTTGATTCCGTGCCTCTGGAAAAGAACCAAACAAAGGCGAAAATGTAACCGATGGCAAGGATGCTTTCCCCCGTTATATCACCGACGCCACTCCACCAAGCTCCCGGCAGATACACATGTAGCGCTTTTAACAGAAGTCCCGCTGGCAAGAAGATCAGCATGTTTCGGAGATACGAGGTTCGTTCTTGCTCTGGCTTTTCGAACCACCTGCGCTTCGCAGCATACATCCCAAAAAGAAACATCGGTGCGCTCATAAGCGGCGCGATCAACAGCAAAACAAACATCATGTATTCTGGCAAATCAAGCGGATCTTCGTTGCTTCTGTGATGCACGATCTCCTCGTATGTTCCCGTGCCGTAGACGGTCATGGTTTTGACCACATAGGCTTCCATACGGGCAGAATCGGTAATACTCGCAGGATCATTCGGATCATTTGGAGCAAGCCCCATTAAACTGACGAGGCAGAGCAAGACAATCCCCCAAATGAGCAGAGTTTTCGGTTTCCGGTTCATGAACAGCAACAAAAAGAAGCCCATCATACCATAAAACCCCAAGATATCCCCTTCCCACAGGAAGTACGAATGAAGGAGACCAAGTCCGATCAGCATGAAAAACCTGCGGGTAAGGTAGCGTTTTTGTCTCAAGCCTTTGGCAGCCAAGCTTTGCTGCATTTTGATCATGCCAAAACCAAACATGAAGGCAAAAATCGGCATAAAGCTGCCTTCCACAAATATTTTCACAAGCTGATAAGCAGTCATTTCATAATCGGGGAGGGCGTACAACTCCATTTCTTGGCTTCCCCAAATCCCATACTGGAAAATCAGCATATTCGCCATCAAAATCCCTACTAAACTAAATCCCCGCAAGCCATCGATGATGCGAACGCGGTTCTGCTTTAGCTCCATGACAATCACCTCAAGTCTGATTGTAACGAGCTAAGCTTAATGGCTTCTAAATCACGCCTTACCGTTACCTTAATTTTACATTTATCGTAACTTGCGTATGATAGACGATCAGGAGAACTTCAACCGATCAAATATTTCGACGAATATTTTAGCGATGTTTCTGGCATCATCCATTCCACGATGATGCGTACCTTCGAGAGGGATATTTAACATTTGCAATGCCTTCCCCATCCCTACACCGCGCTCGGCTCCAATCATTTTGCCGTGTTGGTGCTTGATGCTGATATGGTGACGAATCCAGCTTGACGGCACATTGTGTAATTCACAATCCATTTTCAATTGCTTTTTATCGTAGAAGCCCCATGAACAAAGGTGATACTCACTGCCTATCCAGTTTTGAAAGTGGCTGATTGCTTCACCAAAGCTCGGTGCTTGATCCACCTCTTTTTGAGAAATGGATGTTAATTTTTTGCAAAAGTCTGAGAGAATAGGGTTTAGCTTTGGCTTGATAAAAGTTTGAAACTCATCCATCACGGCAAGGTTCTCATTCAGCTTTACCGCTCCAATTTCTATGATTTCATTTTGTTTCGTCCTGTCGTTTTCCCAGCATGTAGCTTCCAGATCAAAGATGATGTAATTCATAGTCATTCCTCCCACATAAAACATCGCATCATAAACCTTGTATGGTTTCTCTGCAAGTATACCAATTTTTCCCTAAAAGCTACTACCGCCGGCAATTGCACCTTGTCCAACTTGAAGCAAACCAATGCCTCCTGCCCCTCGTCTGCACCCAATATTGATCTCATCTGCACCCGATATTGATTTCTCTCTTCTATGATATGGCTATCTTGCAAGAAGGAGATATTGAGAATGAAAATGGTACAACGATGGGTAAGTATTTTTTTGTCAGTGGCGATACTATCGGCTCTCGTCGCCTGTGGTGCATCCGACGACAAGGGACAAACTCAGCTCGCTACGACACAGGCGCCTGCAGGTAGCTTTCAGGAATTGTTCGGCAGCAGCTTGTTCGTAGGCGACTCCATTATCGGAGGACTGACGAACGATGACCTACTACCTGAATCGAACGTTATGGGGGGATTGGGCGGAACGGTCCAATCTACGCTAGACAACGTCGAAGAGATCACGAGCCGCAAGCCGTCCTATGTATTCCTGTCAATGGGACAGAACGATCTTGGGGAACCGCTAGAGGAAGCGGAGAAGACATTCGTACAGAAATACACTCGGCTGGTCGATCGTATAAGGGAACTCCTGCCGGCGACCCGCGTCTACATGCTGTCGATTACGCCGGTAGATGCCGCATCGCCGTTCGGTTCGTCCATGAACCCACAGATTGAGACATTCAACGCAGCCTTGCAGAAGATGGCGAAGGAGAAGGGTATCGACTACATTGACCTTGCCCCCATTTTCCGGCAGCACAAGATTCAATACGATGAAGACGGCTCTCATTTCACGAACGCATTCTACCCAATCCTACTGCGCTATTTGAAGGAGCGGACCGATCTGGCTAATCAGTCGCGCGGTCCGGCGCTCATCGATACGAACGAAGCTTACAAAGCAGCGTTCAAGCACAGTGTTTTCCTGGGGGATTCCATCTTGGGGGCTTTGTCCTATCTGAATAAAGTAGATTCGGCGAATGTCATCGCCCCGAGCGGCGCGACGCTCTCTCTCGCCCTCATGAATGTCGAGAAACTCGCCAGCCGGGCACCGAAGCATGTATTCATTTTGCTGGGCAGCAATGACATTACATTGTCGGACAAGCAGGAATTCGTCGAGCGCTACCGCCAGCTGATCGACAGCACCCGGAACAAGCTGCCGAACGCCAAGCTCCACATCCTGTCGATCCCACCAGTCGCCGAGGAAACCCTGAAGAAAGTGCCGCAGTATGCGAACATTACGGACTTCAACCAAGCGCTCGAACAGCTGGCCGATGAAGTCAAAGTCGATTACGTAGACTTGTCACCCTTATTCACCGCCAACAAAATCCAATACGCAGACAACGGCGTTCACTTCAAACCCCATTTCTATCCGCTGCTCCTGGACTACTTGAAGGGAATTGTAAAGTAAGGAAATGGTCGTTTCGTTGGCAAGCGTCAAACAGCCCCCACCTTTTAACGAGGGTAGGGGCTGTGTATTTTAACTTTTGACAAAGTGGTTCCTGTATCCTTCCGTATTGATTTCCAACGCATTTAGTTGTCCGCCAGAATAGCCACACCCGCCATCTATTCCTATTTTATCACCTACTGTTGAATACCAAATTTGATTGGGTTCTGGATTCGATTTTATTCTCGAAGTTGGGGTGTGTCCAAATACCACAACTTTATCAATGCCTGTTGGACTTTCGATAAAATCCTCACCTATCCAGACAAAATCAGAAGGTGTTGTTTCTCGCCAATTCCTTGGAGAAACTCCTGCGTGTACAAAAATATGCCCTTCATCTTCAAAGTAATAAGGCAAATGATTGATAAAAGCAATTTCTTCTTTGCGCTCTACTTTGATTGTTCTTTTAACAAGCTCTATATCGTTAAAAACTGAATCATCCACACCTTGAAGAAAGCTTTCTATTGCGTTTATACCACCCATTTGATGTAGAAAAAATAAATCAAAGGAAGGGTTCCGAGAGTCTAAAAATTCAATCAAAGAATATTCATGATTCCCCATTAACGCAATTGCATCTTCTTCCTCCACCATTCTTTTTATCTCTGAAACAACTTTTAGGGATTCAGGTCCTCGACTTATATAATCTCCAATAAAAATAACTTGGTCCTGTATAGGCCTATAATTTACTTTTTCCAGTAGCTGCTTAAGTACATGAAAATAACCATGGATATCACCAATAATAAGTTTCCGTTTCATAGCTATCTCCTTCCTGCTTACTCTTATTATCCCATATTCAGATTCTTTTTCCGAAAACTAGCAACAATTTTGTCGATCATACGTACAACTCTTATAAGATACATCATTTAACAATGTAATCGAGGTGTTAACAAGCATGGAAGCATCAATCTCAATTGTCACCTACCGCCCTGAGCTAGCCGCAGCGGTCGCAGATATGTGGAATGCCAGCCGAGATAGCTGGGGAGGCGGAAATTCGATTACGACAGCCGAACAAATCAGACAAGAAGAGGCAGCCTCTGACGCTATCACTGTCTATCTCGCAATGGAAGGTGAAACGGTCGTTGGTTATTGCAGCCTGGCCGAATATCGGGAAGATACCGGCGCCCTCTACATCCCGTTGCTCAATGTACGTCCCGACTATCACGGAAAAAAGGTCGGCCGGATGCTACTCTCATGCGCGCTGGAAAAAACGATTGAGCTCGGCTGGCCGAGACTTGATCTGTATACGTGGGCAGGAAACACGAAGGCTGTTCCGTTGTATAAGAAGTTCGGCTTTTTCTGGGAAGACCGGGACGACGCCACCCATCTGATGAACATGATTCCTTCTGTGCTCCGTACCGAAGCAATCGCCCATTATTTTGAAGAACTTGACTGGTATCAGGACTCCACGCGGGAGATCGTCGTAGAGCCGGATGGACGCAAGGAAAACGGCTTTGATTACTTCACATACTCCTGGGCAAAAGGAGAACAGAGCTTGCGCGTGGAGTTTGAGCGGCGCGGTCGAGGCATGCGCCTCATCGAGACAGAAGATTATCTCGTGTCCGCCGAAGTGGAAAAGTTGGAGCTGGTCTTTGGACGGGAATATCAGATTCACTACCGGATCATCAACAAATCAGGCAAGCCGTTACAAATTTCGTTAAACGGGCAACCGAGCGACACGATCCGCTTTGATTATCAGCACGAGCTGGCTGTGACAGGGGATACCACGCTGTCTGCAACCTTTTTTGTCGATCCAATCGCAGAAGAGCAAAGCATCTGGCGCACGCATCCGCGTGTCTGCACCCACCTGCTGATCAACGGCAAGGCAGCGCTATTTGAGGTAGGAATCCTTCCCAAGTTTCCTGCTACCCTTTCCTTGCATGTACCTGGCCTCTCCTATCCGGGACAGACAAAACTGTTTTATTTGGACGTGGAAAACAACTTTGCGGAAGAAGCGGAATTTTCATTCAAGCTGCCCGCTTGCTCATTTTTCAGCTTACAAGAGCACCTTCACATACTAAAACTGTCCGGCAAAGAGCGCATTTCGCTTCCGCTTAACGCTGACCTGTATGAACACGGCTTTTACGAAGCCAACGTACAGGTGGAGACAAAACTCGCAGATGGCAGAGCGGTTTCTTTTGCCAAAAAAATCGGAGCTGCCTTTACCGGGCTAGGTGCGATGGTGTCGGGAGAAACGGAACAGGCTTGGCAAGTTCACCATGGCCGCCATTCGCTCTACTTGAACAAAGAAGATAATGAGATGACCGTTGTCGGCGGGACAGGCGGGGACCCAACTACTCTCTACTATCCCAAGCTCGGCAAACCGTTTTCCAGCGAGTTCTCGAAGAAGCGTGCCGAGAAAGTTGCGTTTATCGCTGAAAAGGGAGCGATCGGAATCCATGCGACGTATCACTCCAGTGCCTACCCGCAAATAGCGTTGGTTAGCAAAACGCTCCTGTTCGGAGATGGCACCGTAGAACACGGATTGGAGATAGAAAACCACTCGGCTGACAAGCTGGCTGCTGAGCTTTGGCTTAACCAAGGCTTTCATCACAGTTTTCTCCGCCCCATTGTGCCGTACCAAGGCCTTTATGTTGAAACACCATCCTCCTATGGCAGCGATATGGATTATTGGGATGCTGAGTTAGTCAGTGAAAACTGGCTGTTTACACAAGATAAAACGGCCCCATGGGGAATGTGCTGGCCTCCTGAATACCGTTTTGACATTCAAGGCTGGTATGTCACACTGGAAACCAATCTCGGCATGCTTGCCCCACATGAAAAAAAATCGTTCGGCCCGATCCACTTCTCGCATGGTGGCTATGCCGACTGGAAAGAGTTCCGCGCCTTTGCCCGTAAGGAACCTATGCCAGCAGACCTGATCTTGACCTCTCACCTGGAGTTGAGTGCCAATGGGCAGAATCCTTTTGTCTCAAGCACAGACGTGGATGTACAGGTGAAAGAGTACAAGCAGCAGTACTTGGAAGGAGAACTGATGGCATCTCTTATGAGTGAGTCAGCCTCCGGACAAACGCAGAGCTTTACAGAAGATGAGGAAGAGACGGAATCTGGCTTCTCCTTCAAGACGCCAGAAAAACCATATGACCTCGTACAAGTAGAGGGACGCTTTGCTACGCATGTGTCGCATTTGCAGAGCGCCATTTTCCCAATCGGTCAAGGTAAGGTCATCCAGGAGCAAACAGTGGAAGAGGGACAGCAGGTCTATATCGCCGACAATGGACGATTGCGGATCAAAGCAGCTCCAGATTTTGCCTCCACACTCTACTCGCTCACAAGCAATGGGCAGGAGTGGCTGGACAGCGCCTTCCCTGAGCGGAAGCCGAAATCTTGGTGGAATCCATGGACAGGTGGAATCGGCAACTATATGGAGGAGTTAAGTGCGTTTTCATTGGTTAAGGAAGAGCGGACGGCTTCGTTTGTCGAGCTAGTCGACAACAAGCAAAATGCGTGGCAGGGAATCAAGGTGAGCTACCATGTGAAAAAGCAGGAGAAGTATCGCGGGTTGACTTGCCACCAGTATTACTTGCTGCTGCCAGGAGTACCTGCCCTCTGTCATACCGTAGAGATTGAGCAGAATACCGGAACGTACTTTGCTGGCAAAGAATTGGCCACTGACATCTTTTTGCAGACAGGAACCGAGGACGCAGCGGTATGGCTGAAAACGGTCGGTACAAACGGTGAGGAGCTCAACTACACGCTGGCACAAGGTGAATTGGATGTCCTTGAAGTCTCCGATTATGTTCTGGGGCGAGCTAACAGCAAGGATCAGATGCATATCGTTACTGACCTCGATACTGCGGACCTCCAAGTATACGCAAACAAAGAAGTGGCCGTAGCTTCCGTCATACGCGAACTGAATCTGCCAAACAACAGCACGACCTTTACTCCGCCTGTCTTTTTCCTGTTTGCCGACAACACGCTCCCATCCAATGCCTTATCTGACTTACGGACGATTCGCTTTGCCAAATAAGGGAGGGCTTCACAATGAAAATCATTGATGCGCACATGCATTTATCCCATATCGAGGAATTCAAGCGGACGGCAGCTGAAAAGTCGTTTGTCGATTACTCTGTCGCTGGTCTCTTGCAAGAATATGCCGAAAATGGCGTGGTTCTTGGGATAGGCATGGGCTTGACAGAGACTCAGCCAGACGGCTTTCCCGATGTGGAAGCTCTCACTCCTATGGGACTAGACCTGACAGACGAGTTGCCACCACAGTTCGTCTATTGTCTGGGAATCAATCCGTTCAAGCTGGATGACGCAGCAGTGGCACGCTTGGAAGCTGATTTGCAAAAACCCAACGTCGTCGGGTTGAAAATCTATCTGGGCTACTATCCCTTCTACGCCTATGATAGCGTCTACGATCCCGTCTATGCACTCGCTGCCAAATACCAGGTGCCTGTCGTCTTTCACACCGGCGATACGTACTCAGAGCGTGGGCTCTTAAAATACTCCCACCCGCTCACACTGGACGAGGTGGCGGTGAAGCATCGAGACGTCAATTTCATGATGGCCCATTTTGGCGACCCGTGGGTACTCGATGGGGCAGAGGTTGTTTATAAAAACCGCAATATGTTTGCAGATCTCTCCGGCTTAATGGTCGGTGACGCAGCCAATTGCAAGCGACTCGCGGAATCTCCTCTCTTCTTCTCCCATCTGCGCCACGCGATCACCTATTGTGATCATTACGACAAGTTTTTGTTCGGAACAGACTGGCCGTTAGCACCAGTGAAGTCGTATATCCAGTTTGTACAGGACCTGATCCCAGCGGAATATCACGAGGATGTGTTTTACAAGACAGCATTGAAGGTGTTTCCAAAAATCAAGCCGTTAGTTGAGTAGACGATACAAATCCTAAATCCCATGTCTCTTCCTCTCGAAGAAACATGGGATTTTTCATTTGTTCAAGAAAACTTCTTCTATTTACGACAAAAAACGACAGTTTCCGTATTATGATACATATATGCGAGTTTACTTATACATCGTCAGGTTCGGACAACCATGACCCAAAACTTTCGAGAGTAAAGAGATAGCAAGGTTTCTACTAAATTGGGGGAGGACATGTTTCCTTGAAGAAAAAAATTGCCTGGGTTACAGACAGTACCGCGCTCATACCTGAACACGTCATGGAAGAGCATGACATCTACGTCGTTCCACTGGAGATTATCTTTGAAGATGGCACTTATGAAGACGGCATTGATTTAGCTCCTGAACAGCTTTATCAAAAAATTATGCAGGCCAATCATGCTCCCAAAACGTCGCAGCCTTGCTTAGGAAAATTTGTGTCGCTCTACGAACGATTAAAGGAAGAGTATGAATGCGCGATTGCTGTCCACCTCTCCTCTGATCTGAGCGGAACCTATAATACAAGCGCAACAGCAGCCAAGATGGTAGACTTCCCTGTCGAGTCGGTAGATTCCAAGCTGATGTCGTACCCGATTACCTCGATTATCTTAAACGGAATCGAGCAAGCCAAGGCAGGAAAAGGCTACCAAGAGATTGCCGCTTCCTTGCGCGAAGAATACAAATCTTTCGAGAACTATATCCTGGTCGGCAGTCTCGACCAGTTTTACAAGGGCGGCCGAATGACCGGTTTGCAATATTTCATCGGCAATCTGCTTCAGATCAAGCCGATTTTCCAAATTAAGGATGGGTTGTTTGAAGTATATGAAAAGGTTCGTACCGAAGGAAAAGCGGTCAAACGCATGCTGGAACAGCTGGAGAACGCCAAACAGAACTACTCCGTGAAGCACGTGCAGATTTTGCATGGCAACGTCTTGGACAAAGCGCTGGAACTGAAAGAGAACATTCAGAGCAAGTACGCCGATGTCGAGGTGTTGGTTGGGCCGATCAGTTCTACGATTGGGGCGCATGCTGGGATGGGGACGCTGGCGCTCGCGTGGAGAAATGAGTAGGGCTTGAACGTAAAAAGTCGCTCAGGTATTGAAAGATGATACCTAGGCGACTTTTTCTTACATTTCTATATTGAATTCCCCGCTAGACTTGCCATAAGCAACCCACTTGCACTACTTGGCTCGTCTTTCAAACACTGGTTATCGCCAAATACAAAAAAGTGATCTTTCGCCCTAGACACTGCAACATTCATTAAACTCTTGTTTGCATCAATAAAAAAGCATCCTTCGTTCCTTCCATATACTGTGGACATGAGAATGACATTTCGTTCTGCCCCTTGGAAAGTATGCACAGTACCGACACTTATCTTCGAACGTAAATGAGGAGCTTGCTTTGCAATTTCTGTTTGGATGCATCGAACCTGTGCCTTAAACGGAGTAATGATTCCAAGCAAATTGTGCTCTGCTTCCTTTGGATATGCAGCCTGAATGAGTGCAAAATGATCGTTCAACCATTCAGCTATCTTGGCTGCCTCCTGTCGATTGTATCGACTCGTTCCTTGCTTGCTAGAGTTTTCAGAGTTGATCTGTCGATATCCCATTTGAGGCCACTGTTTTATGGCTCGCCCCGCATGCTCCGTGCCTTTTCCTCGTTTAGGCTCCAAATTCCCTTTGTAAACCAGCTTGTTACAATAATCAATTATTTCGTTATAACAGCGACGATGCTCAGATAGAAACAATCCCCTCTCTTCATACTTTTGATAGCGGCAGCTTTTTGCAGCCACTCTCATCACGCTTGAGCCATATCCATTTAACCCGCATAATTCCAATTGCTCATACCTGGCCAATTCATGTATCGCTCCACTGGAAAGTGCAAGTGCTTTATCCAATGCCCGGTTTATGCTCCATACTGGCTCAATTTGATAAACGTCCCCAACAACGATCGCTTTTTTTGCCAGAGCAAATGCACCTGCACCGATTTCTGGAGATACTTGCCCCGCCTCATCCACAATTAACAAATCGATGTAGTTATAAAGAAAAAAATTAGTTTGGTCACCATATGCTAAGAATTGTTTCGGAAGCATGAAAAAAGTCATCACCAGACAGGGAGTAATCATCGCAAGCCGGTTATAGAACTTCTCCAAAACATTCTTAAAAGATTTTCCAACTTGCTTCTCGGTTAATGCATCCTCCCCGTTTACCCACCGACATTCAAAATAATGAACAGCTAGCCAAAACTCTACGTATCGAATCTTTTTATCTATCAGGTCGTTCGTCCTATCAATTGAAACATCATATTTGCTTGTTTCGTCATCATGCCATTCGACTCCATGTTGATTTAATAGCTGTAATTCGTTATCATACCGCTCGATCCATTTCAGTACAGCATCTCGTTTCTTTTGGAGATCCGTTAGCTTTTGATTATATTCAGCAAGGCGCACGCTGTACATTTCTTTGATTTCGATTAGCTTCATAGTGCCTTGCAAGAAAGTCCACTCTTCTTCGTTCATGAATAGCGTGAACTCTGTTTGTACACGCTTCGAGAACCATCTAAAGAAAAATGGAATCTTTTTATAGCAGCCTTCCCACTCCTTTACTCTCTTAGGAATTTCTCGAATCGACTTTTGAACCCGCTCGATCCCTTCCTCCAACAAATGGAGGTAGCTATCTATTCGCTCCCCATTGCATTCAAATTGATTTAACGTGTCACACAATACCAGTAAGGCTTGTTTTCTCTCTTCAAAAAACATTAATTCTTCGTGTAGCTTTGTTTGGCAGTCAGCTACTTGTACATATTCCGTTTCAAAATATTGATTGCAATTTTGTAGCAGTTTGCTCTTTGATTTTTCGAGATTTTCTCTCGCTTCAACACTGGCAACAAAATGCTCTCCTCTAGAATTCGTGAATTGATAACCATTATTTCGTGCTTCCTTTTCTTTTTGTCCCGATGGAAAATATGTAGCAAAACTAGTTACCCCTTCAATCCAACGTTCCTCTAGATTAGAAAGCCCAACGTTACTTATTTTTCCAAATGAAGCGATTATGTTCGTAACCGCTTGATTGTTCGTCGAGGTCGCTACAATAAGCGGCGCTTTTTCTTTCTTTATTGCCCTTTTGACATATAGATCAGCAACGATAGATTGCAGGAGAGTCGTTTTCCCCGTACCTGGTGGCCCATTGACTGCCAGAATATCGCCGTCTCTCATGTGATTAAAATGATTGACTGCCTCTCTTTGCGAAGGGGATAAAGGAAATTCTCCCCCCATTTGACCAGCGTGCAGCTTCATATTCGACAGACTATTCTCGATTAGGGAATCAAGAGTAGCAGGCTTGGTTGAAATGAAACGTTCATATAGACCCTTAGGTAGGTCATTCTCCAGTAAATGGTTGTACAAATTCATTACATGATAGGTAGAATTTACCGTGTTATCAATAAAGAGATACACATTACTCTCCAACTCGATCGGTAGATCATCGCCTCCTCGATTTGGAATTTCGTTTTGTTCGAATTTAGCTCCGGTAATAGACTCATAAAACGCTTTGAAAAATTCAACGTAATTGGACCATGTCTTGAGTTGTTCTATTCGATCTACATGGTTACTAATAAATTGGTCAACCTCATCCGCATAGCCAACAGACAGCTTTGGCTCCACCATGGGCTGAAGGTACTCTCTTGGAAACCATGGCAGTTTCTTATCGCTGCTATCATATCTAAACTTTCCATCTCTATGAAGAATCGCTGGAATAAAGAATAGGCCAGTCAATTCTTCTATTTCTTCTTGAACCTTGACATTAGACTCAAAGACAGTTTTCACTGTTTTGGCGCAAATCAGGACATTGATCGTGTCCTTTTGAGACTTGTTTTCTTCATTTGCAAAACCCTTGTTTACTTCCAAAAAGATTTTATTACAGACGTCCGCTTCTATCTGTCCGTTGATAAGCTCAACTGGATGCAAAATATAAAAGGGGTCCACCTTAAAATCAATGCCAGTCTGAGTATTCGCCGCGACTACGCTCCTGAAATACCTTGTGATTTCTTTACCTGTTGCCCCCATATCATTCTCCTAATCCTTCGCAAGTAGTAGACAATAAAAAAAGAAGGCCGAGGAACGCCTTCCCTAAAACTATCATAATACAGTTATTTCCTCTTTTTCAATTTTCCTTTTTAACCTCTTCCACCCTAATCACTACATTCCCCTTCTTCCGCCCTGTCTCCACATACCGATGAGCCTCCGGTACTTGTTCCAGCGAATAACGTCTATCAATAACCGCTTTTATCTTCCCTGCCTCCATCAACTCTTTGAGGAAAACCAAATCCTCCGTCCGCACCTTCGCAATCCCTAGCCCATCCACTGTCAGGAATATCCCGTTGGGCACTAATGCTTTTACACAATGGGACTTCGTTGCTTTCCCAACCGCATCAAATATAACGTCATACCGCTCTTCTTTTTTCGTAAAATCCTCTTTCGTGTAATCAATGACGGTATCGGCCCCCAACGATTTCACCAAATCGAAATTGGCGGAGCTACATACCGCTGTCACCTGAGCCCCCCAATACTTGGCAAGCTGTACCGCGGCGGTCCCTACCGACCCAGAAGCCCCGTAGATCAGCACTTTCTGTCCCTTTTGCAGCTTTCCTTTTCGAAAAAAATGCAAGGCAGTCGTTCCCCCAAAAGGAATCGCAGCGGCTTCTTCATGTGTTACATTTATCGGCTTTAAGCCCACGATTGTGTTTTCTTGCAGACAGATGTACTCCGCGTGCGCACCGCATCGCATCCCGCTTAATGCATAGACGTGGTCTCCTTTTTTAAATCGTTTCACATGTTTGCCGATCGCTTCGACTTCTCCAGATAGCTCCACACCAAGAATCGGATTTCTCGGTTTGGTGAGGCCGAGCACGAGGCGCATGGGAATCCAGAGCAAAAACGGACTTTCGAAGGCGCGTATTCTACAGTCTCCAGAAGTAACCGTTGTGGCATGAATTTTTATCAGAATTTCATTATCCTTAGGTATAGGCTGTTCTACTTCTCTTATCTCCAAAACATCTGGCGATCCGTATTTTGTACATATCACGGCTCTCATTGGCATCTCCCCTATCCACTTTGCCATGAGTATAGCGGGAGCACGGTATTGGTATACAGATACTTAAGTATTGTTTTTGGAAATTTACAACAAGCCCAACTGGCGAGCCCGTGCGACTGCTTCCGTACGCCGCTGTACCTGCAGCTTGTCAAAGATATTCCGGTTATGCCCTTTCACCGTGCTGAGTGCGAGGAACAGCTGTTGGGCAATGTCACGATTCGATAATCCTTTTTCGATGAGCTGCAAAATTTCAAGCTCTCGCTCACTAAGCGGCTCGATCAGGGAATCAGCATGGTGGGACTCGAATTCTGCAAGCAGTTTTTCTATATAGCGTGGCATCGTTCTATGGACTGTCGCATCGTGCAATATTCTTTTCATCGGGCTACCTTCTTCGACAAATGTGCGAATGAAGCCACCCGGCTCCGCTATCACCAATACGTCTTTCAATATTTGCGCAGCTTTTGCTTGATCACCCTGCACTTGCAGAGCAACCGCTTGCAAAAGCATGATTTTGAGCCGTTCATCTTCAATCTGTTTTGCCTCCGCCTGCACGAGTAATGGCTCGAGCACCGCAAGTGCTGCGGACGTATCTCCCTGTGCCAGAAAAACACGGGCTTGGAGTATGGGAAGGTCGTGCCTCAGTGCCAATCGGGCTGCCGCTGTCAGGTTGTCCTGGTGAAGCAAAATAAGGACTTGTACTTCGGCAATAGGAGGCATCTGCATGACAAAGCCTTGTTTGCGAGCCACATACTCAGCATTTGCAAGCATGGTAGCCGCTCCGCTAACGTCTCCCTGTGCTAGCTTCAGTCGTGCGAGAAACACCTGCGCTGCTACGACTCTATCCGTTTGTTCCAGCTGACTTGCTAATTGAATGGACTGTTGACCATGAAGCTCCGCTGTATGCAGGTCGTTCCATTCATAAAAAATCCGGGCCAAACCCAGATGCGCTTCACAAGCAACTGGCAACGGTGGAGAACCCGCCAATTTTTGTACATGCTGGTAAGTCTCAGCCGCCATATGGAGCTGATTATCTGCCTCCTGTAGCTTCGCTAGTCCAAGCGTAGCCATCATGGTGATCACAACATGGCCAATCTTCTTACTGATCGATAATGCCTCCTGGTAAGCCTTGGTAGCTGCGGTACGATTCCCTTGGAGGTGATAAGCATACCCCAGCGACCAAGTAGTGGCTGTGCGGACAGGCAAGTTGTCGGGGTGTAGGTACGTTAAGGCTCTCTTGGCCTCAGCTATGATGTCCTCTGATTGGTGCATGCTCACAGCCAATGTGGCACGTATAGCAGCGATATGCCCAAGAGTATCTCTAGCCCCTGCATCTTGGCCCATACCTTGCATTGCTTTTTCAGCGGCTAGCAATTTCGGTTCAACGCCAGTTATTTGACCAGTCATCAGCAATGCTGAGGCGTACATCACCCACAGCGCTGGCCTTACATCCAGCTCCTCGCGTGGTAACGACTCCAGCCAGTTCAGCACAGGAACTACTCCTCCACGAAAGAGCAGCGGCATCCTCTCGCCCTCCACCAGTCGTGCTGCTCGCGATAGATCATTGGCTGCTACTGCATGGTGAAAAGCTTCCATTTCAAAACCATTGTCTTCATACCAAATGCTTGCACGGGTGTGTAATTCTGCGAGAATTCGCTCGCCCTCTCCTGTTATCGATGAAACACGCTGTCGGAGCCTCTGCCTCAGCAAATCAGCAAAAAGGTGGTGATAGCGGTACCAACGCCGTTCGCTGTCCAACGGGACGATAAACAAATTGGCGCGTTCGAGGAATTCTAACGTTTCCTGGCCTGAACCTAAACACATATCACTTTGACTAAAAACGGCGTCACAAAGAGGACCAGATAATCGGTCGAGGATGGATGTATGCAGCAAGAATGCTTGAGTGCTTGCAGATTGCTTGGTAAGCACTTCGTCTACCAGATAGTCGAGAATAAAATGATGACTGCCCGAAAAAGTTGGAAGGAAGGTTGTGACATCTATTTGTTCTTTGATGGAAAGAGCAGCTAACTGTAGACCGGCAATCCAGCCTTCTGTGCGGGCTTCGAGCAGAGCGATGTTTTCTGGTAATAGCTCCAACCCCATCACTTTCTCCAGAAATTCAGCTGCTTCCGAATAGGTGAAGCGCAAATCGGATGCGCGGACTTCATTCAATTGGTTCCGTACTCGTAGGCGGGCAAGAGGCAGTCGTGGTTCCTCACGGGTCACAATTACCAGATGCATCTGCGGTGGCATGCGTTCAAGCAGGAATGAGATAGCATCATCAAGCGGCCCCGTTTTCAAAACGTGGTAATCATCGAGGACAAGAACAAAAGGGTTGGGTATTGCGATTATTTCATGAAGCAGAGTCGAGATCATTAACTCGATTGGTAGAGGTTGAGGAGAATGGAGCAAAGGAAATATGCCCGATCCAATATTCGGGCCAATATTTTGCAGCGCTGTGAAGAGATATGTAAAAAAATGCGCAGGGTCATTATCCCCTTCATCCATGGAAATCCAGGCGAAGGGTCGATCACCGCTAGCAAGCCATTCACTGACAAGTGTTGTTTTCCCGGAGCCTGCTGGTGCTGAAATGACCGTCAGTTTACGGTTTAGGCCCTCGTTTAACTGCTCGATTAGTCGATGACGGGTAACGGTCTTCAACCGTGGCGGGGGCATATACAGTTTGGTGGTTACAATTGGAATCGTCATAAAGAAATTATATGTACCGCTGTCTCTAAGCGTCAACTCCGCCGACTTTTTGATTTACTCTCTGCTTTTTTCAAGTTGCTCGCTACACGGTATTGGACGATTTTCCTAATCAGATCATAAGGTAAGGGCTGATTGATCGGAAATTGCAATGTCCCTTTCGACTTGTGATATTCCTTCACTTCCTCTTTGAATTCCTCTATACCACCTGGGGATGGATAAAAACCGATATGATTTTTGAAAGCAGCAAAATGCACCAGATTTCCATGGAGGGCAAAGGTAGGCATCTGGTAGCTGATCTTTTCCTTCGCATCCGGGGCCATCTCCTTTATTACTCCCCTGAGCGTTTGCAAAATCTCCTGAACCTCGGGAGCAAACGTCGAAATATATTCATCGATGGACGCATACGTGACTTTGGTTTCTTTCATGGAGGAATCTCCTTTCTCGATCAGAGGTGAATGCCTTTATTATCTCCCAATCGTGCATGACACAAAAAAACACGCCGCGCTGGCGTGTTTCGTTTTGGTGGCAAGGATGCTATTTCGTTATACGTTTTCCAATAGCCTCAACAAGCTCTCTCGTTGTCTTGGGCAGATTGGATTTTAGAATTGAATTAATCATAGGACCCTTCACACCGTGTGCGGTGATATCCAGACACCCCGTCATTTTCGTCCGTGCCTCCCCCAATGCCTTTGCTTTGAAGTAGCCATGACCGGTAAAATTCCCACTAATCTCGGTCAAGGTAAACCTCACCTCGGCCGGAGGCGTCCATTCGGTGATATCCACTTGCAGACTGATGGTCTTCTTCATGATGCCGATATCGCCTGTAAACGTCCAAGCGACACGACGTTCATTGATTACCTCGTGGCTGATGTAGCCAGGTACCAGTGGAACCCAATTCTCCACTATACTCACAAACTGCCATACCGCCCCGATGGGCTGGTTCAGCTCCACATCATGTATTCCTTGAGGCATGATTTGCTCATCCCTTCCCCCAGTGTTCTTTGGTATCTTGTTATGTTTATTGTCGGAACACGGGAGATATTTCAGGAATATGGCGGGTTAATCCCACCAAAAATGCCATACATCCTGTTTCATTAAATAATCCGCGTAATGCCCTAATGAAGGAAGCTCATCCAAGACGTACTGACAAAAGATGAAATGCTCTTTTGCCAGCTTAATTGCCTCCTCGTAGGTCTGCGGTCTTGAACCGGCTTGAAAAATCCACGTATCCTCTGTCACAGCGAGAATCTTGATCCCATAAGCCTCCTGCCAGTGCTTTACGATAACGGACTGGTAAACGGGCAGTGGGCATTCATTATAGCCGCCCATTGGGACCCACAACGGTGCTTCATAGCCGGATGCTTTCGGCAATTCCAGGACAATCAGGGCGTCATCTTGTAATCGATCCTGCACCCATTTCTCACTTATGCGGAAGGACTCCTTATCTGTTTCACTGAGTTGTTCATTGATCAGCTCGTTACCTTCCCATATGAGGGAATATGCCTGATAGATGCCTTCAAAGTTCTTTCCTTCCAAACTTTTCAGCTCGGATTCAATGTCTGTATACAAAAGGCGAGATTTCACAATTCGCCGAAAGACATCCTCCACAGATAAGCCGTGAACCTCCTCTAGCTGTTTATGTACATAATCAGAGAGTGACCCCTCTTCGTCCACTGCTTCTTCTATCATCTCTAGTATATTATAGCTTGGCAGAACCAAAATGCTGTGCTTATCTTCCTTTGTAGCAGGTACCCCGAAATCCTCCGCAGCAACCACTTCTATGTCACATTCTTTTAGGTAATTCGACAACTCTTCTACCATCGTCACACCTCTTCTGTTGGTTTGTGCAAATCATAGGATTACTCATCTATTTTACTTCAATTTCCAGAGTGAGTGGAAATGAACAAAAAGCAAAAAAAGTGCTTGGGTTCGGAGCAAACGCGTAAAAAGTGGGAACCCAACTGCATCCCTACTCTTGCTCTGTGCTTCTCGCATAGAATTTCAATTCCATCAATAAACGAGCTACATCAGCCTTTGTCAAAATCTTAGTAGGCTGCCCGGCAACTGATAAAGCTCCGTTCTTTTCTCCGCTCCTCTGTAGCAACCTGGAAATCATGTCTTTTGCTTCCGCGTTTGTGAGATTGCGATCTGGATCGAATTGCTTATTACCGGCGCTAGCTTGTATTAAACCTCTTTCTATCGCATCTTTCACGGTTTCATAGAGGGGATGACCTTTATCGATATCCGTAAAAAACTGCTCCTCCCCCGCTACTTCATAATAGTCTGGAAAGAAGTCGTAGGACTCCTGGGCTTTGAGCACAATGCGTAGAAACTCTCCACGGGTGACAGGCTGATCAGGATCAAGCTTGCTTTTTGTGACAGGAAAATAACCGTCTTTCACAGCGTACAAAAGCGCCAAATAGTGAGGGTGCGCAGCAATATCCTCTGGAATTTTTGATTGCTTGTAAGCCGTATAGCTCACCCATTCTCCAGAATCCGCATCAACCACACCATCGTCTCCTACCATTCTGTAAACCAGCTTTGGCTCACGACTAACCAGATAGGTTCCCTGTCGCCATTCTGGATATGGCATGAAATAGGTGAGTCGAAGCTCCTTGTTTTCCTTTTCTACCTGCTTTGCTTTTTGTTCATCGATTCTAGGTTTTTGTACCTGAATCATCTCGAGTGGTTGATAGGCTGGAAGGGTGTGTATCCCCTTTACCTCTCCATTTACAGGATCTACGATTACCTCCGTTTCGAGGCTTTGGACAGGTATTCCTTGCTTTAACCAACCAAAAGTAATACAGTAGCCGCCATTTCTCTCAAACAGCCATTTTTTGCTCTCTTCTGTTGGGGGAAGATGGATCACATACAGCTCTCCTTGTCGATCAGGAAAGAGCTTCCTCATAAAATCGATTGCAGCTGCTTCTGCTTTTTCGTAAGGAATGGGATTGGGATAGATTCGATCCTCTATTTCAGAATGTTCTTCCTCCACCGAAAATATCGTAACCTCTCCGTAATCATCCATCCCTAACTGGAACTTCATTGCCTTTTCTTTTCCTTGGGCTGGACGAGCATAATAGTAAGACTTTGCACTGCTGGAGCTAACCTCCCCAAATCCATTCCATGATATCCCAGTACTGCCCCCAACCTTTGTTTGACGATCAGGTATGGCTTGGAACATCGTACGTGCAATCTCGTCGGCTTTCTCTCTCTTTTCATCATCTATCAGCCTTTTGCGTTCCTTGCCCAACGCTCTTGTTGATGTTCCTAGTGGGATTCGCGACTGCTGAATACTCTCCCCCAAAATCGTCATGGGTTGATTTGTCATCGCATCGATAAAGACCGATGCTTTTTCATCGTAAGCATATGCCAAAATCATTTTTCTATGGGGCAATCCATATTTTCCGATCTGCTCTCCTGTATATACATAATGAAGGGCTGGCTTCACCGACTCGTCCCACCGTCTATTTGCCTCCTCCGCTGATATGGCTGGAACAGGAGATGGCAGCTCTCCATTGTACCATTGGCGACTGTAAGAACCGATTTCACCTTGAGAATCGACGATTACCTGAAGATAGTTCTCCAAGAATGGAATGTCATTTTCTACGCGAACAAAATGAAAAACATGATCCATTACCCGCGGAGGAAGGGAATCGTCAACCTGATATTCGTCTGCCTTGGAAATATGCCCTTGCACCTCAGGGGCAACTGAATTTACGAATGCTTCTGCCTTTTTCAAAGCATCTTTTTCTGAAATGATGTTCACAGCCGTTTCTTTTGGCTTATCAACTGTAGCTTTTGTAAACTGGACCAACTTGCCTGTTGTTGCGTCTACATCTATGAATAAGCTTTCAGTCCCGTCTTTATCTTTGACCCAATAACTCGTCCAAACCGCTCCGTTTTGACCAAAAGCGACGGTCTCGTTAAAATAAATATCTTCCACAACGTAACCCTTCATATCGATAGGTATCTTTTTCATGAGTGAGATAGCCTGTTCCTTTGTAAGATAAGAAGCGGGTTCCGCTGCAAATGCAGTTGTCACGATACCTGTTTTTTCATTCATCGTTGGTACGCCGGAAAAATAACAGCCCATGATTGCTAACATTGTTGCTGATTTTATGAAAAGAAAACATTTCATCATCTCACCCTAATTATTTTATTTCCCTCAATTATACCAATAACAGGGAAGTTAGGTTTGCCTTTCCACAATAGGTGATCCAAAAAAACTGCACCCCATTGTGAAACATAGAAACGGGAGGTGCAGTTTATAAGCTTATTCCCTCTCCATCATGGAGACATTTTGCCTGATTTCATTCAGAGCTTCTTCCCAATGAAGCTTCATTTGCTCCCTTGTATTCATATGATCCAAGTTCTCTTGATGAAAACTAATGGTCGTTCGATCAGGCTTGTCGGATATCAGCCGGATTTGCAATGTGGACGGCTTTTCCCAGTCCTTCATCGACCACTTTAAACGAAACTGCCGGAACGGCTTCACAACACGAAATTGACCCGATATCCCATCGCTGGAAGTAAAGGTCTCCCCCTCGCTAAAGGTAAGGTTCGCTACATCTCCAAGCCATAACTTCGCCCCTTCGGACGAGGTTAAAAACGCCCAAGCCTGTTCTGGGGTAATGGGCATCGTCCTGCGTACACCTACCTGGAAGCCTGTCGCTGCCGTTTGACCAACGATTTTGTTAGATTCGGGATTTTGACTCTTCATCGGGACACCTCGCCACCCCTATTTGTTAGGACGAACTTTTCACGAGTAAATTGTAAACAATCGCCAATAAAATGTCACTCCTATACAGAAGACCAACACCTCGATAGTATTGCGATTGGGCGTCGATGGTTTGTTCTCCTATCGTTATGAGAGGAGAACAGCTGCATCTAAACGAATCCTTAGGAATACGCTTGATATATCCCTGAAGAGGAGCATGACCATGACGAATGAAGAGGTAAAAGGAATCATCGAAAATTATGTGCAGGCCTACAATTCATTTGAAGTCGAAGGTATGGCGAGACTCTTGCATACGGATATTGTGTTCAGGAATTATTCCAACGGTGAACTGAACACAGAAACAAAAGGAATAGAAGCGTTTAGAGAGCTAGCTGAAAAGTCTGCGAAAATTTTCTCGAGTCGGCGTCAGACGATTATCGCCTGCCTCGTGATGGATGACAAAGCAGAAGTGCAAATTGATTATGAAGGAACACTCGCGATTGATTTGCCAAACGGACTTAAGGCTGGAGATACGCTCCAATTAAAAGGGAAATCGATTTTTATGATAAAAGAAGGAAAAGTCTCCCTGATTGAAGATTACAGTTAAGAACACGGCAAAAGAAATACACCGCCCTCATGATATCGACACAGGAATGACCCGAATTTGTTCACTTTCTTCCTCAAAAAAAATGGTAGGATAGAGGCATTACTTCATAAAAAATGAGGAGAGTCACAAGTGCGGGTACATCCAATTTACTTTTTACGTCTTACAGGCCTACTCGATGGCCTTTCTTTATTAGTATTGATGGGCATCGCGATGCCCTTGAAATACGTGTGGGGCTTAGACAAAGCGGTAACCATCATAGGGAGTATTCACGGCGGGATATTTTGCTTGTATGCTCTGGCGATACTCTTTGCAGCCATTCGCGTGAGATGGAGCCTGCTCTGGTCTCTTGCTGCAATACTCGCCGCTTTTGTACCGTTTGGGAACTTCTTTCTGGATCGCAGACTGAAAACGGCACAGGATGTGTATCCTCTGAAGCCGTTTAACAATGCCCTGCTCGTATACGCCATCGTTTTTTTCTCGTTCTTTGATTTGTTCTCGCAACTGCCGGTCATGAGTACATTTGCTGCTTCCGTAGGTGCCAGCTCATTTGTTATAGGGTTTGTCATCGGTCTGTATTCGCTAGCGAATACCTTTGGCAATATTATCTCAGGCATACTGACAGATAAGGTTGGTCCATCCAAACCACTGTTGATCGGCTTGGTTTTATCCAGCTGTGCCTTGCTGCTGTATCACATCGTCGATCAGCCGTTTCTGTTGATTATCGTGCGAATCATTCACGGATTTGTCGCCGGTTTGATCGTTCCTGCTGCTTTTACTTTTTCTGCGAATAACACGACACATGAGCAGCAAGGACGAAAGGTTGCCTTCACTGGTACCTTTGTGGGACTCGCAGCGATTATCGGACCTGCGTTCAGCGGCATTATGGCAAGCAAAACCTCCGTACCCTTTGTCTTTACATGTGTAGCTGTTATGGGCTTTTTCCTAACCATCCTGTCCGTCATTTTTCTGAAATCCACTCAGGCTTGCAAGAAAGAGAAGCTTAAGAAGGACGTCCCGACCTCAGCCTTGATCTTCAATGCTGGGATAATCAAGGCTTACGGCGGTGCCTTTTTGCTCATGTTTTCACAAGGTGTGATCGCTTATCTTTTGCCCTTGCATGTGCAATCGCTTGGATACGATTCGAAATTAAGCGGTACATTAATGAGCACTTTTGGGATCATTGCCGTCTTGCTTTTTGTACTTCCGACCAACCAGATTTTTGATCGTGTGGCCCCTTCCAAAACGATGTCCATCGGAATTGGCTTCATGGGCGTGAGTCAGCTGCTTATTGGTCAATCCAACACGACATTGGCACTGTACTGCATTTTAGGACTATATGGGATCGGCTTTGCTCTCTTGTTTCCCTCTGTCAATACGATGCTCATTCAATCGACGCCGCAAGAATTGCGGGGGAAAGCACACGGTTACTTATACGCCTTTTTCTCTCTCGGTGTGGTCGTCGGCTCAGGCCTTTTAGGTTGGCTGCCCTTCTCCATCGAGGAAGGGTTTCTGTTCACAGGATGTCTGTTGCTCGTGTTTGCCGCTTTCATTGCCGTGCATAAGCGGCGAGAACGCTTGCTGAATCAACAAAACAATCAATAGCAGCCATCGTTTCTAACAACAAAACCTCCTCAACCACTAAGCTAGTGGCGAAGGAGGTTTTGTGCTACTACTTTCAACTGCAGAATCACTGCGAATCAGGCATGCAGCCAACAGACCAATTCCTAGTACGATTGCAAGCAGGACAAAAGTAAGTTCATAGCTTCCAACATTCATTAATCGGATGGACAATATCGGCCCAAGACTTGTTCCCGAAAACAGGATAAACGTATAAACAGAAACCGCAATTCCCCGCGATTTGCCCCCTAGCTGTCCAACAAGCGAGATCACGGAAGGAACGGATAACGCAATTCCAGCAACGAAAAGCACACTCGTACCAATCAAAAGAGCCAAGTTAGATATCATACCGAGGGAAGCCATACTGACCACTGCCAAACCTAATCCGAAGCGGAGCACGGTACGTAAGCCAAACCGTTTTGCCAGCCCGCCCGCCAGCGGAGAAATGAGCATACCCACTACACCAATCGTTCGAACAAGCAGCATCTCCTTGTTGCTAAGCCCAAAATCAGATCCCGCCAAATAACTGCTCAAGACTGTATACATATTAACGAAAGACATAAGCAATACAAGAGCGATTATGTAGCTCAAGACAATATTTTTTTGTTTGAACAAGGAGGGAATTCGCTTAATCGGCTCCCAAATATTAACGGTAGCAAGGGGACTCTCTTCTTTTGGCAGCCACCTCATCACCACAAACAGCGTCACGAAATAGATAGCAGCAAGCATATAGAATACGGCGTGCCAACTGTATTGTTGACTCATTATGGTGCTGAGCACTTGACCAATGATTCCTGCCGCCAAAAATCCCGTGCTGATAAATCCGATTGCCGTTACCCGTTTTGCCGCAGGGAACATTTCCACAGCATAGGCGAGTGCAACAGGCGAGAACGTAGCAGCGGCAGCACCTTGCAAGCCCCTGAGTACAATGATCCATACGAAATCATTTGCACTACCAAGCAACAAAGAAAAGAGAGCCAGGGCAATCATCCCGATCACAATAACGTTCTTGCGGCCATACTTTTCGGACAACGGTCCGTAAATCAGGCACCCTATGGCAAACCCAACCGAAAATGCGCTGCCTACTGCTGCAGCCTGTGTCAACGTAATACTGAAAAGATCGGCAAACAGGGTCATAAGGGGAATCGTAACGTATAAGCTCGACATGACGACGATTCCAGACCAACATAGGATTGCCGTCATGAGTGAGTAATTTCGCTGTGACATCGCACACCTCTTTTTCAAATATTTACACACATTCTAGTTAGATTATCTAATTATATTCACAAAAAAATATGATCTTATCTTCCCACCCCCAGTTTCTCTTCCATGCTGCTATTTAACTTCATCAAGATTTTTTCCAACAGCATCCGTTCTTCCTCTTCTAATTCGCTCATAATGGAGGAGCAAGCAGACCAAAAAACTGGCAGTACGCTGGTTACTAATTCTCTGCCTTCTTGCGTTATTTTGACATGAATCTTGCGACCATCCAGCGTGCTTTGCTCCCTGATGATCCAGTGCCTTTTTTCCAGCCAGTCCAGCAAAGCTGTAACAGAAGCACGCCGAATCCCCAGCCTGTCTGCAAGCGAAGAAGGGGTGATAAGTTCCCTGTCTTTATGTAACGTAAGCAACAGCAATACGTCCCATTTACACTCCGTTATGCCGAATTTCTCCAAATTCAAATCAATGACGTCTATGGCGTTATCCCCCAGCCATAGCATCAATAATCCCAAATGAGCCAATTTGCGATCCGTATTTTGCAGAGCAGTTGTTTCCATCAGATGCAAATATGGCTGAATACCAAGTTTCGGCAATTGATCGGATGTATGCTCACACTTGTTTTTTCTGCTCATAATCCACCTTGAATATAATTAGATTATCTAACTAAAATCAATATAAAGGATTTTTTTGGATTTTGCAAGCCCCTCTGGCAAGACGAAAGCCGAGATCATCAATTCGAAACGTGGGGTGACTACGCCTGCGGCACGTCGCCCCACAGCCTCTGGCCTCTTCTGCCCAACTGCCACCGCGAAAAATTCGGTAGGAGCCATAGACGTTTACATCGTAAAGGTCCCAGCACCACTCCCAAACATTTCCCAGCATGTCATAGAGCCCCCACGCATTCGGCAGCTTTTGTCCTACCGCATGTGCTGTACCCTCAGCATTCCCTTCGTACCATGCGATCTCATCCAGCTCGCCGTACCGATAACCGCCCGTCCCTGCTTTGCAAGCGTGCTGCCATTCCGCCTCTGTCGGCAGACGATAGCCATCCGCTTCCTCGTTCCAACCAACACACTCACCATCTTCACTTATCGAGTAACATTCCGTGAGACCTGCTTGCTGAGAAAGCAGATTGCAAAACGAAATCGCATCGTTCCACGAGACATTCACGACAGGAGCCTCTGGGTGGTCACTCGGTCCAGCTGCTTTTTGTACAACCGAGAAGTATAACGCATTCGTAACAGGAACCGGTGCGAGTAAAAAAGCGTTCACCTCGGTTGTCCATGTCGCCTTGATTCGATCGTCCCGTAATTCGATATGCCCTGCTGGGATGCTCACCATGTTGTACGGCCCCTCCATCTCTATTTCACCTGGCTTAACTTCTCGATCGCCTGCTCTTCGGTCGGCAAGAAAAAGATGTCGTTTCCCTTGTTCGATTCATAGATGAAGTCTTTTAGACTTTTACTTGTGTATACCGAAAAATCTCCTACAATTGCCACTTTCACCCGATAATTGATGAACTTCTGAAGGATTTCCCCAGCAAGGCGTGTTTTCAAATCGAAAAAGCTTTCGTTCAGCAATGATTTGTTGAGAACAATACGCTCACTGTCTGCTTGATAATGAACCGTTGCGATCAGGTCCAATGCGGACTGCACATCCCCTATAAGTACCTCGCTACCACTCACAATAGCAATATTTTTCCCGCCAGCTTCTACCTTTGTAATATTCATGTGTACCCTCCTCATTTTCTATTGGTCATCTGCCTCACATAATCGTCACAAATATATCGGTTGTCTTCACCGGTTGCTGGCGAAACGCTCGCCACTCGAAAGAAGCTCAAGCCAACAACCATCGCCATGAGTCCGTAGGCAGCGTTTTGTGAATCCTCTACAGACATAAGCCCGGTTTGCTTGCCGTATTCAAAAATCTTGGTGATGCCCTGCAAATCTCTCGCATAACTCTTCGCAACCACTTCTTGCAGCTTGGGGTCCAATGCGGCTTTGGAGAAGAATTGGACAAAGAGTCTTGCTTGATCTTCATGCGGGATGTACATCTCAGCGATGCCATCCAGCTGCGAAACATTGATTCGTTTTTCCTTGTCGTTCACGTATGGCGGCAAGATGTGCGCAAGCGTAACGTCCATCATTTCCTGGGCGGTCATGGTGTTCTCAATGTCAGCTTCGATTTTCAAGCCATAATAGGCCAAAAATGCCTGAAAGGCTTCACTCGTCAAATTATCCTTATTCTTAAAGTAATACGTGACGACACCCTTTGAGCAGTCCGCATACTCCGCCACCTTATCCAGCGTCATGCCATCAATCCCGTGATTGCTAATACAAGTGAGGGTCGCATTAATGACATCCGCTCGGCGCTTTGGTTCCATTCCTAATTTGGGCATGATTTTACCTCGTTTATTTATACTGTACGGTCGGAATAAAAAAAGTGTACACCGTGATTTTCCAGTTTGTCAAACTTAATAGATTCGACAACACAAAAAAAACACGCTTACGCAGCGTGTTCGATCATGCCGTTACATAGCAAGCGCTTGGCGACTGATCCGGTATTGCCCCGGTGTCAGCCCCGTCCATTTCTTGAAAGCATTTTGAAAGGCGCTTGGATCTGAAAAATGCAGCAGGTATGCAATCTCTCCAATGGAATGCTCCGCTTGGTGTAAATACCCCATCGCCATTTCTTTACGGACATTCGTGGACAATTCATGATAGGAAGTGTCCTCTGCCTTTAGTTTCGCTTGCAGGGATCTCGTACTCATATGAAAAGCAGCGGCAGTCTGCTGTAAGGTCGGAAAAGCCGCAGGCATACATCCCATCATCCATTGAAACACACGGTCCGAAAATTCCCGCCCCCTGATCAACCTCTCTCTAATTTCTTCCGCGATTGGTTCGAAAGCTTTACGCAGCCGGATATCTGAATACAGAATCGGGTATTGCAAAACTTCTTTGCCTACCAAGAGCCCATTTTCTTCTTCACCAAAGTGAGGCTCCATCCCGAACAATTTTAAATACGGAGCGATATCATCCGTAGCGTCGTGTGTGAAATGTATGGACTGTAACGGAATAGCGCGGTGACTCATACGGACGATCAAGTGGTACAAGGAGCTGACCATATCCTCCATGCAATGTCGAGACACGCTCCCAGGGCTTTGTCTATGAAACCGCAGGAAAACATCCTTCCCCCGCTCTTCCCAATCCAGCTCGTACCCACTGCAAAGGATCACGTGATATCGCTGATAAGCCTTCCATGCATCGACGATTTTTTCCGAATGCATCATGACATAGCCAAGGATGCCCAGATCGGCAATATCCGTTAACTGTCCTTGATGCAGTCCGAAATGATCATCCTGCGTGTAAATGGCAGCTTCTTTCATCAAGCGCTCGAGCTCTGCTTCATCAATCCGCGCCTCTACATCCTTTAGCAAGCTACTGTCGAAGGAAATATGATCACAAAAACGCTCAAAATCAAGCTTCTTGTGGGTAATTGTTTTCATAATCGGATACACCATCGAAATCGCAAACCCATGCGCATTTTCCAAGTACGGAACCTCCTTTGCGTGAATCCACAACATTTATGCGCCTTCGATCATTCATCTGTTCAATTCCACACGATATGCTGAATACAGTTCAGTTTACCACGATCTGTCGGTTATGGAATCAACTCTACAGGGGGATATGAAAATGAACATTCTCGTTATCATCGGACATCCAGATCCCGAGAGCTATTGCTCCGCGTTGGCGCACGCCTATATGAAAGGAGCCGCAGGCAAAGCAGCACAGATTCGCACCATTGATTTGAGCCAAATCGCTTTCGATCCAAATTTGAAGTACGGATATCGGAAAAGAACAGAGCTGGAGGATGACCTAAAAGAAGCGCAGGACCTCATCCGTTGGGCGGATCATCTGGTCATTGTCTATCCGACCTGGTGGGGCACGATGCCCGCTATCTTGAAGGGGTTTTTCGATCGCGTCCTTTTATCCGGATTCGCCTATAAATATCGGGAGGGTTCGTCACTCTGGGATAAGCTGTTAACGGGCAAAACCGCTCATGTGATTGTGACCATGGATTTTCCATCTTGGTACAACCGCTTGATCTACTGGCAAGCCGGACATCTCGTGATGAAACGCAACATTTTGAAGTTTTGCGGGATTAAGCCTGTAAAAGTTACGGAGATTAGTGGGGTGAATGCCTCGACGGAGGAAAAGCGCAAGAAGTGGCTGGAGAAAGTGAAACAGCTTGGGGAGAGGCTAGCCTAAGCGTTACGGTAAAAAAACGAATCAAACTGACAAAAAAAAACTCAAGCTGAAATAGACTTGAGTTTTTCCTATTCGCTTACTCATCGAGTTGCGTTTGCACCCTTTCCAAAAACTTGATGCGGGGCCGCCTTCCAGCAACGGATCAGCGAGTTTTCCAAATCTGTCACTGTCCTGTACCTGCTTCCTAACCCCTCTCTAGCGTATTTCTTTCGTTGGAATGATTTACCTAGGGAAATAAATCGTGCAAAGTGTATTTATTATGTAGCTGATTGTGAGTATGATAATAGTAAAAATAATAAGAAAGAGGCTATCATATGGATTCTACTTTTTCACCAAGAAAAGCAACAAAGACGAAAACCTTGGTTATTAACGCACTCTTCATCGCTTTTACGCTCGCAGCCACCATGTTTATCAATTTAAGACTCCCGATCATGGGTAACGGTGGCCTCATTCATCTCGGTAACGTGCCTCTTTTAATCGCAGCCTTTGTGTATGGCAGAAAAACAGGAGCTATCGCTGGAGCTTTTGGTATGGGCCTCTTTGACCTTATCTCCGGTTGGACAGCATGGGCACCGTTTACCTTCGTAATCGTAGGTGCAATGGGGTATGTAGCTGGCCTCATCGCCGAAAAGGTGCCTGGCAATCGGGTATTTGTGTACGCACTCGCGGTTGTCGCTGCATTGGTGATTAAGATCGTGGGCTACTACTTTGTTGAGGTTATTCTTTACGGGAACTGGATTCAGCCGTTTGGCTCTATTCCGGGGAACGTTTTGCAGGTGGTTGTAGCGGCGGTTATTGTCATCCCGCTGGTGGGACGCTTGAAGAAGATTGTAGGTCAGGGGTAAAAAGAGAAAAATCGCTCAGGAGACAAGATCTCTTGGGCGATTTTTTCAGCACTCTACCAAGTACAAAAACACGACCCATTGGATCGTGTTTTTTATTGTTAGGTGGACATAACGGGATCGAACCGCTTTCAAAATGTACGTCCACTCCTATTGATTAGAAGCATGCTTGTCCTTTTCAGTGTTTAGCTCTGCTTCGATCTGGGAGTTTTTCGACGACTCACCCATGCGCCAGTAAACGAGGAGGCTTATGGCAATACAAGCTGCTACATAGTAATAGAAGAGAGACTCGTTCCCGATGCTTTTGAACCATAGCGCAATGAACTCCGCTGTTCCTCCAAAGATCGCAACGGTCACCCCGTATGGAAATCCTACACCCAGAGCACGAATGGCGGTAGGAAACATCTCGGCTTTCACGATCGCATTGATGGACGTATAACCAGTAACAATGATAAGACCAGACAGCATCAGCAGGAAAGCAACATATGGGCTAGTGGTTTGTTCCAGGAGCATAAACATCGGTACGGTCCACAATGTTCCAAGAATACCGAAACCAATCAACAACGGGCGCCGTCCAATTCGGTCGGACAGCATACCAGCAAGCGGCTGCAAGACGACGAATACGAGCAATGCGGCAAAGTTAATCCAGCTAACTATATCTTTCGGCAATCCTACCGTAATCACCATGAATTTTTGCAAATAGGTTGTGTAGGTGTTAAAGGCAATGGTTCCCCCGAGCGTAAGACCGACGACTGCCAGCACCGCCTTCGGATGCTTCATCAGCTCTCGAAGCGTACCCGCCTTCTCCTTGTTTTTCGACTCCATTTTCGTATACTGCTCCGATTCGTCCATACTGCGACGAAGCCACAACACGGCTACTGCGCCAAATGCTCCAATGATGAACGGAATTCGCCAGCCCCAGGCCATCATGGCTTCTTCTGGGAGTATTTGCTGCAAGATAATTTGCACACCCAATGCCAACAGCTGACCACTGATCAGTGTGACGTACTGGAAGCTAGAATAGAACCCTCGGCGACCACTAGAAGCCATCTCGGACAAGTACGTGGCAGAGGTTCCGTATTCCCCGCCAAGCGAAAGACCTTGAAGCAGGCGAGCAAGAACGAGAATAATAGGCGCAAACACGCCGATCGTTTCATAGTTTGGTGTTACGGCAATCACCAGAGAACCACCCGCCATGATGGTAACAGACAGCGTCAACGCAGCACGGCGCCCATGACGGTCAGCGTATCGACCCAGGAGCAAGCTCCCGATCGGTCTCATTAAAAATCCAATAGCAAAAACAGCGGCAGTATTCAGCAACTGGCTGGTAGCGTCGCCCTTTGGAAAAAACTGAGACGAGAAATACACCGCAAAAGCTGCATAGACATACCAGTCGTACCATTCAATCAGATTCCCTAGTGAACCTTTAAAAATATTGCTTGTGATGCGCCGCGTATTTACACGATCACTCGATTGACTCATTGCTGCCCCCTCCTTATGATTGACCCGAATCCATCGTTTAACCGCTTACAAATGAAACAATGCTTTGAAAGGGTTTACATATTTACCCGGATGGATTCTCGAAGAACTGCTTTTATTCTAAGTTGTTTGTTTTGCTAGAATCTATCGAATACTCCCGAATGTGCAAAAACGGCATCCGAGCTGCCGAAAAACCCAGTTGAGTTACATTGATTTTTCGGCCAGTTCGGGCTACCCTTTTCCATAGGGAGGCGGCTGTTATGACAATCACTATGCTTCTGGGACTGCTTGAAGACATCTCTGTAATTGCAGTCATCGCCCTTATCATCGGCCAATTAGATTACTTTCGGAACATCATGTACGGGAAAAACAACTGGATGCGGATCATGATCCTCTCAACGCTGTTTGGGTTCCTGTCGGTTATCGGAACGGAGAATGGGCTACGGGTCAATGACGCACTCGCCAATACGCGCATTGTCGGTGCCGTCGCTGGCGGGTTGATTGGAGGGCCAGTCGTCGGTTTTTTGGCCGGCCTAATAGGAGGTATTCATCGCTATTCGATCGGTGGATTTACCGCATTCGCCTGTGCCATCTCGACCGTAATGAACGGCTACTTGGCCGGAATCGTCAGTACGAAAATGAATATGCTGCGTCTGAAATGGCAGCATATCGTACTGATTGGCGTTACAGCCGAGCTCATTCAAAAAGTCATGGTGCTGCTCATGGCCAAGCCTTTTTCAGCGGCACTCGAACTGGAAGTAAAAATCGCGATCCCGACCACCATTATGACCGTTGCAGGTCTGTTGCTTTTCACGCGCGTTTTCCAAAATCTCAAAATGATGCAAGACCAGTCCGGCGCACTGGGGGCAAACCTTGCCTTGTCAATTGCTAGCCAGACGTTGCCTCATCTGCGGACGGGGCTAAATGAATATTCTGCGAAAAAAACCGCTGAACTGATCCGTGAAATGGCCAAGGTGGATGCAGTCGCCATTACCGACCGTGAAAAGCTGCTCAGCGCAAAAGGCCATGAACTGGAGAATCATGTGCAGAAAGAGACGCTGTGCGCACAAGTAGCGGAGGCTGTTTTGACCCATCCAACAGGGGTATGGTGCGACAAAGATTTTGCTCTTCCGCGTCCACATCGCCTAAAATCGATCAGCGCCGCATCGTTGTATCATCAAAACCAGAAAATCGGGACGTTGCAATTCTACTATAAAACCTCTTCCTCCAAGACGTCCCAGACCAACGAGAAGTTAGTGGACGGCTTGGCCAAGCTGCTGTCGGTCCAAATTGAACTGGCGGAGATCGAGCATCAAGCGAAAATGCGGAAGCAAGCTGAAGTGAGCGCCCTGCAAGCACAAATCAACCCGCACTTTCTGTTCAACACCTTGGGGACGATAATGTCCTACTGTCGAACAGACCCTGATCAAGCGAGAAACTTAATCGGTCATTTAAGCGACATCTTCAGGCGCAATTTGAAAAGCAAGGGAAATCATCACAGCTTGCAGGAAGAAGTGGACGGAATCAAGTCGTATTTGGAAATCGAGAAGGTCAGATTTAGCAACCGTTTAAAGGTAAACATAGAGATCGACGACACCCTGCTGGAGTGCAAATTGCCTGTCCTGACTTTGCAGCCAATCGTGGAAAATGCCATTCACCATGGACTTTCTCCAAAAGTTAGCGACTGTCTGCTCACGATTCGAGTGGAACCGCACGACCATGAAGTGAAAATCAGCATTGAAGACAATGGAGTTGGAATCAGTGAAGAGCGTTTGGCCGAAATCTGGAACAGCCAATCAAAAGGCATCGGCCTTGTCAATGTCCATTCACGACTTCGATCCATTTATGGCAAAAAATATGGCCTCACGATTCAAAGCAAGCCGGGTTTGGGAACAGTCGTATCCTTTGTCGCTCCGTTATCCGCATTTGAAAAGGAAGTGCATCCAGATGCTCCTGAAAACGATCATCATCGATGACGAGCCAGCCATTTGTTCCGAATTGGAATATTTGCTGAAAAAGTATATTGATATCCAGGTGGACGCAATCTATACCAATCCACTGGAAGCATTGCCTCATATGATCAATTCCGAGCCTGATTTGCTTATGCTCGATATTCAGATGCCCGGGATGAATGGTCTTGAATTTGCCAAAACATTGAATCAAATGTCCAATCCCCCATTGATCGTTTTTTCGACTGCCTATCACGAACACGCTCTGGAGGCTTTTTCCACGCTGGCTGTGGGCTATTTGACCAAACCGATCATGGAACAGAAATTGGACGACGTGATCCAAAAAGTGCGGACACTGAGGAAGCGAGCGGCCATGAATGACCGCACCGCGACAGTTCCCCTGATGGAAGAACATGTCTGCATCCGGAAGAGCAACAAGATCATCCCGATCCCTGTAGGGCAGATTTACTTTGCGTTTGTGCGGGAGAAAGATTTATATGTGGCGACAAAAGAGGGTATCGACAAGTGTGATTTGTCTTTAAATGAGCTAGAGGAGATTTTGAATCGGTCCCGCTCTTTCTTTCGAAGTCATCGAAACTATATTTTGAACGTGAAGCATATTAAAGAAATCATTCCGTGGTTTAATAATACGTATTTGATCAAGATGAATGATGACAGTCAGACGGATATTCCTGTTAGCAGGGGGAAGATAAAAGCGTTTCGCGGTTTGATGAATCTGTAATTTTGTGAAAAGAAGAATGATGAACGGAGCGGGAGGAGAGTGTCTTTTCGCTCCGTTTTTTAGAGAAGCGCGGTATATATTACAAAAAGAAAAAACGGCATCTCTGCCGTTTCTGTAGTTACTTATATGGCGGAGCATACCGGGATCGAACCGCTGACCTCTGCACTGCCAGTGAAAATAATTCAACTCGTGAAAACAAACCAATCTTAAAAACCCTTGAATATCAAGGGTTTTTCTTGTTTGCATCCGGGCAATCCAAAGTGCAACACCCATTACAGCAATAAATTTGAAATGAAATTTTAAAAAATCTTTAGATAAAGTTTCTTTTATCTTTCGATTATTACTATATGATTTATCCCTACATATAAAAATCCCCTTCAGAACTAGTATAGGGGCATTTATCAACAGTAAAGTTTACAAGGAGAGTCATCTATGAGTAAGAGAATAAAAGAATTAGATTCTATACGAGGATTAGCGGCTATTACAGTGGTGATAGGACATTTTTGTTTAATGTTACCATCGTTGCCTGATTCTATTAAATTTTCACCGCTTAGATTTTTATGGGCTGGTGGAGAAGCTGTAATCATTTTTTATGTACTCAGTGGTTTTGTCTTATCTATGGCAATTTATCATTCAAAAACAAATTATTGGGGATATTTAATTAAGCGATTTGTAAGAATTTATATCCCTTATTATGTCTGGATATTCATTACCTTTGCTTTATTTATTTTGTTTTCGCCATATGAAGTTACGGGACTACGAGATTGGTACTATGATAAGTGGCAAGGTCCTATAACAGGATTAGATATTATCAATCACCTAGTGCTTCTCAACAACTTTTTTTCAGATAATTACAATCCGGTTATCTGGTCATTGGCTCAAGAAATGCGTATATCTATCGTGTTTCCCTTGTTATTCCTTCTTTTTTATAAACAGAGTTGGAAGAAAACGATACTGTTTGCCCTGAGCTTTTCTTTAATTAGTATTTTCCTTAATCTGTTGCATATTGGAAAAGCCGAGGGATTTTATAATGGTTATGCTGATACACTGCATTTCACATCTATGTTTATGGTCGGAATGTTACTTTTTAAGCATCAGGAAGAACTTGTCCGTTTATATAGAAATATGAAAAAATTAAAAAGAAGGCTTCTTATCACATTAGGAGTCATTCTATATTTATACTCTACTGGATTATTGCTGATTTCTCGTAGTGATGCGATGTTTCTATTAAAAGATTGGGGCGTTGTAATTGGTGTTAGTATACTTATTATAATGGCTATGAGTAATCTAAAAGTAAAAGCAATTTTAAATAAGAGTGTATTTGTATACTTAGGGGAAATTTCATATAGTATCTATTTATGTCATTTTCCAATCATGATGGTACTTTTTAAACTTTTGTATGCAAAAATTCCAATCTCTTTGCTGTTCCTCTTATGTGTTGCAACGGCAATATTGTTTTCTATCGTATCGTATCATTTTATTGAAAAGAACTGTATAAAATGGGCAAAACAAAGGACAATAAAATTCCAAAAAAAGGTGTAATATTTAATCGGTTCCTACTATATTTAGGAACCGATTAAAATGCGTCCAAGACTACTGCCATATGCATCACTCTCCCACATGCGAATACTACCAATTATATGAAAAGAATTTGTGCTGGTCAGTTGACTCCATATACTCAATAGTAAAGTTTTTATTATTGACTATCTATCCAGCATATGTTAGTATTTAAACATTCACGGGGCCATAGCTCAGCTGGGAGAGTGCTTGACTGGCAGTCAAGAGGTCAGGGGTTCGATCCCCCTTGGCTCCACCATAATATAGGACGCACAAGTCACTTGTATAAAGTGACTTTTTTTGTTTTACAAACTCGATAAAACTCAACAAAAAAAGCCAACCGATCCCACCCGGTTGGCTTTCCTCTTTTTCCCTAACACTCCACTATCTCACCGTCACCACAATCGGTGTCTTCTTCCCACCATATTGCACATAAATCGTCGCTTTACCCGATCCTGTCGCCTTGATGACTCCGTCTTTCACATCGGCTACCAACAGGCGAGTAGTGGTCCAGAGAGCTGGCTTGGAGACATTTTGCTCGGAGCCATCCATGTACGTCGCGATGGCGCTCACTTGCTTCGTTTCACCTTTGTTCATCACGAGCTGGACGACATCTGTCTTCAAGTATTTCAACGTATCGACATCGACTGGGATGGATACGCTCTTGTCGTTGTATCTCGCTGTAACCGTCGCTTTTCCGAAGGCACGTCCTGTAACGAGGCCTTTGGTTACGTCTGCTACCTTGTAGTTGCTCGTCTTCCAGTCAGCCAGATTGGTAACATCCATGGTGCGGCCATCGGAGAAGGTAGCTGTCAAGGTTACTTGTACGTTGCTGTTTGACTTCGTAGATACAAAGCGCTTGTCTGCTTCCAGCTTGCTCACGATTCCGACTTCTACCTGGATGCTGATCGATTTGCCGCCGTATTTCGCGGTGATCGTCGCACGGCCGTTTGAGAGACCTGTTACGCGGCCGTTTACCACATCCGCTACTTTCAGCGAGGACGAGGACCATTCTGCATCTTTGGTCACATTGTCCGAATTGCCAGCAGAGTTTGTTGCGCTCAGCTTGATGTCTTTTGATTCATTGACGTTCAAGATCAGCATGCGAGGATCAACAGAGAGATTCGTCGCTTGGTCTACTTCTACTGCAATTGAAACCGACTTGCCATCGAAGGTACCTGTTACGGTCGTTTTCCCTGCTCCTGTCGCTGTGATCTTCCCGTTCATTACCTCTGCAACAGCAGCAGAAGCTGTGCTCCATGTCGCTGTATCTGTTACATCCTTGTTCGTTCCATCTGCGTAAGCTGCAGTCAGCTTAACAGTTTCGGACTTGCCATTGGCGAGCACGATCTTTTTCTTGTCTACGGTCAATGTCTGCATGACGCCAACGGATACGGAAATGTTCACTGTGCGTGTTCCGTATGTAGCGGTCACGGTCGCTGAACCTGTGGACACACCCGTGATTAAGCCTTGACGCACGCTCGCTACGTTAGGTGCACTCGATGACCAAACGACTTTTTGTGTGACATCTTCAGCAGAGCCTCCACCTGGATACGCAGCCTTTACCGTCACTTGCTTCGCGCCACCCACTGGGATCGCTACTGTCGTGATATCTGCGGTCAAGTTTTGCGGTACATCTACATCGACAACCAGTGTCGCTGTTTTTCCGCCGTATTTAGCTGTTACATTCGCTGTTCCAGCCTTGTACGCGGATACGGTCTTGCCATTTGCAAATACGACATCTGCATTATCCGAAGACCACTCTACTTTTGAAGTGACATCTTCACTTGTACCGTTTGCGAAGGACGCGTTTACAATTACATCTTTCTTATCCCCGCTTTTCATCGTCAAGAAAGCAGGATTGATATACAAGGAACGGGGTACTTCTACATCTACACGTACCTGAACGGATTTGTTTCCGTATTTCGCAGTAATCACCGCTTCACCGGACTTCACCGCATGGATTTTTCCGTTGCTGTAGTAAGCAACATCCTCGCGATCCGAGGACCATTCGGCCTTATCGTTCACTACTGTGGAACCGCCATTATTGGCATAGGTTGCCTTCAGCTCGATGTCTTCTTCCTTGCCTACATTCATGAAAATGTTTTGCTTGTTGAGTTCCAATTTTTGCGTTGTATCCACATCGACTTTGATCGTCGCTGTTTTTGTTCCATACTTCGCCGTAATGGTTGCTGTGCCTGCGCCATAAGCCTTGATCGTGCCTTTAAGCGCATCGGCTACAGCGGTATTGTCGGAAGACCATTCAGCCTTGTCGGAGACGTCTTCCGTTACACTTCCATCCGGGAAAATGGCTTTGAGCTTGATTTTTTCTTCGCCGTTCAGCAAGAGTGAAACCTGGTTTTTGCTAGGCTCCAATCTGTGTGCAATCTCGACGTTTACAGAGATCGTTGTTGACTGGCTGCCGAATTTTGCTGTCACTGTACCAGATCCTGAATTTAGACCTTTGATTGCTCCATTTACTACAGTCGCAATCGCAGGATTGTCGATGGACCAATCTGCTTTAGTGGTAACGTCTTCTGTTGTCCCATCGCTGTATACTGCTGTCAGCTTTACATTTTCCGTGCTGCCAATTCTCACGTTCAACGTTTGATCTTCTGTTGTCAGTGCCTTTACCTTTTTGGTTACAGTCACACCCACTACGACAGGCTTACCCATGTAAGTAGCTGTAATGGTAGATTTCCCTACCGATTTGGCTGCTATCTGTCCGGCATAAACAGTAGCGATATTCGCGTCCTGTGTCGTCCATTCTGTCTTGACGGTGACGTCTTCCGTTTTTCCGCTCACATAAATAGCGGTAGCCGTCAGGTTAGTAGAATCTCCATTTTCCAGTGTTACCTCGTTCTTGGACAGAACGAGTCGGCTGATTTCATCGGCAGCCAATCCTACCCCTGCGTTTCCAGTCCCCACTAATAGAAAGACGGCCAGAAACAAGAGCATCGTTTTTTTCCAGAACATTGCTAGCCTCCCTCGCAAGTATGAAATTTGCTGTTCTTCGAAACCATTCCACCATTACTATATCGGCAAAGTGCAAGAAAGAATTTACTAGTTTTTCGTGTCAGGCATATGTCAAACCTTGTAACTAGACCTTATTTCAAACGTCTAAATAGAGAGAGACTACAAGGGAGATTTCGAAGAATGAAAAATCGAACGATAAACGCACAGCGTCCTTACTGGCGCAGGATATGGATCATGTTGGAGCTTGTCATCCTTCTCGGTCTACTATGGTCAGGCTACAACTGGTACCGCATCGAACAGACGATTGAGAAGGCCAACGCACGACACGCAACCGTCGGCATTGTCCTCGGTGCAGCGGTCTGGGGTGAGGGACCTAGTCCTGGTCTGCGCGAGCGTCTGGAGCAGGCGGCGATCCTGTATAAAGAAGGTTATGTATCGAAGCTGTTGGTCACTGGCGGCCTTGGTGAAGGCAAAACAATCACGGAAGCTGCTGTAAGCAGAAATTACTTGGTGGCCAAAGGAATTCCCGAAGAGGACATTTTGCTAGAAAGCAAGTCTACCAGCACATACGAAAACCTGCTGTACGGCCAGCAGGTCTTGGAGGAACATCATATTCAAGACGCCCTGATCATCAGCCACGACTATCATTTGGCCCGTGCCATGGTCATGGCTGATTCACTGGGAATTGTCGCCTCGCCTGTAGGAACGACGTCACACGTCCTGTTTGGACCGTATCATAAGGCGAGAGAAGTACTCGCCCTCACGTATTGGGAGCTCTCTCGCCTCTTTACACAAGTGCTAGGAACGGTGGTTCTCGCGTAAAATTTCATACACATCGACAAAATGGCGGATTCGCTCCATGATGCGAGCCGCTTTTGTTTGTTCGATCCGATTTCCGTTGGAGATAGACATATGCTCTTGCAGTTCATTCAGCGCGTAGTTTGAAGTAAACAGCGTAGGCAAATGGTTGTTTGCCCGCTGATTCAGTATAACCCCCAAAATCTCGTCTCGAACCCATGGCGTCAAGTTCTCCGCGCCGATATCATCGAGGATCAGTACAGGTACTTCTTTCAGCAGCTCCAGCTTCCCTGCGTACGATTGATCCGAGATAGAGTCCTTCATCTCCCGGATAAAGTCTGGCACATAAACCAGCAAGGAAGCGACGTTGCGTTCCGAGAGCTCGCGACCGATTGCTCCCATGATGTAGCTTTTTCCAACACCAAACGGACCGTGCAAATAAAGCCCTTTTACCCGCTCGCCTGTCCCGACTTTTTCACAGAACTGAATCGCGGCATCTACGGTAGCCAAATTCCCGGAGTCAATGACCAAGCCTTCAAAGCTCGCGTTCAAGGTCTCTTCGGAAACATAGTAGCTGCGCATCAGTCGACGGCGGCGAATCTCTTCCTCGTGCGACAGTTGCTTGGAACAAGGCGTCATCGAGCTGATAATATGCTGGTGAGCGAGCTCCAAATGAGTGCTATGCCCCTTGACCAAATTCGGGCATTCGCCAAGACCCGGACAACGCTCACACCAATACTGCTCCTTGACTGCCGTATAGATATTGGAGAGCGAGCGAAGGTAATCGTCCCTGGTCAATGCGGGGTGCTCTTGTTGAAATGCTTTTAAATACGCTGACGAACGGAACATTTTATCTAACTGCTGATCTGGTGTCAGCAACTGACGCGGTGTTCGTTTGGCGAGCTCTTGCATAAACTCACTGATAGACTCCACGTTCCCTCACACTCCTTATTTCCGTTTTCGCAAGGTTTCCAGTCTTTTCTGCAAGTCTGGAAAATCCTGAATGGACTGTTTCTTTTCAGCGTCCGATGTGGTTTTCTCCTGCGACAGCTGCCACTCGACAGATGCCGGCAGCTTGTCCTGCAAGATGGCTCTACCGTTGCGTCTGACCGGAGCCGATTCCTTCCTGCTCGTTTTTGCCTTCTCGGCTGTTTGTGCCCGTTGATCCGCACGCTCGAGGATCTGCTTGACTGCCTCGTCCACTGTCGCAATCCGCTTCGCTTTCCAGCTGTCACGAATCGTCTCCATGTACGCTTTTGGCAGCTCCATTTGCATGCTGGCTAGCGTATGGAGCAGCAGCGCATTGACGACATCCGGCTGCATCCCATCCGCAAATACAAGCGTTTCAGCCCGTTCCAAAAACACCTTGCTAATTCTGCCACCGACGACCTTTTCCAACAGGGTAACCGGAGATAGCTGGCGACAAGCACGAATAAAGGCTTCGCTGCCAGGCTCAGGCAAGCGACCGGGTCCCCATCCATCCTCTGTCGGGTCAGTTGCAGGCGTAGTCCGGTACAGCTTGTCTTCCGTGTAACGTTGTACCAAACGCTTGCGCAAAACTTCTCCGTCCAAACTCCGATCCGATTTGTACAGCGTCCAATCACGCAGCTCCTGCCCCATTCCCCAGCTGTCCAGCTGATAGAAATGGCACAGCGAGAACAACAGCTCCATGTTCTTGCCTTCCAACACTTTGACCGAGTCGGCATTATCCGGCAAGTACAGGCGCAAGGACGATACACTCAGCGAATGGTTGACCTGTGCCTCGTAGCCAGATTTCATCGGCGCTTGCGGGAAGCTAGTGTCCATCTCGGTTAAAAATTGATCCCGCTCCGATCCTTTTTTCACTTCCAGCTCCGATGGTTTCAACGACTGGAACACATCGTGGAAGTCTTTCGTGACGTTTTCCACAATGGAGTATTCTTGATCCAACTGACTGCCAAGCGTGTCTGCATAATACTGGCGCAGTTGCGAATAGCGAACGTTTTCGATTTTGTTTAACAACATCAACGACAGTACATAGTCTGCAAAAAACTCAGCCGGACTAAGCGGCGGTTTGATCAAGTACTCGTAATAATAGTCACGCTGCTGATTTTCCCTGCGGCGCACCTCGACTAGCCCGATTGCCTCCAAACGTTCACGCGCATCCAATAGCCGATCCAGAGAAAGTGAAGTCGTCAGCATCAAACTGCGATGGGTCCCCTCCGAAGAGGCTCCGCTCACCTCCTGCACGCCATGGACGAGCAGTTGGTAAAGAGCGTACGATTCGACACCGATGATCGGCAAGTATAGCTGCGTAACAAAGCCCATTTCGGCAAAGCCAATCGGTCTTGCCATCCGCACCAGATAACGATCCTTCGGCAACAACTCGTTCCAAACTAAACGACGCATCAGATCTTTCCTTCCTGACAAAATTCGATTCTTTTATTATAGCATGACAACCCATTCATTCGCGGAAAAATGAGTTGGAAAACCAAAGAAGCCCTGGCGGATTGGCCGCAAGAGCGAGAAAGAAGCTGCCAGTCTGGCAGAAAAAGCTTATCTATTCTTTCGGAAACGAGCTGTTTCGCGCTTGAGCCAATAGCTCCTCCAGCTCTTTCATAAATACATTGATATCTTTGAATTGACGGTATACAGAGGCGAAGCGCACATAGGCGACCTCATCAACATGGTATAAACGCTCCATGACCTTCTCCCCAACATCATTGCTTGGGATCTCTGCTTGCCCGCAGCTGCGCAATTCTTTTTCAATGTCGTTCACTACATTTTCAAGCACTTCCAACGGGACGGGACGCTTTTCGCAAGCACGCACCAACCCGCGCAATATCTTGTCTCGACTGAATTCCTCACGTGTTCCGTCCTTTTTCACAATTAACAAAGGTGTTTCTTCTACCATTTCAAAGGTAGTAAAACGACGCTCGCAGGCTTCGCACTCACGGCGGCGACGAATGGATTTATTATGATTGAAAGGACGTGAATCCAGGACTCTAGTCCCATTATATTCGCAAAATGGACAACGCATATCAGAATCAACTCCAATACTGACAATACTTGTCTACAGTGTCCCTCATATTCCTGTCAGAAGTCAAGTCAATCCTTGTACCTATTTAAAGCATAAGTCGAATGGAGTACAATTATGGTACTGTTGGAGGGATAGTCATGCGTTTAGTATCTTTAAAACAACTACAGCCTGGAATGAAATTAGGGCGTACAGTCTTCACAGAAGATGGAAAGGTGCTGCTTGGAACCGGGATGGAATTAACGGAACGACTCATTTCCGGATTAGAGCGAGCTAAGGTTGATTCGGTGTATATCGATGATCCCCTTACTAATGACATCGTCGTAGAAGAAGTGATTCGCCCACAAACCAGACAAGTAGCTGTGGAAGCCATCGAGAAGACGATCAAACAAATTACAAACTCAAACAAGCTGGCCCGGAAAATTTCCTTAAAAGAAATGGGCCTTCATTTTCAGCGTGCCTTTAGTTCAATTTTGGACGACCTGATGCAAAACAAGCAAATGGTTGGACATTTGACGACGATCTCTTCTCATTCACCATCCCTATACCATCACTCCGTGAATGTTGCCGTGCTGGCGACTGCTGTGGGTATGTCTCTGGGCTACAATCGCACTCAGCTCATAAACCTTGGGGTAGGGGCCATGCTGCACGATATCGGCAAAGTGAGCCTGCCTGACGAGATGATGCAAAAAACAGAGCGCTGGACGGAAGAAGAGAGAGAAATTGCCAAACAGCATACGATGCTTGGCTTTAATTTGTTGAGAAAACAGCATGACATTTCACTTTTGTCAGCACACGTCTGCTTGCAGCACCATGAACGGCTAAATGGAAGCGGCTATCCACAGGGATTATCCGGCAAGCAAATACACGAATTCGCGCAAATTGTCGGTCTCTGTGATATTTATGATTCATTGACTTCCCCACGTCCATGGCGCAAGCGGTATATGCCACAGGATGCTGTGGAATACCTGTTTGGGTCTGGCGGTACGTTATTCGAGCACCATCTCGTAAGTGCCTTTATCAAGCACATTGCTATCTTCCCGATTGGTAGCAGCGTCGTTTTGAATACCGGAGAAGTCGGGGTAGTGAGTCGGGTTGATCCGGATTATTCGCATCGTCCTACTGTTCGTGTGATAAAAGACGGCCGAGGAAACGACGTCCCTAGCCCTTTTGACCTCGATCTCAAGACGAACATCCGGCTGTTTATTGTCAGCTTTGAAGATGATGACCTATTTAACGTGAACTCATTAGAAGATTCTCCTACCTCATCGTAAATACGAAGCAACGAAAAACCCCTTTGCTTGAAATATCGGCAAAGGGGTTTTGTATATGCTACTTATTTTACACCAACAGCAGCAGCTTCTTTTGTTGCAGCTTGATTGTGCTGCTCGGATACGTGGCGAACCAAGTCTACGACACGGCAGGAGTAGCCCCACTCATTATCGTACCAAGCAATCACTTTTACTTGATTGTCTCCCATTACCATCGTAGACAGACCGTCGATGATCGAGGAGTGATCATTGCCATTGAAATCGCTGGATACGAGCGGCTCGTCGCAGAACTCGAGGTAGCCTTTCATGCTGCCTTCGCTCGCTTCACGCAGGACGCGGTTTACTTCGTCCAATGTAACTGGCTTCTTCGTGTTGACCACCAAGTCTACTACAGAAACGTTTGGAGTCGGTACGCGCAAGGAAAAACCGTTCAGCTTGCCATTCAATTCTGGCAAAACGATCCCTACTGCACGAGCAGCTCCTGTCGTCGTTGGAATGATGGACTCGCTAGCTGCACGTGCACGACGCAGGTCTTTATGCGGATTGTCGAGATTCACCTGATCGTTTGTGAACGAGTGAATGGTAGTCATGAGACCTTGTTCGATACCGAATGAATCGTTGAGCACTTTTGCCACAGGTGCGAGACAGTTGGTTGTGCAGGAAGCATTGGAGATAATGTGGTGATTGGCGTGGTCGTAGGTGCCTTCGTTTACACCCATTACAATCGTCACGTCTTCTTCTTTCGCTGGTGCTGTAATCACAACTTTCTTCGCACCGCTTTGCAGGTGCTTGCCAGCGCCTTCGCGATTATTGAACTTACCTGTAGCTTCTACAACGATCTCTACTCCGAGGTCACCCCAAGGCAGCTTCAGCGGATCACGGTCAGACAGTACAACTGTTGCTTTTCCATCTACGATAATCTTGTTGTCTTGGACTTCCACTTTATTTTGCAGGCGTCCGTGGATCGTGTCATATTTCAACAAATGTGCAAGCGTCTCCGCTGGATAGCTGGCGTTGATTGCAACGATTTCAATGTTGGGGTCCTGGATAGCGCGGCGGAATACCATGCGGCCAATACGTCCGAAACCATTAATACCGATTTTAATTGTCATATATAGAAACCCCTTTCGAATTGAGTTACGCTTATCTGATACTTTTATTATAATAAGTATGACACAATTATCAATGTGTTTTACTGAAAAATAAATATTTGGACGATTTACCCTACCCAAAAAAAGAGGAAAAGCCGCTCTCTAACCCGTAAGAGAAGCGGCTTTTCATAATTTTCAACGTAATTGAAAGTCGTATATATTTTTGTAACGATCATGATAATAGAGCACTCGCTGGACATATTGACGGGTCTCCCCATATGGAATGTCCTCAACAGTGTCTCGAGTTCCGTTCCATTGCTCACTCGCGAGCCATCCATTTACTTTTCCCGGACCAGCGTTGTAGGCGGCAATGACTTTGACGATATCGCCATCATAGCGGGACAGCAAAAAATCGAGATACCATGTCCCAATCTCGATGTTCATGACAGGGTCGTACAAGTATTGACTGTCCTTTGGACGGAAGCCTGCCTCATTGACAATCCATTGCGCTGTTTCCGGCATGAGTTGCATGAGCCCGACCGCACCTTTTTTCGAAACGCGATCTGTCGCAAATCCACTCTCGGAACGAATGATAGCCAATACCAAATGAGGGTCCACCTTATATTTCAGTGCAGCCGTCACAATCTGTTGCTCATATTTGATCGGGTACATCCATTTCCACACCACTGGCGTGTTTAGCAGCAAAAATACACTCGCCAAAACGAGCAGAATCCATGCTGCACGTTTGCCAAAACTCATGATTGACGCTCCGATCGAATCGCGGCTAATACAGCCTCCACTTGACGCTCGGTTTCTTCACGCGAACCAGAATTATCGATTAAAAAGTCTGCACCCTGCTTCTTCTGATCAATGGGAAACTGTGCCCGCAGTCTTTTTCGTGCTTGTTCTTCTTCCAATTCGTCGCGCTCCAGCATTCTCGCCAGTTGCATCTCGTAGGGCGCATAGACGACCACGATTTTTTCTACCATATGCGTAAGCTTGCTCTCATACAGCAGAGGAATGTCCATAAAGACGATCTCGGCTCCATTCGCTTCCGCTGATTCGGCCTCTTCCCGCATGACGCGGCGTACCTCGGGATGGACGATGGCGTTCAGCTTTTGACGCTCGGACTCGTCCGAAAACACGATCTCACCTAGTTTTTTTCGATCAATTTGACCATCTTCCAATAGGATTTCTCTTCCAAAATGGCGCACGATCGCTTCATAGGCCAGTTTACCTGGTTCTACGACCTCTCTGGCGATTTGGTCAGCGTCAATGACAGGAATTCCACGCTCTCGAAGCATACCTGTCACCGTGCTTTTCCCAGTGGCAATTCCGCCTGTTAACCCTAGTATCATGCCCATCCTCCTCCCTTGGTCGAACTGTTATAACTTTTGGCAGTCCGGGCAAATATGCGTCCCTCTGCCGCCGACTACAAACCGAATGATTTCGGCTCCGCACTTCGTACACGCCTCATCTTTTCGTCCATACACTAATAGAGATTGCTGGAACATTCCCATCTCGCCCTGTCCGTTCACATACGACTTGATGGAGCTACCACCTTGTTCTACCGCTTCGTGCAAAGTGGAGACGATGCTTTCGTGCAGTCGAATAACTTCTTTATCTGTCAGCTTTCCTGCTGGTTTCTCCGGATGAATGCCTGCTTTAAAGAGTGACTCGTCCACATAAATATTCCCCAGCCCTACAATACATTCCTGGTTTAGGAGAAGCGGCTTAATTTTTGTTGACCGTCCTTTTAACAATTTCCCCAAAACTTCAGGAGTAAAACTCTTATCTAGCGGTTCTACCCCCAGTTTTGCCAAAGGTCCGACGGTTGTTTCCTTCCCCTTAGGGAACAGATCCATCGTCCCAAACTGGCGAACATCCCGATAACGCAGCTCCGTCCCGTCCGTAAAATGGAAGACGACATGGGTATGCTTCTCAACGGGATCATCCGCCTGATACACGCCATAGCGCCCTTCCATTCGCAGATGGGACACGAGCACGTCCTCGTTTAAGAAAAACTGAATGAATTTTGCCCGCCGTTGGATATCCTGGATGGTTTGTCCCACCAAGAGAGATTTGAAAGCCTCCACGTCATCTGGCTGGCGTACAATACGCGCCAAATGAACACTTACTCTCTCGATCGTTTTTCCCATAACCAAGCCACGCAGAGTCCGTACGACGGTTTCTACCTCCGGCAATTCTGGCATATGCCCTCCTCCTCTCGCTGTCTATCGATCCTTATGTTCTAGGCATGCCTACTTCGCATCGTACCAGGTACGTCCGTCACTGACGTCCACCTTGAGCGGCACGTTGAGAGACAGCGCACTCTCCATCACTTCTGGTACCAGCTTGCGCATGACCTCTAGCTCATTTTCTGGCACTTCAAATACAAGCTCATCGTGCACCTGCAAAAGCATGCGGCTAGCGAGACCTTTCTCCTCGAGCGCTTCCTGCATGCGAATCATCGCCAGCTTGATCACATCGGCAGCAGTCCCCTGGATCGGCGTGTTCATCGCGGTACGCTCGGCAAACGAACGCAGGTTAAAGTTGCTGCTGCGAATATCAGGCAGGTAGCGGCGGCGGTTCAACAAGGTCGTCACATGGCCATCCGCCTTCGCCTGCTGAACGATCTCGTCCATCCAGCGCTTCACACCAGAGAAGACATCAAAGTAACGCTCAATGAAGTCCCCAGCTTCTTTACGGGTAATATTGAGGTTTTGCGACAGACCGTAGTCGCTGATGCCGTATACGATCCCAAAGTTGACCGCTTTGGCCTGACGGCGCATCAGCGAAGTCACTTCTTCCTCACTCACACCAAAGACGTCCATCGCGGTGCGGGTATGAATATCCATTCCTTTTTGGAAGGCGTCAATCAAGTTTTCGTCTTGCGAAATATGGGCCAAAATCCGCAGCTCAATCTGGGAATAGTCGGCCGCCAGCATGTACCAGCCATCCTCTGACGGGATAAACGCCTCGCGAATCTTGCGTCCTTCTTCCATGCGGATCGGGATATTTTGCAGATTCGGGTCTGTGCTGGACAGGCGTCCTGTCGCCGTAGTCGCTTGGTTGTAAAGCGTATGCACCTTGCTCGTCTTCGTATGAATTTCCTTGGTCAAACCTTCAATATACGTAGAACGGAGCTTGCCGAGCTGACGGAAGGTCAGGATCGCATCGATGATCGGATGATACGGGGCGAGCTTCTCCAATACATCCGCACTAGTAGAAGGCCCGGTTTTAGTCTTTTTCAATACAGGCAGAGACAAGCGGTCAAACAAAATTTCACCCAATTGCTTCGGCGAGTTGATGTTGAATGCCCCACCCGCCAGCTCGTAAATCTGATCAGTCAGACCCGCTAGCTTTTTATCCAAGTCTTCCCCCATTTGCACGAGACGCTCACTGTTTACTTTCACGCCTTGCTTTTCCATGAGAGCCAATACCATACTCAGTGGTGCTTCCAATTCGCCGAGCAGCTTTTCCATTTCGTTTTCCGCCAGCTGCTCGCGCAATACTGGAACGCTCTGCCAGATGGCTGCCGCTTTATGTGCCACATGCTCGCTCAGCACGTCCATTTCAGGAACAAGACGCTTGGCACCCTTGCCGTACACCTCTTCATCTGACAATACCCGTGTCTGAGCGTATTGTGCCGCAATGCTATCCAAGGTCGGGTTGCTCTCAGCCGCATTCAGCAGGTAAGAAGCGAGGTACACATCAAAGCTGATGCCTTTTATCGCAAAATCATGCCAAGCGAGTCCAACCGTATCTCGCTTGCCGTCAAATACCCACTTTTCCTTTGCCGGATCAGCCAGCCACTCACAGAGCGCCTTCCATTCCTTGGCTACGTCCCACGGCACAAACATCACCGTATCTTCCGTAGCCAGTCCAATCCCGAGGAAAGGCGCATGATGATAGTTTTCCCCGTCCATTTCGATGTAAAGAGCCATTGGCGAAGTCAGCTTGGACTCGTACGCCGCTTTGTTTTCCTCTGAAATCATCTCAAATGAAAATGGCTTGGCGTCTGCTTGTCCGCTTCCACCTTCTGGCTGTGCCACTTTGATCTTGGACAAGAGCGATTTGAATTCCATCTTTTTAAAGAACTCGCTCACAGGTAGGCCATCATAGCCTTCAAAGCCAGTCTCTTGTACATCCAGCTCCACAGGCGCTTCACGCAAAATGGTTGCCAAGGCTTTACTCATGTTCGCCTTGTCTACATTCTCACGCAGGTTCTCTTGCAGCTTTTTACCTGATACTTTATCGATATTTTCCAGTACTTGCTCAACAGAACCGTATTCGTGCAGCAGCTTCAGCGCTGTTTTTTCCCCGACACCAGGAACACCTGGAATGTTGTCGGACGAATCGCCCATCAAGCCTTTCAGATCAATTATTTGCAGCGGCTTAAGGCCGTACTTTTCGTGAATTTCTTCTGGAGTGTACATCTCGATTTCGCTAACTCCCTTGCGCGTCAAAGCAACGGATACATGCTCGGACACGAGCTGCAGCATATCTTTGTCTCCGGTAATGACAGTCGTTTTCCAAGCTTGCTCATCTGCCTGCTTCGTCAACGTACCGATAATGTCATCCGCCTCATAGCCTTCCAGCTCGAAGCGTTTGATTGAGAAGGCATCCAACAGCTCCCGAATCAGTGGAAACTGTTCAGACAGCTCCGGCGGAGTTTTACTGCGTCCCCCTTTGTACTCGGCATACTCGCTATGGCGAAACACGACTTTTCCCGCGTCAAAAGCAACCATGATATGCGTCGGCTTCATTTCCTCCAACACTTTTAACAGCATAGTCGTAAAGCCCAGCACTGCGTTTGTATGCAGTCCTGCCGATGTGGACAACAAAGGGAGCGCATAAAACGCCCGGTTCGCAACACTGTTTCCATCAATCAACACAAAATGACTCAAGGAATTCGACCCCTCTCGTTACAAAACTACTATCTTTAATCGTAACATAGGGCAAACATCAAAGCCAAGCCGTAGATATGGCGGGTAAAGCACAAGGTGATTGAACAGACTATGAAAAAAATGGACAAGGAAGGTGATCTTATGAATGGGAGAAATTTGATTCCGATCGTGCTCACGCTTTTACTTTCCCTTGGGGCGATTCCAGTGACTGCTAACTCCACCCCAGCCCCTGCACCCGTCGTCAAAAAGCTGATGGCATTTGTCATTGATGATTTCGGGAACAACATGCAAGGGACGGAGGAAATATTAGCAATGCCAGTCCCTCTGACTGTTGCCGTCATGCCGTTTATGCCCAGCACAAAGCAGGATGCCGAGCTCGCTCATCAAAAAGGTCATGATGTACTCGTTCACATGCCGATGGAGCCAATGAAAGGAAAACGCTCCTGGCTCGGTCCTGGAGCCATTACGGCTGACCTGTCCGACGATGAGATTCGCAGTCGCGTGGAGAAAGCGATTGACGATGTGCCACATGCGATTGGCATGAATAACCATATGGGCTCAAAAATTACGGCTGACGAGCGAATCATGCGCATCATCATGAAGGTCGTCAAAGAACGGGGCCTTTTTTACCTGGACAGCAAGACTACCGATAAAAGCGTGGCGGCGAAAGTCGCAGCCGAAATGGGCGTCCCCCATGCAGTGAATCAAATTTTTCTGGATGACGTATACTCTGTCCCACATATTACGAAGCAGATGGAGCTCGTCTGCAAAAAAATCCATAACCATCCCCTATGTATCGCAATTGGTCATGTTGGACCTCCTGGCAAGAAAACAGCCTCCCTTCTGCGCCAGTACATCCCGCGAATTCAGAAGGAGGCCGAATTTGTAACCATTTCAAAGCTTATCCAGCAAACTACTCATTAATTTTCTCCACCAGCTCTCCTGCACACTAGCCTCCGTTTTCAGATTTTGTGATAGCTTTACGTATTCGCTCACGGCCTCTGTAATGGCCTGAGCGATTTTTTCTTGTGCTTTGGGATTCGTTAACATTTCGCGGTCCTGCGCGTTGCTGATAAACCCCATCTCCACGATGACAGACGGACAGTAGTTATGTCGGAGCATGTAGTACGTCTTGCCCTTGACTGGCTTTTCGTTGGACCCTGAGAGCTTGTTCAGCGAGTTTTGCAGCAGCCCTGCCAACAGGTAGCTTTCTTCTGTGTTTTGATGCAAAATAATCGCTCCCCTGCGCCGAGGACTCGGTGACCAGTTTACATGCAAGCTAAGCATCATCTGCGGGCCAATTTCTTTTGCCAAATTCTTGCGCTGAGCCAGGTCACGTATATGGCGGGATCGGTTGTCCAACCAACGATTGTCATCACTCAGGGCAACATCCTTGTGGCGGTTCAAAGCCACGGTGTAACCCGCAGCTGTGAGTTGTTGGTAAAGTCGTTTGGCAATTTGCAGATTGATGTCTTTTTCGTACAAATCCCCAAATGAAGTTCCCGAATCTACACCTCCATGTCCAACATCAATCAAAATATGAAAGGGGGTGAGCGGCAATGCCTCACTTCGCGTCGGGATACAGATGAGGATAAGCATGAAAGTAGTTATACGGAAAAAAGCCTGTAAGTTTCTCATGCCAGTAGGATAACCGGATTGAAAAGAAACCTTTCAAGCGGTGAGGTACACATAACATTGTGAATTTTTTAATCCAACTGTACAATTACAATTAATGAACCATGACCTTACCCGCATAAGAAGGTGTACTGATGAATCAATCTTTGGAAAAACCGTTATTTCCCCCGTATTTGGCTCTCTTAATCGGGGTGATCGCCATTTCCTCTTCTGCGATTTTTGTAAAGCTATCGGATGCACCTGCTCCGATTATTGCTACGTATCGCCTGATTTTTTCCGTTCTATTAACGCTTCCTTTTTTATTTTGGAATCGTGGTGCCCTCGCAGAGATTGGAGAAATGTCCAAGAAAGTGTGGCTACTCTGCATTTTATCGGGAACCTTTTTGGCAAGCCATTTTCTGTTGTGGTTTGAATCACTGAACTACACATCTGTAGCCAGTTCTACTGTGCTCGTAACGTTACAGCCATTATTTGCCTTCATTGGCGGCTACTTCTTTTTTGGTGAAAAAGTTCGATTTCTTGCTCTAACCGGCGGCTTTCTGGCGATTGCAGGTAGCTTTGTGATTGGCTGGGGAGATTTTCAAGTAGGCGGCATGGCTCTGTGGGGGGATTTCCTCGCATTGATGGGAGCTGTCACCGTAACGGGCTACTGGCTGGTCGGGCAGTACGTTCGCCAGCATATGTCTTCCTTTGCCTATACACTCGTCGTCTATACGGCAACCAGCGTGATTCTCGTCGCCTATGATCTGGCTCTCGGTTATTCGCTCGTCGGTTACCCTACGGCGGATTGGGGCTGGTTCTTCTGTCTCGCCCTGTTCCCGACCTTGCTTGGACATTCTATTTTTAACTGGATCATTAAATGGCTCAATACGACGACGATCTCCATGGGGATTTTGGGAGAACCGATCGGGACTGCGATTCTCGCTTACTTCATCTTGGGTGAAGTGGTAACGCCTCCGCAGTGGATTGGCGGCTTGATCATTATCGCCGGTATTTATGTGTTCATTCGTTTTAACCAACCTGCTAAAGGAGTGTCCTCCATTGAACAAGCAACCGGAGAAGCGCAAAAGCTTGCGTGAATTCGTCAAGGGACTGAGTATTTGGGCGAAGATTGGCTGGACAATTCTGCTTGGCTACATCGTAGGACGGATTTTGTACTGGTTATTTAAAATGATGTCCTAACAGAAAAAGGGGCAATTCCAAAGAAGTCTTCGATAAGACTTGCGGAATTGCCCCTCGCTATTAGGCTGTTGCCTTCTCGGTTGCTGGCACCTGTTGCTGCGTTTTCTTCGGCTTTTTATGCAGGAAGTACAGAAGTGGAATCGAGAGGACAATAGGGATTACTGAGACGAGGAAAGTATCCCCGATGCCTTGGACCAACGATTCTTTTGCCATCATTCCGTACAAAATCGCGCTGGCTCCCCCTGTCGCACTCGCTGCATCTACCCCTACTTGTGCATACATTCCTGAAATGCCACTGATAAACTGCGTCGCCATATCCGTATTCAAGTTGTCAGAGATTGAGGCCATGTGGAAATTTTGACGTGCCTGCATGATCACTGTCAAAATCGCAATGGCAAACGAACTCATGACCTGACGCAATACGTTGGACAGCGGAGAGGCATCCCCTACACTTGTACGCGGAACGGCGTTCATCCCTACGGTGGACAGCGTCATCATACACAATCCGATTCCGATCCCGCGAATGGTCAGGATCATATCGATCCACGAATGCATGCTGTCAGCAGATAGATTGTGCAATTCATACGTCGTGATGCTCATAATGGTCAAGCCGACCAATCCAATCGGGCCGACCCCATATTTATCCATCAGCTTTCCGCTGATTGGCATCATGATCGCCATGGCAATCGATTGCGGCATCAGCAAGATTCCAGACTCCATAGCCGTCAAGCCCTGAATGTTTTGGAGGAAAATCGGCATCAGGAAGATACCGCCCATCATCCCCATCATGACGAAGCCGGAAGTCAAAATACTGATGGTGAAGGTAGGGATCTTCAAAAGCCGCAGATCGAGCAGCGGGCTTTCCTTCCCCAGCTCGACCCAGACAAACAGGATCAAGCTCATTACCGCAATGAAAAACAAACTGACGATGAAAAAGGAGGTCCAGCCCTCTGCTTGCCCTTTACTCAAAGCGAGCAACAGCGTCCCGAATCCGACGATGGCAAGAAAGGCTCCCAAGAAGTCGAACTTTAACTCTGGCTTTTTCGGCGTTTCCTTGAGCAGTACGATACTCATGATCACCGCAAAAATACCAAAGGGTACACCGACCAGAAAAAGAAATTGCCAGCTTAAAAATTCGATGAGATACCCGCCCAAGGTCGGGCCTAGCGCAGGGGCTGTCATGGAAGCAATCCCGAATATCCCCAGTGCCATTCCGATCTTTTCACGCGGAACGATCATGTAAATCATCGACATCCCGATTGGCATGATCATCCCCCCGCTGACGCCTTGCACGACGCGAAAAGCAATCAGCGATGAGTCACTCCACGCCAAGGCACAAAGGATGGACGAACAAGTAAATGCCGATAAGGAAAGTACAAATATTTTTTTTGCGCCGAATTTAGCGGACAACGAGCCGCTCATAGGAATCATGACGGCGTTTGCCAGCATATACCCGGTCAATACCCACTGCATGGTTTCGGTACTCGAACCAAAAATATTGACCATGGCAGGCAGGGCAACGTTAATCAAGCTATTGTTCAGAATCGCAACGAAGGTTCCTGAGAGGATGGCGACAAGAGACAGCCACATGCCGCCGTTCCCGCTTTTCTCCTCTCGGTGTGCCACCGCTTCCGCCATGTGTCAACACCCCCGTTAGTTTGCGATCACCTTGCTGCCCTCGGACAGTTTGTCTGTCGGGTTTAGCACAATTTGATCATTGTCTTTGACGCCATTCGTGACAGTTGTCCAGTCGCCGCTTGCGTTCTCTACTGCAACTTCCACTTGGTGCACAACGTTGTTATCTACTGTATAAATGTAATGCTTGCTGTCCTTTTCCAGCACGGCTGAGGTAGGCAATTTTGTTCCTGGTGTTGCCTGTCCTTGGAGCATAACCTCTGCTACCATACCTGCGCGCAGCAAGCCGTCCTGATTATTTACCTTCACTTTGATTGGGAACGAACTGCTGTTGGTATCCGAAATCGGAGAGACAAACTCAACGGTACCTTTCAGCACTTTCCCACCCAGACTGCCTACCTTCACATCAACAGTGGAGCCGACCTTCACTTGGTTGATTTCGTTTTCCGGTACGCTTGCTTCTACTTTGACATCTGCCATATTCACTAGCACCATAAGAGGTGTCCCCGCTGCTGCCATTTCTCCTGGGTCAACCGCGCGCTTGGCGACGATACCTGTGATTGGCGCACGAATAATGGTATTGTCATAATTGCTTTTCGCCAGCTCGAGACTGGAGCCCAAACGGCTCACTTCTGCTTGCATAGCTGCTACCGTGTCGGCAGTTGGGCCTGCTTTTGCCAGATCGTATTGGGCTTGCGCCTGTTCAAGACCTGTGCGCGCCTTTTCCAATTCCAGCGAAGATTTCTCCAACTCAGCCTGGGACAATGCGCCTGCATCAAACAGTGCTTTCATCCGATTGTAGTTGCTCTCTACCACCTTCAGGCTGGCTTCTGCCTGGGTGACAATACTTCCAAGCTGCGTCAGCTGCTCATTGCGTGCACCTGCTTTTGTATCTCGCAGTTTTGCCTGAGCGCCTGCAATGGCTGCCTGTGCCTGATTAATCTGCTGCTGATAATCGGCTGCCTCCAGCGTGACCAGAACATCGCCTTGCTTGACGACTGCACCTTCTTTTACATTCACGCTCGCTGCTTTTCCAGAAACTTTAGAAACGACTTGGATCTCCTCAGATGCTGCCACCTTACCATTGGCGATGACACCCGTAGAGCCAGAAGTCACCTTCCACGTCTTCACAACAGGGACGTTCTCGCTCGTTTGCGTTGCTGAAGATGTCTCGCTACAGCCCGCTGCAATAAGCGAAACGGCTGCCATGACTGCAGCGATTGTTTTCCATTGTGCTGTCTTTTTCATGCTTCATTACATCTCCTTCACGTGCACTTTGATCTCGGCGTTCAATCCGGCCACGAGGTCCAGACCTGCTGTGTCATCTATGGCGATTTTAATCGGGATACGCTGGGTTACCTTGGTGAAGTTCCCGCTCGTGTTGGCCGCTGGCATCAAGGAAAATGTAGAATTCGTCGCCTTTCCGATCTCCATCAAATGACCGCCCAATTTCTTACCTGGGTAAGCGTCAATCGTAAAATCAACTTTTTGGCCGAGTTTCAAGCGTTCGATCTCAGTCTCTTCCAAATTGGCGGAGATGTACAATTTGCTTTCGTCAATCACGAGAGCTACCGATTGCCCTGTTGAAACAATCTCTCCCTCTTTGGCTTGCGTTTTAATCACCGTACCTGTAATGGGGGAACGCAACACGCTGTTTTCCAGCATGGTCGTTGCTACATTGCTTGTATCTTGCTGCCCTACGATTTGATCCGCTATAACGGTGTCGCCTTCTTTGACAGCGAGTCCGGTCAGTTTGCCTGTCATTTTGGGCATGACCCGATAAATGTCTCCCGCAATCCGGGCATCTTGTGTGGTCACATAATGCGCACCTTGATACCAATAGTAGTAACCGATTCCTCCACCACCTGCCACGATCAGGAGCAAAATGACATACAAAACCAGTTTTCGCTTCATGGTTTCTCCTCAACTTTCTCGTTCTTCTAGTTTCGCAATCAATGTTTCCATCGACTGAATAATGATGTCTAAATCCTCATCGGAAAATCCATGGAAAATACGCTTGTAAAAGTTCTCTGAGAAAAAATCAACCTTTGCGAACAGCTCGGAAATCTTCGGTGTTTTACGAATCCAGACAACACGTCGGTCATTCTCATCACGTACACGTTCTACGAGTTGTTCTCGTTCCAAACGATCAATGATGCCAGAAACGGTGCTGTAGGATAAGTCTACGGCTTTGCTTATCTGACCGATCGTTTTGGGATCAGGATGTATTTCTCGAATGACCATTAGCTGCGGGACAGTCACACCATATTGGGACAGTTCTTTTGTGGCCATTGTGCCAAAAGTCTTGTTCAACCGTTTTAACAAGTCCCGAATATGCAGTGATTTATTCATAACGCACTCCTTTCTTAAGTAATATTTCGTGTACGAAATTTATCACATGAAAACTATACGATGTTTTTCTATCCGTGGCAACTATTTCTTTAGGTGAAACTTTAACTAGGCAAGCTTTTAGAAGCATGCTTGGGTTGGGCTGTAGTGGTGGGGAGGAAACAGGAGAAAACGCTCAGATTCTAGGGCCACCCGCTGTGGGATTGACTGTCCGGCTCCATGAAAAAAAGCGAAACACGCGTCCAAAGTTGTCCATTCTGGGGGTGGTTCAGAGGTGGACGCTAAGGGCTTGTTTCTCTTTTTTTCATTGCGCCTCGGGCGGTGTCCCTAAGATCTTCGCTGTTTTCTCCTGTTTCCTCTACGAGCTTTCCGTTCCTAAACGAGTTTTTAAAGACCTAAAAGAATGAAGAAATATCATCAGTCACGACAGAGAAGAATATTTCCAGACGTAGCGACTTGTGGAGGCCTACCGAGCGGAGAAGAGATTCGCGGGCAAAAGAAACGCAACCGTGCCCACGCGACGTAGCGGCTACCACTTTTGCGTTTCCCCGCGAATCCCTTCGGAGCGGACAGTCTCAACCCCCAGCGGGACGGAGCCTGGAGCCTAGACTGGAAAAATTCTTCTCCCCACCGCAGCTACATACATAAGAAACTCAAGTTGTTGCTGTAGTGCTGGGGAGGAAACAGGAGAAAACGCTCAGATTCTAGGGCCACCCGCTGTGGGATTGACTGCACGACTCCATGCAAAAAGCGAAACCGCGTCCAAAGTCGTCCTTTCAGGATGCGTCTCAGAGGTGGACGCTTAAGAGCGTGTTTCGCTTTTTGCATTGCGTCTCGGTCGGTGTCCCTAAGATCTTCGCTGTTTTCTCCTGTTTCCTCTACGAGCTTTCCGTTTTTAAACGGGCTTTAAAGATTTAAAAGAATGAAGAAATGTCCTCAGTCACGACAGAGAAGAATATTTCCAGACGTAGCGACTTGTGGAGTCCTACCGAGCGGAGAAGGGATTCGCGGGCAAAAGAAACGCAACCGTGCCCACGCGACGTAGCGGCTACCACTTTTGCGTTTCCCCGCGAATCCCTTCGGAGCGGACAGTCCCAGCCCCCAGCGGGACGAAGCCTGGAGCCTAGTCTGGAAATATTCTTCTCCCCACCGCAGCCTCGTACTAAAAGCAAAAAAAAGACCGACACCCCTTCTCATCTCTAAGGGATTGTCGGTCCATTTTCATTCAAAATAGATGGAGCATCCGGTGCTTCTTCTGGGGTCGAGCGGCGTACGCTTGGTACATTTCGTGGCTCATGCTCCATTTCTGGAAAAGAGTGAACCGTCACGTACATGCTTCCATTGCTCGCGATCGCACGAATCAAGACGGGATAAGCGTATTTGTTTTGAAACACAAAATCAGGGCCGTACCAACTCACGGTTGCATCTCGACCTGGAGGTACATACGCTACGTTTCGACTGTGGGAATAGCGCTGAATAATGTGCAGACCTGCCTGATCTACCGCATTGAACAACGTAGACGATACTTGGCAGATTCCTCCCCCGATGCCTTCCGACAGCTCTCCTCTGACAATGATAGGCGCCTGCAAATACCCTTTTTCTTTCGTACGCTGGCCCACTACCTTATTAAAAGAAAAAACTTCTCCTGGTAACACCACGTAATTGTTAATCGCCTGCGAGGCAAGCTTGATGTTGTGTACACGATTCCGGTTGCCTGCATTAAAATAGGTCGCATATTGCCCGATCCTTTTTTTCCGAACCTGACTCATGAGAGCCTTGTCTACCTTCGGGAATATCTCTTTATAGCTGACATTCATGCTTGCGGCTCCCGCACCGTAAAAATAATCGTAAAAACGTGCGTGAAATGCCAGATCATCTAGCTTTCTTCCCTTGGCTTCTGGAACGATGGCCCCGGCGTTATTAATCGTTGCATTGATCGGCTCGATGTATGTTTTTTTCGCCAACTCTTCCACCATTCGAGCAAGCTTGCTGTCATCGACCAAAGGAACGCCATCAAAGGGAAGAGCATAATCAGCCCGATTGAGCATAGCTACTGTCTTGCCCTCGATCTCTACCTGCAAAAAATTCGTTGGGTCGAGGGGATTGATTAACAGTAACAGAGCCATCGTCATAGCAAAACCCATCCGGCTGCTCACCTCCATTCTCCAACAACGATCCTCTTCCGTTCTTGTAGTATGAGCAGTCGAACGGGTTTCATTCTACGACTTGAATTGTATTAGCTCATCTTCGTCAGTCTGCTGACAATTGCTTGCGTAACTGCCCTAAGACGCTGCTGGTCCACCGCTTCCTGGTAAGCATTGTTCAACTGGTCGCGCAGCTCCTTGGCAGCGAGAAGATTCGCCGTTGCTTCTTTCACTTTTTGCTTGTATCTGACCTGAATATCCATTAACTCTTCTTCGTATACCTCATCTGTGCCAGGTTCAATTGCCCGTTCATACATATCGATAACCTCATCTGTATCTTTGTTTGGAAAATACTCATGAGGTGCGGTGCTGTCAAAAATAGCAAGGCCCTTCTCAGGAACAATTACCATATCAAGGCTGTGCGGGTCTAGTCCACAGTGGTACACTTCCACGTCAAATCCGCGTGTTTTAGCTTCCTCCACCAACTTTTTCAGCATAGTAGACTTGCCAGAGCCTGGTCTGCCCTTGATAAAGTAGCGCTTCTCCAAATGGTCGGTCAGCTTCATGATATGATCTACGGGCCCCTGCGGCGTCGCTGCCCCCAAATACATACGCCTTACCTTTGCTTTCTTTTCCAGTTGCTCCCCTCCGAAGAACAAAGCTTTTACTTCTTCCGTGACGCTATTGGCTTCTTCTCTATTGAGGTGCTCAATGTAGGGAGCCTCCCACTCATCGTGGATGCGGAGCGCCTCGCCAAAAGCTTGGTATGCCTCTTCACTCTTCCTAAAAATCTCTTCGTACCAACTGGCAATCTGGTCTTTCTCATCCACCAGCTGATCAATGTTGACCATCGACTGCAAATTGACCTGAATTTCCTTTACACCTGGAGAAGCGGGTCTCCAAATCCGGGGATAGCTTCCATCCATGATCGCCACTTTATACTTTGGAAAAATAACACCATCAAACTGCCCGTTCACAAAAGGCGAATGAATCCACTCCACTTCATCTGTCACTCGTGCTATTTGATTGCCAATCGCCTCTATGAGCGGTGAAGTAATTCCTTCTACTGTCCCTGTCAAAATATAAACACGCTCCAAGCCTTCCAATACGGAGTCATAAAACGTCTTGTATCCTCGCGCAGTATTCCCTGCGGCATATATATGGCGGACTTTTGTGGTCATTGCCTTTCCCTCCTTTACTTCTTCTAGCTGCCATTGAATCGATGTATTGTATGCACAAAAGGGAGAATAGGCGTCTGTCTACAACCGTGAAAAAACCGCTGCCAGCTAATATTCATAGCTCACAGCGGCTTTTTGTTATTCGGGCATTATTTATTCAAATCCGTCATTTTTCCAGTAGACATATAAATAATCCATTCGCAGATGTTCGTAACATGATCGGCAATCCGTTCCAAATATTGCGCGACCAAGAGCAAATGCGTTCCTTGCGAAATGGCCTGACTGTTTTTCGTCATCAATTCAATCAGATCATGGAAAATCGTGGAGTACAGTTTATCAACAATGTCGTCGCGTGAGGCAATCTCTTCTGCCGCTTCTTTGTTGCGTGCAATATAGGCATTTAAGCAATCACGCACCATAGCCTTGACGTGATCAGCCATCATCGGAATATCGATGAGAGGTTTGACGTACGGGTCCGCCATCAAGCGTCGGGTCGTCTTGGCAATGGAAACGGCATGATCACCCATGCGCTCCAAATCCGTCACCAGCTTCAACATAGTTCCCAAGCGTCGCAAGTCACCACCGACTGGCTGCTGTAGCGCAATGAGACGGAAGCAATCGCTCTGTATTTCTTGCTCCAACTCATTGATTACAGGATCGCTTGCGATAACCTGTTCAGCCAGTTGGGCATCCCGCTCAACCAGACTCTTAATCGATTTATGAATGGCTTCTTCCACCAATGTGCCCATCGTCATGAGCTTGCGGTGCAGTATATCCTGCTGTTCTTCAAAAGCATGCCGTGACATTTCCCTCTTCCCCCTTCTTGTGTCTGACATGTCAAATGGTACAAGGCGATTGTATTGTAGAAGTAAAGCTACTATTTTGTTTGTGTAAATCTTTTTGCCGTTGTTTTTAGGTAAGGGGAAGTGTAACTGTGAAGGTTGTCCCTCTTCCTTCCTTGCTCTCCACACTAATATGCCCGTGCAAATTTTCCACGAGATGCTTCACAATTGCGAGGCCCAAACCTGTTCCACCTGAATCGCGGCTGCGGGCTTTGTCTACGCGATAAAACCGCTCAAAGATACGCGTGAGCTCCTTTTCCGGAATGCCAATCCCGGTATCCATGACTTGTATAGTGATGTTTTCGCTGTCTGCTTCTGTCTTGATGCTGATTTTTCCACCTTCTTGCGTGTAGGCGATCGCATTCGTCAACAGATTCAGGATGATCTGCTGCAAGCAATCCTTATCGGTCATCAGCCAAATATCTGGCTTCGGTGAAGGGAGCGTGATCGTCAATTCCTTGCGCTGTGCCTGGTCATGCATGATGGCAACTGCTGAACTGATCAAATCCTGTAAGTGAACCTGACCCAGATGCAATGGGATTCGCTTTTGCTCGATTTTGGAGAGATCCAAGATATCGCGTATCATTCGGTAGAGCCGCTCGCTCTCATCCGAGATGATTTGCAGGAAATTGCGACATGTTTCCTCGTCCTGCATCGCGCCTTCAAGCAAGGTCTCCGTGAAGCCCTTGATCGAGGTAATCGGCGTACGTAGCTCATGCGATACGTTTGCTACGAATTCACTGCGCATCTTCTCCAAGCGACGAATGTCCGTGATGTCATGCAGTACCACGACTACACCCCTCGACTCCCCCTTGAAGTTGATATAGGGAGCAAAATTCACGTCAAGAATGCGTTCCTGCGGGTAATAGATGTGTACCTCTTGACGGAACTTCTCGCTTCTGTCGAGGCACCTGTCGATGTATTGGCTAAGCCCAAAGCTTTTGCCTGCCTCGATATGCAGCTTGCCTACGATCTCATGTCCAGCAGTCCCCAACAGCTTTTCAACGGCTGGATTGACCAGCATGATCCGACGTTGCTCTGAAATGAAGATCACGCCACTCGTCATATTAGTCAGCACCCCTGCCAGGCGCTGCTGATTCTCCGAGATTTCGTACATCTGCTGCTCTAGGCTCGATGCCATGAAGTTGATCGCGCCTGCAAGCTGACCGATCTCATCCTTTGCTTTGATTCTCACACGGCTCTCATATTGGCGCTGTGTAATGTTGCGGGCTACCCGGGTGATCTCCTCGATCGGACGAATAATGGAAAAGGAAATGCGGGAAACGACAATCGATCCGACTACCAAAGTAACCAATAAACCAGTGAGCAAGCTATACCACATTTTGTGAATCGTATCGGTAATATCTTTCATGGACATCGCTGAACGAACAACACCGAATATTTCGTTGTTCAGTTCAACAGGTACTGCAACGTACATCATGTCATAGCCGAGCGTCTCACTGAAACGGCGGGAAATCCCTGTTTCTCCTTGTAACGCTGCCTTCATCTCTGGTCGGTCATGGTGGTTTTCCATCTCTTCCGAATGGGAGGAGTTGTCGTACATCACCTGACCATCCTTGTCGATAATGGTGATCCGTACTTCATCTGCTGGCGCTACTTGTTTGACCCGATCCTCTAACGTCTCCTTATCAGAAAAGACGTCCGGGAATCGGACCGCCTGAGCGATGAGCTTCGACTCGCGGGACAATAGCTCATTCAGTGATTGGAGGTAGGAATTCTCAAGCACTTTGGCAAAATACATGCCCATCACCAATAGTACGAGAGAGATTAAACCCAAAATAGTCAAAGTGAGTTTGATTCGAAAGCGAGTCAAGGTAAATCCTCCGTTATCCTTCCAGTTTGTATCCTAATCCGCGAACTGTTTTAATGTATTTCGGGTTCTTCGTGTCATCCTCAAGTTTTTCGCGCAAATGGCTGACATGCACGTCCACAATTCGAGAATCCCCGATGAAATCGTAGTTCCAAACAGCGTTCAACAATTGATCGCGCGTCAGTACACGCCCTTGGTGACTCGCTAAATAGTTGAGCAGCTCGAATTCCTTTGGCGTCAGCTCGACCTTGACGTCTTTACAGAACACCTCGTACTTCTCCGGGTAAATGCGAATATCTCCGAATTGGAGCAACACCTCTTGAGGCCCTGTAGTCGCTTCTGGCGTGTTCTGAAACCGCCGCAGAATGGCTTTCACGCGGGCAATTACTTCTCTCGGGCTAAAAGGCTTTGTTAAATAATCATCGGCACCAAGCTCAAGCCCCAAAATCTTGTCGAGCTCATCATCTTTCGCTGTAAGCATTAAGATCGGCGTATTATTGCGTTCTTGGCGCAAGGTTTTGCATACATCCATTCCATCCATCTTGGGAAGCATCAAATCAAGAATGATAAAATCAGGCTGCTCGCTTTTAACCACTTCCAAGGCCTGTTTACCGTCAAAAGCAGTTACGACCTGAAATCCTGATTTTTCAAGATTAAATTGCAATAGCTTTACAATAGAAGCTTCGTCATCCACTACCAATACTTTGATCATCTGTCTATTTCCCCCTAGCGTTGCAATGCTTGCGCTCGATTTTCTATCCTACGTCCCCTGAAAAATACTTCTCTCTACAATACTCAGTCTGCCAATGCTGATTGCGGAAAACAAGTAATTTTTTTGTAAAGACATGCTGTTCGTACATAGAACTTAGTTGCTTGGCAATAGTATTCCTCTTTTAGGTAAAGGTACTATATTAAAAATGCCTTCAAACTGTAGTGGTCGGGAGAAGCCCTGCCACATGTTTTCCAGTCGCCTGTATCCTCTCTGCGTTCGGGCGGTCTCCTTCCAAACATGTGACAGTGCTTTCGGACAGCTATAGATGTATATATTGCTTTTACAACGTTTTGCAAGTGGGCTCAGTGAAGTTTTCTAGAGTTTAAAATCACATCCCTTTTTCATTGAGCGCTTTTAAAAAAACTGAAAAGCTACGTGGAAGAAGCGAATTTCCAGTCCAAGCGCCTCTGGAGCCCAGCTCAGCTCCGGAATAAATGGCGGGGAATTTCAGCTTCACTTATGAAATCCTCCCTCGAAACTTCTACGCTTGAAGCGCTCCCGCCATTTATTCCGGGGCGGACAGTCATACCCCTTGCGGGGCGTAGGCCGAAGCGTAGACTAGAAATTCGCTTCTTCCACCACCACAGCAACTTTAATAAAAAAGACGCCTTCCCAAAGAAAGGCGTCTTACATGTATTAATCTTATTTCAAAACAGCCATTACGCTGCGAACGGAGTCAGCAGATTTGTCGAGAGCTGCTTTCTCTTCGGCAGTCAGATCCAATTCGATTACTTTCTCGATCCCGTTTGTGCCGAGCAGAGTCGGTACTCCCAGGTAGAGATCATTGTAGCCGTATTCTCCTTGCAGAAGAGCGATGGATGGCAGAATGCGTTTTTTGTCCTTGAGGATGGCTTCAGCCATTTGTACCAAGGAAGCCGCAGGTGCGTAGTAAGCGGAACCGTTCCCCAGAAGGTTTACGATCTCGCCGCCGCCCTTGCGGGTACGCTCTACGATCGCATCCAGACGGTCTTTCGGGATTAATTTTTCCAATGGAATACCACCAGCATAAGAGTAGCGAACCAAAGGAACCATGTCATCACCGTGACCACCCAGAACGAAGCCTGTTACGTCTTCTACAGATACGTTCAACTCCATAGCCACGAAGGTACGGAAACGAGCTGTGTCCAGAACGCCGGATTGACCAATTACACGCTCTTTCGGGAAGCCGGACGTTTTGAAGAAGGTGTACGTCATCGCGTCAACTGGGTTGGACAGTACGAGCACGATAGAGTTAGGTGCATATGTTTTTACTTGCTCTGCAACAGATTTCATAATGCCAGCATTCGTGTTAACCAAGTCATCGCGGGACATGCCAGGCTTGCGGGCAATACCAGCTGTGATGATGACGAGATCAGCATCTTTGATGTCTTCATAGTTCGCAGTACCTGTGATGCTTGCATCAAAGCCTAATACTGGCGCGGATTCCATCATGTCGAGCGCTTTACCTTTTGTTGGGTTTTCCAGTTGCGGAATGTCAACCAATACGATGTCGCCCAGTTCTTTTTGCCCCAAAATGAATGCAGTTGTTGCACCAGTGAAGCCACTACCGATAACAGCGATTTTTTTACGGTTGAATGCCATGAACTATTCCCCTCCAAAAATGTAAGTGTAAAAATTTGTACCCAAATCTATCTTACATGTTTTGAATCAGAGCGTCAGCAAACTCGGAGCATTTCAGTTCTTTTGCGCCTTCCATCAGACGAGCGAAATCGTATGTTACTGTTTTCGCAGAGATGGTTTTTTCCATGGAGTTGATGATCAGATCAGCTGCTTCGTTCCAGCCCAGGTGACGCAGCATCATTTCTCCGGACAGGATCACGGAGGATGGGTTTACTTTGTCCAGACCAGCGTATTTCGGAGCTGTACCATGAGTTGCTTCGAAGATCGCATGACCAGTCAGGTAGTTGATGTTTGCACCTGGAGCGATACCGATACCGCCTACTTGTGCAGCCAATGCATCAGATACATAGTCACCGTTCAGGTTGAGTGTTGCTACTACGTCGTACTCAGCTGGACGAGTCAGGATTTGTTGCAGGAACGCGTCAGCGATAACATCTTTCACGATGATTTTGCCAGCTGCTTCTGCTTCTTTTTGTGCTTTGTCAGCGTCGCCGCCTTCAGCTTTGATGCGATCGTATTGTGCCCAAGTGAATACTTTGTCGCCGAATTCTGCTTCAGCTACTGCATATCCCCAAGTTTTGAAAGCACCTTCCGTGAACTTCATGATGTTACCTTTGTGTACGAGGGTAACGGATTTGCGGTTGTTCTCGATCGCATAGTTGATCGCTGCACGAACCAGACGCTCTGTACCATCTTTGGAAACAGGCTTGATACCGATACCAGAAGTTTCTGGGAAGCGGATTTTCTTCACGCCCATTTCGTTTTGCAGGAAGTCGATTACTTTTTTCACTTCTGGAGTACCTTCAGCCCACTCTACGCCAGCGTAGATGTCTTCAGTGTTCTCACGGAAGATTACCATGTCAGTCAATTCAGGATGTTTCACTGGGGATGGAACACCATCGAAGTATTGAACAGGACGTACGCAAGCATACAGATCCAGCTCTTGACGCAGTGCTACGTTGATAGAACGGATACCACCGCCTACTGGCGTAGTCAAAGGACCTTTGATTGCGATCAGGTATTCACGAACAGCAGTCAGCGTATCTTCTGGCAGCCACTCGCTGTATTGGTTGAAGGATTTTTCACCTGCGAATACTTCGAACCAAGCGATTTTTTTCTCGCCCTTGTAAGCTTTTTCTACAGCTGCATCCAGAACGCGAACAGAAGCTTTCCAAATGTCAGGGCCAGTACCGTCACCCTCGATGAAAGGAATGACTGGATTGTTTGGAACTACCAGTTTACCGTTATCCACAGTAATTTTTTCGCCTACAGTTGGTTGCGTTAGGTTTTTAAACACAAAAAATCCCTCCAGTGTTATATATATTTGGTGATTATGAATATTTCCAGACGTAGGAGAACTACCACTCACTTGTGGTAGTTCTCAAGCTTGCGCTCAGGAGCGATCAGCCTGGCTGACCACCTGCCCTCCACGCTCGAAAATAGCGAGTTCTTAGCGGCGGTCAATTGGAACGTAGTGTTGGTTGACCGGACCGGTGTAATCCGCGCGAGGACGGATCAGGCGATTATTTTCATACTGTTCCATGATGTGTGCTGTCCAACCGGACATACGGCTGATAGCAAAAATCGGTGTGAACAGGTCCGTTTCGAGGCCGAGCGAAATGTAAACAGATGCGGAGTAGAAGTCAACGTTTGGCTTCAATCCTTTTTCACCGGAAATCATTTCATCGATCTTCACAGACATCTCAAACAGCTCAGGGCGACCGATTTGCGCGGTCAGTGCTTTGGACATTTCTTTCAGCCATTTCGCACGTGGGTCACCATCTTTGTATACACGGTGTCCGAAGCCCATGATTTTTTCCTTGTTATCCAGCTTGGTGCGGATGTAGGATTCTACATTAGCCATACCGCCGATTTCGTTCAGCATTTTCGCTACTGCTTCATTAGCGCCACCATGCAGAGGGCCTTTGAGCGTACCAATTGCAGACACGATACCGGAATAAATATCAGTCAGAGTTGCAACAGTTACGCGAGCAGAGAATGTAGATGCGTTAAACTCATGGTCAGCATGCAGGATCAGAGCAACGTCAAACGCTTTTACTGCTGTTTCTGTTGGCTCCTGGCCTGTGAGCATGTAGAGGAAGTTTTGTGCAATCGTGAAATCTGCACGTGGAGCTACTGGCTCCAAACCTTTACGCATACGCTCGTAAGCAGCGATCAAGGTAGGAGTTTGTGCCATCAGACGGATCGATTTCCGATAGTTGGCTTCTGGAGACATATCTTGCGCTTCTGTGTCGTAGAGCGCTAACGAAGAGACAGCTGTGCGCAACGCCGCCATTGGGTGTACACCTTTTGGATAGTGGCGAACGCTTTCCAGCACTTCTTTGGCCACTGCTGCATTTTCACCCAATTGTTTTTTCAAAGCGTCCAGCTGATCACGCTTCGGTAACGCTCCATGCCAGAGCAAATATACAACCTCTTCAAAAGTTGCATGTTCTGCCAGCTCATCGATGTTGATCCCGCCATAACAAAGAACCCCATCGACGATCGAACAGATAGATGATTGAGCGGCAACAACGCCTTCAAGTCCACGAGTAGTTGTCATAGAACTCCCTCTCCTTTTCCACTCAAGTAGTAGTGCTTATCTAGTCTTCGCTTGTCCGCCATGACTGATAAACGGCCTGATCAAGTTCAAAATAGACGACTTTTTGAATATCCTATCTATGAAATTGTAAGCAGCGGTTTCTTTCATCCACCACTCTTGACAGGGAATGTATCCACGCAAATCCTCACAAGGTCGTACATGAAAATGACGCTCGTGTAAGGGGAGAGGCGAGAGAAAAGAATCCACTAAGACGACCCAATTATAAAAGATTATTGCGATTTTGTGAATAAGGTTAGCGAAAAAATGTTTCGAAGGGTGAAACGGAGTTTTGTTTTTTCGCGTTCTTGCTCCACCTATGAGGCATGCTGCATAATAGAAACATCAGTATTATGTTCGCACCTTCGCGGCGGAAAGGAGAAATCGTTTGAATCAGGAAAACTGGGTAGAGCGCCTCTTTCAAATCATTCGCTTGTTATGGGTCTGCCTGCTTGTCTATGTAGGGATTTGGGTATTCCAACACGCAACACCTTTACTGTACCCATTTATAATCGCTTTACTCATTGCGCTCATCATCAACAAGCCCGTTACGTTTATGACCAGTAAGTTCCGGATTCCCCGCTGGCTTTCGGTCATTATCGCGCTCTTGGTTTTGATACTGCTCGCTGGCGGAGTGGCCACACTGATCATCACGGAAACGGTCGTGGAAATCGGAGAGCTGGCCAAGCGTTTGCCAGTCGTTGCACAGGAGCTGGCCCATTATTTGCAAACTACAATTTCTCAAGACTTTTTAATGGGACTGTACAATCAGATTCAGTGGTTTTATGCTCAGCTTGATCAAGGATACCAAGAGAAGCTCGCCAGTACGGTAGGCAGTGCAATCTCGACCATCACGAATGTCGGGCAGAACTTGATCGTCAAATTCCTGGATGGATTGAAAAACCTGCTTCTCTCACTCCCTAATATGGCAACAGTTTCCGTTATTTCCATCATGGGAGCCTTCTTTATCTCTAAAGATTTTGCCCTTTGGGAAGCGCGGGCTCGTCGTCTTTTGCCAACTGGGGTAAACAGCCGTCTCGATCAAATTTTCATCGATTTGCGCAATGCCTTGTTCGGATTCGTCAAGGCGCAATTGACTCTCATCTCCTTAACCGCTGCCATCGTCATCATTGGCCTGTTGGTCATGCGTGTCGAGTACGCGATTACGATTGGCTTGATCACGGGCTTGGTCGATCTCTTGCCTTATCTTGGGACAGGGACCGTCTTTGTTCCTTGGATCATCTACATGTTTTTCAAGGGCAATTACACGATGGTCATTGGCTTATCCATTTTGTACGGGGTCGTCTTGATTTTCCGTCAAATTATCGAACCAAAAGTCGTTGCGGAAAACGTCGGGCTCGACCCGCTCCTCACGCTAGTCGCGCTGTTTGTTGGTCTCCAGCTATTCGGATTCCTGGGCTTGATCATTGGACCTGTTTCACTCGTCATGATCAACGCTTTGGTAAAAGCCAACGTCTTCGTAGATGTATGGGGCTACATCCGTGGGAGGAAAACCTGACCTCATGTAAAAAGAACCGCTTGCGAGCAGCTTGTACGTAGCTCGGAGCGGTTCTTTTTCATAAAGAATATTTGTATTAGCGTCGGAAAAACAATTGAACACGACCAGACGAGATAAGGTTCCACAGCCAGCGCTTTAATAGATGACGAATGATCATCCGTGTGTACGGAATGAGGAAGACCAGTCCAATCACATCCGTGACGAATCCAGGCAACAAGAGCAAAATGCCACCGATCAGGATCAAGACACCATCGATGAGCGAATCTGTAGGCATTTGGCCACGCGACAACTGGTGTTGGACCATGCGGAATACTTGCATCCCCTGCTGCTTCGCAAGCCAAGCTCCCAAGATCCCCGTGAGAATGACCAGCACGACTGTATTCCAGCCGCCGATCCACGATCCAATGGTAATAAGCCCCCAAAGCTCTAAACCAAACGCAACGACAAATAGAATGGCAAAAAAGCGGAACATGCCTATTCCCCTCCTTTATGTTGGGAGTCCAACCAATCATAGATGTCAGGTACCGCTCGCGACAAGCGAATCGGCTTCAAAGCTGTGTTGGTAAATACATGCATCGTCTCACCTAACACCAACAGCTGTTGGTCAGGCAATCTAACAATCTCGTAAGTAAATGTGAGACGGACAGGACTTATTTCTTTTACGCGTGTCCGTATTTCTACCTCGTCGTCATAGCGAGCGGGCTGTTTGTAAGAGATGTTCGCATCTGTGACAGGCAGAAGTACGCCTTTTTCCTCGAGCTCACGATAGGTGATTCCCGCATGGCGAATCAGTTCTGTTCTTCCTACTTCAAACCAGTTCAAATAATTCGTATGGTAGACCACACCCATTTGATCGGTTTCGCCATAGCGGACACGCAATCGATGGGAATGAATAAACGGAGTCATTTTGGATCGCTCCTTTCTCTATAGGATGATTGTACCATAGTACACCTATGTGGCTGTAGTGGTGGGGAGGAAACAGGAGAAAACGCTCAGATTCTAGGTCCACCCGCTGTGGGATTGACTGTCCGGCTCCATGAAAAAAAGCGAAACCCGCGTCCAAAGTGGTCCTTTCAGGGGGTGTCTCAGAGGTGGACGCTAAAAGCTTGTTTCTCTTTTTTTCATTGCGCCTCGGGCGGTGTCCCTAAGATCTTCGCTTTTTTCTCCTGTTTCCTCTACGAGCTTTCCGTTTTTAAACGGGCTTTTAAAGATTTAAAAGAATGGAGAAATGTCCTCAGTCACGACAGAGAAGAATATTTCCAGACGTAGCGACTTGTGGAGTCATACCGAGTGGAGAAGGGATGAGCGGGCAACAGAAACGCAACCGTGCCCACGCGGGTAGCGGCTACCACTTTTGCGTTTCCCCGCGAATACCTTCGGAGTGGGCAGTCCCAGCCCCCAGCAGGACGGAGCCTGGAGCCTAGACTGGAAATATTCTTCTCTCCACCATAGCACATACATAAGAACCTCAAGTTGTTGCTTTAGTGCTGGGGAGGAAACAGGAGAAAACGCTTAGCTTCTAGGGCCACCCACTGGGGGATTGACTGCACGACTCCATGCAAAAAGCGAAACCGCGTCCAAAGTGGTCCTTTCAGGATGCGTCTCAGAAGTGGACGCTTAAGGGCGTGTTTCGCTTTTTGCATTGCGTCTCGGTCGGTGTCCCTAAGATCTTCGCTGTTTTCTCCTGTTTCCTCTACGAGCTTTCCCTGTTAGACCGGACTTAAATGCCTTAAAAGATTGAAGAATCATATCTGTCACGACAGAGAAGAATATTTCCAGACGTAGCGACTTGTGGAGTCCTACCAAGCGGAGAAGGGATGAGCGGGCAACAGAAACGCAACCGTGTCCACGCGGCGTAGCGGCTACCACTTTTGCGTTTCCCCGCGAATCCCTTCGGAGCGGACAGTCCCAGCCCTCAGTAGGACGGAGCCTGGAGCCTAGACTGGAAATATTCTTCTCTCCCCTACAGCCACATAAAAAAACAGAGGCAGACTGATTTTCTCAGTCTGCCTCTTATTATTCAGATCGCTTAACGAATCGGGCAAGCCCCGCCTTCGCAAGATTCAGCCGTAGACAGATCAGCCTCGCCGCCAGTTTCATACTGCTGCAAAATCGCAGGATCAAACGGCTTCATGGACTGCTTCAATGCCTCGTACTGTTCTTTGGTGCACTCTTCATATGGAGCCAATTGGTAGTTTCCGCCATCCAATTGCAAGAAGGATACACCTACAAAATTATCCCAGTTATCGTAAACGATGTCTTCTACTTCTGCCCACTCTTCCTTGCGTACCGTAATGGTGTTCGAAGAGTTATGCTCCGTATATTCTTTCTGGAATCGGAAGTACGTATCGAATTGGCGCTTTGCACTTACTTCGTTCTTCGTTTCTTCTGCGCCTGATGCTACAGGGAAATCGATTACGAGTGTACGTGCATTTGCCATGCGCTCTTCATACGTTTCGCCTGGTGTTCCTACCTCTGGGTTGACTGTCCAGCCAAGATTTTGTACCGCTTTTGCCAATGGATCCTCAGCATTGATACGAATGCGGCGGATGTAGTACGGCGAATGGGACCAGTGCAGACCGCTGGAGACACCACCAGCTACCTGAGACAGCGTACCTTCCGGCTTCACAGTCGTTACCAAGAGTGGAGAGTTCACACGCAGCTCATACGCATAACGGTTCGCCTCGTCACGAGCAGCATCGCCCAGCTGACGCAGCAGTTCGAGCTCTTGCTCTTCTGTATAGCCAAGGGATGCCAGCGCATCCTTCACACCAGTAAGGGAAGTCCCGAGCAAACGGTCACGCTGTTGAACGGTATCCCAATGCGGCAGCTCCAACGTTACCAGCGTCATGCGCAGTCCAGCGCGAGCAGATTTTCGTTGTGCTTCCAGCAAGCCATCGAGATCCAGATACTTGGAACCATCCCCGCGATCCTTCACGAATTCAACCAGATTGACTGTCGTCAGGTTGCAGACGCCATAAGAATCGAGCAGGATTTCTGCACAAGGGTTCAAGCCCTCTGCATTTGGACGACGACGGTTTGCTTCTTCCAGGTTGATGAAGCCTGGTTCGCCTTCCAATTGCATCAAGGTGAACACGAGGTTCAAGAATGGTTTGGTTGGTTGTTGGGTAAAAGCGATGGAGTTGTTGGACATGCGGCGGTGATCCAGCCCAACGCGTCCGTCCCCTACATTTTGGATGCTGTCAAACCATACAGGCTTGTGCTCTCCCAACAGCTCACCTACACGACGGTGATGGTTCAGCTGATCCTCCGTCCAGAAGCCATTGATGCCGTATTTTGCAAGCATGCACTCGTAGTCATCGTGATCAAACAGGAAAATTTCCGCTGTACGGCGCACGCCACCTACGACGACGTTTGCTCCGATGAGGTTTCCAATGTCGAGGATATGTATGGGACGGATTTTACCGTATCCTTTTTCATCACTCTCGATTGGTGCCAAATGCTGGTCGATTTGGTTTTTCAACACTTTATCGATTCCTTCAAACATTTCACGAAGCGGCTCATGACCACTAGCCGTACCGCCAAAGCGCTTCAGTCGCTCGCCTTTCGGACGCACGCTGTTATAAGAGATTTTCACGGTGTGAATGTGTTCGTAAGTGGAATCTGTCAAAATTTGCAGGTAGAGACGGAGGGATTCTACCCAGCCTTCTTTACTATCGCCCACATAAATTTTGGCAAAGCCGTTATCCAGTACATTCAGTTCAGAACGCTCCAGGCGCTGATGCTTTGGCAGCGGTCTGTATTCAGAAGAAAGCAGCGAAACATTCGTGCGAATCGGACCCAATCCAGCAGCCATTTCCTTCGTACATTTGAAGCCTACGCCAGTTCCTACCAGGAGAAGGTAGAACAAATCGCCCAAGTCATCCCAAGACTTGATGTTCAGGAAGGAGCAGTTGAAGTTTGCCAACGGATACAAATCCGCTACACCATTGTCTGCTCCACCAACCCACAAGGTACGGCCAGACAAAAACTGACGAAGGTTGAACATGTTGTCAAACAAGCCTTCTGCCTCTTTTTCCATTGCGCGGGAATCGGCGTTCATTCCGATTTTGTTCAAATGCTGATAAGCCAGCTTAATATTGTAATCCACCGAGCGGCGGCAAGTTTCTTTCCACGTTTCCCGTCTTCCTTTTTCCGGCACAAAGCGAGAATAAGTACGGTAGTAAACAAATTGTCCCAGAGGACTCATATGGTTCGGAAAATCAGGGTATTGATCTAAGAATTCATCCCGCAAAAATTGAGTTCGGGATACGGTTTCGGTCGCCAGCATATCGTTCCTCCTTCAAATCTTTCCTCTCTAGTTTAACTATCTTTATCTGTAAAACTCAATAGTTTTACCTATATATTGTGCGAAATAATTTTCGACAATACTAGATGTTGTGTTTACCCTAAAAAAAACACTTGACACAAAATCCCGAACATTGGACGTACTAAAGGGCAGTTCTATGTTCAGCCTTTTCCTAGCAACGAGCGCTACAACATCCATTCTGGCATGATTTGGAAACCCCGAACGTATGGATTTCATCCGTTCTGACACAAAGCCACCGACCGATTTTAACAGATTCCCACTCGCTTTGCATCACCTAATAATCACCGTTATCTGGTAAAACCTATCAGGTAGTTCGTCGGCTAATCCTTTTTACACCAAGCCAAAAAGGGTGACCCTTTGGTCACCCTTCAGAGGTACTCTCCATTAAAGATGAGTAGTTTTACCTACAGAATCCGTGCGTGTCCTGAGTAAATATGCCCGCGCTCGGAATCCACTGTAACGATTTGTCCATCCTTCAATACATCCGTAGCAAATTGCACTCCTACGATGACTGGAACGCCGAGATTCAGGCCTACGATAGCTGCGTGAGAGGTAAGTCCGCCCTCTTCGCAAATTACCGCTCCTGCCTTGCCAAACGCTTCGATCATATCGGAGTCCGTACCGATGGTTACCAGGATTGCTCCTTCTTCTACCTTTGCCAGTGCCTCTTCAGCTGATCTAGCAATCACTACCTTGTTTGTGACAACTTTTCGGCCGATACCTTGTCCTTTTGCTACCACATCGCCAATGACGTGGATTTTCATCAGGTTCGTTGTCCCAACTTCACGCACAGGCACGCCTGCTGTGATCACAACGAGATCGCCATGACGAACGAAGCCTGCATCAAGCGCCTCTTGAACAGACATCTCCAGCATTTCATCGGTTGTATTCGCCATTTCGCCCTTCACTGGATACACGCCATTTACGAGTGCAAGACGGCGAATAATCGCTTCATGCGGTGTTACAGCCACGATTGGTGCTTTCGGACGGAACTTTGATACCATGCGAGCAGTGTGTCCGCTTTCGGTCGCTGTAATAATTGCTGCAGCGTCCAGATCCAATGCTGCATTGGATACAGCTTGGCTGATCGCATCCGTAATCGTCACTTGTTTAAGCTGTGCTTGTGCATACAAGATTTCACGATAATTCAGCTCTTGCTCTGCACGTACAGCGATCCGCACCATGGTCTCGACAGACTCAACCGGATATTTACCGGCAGCCGTCTCTCCGGAGAGCATGATTGCGTCTGTCCCATCGAAAATGGCGTTCGCAACGTCACTTGCTTCCGCACGTGTTGGACGTGGGTTGCGCTGCATAGAATCAAGCATTTGTGTTGCCGTAATGACTGGCTTCGCGAGTTCGTTACATTTTTTGATCAGCTTCTTTTGAACAAGCGGTACTTCTTCTGCCGGAATCTCTACGCCCAAATCACCACGCGCAACCATGATTCCATCTGTTACTACCAGAATATCGTCTACGTTATCGACGCCTTCCTGGTTTTCAATTTTCGCGATAATATCGATACGCACGTTATGGCGCTCCAGAATTTGGCGAATCTCCAAGATATCCGATGCTTTTCGGACGAAGGAAGCCGCGATGAAATCGACTCCTTGTTCAATACCGAATTCGATATCCTGCGCATCCTTTTCTGTGATACCTGGCAAGTTGATTTTAACACCAGGAACATTAACGCCTTTTTTGCTCTTCAGTGTTCCACCGTTTTTGATCAAGCAGATGATTTCGGTGCCACGCACTTCTTGTACAGTCAACCCGATCAAGCCGTCGTCGATCAAGATCGTATCGTCGATTTTCACATCACGTGGCAATTCCGGATACGTAATGGAGACGCGCTCTGCGGTACCCGCTACTTCCTCCGTGGTGAGGATCAGCGTATTTCCTTCTACGAGCTCGACTGCATCTACTGCCAGCGTACCCGTGCGAATTTCAGGACCTTTTGTATCCAACAGGATTGCAACGGGTTTCCCGGTTTCTTTTGATGCCTGACGAATGTTTACGATTCGCGCCGCATGCTCCTCGTGGGAACCGTGCGAGAAATTCAAACGCGCTACGTTCATTCCTGCTTCAATTAGTTTCTTCAGCGTTTCAACCGATTCACTCGCTGGTCCGATGGTACATACAATTTTTGCTTTCCTTAACATAGGATGTAGGCCTCCTCGACACTCGTAAAAACTGTCAGTTTTATATAGATAGCGTGCGCGCCAATTGATAAATGGATAAATCCAATTGATGCTTTTTCGCCAATGCTTCCTGAAAATCAACATCAACGATCTGGTTGTTTTGAACCCCAACCATTCGGTCCTGCTTGCCTTCCAGCAACAAATCGACAGCTGCGGCACCCATTCGGCTCGCCAGCATTCGGTCCATCGCAGTAGGGGAACCACCACGTTGAATATGACCCAGTACCGTCACACGAGTCTCCCAGCCTGTCTCTTTCGTGATCGCTTCGGCGTAAGAAGCGGCACTTCCTACCCCTTCCGCCACAATGATGATGGAATGCTTTTTACCACGGCGTTGTCCAGCATGCAAACGTTCAATAATGTCGTCCATATCCTGCGACGCTTCTGGGATCATAATGGACTCAGCACCAGCTGCAAGCCCTGCCCACAATGCCAGATCGCCAGCATCTCGCCCCATTACTTCAATAATGTACGTGCGTTCATGCGAGGTGGCCGTATCGCGGATTTTATCGATCGCTTCCACTACGGTATTCAATGCCGTATCAAACCCGATCGTGAAATCGGTGCATGGAATATCATTATCAATCGTACCTGGTACGCCAATAGTCGGGAAACCTTTTTCGGTTAGCTTCTGTGCACCGCGAAACGATCCGTCTCCCCCAATGACAATCAGACCCTCAATTTCATGAGCACGTAATTGTTCCACCGCTCTTTGCTGTCCGGCTTCCGTCTTGAACGCCTCACTGCGAGCGGAGTAGAGAATGGTTCCTCCCCGTTGGATAATATCCCCAACAGAGCCTAGAGACATCTCCTTGATATCTCCCCTCATCAGCCCTTCGTATCCGTGGTAAACCCCAAACATTTGTACCTCGTGAAAATGAGCACGACGTACAGCCGCACGGACGGCGGCATTCATTCCAGGAGAATCTCCACCGCTAGTGAGAACTGCAAGTTTCCGCATGGAATCCACCTCTCCAATCGTATCGTCTTTAGCATGTCATTTAACGGAAACAGTATGTACCATACTTTGTATGAAACATGCTGTATCACTCAAATCCTCATATCTGTTATACACTCAAAAGATATGTGCCATACTTTTTGAAAGCTCTGATAACTCTTTCATTCGACTTCGATTGTAGCAGATTTTCCTCAGAGAAAAAAGAAAAAAACGCCCCCTGTTTCTTACAGGGAGGCGAATTGTCCGATCTGTTTAAACTTCTCGTAACGTTCCTGTATCAATTCATCTGGAGTTAAACGGCCCAGCTGTTCTAGTTGTTCCGCGATGACCGCCTTGACCATTCCTGCCTGCGCGATCAAATCACGATGGGCTCCTCCGAATGGTTCATCAATAATTCCGTCAATGACTCCTAATTCCAACAAATCAGGTGCCGTAATTTTCATCGTCTCCGCTGCACGCATACCCAAGCTGGAATCTCTCCAGAGAATCGCTGCTGCACTCTCTGGTGCAATCACGGAGTAATAGGAATTCTCCAACATATAGATACGGTTACCTACGCTGATCGCCAAGGCTCCACCGCTTCCGCCTTCCCCGATGACGATACAAATAATTGGCACGCCAAATGTCGCCATTTCACGCAGATTGCGGGCAATCGCTTCGCTCTGACCGCGCTCTTCTGCCGCTTTTCCAGGATATGCCCCTGATGTATTAATAAAGCAGATGATCGGGCGACCGAATTTATCCGCCTGCTGCATAATGCGCAATGCCTTCCGGTAGCCTTCAGGATGAGCCATCCCGAAATTACGCTTGATGTTGTCTTTTGTGTCTTTCCCTTTTTGGTGACCGATGACCGTAACCGTACGTCCATCCAGCTTGGCAATTCCACCCACAATCGAATGGTCGTCTCCGAACAGACGGTCTCCATGAACCTCGATAAAATCAGTAAAAAGTAGTTGTATATAGTCCAAAGTCGTTGGCCGTTCCGGATGACGAGCCAGCTGTACGCGTTGCCATGGAGTCAAATTGCCGTAGATTTGCGCAGCAAGCTCTTTTGATTTTTGTTCAAGACGCTGTACTTCTTCAGAGAAATCAATTCCCTTTTCTTCAGTAAAACGGCGCAATTCCTTAATCTTATCTTGTAATTCTACTAATGGCTTTTCAAAGGAGAGCTCGCCTGCCATGTTTCTACTCCTTCCCGAGACGTGTGCATCTCTACCAGTTTGGACAGCGTATTTCGCATGTCCTTACGGTGTACCACCATATCGAGCTGCCCGTTTTTTAACAAGAATTCCGCTGTTTGGAAGTCTTTTGGCAACTCCTGACGGATCGTTTGCTCAATGACTCGACGCCCAGCAAAACCGATCATAGCACCTGGTTCTGCAATATTGTAATCTCCCAACGAAGAAAAGCTGGCTGATACCCCACCATATGTAGGATTCGTCATGACCGAGACAAACAGTAAGCGTTCGCGATCCAATCGAGACAACGCTGCGCTGGTTTTCGCCATTTGCATCAGGCTCAATACGCCCTCTTGCATGCGTGCTCCACCAGATGCACTAAACAGAATGAAAGGCAAACGCCGTTCGATCGCTTGCTCAATTGCACGCGTGATTTTTTCCCCGACGACCGAGCCCATGCTCGCCATACGGAAACGAGAATCCATGACCCCAATCACAATGCGGTTCCCACCTAGGAAACCTTCGCCTGTAATGATCGCCTCGTTCAAATTGGTGTTGGCCATATCTTGCTCCAGTTTTTCCAAATAACCAGGAAAACCGAGTGGATTGGCTGTTATCAAATTGGCATCAAATTCTTCTTTCAGAACCCCATCATCCAGAAGCGCTTGCAGGCGCTCAGGAGCGGACATGGAATAATGGAACTGGCAGCCTTTGCAGACGCGCAAGTTCTTCTCCAAATCCTTCGAGTAGTGAATCGTCCCACAATGTGGGCATTTATTCATCAATCCCTCAGGGACTTCCTTTTCTTTCGTACCCGCTTCCTTGCTCATGTCGGTGGAAGCAGGGACACGTGCTAGTGTCTCAGAAGGAACTGTAGCGAATTTGCGCTTTTTCCCAAAAAGATCTTTAAGCACAGGTAACCCACCTTTCTCTTCAGTGAAGGATCGTGCCGAGTACATCCCGGACTTCGTTTAGTTCGCTCTCAGGCACGAGAATCTCGTATTGCTTGGAGACCTTGCCTTCGCGAATTTTTACCAAAAATCCTTCATCTGTCAAACGTTGCTGTATCCGTTCTGCAATTCTAGCGCTAGGAGCGATGTAGATGACCGTCCACATGCTGGCTTCCTCCTCAATCGTCCAATACAGGTCTGCATCATCATATCACAGCGCCAGCGCCCCTCGCAAATTAGGGGAAAACTATAGCTTACTGTTCTCCAAATGCTTTTTCATTCTCTCTAATGCCACGTTTACATCGCCTTCGCGAATGGCTTCCATAATCTGTCGATGCTCTACGAGTGCTGCACTCGCTCTACCTTCGCGCGACAGTGATTCAATACGAATACTGTTGCTGTACTCAACCAAAGGCGTCCAGATGCGATGCAGAATCGAGTTACGGCTGGAGCGACATATGACACGATGAAACTGATAGTCTTCCTCCGCAGGTACCTCGCCTCTTGCTACTCTTTCCTCTGCAATGGCCAGGATGCGTTCCATTTCATCAAAATGCTTGTCAGTCGCCCGTCTACAGGCTAGGCGGACAGCATCCAGCTCTAGCATTCGCCGCATTTCGATCAAGTCCTTCTTGGTTTTCGTATCCCGTAGGATAAAAAAGCCAAGAATATCGATCAGCCGATTGTGTCGGTAATGCTTGAGGAAGGTGCCTTCCCCGCGACGCGTCTCAATGAGTCCGAGCAGCTCCAGAGCCCGAAGAGCCTCGCGTACAGAGGAACGTCCTGCTCCCAGTTGCTCGGACAGCTCCCGCTCAGACGGCAGCTTGTCCCCGGGCCGCAAGTTTTGCTCCTGAATGATTTCATGAAGTTGCAGGAGAATTCCTTCGTAAACCTTTCGATCTTGAGAAGAGTCGAGCACGATTTTCCTCCTTACTCGTACCTTCAACGAGGAGCACCCTCCACGTTTGTAAAATACCTACGTTTTTTCGCGGAGGGTGTCATCGGTGCCTCGATAAAGAGTATTTTACGCTTCTTGGTAAGAGATAGCTGTCAATTTCATCGTTTTTTGTTTTACTTCTTCCGGATCAACTGTGATGCGAGCAACACCCGTTTCCATCGCTGCTTTTGCTACTGCCGCAGCTACGTTTGGCGCTACACGTGGATCGAATGCGGAAGGAATTACTTTATCCGCAGTAAGCTCCTCTGGCGTGATCAGGTCTGCGATTGCATATACAGCAGCCAGCTTCATTTCTTCGTTGATCTCCGTTGCACGTACATCTAGAGCGCCACGGAAGATTCCCGGGAATGCCAGTACGTTGTTTACTTGGTTCGGGAAGTCGGAACGGCCTGTACCGATTACTGCCGCACCTGCTTCTTTTGCCTCTTGCGGCATGATTTCTGGTACTGGGTTTGCCATAGCGAAAATGATTGGATCGCGGTTCATCGAACGAACCATGTCCTGTGTAACAGCACCAGCTACGGATACACCGACGAATACGTCAGCGCCCTTCATGGCATCAGCCAGGTCACCTTGCAGCATGCTGCGATTTGTAATTTTTGCCATTTGTTCCTTCACTGGGTTCATACCGAATGGACGGCCTTCGTACACGATCCCTTTTGTATCAACCATGATCACTTCTTTCACGCCCATGGAGATCAAAAGCTTCATGATCGCGATACCAGCTGCACCTGCACCATTCGCTACTACGCGGATATCTTCCAGCTTTTTGTCAACCACGCGCAGTGCATTGATCAGACCTGCAGCTGTAACGATCGCTGTACCGTGTTGGTCATCGTGGAAAATCGGGATGTTTGTTTCGCGCTTCAAACGCTCTTCGATTTCGAAGCATGCAGGAGCTGCGATGTCTTCCAAGTTTACGCCACCAAAAGTAGGCTCGAGCAGTTTTACTGTCTCTACGATTTTATCTACATCTGTTGTATTCAAGCAGATCGGGAATGCATCTACGCCTGCGAAGGATTTGAACAAAACTGCTTTCCCTTCCATAACCGGCATTGCTGCTTCTGGTCCAATGTTTCCGAGACCCAGTACAGCAGTACCGTCGCTGACTACTGCAACCAGATTGCCTTTCATCGTGTAATCGTAGACTTTGGACTTGTCATCAAAGATATCTTTGCAAGGTTCAGCAACCCCTGGAGAATAGGCAAGACTCAGATCGTAAGCATTGCGAACGGGTACCTTGGTCACTGCCTCCAATTTTCCTTGATGTTTTCTGTGAAGCTCCAGTGCTTCTTCTCTCAGGTTGGACATGAGATCCCACTCCATTTCACGATAATAGTTTCTATGATGGCTTGTAGGCAGTAAAAATGCCTGGGTTATTCCAAGTGGTCTGACCACTCATTGAGTTATGCTCTCAATATAATAAAAATCTGTTCTCCTGTAAACCTGCCGAAAACGGCGAAAAAGGGAGGACATTCCTCATCCTCCCCAATTTATAGGCATTTCTTTCCGAATTACGCTGTCAGGCCCCACAATTTCTCGCGCTTGCTCCAAAAATGACTCATCTACGTCTACCCAATTTGCTTCTGGCAGGCGAATTGTCTGTCTTTTTCCTTCGTAGAAAAGGATAACGGGAATCGTTCCTTTTTTTTCGACAAACAAGCGTGAAAGTTTTTGCAGCGTCGAATCGTGCTCTTGCTCTGCCGATATTTTGACAAACAATACAGTCTCAGACTTCGGCTGCGGCAGCGTTTGTGCATCCCAGACACGAGAAGCCAAGAGCTTGACCATGTCTTCCTGGTGATCGACTCGGGCTTCTGCCACGATGATTTGTTCGCGCTCGAGCAGTGGCGCATACTTCGCATACACCTGCGGGAAAACGACCAGCTCTACTGGTGCCGTTTTGTCCTCTAGCGTAATAAATGCCATCGGGTCCCCTTTTTTCGTTTGGATGCGTTTGGCTTCCGTTATCATTCCAAATACTTTTACCGTCTTGTCGCGCGGCACATCCCCCAACGAAGAGATCACTGTTACTTCCGGGCGACTTGCGACATGGGCAAACTGATCAAGTGGGTGACCGGAGATGTATACCCCGATCAAATCCCGCTCCTCTTTTAATTGCTGCGTATGTGAGAGTGGCGGTACCTCGGGATATTCTGCTGGTTCCCGCAAAGGTGCCGCATCTTCTTCTCCCGCAAAAAGATTGAGCTGGTTGGCGTCACGCTCGATTCTCTTGCTGTTTGCCTTCCCTACCGCTTCATCCAGCAATAGCAAAAGCTGATTGCGATGTCCTGGCAACGAGTCCAACGCGCCGCATAAAGTGAGCGACTCTACTACCCTGCGATTGACTAACCGTGCATCCACACGCGCACAAAAATCGAAGACGTCACGATACGGTCTGCCTTTGCGCTCTTTCACGATCGATTCAATGGCACCGTAGCCGACGTTTTTCACTGCGGCCAAACCAAATCGAATCGCATCCTGCTCCACTGTGAAGTAGGCCAAGCTCTTATTCACGTCAGGTCCGAGTACGGTAAGCTGCAGTCGCCGCGCTTCCTCCGTGTATTCGGCAATTCTCGTTTGGCTACCAATGGACAAAGAGAGCAGCGCTGCCATGAACGCAAGTGGATAAGTTGCTTTCAAATAAGCCATCTGATAGGCGATGATTGCATAAGCAACCGAGTGGGCTTTGTTGAAGCCGTAATCGGCAAAGCGCACGATCAAATCGTAAACTTGATTGCCCAGCTCATCTCCGTACCCTTGCCGGACACAACCAGCCACGAACTTCTCCCGCTGCTCCGCCAATAGCTCCCGTTTCTTTTTCCCGACCGCTCGGCGTAGAATATCTGCCTCACCAAGACTGAAGCCTGCCAGTGTCGAGGAAATCTGCATGATTTGCTCCTGATAAATCATAAAGCCGTGTGTCTCCCGCAAAATCGGCTCGAGAACAGGATGAGCGTACTGTACTTTGCTAGTCCCGTGTTTGGCGGCGATATACTGCGGGATGATCTCCATCGGCCCCGGACGATACAATGCGAGAACCGCAATAATGTCATCAAGGCTGCTCGGCTTCAAATCTCGCAGCACATTGCGCATCCCAGAGGATTCCAGTTGAAAAATGCCGGTTGTCTCCCCACGGGAGAGCATACGAAACGTTTTCTCATCGTCTGTCGGCAACTTATCCAGATCAAGCGATATTCCCTGCTCCTGCAAATGACGCAACGTCTCCTGAATGATTGTCAAATTGCGCAAGCCGAGGAAGTCCATCTTCAACAGACCGACTTCTTCGAGAATTTCCATCGGATATTGAGTAAGCGCCAAGCCTTCATTGCCCGTCTGTAATGGGACGTAATTCGTCAGCGGTTCACGCGAAATGACGACACCCGCCGCATGTGTAGAGGCGTGACGCGGCAAACCTTCTACACCCCTTGCCGTTTCGATCAGTTGCGCTGCCTGTTTGTTTTCCGCGCATAGCTTGCCGATATCCGGGTTGATCTGCATGGCTCGTTCAATCGTCATGCCTGGAGATTGCGGAATCATTTTGGCAACGCGATCCACGATGCCCAAAGACAAGCCTAGCGCTCGCCCAACATCACGCACCGCTGCACGAGCCGCCATCGTACCAAAGGTAATGATCTGGGCGACGCGATCATGACCGTACTTGCTCGCTACATAGTGAATAACTTCGTCACGGCGCTCTACAGAAAAATCGATATCAATATCGGGCATCGTCACCCGCTCCGGATTGAGAAAGCGTTCAAAGAGCAACTGAAAGCGAAGGGGATCGACATTCGTGATTTTCAAAACGTACGCGACCAGACTACCTGCCGCAGAACCTCGTCCAGGTCCAGTCGGTATCCCGTTTTCGTGAGCGTATCGCATGAAATCCCAAACAATCAGGAAGTAATCGGTGAAGCCCGTCCCTGTAATGATCGCCAGCTCGTGATCCAGACGCGCTTGTGCCTCTGGCGTAATCTCGCCGTATCGCTCCAGGCAGCCTTTTTCACACAGTTCACGCAAATACTGCGTCGAATCTTGTCCCTCTGCCAAGGGAAATTCCGGCAAAATATGCGCGCCAAAGGTAAGGTCCAGCTTGCACCTGTCTGCAACAGCTACCGTATTCGCTAACGCCTGTGGAGCAAAAGCAAAGAGCGCCGCCATTTCCTCAGCGCTTTTCAAATAGTACTGATCCGTCTCGTAACGAAAACGTTTTTCTTCGCCAATGGTCTTGCCTTCTTTGATCGCCAACAAGATATCATGCTGCTGGTGATCCTCTCTGTGGATGAAGTGAACGTTGTTGGTCGCAATCAGCGGAATCCCCGTCTCCTGGCTTAGTTTCACGAGACGAGTATTCAGCCTGCGCTCCACTTCCAATCCGTGATCAGCCAGTTCCAAATAAAAATGCTGTTCACCAAACATTCGCTGATACCGGAGGGCTGCTTCTTTGGCAGTGTCCGCTTCTCCAGCCAGTAACAGCTTGGCTACTTCCCCTTGCTGACAGCCGCTCAGTGCAATGAGGCCGTCCGTATGCTTTGCCAACACCTCTTTGTTGAGACGTGGAAGGATATAGTTGCCATCTGTATTCGCGATTGTTGCCAACCTCAGGAGATTGCGGTAACCCGTTTCATTTTCAGCGAGAACGATCAGATGACTAGGCGGCGGTGCATTTCGCACGCGATCTTGAAGATTCCCATCTATTACGTATAATTCCATCCCGATAATCGGTCGGATGCCTGCCTCCAGACAAGCTTTATAAAACGGGATTGCCCCGTACAAGTTGGCATGATCTGTCATTGCCAGTGCATGCATGCCCAATTCGCTGGCTCGCTTCACTAGCGTATCGATACGTGCTGCTCCATCCAGCAGACTATACTCCGTATGAACATGCAAATGGACAAAGGAGGTCATGATATTACCCCTCTCACTTTTCACGATTGAAACTTTCTCCCTTACATTATACCGGAAGTATAACGTATACGGATGATAAGAACAAACGTTCCTACCTGTATTTGACCGTTATCCCCTGATTTTGGTAGGATGGGTAATACCAGAATGGCTAGAAAGGATGAATCCATCTATGTGGTCTGCCTTTTACATGACCGGTGTTCTCGCCTCCCTAGTAGCCAGTGTCTACTATAGTATCCATGCGCGCAGGCGAGGCATCCATCCGCTTGAATCCCGTATGTTGCTGGGGAAAATGAATGTGTCATTGGGGATACTCGTCTCTTTGTTCGGTATCAATCAGTTTACTTTTGATTCTCTCGATACGCTCCGCATTGTCGTTGCGTTGATCATGCTGATTGTAGGGGTTATGAATTTATTTTTGGGAACTCGCAATTATTTCCGTTATCGTACGGCTTGGCAGGCAGAATTGAAAAAAGGGGTATAAAAAAAGGCATGGGAACAGCTTTACGTTCCGCATGCCTTTTTCATTTTTGGGAAAGGATGACTGGAAATACTTTTCCTCTATTCCCAGCCGTTTATCATACAAACTTGCTAGAGCTCTCGCTATAATGAGTTTGTGTGACATTCTATTGCTTCGACAACCTGAGCGGCAGTGCCGAAGGTTGTCCTTTTTTCTGTTCGAGTCAGGAGGAAACAATTCCCATTATTGCAGGTCTTCGGCTTTTGCCCACATTTCCTCTGGGTTCAGCTCGTAGATCCCCTCTTCCCGATACATATAATGATTCATAATGAATTCCCGGCGAATCGTTGCGTAATCCTCATGGAACTGACGGATATACTCATTGATCTCCGGTTCTTTGTACTTGCGCCCTTTTTCTAAACCGCGCACCATGTATTCAAAGACGATCAGCTTTTTCTTACGCTGGGACGGGATTTGTTTCAGCTTGCCATCTGGAGTAATGAAGCTGCGAATAACCTGCATTTTTTCGGCTGCCATCTGGTGCCTCCTCTGAACATGTAAGGTGTCTTCTGCAAATAACTCCTCTACTGACGTATCCTTTGCTTTTTCCATGACATTCACGATAGCCTGCGACTGTCGTTTTACATTGGCTTCATGCAGGTAAAAGTAAATGGTGTTTTTATCACGACGTTCGTAAACAACACCTGCTTCTCGAAGCTTTGCCATATGATGTGTGATGGTCGGAGGTGTCACGCCGAGCTTGCCTGCCAACGCCTGTCCATGTAGGGGGCCGTTTGCCAAAATTGCGAGAATGCGTACGCGCGTGGGGTCTCCGAGTGCTTTGTAAAAGGTGACGAGTTGGTCTAATTGCAAGTGGGACACTCCTTTCTTCGTTTACTCAATCTAATTAGATAATATCCTAATTAGATGATAAGTTACATTCCTTACCCTGTCAATTCATGGTTGACAAAGCTCCACGGAAAAGGGAAACCGCGTCCAAAGTAGTCATCCCAGTCGTGGTTGGCCCCATAGCCTCATCGCAATCCAACTTTTCGATATTTGTTCGCACCTACATGCTATTGCGGTAATCGAGCGGACTTACACTATATTTTTTTCTAAATGCCCTCTCAAATGTGCTTACACTGCCAAAGCCCACTTCAAAGGCGATGGCCGTAACGGCGAGCTTACTGTGTCGGAGCAACCAGGCCGCTCGGGTCACACGTTGATCTGTCACATATTGCGCCGGGGTGCGACCAATCTGCTCACGGAATAGACGAATCAGATGAAATTTGCTGATACCCGCAACCCCCGCCAGTGTATCCAGTGAACAATCTACGGTTACATCATCCTGAATGAAATCAGTCACCCTTTTCAGGACTGGATGGATCGATGCAGGGATGGCGGAATAAGGGGCTAGATGCTTGCCCCGCCATTTTTGCGTGTGCGATCCTTCCTGCACTGTTAACAACAAGGTGGCCAACTCCCATTCTAGCTGTTCAAGCGCAAGCTTTTCCACCTGCTGAGTAATCATTTGTGTACAGACTGTTTCCGCGATTCTTTGAAAACCATCCGTTTCATCCTCCGACCATGGGACAAATTCAATCGGTCCGCTAACAGCTTCCATTTTGTCAGCATAGACGCTCTCCAGAAGGCTTGGGCTGAGAAAGAAGAGCAACAACCGCATAGCCTCAGCTTCAGAAAAATGACGGTGCTGACACCCAGGTGATGCAACTAGACGCTGACGTCCTACCAACTTGCGAAATTGCTGTTCACATTGCACCAGCGGATTGCCCTGAAGCAACATGCTGATTTGAAAACAACAATCATGCTGATGTAGCTCATCAGAACCGCCTGCCTCTATCTGATAGATGGTAATAGCGCTATTCACATTCTTCAAGGATAACGGCTTGGTAATCTGGCTCATCATTCTCATCCCCACCTTCCGATGTCAATAATTGCTCATTCTAACAGCAAAATTTGCCGAGCTTTTTTTCCTGATCCCTCTACAATCAACCTATGTGTTTTGCCTAGAGCACTTGGAGGGATCAGCTATGAAATTTCATTTGTTTGCCAACCCGAATTTCTCATTGTTTTTGTTTCGCCATTCTACCAGCGAGTTTGGTACGATCTGCCTAAGCGTTGCCTTTGCCCTGTACATCCTGGCACTCACAGGATCAGCAGGAAAATTTGCTTCCATACTGGCGCTGGGGGTAATCCCGCAAATCCTGTTCGGTCCATTTGCAGGTGTATGGGCTGACCGACTGGACAAGCGAAAGCTGCTTTGCAGCATCGATCTCATTTACGGTATTTTTCTGCTTTCGCTGTTCTTTTTCTCGCTGTTTCAGCCCATCAAAGAGACGATAATTTATGTGGCCGTTCTATTTTTTTCTGTATGCAATCTACTGGCAGTTCCCGCGTATACTACACTCTTGCAGCATGTGGTGAAGAAAACAGAATTGACTGACGCTATCGCTCTGGATAGTACTATCGTGGAGAGCGTTCGTGTCCTCGCTCCACTCATTGGCACACTACTGTATACTATGAGCGGAATTGGAGCCGTCTTTTTACTAAACGCGATACTTTCCTTGAGCTCAGCAGCATCCACGTATTTCATGAGGCTTCCTTCGATTCCAAGAGCATCCAGTTCTTCTTCGATTATAAAGGAACTACAGGAAGGTTTACAGATTTTCACCACGGATCTTCGAATTAGTTCACTTGTACTAAACGGTCTATTTACCCATATCTTTCTCTTTCCTTTTGTCATGATTGGCTTCCCGTACATGATCAAACAGGTATTTGGTGGATCGGACATCGATTTCGGACTGGTCGAAAGTGCACAAACTATGGGCTCCGTCTGCTCGATTATTGGGGTGATCCTTTTAAAGAAACGCTTTTCCGTCTCCAATAGTATTGGTATCGGTCTGATCGGGATCGTTGCAGCGGTCTTTCCCCTCCTGCTCTTGGGCAGTAATTCTTTTTTACAGCACTTGCAAACCTCTCCGTTTGCCGTAGTCCTATTTTATTCATTGGTAAGCTATTTTCTGTTTTCCATGTTCAATATCTACGGTGTATTTTTCCGTACCTTCTATCAGCAAACCATCGAATCACATATGCTGGGACGATTTATTTCCGTCATGGTTATGCTGTTTGCTGTGGGTAGGCTGATCGGTTTTCAACTATACGGAGCGCTGTTTGACTCAATTGAATTGGTTTATGCAGTATTTGTTTTGGGCGTAGGCATGCTGGCTAAAATCTTCATTCACATCCCTTTTATGCGCATAGAAAAAAGGAGGCGCGCCTATTGCCCCAACTCAACGCAGAAAATGAATGACGGTTTATAATTGCTTACCAACTAAAAAAAGAACAGTCCCGAAGACTGTTCCTTTCTTTTATCGCTCAATAATTTGCGCAGTAATCATGGCCTGCCCCACGAGCTGATCGCCGTGGAATACGGATACTTCGACTTTTCCGAAGCGGCGGCTGATGTCTAATAGGCGCGGCTTTACTTCGATATGGCTTTCCATCTGGACTGGCTTTAGGAAATAGACGGTGATATTTTCCGGTACCATGTCCCCTCGACGATGGTGGCGCAACAGGTTACAAGCAGCCTCGACCATGACCGTCGTCATGATTCCGCTGGCAATCGTACCGAGATGGTTGGTCATTTGTGGGCTCACATCACCCAGATAGACCATCTCATCTGCCTGTCGCTCCTCCCTGAAATGGGACATGATCAGATTCGGAAACGTCTCACTCATCTGTGGTTGCTTCGCTGTAAATTGCAGCGCTTTTAACACGTCGTTGCGGCTCAAGACCCCTACGAGCTTGCGATGATTGTCTACGACAGGCAATAGCTCGATTCCTTCCCACACCATGGTGTGCGCAGATGACGCTACGGATACCCGCGGCGAGGTCGTAATCGGGTTCTTCGTCATGACCTTGTCGATTATGGCCGTCTCCTCATGACCGATGATGTCTTTGGAAGTAACAATCCCGATCAGGCGCATCTGCTCGTCAACAACGGGGAATCTCGTGTCCTGATACAACTCCGTATACTGATGCCACTTGGCAACAGAATCTGACGTCAATAAGACGGGCGTTTCTGCAAGCGGCTTCAAAATATCCTCTACCATTACGATTTCTTTTTTAATCAGGCGATCGTAAATGGCTCGGTTAATCATCGAAGCTACCGTAAAGGAGTCATAGCTGGAGGAGATGATTGGCAGCGCTAAGCGGTCAGCAAGCTGCTTGATTTCCTCGCTTGTATCGAATCCTCCGGTAATTAATACAGCAGCCCCTTGCTGCAAAGCGATTTTATGTGCCTGATAGCGGTTACCGACAATCAAGAGACTCCCGGCATCGATATAGCGCATCATGGCTTCGAGCTGCATGGCGCCTATTACAAATTTATTCAAGGTCTTGTGTAAGCCTTCACGTCCAGCCTGCACATGACCATCGACGATGTTCACAACCTCCGCAAAGGTCAAACGTTCAATATTTTCCTTCTGCTTCTTCTCGATTCTCACCGTACCGACACGCTCAATCGTGCTGACGTATCCTTGCGTTTCCGCTTCCTTGATCGCGCGGTATGCAGTCCCTTCACTCACATCCAGGTCTTTCGCGATCTGCCGCACGGAAATCTTCGAACCGATCGGAAGGCGATCAATATGTTGCAAGATTTGTTCATGCTTCGTTGCCATATTGCTATTCCCCCTTCCTTTTCTCCCACCCGTTCCATGTACGTGCGCTCCTTCGACCAATATACCCGAAGGCGGGGCAAAAAAAAAGGGTAGCTTTTTCGAAAGCTACCGACCAGAAAGTATATCATTAAGGGGGTTTTCATCGTGCTTTTATCATACCCAAGGAATATTACAGGATTATTACAACACAGTTACAGTTTCTTTTCAGTTTTGTTTAACTAACTAAATTTGCCAATATACCTTGGACAAGCCCAATAATCCCGCCAAGAATAAATCCAAGCACGGTGATCATGCGGAATTCCTTGCCTGAGATTCCGACTACCATCTCTTCAATTCTTTCAATCGGGAAACCCTCTACTTGCCGGGTAACAATATCCCGGATGGTCAGGCGCGAAAATATTCTCTCTATATTTTGTTGCAGCGTGTCCACCATCCACTTGGCCAAACGAGGAACGAGTTCCGTTGTCACCGTCTCAGAAATAGGCGCTGTCAAACGAGACAGAGGCTCGTCCACGATACGCAGGCTTTGCTCCTCCAGCTTGGCAAAAAGCTTTCGCGCCCAATCGTCCACTTGATCTCGCCCAATCCAGGCAACCACTTCGCCCACATTTTTGTCCAAGAGCTTGTCCGCTTCCTTATGCAAAAAGTAGTGCACGCGTTCCGAAAGCTCTCTGCTCTGCAAAAGCTCATCGAGATACGGGAGAATCTTGCCCAAAATCTTGTCATCCCCAAGAAACATCCCGACCAAGCCACCAAACATGCCTCCGCCTCCGCCGAGCAATCCGCGAACCATGTTTTGCAAGGTTTGCTGACCTTCCGGGGAATGCAAATATTCACGGAAACGTTTTAAGAGCAGTTCGCTCACACTGCCAAGTGCAGCATCCAGACGCTCGCGTCCGTTGTCCGTAACCAACTCTCGCAGTTTTTTCTCTTCATATTGTGCCAGAACCTGATCGACAAAGGTACCCCATTTCGCCTCGATAGGCGCGCGGACACCCTCACTCCACGTTCCGTCTTCCTTAAATAACTGTGGCATCACTGTGAGCAATGCTTGACGTAGACTACGCTCATCTGTCATCCAATCGCGAGCGATGGTGTTCATCCATCCTGTCAGTGTACTCTCCAAACCACTCTGGTTCAGCGCACGCTTGACCCCCTCTGTCGTCAGCAAATGTTCTTCAACGAGTCTGCCCATTTGTATCGCAATATCGTCCCGTCTTCTGGGGATCAATCCCGGAGTAAAAGGCACTTTCCACCTGCCTATATACCACGGTTTTACTGGTTTAAACAGCATTCGGATGGCTAACTCATTCGTCACTCCACCGATGACAGAGCCTACTGCAATGTTCACTAATACTATCCAAGCGTTCATAAATCCTAACAACCTCTCTTCTCTACATGGCACCAAACGTTTTGGATGCTCATACCATAGACTAACTTTGCCTGATGGGAAGGGGATACTCATGTCCTACGTTCCAACAATCGTTGTCGAAAACGAGATAATATCGGAAGTAGACCTTTACCTGCCCCAGGCGCACTTGCGCAAATGGAATCTTTCAACACCGTCCACCATTTCGGTCCAATTTGGGAACAAAACCGTTTCCGCACGCGTAGGCGGTTGGGAACGGGGAGGCAAAACCTCGGGCAAAACCTTCATTCGACCCTCTTTAGCTCAATCACTCTATCTACCCAAAGGCGTTCCACTCTTAGTTCGTTATGATACGAATCAGAAAACAATCGTTTTCGGACCGTATGTAGGTGTTCTTGTTTCAAACTACAATGCAGCATCCTCGCAAGGACCGTTTGGACACCTAAACAATTTCTTTCACGAGATGTCCGATATCACCCGTAAACGCGGAGGGATCCTTTGCGCATTTCGGCTTCAGGATGTCAACTGGGATGCAGGAACCGTGCGCGGCCTCGTTAGAAAAGGAGGCGTTTGGAGACAAACCTTACTTCCGCTTCCACAATGCATTTACAACCGACTCGTGTCCCGCCAACGCGAACGAAGTGAACAAATGGCCAACTGGGTTCAACGCTGCAAGGAAGCTTCCATTCCCTTTTTTAACGAGCGTTTTTTGAATAAGTGGCATGTGCACGCCGCTCTCGAGAATCAACCGACAGCCTCCGAGCATCTTCCCAGCATGGTTCGTTATTTGAATCAAGAAGACCTGCGACAAATGCTATCTACCTATCGCACGATTTATGCTAAACCAGCTAACGGCAGTATGGGACGCGGGATCATTCGAGTTCGCAGTTCACCCGGAGGATACCAGCTCGCGTTCCCCGGAGGATTCCGCAAATCATTTGCTAGCATTCAGGGCTTACATCAGTATTTGCAAAAAAGGACAAAAGGCACATCCTATTTGCTGCAGCAAGGGTTACCGTTAATCGGCATCCAAGGACGACCGACAGACTTTCGAGTATTGGTACAAAAAGACCGAAAAGGCGAATGGTCCGTCACTTCCATGGTCGCTCGCCTGGGATTAAACAGCATTGTTTCCAATATATCCAGAGGTGGGCAAATGATGACTCCCCTTCAGGCGCTGCGAGTATGTGGACCACGGGCGAGCACGATACGACCATCCCCTCAAACGTTACACACAGTAGCACTTAAGCTCGCGATCCTTTTAGAAGAATCACTGCCTGGGCATTACGGAGAATTCGGAATTGATTTGGGAGTCGATGTCCATGGACGGGTGTGGCTATTGGAGGTCAACAGTAAGCCATCCAAGTCAGCCAAAACAGTTCCGTTGCCTGAGGGTGCCGAAGAGCTGCCTCGGCGCGCTCGCCCTTCTGTCGTTCGCATGCTGGATTATTCCGCCTTTCTAAGTGGTTTTCCCCGGACCATTCAACCACAAAAGCCCATAAAAAGAAGACCGAAGCGCAACAATAACAGGCGAAGGTGACCTACATGACAGCATCCGAGAGAAGTCTTGGCATCATGGCCCGGTGCCAAGGCTCCCACTTTGTAGACAAAGGGTACTATAAAAAGCTTACGCTCTATGGACGCAAGCACGGCATACGTGTCTTCGTTTTTTCACCACGTCAGGTTAACTTTTCCACCCGTATGGTAAAAGGCTTCGAATATCGCAATGGGTCCTGGCACGCGAAAGAATTCCCAATCCCCGCCTTTATCTATGATCGTTGCTTTGTGGGCCCATCTTATCGCCACTATAAACCATTTGTGGAAAAGTTGCAAAACGATCGCAACATTACGTTTTTGGGGCATGGTCTGTCTGGAAAATGGCAGGTGCACCAGATGCTCGCTAAGTCTCCTCTTCTCGCCCCGCTGCTACCACCTACTGAAATATTCTCATATCCTGTGCTTCAGGCAACCCTGGAAAAATACGGGGCAGCCATCATCAAACCAATGGCGGGAACTCACGGTATTGGCGTCGTGAGAATCAAAGAAGTGCGCAGTGGCTATGAAGCTTCTGGACGAAACCGGGACAATCAACCTTTCACCAGGCGAATTCGTGACACTGCCGGATTAAAAAGTTTTGTGTCTGTCTTTACAGCTGGCCGCAAGTTCCTGGTACAGCCCTATTTGGAGTTGCATACCCCGGATGGTACCCCATTTGATGTCCGTGTTCTGGTTCAAAAAAACGGACTAGGTAAATGGGCGACAACTGGCAAAGCTGTGCGCCTGGGAGACAAACGCAGCATCACCTCCAATTTGCACGGAGGAGGGAAAGCAACACCTCTGGCCTCTTTCCTGCCCCTTCACTTCAAATCCGCAAAAGCGGCACGCATCGAGCAATCAATCAACCGAGTGGCGGAAGAACTTCCCCGTTTTTTGGAAGAGTCGCACGGCAGACTCGTTGAGCTGGGAATCGATATTGGCATCGACACCGCAGGTAATGTTTGGATCATCGAGGTAAACAGCAGACCAGGGCGAACAGTTTTTCGAATGATTGACGACCCAACTGCACAACTACATTCGATTACTCAGCCTGTTCGCTACGCCCACTATCTCATGAAAGAGCGTGTAGGAGGTTAAAGCATGGAAACGTTCAGAATGCGGCTTCGCTTCCTTTCCAACCCCCGTATCAGTGGGATTATTCTGCCAGCTAGTCTCTTCCAAAAGCTACAGCTACGGCAACGCCAGAAAATTAAAGTCTTACTGGGTAAAAAGGAAGTAGTCGCAACTGTCTTACAAGACAAACGCAATCCGGATGCGAATGTCATAAAAGTGACGACGCTATTGCAATCAGAGCTGGGCATTCCTCACCCTGGCTTGATCCAGCTCAAACTAGAGGGTTCCGCGCTCCGGATCGGTCCTTCAATCGGGATCGTTACGACTGGCATCAGACGAGATCCCAAGCAGCCAATTGGCCCACGCACCTCGTTTTTTCACAATTTGTTACAGGCCCAAGAAGGGAAAGGCGTTTTCTACTATATATTTTCCCCAACCGATGTAGACTGGGAATCGAATACGGTCAAAGCGTGGTTTTTGCGCAGAAACAAATCAGGCAGCTACTTTTGGAAAAAGCATGTTACCGCCATGCCCGATGTCGTCTATGATCGTATTCCCTCTCGTTCAGCAGAAAAACATGAAGCCGTTCAGGAATTCAAGTATCGACTCGCCAGTTACCCCAATTTACCGATGTTCAATCAGGGCTTTTTCAACAAATGGGGCGTGCACCAGCTGCTGTATCCGAATCCAGAAGTGAATGAGCATATCCCGGAGACTTATACCTCTCCTTCCCTTACAACAGTTCGAGACTTGCTGCGTAAATACCCTATCGTTTATTTGAAGCCCAAAAACGGAAGTCTCGGGTATGGCATTGTCAAAGTTGTTCGCCAGGCAGGCGGTGGCTTTACTGCCTCCTATCATACAGGCAGCGGCAATGTAAAAAAACAATTCTCCAAGCTGTCCAGCCTTTATCAGCATGTCTTCCGCAGTCGTCGCGTTAGTTCGTATCTGGCACAACAGGGCATTTCGCTCATGACATTCCATGGACGACCGTTTGATTTCCGTGTTCACTTGCATAAAAATCAACAAAACGAATGGGTCGTCTCCTGCACGGCAGCGAAGGTTGCCGGTTCTGGTAGCGTAACTACCCATGTACGCACAGGTGGAACTGTTATCCCTGGCGATGACCTGTTGCAGCACCTGTTTGGCAAACAAAAACCCCTCATGACTCAGCGCATTTCTGACGCGTCAATCCGACTCGCTACCGCAATTGAACTGGCAAAAGGGATTGATTTAGGAGAATTGGGGCTGGACATGGGGATTGATACACAAGGCCATGTCTGGATGTTCGAAGCGAATTCCAAGCCTGGCCGTTCTATATTCAAGCACGCCCGTCTCAAGCAGGCTGATCAGGAATCACGCAAGTTGCTCGTCGATTATAGCTGTTACTTGGCCAATTTCTAGTCGCACGCGATCTGTACCGTTTTTCAGGAAGGAGGAACACCATGCTTCAGCAGCGCTCCGGGTGGCTGACGATCCTCCCTAGCGGTAGATGGTTCGTACAGTTACCTCGGCTAGTCCTTAAACGCTCGCCAAAGCCACTGGTCGCCAGTCTCGGTCCCTTTTCTCATACGAAACGGATATACGCTGGTTTACCCCGCGTGCAAGCAAACCGTATTCGTACACGCATTAACTGGAAAATGGCGGACGACTCCCTGAAGCTTGGCCCATTATTTGGCATATTGACCGTTGGTGAAGGGGCAACATTTTTAGGAAATCGCGAGAACTTCAAGGATATTTCTCAATCGGGAAAGCAATGGGGTGCACTCGTATATGTGTTCACTCCACAAGGAATCAATTGGGAGAAGAAAAAGGTGCGCGGCTATTTGTACAACAATCGTCTAAACTCGTGGCAAGAGGTGATTCTACCTTTCCCCCATGTGGTTTACAACCGAATTCCGACGAGAAAAGCAGAACGGCGACCTGAAGTCCGAAGAACATTGAACCGCATCCATGAGATGCCAAATGTCACTTTGTTTAATCGCAGCTTTTTTGACAAGCAACAGCTGTTTACGATGCTTGAGTCCCATCTGGAAGTGCAAGCTTTTCTCCCGGAGACGAAACAGCTGGACACCTTGGCCCGCTTTCGAAGCTTTTGCACCGAACATCGCTTTGTCTACTTGAAACCTGTGCGCGGCAAAGCTGGTCAGGGAATCATGCGCATTGATTTCAAAAACGATAAGTGGTTCCTGCAACGATTAAAGGAGCATAAGGCCATTACTCGCCGCTTTTCCAATTTGAATGACGTATGGAGGCATATTAGACTTCATGTCAAGCAGCAGAAGTACATCATGCAGCAAGGCATCCGTCGTGCCCGCTACAACGGTAAACCTTTCGATGTACGCGTCCTCGTACAAAAAGATGGTGAGGGCGAGTGGAGCATAACCGGAGCTGGCATCAGAAGGGCTGGCTCGCAAAGTATCACTACTCATGTGCCACGCGGTGGCTCGATCCACTCGTTATCAACCGTTATGCAAGCCTTGTTTCATAATAATCACGAGCAAATGGAAAGACACATTCACGATACAGCGCTCGCCATCGCACGATCATTAAATGCAGAATGGACGGATTTGGCTGAGATGTCGATGGACCTTGGCTTGACAGAAGAAGGAAAGCTATGGCTCTTTGAAGCAAATGCAAAGCCGGAGAAATTCGATGAACCCTCGATTCGACAATTGTCGTTAGCGAATTTGATCCACTACGCACAGCATGTCTCCCATATGCAAAGCAAGCCAGGGAGTGCCGCAGGATAAGGGAGTCGAACAGCACTAGCTGATTCACAGACGACCTTGGTGCGATTTGCCCGTCAGGAAGGGGAACGGCGCGTCACCCAACAAACGACTGACTGACGCGATTGACCTCCAGGCTATTAGCTCATCATGGGTCAATCCTTCCTGGTTGTAGATAAACGCTACCGCAATAAGTAAATCGGCATCCTGGCTGCACGTGCGGGTAGCACTGAACAATGAGGCAAGTCACACATTTCGATCTAAAGGAACATGCCGTCTAGACTCCGGCATGTTTTTTTCGTTTCGAATGCATGACCTGATCAACCTTGGAAAAAATACTCCATGGAGGTGGTCTTAACCATGACCTACACAAATAACAATATGATGCAATCCCAGCAACAACCGCAATTCTTTGGAGCAGTAGGCCCTGCAGGTTCGATGTTCCAACCAGGCTTCGCCGGAACCAATGTACAAGAAGTACAATATTGGAACCAAGGCGGCCATGCACAATCGCTCGGAGCGCCTTCATTGGGGATGTCCTCCGGTGGGGCACAAGCGATTTTCTCCCCAGGTTTTGCAAATACGAATGTCCAAGAAGTGAGACAGCTAAATAACACTGGCTATCCACAACAGCAACAGAATTTCGGCTATGCTCAAAATCCAGCACTTCACTCCTTGCAAAACCAATCCACTGGCTATGCACAAGGCCAGCAAGCTGGCTACATACAAGCACAGCCTTCTTATCAGCAATCGGTTGGACAAGGCTCCATTTTCTCTCCGGGCTTTGCCGGCACGAATGTTCAAGAGGTTCAAGCCCGCAATCAGGTTGGCTATAGCGGCTACGGTGGACAAGCTGGCTATACGAATCAAGCAGCCTATCCGCCAGCGATGACTGGCAGTATTTTTTCGCCTGGCTTTGCCAATACCAATGTCCAGGAAGTTCGCCAGTTGAATAACACTGGCTATGGCATGTATGCGCAGCAAGGTCAGCTGCAGCAATCTCAGTTACAACAATCTCAGCTGCAACAATCTCAGCTGCAACCACAGGCATATGCCAATCAGGGGTACAGCAATCAGGCTGGCGCAGGAGCACAAGCAATTTTCTCTCCTGGCTTTGCAGGCACGAATACGCAAGAGGTTCAACAATTGAACACCCCAGGCCAAATGGCTCCTCACACAGGCTCCATTTTCCCTGGCACATTCTAAACGAGAAAAGCGTGACCATCCATCGCGACGGTCACGCTTTTTATTATGGGAGATGGTTCAGCGGTCTACCTTTTCCCAAATCGCCTGATACACGGCGTGCAAATCTTGCAAACTCTGTTCATCCACTGTAAAAATGATGCTGCCAAACACGTAGGCATCCTTCTGCACGCAGGACCATCCATCCCCGGTTGGTTGAAACTGTGCCTCCACACACGCCTCCGTCTGATCCAGCAGTTGCCGTACCGCTACATGCTTTTCCAACGATGGTCGATAGTTTTCCATCACTTGTGCAAGCCGTTCATCCTGACGCGCCAGCCGATACAGGGCAAGCTCAATCTGGAGCCAGCAGGTCACATAAAAATGGAACTCCAAAAATAACGTGTGTACAGCTGCACGGATTTTGTCATGGTCACCCGTTTCCAAGGCTGCACGTGCTTCCTGCTTTTTCTCCTGAATCAGATCAAAATGACTGACTGCTCCACGGTAAAACTTGCGCACCACGTTGTACAACATCTCTGGTGTACGCGGCGGAAGATTTCGATGTCGGTTTTGCACATCTCGCATGGCTTGTTCTCCTCTTTCCGACGCTCGTTTTCTTCTATTGTACAACAATGATGGCAGCCTACTCTTTCCCGTTTTTCCAGTAGTCATAGGCATGAATAGCGAGCCCCCAATAAGAGGAGTATCGATCCAGCACTTTTGTCACCAGATCCAGCTGCCGGTCCATTTCGCCCATGCCTTCCTCGTGAAAGGTAATCCCGTTCCCTTCGTGACTCTCTTTCGTTTCCACGGCGACGACCAGCTTTTTCTGGAGGCTCTCTGCGTACTTCATCTGATTTTCAACCAAGCCGATGATGCCAGGAGCGCGATCACGAAAGGCCATCAAGGTCGTATGATCAAGCTGTTTGATCATCCAATGCGAAAACGGCAATTCCGGCTGACCCGGAGTTGGTGTCTTGTCCAGCCATGCGGCGAGATCGACGCTTACTTCCAAGGATGTTTCTTTCTTGGTCTCTTCGACAAATGCTTCGATGTTACCCATCCATTGACGTAAGACTGCCTCTTTATCCTCGCGCCAGACAGGAAGGACATACGGCTCAATGTCTAAGTGAATGCCGTGAAATTGCTCTTCTGTCGAGACAGCCTCATTGTAGGCTTTCACCCAATTCACGAGCTTCATGATCTTGCTCCTACTTTCAGACAGAGCCCAAATCGGATGGCCCCCCATCGCATGAACCTCGATACCCGCTTCACGAGCCTCTTTCACGAAATCGCGATAATAGGAAATCGGCTGCTCCAAATCTAGACGCACATAGAGGAGATTCAACCCGTTTTGTTCTGCAAAGGAGAGAATTTCCTCCTTTTCCGTGTCAATCAATTCTGCACGCCATATGTAGGTTCCTTTGTAGCGTTGCTTCGTTGCCGGGGGCAATGGAGCCGCCTCCTTCCAGTAGCGATAATCGTGGATCGCGACGCCAGAGAAGGACGGATGCTGTGCCAAAAGGGCAGGTAATTGCTCTAATTGCTGTTGCATGAGAGCCGGACCTTCCTCTGCAAAAGAAGCGTGGTCTTCATCAAGCGGCTTCATATTCACAGCAACCAAGACACGCTTCTCTAATTCATCCGCTTCCTTCATTTCCTGATCAATCAAATTCAGGATGCCGTTTTGACCTGACAGTGTGTCACGATACGCCATGATACATACCGTATCAAACTGACCTATCATCCATTTGGACAGAGACATGTCTTCTTGTCCCGGAACAGGAATATCGTCCAGCCAAAATGGAATGGCTGCACTGGAAACCAATTCCTCATCTTCTGACACCTCGGCTGTGAACGCCTGCACATTGGCTTGCCATTCCCGAATAATCCGCTTCTGATCGTTCTCCCAAAACGGCAGGAGATACGGCTCGATGTCTAGCTGAATCCCGCGAATTCGCTCATTCTTCTGGGCTTCACGGTTGTAGCTTTTTACCCAGTGGACGATGTTCATCATCCGCTTTTCATTGCTTTTGAGTGCCCATGCGGGATGACCAGCAACCGCATGTACCTCGATTCCCATCTCTGTCGCTTCGCGGATAAAATCGCGGTAGTATTCATAGGGCTTGTTCATTTCGATTCGCAAGTAGACGAGATTAATATCGTTCCTTTTGCAGAAATCGAGAATCTCTTGTTTCTCTCTCCCGATCATTTCGGATTGCCAGATCCACGTTGCTTTACTCTTCTTCTCCGCGGGGGAAAAGCCGAACAGAAAGCCGACCGTCAGGCAGAGAACACTCAAATAGATGCGCGCAGCTTTCATTCGTCAAAGTTGCTCCTCTCGTTGACTTGCGTGCTTCCAGCTCTCGTAATCATGGATCGCACTTCCTGCAAACGCCGGATTGTTTGACAGCTCCTCCTGTAAAATGGCCAACTGGTTATTCATCTCTTTTGTGCCTTCTTCATAAAAGCTCACATGAGCGCCTTCCATCGTTTCCATGATGTTGACGCCTACGATGACCGACCCTTTTTTGCGTACATTGGCATCGTCGACGATCTTTTCTACGATTTCGACGATCCCATTTTGCCCAAGGGCTTGATTGCGGTAGGCCATTAATGTAATACTGTCGAGTCGCTGCACCATCCAGTTGCTCACTTTTTCATCACTGCCAGGAACGTTTACGGAGTCGATCCAAAAAGGCAAGTCGGCACCGACAGCAAGATCCGTATCCTTCTTCGTCTCTGCTGCCAAATAACTGACATTCTTCAGCCATTGCCGGACGATTTCTGCCTGGTCTTCCTTCCATGCAGGCAACAAATACGGCTCGATATCGACGTGAATCCCCGAAAATTGTTCATCTGGCTTGGCACTTCGATTGAACGCCTTCACCCAGGAGATGAGATCGTCGATACTCTGTCGATTTGCTGTTAACGCCCAATTTGGGTCACCGCCAAGCGCCTCTACCTTGATGCCTGCTTGGTTGGCTTTTTCAATGAAGGTACGATACGTCTCTGGCGCAACTGCTGCTGGTTCAACGTGAAGATAGATCAGGTTGATGTCATTTTTCTCGGCAAACTCGATCATTTCATCGGTTTGGGTCTTCATTTGCTTGGCATCCCATATCCAGGTTGCTTTTGTCAGGGCGGAGCGGGTGCTTGCCAACGACAGCATGATGATCGAAGTCACTGTCACAAGAAGCAATGCTATCCAAAGCCAGCTATATCGGCGAAGTACCTGCATCAGCGCTGGTCGATACCGTACTGCTGTGTCGTCGCTCCCACTCCAGCAAAAGCCCGCTCACCAAACGTACTACCGTCAACCGCTGAAAACGGCGGAATTCTCGTGTAATCCTCGATGCTCTTGTTTTTGACCAACGCGTTCGGCCCGATCTGGCAGCCTTCACCGATCTGTGTGTCACCAAAAAGGCAGGTTCCCGGATAGAGCACCGTATCACGCCCGATCATTACGTCCGAATCGATGTACGTCGAGCTCGGGTCTATCATCGTCACTCCGTTTCGCATATGGAAATCATTGATTCGCTTGCGCATTAGCTGTTCCAAATCTGCAAGCTGCACACGATCATTGACGCCATTGCCTTCTTCGGGATCATCCGTTGCAAACGCCGCTACCAAATGACCTTGCTCTTGCAATAGCCCCAGAACGTCCGGCAAGTAAAACTCCCCTTGCGCGTTTTCGTTTGAGACCATCGGCAGCATCGAGAACAGCTTTTGATTGTCAAAGCAAAAGATTCCGGTGCTGATCTCGTTCACCTTTTTTTGGCCCAAGGTCGCGTCTTTTTCCTCGATAATTTTCCGGACATCGCCGTTCTCGTCGCGAATGATCCTGCCATAGCCTGTAGGCTCGTCCACAATGGATGTCAAAACCGTGGCTGCTGCTTGTTTGAGCTGATGATACTCGAGCAAGCTTCGCAGCGTCTGTTCTTGTACGAGCGGTGTATCGCCATTCATGACAATCGTTATGCCATCCTGCGCCCCGAGAATTTCATGGCTCATCCAAACTGCATGAGCAGTTCCTAGCTGTTCCGGTTGATACGCATACTGAACACGGTTTTTCAGCTGTTCTTTGACCACTTCGGCTCCGTGACCGACAACGACGACTAAGTGCCGAAGTGATAATGGTTCCAATGTTTCTACGACATGCTCAATCATCGGCTTCCCGCAGATTGGATGCATGACCTTGTAGAGCGAAGATTTCATTCTGGTTCCTTTTCCTGCTGCGAGTACTACTGCATGTATGTTCATCCTATCGCCTCCGTCTTGGTCAACTCCCCTTTTGCAAGCTGACCTTGTTGGATTTGCTGATCGAAGTATGGTTTCAATTCATAGGTCAGTGTGTCAATCATCATGCTCAAATTAATGTCTTTCCTCTGCACGCCCAGCTGATAGGCCTGAAGCATAATCTCCAGTAATTTCTCCTGATTCAACGTCCGCTTCGAGGTGTTCATTCATCTTTCCCCCTTATTTGAATGTCTCTACCTTTCTTACGACAGACGTTTGTGTTTACTCAACTGTTACACTTTTGGCCAAATTTCGTGGACGATCTACGTCATTGCCGAGCGCAACAGAAGTGTAATAGGAAATGAGCTGGAGGGGGATCACGCCTAACACCGATGTAAACAAGGCATCTGTCTGCGGAATCAGGCATACATCATCAACCGAGCGATGCAGCTCTACATGTCCATCTAAGGTAATACCGAGAACCTTTGCTCCTCGGGCTTTTACTTCTGTAATATTACTGATCATTTTCTCATGCAGCTCATCCTGTGTAGCCAAGGCGATGACTCTCGTTCCCTCTTCGATCAGCGCCAGCGTGCCGTGCTTCAGCTCTCCTGCCGCATACGCCTCCGAATGAATGTACGAGATTTCCTTCAGCTTGAGCGAGCCTTCCATCGATACGGCATGGTCGAGTCCTCGTCCAATGAAAAACAGATGCTGCTCGTCCTTGATCGATTCAGCGAAATGACGTATCTCATCCGCATGTTGGAGAATATGCTCGACTTGATCCGGGAGCGCGGTCAGTTGTTGAAGCAGTGAGGCACGGGTGTCAGCATCCAGTGTACCCTTCGCTTGCGCCAAATAAATGCCAAGCAAGTAAAACGCAATCAGCTGCGACGTATATGCCTTCGTCGAAGCAACCGCGATTTCCGGACCTGCATTTGTCGTAATCACGTCATCGGCGTCACGGGCAATCGAGCTTCCGACTACATTGGTAATCGCGAGTACTGCTGAGCCGTTTCGTTTGGCTTCACGCATGGCTGCCAATGTATCTGCTGTCTCCCCTGATTGGCTGACGGCAATCGTGAGCGTATTGGGCTGAAAGAGTGGGCGACGGTAACGAAACTCCGACGCTACATCTACTTCTACCGGAATTTGTGCCAGTCGCTCGATCACATGCTTGCCGATCAAGCCTGCATGATAAGCGGTACCGCATGCGACAATGTAGATTTTCTCCACACGCTTGGCACTCGCTTCTGATAACTGAAGAGTAGGGAAAATAACCTTTTGCTCGGTAGTATCGATTCGACCTGTCATTGTATTGCGCAGGGCACGCGGCTGCTCGTAAATTTCCTTTTGCATATAATGCGCAAAGCCGTCTTTTTCCGCTTGTTCCTTGTCCCACTCAATCCGCACCAGCTCTCGCTCGATTGGCTCCGTGGTATCCAGACGCATGACGTGAACGGAATCTTTGGTCAGAATCGCCAGGTCTCCGTCTTCCAAAACGTACACATCACGCGTATGCTCCAGGATCGCCGGGATATCAGAGCCAATGAAATTCTCATTCTCCCCTACCCCGATAATCAACGGGCTCGCCATACGAACCGCAATCAGCTTGTCAGGCTCATGCTCCGTCATCACACCGAGGGCAAAGGCTCCGCGAATTTTGCCAGCGACCTTCTGCACTGCCGCAACCAGGTTGTTATCGTATTCCTGCGCCAAAAGATGTACGATGACCTCCGTGTCCGTCTCCGAAGTAAACGTCACGCCTTTTTCGATCAACTCCTGCTTCAGATCCAGATAGTTTTCGATAATGCCGTTATGCACGATCGAGAACTTGCCAGACTGATCAAAGTGAGGATGAGAGTTTTCGTCAGATGGTCGTCCGTGTGTCGCCCAGCGCGTATGACCAATGCCGATGGAGCCCTGCAAGCCGGACTTTTGGGTTTGGCTCTCCAGTACGTCAATTCTGCCTTTTGCCTTGCGAATGCCGATCGTTGCTCCGTCACAAATCGCAATGCCAGCGGAATCGTAGCCTCTGTATTCCAGCTTTCGCAGCCCATTGATAAGAATCGGCTGCGCTTCCCTGTTCCCGATATATCCCATAATTCCGCACATGTCTTTGGTTCCTCCCTTGTTGCGTATAATGTTGCGACTTTGTATTATGCGAGCAAGCTGACGACTTCCTTCTCCTGCTTGATAGCCACGGAGGTTCCGATGCGATACACATTCGGATTCGTGATGCCCTCAAACGCATTTCTTGTATCGATAATAGCCACTCCCAAATCCGCCAGCTCCTGATAGGCAAAGCATTGGTGATTCGTAATGAGCACCATGCAATCGTAAGTCTTGAACGCCTCGTAGTCATTGGCAATGGAATGGACGATCTCCCCTTTTTTATTCACAAAGCTCTGCGCATACGGGTCGTAATAGTCAACCGTTGCTCCGCTATTGGTGAATAGCTCGTAAATCTCCAGCCCAGGTGATTCCCGCAAGTCATCGACTTCCGGCTTGTAGGCCATGCCAAGAATCAAGATGCGCGAGCTGTTAATCGCTTTGGCGTAAATATTGAGTACCTGTGCTGTCTTGTTTCGCACATAGTCCGGCATGTTGTCGTTAATCGACTGGGCGATCTCAATAAATTGACTGTGAAAACGAAAGCCCTTGGCCTTCCACGACAAATACATCGGATCGAGCGGTATGCAATGCCCACCGATTCCGGGTCCCGGGTAAAATGGCATGAACCCGAAAGGCTTGGTCGATGCGGCCTTGATTACTTCCCAAACATTGATGCCCATTCTGTCGCACATCATCGCCATCTCATTCATGAAGGCAATATTGACGCTACGGAAGGTGTTTTCCAAAAGCTTGGACATCTCCGCCACCTTTGGCGAGGAGACCGGTACGACGGTTTTGACCAGACTGCCATACAAGAGTGTGCCTAACTCCATGCAACGTTCTGTCGTCCCGCCGATCACCTTTGGCGTATTGTACGTACTGTATTTGCGATTGCCTGGATCGACCCTCTCTGGCGAGTAGCAGAGGAAAAAATCGATGCCAGCCCTGTAGCCCAGCTTTTCAAATTCGCGCTGGATCAGCTCTTCCGTTGTTCCCGGATAGGTTGTGCTCTCCAGTGTAATGAGCATTCCTCTTTTCATGAATCGCTTGATTTGCTCGACAACGTTTATAATGTAAGAGGTGTCCGGGTCCTGATTGGGACTGAGCGGTGTCGGAACGCAAATGCTGATCGCATCTAGCTCTTCGATTACGCTATAATCAGTCGTCGGAAAAAAGCGGTTGGTCGCGAGGCATTCCTGCAAGGTTTCATTAGAAATATCCTGGACGTAAGACTCTCCTCTTTTCAGGCTCTCGATTTTTCCACCATGCAAATCGATTCCGATTACGGTATAACCGCTCTTGATCGTCTCTACGGCAAGCGGCAGCCCTACATACCCAAGCCCAATGACACCCACTCTCGCTGTCTTTCGTTGAATCTTCTGTTGCAGTTCCTCGTATCTCGCCATCCTCGTTTCTCTCCCTTTCTCTTTCTAGAATTATGAAATCAGCCTTTTCACCCTGGCTTCCAGCTCTACCGGAGAGAATGGCTTCGTAATGTAGTCAGATGCTCCCATCGCAAACGATTTTTGCACATCTTCTTCCAGACGTTTGTCTGTAAGCACCATAATCTTGCTCATGGAAGCGCTGATATGCTTGATTTTTTCCATGAGCTGGTATCCATTGAGGATAGGGAGATTCAGGTCGGTAATCACGAGATCAGGAGCGACCTCCTGATATTTTTCCATGCCATCCATCCCGTCATTGGCTACTGTAACGAGATACCCTTTGCGCTGAAAGTAGATGCTCAAAAACTCGTTGACAGTCTCATCATGGTTAACCAGCAAAATACTTGCCGGCTCTTCTCTTTGAGCGGGATTCTGCTCGTAAATCTTGATCTCCCCGTGAGCGCCTGGCTCTCTCATCTCTTGGATCATCCGCATCAGCATTTGACCGGACGAGCGGGAGCTTTCGGGAAAACTCGCAATCAACAGGCTGCCCGCAAGCAGTTTGTGCTCTTGCAAATAGTCTTTGACACGCAAAGCATAGAAATGAGTGTTCGAAAGCTTCTGTCCTTCAAGCAGGATTCCGAAGAGCTGCTTGTTTTTGTCATACACGTAGTGCAAAGCAATCTCGGAGCCGTCTCCTGAACTGGTGCCCAGGTCTTGCTTGATCAGCTCCATTGACTCTTTTGTGAGGTTTTTGCAAGCCGCTAGAATAACCCCACACGCCAATTGTTTCTCTTCCATCTTGCTCAGATGCTCGTAAAAAACAGGTACGAGATTACTCATGATCTAGCCTCCAAACTTGAAATGTTTTCGCTGCCCTTCGTCTGCCAGCTCGTCCGCGTCATCGTTCCCCAGGAGTTGTTGTTGCGCAAGTATTCAATATGACCGAGGAATCTCCAGATGACGCCGATTTGCCGATAGCCGAAGAACATCAGAATCGTATAGAAAAGCATTTTGACGATGTCCTGAAAGCGTGGATACCGTCGAAACGCGATTTCCTCCAGCAATAAGGAGCCAATACCAAGCAGCATGCCATACAGCACATTGAGCAAGCCGTAGAGTAAGAGGACATAGCCGTTGGTCATATCCAGTAAGGTGTAACCGATGAGAGCCAGTAGACCCGTGATGCGGAAGTATGGATTCAAGGTTTCAAACAGGATATTGAACGGTAGCGTGAGCATCCCGAACAGCTTGTACTTGGGGCGGAACGCCATATGTCTGCCGTACTCAATCATGTTTTTCAGATTGCCGCGTCCCCATCTGCGCCGTTGACTGCCCAAAATTTTGAGTGTATCCGGCGCTTGCGTCCAGCAGACCGCATCGGGGCAGAATGCCACTCGGTACGGCAGCTTGTTTTCCAGCATGTACTTGTGCAACTTGATGATGATGTTCATGTCTTCACCCGGATACCCCTCGCGATAGCCGCCTACCTTGATGATGTAATCCTTGCGAAAAACACCGAACGCACCTGAGACGATAATCAATCCGTTGATTGCACTCCAGCCGATCCGTCCCCCGAGAAACGCCTTGAGGTATTCGACAGATTGCATCATCGGTAAAAACTTATCTGGCAAACGAATGTCTTTCACGACACCGTCTTCGATCTTGCAGCCGTTGGCAATGCGGATATCTCCGCCGATAGCCACTGTTTCATCCGGGTTTTCCATATACACCTTCGCAATCCGAATCAGCGCGTCTTTTTCCAGCAAGGAATCTGCATCAATGGATGCGATCAACGGATAGTGGGAGAGATTGATCCCCGCATTGAGCGAGTCAGCTTTTCCCCCGTTCTCTTTGTCGATCAAATACAGATTCGGAAAAGCCGGATTGTGGTAGATTCCCCTGATGTTCGACGTATGCAAAAGCGGCTGCACCGGCATGTGCTCGGAGTAAACCAGCGAAAACTCGTCAATCAGTACCTGCAAGGTAGCATCCTTCGATCCATCGTTGACCACGAGTACCTCGTAGCGCGGATAGTTCAAGGATAAGAGCGACCTCACATTTTCAATAATCGTCAGCTCCTCGTTGTACGCTGGCACGAGAATCGAAATCGGCGGAACGTGCTCAGAGCCTGAAAGTGTCTGGAATCTCGAATAGATGGAGCTTTTTAAAATTCCCATGATGCTCTTGAACGAGAACAGCATGATGATGAAGTACAAAGAGTTGATCGCGATGACGTAATAGACCGCAAACACCCCGTAGTAAAGTAGAAAATCTCTCATGGCAGCCTCCTTTCGCTCTATCTTTCCAGCGCCTGAACCGTGGAGATCGTTTTGCGATACGACTTGCGGTACAGATGCAGCTTTTCGTTGTATTGCAGGAGCTTCTCTGTCGCTGTCGCGCTTTGTAGAACCAGCTTCTCTTTTTCCAGCTCCTCCTGGATCACTTGATGAGCCATCTCGCTTTTATGACCGTTTCTCTCTTCCTGCAAAATTTCACACAGGGCAGCAAAGCCTTCGACCTCCAGCTGCGCCAAGCTGCGTGCACTGTGATGACGAACCCACCAGTTCGCATCGCCAACCGCCTTTTTTAGCGAGGGAATGTACGTATGCAATTTCAGTGAGCCAATTGCCTTCGCTGCCATTGCCCGAATTTCCCAATCCTTGTGATTCATAAAATCCGTGAGTGTCTGCTCATTCATATAGCGGATATCCCGACACATGAGCTTGACTGCCTTGATTCGGACTTCCTTGTCAGGCGATTGAATGAGCTGGTATAGCGCAGGCTCAATGCCAGGCTGGGCATGCACGGCGTAGCCAATCAGTCCGATTTTGACCAGTTCAGCATCGGAATCTTGTAAAAACTGTGCAAAAAGTGGTGCTGTATCCACCTGCGAATCACTGATGATGTCCACGATGAGCTGGTGGACATTGTTCTTCGCTCGGACAACGTGGGTCGCCATTTCCCGCAAATCTTCAGTATTGCGTGCACATTTGGCGACGGAGCGTGCAATGATAAAAACACTGGTGTCATTCGTGTTTTTTTGCAGGAGGGTCATGAGAGCTGGTACGGCGAGCTTGGAGCGCATGATCCCCAAATTGTAAGCGGCATCCACTCTCGTCCATTTCCACTTGCCATTTAGTCTTTGCATATCCAGCTCTACGAGTCCCATATCCTCGCAGAGCCAGATCAGCTTGTCCCGATGAATGCCTGTGAAGCACTCCATCAGCTCAAACAGCTTTTTCTGAATGATTTGCTTTTCTTTTTGCGTCACATCGCCATAAGGCACCTGCAAGCGCTCCTCTTCTTCCCCGTGTGCTTGCAGGTAAACGAAGTAATCGCGATATTTTTCCAGACAGCGCATGGTCTGTTTCTCCACCGAAATGTTGCGTAGCTTCAGTGCGAACAAGACAAGCAAGCCTAGTACTGTCAATCCACATAGCGCGTACAGAAAAACAATTGCCGTCGCCAATGGTGTTTGCACGTTTGCCACTCTCCTATCCAATCAAGGCTGAGTCCCGGTCTTCACCGGAGCCTCAATCTCGTGGAATGCTTTTTTTAGTATGGAATAGCTCTGTTTTTTGCGTTCGTGATAACCGACCTGCTCCCAGCCTTGCCATGTATACATCGGGAGCTTCGTCACTGCATAAGCGTTTTGTCCGACGATTTGCTTCGTCGCTGTATCCACGAGGAACGGCAGGATACGTATGCCTTTCGTCGTCTTCGTCGTGAAGCTTTTGCCTTCATCCTCATAGCTCATGACGGACAAGGAGCTCGGGTCTGTAAATCCAAGCAGCATCCACGGTACTCTCAGCTCTACCACTTTTCCCTTCGCTTGCCACGAGGTTCGTGAGTCGTACTGCGGGTCTTGGGCATCTGTCGTTCCCCGGATCAGCTTGCCGACCTCGACTTCCTCCAACGGATAGTACTTCTTGCTGTCTGGCGGCTCCATCTCGAGGCTAACGGCCAGCTTCCACGGCTTGAATATCCCGGAATCGTCTTTTTTCTCCTCTTCCTTGACTGCAAGCATGCCGTAGCGTTTTCCGTATAAGCGTGCATGAAAGTCGTAATTGGCAGCGATTTGAATCTGGCTTTCATCTGCTTTTCCCAACGCGATCAACGTCTCTAGCCCCTCATCCAGTGTCAGGCCGGGAAGCTGCACAGCATGCTTGTTCCCGCCAGGAAGCGTATCAACACCTACATAGAGCTGTTGTTTAGCCGGGTCAAACTCTTCCTTCAACTGAGCAAGGAAATAGACGTACCCTTCATCGTGTGTCATCCAGATTTCGTCGACACCCGGAACTTGAACATCGAGACGTTGCTTCTCTTCCGGCAAGAGCTGATCCCAATCTGTGCGATTCCCATCGATGGTCAGCACGCCTTCTTTGTTCGGGTACATGCCGAGGACTCCAAACAGAGACTCGTTGGTCAATACGTTGATCCACAGGGAGCGCCGATCTTCCGGCAACTCAAAGCGCATCGTGTTCCATGTTTTTTTGAACCACTCGTCCTGCCAGACAAATACGATTGCTCCCGCATACCCTTCTTGATGGATTTCTTGCAAAAGCTCGGCATCAATCTCTCCCTGCTGCTTTTCTGAATGACCACCCTGATTGCGCCCCAAATTTCCCAGATGGGCGACTCCCACCGATGCCGGGACCCCGAATTCCGTCACCATGATCGGCATGTTTTTGTGATACTGCTTCAGTTGTCGCAAATACGCTTTGTACGTATCGATTTGCCCTGCATCGTTCTTCAACTGTTGCAGGGTAGCGTCGTAACGGAAGAAATCCGGATAATACGGGTACACGTGATAGGAAGCGAAGTAGCCTGCCTCCCACTGTGTTGGCTCTATATGGGTAGAATCGACACTGACCAAATCTTCATGATGGATCGGCTCTCCCGGATGCGATAAAGGGTCTGTTGTCACCCAATTGGTGAAAGTCATCGGATGCTGCCAACCGTATTTGCTCTCCTCCGTTGCGACGGTATCCACCATTTCAGCAATCCATGTCTCAAAAGCGGTTGCATTCGGTGTCGCGTGGAAGTACTTCCCTTGATAGGGTTCAACTTTTTGATGCAGGCGGTTGGTGTTTTTCACCATCACGGGGTCCCACTCGGTCCCTGTGTGCCAGCCGATCAAGTATTTGCCCGCATTGGCACGGTATGTACCACTTGCCTTTCCCGGTTTTTCCGGTAGGGTGATGTCTCCGTAGACAGCGCCGACTGCATCCTTGATTTCCTGTCGAAACTCCTCGCGAATCTCTGGCAAATAGGCGTCTTTCTTTTCAATCAACAGCTCTTCTGGACTCCAAATGCCCTGCATCAAATAGAGAGGATCCCCTTCTTTTCGCCGATTGTAATCAACCAGTGCTTCATAAAAGACAGGAGAATGGATCGTATACACACGAATGACGTTCGCTCCCATCTCGTCGATCATCGCGAACCAGCGCATGTAATCCTCTCTCGTTATGGGAAGCTCACCCGGATAATGACCCGGTAGCGATGCCCCCAGATTGACACCTTTCGCAAAAAAGGGCTGCCATTTCTGATTCTGATAGACTTCGAACAGCTCACCATTCGTACGAAATTTTAATTGAGCACCTGTAGTCGTCTCCATGCTTTCGACACGATCTGCTGCCCAAAACCACCAGAAGGCACTTGCCCCCACCACGATCAGCATGGTCAAGCTCATCCAGCGCCATCTTTTCTTTTTTGTTGGCTCCATTTCTCGTCAACCTCCGATATGTTGCCACGTCACAGTCATTGTAAACATAGGGAGCAAATCGTTCCCATAGACAAAATTCACTATAGTGTCTTTTTCAGATTTGTCATGAAAATGTAATATTGGGACAGATTCGCCTCCATTGTCCTACGTTTTTTGGAGGGAAGTCCTGCAACCGGGACGGTCTTCTGACCCACATTTTTTGCCAACTAGGTACATTTACTCCTTCCTTTTTTTTCCTTTTTGCTTGTAAAAATAGTAGGTTGCTACTATTTGAAAGGCGTTGAATTTTTCCAATTTAAAGGATTATTTACAAAAAGAATACAAAGTGTTTCGCAGCTTGATTCTGAAGAAGGTTTGTTTATAATAGACATAAAAGATCTATAAAGGTGGTAAACAAACATGAATCAACTTATCGATGTAGGGATTATTGGTGGAGGACCAGCAGGCATGAGTGCCGCTCTCGCACTTGGCAGAGCAAGAAAAAGAGTCGTCGTTATCGATGAAGGCCGTCCGCGCAATCGTGTTACACGTGAGTCGCATGGCTTTCTTACGAGAGACGGCATCACTCCGAGCGAATTTCGTCGCATTGCAAGAGAGCAAATCAGCGCCTACCCTTCCGTTCACTTTGTGGAGGATACAGCGGCAACGATCACGGGGCACGATGGAAATTTTCTCATAACGACTGCACAGGGAACGACTTATCAAAGCAAAAAGCTACTGTTCGCAGTGGGAATGAAGGATCTTCCTTTACCTGTTAACGGATTAGCAGAAGTGTATGGAAAAAGTGCTTTTGTCTGCCCTTATTGCGATGGATGGGAATTACGCGACCAACCACTTGTCTTGATAGCAAACGGAGAGAAAGCATTGCACTTGGCAAAAGTGCTATCTGGCTGGACTAATCATTACACCCTCTGCACCAATGGACCAGATGAATTCACGGAAGAACAAAGAATGGAGCTGTTGCAGCATCGCGTTCCTGTCTTTGACTCCCCAATCGAACGGATTGTATCTATCGATGGGATGGTGCAACGTATTGAGCTTACAGATGGCAATAGCATTTCGTGCACAGGGATCTTTTTTGCCCCAAAACTCGTCGCTGCATCTGACTTGCCACAAGCATTAGGCTGCCAGGTAACGGAAGCTGGAACGGTTATCGTCAACAACTTTGGGAAAACGAGCGTACCGGGTGTCTACAGTGCAGGCGATGCAGCAACTACACAATACCAAGTGATAACTGCTGCTGCTCTAGGCTCTGCGGCTGGAATGAGCATCAACAACGAACTGCTTGTAGAGGCATGGAATCGTCAAAGCTAGCTCTATCCCTCCGCGTTCTTTCTATAAAAAAGGACAATCCCTCCGACTGCAATAGACGGGTGGGATTGTCCCTCTTCTTTCTATATAGAAGCAATGCTCTTTCTTTGATTACAGCGTCTTCTGTCCTGGCTTCCAATTCGCCGGGCACAGACCGCCAGCTTGCAGGGCTTGCAAAATACGAGTTGTCTCTGTCACGCTGCGGCCCACGTTCATGTCCGTTACCACTTGGTAGCGCAGAATGCCGTCTGGATCGATGATGAACAAGCCACGATGAGCTGCACCGGTCTCTTCATCAAGAACGCCATAAGCCTGTGCCGTCTCTTTTTTAAAGTCGCTCGCGAGCGGGAAGTTTACTTCACCAATGCCGTTTTCATCGCGCGGTGTTTTGATCCATGCCCGGTGCGTATGTACACTATCCGTGGATACACCCAATACTTCGCAATCCAAATCTTCGAACTCTTCCATGTTGTCACTAAACGAAGTTACCTCTGTCGGGCAAACGAATGTGAAGTCGAACGGCCAGAAGAACAAAATCAGCCATTTTCCTTTGTAATCAGCCAGCGACACACGTTCTTCCAGTGTCTCGAGGTTTTTGGTCGTGAGCATGTGAAAGTCAGGTGCCGGTTTTCCTACTTGAAGTTGGACAGTTTGCTGTGTTGTCATTGTTGTCATGATACATCTCTCCTTTTATATGGTAACTGATGAAATTTACTTCGCAGCCTCTTCCAATACTGCCAGTGCTTTTTTGATACGGGTCGGGTTGAAGCCCAAAATTTGCTTTTCACCAATGACTGTCAAGGGAACAGACATCACGCCTAAACGGCTCAGCTCCTGGAAGTACTCTTCTTTTTCATCGATGTTGCGCTCTTCGAAAGAAATGTTTTGTTCTGTCAAATACGATTTTAATTGCTGGCAGAAGTTGCAATGTGTGCTGGAGTATACGATTGCTTGAGCCATGTTTGTTTCTCTCCTTTTTCTTCTATTTGTACTGTGGAACAACTTTGGAGCGCTTGTTGATGTATTTGTCTACAGCCATAGCCGCAATGGCACCGTCTGCCGCAGCGACTACTGCTTGCTTCACAGGTGTTTTGCGCACCTCACCCGCTCCAAATACGCCTGGAACAGAAGACTGCATGAACTCATCTAAAATCATAAATCCTTCCTCATCGAGGGGAACTTGCCCATCCAAGAAATCGGTACCCGGCTTGCTGCCAGACAGGAAGACGAAAACCCCGTCTACGGACAGCATTTCTTCCGTTCCTTCTGCTGTGCGAATGCGCAACCCTTCGACTGACTTCTCCCCCACAATTTCTAATGGGCGGGTACGAAAATGCATTTCCATGTTCGGCAGCCGAGGTAGTTCATCTACCCCTTGAAGATCAGCGCGAGGCACCAAGAAAGTGATTTTGTCCGTAAATTTGGTCAGCGCATACGCTTCTTCCAATGCTTCCTCCGTATCACCGATGACCGCAACATGCTTGCCTTCATAAAAAGCTCCGTCGCATGTCGCGCAAGTGCTCACGCCTCGTCCGAGCAATTGCTCTTCTCCTGGAAGCATACGGTTACGTCCTTTGGAACCAGTCGCGACGATCACGGCCTTCGCTTGGAAAGTACCATGAGCCGTGAAAATGCTTATTTCCTCATCCTCTACATCTACCGCAGAAATCGTAGTCTGAATGAATTCTGCACCGAAGCCCTCCGCTTGTCTGCGCATTTTATCCAATAGTTCTTTCCCTGTCATCTCGCCTTCTACCCCTGGGTAGTTGGCGATTTTATGTGTCAGGGCAAGCGCACCAGTTCCGGGTGCCTTATCAATGACGAGCGTCTTTAGATTTCCACGAGCTGTATATATGGCAGCAGAAGTACCAGCTGGTCCTCCACCGATGATGATGACATCATACATGAACGGCCCCCCTTTTCTTATTATCACATTATAATTATTATCAACTAGGAACAATTATCATTGTACTTGATATAATTTTAAAGTCAATATCTTTTTATAATAATTTTAAATAAGGCTGATAAGATTCATCTCACTCAGCACCTGCATACTCGTCTGTATTATTTTACGATTCCGAATTCAACCCATTTCGTTGACGAAACAAGTAATTCAGGTTAAAGTACCACTAATACTTGAACGCACAAAAGCACAAAAGCAAAGAAGCAAGAAAGCACAAAAGTACGAAAGCGAAATATACTTTCTCACTGCTTTAGGCTGATTTAACAAGGAGTTGCCATTATGAACAAGCCATTATCTTTTTCGCAAAGTATTTGGGTGCTTGTCACCGTATTCGGAATCTTGTTTCCTGCCCTTTTTTGGGGCAAAGTTGAGCCGCATATGCCGCTCTTCCTCGCAACCATAGGAGCTGCCACTCTTCTCTTCCTGTTCGGCGTTCCGTGGAAGCAAATGGAGGAGGGCTTGATCAAAGGAATTCAAACCGCGATCGCCCCCATGCTGATTCTTTCCTTAATTGGAATTTTGATCGGGGTATGGATGATGAGTGGAACCGTTCCGATGATCCTGCACCTCGGCATTTCGCTGATCTCACCGGAGTACTTCACACTCTCCGCCCTGTTTCTGACGGTGATCGTCTCCACTGTTACAGGGAGCTCTTTTACCACGATTAGTACGGTAGGGGTCGCTATGATGGGGGTCTCGACAGCACTCGGACTTGATCCGTTGATTACAGCTGGGGCCATTATTTGTGGAGCTTGCTTTGGGGATAAAATGTCGCCGCTCTCCGACACGACCAACTTTGCAGCAGCCATTGCAGGCGTTTCCTTGTCAGAGCACGTCAAGTTCATGTCACGTACTGCTGTTCCAGCCCTTGTCATTACCGCGATTTTCTTCGGAATTCAAGGACAAAGCGCCAATGTGAATCTGGACGCCATTCAAGAAATCCAGCATGCTTTGGAACAAAACTTCTCGCTTAGCCTCTTATCGCTGCTGCCAGCATTCGTCGTCCTGTTATGCTCAGCGCTGCGAAAACCGATTTTGCCTACATTGGTCTTCGGGATTTTGAGCGGGATTGTCACAGCTGCTCTTTCCGAAGGAGTTACCTCTCCGGTCCAATGGATGACTGTCATGCAAAAAGGCTTCACCAGCAATATCGCCAATGAAGCCGTTGCATCGATTGTGGACCGCGGTGGACTGTTGTCGATGACCTGGTCCCTCGCCTTGATTTTGATTGCCTTGTCTTTAGGCGGCATCCTGCAATACAGCGGTGTGTTTCATGCACTCTTTTCCGGATTCATCAATCGAATCAAACGAGACGCTGAGATGGTTGGACTTGCCGGATCTTCTTCTATTCTCGTGAATCTGCTGACAGGAGAACAATATTTGTCTATCCTGCTCCCTGGGCAGATGTTTCGTGAAGCATTCACAGCTCGCGGAATGGCGGGCAGACGACTGTCTCGTACTCTCGAAGACTGCGGGACACTCGTCAACCCACTCATTCCATGGGGGGTAAGTGGTGCATTCTTTACCGCTACCTTGCACGTATCTACAGTGGAATACTTGCCTTATGTCATCTACCTGTGGATCTCGCCCGTTTTGACGTTTCTATTCGCCATGCGTCGGCAAAAAGCTTAGCCGGCTGCATACACGGTCGTACAGTTTTTCCCTTTGCGCTTGGAGCGGTACAGTGCCTCATCTGCTGCCCGCTTCAAGCTATCTGCCGTGTTTGCGTCTTGAGGGTAGCGTGCAATGCCAACACTGACCGCAATCAAGATGCAGCAATCGTCCTGTGTTAAGGGGCGCAAGCGCAAATATTCCCGAATGGCACTCGCTTTTTCCTCCGCCATCTCCATCGACGCCCCCGGGCAGAGCAGCATGAATTCGTCTCCCGCATAACGATACGCCGTATCCTCTGGTCCCGCTACTTCTTTCATCGCTTCGGCAATTTGCTTAATCAATGCGTCCCCTGCATGATGACCAAAATGGTCGTTCACCGCTTTTAGGCTGTCTGAATCCAGCATGATCAAAGAGACAGACGCATCCTCTTCACTCAGCAGCTTTTCCAAATCACGATGGAAAGCACGATAATTCGCAATCCCTGTCAGCTCATCCTGAAACGACATCTGGTACATTCGCTCATACAAGCGCGCCGTTTCAATAGCACTTGCTACCTGAAAACCAATGATTTTCAGTAGTTCCTCGTGCTCTTTTTTATAGGCGAATTCCCGATAAGACTGGGCAGAAACAACGCCTTTGATCTGATTCCCCAGCATGAGTGGTACGAAAATGCATGTATTCGTATCCATTTCCGGGCTTCCCCAGCGGAACATTTCTGGCTCGCTTGGCTCATTCTTCATCGTCTTGATATGAATGGTTTCCCGTGTATCAATCACTTTGGACACCATCGCTTGTCCATAGGGAATCGTGAGCGGACCGTAATTGACCCCATTATCGATGCTAATCGGAATTTTGATCTCACTGTCGCCCTCATCATAAAAGGCAATAAAGAAAGCATCTGCACGCATCACGCGCGAGACCAGCTCAAATGCTTTCCACAAAATTTCGCTTTCCTCAAACGTTTTCGCAAAAATGTGGCTGAGGTCATGTAAAATCTTCATGTGCTCGGAGATCCACATCATTTCGGTTACCTTATTTCGGAGCTCCACAATCTGCTTCAGCAGTTCTGCATGCAGGACACTGTCCTGTTCCGACAGCATACTATCTACCTCACAAGATAACGCTTCAACCTCGCCAAGCTCGACTGCTTCTATATTGCCAAGCCATTGGCTATAACGCTCCAACAACTGTCTTGCATACGCTTCTCTAACGTCGTGCTTCTCATGCATATTCAACCCTCCGGCTATTGGGTAGCTTTACGCTTTTTTTTCATGATATCGCTCAATAGCTGCACGGATGGCTTGCAAGACAGCTCCCTGACCAGGTGCTAAAAAACGTTCTTGGATCGCCTTCGTGATCTCCTGCATGCCATCTGCAACTGTCTTGCCTACAAGCAAGCTAACCAAAAACTCACTCGTCTTGTCCATGACAAAGGTAAAGCTGGCGTCGCAAATCACTTCGGCGTCTACATCAATGATGAGTACACAGCCTACCATGGTTGAAACCTCGTACAAGGTAGTTCCCTTGGGGATTTGGGCGAAGCCTGCTGTCAGTACCGTATTTTTGTTCATCCAGTCGTCCTCCTAGCTGCTGATCGGCAAGCATACCTCGACTGCCGTTCCGTTACCTGGGGTGCTTATTAACCGCAGTGTCCCCCGATGGTTCTCGATGATTTTGCGGCTCACCATCAATCCCAGGCCCGTCCCCGTTTCCTTCGTCGTGAAAAAAGCCTCTCCCAATCTCGCCATCTGATGGGCCGGGATCCCCACTCCGTTGTCTTCAAACCGAATGACAACTCGATCATCTTCACATCGCAGTCGAATCACAATTTCTCCATTCCCTGCGGTCGCTTCGATCCCATTTTTCAAAAAGTTAATGAAAGCTTGCTTCAACTGATTCTCATCGCAATGGATCAAAGGGACTTCCGATTCGAAAACGACCTGAATCATGACCTTTTTCAAAATCGCCTCCGTCTCCAAGAGCGTAACCACATGCGTGATCAGGTTGGACAGATCGCGGGCTTCAAACACAGCCGTATGTGGCTTCGCCAAGACCAACAGCTCTGAGACAATCATCTCAATTCTTGCCAATTCCGAGCTCATGATCGAAAAATACTCCGGCTTTCTCATGCCATCCTTTTGCATTAATTGCACAAAGCCTTTTAGCGAGGTAAGCGGATTGCGTATCTCATGCGCGATCCCTGCCGCCAATTGTCCGACCAGCGCGAGTTTTTCCGAGTTTTGCAAAAATTCTTGCGCTCGTTTGCGTTCCGTGATATCCCGGATCAGAATGTACATGGAGAGCTTGTCCAGCATCGTCATGGATGTTCCACACACTTCTACCTCCGTCCGACTGCCATCCAAACGGATTAGCTCGACCTCAATTGGCGAGGCTGTTTCCCCTTCTTCCAAAGTGCGGATGAGGCCCTTGATCTTTGGTACATCACGGGGATGGAAAAACGACTGAAATGGATACCATAACAGCTCGTCCAAGCCGGAAGCTCCAACCAGTTGCATCCCTGCTTGGTTGACGTATTGAAGCTCCCCAGCACGGAAAATGAACGCACCTTCACCGGAAATATCCAATACTCTGCACTGTTTGGAACCATAGCTGTCACCAAACGGGGCCGGGAGCCTCTGCACCATCGCATAATACCCAATTGATGTGCCTTCCTCCCAAAAAGCTCCATATGTAATATGCACGGGGATACTTGTGCCATCCTTATGACGAAAAGCGGTGAAAAAAGGTCTCGGATCACCATTCATCGCAAATTGTGTTTGAAGGCGTACCATCTCCTGTTCTTCCGAAATAGCCAGCTTCCAAAATGAGGCTCCTTCCCATTCTTCTACGGAGTAGCCAGTCAACACTTGGCAGGCAGGATTGCCTTTAAAAACTCTACCAAATTGGTCGAGCAGAAAAGTGGCCTGAATCATTTGATCAAAGAAGGAACGATAGAGATGACCACTTCTCCATCCACTGTCCAATAAATTTTTCATCGTGCCCCTCCCTCCTGGGACGAGAAAACGGCTACTCCAAATTACGGAAATAGCCTACAACGTTCTCAAATCCTATTCTCACCCAATTTTACCCTATTCGTTCTGTGGTTTCCATCCCTCGGAAAATTTAATTGTGTGATTTCTCTTCCAGTACCTCTGCACTGACTCGTAGTTGCTCTGCCATTTTTTCGTCAACAACGAAGCCGAGCTTTGTGAAAGCCGCTACCAGCGCTCCGACGACAGGGGGTACCGTGGGAATGATCGTTTGAAACGAAGCTCTCCCAATTAGTTGTTCGCGCAGGATTGTACTAGAAGTTAACAATCCTCCGGCTAAAACGACTGGAACAGGCTCCTGAACCTTTTTTAAGCAAGCATCAGCCAATTCTAGCAAATCCTCTACTGCTTGCATGATCAATGTATTCGCCACCGGATCGCCTAGTGTCGCGGCTTGTTCTACGAGCTGACTCGTTTTTGCCAGCTCCATTCGCGGATTGCTTCCCCCGTAGATCAGGCTGATCAGTTCATCAGGACGCTCAACGCCATAGTGGTCCATAAACAGTTGTGTCAGCACTGTCGATTCACCGCGCCCATCGTATTCGCGCAATACGGCGCTTGCCGCTTTTTTGCCCAAATCAAACCCGCTGCCCTCATCTCCTACCAGATACCCCCATCCGCCTACACGGTGCCGCGTCCCCTCGTTTGAAAAGGCACAGGCAATCGAGCCCGTACCAGCAAGGAGTACGATGCCTGGCTGCCCCCACGTCCCCGCGTAAAGGGCTGCGATGACATCGTTATCAATCAATAGCCGTTCTCCCCACTCATCGGCAAAGGCATACTGAATTCTTTCCTTGATCTGCGGACGATCTGCACCGCCAAGCCCAATAAACAGACCGGCTATGTCCTCTTCCTTGGCACCTGCCTTTATTCTCACAGCATCCATGAGTTGGCGTAGTGTAGCTTCCACATCCCCCCAGCTTCTGGAGAGCGGGTTTGATGATTCCCCCACCACGATTGCCCCCACCTGTCCTGCCTCATTGCAGATGGCTGCTCTGGTTTTGCTTCCGCCCCCATCGATCCCGATAAACCACTTTTCCCCATTACTTGACTGCACCTGCCGTCAACCCCTCCATAAACTGCCTCGATGCCAGCAAAAACACGATGATCATCGGTAAAGCAGACAACGTGAGCCCTGCAAACAACAGGCTCCAATCCGTTTCATATTCTCCAAACAGCACCATCATGCCTACCGGGATCGTCTTGAGCGATTCCTCCTGAATGAAAATCAACGGGAAGAAAAAGTCGTTCCACGCATGGATGAAATTAATAATGACCACCGTAGCCAAGGCAGGACGAATCAGCGGCAAGAGTATGCGCCAAAACACCTGAAAATGGCTGCATCCATCGATCCGCGCCGCTTCCTCCAGCTCAATCGGCAACGTCCGAAAGAAGCCCGTCAAAATAAAAACAGAGATCGGAATCCCACTCGCCGTATAAATCAGAATCAGCGACCACAGAGAATTCAAGAGGCCGAGATTCTTCATGAGCAAAAACAAGGGAACGATCCCCAGCTTGATCGGAATCATTAGACCAATAATGAAAAAGAAGTAGAGCCCCGCTGTCCATGTAAAAGAAAAGCGCGACAAGTAAAAGGCCGCCATCGCTGAAAAAACCGTAATGAGCAAGACAGACAGAGCACTGACGAATACACTGTTCCATAAAAAGTCGGCAAACGGCACGGCTTCCCACAGCTTTTTGTACGTATCCAGACTAAACGTCTTCGGAAGGGAGAGCGGACTCGCAAATATCTCCCTATTCGTTTTCAAGGAAGAAGAAATCATCAGTACGATCGGATATAGCGCGAGTAACGCAAATAAATACGCCAGCACATAAGATATAGCTCTCCCACCCACAGTCATCTTCACATCGCATCCTCCTTTCCACTCAGGAACACGCAATTAGTGTTGGACCTCTCGTTTCCTCATCAAATAGAGCGACAACGCCGACACAGATCCGACGATAAAAAACAACACGACAGCCAATGCCGAACCGAGTCCAAGTGTCACATCCCCAGCTCCGCTGCTAAACGCCATGCGATAAAAGTAAACAGCCAGCGTATCCGTCGAATAAAACGGCTCACCCATCGAGCCTTGCATAGCGTAGACGAGCTCGAACGCTTCAAACGCCTGAATGAACGTAAATATCGTCATAATCGTAATGGCTGGCATGCACAGCGGCAAAATCATTTTCCACAGCATCCGCAAGCCTGTTGCCCCATCCAATCTCGCCGCCTCGATCAAATCCTCCGGGATCGACTGAAGTCCCGCCAAAAAGATTAGCATGGCAAAGCCTATGCCAAACCAAGAGTTAATCAAAATAATCGCGAGTAGCGCTGTATCCGGGTCACCCAGCCATGGTCTGGCCCATTCTTCTAGACCGATTTTTGCCAAAATGCTATTGAGTGCACCGTAATTCGGATTTAAAATCAACTTCCATAAAAAACCAATTACAATAACAGACAACAGCCTTGGCATGAAATAAGCAATCTTGAGAAAGCCGGAACCTCGTATTTTGCGATAGATGAGAAAAGCCAGACCGAAGGCAATCCCATTTTGCACAATCATTTCGACCACAAAGTAGAAGACGTTATGCCGAAAAGCATTCCAGAACATTTCGTTGAAAGGCTCTACCGTAAACAGCGTAATGAAATTTTGCAGTCCGACAAAAACCCCGCGCTTGATGCCATTCCAGTCGTACAGGCTGTATAAGAATGCCGAGAAGATCGGGTACACGACAAACAACGTATAAATAACAAGCGCGGGCAGCGGAAACAAGTGAATCAACCAGCGCACCTGCCCCTTTGTTCGAATGCTTTTTTGGTTTACCGTCTCGATGATACCCACCCCTTTTTACGAAAATCATCGCGGCCTGTTCAGAAGCCGGGAGTGAACCCAACTCAGGTCCACTCCCCCTTTCCGTCTGCTATTTTCTACTTTTTAAAGGGAGGGAACCAGGTAGCCGCCGACTTTTGAACTTCTTCTACGACCTGCTCAGGGGTGAGCTTGCCTAAATACATGCCTTGGAGAGCGTTTTCCAATGTTTGCTTCGTGGTCGGTTTTCCTTCCGCGAAGCTGACGACCATCAAATAGGGTGTGGCGCTTGATTGGGACAGCTCTGCCATCTTGTTTACCAACGGATCGTCAGTCGATACACCTGGCACCGCGCTGATTCGTTTGAACTGATTGGCGAATAGCTCCCCAAACTTTTTCGTCGCCATGAATTCCATGAACTTCAATGCCTCTGCTTTGTGTTTGGACTTGGCGTTTACAGCATAGGAGCCATCGACCCAGGTTGTCAGGACTTGTTTTCCGTCATCGGTTGGCATCGGGAAGAAATCAAGCGGCAAATCAGGGTTCAGCTTTTTGATGCCTTCCAGTTCAAAGCTGCCATTGATGAACATTGCTGCTTTTTCCGTGGCGAACAACGTCCGCATATCATTCAATTCGAGACCCACATAATTTTCCGGGAAATAAGGGATAAGTTCTTGCATACGCTGCACGGATTGGAGGAACTCGGCGCTTTTTAAGTCACTTTCTCCTTTTAGCAGCTTGTCGAGATAGTCCGTACCGCTATAGCTAGCTGGAGCAATCACACCATGACTAAGAGAGAGGAGCCAGCCTTCCTTTGCTCCGAAAGAGATCGGGACGATTCCTTTCTCTTTCAATGTTTTGGCTGTCACAATCAGCTCATCCCAGCTTTTCGGTGCCTGGAGGCCATTTTGCTCGAAGATTTTCTTGTTGTAGTAAAATTGCGTGGAGTTCAGGGATAGTGGAACACCGTAGACTTTACCATCTTTACCTGTGGCGGCTGCGAGGACGTCTTTTGGGATGGTAGATATGCCTGGCACATTGTCGAGAGGCTCCAAATGTCCAGCTTCAGCCAAGGCAATCCCCGGAGCGTAGGGACGTAGCTGCAAAATATCTGGGCCACTGTCGCTTTGGAGCGCCGTGTTGAGGATGGTATTGTACTCCGTTGCTTTGAATGGCTTGAAGTCGATCTTGATATTCGGATGGTCTGCCTCAAAAGCTTTGATGATGGCTTTGTAGCCCTCCGTGTCTTCTACGCGCCAACTATGCATGGAGAGTGTTACCTGCTGTCCTCCACCTTGTCCGCCGACTGACTCTGTTTCGGTTCCTCCACTGCTACATCCTGTCACCACCATAACCGCCGTCAACACGAGAGAAGCTACATAGCGAAAACGAAATTGCTTCATGCGAAACCCTCCCCTTTTTCTTCCCTTAGGTCTGCAAAAGCTGGGCCGTAACAGCATCGTGCAAAATCGGTCGTAATTGCCGAAGCTGATGATTACGGCCTAGATGAACGGCGTTAGTGAGAAAGATGACAGCAAACTGCTGCTCTGGGTCAATCCACATACTGGTTCCAGTAAAGCCTGTATGCCCAAAGCTCCTACGATGAAAGCCGCTTCCACAGCTCAAAGTGGTGGATGCTTGATTGATCTCCCAGCCATACCCTCTACTCCCCCCTGCTTGCTCTGTATGATTGCGAATCGCCAGTTCGTACCATTCACTAGCAAGTATTCGAGGCTCTTGGTACAACCAGCTCATCGCATATCGGCACAGATCGTCAGCTGTTGAGAAAAGTCCAGCATGTCCCGCAACCCCTCCCATCGCAAATGCTTTCTCATCATGAACCTCTCCTGTGATGTAGGCGTTGGTGAGACTACAATATTCAGTAGACGCAATATTCCGATAAATCTGTTCGTTCGGACAGAAAACAGTATGTGTCATGTCCAAAGGGGTGAAGATGCGCCGAGTAACAAACTGATCCAAGCGCTCTCCTGTTACTTGCTCGATAACGAGGCCCAACCAGATCATGCCTAAATCACTGTAAACGACCTGGGCCCCAGGCTCGTGAATCAATTGTTGCGCATACAATAGCTCTGGCAAATGGATCTCGCTATCGCGCCTTCTCTCTGCCAAATCTGCCGGCATTCCTGAGGTATGCACAAGCAGCTGTTCGATTGTGATCCGCTTTTTGTCAGCGGGACAATCGGGAAAAAATTGACCAATCTGATCATCCAGCGCTACCACTCCCTCCTGCACGAGCAAGAGGATAGCAGGTAGCGTCGCCGTCACTTTGGTGAGCGACGCCAGGTCAAACATGGTATTCGGCGTCACTGGCTTGTCTTTGGCAATACTCGTCGTTCCGACATCACACGCATACCAGATACGACGATCACGCACGATTCGCAAGGCAGCTCCTGGGAGCAAACCGCTGTCCACCCATCCTTGCAAAAGCAGCTCCAGATCGTCCATGTCTTCCCTCCCTTCTCCTACGTCGAGGAGCGTTTCGTTCGACTAACAGCAAGCCTTGATTTTTCCAACAGGGGAATGACTCGCTCTTGCATCCTGCTGATCATGGTAATAAACAAAATATCGATGACGTTCAATTGAGCAATGCGCGAAGCCATGGCTCCGCTACGAATGCTTTTTTCTACCGAGCTGGTGAATAACCGAATGTTGGCTAGTTCGGCTACTGGCGAGGGACCGAATTTGGTCAGGGTAATGATAGTCGCGCCCTGCTGCTTGGCCTCCGTCAACGATTGAATAATGTCTTCGGTCTGTCCTGAATAAGATATGCCGATGACCACGTCTTTTTCCGTTAAAGTGACTGCCGATGTCAATTGTGCGTGAAAATCCGAATAAGCCTCACACCACAAGTTAATCCGCGAAAATTTTTGCCGGATATCGTCAGCAATGACCGCCGATGCACCGACACCGTAAACATCGATCTTCCTGGCTACCGACAGCACGTCGACTGCTTTCTTTACTTCTTCGTTGGACAAGACTGAGAGCGTATCCTGAATGGATTGAATATTGTTCCAGCTAACCGCTTGCATAATCGATTCAACTGAACCCTCCATCATGATCTCCTGATAGCTGCCCATCGCCGTCTGTTTCGTCAAATCTCCTGCGACGCGCAGCTTTAGCTCCTGATACCCCTTCATATTAAGAGAACGAGCCAAACGGATGATCGTCGCCTCGGATACCCCACTATATTCCGCCAATTTTTGGACAGAGAGCTTCACGACATCTTCCGGGTGAGCCAGGATATAATCGGCGACTTTTCGCTCCGAAGGCTTTAATTGATCCAAGATTGCTTGCAGGCCGACAAGCCCTCCATTTAACATATGTGACATCACTTTCTTCCCCCAAATCTTATCTACATTTTATGTAGCATTATTTCTCTCGTCAATTGTTATCTAATAAACAATATTTCAAAATCACGAAGCTCAGCACAACGCTTCTGAATTTGTTCTCTCTTTTTCATAAATTCCCTCCTTGACTTTCTCGCGGCGTTAAGCTTTACGCTTGCATCGCTACCAGGAAGAAAAAGGAGGATTTTCCCATGAAAACGTTACTGATTAAAGACTGCATGATATTGACGATGGTTGAGGGAGAGAAGCCATTTCTCGGGGATATTTGGATCGCGGATGGTCGAATCGCCAAAATTGGACCATCCCTTGAAGAGGAGGCAGACCGTGTCATACTGGCTAAAAATAGGGTAGCGATGCCCGGTCTCATCAACGCTCACAACCATGCCAGTATGTCCTTGCTGCGTGCTTTTTCCGATGACCTCAAGCTGATGGATTGGTTGGACAAAAAGATGCTCCCGGCTGAAGCCCGAATGACAAGAGAAGATGTCTATTGGGGAACGACACTCGGGATTGCAGAAATGATCGCTTCTGGCACGACCGCTTTTGCCGATATGTATGTGCATATGGATGCAGTTGCCCAAGCCATACTTGATTCCGGGATACGCGCTTCTTTAACACGCGGAATGGTCTTTCTTGAGGATGACGGGGGTCGACGAATGGCCGAAGCCTTAGACCTTATCGACAGCTGGACGGGGGCTGGCGATGGCAGAATCACGACGATGCTCGGCCCGCACGCTCCCTATACGTGCCCGCCGGAGTCTTTGCAAGGAGTCATCGAGCTTGCCCGCAAGCGCCAAATCCCTCTCCACATCCATCTGGCAGAAACGATTGAGGAAGGAGAGAAAATCCGGGCCAAGTACGATCAAACACCCACGGAGTATTTGCATGAACTGGGCATGTTTCACGATACGCACGTCTTGCTCGCGCATGCTGTTCATCTGAATGAATCCGATGTCGCGCTTCTTCGCGGGATGAGAGGCGGTGTCGCACATAATCCTGTCAGCAATTTGAAGCTCGGCTGCGGCATTGCCCCTGTCAGAGAGCTGATCGAGGCCGGGGTTACTGTCGGGATGGGAACAGACGGTGCCGGCAGTGCTACGACCCTCGATATGTTTGCTGAGATCAAAGCCGCGACTTGGATGCAAAAGCTCAAGCACGGCGATCCGACGGTACTGCCTGCCGAAGCGGCCTTGCGCATGGCTACCATCGAAAGTGCGAAGCTGCTTGCGATCGATCACGAGGTCGGAACCCTGGAAGCCGGGAAGCGAGCTGATCTCATCCTGATCGATCTGGATAAACCACACCTGTTGCCTGTCCATGACATCCATGCCCTGCTTGCATACAGCGCGACGGGCGCCGATGTGGATACAACCATTGTGAACGGAGAAATTTTGATGCATCAGCGCCAATTCCAAACCCTCCATTGGGAGGAAATAAAGCGAGAAGCGACAGCGCGAGCCAGCCGACTCGTCGAGGGCCTGTAATTACTTTTGTACTCACAGGTTGAGCAGGCAGAAGCCAATTGCTAGACACATAAAAAACACGCTCCACATGAAATAGGGAATGAGTAGCGAGGATGCGATTTTGTGGTGGGGACGAATGGCGCGAATGAGTACCCATGTGGAATACATCACTAGAATGGTATCCAGCGCAGCCAACACGTGCAATTGATAGCCGATAAACAACACGAAAAACAGTTGATGAAAAAACCAATTGATCCCATAGAGGAGCACAAGCTCGCGGTCTATCTGTTTTGTTCGAATCAAAATCACGAACGACCATGCTATGAGTGCGTATAATATGAGCCAGATGATGCGAAACAAGTAGATTGGCGGTGTTCCATCGGGCTTGGCAAGGGAATCATACCAGGCTCCACCGTCTGGAAAAGCGATACCACCCAGTGAATAGAGGACCACTCCCGCAAGAAATAGAAGACTATTGTGCACCAATCTCATCCAGGTAGTCACCCTTTCTTCTTCTTTCTCTTCTATATCTATGAGTGGTCCTGCTCTTTTCATGCTAGTTTCAGAGATTTATAAAAAACTTTTTGGAACGTTGCTGTAGTGCTGGGGAGGAAACAGGAGAAAACGCTCAGATTCTAGGGCCACCCGCTGGGGGATTGACTGCCCGGCTTCATGAAAAAAAGCGAAACACGCGTCCAAAGTTGTCCATTCTGGGAGCGTCTCAGAGGTGGACGCTAAGAGCTTGTTTCTCTTTTTTTCATTGCGCCTCGGGCGGTGTCCCTAAGATCTTCGCTGTTTTCTCCTGTTTCCTCTACGAGCTTTCCGTGCTTAAACGGGTCTTAAAAGCTTTAAAAGATGGAAGAACCTTATCAGTTACGCTAGAGAAGAATATTTCCAGACGTAGCGACTTGTGGAGTCCTACCCAGCGTAGAGGGATTTGCGGGCAAAAGAAACGCAACCCTGCCCGTACGACGAAGCGGCTACCACTTTTGCGTTTCCCCGCAAATCCCTTCGGAGCGGACAGTCCCAACCCTCAGCGGGACGGAGCACTGAGCCTAGACTGGAAATATTCTTCTCCCCACCGCCAGCCACATAACTAGAGACCTTATGTTGTTGCTGTAGTGCTGGGAGGAAACAGGAGAAAACGCTCAGATTCTAGGGCCACCCGCTGGGGGATTGACTGCCCGGCTTCATGAAAAAAAGCGAAACCCGCGTCCAAAGTCGTCCATTCTGGTAGCGTCTCAGAGGTGGACGCTAAGGGCTTGTTTCTCTTTTTTTCATTGCGCCTCGGGCGGTGTCCCTAAGATCTTCGCTTTTTTCTCCTGTTTCCTCTACGAGCTTTCCGTGTGATCCGATTTTTTAATGCCTTAAAAGAATGAAGAACGTAATCAGTTATGACAGAGAAGAATATTTCCAGACGTAGCGACTTGTGAAGTCCTACCGAGCGGAGAAGGGATTTGCGGGCAAAAGAAACGCAACCCTGCCCGTACGACGAAGCGGCTACCACTTTTGCGTTTCCCCGCAAATCCCTTCGGAGCGGACAGTCCCAACCCTCAGCGGGACGGAGCACTGAGCCTAGACTGGAAATATTCTTCTCCCCACCGCAGCCACATCCAAAAGAACTCCATAAAAAAACCGCTAATCTCATCTTCCGTAGATTAGCGGTTCTATGTATCTAGAGCGAGTTATGGCAAACGCAATGTCTCCCCTGGCTTCAATGCCTTGCCTCTGATGTCTTTCTCAGCCAGCTCGGCTACGAATGCTTCCCCATCCTGTTTGATCGGCGGGAACGTATTATAATGAATAGGCACAACAAAATCGGCTTGTACCCACTCGGCAGCCACGAGTGCATCCTCAGGTCCCATTGTGAACACGTCTCCAATTGGCAGGAACGCCAAATCGATGTCATGACGCTCTCCGATTAGCTTCATGTCACCGAACAGTCCTGTATCCCCTGCGTGATAAATCGTTTTTCCACCCAGCTCGATCACAAAGCCTCCTGGCATTCCCATGTACACGATTTGTTTCTCATCATCCAGCACGACACCAGAGCTGTGGAACGCTTGTGTCATTTTTACTTTTCCAAATGGAAGTTTTACAGAGCCTCCCAGATTCATCGAGATGGTCTTGACTCCCTGCCAGCTCAAATAGGTAGCAAGCTCATGGGTTGCAACGATTGTCGCATCGTTTTTCTTGGCCAATTCTACTGCATCCAAAATATGATCTAGGTGTCCGTGTGTCAGAAGGATGTACTGAACTGAGATGTCTTCCAGCTTGGTTGCTGCCACTGGGCTTCCCGAAATAAACGGATCAATCATGATTGAATGCCCTTCACTTGTTACCTGCACGGCCGAATGTCCGTGAAATCGAATATCCAACATAGTGGTACCCCCTCTATTCGCAGCGTTTTTTCAGTCCCTTTTATGTTACCATGCCGCAGGGTGTAAAGAATAGGAAAGGCCGTCGATCACTCGACAGCCTGAGAAACAAATCCTATTTTTCTACAATCAGAACTTAGCAATCGTCGCCGTCATGCTCTGTAACGGCAATAATTTTCGAGTCACGAATAATGGTGCGGCGATTACCATTGCGCTCTTCCAAAATAATGGTGGTCGATTTTACTTGTACCAGACGACCGAAAAAAATACCTTCTACAGTGGCAACCCTAACATTTTTCCCTTCGAATTTTTTTACCTGGTCTTTGAATGCCATGGTTAATCCCTCCTTCTCATGCATCGTATGAACATTTGGCATAGCCCTACTGAGCAAAAGCGGAGTCAAAGAGAAAATGTACTTGTACCCGTCCGTCATTTGTCCTCATTTTTCTCAACAACTTTGTCGACTGGTGACAAATTGACGCCAAACCAGCACGTTGCTTACGAACACTGTGAGATTTTGTCGCACGATTCCAAAAGGAAAACCTTTTTCACGTACAGAAACGGTATAGCAAGAGATGAGCGGACTTACGCCAGAGGAGGGATTTCCATGGGAGAGGTTATCGAGTTATTGGCACGGGAGAGAACATACAGTGGCAGAGATGTGGCGGGACTGTTAGGTATTGGGGCCAGCACCTTGCGCAAGTGGAGCATGCTCTTAGAACAGCACGGCTACTGGTTTTTGCGGGATAGCCAGAATCGTCGGGAGTATCGGCAGGCAGATATTACGTGTCTTCAGCGGTTTTATAGCTTAACAAAGGATCAGCTCATTCCGCAAGATGAAGCTGCCCGAATGGTTGCTACGCAGAGCTCACCTGAACCCGCCCGAAAGGAGACGGCCGTTGCGGTTGCATTCCCCCCTGCCCCTGTTTCCGCACATCCGGCTTTGAACCATACTGTTGTCCTCGAAGAGCTGGATGAAAAGCTGCATGCCTTGGCTTCCCATGTCCAGCAACAAGACGCCTCCTACTTAGCGCTGTTAGCGCGTGTAGAAAAGCAGGAAGCCTATATTACCAACAATCTGAAGGAACGAGATCGCCGCTTGACAAAAGCAATGAATGACATTATGGATGCCAAAATCGAGTTGGCAAAGATCAAGGACGCGAGTAGAAAAACTTCCTTTTGGCAAAAGCTGATTCGTCTGTACTAGTTGCGTTGTCACTAGCTAGAAAGAAAAAAGTTATCCCCTATTACACCATGGTGGAATAAGGAATAACTGGTCTTTTTACTCGTTGTCTTGAAACAACCCTTCTGGAATTTTAGCATCCCAATTTGCTGGCAATTCCAACCGAAGCGCATGGGCTACTACGGCGGCAGTGTCAATGTTTCCTACCTCTGAGAGCTCTGTACCAGGCGTGATGGAGCCACCTTTTGCCGCCCAAAAAATCGTCTGTTCTCCCGGTGAAGAACCCCCATGCCCTGTTCCTTTCCCACCGTGGTCAGTCGTAACGATAATCAGGCTATCCTCCATCAGTCCTTCCTCTTCTAGTGCCTCGAGGATATTCCCTACATACTCATCTGCTTTCTGGAGCTTTTTATAAAATGCCGGTGTGAAATAGCCTTGATTGTGGCCAGCCCCGTCCACTTCATCTAAATGAACGAAAATGTTACGAGTATTTTCACCCTCTTTTTTGATATAATCGACTACTTTTTTCGCAGTCTCTTCATCCGACTTGCTATTTTGCTTGTAAGAACCTGCTGAATCTTCAATGATACCGATATTGATCGGGCCCCATGTAGCGAAGGAAGCTTGCTGGAGTTTAGGACGCTCTTGTTTCAACAGTTTCAAATAGGAAGGATACTCGCTTTTCTCCGGATAAGGAGTAGCCGCTACGCTATCGTTAGTCAATTGGTGCTTGTCAGGAGTGACGCCGTGCAGGATAGATCCCCAGTTTTGCGCACTGATCGTGGGCAGCTCTGCTTTCGCTTCAAATGTTCCAGCACCTTCTTCGATCAGTTTCAAGATATTCGTCGCCTTTGCTTCCGGATCTTTGACTGCATTCCCTGCACCATCGATGCCGATAACCACGACACGTCTGTAAAGGAAATCGTTCTCATAAGGAGCCAGCTTTTCTTTCATCATCTCCACATCTGCTTTGTCCACTTTCTTGTCATTGTTAATATCCGCATGTTGCGCTTTTTCCCAACGCCGATCACCGAAGCGGCTTTTCTGGTTGTCCATGATGACGTTCAAATCTTCCTCGGTTAGGAGACCGTCTCCCGATACGTCAATCGAATTCGTAACGGTTACTTCAGCTTTCGCTGTTTTGCCTCCATCGACTGTTTTCACCGTAATTTTTGCTTTGCCCGGCTTGCCTGCTACAACAGTTGGGCGTCCATTGATCATTTCGACCTTCGCGACCTCTTTGTTGTTGGAACTCCATCTGACATCCTGATCGGACGCTTCTTTTGGAGAAATCTCGACTATAATAGGCATCGTTGCTCCAGCCTTCAATTTGAGCTCCTTCTGATCCAATGAAAGGCTCTTCACTGGAATCTTCGGAGCACTTGCGTAACTATCAGCTACTTCTTTATCTGTAACGGTGCGACTCAGAATCTGCAACTGGTCCAACTGCACGTCATAGCGATTTCCAAAATGGTTTCCAGCGCCATCTACTCCAATCTTGGTAGTGAAGCTAGTGTCGATTGTTCCCTTGGATTGGCTGATATCGATTGTTTTTGCTACTTTACCGTCGACGTAGATCGTTGCCAGTTCATCCCGATCATGAGAAACGACGACATAGTGCCATGCATTATCCGCAATGTTTGGAATCGTTGCATCGAGACGGGAGCTATCGGATGTGCGCCAATTCCACTTTAACGTAGAACCTTGCAGTCCGATGAACCACCCCACGTTACCACCGCTTGACCAGTTTTTATTGGAGATAATGCCAGGATCAGCATCAACGCCAGGAGATTTCACCCAGAAGGCAATGGTGAAATCTTGTGTTTCCCCAAACTTAATCTCGTCATTTTCACCTAAATCTATCCAGGTTGCATTATCTTTTGAGGCAGACTGGAAATGAATGGATTTCCCCAATCCTGCACGTCCTTCCACGAACGTTGGTGTTCCGGACACTTGCACAGGATGGTGAGATTCTGAGCTATCCTCTATGCTATTTTCAAACAGGAAACGATAGAGTTGCTTTTCAGATGAGAGTTCTTTCGCCTCCTTTGCTGCGGCATAAACTGACGAATTCAGAAAGGGAGCTTGTACGATGACTCCACCGGTAACGAGAGTTGTAGCTGTTAAAAGCGCAGCAATTCCTTTTGGGTTCAGGATTTTTTTCATGGTGTCTCTCCTCCTCGGATCTCAATTCATTTTCTTTTCATCGTCTTGATTTTGCTTCATCACTTGTTTACGTAATGATCTAGCCTCCCTTTTCTGTCCCGATCCCTATCACTTAGAAAGAATCCAGATCTGTTTGCATTCATTTTATAGCTGCATTGTTGAGGGTTTATTAAAATCAAAAGAAAAAACAATGAATTCCAGGTTAAATACACAAATCCTCAACCTTAAACACAACTAAATACACTTTACGTACCACAACTTGAGTCCCAGATTAGAGATAAACGTAAAAAAGCAGCTTGCCGCATTGACAAGCTGCCTTACTTTTGGATTAGTTTACGCCATTTTTCATTTTGCCTATTCCATCACGATTTTTCTTGCCGCGTTGACGAACATTTTGACGCCGACTTCGAGTGCATCCTCGTCGATTGTAAAACGTGGATGATGGTGCGGATATGTGATGCCTTTTTCTTTGTTTCCGGCAGCGACGTAGAAGAAGCAGCCTGGCGCTTTTTGCTGGAAGGCCGAGAAATCCTCGCCACCCATGGTTGGGCGCATATGCTCTACCCATTCTGCTCCCAGTGATTCCTCCACGACCTCTTCCATCCATTTCGTCACTTCGGCATCGTTGATAACCGGGCGATAGCCAAATTCGTATTTGAACTTATATTCCGCGCCATGTGCTTCTGTAATGCCTTTGATCACGCGTTCCATGAGTCCTGGAACAGACTCGCGTAAATTTTTGTCAAAGCTGCGGACTGTCCCGCAAATCTCTACCGTACCCGGAATGACGTTATGTGTCGTTCCCCCCACAAATTGCGTGACAGAGAGAACCAGATTATCGAGCGGATCGGCATTGCGGGATACGATGTGCTGGAGATTGGTCACCACTTGTGCCGCAATTGCGATGCTGTCGATCGTTTCATGTGGGAGCGCCGCATGTCCGCCTTTTCCAAGAACAGTAATCCAGAACGTATCAGGAGCGGCCATCATCGGACCTGGGCAGATACCTACTGTCCCAAACTCCATCGTCGACCACAGATGCGTACCAATTACCATGTCTACGCCGTCCATGACGCCTGCCTGTACCATTTCTTCCGCTCCGCCCGGGTATACTTCCTCCGCGTGCTGAAAGAAGAAACGAACCTCTCCCTTGATCTGATCCTTCATCCCAGACAGTAGCTTTGCCGTTCCGAGCAGCATGGACGTGTGACCGTCGTGTCCGCATGCGTGCATGACGCCAGGATTTTTCGATACGAATTCAAACGTATTCTCTTCCGTAATCGGCAATGCGTCCATGTCAGCCCGCATGGCGAGCACTTTCCCAGGCTGGGAACCGATCAATCTGGCCATCACACTGTTTTTCGTCGGTCTGGATATTTCCAGATTGCCAAAAGAAAGAAGTGTCTCGTATACAAACTGTGCTGTTTTTTCCTCATGGAAGGATAATTCAGGGTTTTCGTGCAAATACCGTCTCCATGCGATTACCTGATCCTTGATTTCTTCGACCGCCTTATTAAGCGTTACCACTGCCGTTGCTGTCATGCCGCTCTCCTCCTGATTTACGTGGCTCCCCCACTTACTATCTCTTATGCCTATTTTGCTAAGGATAAAACGGTGCGGTACAGTACCTGTGCTCCGTTCGCACAATCCTCTTTTGTCGTGAACTCTGCCGGGTTGTGGCTAATGCCATCCTTGGACCTGGCGAAAATCATGCCAACCGGGCACAGCCCAACGAGTTGCATGCAATCATGCCCTGCGCCACTCGGCAGTCTAAATGCTTCCAAGCCTTCTGCCTCACACGCTTCGGCTACAGCATGCTGGATATCGTCCGAGCATACAGCAGGAGCTATGCGTTGCAGCAGCTCTACCTTCAACGTCACATTGCGCTTTGCACAGATCGCTTCTGCCCGTTCGTAAATGCGCTGTTCCACTTCATCGCGGATCGCTTCGTCCACATCGCGCAAATCAAGCGAAAACTCGACTCGTCCCGGAATAACATTCACCCCGCCCGGGAAAGCTTGCAGCCTTCCAACCGTCCCTACACTGGTTCCTGTCCGTCCGGCTTCTTCCTCGATGACAAGCATCACTTGAGCGGCTGCTGCCATCGGATCACGGCGCAAATTCATCGGCGTTGCCCCGGCATGACCGGCTTCTCCCTCTATCACGAAATTCAACCAGAGCGGGCCCGCCACTCCTGTCACGATCCCCACAGATAGCCCACGGCTCTCCAGTACCTTGCCTTGCTCGATATGTAGCTCTACATACGCTTTCACACTTCCCGGCGTTCTCGCGGCGAGACTGGTGCGATCCGGATCAAGCCCCGTTTTCCGCATTGCTTCGGCAATCGTGACCCCATTCTTGTCTGCTTGTTCCAGCTCGTCACGCTTGATCAGACCAGCGATACCACGACTGCCGATCATCCCGTAACCAAAACGTGTTCCTTCTTCATCCGTGAACGCGATGACTTCGATCGGATGCTCTGTTTCGATTCCCTGTTCCTGCATCGTCTGTAAAACTTCTACCCCAGCCAGTACGCCAAGGGGACCGTCATAATCGCCGCCATTTGGTACGGAGTCGATATGCGAACCAACCAAAACGACAGGAGCGGCTGGATTTTTCCCTTCTTTTCGGCCAATCAAGTTCCCTACCTCATCTTCGCGAACGGTGAGACCCGCTTCCTTCATAAAGCCTGTGACGAGATCTTTTGCCGCCCGTTCCTCAGGCGTAAAAGACAACCGCGTAATGCCGCCCGCCTCTTGTTTCCCAATGTTGCCAAGCTGTCCCAATCGATCCCACAATCGATCCGAATTGATCATGACGCGTCTCTCCCCTTCTATGTAGAGCCAATAACGGTTGATTAACGGTTATGTCCTTAATTGTATAATAGTCTGTCTATTTTGAAAAGGAGGCATAACTCGTCAAGTAGCGCCACAAACCTCAACATTTTTCTCCGTTATAATTGATTTCCTCCAAAGCTTCTGCGGCAGCTTGCCTAATATTTTCCGTAGGGGAATGTAAGTACGGCTCGATTACTTTTATAAATTTTCGGTTTTTTGATCAACCAAGAATGCTTAATGCATAATCAAGGATAGCGTCGTCTAGCGTTGGCAGAACGTTCTCTAATGGATCCCATTCTACCTTTCTTGCGGCTCCTAGTAACGTCAATCATGTTAATCTCCCTCAACCTTACTCAATTCCCCTTTCAAATGCCTGATCGTCCCTACTCGATCCTCTTCCTCCTGCTCATCAAACAAAAGCTGCTCTAACAGTTCACATATATCTTCCAACCTACGTCGGATTTGATAGAATTTCAGGGCTTGTCGATTGACGACATAATTTGTATGTGTCTTCAGATAGGTAGCCATAAACTCTTCTAAAAACGGCTGATCTACCAAAAACATCAGATCTGCTTCAACCGGAGCCAGCTTCAATCCTTCCCAGTCTATGAGAATGAGCTGTTGACCAGATTGCATCAAATTCCAGTTGTGAATGTCCGTATGACAAAGCTTCATTTCCACCTCACTGCCTCGCAATTCCTCGGCAATCATCTCCAAATCATTCATGCGAGTAGCCAGTATGCTGGCAAAAGGTTTGACGATTTCACTCACATCATCAGGCAGACGATGGATATCTTCGTTCAGCATTTCTCTAAACTGCTCGGCAAATGGGATGCGGAAGTCTTCCTTGATCGCAGCCGTACTGATCGGGATTTCTTCCCCGTACAAATGCAATTGCGCGATGATTTCTGCTAGCTGGCGGACTTGCATCGTGCTTAATGCTTGGCTCCCAATGGTTTTCCCCTCAATATATTCAAACAGCTGATAGATGCCCATGTCGTCTTCATGTTTATACGCTGCGTTTCTTGTCAGCAGCGGCACTGGAAGTTTGCCTTGTAGTCCGGTCTGGCAGGATAGCCACTGGATGATGGGAACGTACTTATCGATCAGCGCTGTCCACTTGGGCGTTGATGCTCTGCTTTTTTCATAGACCTTCAAGAAATAGGAATGCTGGTCGCTGATGACTTTATAAGCAAGTGCAGACCATCCTCCTTGTTGAGGGATAACATCAGCAGCGTCTCTATCATAATGGTGTCGCAATATGGTTTTGAAATGATCCATGAGCTACTCCTTTCTAACTCCTTATTCACACGCTGTAAATTACCACCAACATACAAAAAATTGCCTTACCCCACAAGGAGCAAGACAATTTTTACTAGTATGAAAATTGTTTCGCGTCACGAAATATCTCAGTAATTATTGCACGCCTACTGCATCATACGCGGCTTTTACTGATTTTACTTGTTGGGAATTAGCACCGAAAAGAGCTGTTGCGGATTGAATGGCTGCTTGTCGCATAGCGGAGAAATTAGAGTTTGGATTGAGGTAGTTTGTTAGGGCGTAGTAGTAGATTTTTGCTGTGTCATTGCGACCAATGCCTGTGACAGTTACACCGGTGTGTGTGCCACCCTCTGCGAGGAGATATGCTGCTTTGTTGTTGATACCGCTGTTCGTGTGTACGCCTCCGTTGTCATTTGGACCTGTGTATCGATCGCTGTAGTGATCAGGATCACCAGCAACAGTTGGATCTTCGAGAGAGCGCAGTGCATCTCCAGGCGTTCCTGGCGTGTATACATCTTCACCCATGAGCCAATCGTCGTCGTCAATCATAGCCCCGAAGATATCAGAAATGGATTCGTTCAGTGCACCGGACTCGTTTTGATAGATCAGATTGGCTGTTCGTTCTGTGACAGCATGAGTTAATTCATGAGCAACGACATCCAATCCGGCGGACAATGGGCGGAATACGCTTCCATCTCCATCCCCGTATACCATTTGCGTACCGTTCCAGAATGCGTTGTTATATCTGTTGCTGTAGTGGACTGTGGAGATCAATTTCGCCCCATTGTTGTCAAAGCTGTTGCGGTTATGTGCGTTTTTGTAGTAATCGTAGGTTTTCTGTGCATACGCATGTGCGTCGACAAGCGCTCCATCTGTCCAATTGTTATCCGTGTCAGAACCAAGAGTACCTGGCAGGGTGGTTCTATTGCGTGCAGTGTACGTCTCAATTCCCTTGCCGCGAGTCGTGTCTTTCGCCGTGTAGTTGTTATTGCTTACTTTCGTTACTTCGAACGATTTGGTGTCACCCAGTACTCCTGTACCCGTTCCTGTAATCTCATGAAGCATATTGTATTTGTTAATGACTTCACCAGAATTTGCATCGATGAAATACTTCCAACGCCCTGGCAGCGGATCGAGGAAATTCAGCTCCACTTCGTAAGCCAAATACGATTCATCTTCGTGGATGTACACGTAGAGGTCCCCTTTTGGCTTTACTTCGAACTTCTCGATTTTTTCGTTAATCTCATCCTCCAAATCCTTGATGGCCTCTTTGACCGCTTTATCTGCCTTGAGTTTTGGTTTTTCCGTCAGCTTATCATTGTTTGACAGGTCAGGCGCGTAGTTTCCGAGGAATGCCGTTACATTTCCATCCTCGTTTACGTGAATCGTCTGCTGGTAACCATATACCGGGATGCCCTCGTACATTTCTTGTACACGGTAGTGAGTCATGTCTGTCTCTTTGTCTGTCACTTCATCTAGCACTTTAAAGTGATCTTTCACATCTCCATCAATACGGAAGGAGTCTTGATATTGCTCCAGGAATCCCCAAACTTTTTCTTCGCCATCCAGCTCTTCTGCTTCGAACTCTTCTCCGATAAATTCGGGGGTATCCCACTCAGCGCTATACACGATGCTTTCGGATGCGGCCTGCGTTGCCAACGGAAGGAATGTAGTGGTACCTAATGCGAAGCTGAGTGTTACTGCAAAAACCGATTTCTTCATACTCGTTAACTCCTCCTTGGAAAATATTGTTTTTTATGTAAGTTCATAGTTGTTTACATCTCTTATTATTTGTCATAAATGTGAATTTGAGAACAATTTTTTAACGACAAAAAAATCATTTCCTGAAAGAAATGATTTTTTGGTAAATTTATTACAATTACGATTGTAAGCTGATCCGATACACCTTGCGCGGTCTGCCCCGCGGGTGCGGATTTTCTTCCCGGATGACCTGCGCAAGGCCCTTTGACTCCAGCTCAATCAGTATGCGTCTGGCGCTTCGTGGCAATATTTGTAGATGCGATGCCAATTCGTGGGCATGAATCTCCTGAGACCCGCGCTTTTTCAGGATGGATTCAAGCTTCGCCAGTGTCATGACGCTGAGTGAGGTAAGCTGGCTGAGCGCTTGCAGCTTCTCTGAGTCGTACCGATACGTGAGCTGTTCGTCTCGCCCGAGCGGCCCCACGACGCTTTTGTCATCGAAAAAGACCATCCAATTGCCGCTCCCTCGCTCTTTGGCGTGTAAGAGGGCCGCGCCACCGTGGATTTCCGCTTCATAAGCGGTCTTGCCAATCCCGATCCCACATGTTACCAGATCAGCACGAATGTCGAACATCTCATCCAAGTCGGGAATTGTCGAATAATCACGAGTAACTTCTTGCAAATTCCCCCGCGTTGTAAAAATAACGTAGCGTCCGGGACCCGCTGTCTTCAATGAGCCTTGCAAATGCTTTGCGTAACGCAACAGCTTTTCCATCGTCTTGATCTCGGCATTTTGCCATTCATCTGTAGAAAAATTGCCACCGGCAAGCTCGCGAAAGGGATCAATCTCCATCATCTGTACGGCAATCTGGGTATCTTTGAAGTGAAGCATTTCGTGTGTTCGCAAGAGCATGTGAATGACTGAAATCACGCCTGCACGCGTCGGCACGACCCGATGTACAGGGACACCTCTGCGTGTCAGCTCTAACTCTGCTGTCCGCAAGCAGCTGACAGCCACCTTTGTCTTGCCTGCTTTCCAGAGCTGTTCGTGGTAATCCGCCAGTTCATCGGCTGAAATCGCTCCCTCGTAATGCTTGAGCCATTTGTAGCCGCCAGCGATCCCCGCTTCGTCCATAAAATGCTCCAGTTCTTCTGGTGAAAATGTATCAAAGCTCACTTCGTCCACCCGGACTCCCAATTGATGGGACAGATGAAGCAAGGTTCTGTACAAGCTCGCACCGAGATGAGGCACATACGCCATCGGCACTTGGACCTTGCCTGACTCGCTCACCATGGCATAAGGGACCTGTCCGGAGAAAAGCCACATATCCACCTCATCCACATGTGGCATGATCAGATCGAGGATTTCCTCCTCTTTCCAATAGACAATCGGCAAGTATTCAATTTCAGGAAACTCTCGCATGACTGATTCGATGATGGCAAGTGAATCATCCGCGCCTATTACGCCTAGTCGCAGCTTCAACAAAACTCCCTCTTTCACACCAATCTTCCTACTAGGATAACATACTCCCTTTCTTTTTCTCATCGGGGGATCATTTTACCTGCTGCCTCCCCAATCCAGTGTGCCACGTACAAAACAGGTATGATCAACAAGCTGTAAGGCAATGTACTCCATAGCAACGGCCACGTCACAAGGCCAGCCTCAAGCAATCGATCATACATATATAAACTATACGGCAAAACGAATACCACAGCCGTTACCACACCAGGTGTGTACGTGCGAAGGACAACGGTATGACCAACATGTATGAACACATGGAGAAACATCACATGCAGACAAACCAGGAAAAACGGAAGGTACGTTCCAGACGAAAGTGTCTTGACAGTCAGGATAACCGCTGCCGATAAAACCGCGAAAATACAAGAGACTGCGACGGCAAATTGCGCCGTGCTCATCGAAAGCGACGGCTCCAGCATTTTCATAAGCCGTTCTGGCACAGCCCGTCTAATGATGTCTCTCTTGGCTCGCACCCAGCCTTCTACCATCACGATCTCCTCGAAATCATGAAACATGAAAACGACTAAAAACAGCCAAATCAGATGAGACAGCTCCAGCATGCAAGCACCCTCTTCCTATTCGTTTGTCTGCAAAATTCCATATGCCAAAAAAGATACCGCGTCATCTGCAAGCTGCTCCGCTGTTTTCTCACCCGTCAGCAAATACCGCGTCGTCATACGATCTACGACTGCGATCATTGCCTCTGCCGCTACCTCCACAGACAACTCGACACGAACATGCCCAGCAGTCTGATTTTGTCGCAAGTTGACAGCAACAATGGAAGCCAGCTTTCGATGCAGCTCTTCACCCTCTTCTGCCTGATACAGCACAATCCGGGTCAAGTCAGGCTGCTCTTGAAAAAATTGGAACAAGGCGAGCAAGTTTTCCCGTACCTGCTGGAAGACATCTGCCTTCGTCAAGGCCGTTACCTTTTGACCGCCGTCCGCCAATTCCCATAGCCTGGTTAAGAATGTGTCCGTCAACTGCTGAAACAGACCTTCCTTGCTGTCGAAATACTGGTAAAACGAAGCCTGTGTCAAACCTGCTGCTTTCACGATGTCACTCACCCGTGTACGATGAAAGCCTTTTGCCGCGAACTCAGAAGCTGCTGCCGCAAGCAACCGACTGCGACTCAACTCTCCTTTTGACAGTTTGTCATTGGTCATTTCCTCACCCCAAAAGTAACTCATCAGTTATGTAACTCTTGAGTTATTTTTACATCCCCTGGATTTTTTTGTCAAGACCTACTTGCTTTTTTAATCCACTCTATGTAAAATGTTTGCTCAAAGGGTATCATTTGATGGCAATGAGGAAGAAGAGTAGTCATTTTACGAGACTTCAGAGAGCTGATGGTTGGTGCGAATCAGTGTTAAGGAAATGATGAATGGGCTTCCGAGCTCCAAACCGAACCCGCTCTCATGGCGGCAGTAGGCTTTGGCGTTACGTCCGTACGTTACAATGGACACCGTATCAAGCTGTCTTACACAGAAACGGTACGGATCAAAGAGATTTTGCGTATGGAGATTCCTTGCGTGAAATAACAAGGGTGGCACCACGGTTCATTCGTCCCTGTCCAGGGCGGATGGACCTTTTTGTATTTAAAGCACATATCTCACGATTGAAAGGAGCAACTTTCCCATGAAAACCATCTTTTCCGGCATTCAGCCGAGCGGCATTATGACACTCGGCAACTACTTGGGCGCAATGAAGCACTTCGTTCCGCTTCAAGATCAGTTCAACTGCTTTTACTGCATCGTCGACCAGCATGCGATCACCGTTCCACAGGAGCCTGCTGTCCTGCGCGAAAACATTCGTCGTCTCGCGGCTCTCTATTTGTCCGTTGGCCTCGATCCGAACAAAATGACGCTGTTCGTCCAATCGGAAGTACCGGCCCATGCCAAGCTCGGCTGGATCATGCTGTGTACCTCTTACTTGGGTGAATTGGAGCGCATGACTCAATTCAAGGACAAATCCGATGGACGCGGCGAATCCATTCCAGGCGGTCTGCTGGCTTATCCTCCATTGATGGCGGCTGATATTTTGCTGTACAGCACTGATTTCGTCCCTGTGGGCGAGGATCAGAAGCAGCATCTTGAGCTGACTCGTGATTTAGCCGCTCGTTTTAACAACCGTTATGGCGACATTTTCACCATCCCAGAGGTTCGCCTGCCGGAGACTGGCGCACGCATCATGTCTCTTGCTGAAGGCACCAAGAAAATGAGCAAATCCGATCCAAACCAAGGCGCCTTCATCTCCATGCTGGATGATGCAGACACCATCACGAAAAAAATCAAGCGCGCGCAAACGGATTCCGACAGCGTTGTGCGTTATGACAAAGCAGAGAAGCCTGCTGTCTCTAACCTCATGACCATCTACTCCCTCTGCTCTGGAAAAACGCTGGATGAGATTGAAGCGATGTACGAGGGCAAAGGCTACGGCGCATTCAAAACCGAGCTGGCAGAAGTTGTCGTAGAAACACTCCGTCCGATTCAAGAACGCTTTGAGCAGCTGTTCCACTCCTCTGAGCTGGATGATATCCTGACTGCCGGGGCAGAAAAAGCGAATAAAGTCGCGAACGAGATGTTGTACAAAGTTGAAAAAGCGATGGGGATGGCACGTATCTAATCCATTTCCACAACAAAAAAGCGGGCTGGGAAGCTTTCTCCCAACCCGTTTTCTTTTTGTTTGGTAAAATTAAAGTATTAGACTGGAGTCGTTGATTTAACGCGATTTTAGAATTGAAGAATCGTTAGCTTTTGAAAAATAAGTTTTAGACTGATCCATTAAAAGGAGCAGTTGCGGCCCAAAACTTGATAAATAAAGTCTTAGACTGCCGCTGTTGTCATTCAACTAACGTTACTCGTTAGTTGAGATGTAGCTTACTTATATCTTTGGTTTTCCATACACAAGTCACTTCAGAATAAGGGTCCCATTATATTTATAATAATCTTCAAATACCTCTGTGGCGCGGGAACGTGTAACAAACAACCATGTTGAAACAACTGTGTATTCATTGGAAAAGCTCGGCATACAGCCGAGCTTTTATCTTACAGTCCAGTATACTAAATTTTCTGCGTGTCTTTCCTTTCTTGAAGTTCGTACATCGCAACCTTATAACTTATTACTTCTAAATGTTTTAGGTTTTCATTGATTGTATTCTGCACTTCTAATTTATGCTGCATCATCATTTCTTTTCTTTGCAGGAATGTTTCATCGCCTAATTCATAAAGATCGATATATTCTTTTATTTTAGAAATAGGCATTCCTGTCAACCGCAGAGATCGGATAAAGTTGATCCATCTCAAATCGTCATCATTATATATTCTACGACCATTTGAATCTCGAGAAATATTTCTTAACAACCCTTCCGTTTCATAAAATCTGAGTGTATTTGCAGACACATGTAAGTTATCAACTACATATTTCATTGAAAATAACATCCGATCCGTCCCCTTTCGTTATAGTTACTATAACTAAATGTAGATCAAAAAAATAGAAAAATGCTTTAGTAACCTCTACCTAATAGCAAATTCTATTGTAAAAACCTATATTTGACTTCGAGCAGCAATAATAAACTACATTTGAAGTACCGGGAAATAGAAAACCTCAAAACTGGAGGCAATTAAGCGATGAACTCAAACTATGAAAATGGAAAAAAACTTTTTCAAGAAACTGATGGAGCAGGAATCCAAGCGGTTATTCATGCTTTAAGCGATGTATCTCCCCACATAAGTCGGTACATTATTGAATTTTTTGGGCAAGTTTTCAATAATCCCGTACTCACCTATCAACAAAGAGAAATGATCGTGATCTCTGCGTTAACATCGTTAGGTGATACTCCAAATCAACTAAAATGGCACATGAACTTCGGTTTGAAAGTTGGAATTACGCCGAACGAAATTATTGAAATTGCTACCCATTGTATTCCTTTTTGCGGCGCTCCTCGTGCTTTAAATGCCATTACCGTTGCGAAACAACTTTTTGCAGAACAAAATATCGAAGTAAACATCGAGGACGAACTACTACATTCTGTAGGGGAACGACGGGAAAGAGGCATAGCGAAACTTCAAGAAATCGACGGCAAACATGGTGAGGCGGTTGCCGATTCACTTGCCGAGATTGCCCCTGTATTAGCTGAACAAATCATTGAATTTGCGTTTGGTGAAATCTACAGCCGCTCAGGACTAAACCCTAAACAGCGCCAACTCGTCACATTAGGAGCCTTAACTGCTCAAGGTGGATGCGAGCCACAGTTGCACGTTCATCTCAATGCCTCTATTCGTGTAGGTCTAACGAGACAAGAAGTGATTGAGGCATTACTGCAATGCTACCCATACACGGGATTTCCTAAAGTCTTGAATGCTATAAATGTTGCCAAAAAGATATTTTTAACATAGTTATTCACCGATAGGGCAAGTTGATAAAAAGACCGGACTTCACTCACAGAGTTTTTCCGGTCTTTTTACATACTAACTTGATCAATTCATTTTGAGCACTTCCGACTCATAGGACTTAAAAGCATTTTCCATGCCCATAATGACATCTTTAATCTTCATGTATCCCTGGGTGTAAACCAAGGAGTCTCTAATTTCTTCCCATATATAGTGATACTGCTTCAGATCGTCTACTTCACATACCACAAAATCAGTAAATTCCTTCCCTGGAAGCGCCTCAGCATCAAAAAAGCGGGCCTGAACATGCTGATTGTATTTTTGGACGATCTTCTGCGAAGAAGCAGCATGATTATTGCGCTCTTCCCGAGATAATGCGAGCCAGGAAGGATAAAACTCCAATAACACGATCATCATATCTCGCATCTTCCTATAGAAATATTGAATTCTGCGGATTTTGTAATCGATCAGGAATCAAAGCTTAACGATACAGGAGATACACCTATGTAAGAAGCGAAATGATACTGAATAGGAAGTAACAAAATCATTCTCCAGTGAAAAAACGACATTATATCCCCTGCCGTTGGCCAGTGTGTAAAATAACCGGAATAAACCTTCTGAGCAAAAATAATTGCAGCTTACGTAATCACCAGACTCAATAAGGCGCAAGAATTATCCACGTATTTAAAGAAAGCACATACATAGTGACATTATCACAGGTGACGGCCCAGATGGCGCCGAAGAATTTGGAAAAGCACTAGTTTTAATGCAATAAACTAACTTAAAAGATGATAAAAGCCTTTGGTGTATACCAGAGGCTTTTTCAATGTTTAATCTTCCCTTATTTTATGTTAGTAAATAACTTATCTAACCACTGGTACTATTTCTTTTCTGATCGTGTGTACCATCACTTGTCGTACGGTTCCCCGCGTTTGATCTTAAACTAATTTCTCGTTAGTTGAATAGCTGGCAGCCAGTCTAATACTTTATTTTACAGTCTACAACTTTATTTTTATGGAACACTTTTCGTTAATTGCTCTTAACCGTGACAGTTACCTTGGCTGTTTTGCCAGCGTAGCTGATCGTGATGGTCACTCTTGTCCTTGGTTTGGCGTCATCCAAGACAAGAATACGTCCTGACTCATCAACCTCTACCAGTTCGGGCTTGCTGGATGTGAACTCGATACCCTCCGCTTCAGTAACGTCTTCTTCTGCATCATTACCAAGAATCGCCATTACCTTGAGCTGGGCTTCCTCCCCTTGGGCTAGCTTGAGAGATTTCGGCTCGATCTCGATCCTTTTCAGGGCACTCTCCCCGACGACATAAGAGGCCGCGGTCGTTACTGAAAAGATCCCTAGATCGTCTTCTTTTGTCACCTGAATCGCTTTACCCTTGAGTCCAATTGCTGGTTTCCACATATTGCTCCTGTATGAGAAAGCTTGTAGCTTGGAGCTTGCGTCATCGGCGACTGGCAGACCCAGTGTAAAACCTGTTTTACCGAAGCTGGTCACCTTTTTGCCGTTACTCCACACTTGCAATTGATACGCTTCACCAGGGTTCGGCACACCTTTCCACCCGTTCCCATTTTCTTCTGTCAGAGCGAGGGCAAACTTCCTTGCACGCTGAGCGGAAAAATATGCGCTTGGCACCTCTACCCATGCTTCGCTCTCCAAGGTTACGCGAATACCTACCTCTTTTTCCTTTAATTGTTCAACGAGCTTCTGTTCCAGAGTCACTGTCGGATCAGCAGATTCTCCCTTGCGAGAACCCGTATCGCTCGCATCGTTATCGCCTTTTTTCACCTGAACGAACAGCACAGGGGCAAAACCGATCTTTTCTTTCACGGACTCGACTGCTTTCATGAATTCCCCGAGTATCTCCAGAAGTTCATCTACTTGTTCGTCATCTGCCTTGATCTCATCCCCATCATCTACGACGACAGTGCCAAGCTTTTTCAAAAGCTCTTCTGCTAGTGTACGGACATGCTTGGCTACTTCTTTGGAAATATCCTTTTCATCGAGCGGCTCCAGTGCTGTTTTTGCCAAGCTCGTCAAGGAGGCAAGTGCCAAGCGGGCAATCTCTTCATCCTCGATGCCATCTTCAGTGAGCGGGTCAAATGCTTTGTCCAAAAAGCTCTTCGTCACATCTTGGAGTGTCTCTTCACTGATGGTTCCTCGCTCGGCCTGCTCGGCTACTGCCTCGAGTACAGTCTTGATTGTATCCGTGACTGTCTCCCATTTCTCAGTTGGCGTCCATTGCTTGGCCTCCAGAAGTTTTTCCAGATGGCTGAGTACTTGATCCACCTGTCCTAAAATGATTTTCTCCTCGCTGCTTGCAGAGATGACCTGAGCTGCTTGCTTGTTCAACTCTCGCTGCGAGTCCGGTGTTGGTGTTCTGTCCGGCGGTGTCACTGGCGGTGGTGAATCCGGCTTGGCTGGAACCTGCACGGTCAATGCTGTAGTTTCTGCTGTCGATTGATCGGACGCTCGTGTGACCTCCAAAACAAGGTCTACATTCGTCAGGCGATATGGCAGTGTAATTTTGCCGTCCAGCGCAATGACTGCTGGATCACTAGAAGACTTGATTGCGATAGTAAAGCCTGTAGGTACTACTGGCAGCTTCAAGCGCGTCTCACCTGCTGCTGGCTGTGTGAGCTGCGTAATGCTTTCCGCAACTTCTTGTGCAGTTTTTTCTGGCGTGCCGCGATCCTTCAAGTCCAACTGAACAAGGACAGGATTATGGTCACTCACTCGCCCCTCGTTCTCGGTCAAGCCAGCGTTGATGTGAACGATGTCAACCCTCGTTTCATCCTCCAAATGGTTGCTGACCAAAATTTGATCCAAGACTTGAGAGTTCCCTTGGTACACGTACGTATACTGCTCACCCTTCGGCAGTTTCTCCACCATATTGGTCAAAACGCCATCTGCCAATTCTTGCACCGGATTTGAAAACGGGAAATCATTGAGATCACCCAGCACCACAACATTTGCTTTTGCTTGTGCTGAATGGATTTCTTTTACAAAGCTATTTAACACACGGGCAATCTTCATTCGTTGTACTTCACTGACCAGCTGTGGCGGCTGATCTTTTCCAAACAGCGCTTGATCTCCACCCTTAGAGTTGAAGTGGTTAGCGATGACAATGACTGGCTCGCCTTGGAAAATGAACTCCGCTGCCAGTGGCTTACGGCTCGAAGCAAACGCCGCATTGGTCGGATCTACCCGTCCTGGATTGTGTGACAAATGCGCTACACCATCTCGTGTCTCGATTTGCACCGCATCAGTCGCGCCTCCTGGCGTTCCTGCTGCCAGCTGTACCCGTCCTGGGTTGTAGAAGAAGCCGACACGGATGTTTCCTCCTGGCTGACCACCATCCTGATTGTTCTGTGGGGCAATATCGATGTATCGGTACGTCGGGCCATTTTTGTTTTCCATTGCTTTGATCAATGCATCCGCAGACTGTGTCGCATCTGTTTGCCCATTGTCCGTTGGTCCATTATTATCCTGCATTTCCACCACACCGATAATATCCGGCGCCTTCATGTTATCCACGATCGTCTCGGCGATACGGTTGATTTTGGCGGAATCGGTTTTTGCCGAGAAATTCTCGATGTTGTACGAAGCGATGGTCAGCTTATCTTCTTTTGGCGAAATACTTGTCACTGGCGGCTCATAATGGCTTGGCTGTACCGTAAATGATCGTGTATGGAACAGCTTGTAATTCGCAAAGCTGTAGTCAATGATGCCTACCAGCGGTCCGTCAAATTTGTCGCCGACTTTTACCTCTCCGGTAATCGATTCGAGTTTGTCCGATACCGTGATGCGCTCAGGGTGAAAATCATTGGCTTCCAGCACCACTCCGCCAGCTGGTGTACGTGGCTGACTTGGATGGGCTCGATCATCGATGACGACAAATTCCGTTGCGCGTGGATTGGTAAACGTCTTGGTTTCGCCAACCACGACTGGATTGTCGATTTGTACCAGCATGCCCTCGAGGCTTTCCCAGAAGTCGATGCCGTCTTGGTCTGGATCGAATTTGCCGAGGCTATCGTTGTCGATAATTCCTTTCGGATATTCGTAGTTGTCTTTGCCCAGGATGAGTGGTTCTGGGAGTGATTGACCTGGCTTGACAACTGCGTACGAGGTTGCATCAATTTGGGTCTGGGTGAGATCTGTGCCCGCCCTGTTCGATGGTACGTATTCCTTGACGGTGCCGCTAACCGTTACTTCATCACCAGGGGCGACCGTTGCTTTTGGCTCGTAAACGTAAATGCCTTCAGAGGTAAATGGGTCTGCGTCCGGTTGCGGATCTTGCATATAAAAGCCTTGTACATTGCTGCCGCTTCCGACGATAGCCGTTACGATTCCCGGAACATTGGTGACCGTTCCATCCGCCATCGGTGAACGGTGCGAGGCTCCTTGAATGTCATGAATACGAATGTTATCTTTTTGAATCACATAGCGGAAGGTCGTTAGATTGCTGTCTGTGTAACCATCTTTGACAGCTATGGCTGAAAGGGTCGTATCCGCATCAATCTGGATCGGTCCCGTATACTTGATGCTTCCTCTACTCGGCGTTGAACCATCTACCGTATAGAAGATCGTAGCGTCAGCCATCGTCGTCGAGAGCGTGACTTTTGTTCCTTTTGTCACCATAGGACCAGCTGGGCTCGCTGTGACCATCGGGACTTTATTCTCGTCCTCGACGAGATCAGCCACAGTGCGCGGCACCAGCTTGTAAACATTGCGGTCGTAGTTCACCACGCCTGTCATAGCTGCATAGCTTTTGTTCACTGGAAGTGTCAGAGAGGCATCCGGTCGAGACACAAACGTACCGTGCTGATCCTCCAGCGTGTAATTGCCACTTGATGCTGTTTTGACAGTAACCACCTTCACAGTTACCAGCTTGCCTTCCAAAGCCTCTCCTGTAGCAGCTGCAAAATCAGTAGAAGTTACAACTTGCGGGCTAGGCACACCTGCTTGCTTTTGCACCATTTCCACGTTATCGGTGAGCGCTTCGAGTTGAGCAAGTCCATAATAATCACTCATTTTTCCGGTAGCTCGGATCTTGTCTCCCACCTCAATTTTGCCAGTCAGCCCTGGCGCACGAAGTACGAGTCCTGCCGTCTCATCTTGGAAATACACGTTGTTTTGGCCGCCCGCTTCAAACATCGCCGTCACCGTTCCGACGACAATCACGTTCGTGCCTACCGGGGTGTTTCTTGCTTCTGCAATCGTAGTCGAACCTACGGCTGACTTGGTAATGCTAACTTCCGGGCTCTCAAACGACTTGCCATATTCCCCAGTTGTTTGCTGCGTTACGAAAATATGATCCAACTGATCGATGTTTGGAATCGTAAAAGAAAATGACCCGTTTGCCTGTGCCGTTCCTGTTTCTTTGTTACTTAGCATTAGCGGTTGTTTTTGCGGATCGTATGCACGCAGGATCGCATTCCCTGCTGCCGCACCTGCTACTCCTCGTAGCTCGCCCACACCGTTCAATGCTTGCAGGCTGACTTTATCCTGAATCATAGCTGGGCTGGCTACAGCTGGCCTCAGCTCGATGCTCGTGCTTTCCTTCTTACTCCCTTCCGTTGCTGTCAGATAGACTCCCTGTGCATTTGGATCGGGATTGGCAAAAGTCAGCTCGATCAGTCCGGACGCATCCGAATCTTGCTGGGCCAAAGGAGTGTCGCTACCTGTTCCTGTAGGCTGACTCGCATAAACCTTAATAGTTCGCCCCTGACCGACATAGCCGCGAATTGTTGCTTGGATAGGATCAGTATGATCAAAAATAAGTTCAGTAGCATTCAACTTATCGGTCACGTCTGTTGGTAGCGGCTGTTCTACTGGGCTTTGCGTGTTTTTTGGGGTAGGAGCCCCCGTGATAAAATCATTGCCGTTGTTATTGGTATCCCAGCCATTTCCTCCGTTCGGCACAATGCCGCGCTCGTCGCTAATGCGTTGGACGCTGGTCGTATTCGAGGGAGCTGGTGCTGGTGAGTTGCCCTCAGATGAATTGGCAGTACCAAAGCCGACCATATCTACGACACTGGCCTGGGAGGTGACATCTGCCCCTGTTAACGGGTCGCCATTGTTAACCAGCGCAACCTTCCCATTCGTCCCTGACAAGTTCAGAGTCCCGCTATCGTCAGGAGTTGGCAGTTCCCCCCCTACTGCACCCGATGTTGCTAGCTGAACCAAATAGAAGCCGTAAGGGGCTATGCTTCCAGTCAGCCCTGCCTTTTGCCACGTCGTTCCCGTAGCAGAAGCATACTGCACTGACCAGCCTCCAACCGAAACAGCCTTGTCTGTCGGGTTATACAGTTCAATGAAGTCATTCTTGTAATGGGCACCAGAGTTTCCCCCACCCCCATACACCTCACTAATCACCACATGAACAGCCCGCGCAGCTTTTGCCTGTGGCATCCACCCGGTCGGTAAAACTGTTCCCATCATGACTGCGGCTATTAACGCCAGCTTCGGCCATCGGGAAGCACTTCCTCTTTTTTTCATCATTCTTGCATCATTCCTCCTCACATCATTCGGAAGTAGCTACTATAAGATGGTAAACGTATAACCTGAATCTTATGTAAATTTGATGTAAAGTTTGTATAATCCTTCTAAACATGGAAAAACAAAAACCGCCAAGCTCCATCGTCCTTGGCGGTTTTTCTCTGTTTTTGTCAATTAGCTTTCGTCTACTTTCATACTGCGTGCGATATATAGAACCGGTGTCGAAGCTGCCGATACGACAAACTTGATCAGGTAGGTAGTCAATAGGATTTGCCACCATACGTTCATCGGGAATTCTCCTAAAAAGGCAATCGTACAAAACGTAACGGAGTCAAGCATCTGACTGAAGAGCGTGCTTCCATTATTTCGAATCCAGAGCTGATTTGGACCTGGACATTTTTTCTTCAACCACGAATAGATTTTCACGTCGACAAATTGGCTGACAAAATACGCACACAAGCTACCCAATGCCACTCTTGGCATCAAGCCAAAAATCGTCTGCAAGGAACCTTGGGCGATATCTGTTTCCTGTGGTTCAAACACCAGCACGAGCTGCATGATGATCGTTGCCGCAATTAAGGTAAAGAAGCCGAACCACACGGCTTTTTTCGCTTCTCTTTCTCCATACTTCTCGTTCAATAGATCGCTTACCAAATAAATAGATGCATAGATCGTATTGCCGAGCGTCATGACCAAACCGAACATCTCGATTGTTTTGACAACCTGGATGTTGGCCAGCACGGTAGCCATTCCGATCCACGCGTACAGTCCCATTCTGCCGAACAATCGGTAGCAGAGCAGGAACAGCCCGAAGTTAACCAGAGCAAAAATCACTCCGATCCAAAAATTAAACATATGATTTCCTCCTAGTTTTGATAACGCGGGAGTTTACGAACCGCGGCCCGTTTTGGGCATTCAATCATTTTACTTGCATTCGCTTATTTTATCAACCATTCTCGAGGCATGCACAGCAATCGACATGCGGGACACCAACACTATTCCCTCATCGACTAAACCGGCTAATGCTAATGAAACGGTTTCTCTGGTCGCCCCCACCATGTTGGCAATCTCCTGATGGGAGAGAGCTACGGTCAATTTCCAAAACGGCTCTTCCGCCTTTCCGAACCGCTGACATAATTGAACCAACAGATGCAATACGCGATCCCTAACCGATTCCAAGGCCAGCTTTTCCATCCTCTCCTCCTGTTCCCCCAATCGTTTTGACAACTGCAACATCATATCTTTCAGGCTTGGTGGACATGCTTGCAGCATTTCTTCCATCCGAGTCGCACTCCAATGAGTAAGGGTCGTTTTTTGCATCGCTTCAATGTAGACAGCGCGTGACCCTAACACCATTTCCTCAATCTCGCCAAAAACAGCTCCTGGTCCCAACAATCCCACGGTAAAGGACTTTCCATCCTCGTTCAGCCGAGAAAGACGCAGGAGTCCCTTTTGAATGAAGAAAATGCCCATTCGAGTGTCGGTCGGTGTTTGAAACACCGTTTTCTTGGCTAGAACGATTTGCTCACTCATGATGCAACCCTCACTATCTTAAATACCTAGTTACCTATACTTTTATGTATTTAACTCCATTTGTCAATCACCTCCTCCCCTCTTCCTCCAAAATGAAAAAATGACCACCTCATAAAAGGCGGCCATACTTTATCTTGATACTGCTATACCCAAAACACTGGATAAGCACGTTTCTTATGCATGTTATTAACGAACAAAGCAATCAGCACAACTACTACTGCACCAATGAGTACCGGAGACAACAAAAACTCCCACCCCTTGCCGTCCATGACAATGACGATCGGATTGGCACCCGCAGGAGGATGCGTCGTTTTCGTCACATGCATGGTGACAATCGCAAGACCAACACTTAGAGCTACTACCCATAGCTGCGATCCGCCTACTTGATAGAGCAGTACGCCGACCAAGCTGGTGAAAAAATGCCCTCCGATGATATTGCGCGGCTGAGATAACGGCGAATCCCAGGCCACAAAAGCAAGCACACAGCTTGCTCCAAATGAAGCCATCAACCAGACCGCAGTCGTTAATTCCGTCAGCATGCCCAGTACCCCTATCGTCACTAATCCGCCAAGGCCTCCAATCAAAGCAACTGAGCCAGATATTTTCAAGGGCGTTCTGGTTCTCCCCTTCATTTTGGCTACGAATTCCTTTATACTCCATCCACCATTCATCACAGCCACCTCCTGCTCACATCGTAGCAAGTGACCCTTCCTTGTTCTGTAAGCTATCTTACAAAAACATAAATAATAGCTAGTTACCTAGATATTTAGTAAAATGAAATACAAACACCAAACTGTGAGGCGAATATCCATGACTCAATCACTTGTGCGGCTAAATGCGGACTTTCCAATCCCGATCCATGTGCAAATCAAAGAACAATTGAAGCTTCTCATTGGCGTAGGCCACCTTCAACCCGGCGAAATGCTACCACCTGCTTCCCAATTAGCTGATCAGCTCCAAGTCAACCGCAACACCATTAATGCTGTATACACACAGCTACGGGATGAAGGTCTCGTCTATATGCAAAAGGGTCGCGGTACCTCTATCGCCGACAAACCTGCGATTACTGCTTTTCGCATGCGTCAGCAATCGCTTTATGATCACGCCAAAACCATCATGACCGAAGCACAGCAGCTTCCGTTTTCGCTGGATGAGCTGATGCTTGCTTCCATTGCTTACGGACACTTGTTTCTTTCCCGGTCCAAAAAAGAATCCCGATGGCTCTTGGTGGAATGTCACGAGCATGATCATCCTTTTTATCGTAAGAAAATAGAAGAGATCATCGGTCACCCCATTCAGGTTGCCTATCTTGAAAACCATTCAGATGTCCTCTCTGCCTTACAAGATGCCGACCAAATTGTTACCACCGTCAACCATGCAGAAGAAGTAAAAGAATTAGCTGCTCGTTATCATAAATCGGCCCTCATCATTGGAGCAAATGCCCAGACGAGCACCCTTTTGGAAATCGCTCGCCTGGAGGCAGGCCGTGCAGTTGGGTTTGTTTGTCTCGGAAAAAAAGGCGGAGAATGGATGGCGGGACGCGTACAAGAGGCAGGTATCGAACAGATTCAACACATGACCGCAGGATTCGCTGATGAACGCTCCTTGCAGCAGATTATCCACGATTCTGATTTGCTCTATGCCTCCGCTGCGGTATATGATCAGCTCCTCGCGCTAGCTCCAGACAAAACACGTCTCTATCCCATGCTGTTGGAGCAAAGCAGCGAGGCACTTCTAAAAGAAGCAAGCAACCTCCTAGCACCTTAACCTTTACCTGTTACTGATTTGTAGGATTTATGTCGATAGTCTGTAACCAATGCATCCACCCTATCGTACATAATGAACATATAGCAAGGACAAGCACAAACGACACTTTTCATCATGATCAGTCAGCAAGACTGGGGAGGAGATTCATCACATGAAACACATGAAACACTTGAACAGACTCGTAACAGGAACGGTACTTACTTCTGCACTTTTCACTGGTGGGTATGCCATTACAGCAGATGCAAGCAACACAACTGCTACACCAAAAGGCTTGCAAGAGATTACGAAAAAAACAGCAGACGTAACGGGTGACAAGACCGTAGACACAGTCATTCTGTATGGAAAAAAAGAGAAAAACAGCCCTTACGTGAAAGATCTTACTATCAAAGTAACAGATGGCAAAACGAAGAAATCTTTTAACATTGACGTGAAGGACAACGGCTACGAGCCGAAGCTCTCCGTTCAAGATTTCACTTACGATAAAAAAGACGAGATTATGGTTACTGCAAGCACCGGCGGAAGCGGCGGCTACACAACCAATCACATCTACACCGTTAAGGATGGAAAAGCGAAAGAGCTCAGCCTGCCAGGTCTGGATAAAAACAAAGCAGGTGTAGTCGGAGCGGACTTCGTCGAACTGAAACCAATCGATCTAAACAAAAATGGTCTCTATGTACTGGAAGGTACAGAGCGCCTGACTGGTGATTACAATGCAGATGTTCGCGGCTATCTCAAATCCAAATGGAAGTGGAACCAAAGCAAATGGGAATTGATGAGTGCCAACTTCGAACCAGCTGTAACACCACTCGAAGTCTATCATGATACTTTCAAAAGCCAAGACTCTGCCTTTGCTTTTAAAGGTCCAAAATCGTGGAACGGCAACATCCTTGTCGAGGAAAAAACTGGCCCACATGCAGACGAATTCTTGCCAGAAGCCAAGAGCGTAACCCGCTTCATCTTCAATGCTGACAAAGCAGAAGATCGTGCACCTGCTGTCGTTATCACTGCGTTTGACCTGAATGACTGGAAAAAACTGAACAACCCGGACGAGCCGCCAATCGGTGTTGAAATTGCACGTAACCAAGCAACCAACACGGTTTATGTAGTAAGCTTGCCACAAGACTCCGTATTTGACCCAGCAAGCAAAGAAGGGAAGAAATTCATCCCTCTGATGATGTCTCTGGACCAAGTAAAACAAGCGTTTACGCTGGTAAAACGATAATCAATCCGCATCTCTCCACGAATATTCCCTTTGCCTCTCTTTTAGGCAAAGGGACTTTTTTTGTTGTTAGGGAGGTTTTCCGCTTACAGCTTCGCAAGTCTTTTTTGCTTCTCCTCTACAACCCTTCCGCCACTTTCTAGAGAACAGAACGAAAAACCCCCGACTCAAGTCGAGGGAAAACTACTCTTTTATGTGAATATCGGTAGTATGAGATTCAGCAAAAACAATCCCGCGATGACGTACATGAGCGCAGGCACTTCGCGACGTTTGCCCAATGCGAGCTTCATGAGCGGATACGCTACGAATCCAAACGCAATTCCATCTACAATGCTGTAGGACAACGGGATAATTGCGATGATCAAAAAAGCAGGGAAGCCTTCCGAGAAGTCCTTCAAATTGATATTCTGTACGTTTTGCAGCATCAGTGCGCCAATGATAATGAGCACCGGAGCAATCGCTCCATCTGGAATCATTTTGATGACAGGAAGCAAACCAAGTGAGAGCAGAAACAAGGTACCTGTTACAAGTGCGGTCAGTCCCGTCCTTCCTCCCGCTGCGATTCCTGCCGCAGTCTCCACCGTCGAAACCGTCGGACTGGTTCCCAAAATGCCAGAGATAGCAGCCGACAACGCATTTGCTTGCAGCGAACGTCTGAACTTCTGCGGCTGTCCAAGCATGGAGGTATGCCCATGAATCAAGCCAATATTTTCAAAGACGATGACCATCGCCAATGAGAAGGTCGCGATCCAAAATGGCAACGCCCAAATGGCTGAAAAGGAAAGACCCGCAAATACGCTTCCGTAATCCGCGAACGAGAACCTTCCTCCCCCTCCTGGCTCGACAATCCCGAACAAAAAGCCAAGTCCTGTACCAACCGCAATTCCGATCAGGAAGTTGCCCGGTACATTTCGAACAAACAAAATCAACGTAACTATCAAAGTAATCAGCGTGACGATCACATGCGGGCTGGACAAGTCACCCAGCGCGACAAATGTAGACGGATTCATGACGATCAGCCCGCCTTTTTGCAGACCGATGAAGGTTAAGAACAACCCAATCCCTACGGTAATCGCTTCTTTTAGCGAAGAGGGAATCGCATTGGACAATATCGTCGCAGCCTTGGTAAAGGCAATCACAGTAAAGATCAGACCCGAAACAAAAACAGCGGCCAACGCTTGTTGCCAAGTGAGGCCCATGGATTGGCATAATGTGAACGTAAACAGAGCGTTAATCCCCATGCCGGGAACGAGAATAATAGGAGCATTTGCCCAAAAGGCCATGAGAAGTGACCCGATAAATGCCGTCAATACAGTCGCCAGAATGCCTGCTTCCATCGGTATTCCAGCATCATTTAAAATCGAAGCGTTTACGGCAACAATGTAGACAATGGTGACAAAGCCAATAAATCCGGCGATGAGTTCCCTTTGAAACGTCGTGTCGTAAGCGCGCAAGTGAAATAGCTTTTCCATCCACGTACGCACAGATTTTCCCTTCTTTCCTTTATGTCTATTCCATGAAGTGAAGATTCACAGGTAACATGCTATCATAGCATCATCAATATGAAAAATATCCATAAAATCTAATTTTCATATCGTTTTCATATGGAACCATTCTCGTAGGGAAAGAAGGGCTTGTGTGTGGATATTCGGCAACTGCGTTACTTTATCGCCATAGCAGAAGAAGGTCAGATAACGGGGGCGGCTAAAAGACTGAACATGGCCCAGCCGCCTTTGAGTCAGCAGCTGAAGCAAATGGAGGAGGAGCTCGGAACCATGCTTGTTGAGCGCTCAGGAAAACAAATGGTCCTGACAGAAGCAGGCATCACTCTTTATAAACAGGCGCTTAATATCGTTCATCAAATGGAGGAAGCCCTCTCCGAGGTAAAAGAAACAGGCGAAGGTATTCGTGGGACACTTTCCATCGGTGTCAGTGCACTGTCGGCCTATCGCCTGCCAGAACAAATTCGTGTATTTCAGCAAAAATACCCGCTCATCACCTATAAAATTTGGAAAGGCGATACGCAGCTTCTCAATCAGTGGCTGGAGCGAAGAACCATAGAAGTCGCTATCGTACGCCTTCCCCACTCGTTGAACAACTGCACCATGATTCCGCTGGAGGAAGAGGATTTTGTGCTCATCGTTCCAGCCACCTCCCCCTATGCCAATCGCACAGAAATCGAAATGCGCGAAATCGCCGAGCTTCCACTCATCATGCCGAGCACGCCAGGATTGGGCATTTACGACTTGATTATCAAGGAATTCTCCCGTCTAGGTGTAGAACCACACGTCATCTGCGAGTGCCCGGACATCTCTCTCATCGTCAGCATGGTTGCCTCCTCGGTCGGTTCCTCCATCGTCCCCATCTCGGCGTGGGAAACGCATCAGAGCGAACAAATTCGCGGGATTCGACTCTCCGGAACTTCCATTTATTCTTCCGCTGCTGTCGTTTGGCAGTCTGGACGCCATTTGTCCAAAGCAGCGAATCGGTTTATCGAGACGTTTTCATCGTAACTCCATTCAAGGGTAGCCCATCCGGAATAATCTTGGAAATCCCGCGGGATGATAACTATTACCATTTCTTGTAGATTCCCGGGAGGATAAAGATGACTTTCCTGATATCCTTGGTCATTGTATTTGTTATTGTGCTGTTCGGCGCGATTTCTCCTGAGCTTTTCGCCTCTGCGGCTTCTCAAGTCCTGAAAGTGACCACGACGAATTTTGGCTGGTTTTATTTAATCGTGACTTTCGGTTTTCTGATCTTTTGCATCTTCCTTGCCTTTAGCAGATACGGACAAATCCCTTTGGGGAGCGACGATGACGAGCCGGAATATTCGCTCCCTACCTGGTTTGCTATGTTGTTTTCTGCTGGGATGGGGATCGGTCTTGTCTTTTGGGGAGTGGCAGAGCCCGTCTCTCATTACTTCGCTCCGCCAGCAGGTGTGACTGGGCAAACGACCGAAGCCGCACAAACTGCTCTGCGCTATGCGTTTTTTCACTGGGGCCTGCATCCTTGGGGGATCTACGCTCTCATCGCGCTCACTCTCGCGTATTTTCAATTTCGCAAAGGGGCGAAGGGCTTGATTTCCTCCACCTTTGGCCCGTTGTTCGGTGAACGCATACACGGACCGCTCGGAAAAGGGATCGATATTTTGGCTGTCATCGCCACGGTATTCGGTGTCGCGACCTCACTTGGCCTCGGAACTCTGCAAATAAACGGAGGCTTGTCTCACCTCTTCGGACTGCCGTCCAGCACCACTGTCCAAATCGTGATCATTTCCATTATTACAGTCTTATTTTTACTCTAGGCAACGACCGGACTAGATCGGGGTATCAAGTATTTGAGCAATACGAATCTGGTATTCGCCTTGTTGCTCCTCCTGCTAACGCTCGTATTGGGACCAACCTCGTTTATTTTTGACGCCTTCACCAGCACGCTGGGCAGTTATTTGAACAACCTCATCTCGATGAGCTTGCGGCTGACCCCTTTTACACAAGGGACATGGGTAGCAAACTGGACCCTGTTATACTGGTCGTGGTGGATTGCCTGGGCGCCGTTCGTCGGCATGTTTATCGCACGCGTCTCCAAAGGTCGCACGATCAAGGAATTCGTCATTTGCGTGATGCTCGTTCCGAGCTTGTTGAGCTTTATTTGGTTTTCCGTGTTTGGCGGGACTGCACTTCATCTCGAAATTTTTGATCAAGCGCCTATAGGAGCAGCGGTACAAAGCGACATTTCGACTGCCTTGTTCCTCGCACTGGAGCAGTTGCCCATGGGATACATTCTCGCTGTCGTTGCGATTCTGTTGATCATCACGTTTTTTATCACGTCAGCGGATTCAGCTATTTTCGTGCTCGGCATGCTGTCATCTGATGGCAACCTGGACCCCTCGAATCGGGTAAAAATCACCTGGGGCGTCCTCCAATCCGCAATCGCAATCGTTTTATTGTTAAGCGGTGGCTTAGAAGGACTGCAAACAGCCTCTATTGTGGCAGCGCTGCCCTTTACCGTCATCATGCTCCTGATGTGCTTTTCCCTTGTCATCGCACTACAGGAAGAAGACCGGATTGCGAAAAAGAAACGGAAGGATCAGCAGAAGAAGCTGGAGAGGTTGTTGAAGGAGTTGTAAAAAGGGGACGCTGTCCATCGCGTCCCCCCCCTTGTTATTCATTGGTTGCTTTCGCCTCAGATGTTACCTCAATCCCGTTTCTGCGAAACAGCGCCGCCGTCAGCCCGACACCCGGCACTTTTTTCCCAGAAAAACTGCCATCGTAAACGAAGGAGCTTCCACAGGACGGGCTGTTTTCCTTTAAGATGGCGGATGTGGCTCCAACCGTTTTCGCCAGCTTTAGCGCTTGGTTCGCCCCCATCAAAAATTCCTCGGTGACATCTCGGCCAGTGTCGTCTATGATGCGTGCTTTGCCATCCAGAACATCGTCACCAGTCCCCCCGATGATTTCTGCTGGTGGTCGTGGTGTTGGCAATCCTCCCAGCTGTTCAGGACAGACAGGAATAGCCTTTCCTTCCCGAAGCAATTGCTCCAGCTCTTGGTCCAAGCATGACTTCTGATCGTAACGGCATTCACAGCCGATCAAACAGGCACTAATCACTTTCATGACAACCGTCTCCCCCTTTTATCTATCTACAACTTGCGCAGCTTCACGCTTTGCACCATATGATTCTGCCCTTTGTCCAAAATCAATTGCGCGCGAACACGCGTCGGCAAAATGTTTTGGCGCAGGTTGGCTCCATTGATCTCCGTCCAAATACCGGTGGCTACCTCAGTCGCCTCCTCGTCAGACAAACTCGCGTAACGCTTGAAATACGAGGATGGATCGGAGAACGCAGTCTGACGCAGCAGCTTGAATCGCTCTACATACCATTGCAGGATGTGTTTCTCTTCCGCATGAACGTAAATCGTGAAGTCAAAGAAATCGGAAACAATGACCTCGGAAATACGGGCATCGTTTTCTTCACCTCTAGGCGGTTGCAGCACATTCAAGCCTTCCACAATCAAAATGTCAGGCTGTCTGACGGTCTGCCATTCATCTGGCACGATGTCATATACAAGGTGGGAATAAACTGGCGCTTTCACTTCAGGCAAACCCGATTTTACATCGGATAAAAAATTGATAAAGCGGCGCAAGTCATAACTCTCCGGGAATCCCTTGCGCTTCATGATTCCTCTGTCTTCTAGAACCTTGTTCGGATACAAGAATCCATCGGTCGTTACCAAATCGACCTTCGGATGATTCGGCCAGCGGGATAACAGCGTCTGCAAAATGCGAGCCGTTGTACTTTTGCCCACAGCCACACTGCCTGCGATACCAATAATGAATGGAACCTTACCATCCTGGTTCCCTAAAAAAGTGTGGGTCGCCTGGTACAGCTCCTGCGTGCCCCCGACATACAAATTCAGCAGACGGGACAAGGGAAGGTAAATGTCGGAGACTTCGGTCATGGACATTTTCTCGTTCAAGCCCTGCAAAAGGGAAAGCTCGTTATCAGATATGGTCAACGGCGTGGAAGCCCGCAGAGCACTCCACTGCTCGCGATTAAATGTAACATAGGGTGATGCCATGGGAATGTACATCCTTTCCATCATGAAAGTGCTTTCTTTAAATCAACACAAAGTTAGTTTACACCAGCATGTCTCTCTTGGGAACAAGGGTGTTGCCCCAAATCAGACCAGCTCTGCACTTTGCCTTCCTGTGTACATAAGAAAAGACTCTGTTACAGTTAAAATTCAGCTGAAAAACATCGACTAAAAGAGTATTGAATTGATGCGCTTACAGCATCCTCCCATAAACTTTCAAGTGAAAATATATTATGCACCGATTCTTGGCGTGCCTTTAAAACATACGCTACTCACAAAGAGATGGATACAACGATTCAGGGAATTTACTATAAAATTTGGAAACCTATGATACAATTCGGTTAAATAAATTTGTGGCATAACATTGTTTCTTATTCATCTAATGGGGCAGGATTGTTGAATTAGGTGATTGAATCAAAAGTTGCGAAGGGGAATTCAATGGCTTATAAATTTAGTATTTTGACCCAAGAACAAGCTGAAAATATTGCATTTAACTGGCATTATGATGGTGAGTATTCTTTTTATGATATGGAAGCTGATAAAGAAGATTTAGACGAATTTTTAAACCCAGAGGAACGAGGGGACTCAACGTTTGCTGTAACAAAAGAAAATGAATTGTTTGCTTTCCTTAGTATTAGTAAAGTTACTGACAGAATTTTTGATATTGGTTTAGGAATGAGACCAGATTTAACTGGAAAAGGCAATGGAATAGAATTTGTAAGGGCAGGTATTAACTTTATTCAATCAGAATTTAAACCTGAAAAAATCACATTATCAGTGGCAACTTTTAATCAAAGAGCGATAAAACTATACAGAAAAGTTGGATTTAAAGATGTAAAGACTTTTATGCAAGATACAAATGGTAGCACATTTGAGTTTCTAAAAATGGTATATGAGTGTTAATAGCTCTTTTTCAAGTAAAAGGTCCAAATAATTGGAAGTTCGTATTTTTTCCTTAATAGCAACATTAAACTTTAACAGAGCCTAAGAAAAAAGCCGATACCCCATGGCATCAGCTCTGTTTGTAAAAGAGTTTCTCGTTATTTTCCCAAGTGGGCTTGCAGCATCCACACATGCTTTTGCAAGCTGTCCATGATGCCTAAGAACATATCGCCAGTCGCTTCATCGTCCCCTGCTTCCGCGGCTGTAATCCCTTCTTTTAGCTCTTTGATCAGCAGTGTAAAATCGCTTACGACCGCCTCTACCATCTGATCCGCAGACTCTCCACCTGTCGCTTCCTTAATGGATGCCTGCTCCATACAGGCCTTCAACGTCGAAACGGGCTTGCCCCCAACCGTTAACAGCCGCTCCGCCAGCGCATCTACATTTTTGGCTGCCTCGTTATATAGCTCCTCGAATTTTTCATGCAGGGTAAAAAAATTCGGTCCTTTGACAAACCAGTGATAATGATGCAGCTTCATATACAGCACAGACCAGTTGGCCACCTGTTTATTAAGTACGTCGGTCACAGGCCGACTCATTGTCATACTCATCCGGACGCTCCACCTCTCATGGTATAGATATAGCGTTTGTAGTATGTGGTGAATTGGGCGGTTCTATTCTTTTCATGTCAGTTCATTCTTTCTACCCAGCTCATTTCTTGCTTTTTCTAGCGTCTGTAAAATTTCTTCCCGCTCTGAATCCTCGTATCTGTCCATAACATCTTGCAAGCCACATTCAATAACCTGCAAGTATTCGTCATAGGTTATACAAGCTGTTTCTTCGGGATAGCCGGGGAATTCCATGCTCAGGACAACTTGGTCGATCGCACATCGCTCAGGATCATCCAGAGCGTACGTCCTGTATGTCGCAATCATACAAACATCATCAAAAATGACGCCTTCTCTTGTAAAGATGATATTTATGCTTTTCAATATTCGCCGTTTATTGATGAAAACGCCTCCGATGAACCGCTGATTCCAGTCGTGATTAATCATTTTTCATACATGTTACGTACTTTTTTAATCCGCAGGGTTAACTCTGCTTTTTCATCTAGCGAAAGCTGCTCATTTAATTGATCAGGTTGAAACTGTTGTATCTCACTTTTAAGTAAATGAAACCGTTCATAATTCGTTATGTTTTTACTGATTAAAAACTCAGCTATAGTTGTTTGGACATTCATATTTTCTCCACGTGTATTTTTGCAGTCCCTTTGAAATCTTTCTTGTGCAGCAAGAATAATGATATCACCGTCATGGCTTGTTTCTTGCGTGAATACATTCAGAAATTTAATTACCTCGTCCTTCATTTCAGAATAGTACCATCTAACTAGCGGATGAGCATCGACAGGTTTGTGTTCTATATTTTGCAAAACATGGTCCCTACGCCTCATCAGATATGTCAATTGCTCGGTTGTTAACACCTGTTGCAGTTCGAACATATTCAACTGATTTAATGCTTCTACAGTGTGCTTTTTGAGGTTAACGAAAATCTTTGCTGGCAATAGAGATAGTTCACCGAAAGCGACATTAACAACGATCTTCTCCATTTCCCCCATGTTTTCCACATTTTCGTATACATCCCATGTTCTAGCGAGGCATTCGGACAGACTCATGTTCCTTGCTCTGTACGCTAAATAATCTTTATTAATTTCATCAAAGAGCTCTTGGTATTCCCACTCCAAGCTTTCTTCCATTTTACTTTCCCCCTTGCTCTAAACATTCAAGCTTAGTTCCGCGTATTTATAACGAACGAGGGGAAGATACTCTTCCAAATATTCCGTTCCATCTCCTGACTCTATCTCTTTTGCTACATGTAAAACCATTCGAGTTCGCTTCCCTTCACTTGCAGCACTCATGTGGAAAAGAAAAGCCATCATACACGATTTGCTTCATGACTCACGGTTGCATCCACAACCATTGAGACAGCTCTCCGTAATTTAGTAGCTCAATAAATGAAGCTAACTAGCCATGTATTTTCACAAGAAAATCCTCTAATACTCCCCTAGTCGCAACACCAGCTCTGGGAAGCAATTCATTTACACGAACGAGCACAGCAGGATTGTCACGTATCATTTGTTTCCCTTCTAGGGTCGTATAGCTTCTCAAAGTATCTACACAGATCACGAAAAGTTCCTCATCATCCGTATCCAGCAACGATAGTAGAATGTTCAGTTCATGCTCGTTACAAGAACTGTCCATACAGTACGCGAGTTTTCGCTGCCATTCTAACGGTTTCATCAGCACATGACTGGACAGGTCTTCCCAATCCTTTTGGCTGAACTTCGTTAACATGTCATACACTATCATGCAGCCATCGTCATACCAATAATCAACGGTATTTTGGCAGCCTGTTATGAAAACATCTAATTCTTTGTACATGCTGATCACCTCCATTCAATATTCAAGTTTTTTCTCATGTCTTCCAAATACACTTACAGTAGATGACCGTAAAAATACTTTTGACCCTTCTCCCATTTTCTGTTTGCAAGACCTTTCACATAGCTTACATAATCTTTATAATTCTCGCTCGTGATTATGGTGTGGTAGTCCCCAGGTACTTTTTCACCTGACCAAGTCGACAATAAAGATGGAATAAGTTCCATTCGGAGCATTTGTTCATGATTGGCAGCGATAAATACCCTTTGCATGAGTATTTTTGTCAGATCCCCAAGAAAGGACAAATTTTGATGATAGTAATATTGCCCCGCATCACAATCTTCCATGAAATCTTTGTAATACTCACCAATCTCATCAACTGTCGCATTATCACCCAGGTGTTCTTTGAAATTTATAAAGCAGTCAATCGAATCTCTGATCATTACCGAAGTGTCACGAATGGAGTCCCACTCTTCCAGCAAGGCCATCAGATATGGAATGACTTCAAGGGAAAGTGTCGTAATAGCCTCAGACGCAAAGGTATCCACTGCCGCTTTGTTCCCTTCTCCAAGAAAAAGAAGATGATTGGAATCTCTCAAGTCTTCGTGTGTTGAGATGGAGCAAAACACTCTAATACACAGGTTTAATAGAGCCTCGTCATTCGTGTAATTCATGAGCTGAAAAAGTAGTCGTTTTTGCGTGAAATCTCCCAATTTGAATAGTTCAATCAGATGAAATAAGGCTTCGTGCTCTGTGGTTGCACGTAACAGGTTTTCTTTTATAGTAGATGGGCTGGAGGATGATGGTTGCCCAAACCAAATGTTGTTTGAAATGCTGATGCTTTGTTCCATTCCCTATTCACCGTCCTCATTCCATTCTTGTGGCTTTTTTATGTACGCTGCTGTGTGGATATCATTCTGCACTATCCACTCCTCAACCCATTTTGCATCTGCAAATCGTGTTTTATAGAGACGCGCTCCATCTAGGACTGCACCTAAATTTCCAGGACGAGTTCTTTCAATACAAAGTCACCGAGTACATCTATAACTGAGACTTTTTCCATTCCTCGTTCTTCACTGCATCATCATGATATTTATCCTATAAACTCCTCTACGAGTAAATCGTCAGAAGTGTGCTTAGGGAGAACAACTAGGACCTAGAATGAAATCTGTGCTTTTTCCATGTAAAAAAACCACAATTTACTCATTTCCCTTTTTACTGTCAATCATAAGCTAATTCGAGATTGACAAAAGGAGGATTACTATGGCGAATAAAGCGAAGGTTAGCCCACAATTCAAACGGCTCTGTACCCGATTTGGAAAAATATTAGGGGGCGAGTCGGAAATTGATAGTGGGCCGGTTTGTTTTGTCATGCGGCTTACAAATCTTCGAGAAACCATCTTGGGAAGACGTACGCTTTCCCCTTTAGTTCGAGCTCAAATGTTTTCGTTTGAATCTCTTGATAAGTCGGGCCGTGCCCTTTGTTTGGGAGAGACTGCCGTTCACCAAAATCAAGTGAACCGCTTGATGTCGAATCTCCGCAAACGTGGGATTAAAGTGACGGCACTTCACAACCACTGGCTAAAAGAAAATCCGCGCTTAATGTATATGCATTGGGAAGCGATAGAGAATCCTATCGTATTCGCCAGGAAAACCAAAGAGTCCATCGCATTCCTGGGTTAAATGGTGGAGCCATGAAGTTTTCATTTCATCATAATCGAAAGGATGACGAATATGGGCAAAGTAAAGGCAAAAGCAAAGGCAAGTCCTCAGTTTAGACGGCTGTGTAACCGATTTTCTGCCATTTTAGGTGGAACAGAGCATGAAATTACAAGAGGTCCTGTTTGTTTTGTCTCCAGAAATAGAAAATTCAATGCATCCATATTAGGCAGAAAAACAACATCCCCGTTGGTCCGCTATCAATTGTTCTCCTTCGAATCCTTGAACAGTTCAGGCCGTGCACTATGTTTAGGGGAAACGGCTCTCTTCCAAAATCAAGTAAACCGTTTGCTATCAAACCTTCGCAAAAACGGAATAAAAGTAACAGCAGTCCATAATCACTGGCTCTTTGACAACCCGCGTCTTATGTATATTCATTGGGAGTCGATCGATAATCCCATTGCATTCGCAAGAAAAGTGAAGCGTTCTATTGCGTTTTTGGGGTAATCATTGGTATTGCTAATAGAAAACAGCGGCAGTATGACGTGGTAATATCGTCCAAGACTGCCGCTCAGTCTCAAACCAAAAGCCCGAGATTTCGTACAACGGCAATCCACGAATAGTATCCCCTGAATCTCCGTGCATTTGCGGATTCACGGGATATTGCCATTTTCGTTACTACTTTCACCTTTTCTTATTATCTCGCGCGTTTTGTTTCACGAGCTGCTGTGCAATTGTATTTCCAATCAGGTAGGCTGGTGCAGACGTGTTGCCATCCACCGTGAATGGAATAATCGAATCATCAGCAACAATTAAGTCCTTTACTCCGTGGACTTGACCATAGCTATCCACCACTCCGCCCTTGCTTAGAGGCGCCATGCGAAGCGCACCTTGTTCATGATGATTATGGTCAAAATTATTTTTGATGAACTCTTCAAGCTTGCGATTATTATTGATGATGTCTAGAGTCGGCGAAACAAGCCGGTATGATCGATCGATCGCAGTTAATTGTGCGGCTATCTTCTTGATATATACCTTATAGCAGTTTTTAACTGCTTCAAGATCTGCGGGATTATGGAGATATCCTTCATCAGCCAGCACGATTTTCAACGGATCATTGCTTTGTATTTTTATGGAACCACGGCTTTTTGGTTTTAGGAAAAGGATAGCGATCGTCAGTTTCCCTTTTGAGCCGATTCCAATCAGTTGGACTGCCCGACGAGTTTTGTTTGAGCCTGGAGTCGGATCTGGCAAAAAGGCCCCACCTGTAAAAAGTGCATTTGGATCATCCTCAGGTAATGGATTATCTTTCGGATTGGCACTAAACTCAGCAAAGTTGAGCGTGTGGTTTCTAAGGCCTTTGCCTACATGGGGGTTGGCGAAAACAACTGGGATTCCTTCGTCCTTAAGCATTTTGGCGGGACCGATTCCAGAAAGCATTAGAAGCTGAGAACTATTGATGCCTGCTGAGATGATTACTTTTTTCCGAGAGTAGGCTCGCACGCGCTTACCCTCTTTGAGAAATTCTACGCCAATTGCTCGCTTATTCTTAAATAATACCCGAAGAACTGTTGATTTAAAGAAAACTTGCAGCTTTCGACCATTGACTCCTTGACCAGCAGTAGTCATGATATCTGATGATAGAAAAGCGGTGGAAGCACTTTCTCGCTGTCCATTGGGTTGCTGAAATAATTGCCAACGCGTAAAGGGTCCAAGGGGTGTTTTCGGGTCATTGTAATCGAGAATTTTTCGAAATCCTGTTGCTTTCTCGATGGCTGACACTAATTTTTTGGACATGGGTGTTGGATTTTCAGGTGCTTGCCGAATGTCGATCAATCCCATATAGCCACGAGCCTCTTTATTGTTTGTCTTTCCATTGTAATTCTCCATTTTTCGGAAAGTGCGAGTTGCATTCTTTGGGGACCAAAGAGGTCCCAGCAGCTTCTCCCATTGCTGAAAAACTGCTGACGTAGGTCTTACATACTGCTGTGTGTTAATAGAAGTGCCTCCACCCAATAATCGCCCCGTCGTCCATTCAAAACTTCGTTCATTTACTTTTTCCTGAGGTACTCCTTCTCCTTGCCAAAAATATTGAGGAAGATACATTTCCTCCAGCTCTAAAGCAAACGTTGAGTTGCTAATTGGCGTGTCCCTATCATTATTTTCTCCTGCTTCCAATACGAGAACGGATGTTTTTTTATCGTCCGTTAGTTTCTTTGCAATCACAGAGCCTGCTGGACCGGTGCCTACAACAATGTAATCAAAAGTGATTTTCCCATCTTTCTGTTTGCTTCCGCTCATTCGCTACTCCCCTACATGTACAGTTTGGATCATCTCATGAACTCGAAAGACACATGTGATCTAAAGAAATTGGGTTAATGTAGGGTATTATTCATGAATGATGATGGTGAATGATTTAAAAAAAGCTCATTCCGTCTACCACGACAGACGGAATAAGCCTACTTCACTAACTATGCTGTTTCTATTTTTTCGGTGTTGGACTTGGCAAACTTTCAAACGCGTACCCATTAATCCCGGCAAAATCCATCTTTTTACGCAAATCACTGACAAACTGCGTAAAATAAAGGCCACGATCCATGCTGCCCGCATATTTTCTCAAGTCGTAATCGTAGGATAATGAATCGTATATGTGCTGTAAATCATCGACCAGCACCTTTTTCATATCCGCTTTTTTAATAGCTGGATCGATACTGCATTCGTTCACGAGCGCCTGTAATGTTTCCTTGAGCGCATCGTTGTCATAGGACGGGTGGGAGAGTAAAAATTTCAAATCGTACAAGTCTTTAAACCTCGGCCTTACAATCGTTTGATGCAGCTTCCAAGCAACCTGGATGGACAGAGGCACAGTGTACGGAACCAAGAAGCTTTCCCCAATGGCAGGTTGGTACTGTAGCGGAACCGGTTCTGCATCCATTTCCAGGTTAAACGAAATATCCAGATTAAGCTCGTTATAGTCATTCGCTTCCCTTGTTTGACCTGTGAAATAATAGGCAATATCCGTATTGATCGTCGGAAAATCATCTGCCATTGCGTAATCGATATATCTCCAAAATGCATTTTTTCGAAAACTTCTAAACACCACGCCGTCGTTCAGATCCATTTCGGTTACTTGGATCATCCATTGTGTAAATACTTCATGGGCATGTTCAACATCCCTGATCTTCCCCGCATACAATAAATCGATATCATCCGCATCCCGAATCTCTCGGTTGTCCAAATATTGTCTAGTTAGAAGGCTGCCTTTTAATACAAAGGGCATATTCACAAGAGCAATTCTTCTCAACAGTGCTTCCAAAACAATGAGCTCTCTCGCCTCATATTCCAACTCTGCTACATCGTCGTATGTAATCATCATGATCCTCCCTCTACTCATTAGGAAATCCAGCCGCTGTCCAGTTCTTCCCGGCTGTCATAAATGCATAGTTCGTACTGTTCTTTGATTAGCCCGATCTGATTTGCTTGCAAAATGGTATGAATCTTTTCTACTCGATCGTAAAACTGTTTCGGGCTTTCATATTCTCGAACGGTGATAAATCTCACTTTTCCATTCGCATTCAAAGAGTTTCTCGAGATATGTCCGCCATGACCCTCACATAAATTTCGTAACGCCGCAACATCATCGACCTGTACTTTGCCATGCCATTCGAAGTAAGGCTTCGAGTTTTTTAGGATGGGCTGGTAAAAGTACGTTTCTTCTTTTGGTGAGATCTCTACTTTTTTTCGGACGATGGTAAAACCGTTGTTTTGAAACGTAGCTGCAATCTTTTCCATCTCTTTATTCGCTTCCTGAAAATCTGCTCGCTTGATTACTCCTGTTATCATCGGTTGATTGATGTAATTTCCCTGATCCAAAACGATCATGACCGGTTTCACTTGTTGCGATTGGCAAAGATCGATAAAAGCTTCCTTTTCATCAAGTTGTAGATCGTTGAAGGTAACATGAAACTCGAATTCCATTGCTTCACTCCCTGACTTTCTTGTATGGCACATTCAATTCTTTCCTTTTCTTCCTAATTTGTATCGACATAACTTTTCTATTTCTTCACCGCTTCGTTTAAATAAAAAAGTAGAGGTACGTTGAAAAATCATTTCTCAACATATCTCTACTTTGTATGAGTGCTAGTTGCTAACCATTTAGCTTGGTGGTTGCTGAAAAGTCCAGAGAGTGTACTTTTATGGACCAATGCCCCAAGATTTCATCGAGTTTTAAAGCGTAAGTCCTAAGCTTTGAGCCTAAAGAGCTTTGATACGTAAGTTTTGAAAGCTGAGCTCTCATCTTTGAGCTTTCATCCTCATATTCGCCAAATAATTATAGGATGGCCTAGTTAACCCACTAGGCAAGGGACTCTCGTTTATCAGCTATTCAAATGATTAGCAAATTACACTGTTAATCCACAAGATGGATTTTGGTAATCGTATTGGATTCGCTTAAAATAAAATCGACTTCACACTCAAACTCGTCAATTTCTTTACTAAGCGTATCCATTTTCTCTTTCAATTTCAATGGATCTACGAGCTTCGCTTCATTCTGCTCTTTAAACGGTTTGGAGATCGCTTCCATTTCCGTATCCTTCACCTTGGAGTCTTTGCCAAAGTTCGCTTCGAGCAGCTTTTCCAATCGCAGCTGTACTTCTTCATTTTTCTCTTCCACCTGCGTGACAGCGTGGTTGTAATCTCTTCTCATTTTCTCCAGCAGTGATTTCTCATATTGAATGGAGGTTTTTCGCTCGATTGCTTCGGCTACTGTCATTTTCTTGCCGCTAATCGTGACCATTGTCTTCGCGTTGGATTCGACGATTAGCGACTTAATTTTTTGTCTTCTTTTTATTAGATCAATGGTGGATTGGTAGTTGCGTTCTGTTGTTTCCACATACAGTTCTGTTGACGTGTAACCAGATACGGGCTTCGGTCCAATAGCCGAAGATATGAAAGTCGTTTCATTGATTCCTTTTTGGATTCTTTTATCGAGTAGTTTTAATTCTGAGAGTCCTCTTGTGATAGACATTTCCATCGTGTCGTTCCTCCTCGTGGAGTTTTGATAGGAGAATTGTAATGTATATTTTGGGTACATTTGGTAGTTTACTATACAACTTTTTGAAAATGCCTGTCAAATTTCAGCCCTATTTCATAACCCAGTTTCATAGTCTTCTACCAGCTGTGACCAGTAATTTTCGCTATTTCACTTTCTATGAAATGGAACAAGAAAAATGTGTTCAAGTTTTTATTAAGCATATAACTCATTACTACTCTCCATTATTTTCAAAAGCTCATTTCTCCCTAACGTCAAGGTGAAATGAGCCTTTAAAGTTTATTCGTTATTAACAATATCAAAGCTGTAAATATAGTCGATACAGCATTCGGGCAGCTTCCCCGCGAGTAACAGCCTCGCCGGCTCTAATCTGTTTATCAGCAGGGACATCGATCAAGCGCTGCTTCACAGCCAAAGCCATCGTTGGTCTCGCCCAATCGGAAATCGTGCGTTGGTCTGTAAATTGACTCAAGTAGTCTTCCGTATTCGAAGGGTAGTAATAATTTTTCTTTTCATGTAATGATCTTGCACCAATCGCAGCCATTTCTTCCCGGGATATGGTATGATCCGGCCTAAATGTACCGTCGGGATAACCTTTGACGATATCCTTTTTCTCAGATGAAGCGATAAATGGAACATGCCACTGCGGCGGATTCACGTCTGAAAAGCTCTCCGTCGCCGTTTCGTCCAAAGCGTAAAAAGCTCTTACAAGCATAGCCGTGAACTCTGCACGGGTAAGCGGTGAATCGGGCTCAAAGTTGCCATCTTCTTTCCCAGTTACGATTCCTTTCGATCCCAGGAACTGTACGGCTTGCTGTAACTCAGGATCCCGATTGTCAACATCTGGGAACGTTTTTTTATTATCGTCCAAGAAATACGTTCCAGAACGGTTTATTTCGGCTTCTATGCCGTTATGGTACGGATTGAACTTTCCTCCGATAGGCTGCGTTACTTTCCCATTCGTATAGAATACGCTCGTATGTGTCGCGTCTGCCTGATTTGCAGGCAGAATGAGCCTGATGTTGCTTGATACGTTCGAAAGCTCCTGCCCTTTGTCATCTAAAAATTGTACGTGATATCCGCCGTTATTGTTTTCGACCAAGCGAATAACGATAACCGGGAGCGAATGGAACAGGCGATTTACGGTCGCAAGGTCAAACGTCAGTTTCGCATCCCCCGTATGAACGGTAAGATATCCGACATCCTTACGATTCGTGAAGCTATCCTTATTCAGTTTGACTGTAAAACCTTTTTGTTCAGGCAGAGACGCTACTATTTCCCCATTTACGACTAACTCTCTAGCAAGGGCAATGTTGTTATCCGATAGCGTCTGCTCCACGGCAGTCTTAGCCTTTCGCGCATTGTCAGCTACGCGGTCAATCAACTCAGGCGTGATGACGAGTTGGCCGTCAACAAGCTCCGACTTTTCGCCACTTGCGGCTGTAATCACTAGCTCTCCTGCTTGGGTCAGTCCCTCCACAATAAACGGACGCTGTCTGTCAGCAACAGGAACCGACTGGACGGCTGTGTAATACGTCTCGGACAGCCTATTACTGTCGACGACGTACAACAAAAAGTAAGCAGTCACGTCCGGAGAACCAGCTCTGCTTGCAGTTGCCCTCACAATGGTCTGCCCGGGCTTGTTCGCTTTTACAACCTGTGTACCATTCACATTCGCTAAGGTTCCTATGCTCGGATCGTCAATGGTGTATGTCATTTTTGTCCCGGGAAGCAGATTATTTACCGCAATGAATTGTTTGTTCCCGGGTTGCAGCATCGTGACATACGGATAGAGACTCATTTCCGGCGTAGTTCGTATCACAGCCTGGGCAGTTGTTCCAGAGCGATTGCCCGTTGGTTTGTCTGCTGTCCCAGGGCGTTCGGCTGCTGGTTTGTCTGCTTTCTCTGAACGATTACGTGCTACCGTTTCATCCATGAAAACAACTAGCTTCGGCAAGGCAATCGAATCTGCCCAAGCCCACAAAGTTTGATCCTTTTTTAATACATAGTAATACCTAACTTGTGGGGAATAGTCATTTTGGTATATAGAAGCGATGTCCGTAAACTCTGGGAAAACTTTATCGTTGCTGTCCACTGACCAAAGCTGATCGTCTTCTCGGAAGGCATACGTTTTATCGATATTCCGATCTCTCATAGAGTCAAATTGCACGATCGTTCGCGCGTCTTTTGCTGCATGTAAATACAAAGGATATTTTTTCGTGTCAGCAGTTGGCCAAGACAAGACAGTGCCATCTTTCATATAGGCATAGCTGGTAGAAATGCCCGGCTCTATCTTGACGATATCAGCAAATCCGTTCATCTGCTCTGGACTTGTAATTTTCGAGCGGTTATTCGGCAGATACGAATTTGCCTTCCATCTCCAAATCGTACCGTCCTTTTTCACAGCGAATACGATGCCGGCAGCCATTTTAATGGATACGACATCATCTAGCAGCTTTGTTCGGACTAGAACGGGTGAGGCACCCTTCGTGGTATCTATTTCACTTCCCAAACTCCATACGGAACCGTCTGATTTTAGTACGAACAAGACCTTGTAGGCACTGTTATAATCCGCGACTAGTGACGTTGCATTTTTCAAATCTTTGATTTGCTTCGGAGCACTAGCGGTACTCGCTTCAAGAGTAGTGCCGGGGGCGGCGTCCCAATACCACACCGTTCCGTCATTTTTTAGGGCCGCGTAGTTAACAATATAGTTTCCCCGGGCCGACTTCCTTTTGACTGTCATCTCCTTCACATTCTGCAAGCCCGGAATTTGCATCTTCTTGGCTTTATAGAATGGATCTGAAGAATTAAGAGGATGTCCATAGATGTACCAAGACCATACGGTTCCATCTTTTTTTGACAGTAGCACATTATCGTTAAGGATGTGGTAATCCTCCCCGATACGTGTATATTGCTGTTCGTAATCAACTCTTGTGTCATTCCCATTGGCTTGAACCGTATTAAATTGGGCCGTCTGGATTAACACAAGGCTTAACAATGCTGCCATCAATCGTTTCATAGTTGTCCTCCACCAAATATCTCCCCGATAATCTCTTTGCTCTGTCTCCCAATTACCATATTTTGCACCAAACTTCATATTAACAGAACAAGAAATATTTACAATAAACCTACTATTTTTTAGCAGAATGCATTGGCCCTCCATCTATCAGGACAGGAAAAAGCAAAAAAACCAGGGCCTATTCTCCCTGGCTATCACACATCACACAAGTCCTTCCATTTTCCCTTTTTGTACCGCGTCATCCCGATTCCGCACGCCGAGCTTGTCATACAGAGCAGACGCATAGTTACGAACGGTCCCGTCTGACAAATACAGCTTGGAAGCGATTGTTTTATAACGCATGCCTTGGGAAAGCATCTGCAAAATCTCCTGCTCCCGCTTCGTTAAACCATAAGCATTCTCGTCTTTTTCGCTTTGTTTCGGCACAACGAGCAAATCTTCCTGTTCGTTTACTGGCTGTCCATCCAGCATTTTATGAAACAGGTCCTGAGCAATCATCGTACCGCCGCGATGGACGAGGCGAATTGTTTCCGCTAGCTCGCGTGATTCAATCGATTTCAAGAGATAGCCGTCTGCACCACTGCGCATGATTTCCTTGGCTTTTTCAGTATCCTGAAACGTAGACAGGACAAGAATACGAATACCGGGCCATTTTTCCTTTATTCGTTTTGTCGCAGTAATCCCGTCCATATTCGGCATCTCCAAGTCCATCAGCACCAGGTCTGGTTCCAGCTCCTCGCACAGCTCCACAGCCTGCACCCCATCCTCGGCTAACCCGACTACCCGCAGGTCCCGCTGTCCCTCGAGTATCGAGCGCAAGCTTTCCCGAATAAACGAGTGATCATCTACGATAACCAAACGAATGATTTCGTCGGCGCTCTCGACCATCCTCGGCACCAAACAAGTAACGAGAGTTCCTTCTCCTCGCTCTGAGAATACGGATACTCTTCCTTGCAAATGAGCCGCCCTCTCTTTCATCGTCGTGATCCCGAAGCCATCCTCCCAATTTTCTACCCCGTGACCGTTATCCTGTACTTCCAGCCTCGTCTGTTGCTGCTCAAAATGCAAGGAAACGACGATGTCCGTAGCGTGCCCGTGGCGTACGGCATTCGTCAATGACTCCTGCAAGCAACGAAACAAGGTCATTTTCACCTGCTTACCAACAGGATACTCTTCTCCAATCGCACGAAATCGCACATTCACTTTTGCATGTGTCTGAAACTCCTCCGCAAGCTGCCTCAGTGAATGACCCAAGGGAAGCGTCTCTTGCGGTGACCCCATCTGATGCAAGTACCCTCTCACTTCCTTCATGCCTTTTCGTGCAAGCTGCAAGAGGGATTCGAGCTTTTGCAACCCTTCCTGCGACGCTATATCCTGACGTAAGGTTTCCATCCCCATGATGATCGAGACATAGGAATGCCCCATCGTATCATGCAGGTCCTTGGAAAGCCGATCCCGCTCCTCCAGCAGAGTCACTCTCTCGATTTGGGTGAGGTATTGCTCCAGCACACTGTTTTGCTTGCGGATAATTTCATTTTGCCGATGATTGACGATGAGCAAATGAAAGGCAAACCCTATCGCATAAGCAAGCCCGACTTGCGAAAAAATCACGAAGACATCAAATACATGAGAAAAAAACATAATCACCAGTGGGATAAAAACAATCGTAATGGGAGCCGACCAGCGAAACGATTTCTCCGCACTATTGGCGGCAATCAAAAAAGCAGGCATCAATAAAGTAAGGTACGCCTCTGGAAACATAGACGTGAGATAAATCGATAATCCGCCAAACAAGAGCATTTCTGCTATCAGATAATAACGATAGCTCAGCATTAAACAAATCCACGGGACGGAAAAAACCATCATTTCCCAAAGTATAACCATCCATAAGGGCAGCGTGAGATAATCTCCAAATTTTACAGTCGTAACGGTCAGTGAAAAGCAACCGATCAGACGTAAAAAAAACATCACCCAGTCATACCAGGCCCATTGTTTCACGATATCTAACAAACCATCATCTCCTAATTGCTTTGAACATCAAGCGGGTGTACCCACCAACTAATTGTACCAGACCATTCCCTAGCTTGGAGCATCCGATCATGAGTATGAGTCCTAAACTCATGATTTGCAATGCCTTCAGCTCTGAATCCACTACGCTCCCGAAAAAATGTATCTCCACGAAAGGATAGACCAGCGGCATGAACGCAAAACATACGGGTGCAATGTAGATAAGTACTCCGACCACCAGGCAGATGCACCCTAGGACAAATTTTTTCATCAGCCAATAAACGGATATCCAGTTTCTTACATCCAATAATTCCGCCTTTGCCTGCATCCATTGATTTCCCTTGGCTCTTTGTCTCATTGCCAACGGTTCTATGGAAATATCCGTATAAATCTTCGTCTGAATACGTTCATGCTGGACAAAGGTTTGAGTTGTACGCAACACATTGGTGAGCAATGGAATTCCCACCACGGTAAATGACAAGGCCAAGCCAAGCACGATACTGACCATGTAAAAACATAAATAAAATACTCCCGAGACAAATGTATACAACAAAAAGATAACATTTTGAAAGTTACGCATGATCGCTCTTTTCATTTAAGCTAATTCTCTCCTATCTATACCTTTTCCGACACGATGGTGACGGTCTGCTTTTACCGTAAACCACTGCGCGTCACATGAGCCAGTATCAAAATGTCATATGACAGGCGAAGTCATGTCATTTCATCAAAATCATTTTGTCAGTCGGAAAAGTGATGACAGGAAGTAACTACCGAGTATGACACGAGCTTTGGCATACTGTGTTCAAGCGCTCACTCTTAGAGTCGGTGCGTCAAACCGTATTGCCTACACAAAAAGGAGAATCGCACATGAAAAAAGTGATACAAAAAATGAGTCTCGTCGTTTTTCTTCTCTCCACAACCTTGATTTCCGCATGCACACAGTCGCTCGGTGCTGTTGAATCCACTCAGACTGCTTCCATTGCTACCCAAGGACCTGTGGATGCCAAAGAAATAGAAGCGTTTGCCGATCCACTGTTTGCAAAAAAAATGAAAGAATTTAATGTGGCTGGTTCCAGCTTTGTTGTCGTCCGTGATGGCAAAGTCATCGTGAACAAAGGCTACGGCTTTGCTGACAAGGAAAAGAAAACCCCTGTTGATAAAGACACGGTGTTCCAAATTGGCTCAGTATCGAAAACCTTTACCGCCTTGGCTGCCATGCAGCAAGTCGATGCGGGTAAAATTGACCTGCATGCCAATATAGAGGAATATCTCGGTGGGCTAAAAATTCCGAATAAGACAGGAAAACCAGTCACCATGTACGACTTGCTCGCCTACACACCCGGCTTCGAATTTCCGGACGAAACTACCTTTACCGGTCCACAATACATCGGGCAGGACATCTCGATGGATGAATTCTTTCCAAAGCACATGCCGGTCATCGTCCGACCACCTGGCGAAGTCTATACGTATGATAATACAGGATTCTTGCTCGCTGGCTACGCTGTGGAAAAAACAAGTGGAATCCCCTTTTACCAGTATATGGATGAGAAAGTGTTCAAACCTCTCGGAATGTCCTCGACCAGTGTACGCTTGAAGCCTGAGCTCATGAAGAGAATGGCTACCAATTACTTTAATACTGGCGAGCAACGTCCGCTAGAAGGAACCGCTCCAACTGATGGACCGCAGGGAAGCATTATATCAACAGCAGATGACATGGCAAAGTACATGATCATGCACCTGCAAAACGGAAAATTTGACGGCAAGGAAATCGTCAGCCAGAAAAGCTTGGATTTGATGCATACGCACCAGTATTCCGCGGGTGACATCCCGATCACAACCTTAGGCTTTGAAAACTATTTTCCAGAGTATGCAAATGGTCAGAAAGTTGTTTTGAAGGGCGGAAACATGCCAGGCCACTCTTCCCTGATGGTATTGATCCCGGAACATAAAACCGGCTTTTTCATGTCCTACAACAATGATTCAATGGTTAGCGCTGATATTTACAAAGAATTCATGGATCATTATTTCCCAGAAACAGAGAAAAAAGCTGAGCCTGTTTACATGACCTTGAGTGAAGCGGATGCACAAAAATATGTCGGGCTGTATCAAAATACACGTGCCTATTGGACACGCACTTCTATTACCTATGAGAATGGATCACTCGTGCTTGAGAGTGAGGCAACCGGAAAACAAAAACTGCGAATGATTAAACCATTGCTATTTGAAGATGAGACAGGCGAAAAAGTATCGTTCAAGGAAGACAAAAACGGTAACATCAACTACTACTATTACACAACAGCAATAGGCGTTAACATTGCTGGCGAATCTCAAAGAATGGAAATGGAAAAGACCTACTCAGACGTCCCTAACACTAGCAGCTATAAGACCCATATCAACAACCTCAGCGCCCTTTCCATTATGGGAGCCAAATCAGGAAGTAAATTTGATCCTACAGGGACCATGACACAAGGCGAATTTGCTGACACCCTGATCAAAGCAGAAGGCCATTACGTAATGGCCGGGACGGACCTTAGACCGCAAATGGTTGCGGGCATCCCTAATTTGAACCCATCGGCACCAATCACAAGACAAGTCGCTGCTGCCATGATCCAAAATTTAAAGCAGCTTGAACCAGTGGCAACCAGCAAAGTGACGCTGCAAGACAACGCCGACGCGTGGGCAAAAGATGCGATCACTGCTCTTGTTTCACAAGGCATCGTCGATCCTGACACGAAGGTAAACGCAGATGGCTCATTCAATTTCCGCTCAAAAGATTTACTGAAGCGTCAAGAAGCCAGTGCCTTGCTTGACTTAGCATTTGGTTACTATTCATTGCCGATTAAACGATAAGCATCCTTTTCCTCTTTTTGGGATAAAGTAGGGACTTGTTGTATACCCTACTCCTTTGAGGGAGGTGACTGGTCGTGGAAAATAGCGATAAACACAGGGAACAAGCTGAGCAAAAAGTTTCAAGTGACTTGAATGAGAAGGAAATCGAGCTTCAGCATCAATTTCAAATGTTCCCTACCCCTGATGAAAAACGCGCTTCAAAAGTGATTACTGAGCTGAAAGATTAATAACTACTCTCCCCCCACTTTAAGGCTGTCGAGAAACTCGGCAGTCTTTTTCATATGCTCTTAGAACCTGCGTATGAGCCAGTGACAAATTGTCATATGACAGAAAGTTACTACCCAGTATGACATGAGCTTTGCCATACTATGCAAAGCGCTCACTCTCGGAGTCGGTGCGCCAAAACGCATTAGCAAAACCCAAAGGAGAATCCCACATGAAAAAGGCTTTTCAAAAAATGAGTCTCGCAGTTTTTCTTCTCTCTACGAGCTTGATTACCGTATGCACGCAGCCGCTCAGCGCAATGGAATCCAATCAGACTACTTCCATTGCTGCCAACAATATAAAAGGACCGCTGGATGCCAAAGAAGTAGAAGCGTTTGCCGATCAACTGTTTGCAGAGAAGATGAAAAAATTTAATGTCAATGGTTCCAACTTTGCTGTCGTCCGCGATGGCAAGGTTCTCGTGAACAAAGGTTACGGCTTCGCTGACAAGGAAAAGAAAATCCCTGTTGATAAAGACACGGTGTTCCAAATTGGCTCTGTAACGAAAACCTTTACCGCCATGGCCGTCTTGCAGCAAGTCGATGCGGGCAAAATAGACCTGCATCGTAATGTAGAGGAATATCTCGGCGGGCTAAAGATTCCCAACACGACCGGAAAACCACTCACCATGTACGACATGCTTACCTACTCAAGCGGCTTCGATATGCCTGACATCACTACCTTTCTTGGTCCACAATACATCGAGCAGGACATCTCGATGGATGAATTCGTTTCAAAGAATAATATGCCGTCCGTCATCCGACCACCTGGCGAGGTCTATACATATGATAATACGGGATTCTTACTCGCTGGCTACGCCGTGGAAAAAGCAAGTGGAGTTCCTTATAACAAGTATATGGATGAAAAAGTGTTCAAGCCTCTCGGAATGACCTCGAGTAGCGTCCGCTCAAAGCCTGAGCTCTTGAAGAGAATGGCTGCCCATTACGGTCCTAATGGCGAGCCACATCCGGCAGATGGATTCCTTCCAACTGATGGTCCGCAGGGAAGCATTCTATCAACGGGAGAAGACATGGCCAAGTACTTGATCATGCACCTGCAAAACGGAAAATTTAACGGCAAGGAAATCGTCAGCCAGAAAAGCATGGACTTGATGCATTCTTATCAAATTTTCGCAGAAAAGGACATCCCGGTCACAACAGTAGGCTTTGAAAACCTTTATAGAGAGCTGGCAAATGGTCAGCACGTTGTTTTCAAGGGTGGAAACATTACTGGACATGCTTCCCTGATCGTTTTGATCCCTGAACAAAAAACTGCCTTTTATATGTCCTACAACAATGATTCAGACATGAGATCCGATATTTTCAAAGAGTTCATGGATCATTATTTCCCCGAAACAGAAAAAGCGGAGCCTGTTTACTTGCCCTTGAGTGAAAAGGATGCGCAAAAATACATCGGGCTGTACCAAAATACGCGTGGCTTTTGGAACCGTACTTCTATTGCCTACGAGAATGGCTCACTTATGGTGGAAGATGCAACCATTGGAAAACAAAAGCTGCGCATGATTCATCCACTACTGTTTGTAGATGAGGAAGGCAGTAAAATCGCATTCAAGGAAGAGAAAAACGGTAACATTACATACTTCTATTATTCCACCCCAAAAAACGTCTCACTTGCCGTTGCCCATTCACAAAAAATGGATAGGAAAGAGACTTACTCAGACGTATCTAATAGCAGTAGCTATAAGACCTATATCAACAATCTCAGCGCTCTTTCCATTATGGGGGCAAAAACAGGAAGTAAATTTGATCCTACAGGGACCATGACACAAGGCGAATTTATTGACGCCCTGGTCAAAGCAAATGGCTGGTACGGATTTCCCGGGGATGAAATCAACAATAGAAAGCAATTGGCCGCAAGCCTCCCTGATTTGAACCTTTCGGCACCTATCTCAAGACAAGCCGCTGCTGTCATGATCCAAACTTTGAAGCAGCTTGAACCGGAGGCAACCAGCAAAGTGAAGCTGCAAGACAAAGCCGATGCATGGGCAAAAAGTGCGATCACTACTCTTGCTTCACAAGGTATTGTCGATCCTGATACGAAGTTAAGCGCAGATGGCTCTTTTACATTCCGTGCAAAAGATTTGTTGAAGCGTCAAGAAGCAAGTGCCTTGATTGATTTGGCGTTTGGTTATCATTCTTTGCCGATTAAGTGGTAAGTAGCTTTTTCCTCATACAGTAGGTACCATTCTCCCTTGAGGGGAGACGACTCCTCGTGGAAAGAAGAATTTAGGAAGTTCCCTTCCCTCCTGTAATTTTGGGCATGCTTCAAAGGCTTATTCCTCCTCGTCGTTCGAGTTGGAATAAGCCTTTGAAAAATAAGAAAAAGACGGTCACCAGATTGACAACCGCCTTGAAAAATTTAAATTTAATTACATTTTATATTAGTTATCGTCTAGGGAAATAAATAGTTGTGATTCATTTCCCAGTTCATCAGATGAAATAAAAGTATACACGACACCGTCGAGTTTATAATCAATTTTATAAGCCACATTATCTTCGGTTGAGACCCACGTTTTCTTGACCTGTGCATTTTCAAGTTTACTCATTATATCTTTAAAATTCATTCCTGGCATTGCGCCTTTTACATTAACATTTCTAATGTTTGTAGCCTTGTTTACATTCAGGTAGGTTGGATTTATATCATCTGTATCATTTGGAAAAATGAATGATATCCCTAAGCTTTCCACAAATACAAACGGAAATACCATATGGGACTCCATAACTGAAATAGTCCCTGTTTCATTGTCTTTCTCCGTTATTGTTGAGATGTTTGATTTTGTTGAGTTTAAATACTGTTTTAGTTCTTTGGCAGATAAGTCTGTTGTTTTCGTATCCGAAGCTTGATTTACAGTAGTAATTAATCCCTCTGTTTTGTCCACAGGCGTAACCTGTTGACTCATTTCGGATGTATTAGAGTTAGGCTTTTGGGAATTACAAGCAGAAAAGACTATCGTCGAAGATAGTAGGGTTAAAGTAACTAACAATTTTTTCATTGCTTAATCTCCCTCAATCAAAAGATCTGAAAATGTCTTGCCAATCACCGAATGCACTTTGATAACTTCCACTTCTTACCTACCCTTGCTCTTGAGCGAGAGTAGCTAAAATGACTTTTGGATTAATACCTTTTTCTATCCTCTTTCTACCAAACTTTTATTCTTATTATTCATAATATCGGTAATTTGTTGCAGTGTTAATGAGTTCGAACCTCTAAATTCTGTATCAGTAATAGTCTGTTCTTTTGTTACAGTCTCCCCGTACTGATTAACGTAAGGTTACATTCCTGCATTACCCGTCCCTTAATCCATAAGCTGCTCGTATACAGCTCGTGCCTAAGCAATAGACCTCACTTACTTTTCTACTTCCTGTACGAGTTGCTGGTTCTTCAACTCTTCTGCCACTACCTGTTCACGTTTTGCCATTCGAAACTTTGCATATAAGCATGCATGGTGAAAGCTTTAATTTTTTTTATTAACACATAATTCAGCTAGTAAGGTTTCACCAATATTGTCAATTTGTTTATCTAAATCACCTGCTATAAACCCACACAAAGCATTATTCCTACTTTCGATGTAAAAGCTAATGTCGTCTTTAAAACCTATGTGATGAGTCAAGTCACTAAACCATGCTCTTTGAAAATCATATGTTTTCGAAAATTTATCAATTATGCTAAGAACATCCGATTCATTGTGCCTCTGTATTGCTTCTTTAAGCATGTTTGGTGATCCAGCAAAGATTATACACTTATCATAATTTAAACTTTCATATTTACTAAATGCACATTGAAATAACAATTTTTCAAAGTTATCTGCAAAATAGCTTACAAACTGGCTGTCCTCATTAGTCATAACAATCTGAGGATTATCAGTTTGGGTAAAATCAAATGATAGTTGACCATCAAATAATTCTTTTTGAAAAAAATGTACATATTTATCACTTAAAGTATCTGGTGCTTCCTCATGTATCGCTTCATAAGAATCAATTATCTCAGAAATGGAAGCATATCCTGGAAGTTGAGTTTTAAGTAAACCCCTATCATCCTGCCCCATATAATGTAAATAAATCTCATATTCTTTAGGAAAATGATAGTTATAATTATTAATTTGCGTTAGATATTTTAGGGTATCTATGCTCTCTTTTTTTGCTGGTTCTATTTCATTTATCCATTTCTCATCAAATCTTGATATATATTTTGATAATCGTTCAAAAAGATTTGTACAATCTCCTATGGGTGGAATGTGATTACTTTTTATTGGCATTTGCATATTTCATGTACTCCTCTATATTTTTTATATCACTACACGTTAAACATGGATTCATTTGGTTTGAATCTTGTGCATATGGATACGGATTTTCTTTTTTAGATGAGCGCCAAACAGTATCCATGCCTGCTATTTTACTTGGGTTATCATGTGCAGCATTTACTACTTTTGATTCTACAGTAGTCTCTGGAGTTCTAGGTGGGTATGAAGCCACGTTTCCCGTTCCCTCAGTATCTCTCTGCTCTTGTTCTCTTCTCTCTCCCGGTCTTCCTTCCCATCCCTAGGACGATGATGCCCTCCATCCCATACAAAACAGGCTCATTCCCTCTCATCGTTCGAGTTGGAATAAGCCTTTGAAAGTTAGTTTAAGCGCTTATTAAGCTTTTTTGTGTTTGATTTGTTGTTTGTACGATTTTACTGTTGGAGTTGTAAACCAAGTTTACTCCAAACTTTTGACATACCCATGCAATCGTCGCCAGCCACTATATTTAAAGAGTCAAGTACTTATTATGAGGTTGAGCTTTTAATTATCTGCCAAACGTTCTAATACTCGTTCTATTCTCAATTGCAATTTTTGTTTTTCACTTTTAGACAGTTGTTCTCCTACATCGTCAACGTTAAATTCTTTAAGGGTAATTTCAATATGTTTAAGTTGAATAGTATCCGTCAATCCGTCCTCTAATAATCTCTCAGCTAATGTAGTGTAGACTCCGATTTTCTCACTCTTTGTGTTTCTACAATCTCTTTTAAATCTCTCCAATACTTCTTTTGCTATTTGATCAGGAGTTTTGTCTTTGGAAGTTATAGAATGATAGTAGTTGTTAACTTCATCAATCATTTCATCATAGTACCACATCGCTCTTGCATTATTCGTTAATTGTTTTTGACTTAGATTATATAAAACTTCTTTCTTTCGCGTTATTAATTCTTCATATTCGCTTTCAGATAATATATGTCGTAGAATTTCGTAGTCAACCTCATCTAAAAGCTTTATTATTATGTCTTTTGATTTATGAAATACGTAGGGTTGCTTTAATACTAACTCACTATACCTAACTAAAATTGTAGCTTTTTCTAGATCACCACTATTCATTATTAGCTCGAAATCCTCGAAAGTCTTGGCCAATGCTTCTAAATTACTCATGTTCCTATATTTGTATTCCTGAAATGTCCCATCAAATGAATTTAAAATCTCTCTAAAATTTAATTTAGGAATCATAATCTAACCTCCGTTTTTTTTATGAGTGCGATAGGATTTCCATGCATTAAATATCTTATATTCTGTATTGTCAATCCTTAAGGACTCAATGTCTGATTGACCGACTCATGCTCTTTCACCATATCTATCGTTCTATGTACGTACATTGTTGCAATCACATTTGAAAAAAACGCAAGAAAGTGAAGCTAACAAAAAACAGGTCAATCATGGTGGTATCTGACCATAATCGACCTGTTCGATGCAATGCTATTACGTTAAATAGGGTATAAAATTCAAGCATTGATGTGCGTACATCTTAATTCCTGAAAACTTCCTACAGGTAGAACAAAGATAAACTTCGTAATGATGAAATGAAGTGATTCATTCGGCACTAGGTGGGGGCTTCTTGAAAGCCGCCGCTCATACTCTTTCATTGAGTGGTTATTGGTGTTGCAGCAACGGATGAAGAAAGAAACCGCAACACTGGCGGCTAACTAGCATTGCGATATTGTTTTTAGGATAGTAAATGGGTTTACACAAAAATCTTGACAAACTCAATTAAACATACCAGTTGCAAGCCTTTCTACAATTTCTTTGTCCCACTCATCGAGATTACTCGTTAGCTCATCATAGCGTTTTTTTGATTCTATTGTATCAAGTACTTTAAGTGCTGCCATGCTAAAATGCCCTAAAGTATCTGTGCCAAATAATTTATTTACCTTGGGATCTCTAAACTGGCTGATATAAGTTAATTTATCAACGATCTGTTCGTTACACAATTTTCTACTAACAATCTGAATGATGGCACTCGTTTGTACCATATTATGATGAATGTCTAAGCTTTTTACTAATTCAATATCTTCTAGTTTACCTTCACGTATTTCTTTAGCCAAACTTAATGGTTTCATGTTTTATAACCCCTATCTAATCTTTTTGTGGTCTATAATTATCTATTAGGTATTGTCTTTCGTCTCTATAATTGTTCCACAGATGTTCCGCAAGAGCCTTATTACCAATCCTTTCTGCCTCTTTAATCTCCACCATATATGCTCAGAGCTCCATAATAATTCGATTTTTGAACTCGTAAGTAACTTCTGCCGCCGGATAACCTTTTGCCTTGTCATCTAAAAAATGTTGATCTTCATGTCTCAAAGCGCTTATTGAAGCATCTTCATAAATATTTAATTGCCCAGGACCATTTCCTTTTGGTGCATATGCCATGATATCACGGTCTAAGATTCTTACTTCTACCCCTTCTTCCTTGGCCTTCTTAATAATACTATCCCATTCTTCAGAGTGAGAGAGACGCCCAGGACCATAAATGTCCCTAAACGGGTCAGCATCATTTTTCCCTAACATACTATCAGGTAATCTAGCTTTTCCCGTCCCCTAAGTTGTAATCTTAAACTGGGGAATAAAGAAGGTGGCAATCGTTTTACCAATCACCACCATTCTATCATCCTGCTTGACGGTCTGTTAGGGGAGTAACCATCCTGTATTCCGTCTTGTTCTTCATCATGCTATAGATGATGTTTACAAGCCTTCTCATAACGCATATGAGGGCTTGTTTCTTTGTCTTGCCTTCTGCTAGCTTCCTTTGGTAGAACTCGTGCATGAGGGGATTTCGCTGTTTCTTGTTGCTTCCTTTGGCTACTTGGATTTGTTGAACAGCTAAGTTGTGAAAGATACTATTCAATACTCGATTGCCTTGTCCGCTTGCTTGATCTTTTCCCTTGCCGCCCGAACTAAAGCGAACAGGAGCAATTCCTGCAAAACGTGCTAATTTATCCGCTTTTGAGAAGCGGTTAATATCACCGATTTCCGCCACCAGTTGAGAAGCGGTTACGACATCAATGCCATCCATCGACTCTAATTTGTAATCTAGTTGAGGCATGACCTGTCGAAGTTGAGCTTCTGTTTCTTTAATCAGTTCTCTGCTTCGTTTCATGTCCTGTACCATGTTCACAATGAGGAAGTCTCTGGATTCTTGGTAGTTTCGCTTTGTCTCCCCATCCTTCTTTACCAATTCCAGAATTCCTTCTGCTTTACGGGTAGAACAGGTGTTATGGCTAGCTTTGCGAAGATAGGTTGCCAGTTCCTCTTCCCCCACCGTCTCCAAGTGATGTGGTGCAGGGTATTCTTCCCAAAAGGCAAGGGCGGCTTTCCCGTCAATGTCACAAAAGAACTTTTTATAGGACGGAAAGTGGTAGCTTAGTTGTTGGTGCAATTGATTTTTCAATGAACTGGCATGTTTGACCAATGCGTTACGTCTTGCCACCAGTTGCCCGATTGTCCAGTAAATATCCTGTGGATTTGCGTCTGGCAGTTCATCCAGTCTGGAGAGCAACACTTTGGCGATACAGTACGCATCCCAACTGTCGCTCTTTTGTGTGGTGGCATAGCTCTTACGCTCATTGTAGGAAAGGGCAGAGTTGACTTCCTTGACGATTTGTTTTTTCTCGACAAGATGAACGGCGAGTGCTCTACCGTTGCCGCCCGTGTCTTCCAATCCATAGACAGGAGTCATTCCTTTTTTGCAATGCTTCTTGACCCACTTCAACAAATCATCGAAACTGTTTGGCTTGTTTTCAATTTGGATTTCATCCAGTTTTGTATTCCAACAGTCGATAATGACGGCTGTATGGTGGGCTTTATGTAAATCTAGTCCGACATATATATGCTTTTGCTTGTAGTGCATAAAAGGAATCACCCCTGTATACAAATTCTTTGATGATTAGGAATAGAATGGGGGCAACCTCAGTTCGAGCGTTACTCTCTCGAGCCGCAATGGGACGCAAGCCTCTCCATTCAGTTCCTGTTACAGAATGGCTTCATGCAAGCCAACTGCTTGTATATCTCCATAGCAATATGTACCGCTATAAAAATCACGTTTGTCTAAGATTCGTTTAACTTGTACTTTTGTAAACAATCTGCCTTGCCCAGTTGTATAGCCTTCTTGGTTCAAGGTTTCAGCTATTTGGGTTAATGACCAAGCAGGATACTGTTCCTTGATTTCAAATACTCTACGAACGGTCTCGGCGTGTCTCTCGTCTACTTGGATACACTTCTGCCCTTTCTTGGCTTTGTATCCGAAGGTAGCTCTACCACCTGCATAGCCGCCCTGTTGGGCTTTCTTGATCCTTCCTCGACTTAACTTCATAGCGATTTCAAGACGTTGGTAAGCGTCTAGCAACTCCATCAAACCGTTAATCAGGAAGTCATTCGGGTCTTTCTTGTAAATGCTGTAGGTGGGTTGTTCGATGCTCCGAACGTCCACCCCGTATTTTTTAAATTCTCTGTGAACGAGAACCTTCACAATGTCAGACCGCCATAAACGGCTTGTATGGAGGACGACAACTGCATCAATGGTTTTACTGGCTAGGGCGGTTAGCATGCTCTGGAAGCCTATCCTGTCCACCTCAAGAGCATCCTCGTTGACCTTTGCTCCACTGATTCCTTCGTCCACATATATGTTCATCAAGTTCCATCCTTGCTCCTGACAATAGGAGCGGATTTCATCCTGCTGATACCCTAGACTGTAACCGTCCTTTGCTTGTCCGCTAGTCGAGACTCTTACGTAACCGATGACGTTCTTCATGTTGTCGCTCCCTCAGTAAACTGCATCTCACTCGTAATTAACGCCTGTTCTAACTTGAGATGACAACATTCCGTACGTAAATCCATCTCAATACGATTAACGGCTAATACAATATCCTCTATGGCTGTACGCTGACAACGAAACCCTTCCCGAATGGTAAAGTCCAAGATAGCAGATTGATAAGTGATACAGGTCTTCAATTTCTCATGAACAACAGCTTCTCTCATCTGCAACTGTTCCAGTCTGTGGATTAAGTGATTCAAGCCATCTCCCCCTCCGTAACAGTAATTGAGATTATCGTAACGCCTAATAGATACAAATGAATTATATATCTACTAAACGATACAATCAATCACTTTTATTAGACCCACCCAATCCGTATACGTATAATAAAGAGAGGTTGATGTTTGGAAAGAAGGTTAGCTATGCCTATTATCGTGAAACTCAAGGAAATATTGGCTGAAAGAAACATGTCCCAACGCGAACTAGCCAGACTTACGGGATTAAGACCAAATACAATCAGTCATCTATGCTCAAATGAAGTCGATAGAGTCCATCTCAGCACGTTTGAAGTCATATGTAAGACGCTCGACATCGAACTTCATGACCTTATCGTTATGGAAGATGAGTAGCACATTGCCGCACCGCCCTCATAGAACCGCGTTATCAGTAGATACACCCCCCTCTTTGTAAAAGCCTTATGTGTGTTCTCAGAGCCATTAAGAGAGCCGTCCGACAGGGCAGGGCGGAGAAGGGGGGCGGCGGAACTCTTTCTTTGATTATTGAGTAAAGTATCCGCAAAAGAGTTATCCGCCGCTTTTTCCAATCCCCTCCAAGAATCAAGAATCTCCCCCGAAATCGCAGACCGCCGCACGGCGTCTGCTGATTCTTCTTTCATTGATTCTTCTATTGGTTCTTCTTTATTGAGTATTGTTTATGATTATTATTAGTGAGACTATCTGACGCTTCATAACAGACTTTATGTCTATCATCCAGACTCCCTGTCCTTCTAAACCGACTCTATGTCTAAATCGTGGACACATTGTCTACAGCACCCTTTTTGCATCCTTCAACAGACTATTTGACGGTTATCTGGGCAGAGAGTCTGCTGAAATGACAGACTCATCATTTTTACCCGTTCACATCGGGCGGAAAGCGTTTGGTCATTTCAGCTTTCAGGAACTGAGCATAGCTTTCCAGAATCTCCTTCTCAGCGAATTTGTCAATGGGCAGTCTTCTTTCATTGAGTCTTTGAAGTTGGTCAATATACGACTTGTATTCGTCACGCTTGACCATTCCCTGAATCCAAAGCGTCAACTCTCGCTCGTTTACTTGCTTCCGTACGCTTCCGATAACCTCATGGGTCTTTTCCGACATTAACAGATATGGGTGGCAATGCAGATAATTCGAAAGGGAATAGGTGTTATTCTTACCCTGACTGACTAGAATCATCTTCTTGTCTGCCAATTCCTTGATATGGCGTTCTACTGACTTTGAACTGCATCCGATGTTTCTAGCCATCATTTCGATGGTCGGATAGCATTGACTTTTGTCGCTCATATACGCGATCAGGTCAATCAGAATCAGCTTTTCATATTGTGTTAAGCCGTAGCACCGATGAATTTTATGCGGCACTTTGGTAAACCCCTTATGTTGTGACGTAAACTGACTCTCTTGGCTCACCTTGTCCATGTACTCATTTGCGGCTTGGTTATTCTTAATCAACCAGAAGTTACTCATTTTCATTACCATCCTTCTCATAGTTTTATGCCGCTGCATGGCGGCTATGAAGTTGGGAAGGTGGCTAGCCTACACGTTACCTTACCTGTTATATGTCAACTGGTCGTCACCAGATTCATTTCTCCACTGTAACAATCGCGATAACATGCCATTCTGTTGCTGATAAAATCAAAAATATTTTCGATTTAGCCCCCACTACTATTAATTGTCGTGCTACACATCCTTAAAGGTGCGATTGGTTAGTTTTTCATCCTCTCTATCAGGGCGACGTTCTTTACAGTTGCGATTGATTTCAAAAAACTGCGAGAAAACGAAGCTAACAAAAAACAGGTCAATCATGGTGGTATCTGACCATAATCGACCTGTTTAATGTATCGGAATAGCACTTTTTAGGGTATAAAACTAAAACATTGATGTGCGTACAAATAAAATGAAAAAGTCTTTATACGAATACAACTTGAGTTAAGTCTACTTAGACTCATCTGCCCTACTCATTCGGCACTGGGTGGGGTCTACTCATCAACAAACCGCACTAGGATAAAAGACCACAATACGGGTGGCTATCTCGTATTGTGGCAATGTTGGTTGTATTGTACGATCTTGTTTTTGGGGTTGTATGTTTTCCCAGATTATTTTACAGCCTCTAAAATCCACTAAATACAATAGGGCTATCACTAAACATTGTTATTAAGATCAATTCTCTCCAAATTAGGATCGCTAATATCCGTTTCTAACCTACTGCTATGAAAATCAATCCAATTGTCGAGAACAAAAGCAGCACTACCACAACTCAAAGCCCTGTCGCTATCAAATCTTAATTTCCCACCTCTTTCAAAAAATTTTATGATAGGTTCATAAATATTTGCTACTTTTAAAGCTTCCGAAAATCCTTGTTCAACAATATATGCTGTTTCTAAATAATTTCTACATATTTTATAGTGTATTGGGTTGTTAATGTCAGGCACACTTTCATCTACAACCCTATCAATTTCTAGCAACAAAGCATTGTTTTCAATATTTAGGACTTTTAGTGGACTTCCTATTGGACTTTGAATAGAAAAATAAGGCTTTGTAAAAATAGCCATTCTTCTCAAATATTCAGCCAGCAGAACTGAGTGGGATTCTTTGGGCTTTTCTTCAATATTCCAATCTAATTGATTTATTCTTTGTACCGCACTACTAAAAGACAATATCATATTCATCACCTTTTTTGATTTTATAGAATATCGAACTTTCCTCCTTATATCCAGGAAATGTTCCAAATTCAGGTTGTGGTTTAGCATTATCATGTGCACCAGGAGGTTTGGATTTCCACATTTTCAACTCGAAATCCCAAGATTCTGGATGTCTATAGTATTCTTTCCCTGAATCCATTCGGGCTTTTTCATCTAATTCATGTGCTTTTAACTGTTGAATCCACTGTTTCTGAGCAGAAGTCAGTTCTCCTTCTTGGGCTTTATGGAAAACATATACTACTTCAGGATCAGGTGTTAATCTAGATTTATAAAAATATAAACCTTTTTCATCATAAGCTGGGAAATCATATTTATTAAGAAATAGATGTGATTTTAAATCTATTGCATCCTGTAAATCCAAGCCAGTATTCTTAGCAAAGTCCTCTATATTTTTCAATCCTGTACTTCTTATTTCTTCAGCCTTCTTTTCAGCAGCAATATCAATCTTAAATTTAATTTCTTCTTCAGGAGGATCAGCATACCTCTTTGTATCTTCACCCGTCCCCTCAGTATCCCTCTGCTCTTGTTCCCTTCGCTCTCTTTCTTCTCTTTCTTTTCTCTCTCTTTCTTCTCTTTCTTTTCTCTCTCTTTCTTCTCTTTCTTTTCTCTCTCTTTCTTCTCTTTCTTTTCTCTCTCTTTCTTCTCTTTCTTTTTCTTCACGTTCCTTCCTCTCGCGCTCTTCTCTATCCGGCTCTTCCTCCTCTTTTCTACGACGATGATTTCCTCCACCGCCGCCTCCATTTCCATTCCCGTGACTGTTCCGCTTTTCGATAAAAACTACTGGCCAACTAATTCCACCACCGTCAATTGGACTAGTCCACATCACTCCCACTCGTATATCTATTTCACCTTTCATCCGTTCAAGAAACGCATCAATTATATTTTTTAATTTAATCATCGACTCTGCAAAACTCTTAGCCGCCGTCTTTAGCTTTCCATCCTTAAGAATGACGTGCATTAGTTCATCGATACTGGAATTAGGCAGAAGGACACCTTTCCCATTTCCCTCATGGTCACCAGACTTTTTCTTAACATCCGGCCCATCCAGCTTATCGGCCGTTTTCACCGTCCGCATGACGGCTGTACCTGTTCCGGCACTAAGAAAGTTTGCCGCTACCTCTGCTACCACCATGTCTTTCTTAAACGCATTCTGGCCCTTCGCATAGCTTTGTTCTTCTGATCTGGTCCACAGACCGCCGTTAAACAAGTTTTCTTGTTTGTATTGCTCTTCCTTCGCAAATGGATCGATATAGTCGTCGTAAAGCCCTTGTCCCAGCTTCCCCAAATCTGAAAAGATTTCTTCCGGTCCCTTCTTGCCCGTAACCGTATCTCCCACATAATTGAGCGTATCGTTTACGCCTTTCTCGATACCTTTCACAATGCCATTGCGTTCCCTCAGTGTGCCAACTTCTTCGCCGCTTACAAATTCATATAAATCTTGCGTGTTCTCTTCTCCCGCAAGTCCTGTCAGCAGCATGTCTCCGGCATCTACTGCCGTATTCCACAAACCTAACAAGGTATCTCCAAAGGCATCTATCTTCCCTTTCGCCTCAGCTACTTGGTTGTTGAAGGCTCTGCGGGCCATTACGGCAGCCAAACCGTTTTCCTGAACGTCCTTTTCAAACGCACTAAATAGCTGCTTATACTCCGTTCGCTTAGACGCCTCCAGCTTAATCTCCTCACTGCTGGATTTGTTTTCCTCCAACAGCTCTATCGTATCCGACGCCGTTTTCACGTTCAAGCTCTCAGTCCCGGACAAAGACACCGCTGCCCCTTTCAAGGTCAGGGCACCACTCGCACTGATATTCACATTCGAGGTACTTTTCAGACTGATGCCAACATCCTTGTTCATTGAGATGTAGAGCATCCCTTCCTGGGCCGTCATCGTCAGCTCTTTATCCCCGAGCGTAAACTCTTTCCCCTGCGGATTTCCAAACGTTTTCACACCGGGGTCCTGCATTTGCCGCTCCTGCTTCTCGGCAGCGGCTCCTTTGGGCGCATGGCGCACGGAGTTCATGACCATGCCGTCGTCTTCATCGGCGCTCGGGAAGTACAGCTTTACCTTTGAGCCGAGCTCGGGCATGAGGTACAAAATTTGGTTGCCTTCCGCTGCATACGGGAACCACTGGGCCTTGCTTGGCTCTTGTTTTTTGTCCATGTTCAGGTGGAGCTTGACCTGGTTGCGACCGATTTGAATCACTTTTCCGTCGATCGCCGCACCGATGATGGCCTTGTTGTACAGCTTCGTTTGCTTGACGGCTTCAGGCACGGCGCAGACGTAGCTCCACCTCAGGAGTCCCTGCTCCAGCTTCCCAGTCACTTTTGTAATGACAAACGTTTGCCCTTCCCGCCGCACCTCATCTCCGATTTGCAACAGGTCGTCGTAATCGAAGGCGTACGTCGTGTACTGGTACTCGCTGACGGACGAGGAGCCGTTTGCGGCTTTTTTCATGTACGGCGCGATGGCCCGATTGACCTCGTATGGCGATTCTTCTTCCAGCTTGATTTGCTTGCGTCCCTCGGGCATGCCGATCCACAAGCGTACCTTATGCGCACTCAAATCTGGGACGAGGACGGCTCCGACATGGGACGCGATTCGTTTTAAAAAGGTCCAGTCTGTCTCCTCGTACTGCATGATGTATTTGCCCTGCTGGCGGTCGTCGAAGGCTTGATCGATGACATCTCCACCTTGATAGATGGACATGATTTCGTCTACGACATCCCGGTACAACCGATTCACCTGTTGAAACGAACGTGTTTTCACGCTCAGATCCAACGCATATGTATGCGACACGGCCTTTATCGTGACGTAGTGAATATCTCGTACGACCTTGATCTCCACATGATCCAGCCGCCCCATGAAAATCGGCTGCTTTTCCCCGCCTTCCACCTTGTACAGCTCGATGGGATCGTGGGTGCCAGCACGATTGATGATCTCGTCCTCTTTGTCTTCCGGGACAATTCCTGTGATTGTGAGCTTGGCATGCGTGCCTGTTTGATGGACGAACTCTAACTGATCTAGCCGGATCGGTCCATATGGCCAGACGACTTTTATATCCTGATAGGTCATGACGCCACTTGTACGCTGCATGTTCTCTCCCCTCCTTCTCTAGCAAGCGCGATAAGCGTCAATCCTGACCGTCTTTTTCAATCGTGATGATGCCTGAACGATTGCAAACGAGCTGTGACCTGCTCAGCAAGGCATGCTCGTTGTCGATGAGCACATCGTGTTTTCCATCTGTCCATTTCGAGAACGTCTGTGGTACACACACATCTCCTCCTAGCGCTTTACAAAACCCAAAGCATCCGATATTCACGCCGGGGACGTGATCGGCGACATTCATGACAGGCTTGTTAAGGCTGTAAACGCCATGGCACCAAGGTAAATTCAAAATGCCGGGGTCGGTTCCCTGACTACACTTGAGGGTCGCTCCCCGCACGACATATGAGTACTCGGGGCTGAACAACCCCATTGTAAGTGCTTGAAGTAACGCTAGCATCATTAGACCTATCTCCCCTTCCAAAAAAATCCTCCGCAAGCAACTTCCATATTCCGTCTTATTTTTACATTCCATCTAATAATCGGGATATATTGGAAAATATTTTATGGGTCAAACGTCCTGTTTCCTTATTTTTCTAAGTAACCCAAAAAGGCTCCCTCCAACGCTACAAGAGTTGGGGGAAGCCTTCTTGAATTCAAACCTATTCACACTATATGGTTACGCTCTCCTCGATCACCAGCTCACCGTTTGTCGCATCGAGACTGGCCTCTACGCCCAGAGGGAGCGCGATGTTGCACGCGCCATGTCCGATCTGAATGTTCCAGATGGTTGGCTTTCCGTACGGTACGACGATATTTTGAAACACATCCCAGACAGAGAAGCCTTCGCGCTTTTTCGGCTCACAATCGGTCCATGTCCCGATGACGACGCCCGCACAATCATCAAACAAGCCACCCTGGGCAAGCTGTGTCAGCATGCGGTCAATCCGGTACGGCTCTTCGTCGATATCCTCCAGGAACAACAGCTTGCCTCTCGTATCGAGCTGGTAAGGCGTGCCCATCAACGCGGAGACGAGGGCGAGATTCCCGCCGACTACGGGTCCAGCTGCCTGACCTTCGACGAGACAAACGATTTCTTCCCCCGGCGGATTCATGATTGCTCCCAATGGCTCGGGGCGAGTCATGGCGCGCAGCAAATATTGCTTGGACCAGTCATCCAGTCCATGCGCGATGTCTGAGGTAGCCATCGGTCCGTGAAGGGTAGCCAGATTCGCACGCTGTCCGAAAACGGTATGCAACGCCGTAATGTCACTGTAGCCGATAAACAGCTTCGGGTTTTGAGCGATGAGGTCATAATCGAGCAAGGGTAGCATTTGCGGGGAACCGTAACCACCGCGCATGCACATGATCCCGTCCACTTCCTCGTCCACGAACATGGCATTCAGCTCCGCCGCCCGTTGCTCAGGAGTTCCCGCCAAATACCCACCGTACGATTCTCGGCATGTATCCGATATTTTCACCTTGTATCCCAGACCTTGCAGCTCTGCCATTGCTTTGTTCAGCACTTCTTCTGTAGCAGGGCTAGAGGTTGCCACTACTCCGATTGTATCTCCCGCTCGCAATGCTTTCCCTTTGTTCATCTGTCCAGTCTCCTCCTCCGGGGTTCTCTCCCCATTATCGTACATCTGTGTCAACTGGTGCATAACCATTTTCGCAGCTTGCGACTGGCAGACGGCTGGCTGATTCCGAGCGCTTCCGCTACCTTTGTCGTCGTTTTATGCTGCTCATACGCCCGTTGCACAAGCTGGCGCTCCACCTCGTCCATTGCTTCCTGCATCGCCATCACACGATCGACCTTGATCCCTTTGTGCTCTCTGTACTCTTGGTTATGTATGTAACGCGGAATTTGCGCGGGCGTAATGAGGACATCGTGAGACGTGACGACGAGCCGTTCCACTACATTTTCCAACTCCCGCACATTGCCAGGCCAATCGTATTCACTGAGGATGCGATAGCAAGTATCTGCGAGCTGTCTCTCCAAGCAGTACTTTTGCGAAAAGACATTAAGAAAATAATGGACGAGCACGGGTATTTCTTCCAGCCGTTCGCGCAGCGGCGGAATTTCCAATGGGACGACGTGAATGCGATAGTACAAATCCTCGCGAAACTTGCCTTCCTTGACCATTTGCCGCAGGTTTTTATTCGTAGCCGTGATCAGCTTTACATCTACTTTTCGCGAGACAGAGCTGCCTACAGGCGTAATCGTTTTTTCTTGCAGCACATTCAACAACTTTACTTGCAAGGAGAGTGACATCTCCCCGATCTCGTCCAAAAACAGCGTGCCTCCGTTTGCCTTCTCAATCAAACCTGCCTTGCCATCCTTGAATGCTCCTGTAAAAGCACCCTTTTCATAGCCAAACAGCTCTGACTCCAGCAATGTCTCGGGAATGGCTCCGCAGTTGATGTGCACGAATGGCTTGTCCACTCTCGGACTGCACTCGTGGATGTATTTTGCCAGCACGCCTTTTCCGACACCTGATTCTCCTAGCAGGATCATGGATGATTCTACCTGCGACAGTTTTTTGGCCAACATGGCGACCTGCTCCATGGACTGGCTGCGGTAGATCAAGCTAGTCTCTCCTTTTCGTCTGTTGTTCTCCTTGGTCATTTCACTTTGCAAGACCGTTCCGACGTACTTGACTTCATTTAATTCCTGCTGCAGTTGCTCCTGGCTCGTTATATCAATGAAAGTATGAACCACTCCGCTAAAATTCCCGTCCTGATCCCAAATCGGTGTGCCTTCCACAAAAAGCTTTTGATTTTTGCGGGTGGTTTGAATCGTGTGTACCTTTTTCTTGTCGCGAATGACCCGCATCGTGATCGTTGGCGCAAAATAGCCGAGGTGATAAAACTCCTCGATCGGTTTGCCTATCATCTCCCTGGGATCGATTCCGAAAAATTCCTCATATCGTCCTGAGCCATACAAGGTTCTGCCTTCTGCGTCTGTTACGTGCACAATATCAAACAGCGAACCTAATAACGATTCATAATCGACCATGGCGCTCTCTACCCCCCATGCCCCCCGCATCTTGTGGAGTGACACGTACATAGCGATTCGTCGGTCTGCCTACCCCACCATAACTGACATCCATTCTGACACTCCCGCTCTTCTCTAGATAGTCCAAATAGCGTCTGGCCGTCACTCTCGCGATCCCAACGCGTTCGGCCACATCATCTGCCGAGAGCGGCTGACTCTCTTTCTCGATCTGACGCATGATTTGCTCCATAGTGACAGCGTGCAGTCCCTTCGGCAGCATTGCCCTGGCTGGAGTGGTATCGGCTTGTTCCTTTTCCCGGCTTTTGCGGAATAACAGCTGGTCGACCTCATCCTGGGATGCGGTTCCCTCCCACTCAATCCGTCGGCGAAACTCTCGATAGTTTTCCAATGATTGCTTGATCCGTTCAAACTGAAACGGCTTGATTATATAGTCCATTGCCCCATTGCGCAGCATGGACTGGATCGTGGTTTTGTCCTTGGCAGCGGTTACGACGATGACGTCTACTGCATGTTTGGCGGCGCGCAGCTCCATCAGCGCCTTCACCCCGTCCTGGATCGGCATAAAAATATCAATGATCACCAAGTCAGGAGTGAGCTCTTTCACTAGCTTGAGTCCATCTGCCCCGTTGGCTGCAATTCCGACCACGACAAAGCCCGGGACGCGCTCAATGAACTGCTTGTTGATTTCCTGTACCATCGGATCGTCTTCCATAATCAGTACGCGAATGTGATCGTTACCCTTCTCCATGACTGTCCACCTCCCCCATCGGAAACGTTATGAGAAAGCTGGCCCCTTCTCCGCGTGCCGAATGGCAAACCAGCTCGCCTCCCCCTTTATTGACCAACTGATGCACCAGATGTAGACCAAGTCCACGGTGCGCACGCTCTTTCGTAGAAAATCCCCGTTCCAGCATATGTCGGCGCGTCTCTTCGTCCATGCCGATTCCATTGTCCTCCACCAAAATGGAGCAAATCTCTTCGTCTTGTTCGATACTGATCATGATCTCCTTCTCGTCACGTTCGATGCGCTCCAGTGAATCAAAGGCATTCTCGATCAGATTTCCCAATATGAGCACGAAATTATGATGATCCATGTACGGCGGAAAACGTTCCAGATGACTCCTGCGATCAATGACAACACGGATGCCCAGCTCTCTTCCGCGACTTACTTTGCCGATCAAAAGCCCAGATAAGTTCTCATCCATGATCCTTGTTGTTAAAAAGGAGGTGAGCTCCTCCTGCTGCTCGTTGACCTCGAACAAATACGTGAGTGCCTTTTCATGCTGATGGAGCTGAAGCAAGCCTGCGATGGTATGCAAATGATTCATGTGCTCGTGATTTTGTACCCGCAGTGCACCGACGAATTCTTTTACACCTGTCAGCTCCTCCGCCATTCTCGCCACTTCTGTTCTGTCCTGAAAAATCGCAATGGCGCCGACGATCTTTTCCTCGACTTTGATCAGAAAACGGTTGGACCAGAGCAATGTATTGCCGACGTGAATTTCCGTGTTGGTAAAATTCTGGCGAAGCTCCAACACTTCTGGTAATCTGGTGTCGTGCAGGACAGACCGTATGTGCTTGCCCAGCACTTCTCCTTCTATGCCAAAAATTTGCTTCGCCCTGTCGTTAAAGATTGTGATTCGCTCCCGATTATCGATAGCGATTACTCCCTCATGCATGGCATGGAAGGTTGCGGTTCTCTCTACCAGGATTCGCGCGATTTCGTCTGGCTCCAAGTCGAGCATCTGCTTTTTCATGTGACGGGCCAACTGATAGGAGCCCCACACCCCGAACAATAAGGAGAGGAAAAAGGTCAGCGCGATATTGTTTCGCTCGCTGTACAAGATCCCCCAGACATCAGGCATGACACGTCCGACCACGACAACACCCACCTGCTGATGCTGGTCATCCATGATTGGCACGTAGGCCCGCAGAGCCGTTCCCATCTCTCCTATGACTTTTTGAAAATAGGAGTGCTCCGCATAGGCCTCATCAACCGCAGGGTCCATAAACACCGTACCAATCCGCTCATCTAATGGGTCTGAATAACGAACACGCTCCTTATTCAGTACGACGATATACGTCACATCATTGACGACGCGCAGGTTGTTGGCTGTCGGTTGGATCACCTTCCACCCGTCTGGTTCCTGTATGCTTTTTTGTACATTTGGAATCGTCGCAACCGTGCGCGCTGTGGTCATCAGCCGTTGTCCCAGTTGGGTTTCCGTAATCCGAATAATCCCTCCGGCCATGATCAAGTTTCCGATGATCAAGGAAAAAAGAACGATTCCGACGGAGAGTAGCATAATCTTCCATTTAATTGTTAATCGTTCGAGCAGGTTCGTTCTTTCCTTTCCATTGGGTTTGTAACTCACTCACATTCATTCAACATAAGCAGGTGTTTAATAATGAAATCATTGGTAACCAGTACATTCATAGTCTTACTTGGACTTGTGAGCGCTGTCATTATCGGCTTCGGTCCAGATCTCCTGATGGACAACAGAGGATACGACGAAGAACAAGTAGGGCTGTCCAATCAAATTATCATCAAGTTCAGCCACGTGATCGCGGAAAACACACCGAAGGGTCTGACTATCGAACGTTTTTCCCAGCTCGTGAAGGAAAAGACAAACGGACGTGTAGAGGTGCAAGTCTTTCCCAACAGTATCCTTCACACAGAGAAAACCGAAATGACTGCTTTGCAAAACGGCGAAATCCAGATGATCGCCCCTGCATTCTCCTATGTGTCGAACACCATTCCCGAGTGGGCTGTCCTTGATCTGCCTTATCTGTTTCGATCGCAAGAGGACGTCGAAACTGTATTCAATGGGGAAATCGGCCAAATACTATTCGATAAGCTTGAAGATTCCGACATGAAAGGGCTGGCCTTCTGGGGAAGCGGCTTTAAGCAAGTAACAGCCAACCGCCCATTAATTATGCCTTCCGATTTTGTCGGCCAACGTTTGCGCATCATTCCAGGCAACGTGATCGAAGCTCAGTTTCGCACGCTCCACGCAATCCCTGTAGGCTCTTCCTTCAATGAATTATACAGCATGCTGGCTGCCGGAAAAGTAGACGGCGAAGAAAATACGATCTCCAATGTGTACACCAAACGGCTTTACCACGTTCAAAAGCACATGACGATCAGCAATCACAGTTATTTGGGCTACGCCGTCGTGATTAATAAAACGTTTTGGAACAATCTCCCCGCCGATATTCAGCAGGCGATATCAGAAGCGATGCAGGAAGCGACAGCTTACAATAATCAATTGGCTGTTTCGATGAATGACAAACAACTACGCTTGCTCCAAGAAAATGGGGGGATGAACATCCACGTACAGACAGCAGAAGAACGTGCGGCCTGGATCGAAGCATTGCAGCCAGTCTACGATCAATTCGCCCCGAGTATCGGAGAACCCTTGATGCAGAAAATCAGAGAGCTCCACCAACGCCGGTGAAGCTCTCAAGCAATCTCCTCGCTCTGCTCCTTGCGCATGGGCAAAATGAGCGTAAATACAGATCCCTCTGACGTGCTATTTGCAAGGAGGAGATCTCCACCAAGCGCCTTCGCCATCATGCGAGAATAGGACAGCCCCAAACCGAGTCCACGTACTTTGTCTTTTTTATTGCTTCCCCGGAAAAAGCGCTCAAACACAAGAGGCTGTTCCTTTGCGGGTATTCCTGGTCCATCGTCTTTGACGTCGATTCGTAAATCGGTGTCCGTTTCGTAGAGAGTGAGCGCTATGCTTCCCTTCCCACCAACAGCCTGTTTCGCGTTGTTCAAAAGGTTAATCAGGATTTGCTGGACACGCCCCGGATCGACATAGATCATCGTCTGCTTGTCCAGAACCCCAACGGTAAACGTAACGTGACCGAGGTCGTTAACAATCTGCCATTGTGAGGCGATCTCGCGGACCAGCTTGTTCACGTTTTGCTCTTCCTGACAAACGGTGATCGCTCCTACGGCAAATGAATTGAAGTCTAGCAAATCCTCTACCATTTTTTGCAGACGCTTGGTCTCCTTCAAGCAGATTTCCAAGAACTCCTTCTGCTCCTCACCGGAAACCACCTCGTCGTTAATTGCCTGGATCAATCCGCTAATCGACGTAACGGGGGTTTTCAACTCGTGTGTCACCCCAGCCAAAAGCTCTGTTCGCATGCTTTCCAACTGCCGAAGACGGTCGGCCATTTCTGCAAACGTATGAACCAGCTCGTGAATTTCCTTTTCCTTGATCGTTTTATTGAGCAAGACGTCGTAGTTTCCTTCTACGATCTGTCGTGCGGACATTACCACATTTTGAATCGGTTCAGACAGCTTCCGCGCATGAAAATAAATAACCGCCCAGCCAAGCACCCCCAAACTCCCCAGCATGATGACCAAATATTGGATTTCTTCTTTCCCTACCTTGATATCCGTTTCTGGAAAAAGCAAGATCACCTCGCCAATGATTCGGTCATTGAACTCCAAATTCTTCCTGATTACATACAGGGTCTCCCCTGACGGATGCCTCACTTTATCCCGCATATCTGCCTGCTTCAACAGCTCAGGTGCTGCCTGCTGCAAAGGAGGCGGAAGCTTGGTTGGACGACTGTATACGACCTTTCCTTTTACATCTTCAATGAACAAAATCAGGTTGCGATCCACACCCATAAACTTGCGCCGATTATCCAATACCTGATGAAGTTTTTCCCCCACCAAAATATTTCCAACATCATCGACGACTCGATCAGCTACTTCCTCCGCAAACAGTCGCGTGACCTCGATCTGCTTTTCAATCGCAGCGTACTTGATCCAATAGGCAGAAACAGCCCCAATGATGATTAATCCGATCACGAGGGTGAGTAGATAGCGTGTGGTCCAATAGCGCAGCAGCGATACGGGCTCATTGTTTTTTATAAACACAGAATTGATACCCAACCCCTCTTTGCGTCTTGATCTCGCCTTCCTGAACTGGCCAATTCTCCAGCGTCTTTCTGACCCGCTTGATCGCCAGGTCTACAGCACGGTCACTCCCACCATAGTCCATTCCCCATACTTGTTCGATCAATTGCTCCCGGGTAAAGGTCTGATTCGGATTTTGTGCCAGAAAAAGCAGCAAGGACAAATCGCGCGGGTGAAACGTCAGTTCGAGACCGTGCAGCGTCACGTGGTGGGACTGAAAGTTTATTTTTAAGCTTCCAAATAGTCGGGTTTCCTGATCTTTCACCAAAATAACGGAGCGGCGCAGCACCGCATTGACCCGTGCAACTACTTCATCCGCGACAAACGGCTTCGTTATGTAGTCATCTGCCCCTTGATTCAGTCCTTTGAGCTTTTGGTCTGTTTGACCGAGCGCCGTCATGATAATGACCGGACAGGAGCTCTTTTCGCGAATGTACTGGAGAATCTCCCAGCCGTTGCGCTCAGGGAGCATGACATCCAACAGAACCAGATCCGGCTTTTTTTCGTCAAAAAGCTCCATCGCCTCGAGTCCGTCGTTCGCTGACCAGACCTCATACCCTGCCTTTTGCAAGTAAGCCTTTATCACGCGCGCTATCACCAGTTCATCTTCTACCAATAATATGCTTTTCATATCTTCCCTACCTGATTTACAGACATATGATCATTCCTATTCGAGAATTCTCGCATGGTCTCTCTAATCGTCTACGTACTTCTATTCTATCAGTTTACAACCTTGTATTTAAATTTGGCTTTGATGTTTTTGGAAAATAGGAAAAAAGCCTTGCATCCTGTAAAAAGGAGCAAAGCTTTTTTTGTGAGGAACGTCCTCACTTTCCGTTAATTTTACACGTCAAAGTTGATGTCTTGATCGCTAGCATCGCCTTCGAACTCATAAATCGTATCGTCGGAGTCGCTGTCGATGATTTCACCTTTAATGTCGGCATCTTCGAAATCCTTGTCGTCCCAGATATCTTTGATAATATCTTCAACGAGAGCCTCTACATCGCCATCGTCATCCAGGTCATCGAATTCATCTTTGTATTTATCCAGATTGATCTCGATTTCTACATCGATATCATCCTCATCGCCCTTCAGGGAGATACTCCATTTGAGGTCTTTGTAGTCATCGTAATCAGAGTTCAGATCATCTTCCAGATCATCCAAGGCATCCTGAATATCATCATTTTTTTTGTTATTGTTGTTTTTCTTGCCGTTTTTCAAATCAGAGATCTCTTTGTTCAGGCTATCGATGGTGTTTTGCAGGCTTCTGATTTGAGCATCACGTGCAGCCAACTCGTTTGCGTGTTGGGAGTTAGGCAAGTCTTTTACCGTAATGGTGTACTTCGCGCCATCCCATGCTACATCCTTGCTGAATACGCCAGCCATCATGCGAAGTGGAATGTACGTGGTTCCGTTTACGATGAATGGTTCGATTGTTGTTGGAACAGCCGCACCGTTATAAATAACTTTAATGTTGTTGTACTTAGCTTGCAGATTCTTCGTTCCAGTCGCCGCTTGAGAGCTCGTCGGAATAAGTGTGGTAGTCAGAATCAACGCTGAGGCAATCGCCAGATATTGCTTCTTGAACATAGAAAATCCTCCATTCTCCCGGTTGTCTATTTCTTTCGTGTCACTATGTACCTCTCTTACTTTACCTATCGTTCGTGTCGAGAGTATGTCAATCATTGATTTTTTCCTTTCCAATTTGAGGGGATTTCTATGACCAAAATGACCAAAACAACCAATATGACCGCATCATTTTCAATTTTCCACACCATCTATACAATGCAAAAGAGAGGGAATAAAGCGCTTTCAATTCTTGGAGGAGGAATGGATTCGATGCGGATCAACTTTAAAAATCTGACCGTACAGGTCGTTATTGCCATCATTCTCGGTATCGTAGTTGGTCATTTTGCACCCAAATTCGGCGCAGAGCTGAAAGTGTTGGCCGATATTTTTGTCAAACTGATCAAAATGGTCATTCCACCGATTGTCTTCTTCACCGTAGTGAATGGAATCGCCAGTATGGGAGACATGAAAAAGGTCGGAAAGATCGGCGGCAAGGCGCTACTCTATTTTGAAATCGTTACCACAATCGCATTGGCGATCGGACTGTTGGTTGTCAACTTGATCAAGCCTGGAGCAGGCTTTGACAAAACAGGACTGACTAGTGGGGACGTCTCCAAGTATACGGAGGCTGCTGCTCAGAGTAACAACGGTTTTATTGATTTTATTACGGGGATTATCCCGGAAAACGTCGTCGGGGCTATGGCAAAAGGCGAGCTGTTACCCATTCTGTTCTTCGCTGTCCTGTTTGGTCTCTCACTCGCTGCCATGGGGCAAGCGTCCCAGCCTGTCATCAAGCTGTTTGACAAGCTGACACACGGATTTTTTGGTGTCGTTAACATGATCATGAAGGTTTCTCCAATCGCTGCATTTGGGGCGATGGCGTACACGATTGGCAAATTCGGCATCGGGTCGCTGACCAGACTGGGCCTTTTGATGACGGCAGTCTATATCACGATGTTTTTGTTCATTATTCTCGTATTGGGCGGGATCGCGCGCTACTACAAATTCAGCATCTTCTCGTTTATCAAATACATTCGGGAGGAAATCCTGCTCGTGCTCGGGACATCCTCCTCAGAATCCGCTCTTCCAAGAATGATGGACCGGCTGGAGAAGTACGGCTGCTCCAAATCCGTTGTCGGTCTGGTCGTACCGACAGGCTACTCGTTTAATCTGGATGGCACCTCCATCTATTTATCTATGGCTGCCATTTTTATCGCCCAGGCATATGGCATCGAGCTCAGCTTTTGGGAACAGATCACTCTTTTAGGAATCCTGATGATTACGTCAAAAGGGGCTGCCGGTGTCACTGGTTCTGGTTTCATTACACTCGCCGCTACCTTGGCAGCCTTCCCTGTCATTCCGGTCGAAGGCATTGCCCTCCTGCTCGGCGTTGATCGATTCATGTCAGAAGCTCGTGCCATCACGAATCTGATCGGGAATGGCGTAGCTGCCGTGGTTATAGCCAAGCATGAAAATGAGTTCCATCCGGGACGTGTCCAGCAAACAGATGAAACAACCATCGAGTCGGACAAGGAGTCAGAAGCAAAACCGATCATGGCCTAGTCCCTATAAAAAAGAGGTTCTCCGATTGAGAGAGAACCTCTTTTTGCTTTAGTCATTCGGCCATGTTTTGCGAAGCTCAACCTCAAATTGGCGCAGGTGATTAATTCGCTTCTGAGCTGCCTGATACTCCTCCTGCCAGCCGTCTTTCTCGCGCTCTCTGATCAGCTCCGCCTTTTTCTCCAGCTCCCTTACCTCATTGCGCAATGCGATCACGATGTCCAATAGCTCATCCATCTCCATGGATCGCATGTCTTGAATAAAGACCCATTCCGCTTCTGTTAATCGATACTGTTTGTTCGCCATGTTTTATCATCCTTAAAATAACCTCTATCGAAGTCCACTCATAGAGGAGCGACTGCGTTTTAGAGGATAGTTAATATTCGTGCTCATTTATAAGTGTGTCATTTTTAAATAAAAATGTTTCATTTTAAAGAAAAACGATGTCATTTCGTGTATAATAGTTGTTGTAGGTATGAATGTCGACAATAATCCGCACAACAGGGGGGATTATTACTAAAATATCATCGGGATGGATATAATTCCAAATAATTATTGACGACTTGTTGCTCACTGGGAAAAAGAGCAGCTATCTATGCCAATACAGTGTTTTGCGTGAAGGAGGATCATACATGTTCTCTATTAGAGAATCCGATTTGCCAGGAATCGGCAGGAAGTACCAGGTCGAGACCAGAAGTGGCGACAAGCTGGTTATCGTCATTCACGATGACGGCCGTCGGGAAATGTATCACTTTGACCGTGATGATATAGACGAAACGCTCTCCATGGTTACCCTTGACGATGATGAGGCGAGACAAATTGCTGCCATCGTAGGCGGCTTGACGTACAAACCATCTGCACTGGAAACAGTCGAGGTTGCGTTAGACAAACTCATGATCGAATGGTACAAGATTGAATCGAACGCTCCTGCCATTGGCAAGACGATTGGGGAACTCAACATTCGTCAAGAAACAGGCGCTACGATCATCGCCGTTATCGAAAAAGACCATAATCAAACGATTAATCCCGGCCCCGAGTATGTCCTTTGTACAGGATCTACTTTGGTCGTTGCAGGTGAACGGAAGCAGGTGAAGGCTCTCAAGACTATTCTCAGCAACGGAGGTGAGTGATATTGGAGCACATCGTTTTTGAAGTCGGTCTTGCCCTCGCACTCATAGCAATCGCGGGGTTCCTCTCCATGAAGTTAAAATTCTCCATCGTACCCTTCTACATTCTCGTCGGGATGATCGTGGGTCCACACGCTCCCGACATCGGTTTGTTTGATCTCCGCTTTATTTCAAGCGCCCCGCTCATCGAATTTATGGGCAGACTCGGCGTACTCTTCCTGTTGTTTTACCTCGGACTTGAATTTTCAGTAGGCCGCCTGATCAAGGCTGGTCGATCTATTGCCGTTGGCGGTACCATTTACATTGTCATCAACTTTACCCTCGGCCTCTTGTTTGGTTGGGCCGCTGGATTTCCACTTAAAGAAGTTTTGATTATCGCAGGTATTACCACTATTTCCTCCAGTGCCATTGTGGCAAAAGTACTGGTGGATCTCAAACGTACAGCAAATCGCGAAACAGAGATGATCTTGGGGATCATCATGTTCGAAGACATATTCTTGGCCGTCTATATCTCAATCGTGTCCGGCTTGGTGTTAAGCGGTGCAACTTCTCTTGCTGGCGTACTCTCATCCGCATTGATTGCACTCGGTTACATGCTCCTCCTCATTATCGTAGGCCGCAAGCTCGTTCCTTTCCTGAATCGGGCACTGAACATCAAATCAAACGAAGTGTTTATGATTACAGTGTTTGCCGCTTTGTTTCTGATTGCGGGTTTTTCCGAAACGATCCATGTTGCCGAAGCCATCGGAGCATTACTCGTGGGTCTCGTCTTGGCAGAAACACAACACATGAAGCGCATCGAGCACCTCATCCTGCCGTTTCGTGACTTCTTCGGGGCCATGTTCTTCTTCAGCTTCGGTTTGACAATTGATCCATTGTCATTAGGTGGAGCCGTATGGTTGTCCATTGGTGCAGTTGCCCTTACCCTTTTCGGTAACGTTGTCGCCGGACTTTTGGCTGGGCGAAGTGCCGGGTTGCCTCCGAAGGCTTCTACGAATATTGGACTGACCATCGTATCTCGCGGTGAGTTCTCCATCATCATGGCTAATCTCGGAAAAGCGGGCGCACTCATGGAAATTTTGCAACCATTTGCGGCTCTTTACGTTTTGATACTCGCCATTTTAGGTCCTTTGCTGACCAAGGAATCCAAGCATATTTACAAGCTGCTCAATGCTGTGTTTCGTCTGGATCGAAAGACACCCGTCAAAGAACCAGCAAACAAAGCAGACGCTGGATAATCAGAGAGACATGACTACCGACAGCAAAAATGCCTGCTGTCGGTTTTTTCTATTGGATCACAGACAGCATGTTCTCCATGATTTCTTCACTCATCGGGCCGATGTATTTATTCTGGACCACGCCGTTCGAATCAATGATGTAGCTGGTCGGAATCGAAATGGCTTTGGACACATTCGCTACTTTTTTATCGGGATCGAGCAAGATCGGGAAGCTGATGCCGTACAATTTCACGAAATCCGCCACTACTTCCGGGCTCGTCTCCGTATCGGTCAGATTGACCCCGAGAATCACTACACCTTTTTCCTTGTTCTCCTCGTAGTAACGCTGCATGTCCGGCATTTCTGCGCGGCAAGGAGGACACCACGTCGCCCACAGATTGAGAATGACTTTTTTCCCACGAAAATCGGACAGCTTGACCGTACCGCCACCTATTTGCTGCAATTCAAAATCCGGAGCGATATTTCCTTTTTCCATTCCAATCTGCCCGTTGCCTTGCTCGCCAGATGAAGCGCTGGGCTCCTGCTTGTTCAAGATTTCCGTATCGAAAATGCCCCATCCCAAAAGCCCCAAGAGTACGACAATCGCCCAAACATTATGATGCTTCTTCATCGGTCGCTCCCCCTATCGGCTTCACTCGTCTGGACAAAAAGAGCAGCAAGAGAGCGAATGCATAGTACATGAGCTGAGCGCTGGAAAGTCCTGCAAACACAGCTTCTCGATTCGGAACAAAAAAGTGCACATAGACTTGGCTAATGGCAAACCACATTACGGGTGCAAGCCAAGCCGCCAGATGAATGAGTCCTTCCTTTGCCCGATGCAGCCACCAAAGAAAGCAGGCGCATATGGCGAACTGCTGTACGTGATACCACATGCTGCTCTGTTCGAAGACGACCGTGAGCAGCTGGTAAACGCCCGTTGCAGCAAGAAAACCTGTCGCCATTGCCAAGGCGACCAAATGAACAGGAATCGCTTTTTTTCGTACTGTTTTGGTGAGGAAGACGACAACTACCACGACAGCCAACATGGTTCCGTTTTCTCCCCCAGAAAAATAAAGAATGGATGAGGGGTTCTCCAGCGCTTTGGAAAAATCAAACAGGATGTAGCTGAATTTCCAAATGAGAAATGCCAGCACCAGTGTATGACTCAACAGCTCAATCACCGCTGACTTCCATTCCCTACTATGTGTAAGCTGAGCGGATATAGCCACAAAGCCGAGCGAAAGCGAAACAACGACCGCCAGCATGCTCATTTTCAACAAAAAGGGGCCTATTTGAAAAGCATCCGACATTTTCGTTTCCTCCTTTAGGAAAATGGCTTACTCTAGGGAAGACAAGTATTCAAACAACTATCACCATATCAGGAAATGGGGAATAAAGGAATGCTCACGAATATTTTTACTTTGCAGGAGCGCTATGCCCTTGCTTATTCTACGCGAACCGAGCATCCACAAGTGCGCGTATACCGGGATGAATCGGTCCCGGACATGTATAGCCATAATTATACAGAAGTCATGTCGGTGCCCACGCAGGACTGGCTACAAGCTTACATCGAGCAAGAGCTTCAGCGTGCCAAAGAGCAGCAGCTCGGCCACTTGAAGCTGGAATTGCACCCGTCGCTACCTTTTTCAGAAGAGTTCGTGTCTTTTGCGAACCAGCTTGGGTTTGAAGTGAATACGATGCTGTACATGCTCGCTCCGCTGGAGGTTGCCGATAAACTGGCGCCGAATCCACAATGCTCCGTTTTACGAGGAGATTCAACTGACGTCATGGAAGCAGGCATACGCTGCCTTACTGCTTATGATTCGGTTATGATCAATCCTGATTTTGCTGTCCGTAAAGCGAACCGGAAAAGAGCGGTCTATGAAACCGGTGAGATCATCCCGTATGTGTGCTTTGTCGATCAGGAGCCCGTCGGCGCATGTGAATGGCATCTTTACAAGGAGCTCGTTCGCATGGAGGAATTTTTTATACTGGATGCCTGGCAGCGCAGGGGACTCGGTACGGAAATCATTCGGGTCATGATGCAGGACGCCAAAAAGCTCGGCGCTACCCATATGTACTTGACCACCTATGCAGATGATACGCCACAGGAAATGTACAGAAAGCTCGGCTTTCAAGAGGTCGGGAGGCATTTGGAAATGATGTGGCGAAAAAACTAGAAAAAAGCTCCCACCAAGTCGCTTACTTAGTGGGAGCTATCCAATTTTTGGCGTTAATCTACTCTTTTGTCATGGTAAGCAGCGCTTCTGCCTCCCGATCTCTTCGGTCGGTTTCGCCATTTTTGGTCCATTGTAAAAAGCGGTCGTCCAAAAGCTCTGCCAAGATTGCTCGTTTGTCCGCTTCGCTCACAGACAGCGAGAGTATTTGTCTTCTCATGCTGCCGAGAAAAAGCGTGTAGTCCTCGTATTCCGGTCCCACCCACTCTTCAAGCTGGCGGCGCATTTTCTTTGCCAGTCCCGGGTTATTTCCACCTGTAGAGATCGCAATCTGCAAGTCTCCACGTGCAACGACAGATGGAACGGTAAAGGAACAGAGGTCTGGGCGATCAACGATATTGATCCACTGATGCGGACGATACGCTTCGTATACCGCCAGATTGACCGCGGGATCACTCGTCGCTGCGAGGATGAGCACTGCCTCTTCGACGTCCTGTGGGGTAAAGGGGCGCAGTGCTACCGTCAGCTTTTTGGCGTGTGCCCATTCAAGAATAGTTGCCGTACAGGAGGGACTCACAACGGTGACATCCGCACCAGCAGCAAGCAGACTGCCGATTTTCCGCTCGGCTACCTGCCCGCCACCGACCACCAAGCAACGCTTGTTTTGTAGATTGACCATCATGGCATAGTGCGTCACCAGCGTTCCCTCCCCTCGGTTTCCTATTGTTGCACGTGCTCGATTCCAAGCGTAGCTTCAAACCAGTTGATTTTCTCACGCATCTTCACGACTTCACCGACCAGAATGATAGCTGGATTCGTGATGTGACTGTTTTGGGCCAAACGTTCCTCAATATCAGCCAAGGTACCCGTTACTACTGCTTGCTGCGGGAGTGTTCCCCACGAGATGACGGCTACTGGCGTATGTGGATCGCGTCCGTGCTTGATTAATTGGGTGCGGATCAACGGCAGGTTGGCGACTCCCATGTAAAAAGCAACCGTGTCGATGCCATTCGCGAGAGCACTCCATTTTTCTACTGCCAGCTCCGGTTTGTCTTCACGCAAATGTCCCGTCACGACAGCAAATGACGAGCCGTGATCGCGGTGTGTCACCGGAATACCTGCATACGCCGAGGCTGCAATTCCAGCCGTTACTCCCGGGACGATTTCAAAGGCAATTCCTCGCTCAGCCAAAAGCTGCGCTTCTTCTCCGGCACGACCAAACACACAAGGATCGCCGCCTTTTAGCCGTACAACGACTTTTCCTTCCAGCGCTTTTTCCGCTAACAGCTCGTTAATCGATTCTTGTCTCATCGTATGATGATCCGGCAGCTTGCCGCAGTAGATGCGTTCTGCCGTCTGTGGCGCGTACTCCAGCAAAGCTGGATTTGCCAGACGATCATACACAACCACCTCTGCCTTTTGCAGGCATTCCATTCCTTTTACGGTAATTAGCTTTGGATCGCCAGGGCCAGCTCCTACGAGATAGACTTTCCCCGCGCCGCTCATCGGTCACTTACTCCTGCTGATGCAAATGTCGCCATCTCACGAACCATCCGTGTCGCTGCTTCCACGATTGGAAACGCCAATGTTGCTCCGCTTCCTTCGCCCAGTCGCAATTTCAGGCTGAGTAGTGGCTCCTTGCCTAATTCTTGCAGGACAAAATCATGCCCTGGCTCCTCAGAACGGTGACCCGCGATCAAGTAATCTGCAACGAGTGGCTCCAATCGAACAGCAAGCAAAGCCGCTACCGTAGCGATAAAGCCGTCCAGCAGCACAGGGACACGGCGAGAGGCTGCTCCCATGATCGCTCCTGCCATTGCTCCGATTTCCAGTCCGCCGACTTTTGCCAAAACGTCCAACGGATTGGTTGCATCCGGGCGATGCAAGGCAAGTGCTTCGCGAACAACTGTCTTTTTACGCTGCCAGCCTGCGTCATCCAGCCCTGTTCCACGTCCGACGATTTGCTCAGGATCAGCTCCGGTTAAGGCTGACAGGATCGCACTGCTGGCTGTCGTGTTGCCAATGCCCACTTCACCGACAATCAGGACTTTGGCACCTTCCCCGATCATCGCTTCTGCCATCTCGAGGCCAACTGCAATGGAGCGCTGCGCTTCGTCTGCCGTCATCGCAGCTTCTTTCAGCATATTGCCCGAGCCTGCTCTGATTTTCTTATGATAAACACCTGGTGCTTCGATCTCGACCGCTACACCGACATCTACGATTTTTTGAATGGCTCCGATTTGTCTGGCGAAGACGTTGACTCCAGCTCCACCCTGAACCATATTCAGCACCATTTGCGCTGTCACTTCCTGCGGATAGGCAGAGACACCTTCCCGTGCCACACCGTGATCGGCCGCAAAAACAAGCACGCCCGGAGGTGTTACAACAGGCATTGTCTCACCTGTCATCCCAGCCAGTTCAATAGCCAATTGCTCCAGGCGACCAAGGCTGCCAAGCGGTTTGGTCAACTGATCCACATGCTGTCTCGTTTGCTCACTTGCTTCCTGATTTCGTGGCTCAATCGCCGGATAAATGACTGACATTATACTGCACCTCTTTTTCTTGAAAAACCTTCATGTACTCTTCGATCGTATCCAACTTCACATGGCGACGTACAGTATCCGCCAACAGATCGTACCCCTGCTCTCGTAGAGCGACAAAAGAGGGGCGATCCGTAATGGGTGAGAGTCCTTTTTGCTCACGGATGGCATTCAGCAACAGTGTGCGGAAGTGGTCATTGTGGAACAGGCCATGGAAATACGTGCCGATCAACTGCCGCTCCTCCTGACAATAGCCCTCCGTACGCCCCTCCATCTGGATAAAAGGAAAATCGTTGCCCGAATAAGTCGATTGCCCCATGTGAATTTCGTAGCCTTCCACCGTCAGCTTTTCCTTCGCAAATACTGCTTCTCCACGTGACAAAACAGTCGTTTTCTTCTGCTCCATCGTCGTAATCATCGGGATAAGACCCAGCCCATCAAGCTGCTGCAATGGAGACTCGACCCCAGTAGGATCATGAATGGCTTCTCCCAGCATTTGATAACCGCCGCACAAACCGACGATATACGTCTTCCCTTTATGATGAAGGTCTTTGACTGCCGCGGCAAGACCTGTCTCTCGTAAGAATTGCAAATCCTCGAGTGTATTCTTGCTGCCCGGCAAGACAATCAGGTCAGGTTCACCCAGCTCTTCCAAACGTGTCACAAAGCGCATCCGGCAATCCGGCTCTACAAAAAACGGGTCCACGTCGGTAAAGTTGGAAATTCGCGGATAGCGCAAAACCGCAATGTCAATCTCCCGCGGTGTCTCACGCTGCCCTTGATAACGGTGCAAAATCAACGAGTCCTCCGCATCGATCCACAAGTCTGGAATAAATGGCACGACACCAAGGACAGGCTTGCCCGTATATTCTTCGAACCAGTCGAGTCCCGGCTGCAAAAGTGTCAAATCACCGCGAAAACGATTGATGATGACGCCGATCACGCGATCCCGATCTTCGGGCTCGAGCAGTTGAAGGGTACCGACCAAGCTGGCAAACACTCCCCCTCGCTCGATATCTGCCACCAAAATGACGGGCGCATTCGTTAGACGAGCGACTCGCATATTGACGAGCTCACGGTCATTCAGATTAACCTCTGCCGGACTGCCAGCCCCTTCAATGACGATCCGCTCATAGGAGCTGGCGAGTCGTTGATACGCTTCCTCAATGATCCGCAAGCCCTTGTCATAAAACTCCGTCCGATAGGCAAAAGCCTTCATGTTGCCGTATGGCTCGCCGTTAACGACAATTTGCGATTCGGAATCTCGTGTCGGCTTGATCAAAATGGGGTTCATGTCAGTCGTCGCCAGAATTCCTGCCGCCTCTGCCTGAACGCCCTGTGCCCGCCCGATTTCTTTTCCATCCAGCGTCACGTAGGAATTCAGGGCCATATTTTGCGATTTGAACGGAGCTGTCTTGTAGCCATCTTGAGCAAAAATCCGGCAAAGCGCTGTTGCAATCGCACTTTTTCCTGCATCCGAGCTGGTACCTTGCACCATCAACGGGAGGGTTTTAGGCACGCTCGGCCACCTCCGCGCAACGGCTCAGCCAACGTTCGACCAGTTCAGGATTGGAGCCGAAATGCAAGTGAGTATAGCCTGCGACCAGATTTTCTTGGACATAGCCCTCCGGTTTCGTACCGCGGAGCCCTTTTGTCTCATATGCTGCTGGCAGCTCTTGATCCGAAGCATACGTAGAGTAATGGAATTCATGCCCTTTTGCCTGTTCCTCGGTGCCGAGCAAGAAATTGCCTTCCTTGCCACGCACTTCCCGATAGCCAAGCGCTGCGAGCTTTTTCTGCATGGTCACCTTGCCTGGGATGAGCCCCACCATTGGATAGCTGTCGCCATCAGTTGTGACGATCGCCTCTGTCAAAAACATGTAGCCGCCGCACTCAGCCAAGGTAGGCAAGCCTTTTGTAATCGCAGATCGGATCGATTGTTTCACCGCTTCATTTTGCGATAGCTCTGCTGCAAACTCCTCCGGGAAGCCTCCCCCGATGTACAAGCCATCTGCGTCCTCAGGCACTCCCTCACCGGCCAGTGGGGAAAAGAACGCGAGCTTCGCGCCATATGCTTCGAGTAGCTCCAAATTTTCCGGATAGTAAAAATGAAAAGCAGGGTCCTTCGCTACAGCAATGGTGACAGTAGCAGATGCTTTTCGCGGAGCAAACAGGGTAGGTTTTGCTTGCAGCGGCTCTGCCTTTGCCAGTTCCCAGATTTGCTCCAAATCGACTGTCTCTGCGATCAAGTCAGCCAGCTTTTCAAACAGCGGTGTCAACTCTCCACGCTCGACAGATGGCACCAACCCGAGATGACGTTCCGGTATTTCCAGCTCATTCTCCCGTTTTAGATAGCCTACGACCGGAATCCCGCATTCCTGCTCGATCGCTGCCTTCACGATTTTGTGATGCCCTTCACTCCCGACCTTGTTCGCGATGACACCGACGATTCTCGCCTGTGGATTGAGCAGTTGAAAGCCTTTGACAATCGCAGCTGCACTGCGCGCCATGCTCTGACAATTGACCACCAACAGAACCGGAGAGCCAGTCAGGATGCTGATTTCTGCCGTGCTGCCTTTATCGCTGGTCGCTTCCTTGCCATCGTACATGCCCATGACACCCTCGATAATCGAGATGTCAGCACCCTCGCTGCCGCGGACAAAAATCTCCTTCACGATCTCGTGCTCCAGCATGAAGCTGTCCAGATTGCGCGAGGCTCTGCCGGTCACAGCCGTATGATACGTAGGATCGATGTAATCAGGTCCGCACTTGAAGCCCTGTACGGTATGCCCTTTTCTTTTCAGAGCAGCCATCAGTCCGATGGTAACGGTTGTCTTACCCGCTCCGCTGCCCGTTCCTGCAATCACAATACGGCGGCTGTCCGTCATGCACGCTCCTCCTCATGATAGGGCATCAATCCGACCGAAATGGTGGTGTTGCCCGACTTCTTCTTGGTCAAAACGAGTTCGCCCGCGCCAGCGTACAGCTTCGCGGCAGGCTCGCTCACTCCGTACGCTCCCGTGAACTTGAAGACGGTATCAGACGGATCGCTGATTTCGACCTTGTTTAATTCTTCCGGCGAATACCAGGCGAACGGCCAGCCGTATTTTTCGCAAACGGCGATGAGACCCGCTTCATCCTTTTTCAGCTCGATGGTCGCCAGTGCTTTTACACTTTTGATCGAAAATTGCAGTTCATCCAGCGTTTCCTTGATAACAGCCTCGATCTCTTCTGCGGAGGTTCCCCGGTTGCAGCCCATCCCGAGCACGATTACCTTCGGACGATAAAGGACACCGTTGTCCAAGATCGATTGTTCCTCCGGTGTGAGCAGGCGATGAGAAACGACGAGAGCAGCTTGCGGCTGATCGGCTTGTGCCTCAGCGATTGTCGCGTATTCTTTGATAGATGGTGGCATCGGTGTGTCATGCATCCACCAGTCGCGTTCACCGGATTCATTGATGACAGCTACGCGCTCCTCGTTTACGACAGAAGCACTGACAGGGGTCAGCTTTTCAGCGGAATCCCACTCCCAGCCAAAACGTCTACCGAATAGATCGACGGGAATCGTCTTTTGTACGTCTGATGCTGTGGTGATAATCGGACGAGCACCCATGACTGCCGCTACCTCGCGAGCCAGCTCATTGGCACCGCCCAAATGGCCAGACAGCACACTGATGACATTCTCCCCACGGTCATCGACGACGACGACACCCGGGTCTTTCTTTTTGTCTTCGAGCAAAGGTGCGATCATCCGAATAACCGCACCCAGTGAAATAATGATGATTAAGCCTTTATAAGCAGGCCAGAGAGCGGGAAACAGCATCCGGACACTGTTGGAAAACAGCTGGATGCCGCGCGCTTCCTCATCTCCGCGCTCGAACTTGCTCATGTAGTACAGGTCTGTCCCAGGGAATTTCTGTGCCAGATCGCGCGCCATCTCTACTCCGTGCTTCGTGATCGCGACGATCGCATAGTCTCCGCGCTGCTCGATAACAGGGATTTCTCCCTCGATCAGTTCGATGATCTTCATTATTCCTTCACACCTTTTCTGAACCCGTGTGTAAAGGTTTTATCGTACAGCTTGGAACGGTATTGCTCGCTCTTGTCGTGGATGTTCGGGTCCAATGCCCAGCCAGCCAAAATCATCGCGTGCTTGCGAATACCGTTTTTGCCCATGTCTTCGTCCAAATTTTTCAGCGTAGTGCGAACGATCAATTGATCCGGCCAGCTTGCACGTTGTACGACTGCTACTGGTGTATCCTCGCTCCAGCCTGCATCGACCAGCTCACGGACTACTTTTTTCGTCAAAGTCGCGCTAAGGTACAGAGCCAACGTACAATGATGCTCAGCAAGCGCACGCAGCTTTTCTCTTTCAGGCACTGGTGTGCGACCTTCCGCGCGGGTGAGGATGATCGTCTGTGTCAGATCAGGAATCGTCAGCTCGGCTCCTACTGCTGCCGCTGCCGCAAATACTGAGCTCACACCTGGAACGATTTCTACCTCGATGCCTTTTTCTTTTAATAGGGCAATCTGTTCCATGATCGCGCCATAAATGGACGGATCACCTGTATGCAGACGTACGACTGTTTTTCCGCTATGAATACGGTCTACCAACAGCTCTACCATTTCTTCCAATGCCATACCCGAGCTTTGCAGTACCTCTGCATCGGGATTGCTCATTGCTACCAAGTCCTCGTTCACGAGGGAGTCGGTATACATAATAACGTCTGCCTTTTGCAGCAGCTTCAAGCCTTTTACCGTAATCAAATCAGGGTCGCCGGGACCCGCTCCCACTATGTACAGTTTCATTATTTTTTCACCACCATCAGTGTAAGATAGCTAAGCTCTGCCCGCTCCAGTTCACGCATATCGGTCCAAACCATTTCCTCGGAGGAAGTGACCTTGGTCGCTACCGCTGCCTTTTCAGCCAGCCCCATTTCTTTCAGCAAGCCAATGATCATTGGCAGTACCTTTGCTACCTTCAGGAACACGACGGTATCATGGTTCTCAAGCGCTTTGCGCATGGCTTCCTTGTCTTCTGTTGCCGGGATGATGCCGATCTGCTCGTCCCCGTCCGCCAGCGGCAGATTGAAGCGGGAAGCTGCTCCCAGAAACGAAGAGACGCCTGGTACGGTCACGATTGGTACTTCCGGGTGCTCCTCATGCATGACGCGCATCATGTGAATGAACGTACTGTAAAACATCGGATCGCCTTCCGTTACAAAAGCAACGTCCTTGCCTTCAGACAAACGCTCCCAAACGATCTCCACTGTGTTGTTCCACTCGCGCTCCAAAATTTCTTTGTCCCGCGTCATCGGGAATACGAGTCCAAGCATTTCCTTGTCTGGGGTCTGCACATACAGCTCTGCGATTTGATGCGCGTAGCTTTTGCTGCCCATCCGTTTTTTCGGATACGCAACCACTGGTGATTGCTGTAATAGACGAAATGCCTTAACGGTAATCAATTCAGGGTCGCCGGGACCTACTCCTAGTCCGTACAATGTTCCGATCTTAGTCACTTGCTGTCTCCTCCTTGTTCTTCTGCCTGCTTGGCCCAGGCCGTAATGATGTAGATCGGATTCAATGCTTCAAAGCGCGTCAGGGACAAAATCGGCTTGCTGCGCGATAGCTGCGCCAGTGTCACCGATGTCTCGAATCCTTCTTGCGCGAATGCTTGTGTCGCTTCGTACAATGTCTCAATGGTCGCTGCATTCACCACGATCCGGCCATTCGGGCGCAGTCGTGTGCAGCAGATGTTCAACAGCTCGCGCAATTCTCCACCACTGCCGCCAATAAATACGGCATCCGGGTCCGGGAACTCATCCAAGCCATGTGGGGCGCGTGCGTTAATCACTGTCAAATCCGTGCGAAACTTCGCCATGTTCTGGCGGCAGTTTTCCAGATCGTCCACGTTCTTCTCTACGCCGTACACTTCACCCTCACGCGCAATTCGTGCCGCTTCAATGGCGACAGAGCCAGTGCAGGTGCCGATGTCCCAGACGATGCTTTTCGCATGCAATTGCAGCTGCGCAATGCTTAAAATGCGGACTTCCTTTTTCGTAATAAGTCCCTTGTCCGGCTTGCGCTGGGAAAACTCCTCGTCTGCGATTCCAAACGGCCACACCGGGCTTGGACGACGTTTTTTCAAAACCACGACATTCAGATCAGAGAAGCTACCATCAGCCATTTCCTCAAGGGAATACCAGCCTGTCCGCTCTTCGGCACTGCCGAGGTTCTCCGCTACGAACGCATCATACTCAGTCATCTGAAACGAAAGAAGGTACTTGGCAATCGCTGATGGCGAGTTTTCCCGATCCGTCAAAAGAGCGACCTTATCCTTCCCGTCGATCCGTTGCGCCAGACCCTTGATACTGCGCCCGTGCACACTTGCCAATGTTGCATCCTGCCATGACTCGCCCATTTTGGCAAAAGCAAGCTGAATGGAGCTGAGGTGCGGGTAAATCTCCACGTTCAGCTTTTTGGAAAGTAAGCCGCCAATCCCGTAAAAGAGCGGATCGCCTGACGCCAGAATGACCGTCTTGCGTGTCTCTGTGCGTAGCTCTTCTACCATCGCGGTCAGCCCGCCCTTTAGTACACGCTTTTCCCCTGTATACTCCGGGAAAAAGCTGAGGTGCCGCTCTCCTCCAACTAACAGTTCACTTTCCTCTATCCAAGTCCGGTACAACGGCAGCAGGCTCTGCTGTCCATCATCCCCGATTCCAATTACTTTCATCGCCTGTGTCATTGATCATCACCCTTCCCAACAGGGACCCTTTCATTGTGATGATGATGGTTTCGACCTCGATGCCGCCGCCCACTTCCTTTAGTGCAGCGCGACAGCAGTTTTCGCACATGATCTCGAAAAAGGCTGGCGTGTCCACCATCATATCGCCTACCTGCGAAGCGGTGTTGGCTCCCAAAATTTCGTCAATACGCTCCTGTGAAGCTCCTGCATCTGCTGCCATTTGAGCGAGGAAGCCGAAATCGACGGGTGCGCTTTTGGAATGAACCATCATGACGCCCTGCGCTACCTTGGAAAACTTGCCCATCATCCCGACCAAGGTCACTTTGCGCATCTTTTTGTTCTTACACTGCTTGAGGGAAAAGCCGACGAAATCGCCCATCTCCACGAATGCTTCTTCCGACAGCTCTGGATAAGTAGCGACCCCGTAGGATTCACTCTTTCCGCCCGTCGACAACACAATATGATCGCAGCCGGCTTCCTTGGCGACATTGACCGCTTGTGCCACGCTTGCCTTGTAGGCAGAAGTGGAAAACGGCACCACGATTCCACGCGTCCCCAAAATGGAGATGCCGCCGAGTATGCCAAGTCGTCCATTCAAGGTTTTTTTGGCGATTTCCTCACCCGTAGGCACGGAGATGACGATTTTGACCCCGCGCTGTGTCCCGTACTCATCCAGAACAGCCTGCGCAGTTTCCCTGATCATTTTGCGCGGGACGGGATTGATCGCTGCCTCGCCAATCGGAACAGGCAACCCTGGCTTGGTCACCCGTCCCACACCGAGTCCGCCATCCAAAATAATGCCGGGCTCATTCGACCATTCCACCGTAGAAAGAATTAGGGCACCGTGTGTCGCGTCTGGGTCGTCTCCCCCATCCTTGATCGTGCCTGCTGTCGCCCTCTCCAATGAAAAATCACAGCTCTCCATCTGAAAGGTGACATCCTCGCCGATTGGCAGGCGAATCGTCGCTTGGCTTTGCTCTTCCTGAGTAATCAGCGCGATCAAAGCAGCCTTGGTTGTCGCCGTTGCACATGATCCAGTCGTATATCCGTGGCGGAGGGGTTTTGCCTCTTTCTCGTCCGTTGCTGCTTTGGCTGCCATCTGCTTAGCCCAACCGTTCCGCCATAATCGAAATGGCATTCAAAGCGGCTACCGTTACTGGGCTTCCGCCTTTACGTCCCATGTTTGTGATGAATGGGATATCGAGCTTCGCCAGCTCTTCCTTGGATTCTGCCGCGGATACGAAGCCAACTGGCATCCCGATCACCAGACCAGGCTTTGCTTCGCCTTCCTTCACCATACGGATCAGCTCCAGGAGTGCCGTAGGTGCGTTTCCGATGCAAAAGATCCCGCCATCCGCTTCCTTGATTGCTTTGCGCATGGAAATGATCGCACGTGTCGTATTCAGACGCTTCGCCTCTTCCATTACATCGCGATCAGAGATGTACACCTTTACTTCTCCGCCGAATTTTTCAATACGGTTTTTGCTGATGCCGACTTGCACCATCTGTACATCTGCTACGACGATTTTGCCGCTGCGGATCGCTTCGATTCCCGATTTTACTGCGTCCGGGTGGAAAACAAGGCTGCGTCCAAGATCGAAGTCTGCGGATGCGTGGATGACGCGTTGTACTACTGGATATTGTTCTTCTGTAAAGGGATGCTCGCCCAGCTCATCTGTAATGATTTGAAAGCTCAAGTCCTCAATCTCTTGCGGTTGTACGGTCATCGGTTTAAATTCCGTTTTGAAATCCATGGTTAGTTTCCTCCAGTCACTTGTTTGAGTTGAGTCAATACGCTTTCGAAATCCGAAAACTTCGTTCCATAATCGATCTTTGGACGACCGATGACGATTGTTTCAATGCCCATTTCCAGTGCCGCTTCCACCTTTTCATCAAAAGCGCCTACTTTGCCGCTCTCCTTGGTGATCATCAGCGTGACACCATAATGCTCGTAGAGCGCTTTATTCAGCTCCTTGGAAAAAGGGCCTTGCATCGCGACGATGTTTTTTTGCTCAACACCGAGCTCTTCGCACTTCTGCATATTGTCTAGACGTGGCAGCATGCGGGCTACCAGCGTCGTGTCCGGCAAGCCCAACAGCCGATCCGTGAACGTTTTCAGCGTCTTGCTGCCCGTCGTCAGCATGATGACGCCGCGCTTTTCAGCCGCCAGTTCAGCCGCTTGGACGTAGTCTTCTACTACAATCAGCTTTTCACTGCCCGGTGAGGAGAGGCTTTCCCGCTCGTAACGAATGTATGGGACTCCCGCGCCTTGCGCACCTGCCATGGCGTTCTTGGAGGCTTCCTCTGCGAAGGGGTGACTCGCGTCGACTACGCATTGGACGGCTCTGTCTTGGATCAGCTGCTGAATATCGTCAGCAGTCAGGCGTCCGACCTGAACAGGCACACCCGCTTCCTCCATACTTTTCGCAGCATTGTCGGTGACAACTGTCGTTAACAGATCGTAGCCCTTGTCCTTGATTTGCAAAGCCAACTCGCGCGCGTCGCTCGTTCCAGCCAGTACCAGAATCATGCTGTCTTCCTCCTACTTGGTAACGTGGTCGTGCTTGTGATCATGCTTGTGGTCGTGGTCATGATCGTGGTCATGGTCGTGATGATGATGGTGACCATGGTGGTGGTGATGTCCATGCTCGTCATCGTGGTGGTGATGGTGATGGTCGATGTGCTCCATCGCCGCCAGCCTGTACTGACAGGTATCACAGTTCAGCTTCACTTCACCGTGCAACGCTTCCACCACACGATCCTTGAGCACTTCTTTCAACAACGGATGGAAGCCAAAATACTCGGCCATTTCGAACTGGGCTTCTGGATATTGCTCACGGAACTTCTCCAGCTGGTCGCTCATCCGTTTGATCAACACACCCGTGAACAAGAAATACGGCAAGAGTACGATGCGCTTCGCACCCAGCTTCAAGCAACGCTCAACGCCCTCGTCGTACAAGGGATATGTCACGCCCATGAAGGCGGTCTCTACCCACTTGGCTTTGTAGCGCTCCCAGAACAGTCGGGACATTTTGTAAATATCGCTATTGGCATCTGCATCGCTGCTGCCGCGTCCGATTACAAGTACAGCCAGGTCATCGTTGTCTTCCCCGGAGGCAAAGCCTGCCTCTTCCATGCGAGCAGTCAAAATATTGATGACTTCGTCGTGAATACCGATCGGGCGTCCGTAGATGAACTGAACGTGTGGGTGCAGCTCCTTTGCCTCGTCGATGGCAGCCGGAATATGAATTTTCGCATGTCCGGCAGAGAACAGGATGATTGGAATCACCGCCACGCGGGTTGCCCCCCGAGCCACGCAGGTATTCAAGCCTTGCAGCATGTCAGGACGGGCAAACTCCAGAAAGCACGTCTCGATAATCGGTACATCCAAGTCCGGTGTTAGCGTCGCCACAAACTGGCGAATCTCTTCATTGCCTTCCGGGTCCTTGCTTCCATGACCTACAAATAATACTGCGTCCATTTTATGTCCCCCTCGTTTTTAGTGGTGTTCTTGCATTAATCTCCGCATGCAGCATTCTCGATTTCAGCTTTGGCTGGCTCGTACCATGCAAAGCCCTCCAGCTCACCTACACGTTGGAAAAACTTGTGGAACCTCTCGTTCGGAAATGCGTCTTTTTTGAATCGGTTCACGATTCGCTCCACGAGTGGAACAATCTCTTCTTTTTCGATGCCTTCTGCTACCGGAATACCGGAGTGTGCATTGCGTCCAACCGTTTTTGCTCCCAGGAATAAATCGAACTTTCCTTTGCGGAATACGATCCCAATATCCTCTTGAACCGCGCCATAGCACGCCATCCCGCAGCCGTTGAAGCCGATCTTCAGTTCTTTCGGCATTTCTTTTCCACCCAGCTTTTGGTGCAGCTCCTCGGCATAAGGGATGCTGTCTTTTTTCTCTCCGTCGCAGAAATCACACGCTTTTACCTGCAAAACGTCTCCGATCGGGCTGAGAATCAATCCAAGCTCTCGCAAGCGGCTAGTGATGCTTTCTGGGTTGGCAGTCGGCACGCGCAAAATCATTTGGTGGTGTGGGGTGTATTCGATCTCGCCTTTTTCTCCTGCCACCTCGGCAATCGCCATCATTTGCAGCGGCGTGATTTTTTTATTGGCAACACCCGGACTTACCGCGCATTCGAAAATCATCTCTGGCGTAAAGGTAGACACCGGACGATTGACTTGACCTACAGCTGGCTTGGTTTCAATGCCTTTCGCCGTATTGATAGCCGTCAATGCCTCCATGGCCCATGCGAAAGGAGCTTTCGGTGCGGCTTCTTCTGTTACAGACGGTGCTTCCAGTACTGCCGTGCTTGCTGCTACACGATTTGCTGGTTCTGTAGCAGGTACTCTGTCCTCGGTAACGGCTACTGGTCTTTCTGTGTTCGGTGTTGCTGGTATTGCCGGAGCTGACGCGAGGCTCTCCTCGGAGGCCTCGAGCGACCAAGGCTCATTTTCTACACGCAAACGCTGATGCGGCTTCAGTGGCTGCTCATCGGCAGACAGCGTGTATTTGCGCTGATAACCGCGCGGCGTAATCATTTTGCCGTCGTATACAAACGTCGATGTATTTCCAATAATCACAGTGGTCAACATGCCGATATCATGCTCCAGCATTTGGGCCAGGGTCGTCACGACAACCGTTTCGCGTTCGCGATAAGCACTTTTCACGATACCGACCGGCGTATCTGGTGAGCGGTACTGCAAAAGAATGCGTTGTGCTTCGACAATCTGGCGTGTGCGTCGTCCGCTGCGCGGGTTGTACAACGCGATCACAAAGTCAGCCATCCCTGCTGCGTCAATCCGTTTGGCAATGAGTTCCCACGGCGTCAAGTGATCGCTCAAACTGATTGTGCATGCGTCGTGCATGATAGGTGCACCGAGGATCGCCCCACAGGAATTGATCGCCGAAATGCCCGGTACGATTTCGATGGGTACGCCTGTTGCTTCTGTCCAGCCTTTTTCCACCAACACCTCGTATACGAGACCTGCCATCCCGTAAACCCCTGAGTCTCCACTGGAAATGACCGCTACCTTTTTGCCTTCCTCTTCCGCCTGACGTACAGCTTCCCGTGCACGCGCCACTTCTTCCGTCATCCCTGTGCTGACGATTTGCTGATTCGTCAAAAGTCCACGGATTAAATCTACGTAGGTGGAATAGCCGATAATGACATCGGACTCTTGCAGGGCTTCCCGCGCCCGCTTGGTGATATGCTCAAAACTCCCTGGACCAAACCCGATCACAAACAACTTGCCGCTCATAAGGCCCCTCCCCTTTTCGCTTCCTGTTTATAATAAAATCGATATCATCACACTAACGAGCAGACATAAGAGTGAAACGAGATACATTAAACGAATCGTCGCGACTATGTCACTTGCCTGCAATGGTCGTTTCGCATCTCCCATTTTTGCCCGGTTCGATGCAACGCCTTGGTAATAATTCAATCCCCCGAGCTGCACGCCTAATGCGCCAGCGACTCCGGCTTCCGGCAAACCGCTGTTTGGACTCGGATGCAAGTGCGCATCTCTTCTGATCATTGCCCAGCACTGCTTCCCATCTAATCGCTGCAGCCAGCTTGCCGCGACAAGCAACAAAGCCGTCAATCGGGCGGGTATGTAGTTCAGTACATCGTCAAAGCGGGCAGACGCCCAGCCGAGATTCAGATACTTCTCGTTTTTATAGCCAACCATGGAATCGAGGGTGTTGGCGGCACGGTACGCCATTGCCAACGGTGCTCCCCCAATCGCTGCGAAAATCAGCGGAGAGACGATCGCATCGACGATGTTTTCCGCCACGGTTTCTACCGCTCCCCGACATACTTCCGGTTCATCTAGTTGCTCCGTATCACGTCCGACTACCATGGACAAGGAGCGTCTCGCCGCTTCCATGTCCCCAGCCACAAGATGACGGGCAATCTCCATCCCGGCATCGGCCAAGCCTTTTGTCGCGATCGTCGTAGAAATCAACCAGGCACCCAAGATCCAGGAAAGCACCGGATGGATAAACGTCGCTCCCCACAGAATCAGCCAAACCACAGCATAGCTACCGCCAACGATCACGACCGGAAACAGGACTCCTGCCAGCTTCAAATGCGACTCCTCTTTGACGAGAGAACGTATGACCCGTTCCAATCGTGTAATCCACCAGCCCATGATGATCACTGGATGCGGCAAGCTCCGGGGGTCACCTACCACCCGATCAATCAAGTATGCCGCGCATAATATCCATACTTCTGTCATGTTGTCCCTCTCTTACTCTTCAGGGGTTGTGCCATCCAACTCTTCTCTTCCGCATCCAGGCATTCTGCTACCAGTGCCTCTCCATGCTTCATGCCCTCGACCTGCCAATATCGGTCAGGATTGTTTTCGAGCCAGGCGGCCTGGAACCAGCGGATCACGCCGCCATGTGTGACGATGACGACTGTATCGGATGTCTCCTCCTTGCCCGCTCTCTCCAACAAGGAACGTAGCCAACGATCCACGCGCATCCCTAGCTCTTCCAGACTCTCCCCTTGCGGAGGTCGATTTCGAAAAGGATCGTCGTACCACCTCGTGGCCAGCACAGGGTCCGACTGCATTAGCTCATCGTAGGTCATCAGCTCCCACTCGCCAAAAGACAGCTCTCTCAAAGCTGGCTCCGAAATAACCGATAGCCCCCAAGCAGCTGCGAGTGGTTCGGCAGTCTGCATGCATCTGAGCAGGTCACTCGAGTAAATCGCAGCGGGTCGCCCGATCAGCACTGGTAATTCCTTGGCCAAATCACTCGCGTGCAGATGCCCACGCTCATTCAAAGGAACGTCGCTATGCCCCAAATATCGATGCTCACGATTGCTGTCTGTCTCCCCGTGACGTATCCAAACCAGTTTCATAACCACCAGCTCCCGACTAACACGAGCAGAACGACCGCTTCACTGCTTTCGATAACAGCCCCGTAGCAGTCTCCGTTTAAACCGCCCAGTTTTTTTGCAACCGAGCGTGAAAATAATTGAGCGAACAACAGCGACAGGAAAATAGCTGTCATGACCTGCAAGCCCCCAAGATACCATCCTGCTGCAAACACGATGATGTAGCTCACGATGATAGAGGAAACGGAAAGCCCAGCACTGATGCCTTTTCCGATTCCTTTGTCCGCCGAAAGATACGGCCAGAGCTTGATCGACAAAAGCACATGCGTCCGCGCTGCCACTGGCGCTACGATCAAAAAGCTGCCCCAGCCCGGATGTGCGAGCTCTGCGACCGCCCCCGCCTTGATCAGCAACAGCATAATCGCAGCAAGTACGCCCATCGCACCTACGCGGCTGTCCTTCATAATCGCAAGGATTTGCTCTCGCGGCCTGCTGCTGCCAAGACCGTCCGCGAGGTCCATCCACCCATCCATATGAAGACCACCGGTTACGTAGACCCATGCGATCAGTGTCAAAATGGCGGCGATCCATGGACTAAACAACACCAGTCCTGCCTGATGCACACCCCATAGCAATAAACCGATGACCAAACCAACCGCGGGATACCAGTTGACGCTTTTTCTCCACGCCTCCTCAGAAGGACGAAGCCACGGGACCGGAATACGCGTAAAAAACGAGATTGCGTGTAAAAATGCATTCATCCTTTGATCCTCCACGGTATCCCCGACAAAACCGCGTAGACGGCGTCCGCTTGTCGCGCACTTCTCTGATTGACATCGCCCAGCACATCTGCGAACCATCTGCCCAAACGACTCAAGGCTACACCGCCCAATCCGACCTCGCTTGTGACAACAATGACTTTTTGCGGGGAATTCTGAACGAGGGTCAGCCACGCCTCTGCCTCCTGCAGCAGGGCTTGCGTGTGTGAAGCACTTCTCCATTCCGACTCATCCACGCTCATCAATCGATTACTCACCCAAGTGGACAGACAATCGATCAACACCACATCATACTGCTCACGAAATGCGTGGTAATCCGTTAATCGCTCTCCTATCTCCACACAGCCCCATTCCAGCGGACGACGTGCCTGATGCAGCTCGATTCTCTGCTTCATTTCATCATCCCAACCCTTGCCTGTCGCCACGTACAGGACTCGACTGCCCAACGTCATCGCGAGCTCTTCCGCGTAGCGGCTTTTTCCTGAACGGACACCGCCTGTTACCAGCACCAAGCTCATCGCTGTTCACTTCCTTCCGCATGGACCTCACGAAGCGCTGCCAAAAGTCGTTCATTTTCCTCTCGTCCACGCACGGCAACTCTCACATCATGGGCCGTCAAACCGGGATACATCGCACAGTTGCGGATCAGAACGCCTTTTTTGCCGAGTCGTGCCTGCAATTGCTCGGCTGGCAATCCTTCTGGCGAGCGCAGTAGCAAAAAGTTTGCCTCCGAAGGCCATACCTGCCAGCCCAACTCACTACGGATGGAATCAGTCAAATATGCACGTTCTGTTTTGATCAGCCTGCGCGTCTGTTCCTCGTATGCCTGCTCCTGCAAGCACAGTTCTCCTGCCAAAAGGGCTAGGGCATTCACACTCCAGCTCACTTGCTTTTGGCGCATTTTCGCAATGACATTCGGATGTGCAATCGCATAGCCCAAGCGCAATCCCGGGATCGCGTACATTTTCGTCATCGAACGCATCAAAATCACACGGGGAAAGTGCTCCAGCTGCATCGCCAAAGTATACTGCCGCTCTTCCTCCACAAAATCGAGAAAAGCCTCGTCCACGATGAGCCACGTATTGGTCTCTTGCGTCCATTCCGCCATTTGGCGCAGCTCTTCCGGTTGATACAGGATTCCGGTCGGATTATTAGGTGACCCGACAAATACGAGATCCGCCTGCGCAAAAAGTGTATACAGCTCTTCAGGATCGGGCTTGTACCCGTTCGCTTCCTTCCCGAAGCAGCCAATGACACGAGCTCCATACTGCTCGGAAAGTTGCGCGTATTCCGAAAAGCAAGGATACACCACACCAACTGTTTGCGGCGAAAGACCGAGGATGGCCAGCGCCATTGCCTCCGCGGCACCATTCGCAGGTAGCAGCCATTCCTCCGACATTTGCAGCCGTTTGGCCAGCGCACGACGAAACACACGATGTCCAGGGTCTGGGTAATGCGCTACAGCAGCCAACGAAGCCAGTAGCATCTCACGGACGCTTGCTGGCATCCCCAGCGGATTAATATTGGCACTGTAATCCAAAAACTGCCCGGGCTCTCGACCAAAGCGCTGCGCTGCGGTCAGCAGGTCTCCACCATGACCGTACGTCTCTATTACACCTGCGCTTGTCAAAACTCTACCCCCAGCACAGCTGGAATCCCTTCATCGTAGTAATGCTTGATTGGCTTCATCTCTGTCACCAAATCTGCGATGTCTAGGATCTCCTGCTTTGCTGCCCGTCCCGTAATCACGAGGTGGATATGACTTGGCCTGTTTTGAATCGCTTCCAACACAGCGGACAACGGCAACACATCGTCAATCGGGAAGCGGTCAATCGCCAATGCATTATTCAGCTCATCCAGAATGACGACATCGTACACTCCGGAAGAGAGCTTTTCACTAGCAAACGCCCAAGCTTCCTTCAATGCCTCACGATGCTCCTCCGGTGTCTTTGTCCAGGTGAAGCCGACGCCCATTTGCACGATTTCAATGCCCAATTTATCAAAAATAATCTTTTCTCCGTATGTTCGCTCCGGCGACTTGATGAATTGAACCATCAGCACCTTTTTCCCGCGCCCTGTCGCCCGTACAGCCAATCCGACTGCTGCTGTCGTTTTTCCTTTGCCGTCCCCTGTGTAAACGAGGGTCAAGCCCCGCTTCTTATCGTTTTTCTCCATCCTGACCACCTCAAAAAGTGACGTATTTTACTCTGCTGTTCTATCCATACTTTCCGAAGCAACAAAACGGTCATGACCGTTTTGTTGACCGCAAGCGGTCGCATCCACCTTTATGAAAAACGTCGAGACGTTTTTCACAGAAAAAAAGCGCTCTGTTTTCCCCAGTACGTAAGGAAAAACAAAGCGCGGATAGCTGAAAAGCAACAATCCTCACCTCTTCCTTTGACCCGAAGGAAATCAGTGTAAACGTAAAACAGGCAGGTCTCCTGGCTTGAGGATCATCGCTCTTCTTCTCCTTCCCGCTCCCGGATGGGCAGTGGATGGCATGATGCCTTGAAGAATAGCTACTCTCTTACAGTGGCGGGACCGCGTTGGCTTTTCACCAAACTTCCCTTTTAACCTTGCTCCTGCGAATCGGTTTCGCAAAAACAAGGACCTGTTTCTCTTCCATATGTAAATGTCATTCGTTTCGTTGACAAGCACTTGCTTTAATAATAGCAAAAGCTACCGAGGATTCAAGCAAAAGCTGCCGATTCCTCGCAGGTGTCTATTGGCAGAAAATTTAAGATAATGACCGTTTACTTACTTGACGTTTTTCGTTACCCTATTGGCAAAACAATCGAAAGTGGTGTGCAGTCATGCGATTTCCTCCGATTCCAAAAATACCAGACATGGTCCTGCCCAGCCCACTGCCGATCAAGGAATGCGGCGAACTGATGATCCCTCTCTCTTCCCTTTGTGAACAAATCACAGTCTATCCAGCCTACTACCACGAAGGCTATGCCGGAACACAGCCAGAAGCCTTTTTGCGAGAAGGGGCAGCACGCAAGCTCGCCACGGCTGCCGCCCAACTTCCTGTTGGCTACAAGCTCGTCGTGCTGGACGGCTGGCGCTCGTTCGAGGTACAGGCATCGTTGTATGAGCGTTTCCGTGAAGCTCTGCTTTTACAAGGTTGGCAGGAGGGACCCGCCCTCATGGAAGAATTGAGCAAATTCGTCGCATATCCAACAACAGACCTCTCCAAGCCGTCCCCGCACCTATCCGGTGGTGCAGTCGATCTGACTATCACAGGGCCTGATGGCTGGCTGGAGATGGGGACAGCCTTCGATGATTTCAGTGAAAGAGCTGATACTCGCCATTATGAAGAACTCGTACAGCCTACCCAAAAAGACATCGAGATTCGAGACAATCGCCGACTGCTCTATCATTTGATGACTACTGCCGGATTCGTCAACTATCCGCAGGAGTGGTGGCATTTTGAGTATGGTACGCGCACTTGGGGACAAAAAACGCAGCAGGAGCCGATCTATGGCGGGGTTTTGTCGATGTAACCACAAATACTCAAGTATTCAGCCGAAAAAGGCATGAGCCCGGTCTATACCGTACTCATGCCCAGATGGCCGCCCACTCCTCAATAAATTCCTGTACCTTTTAGCTCACTTGTATTTCAGAAGAAGCTGCTGAAACCAACAAGCTTTTGTTGTATTCAGGTGACAATACAATATTTGTATAAGTTCCGCGACCAGACACATAGTGATAGGAATGCTCGACCCCTGCTGGGATAAAAATAGCCGCTGGACTCTCAACAGTCTTCTCTTCTTCACCGAGTTGAACATGACACACCAGCCCAGTGCCATCAGGTGCATCTCCCCAAAAGAGGAAGGCACTGTCACAATGATGCGCATGTCTGTCTACATGCTTTTCAGGAATACCGGACAAATCGCATAGTCCAAATATCCTTTGGATCACATAGAATGAGGCTCGCTCATCAACACGCGAATCCATCATAACCCAGCGTATCCCTGGACCGTCACGATGATACTGTAGCTCTGAAGCACCTTTGGGAAACGGCTTTCCTACCTGTAAGGAAACAGGTAGCTTTGGACTTCCTATTGGAGGACGCTTTTCTTCGAGAAGCCGTGTTCTTCCAATTGTTTCGGGAGGTAATGGCTCATACGCTTTGGAATTTCTCTTTACGGCTTGGACATGGTAAGCCGATGTATGCGTAAAGGCATTTTGCCCGGTGATAGGGCGCAGTTCGTCCGGCCTATACCCTGTCGTCAGACGTATCGCTTGGACAAGCTCGGGAATTCTATCCAAAGAATATCGATGATCATTTCGCAGCTTTTGCAACGCAACAGTAAGCTGGATCAAGTCAGTAATGCCTGCTCTTTCACCGATCCCTAAAATTGTCGCATCAATGACAGAAGCGCCTGCATCAATAGCCGCCAGCGCATTCGCTTGAGCAAGACCGAAATCATTATGCAGATGAACTTCAATTTCGCATCCAAACTCCTCAATGGCACGAGTTACGATTTTTTTGCATGTATCAGGCTCCCAAATCCCGACAGTATCTGCCAAACTAATGCGATCTGCACCTGCCTGCAAAGCAGCATGACCTAAGCTGGATATCTTTTCCCACTCTGTCCGTGAAGCGTCTTCAATCGTGAATCTAACCTGTAATCCAAGCTTTTTTGCTTCGATAACTGCTTGTTGGACTTTCTCAAGTATATAGCTTTCCTCGTGATGTCTGAATTTGGTTTGGATAGACACATCATTAATGGAAGCCCATATCCCCACCCAGTCTGCTTTGGCGCGCTTTGCAGCATGTACTTCTTCAACAGTAGCTCTCGCATGCATTAGTATTTGCGCTCGTCTTGCCGATTGAGCCACTTTTCGGCAGATTTCTTCATCCAGAGCAGAAATTCCGGGATGGCCCACTTCTATGAGGTTTATTTGATAGCTTTCCAAGAGATGCAGTATGCGAATCTTGTCTTCGCATGTGAAGCGAACGCCTGCTTGCTGCTCTCCTTCTCGCAGTGTTGCATCCAAAATTTGAAATGGCTTCATTTCCAGCACATCCTTACGAGTTTACTTACTTTTTCAGGAATTCGTCTGTTTCACGCAAGAGCTGAGCACGATTTTTTTCATACAACACCCAATGTGTGGCATCTTTGATAACCACTTCTTGTTTTGCAGTTGAATTGGTCAGCTTATGGAAGAGGGACTTATCGGCAAAAAAGTCCAGATCTCCTCGAATGATCAACACTGGCGTCGTAATTTTCGCCGCATCAAAAATAGGTCTGTCCGTCCATATGTAATACAGATCTACCAAAGGTCCCATTGGACGGCGGATGGACTGTTCAGATTGCTTGCTGCTGTTAGGATCAGCGTTTACGAAGACCTTGGATACAGCATTCATTGCCTCACCAGAAACCAGATCACGTTTATCTAGCATCATGTGCCAATGGTGCATGGCCTTGTCAAACTGGACAACCTGATATGCTGGTAATTGGGGATTAATTTCACCTGGCTTCCCTTTTGCTTCAAACGGAGTTGCCATCAAAGGCAAAGAAAAACTATGCATAACACCATAAAGCACGAGTTTTTCAATATCATCGGAATGTTCAGTCGCGTACATCCCTGCAACAACTCCACCCCATGACCATCCTACGATACTGATTCTATCCACTTGTCGGGTTTTCTTTATGTGCTGGACGACAGCCTCCAGATCTTTTACCGCCTCAGTAGCACGGACGACAGGAGCATTCTTTACAGGTGGTTGATCCATCTCAACTGGTCGGGTAGAATGCCCGAACCCTCGGAAGTCCATCGCCCAAGTGTCGTAGCCTTGCTTTGCGTATTCCTCCATCCAGGAGAATCCCGGAACATCGAAAGCTTCGGCAGTAGGTACGCTAAACGGTTCAAGAAACAACACAACCTCTTTACTGGAAAACTTTTCCTTGTTTTTCGCACTCATATGCCTCACATACAAGGAGACGTCCTGATCGATGCTTGGCACTTTTAGTTCTTCCGTTACGATCTCACTGGTTGATTCCACTACTGATTGAGCTTGTGTTGTACTATTTTGATGGGGGGAATCTGGAGTTGAACACCCTTGAACAAGCAGGCCTAAAGATATGACTAGCATAAGAAAATGATTTTTCATTTGATGATTGAAATTCATAGTTTGGCACTTCTTTCAAATTAGATTTAGAGGGTCCTAGAAATTGAAGATTCTCGACAGCAACGCAATGCATCCAGCTGCAATGATTAAGCCTGCGGGCAGCCCATTTGACAGTAGCACGGCCAAAAGTGTTCCAATTGTTACGCCTATGAAAACAACCGGTTGATCTGGCAAAATACTTAAGCCTTTTCCCCCGACATAAGAGATGATAAAACCTGCTAAAATGGCTATCGTTGCTTTCCAACTGACCATTTCCTTACCAAGGGAGATGAAATCATATTTTCCTTTGGCAATCGGAATCAACAAGAATACCATTAGACAAAACAGACCCACATGGAACATTGGTTTTTGGATTGCATCCATGACAGGCACTGCTTTTAACAAAGATAATCCGAGCAGCAAGAGGGAAGCGTAGACGAGAACCAGATCCTTTGCCACTAATGACAAGATGGCGATTACCAGTAAGATAATGGTGGTATGCAACATAGGAGTCCTTATAGTAGCGTGTTATCCCAGCTTCCCTCTGCCGGGGCTTCCACCTGTACCATTTGGACGGAAGCTAAATTGACTTTGACTAGATTGGGAGCAACGGCTGGCAATAGGTTTGGTCTCTGAATGATTAGTTTGAATGCCTCAAAGCTAGCCAATACGCCGACGATATTCGCTACCGGAGCAAGCACTGCCCATGGAGCCTCTCCTTTTACATAGGCATCTGCCCATTCAGGCAAAGCGCCTTGCGATACGGAATACTTTGCACGCTCGTCTTTGATCTGACTAATTTTTTCACGCATCTCTGGTGTGAGAGGCTGTTTGTAAGAAGGGTGTCTCATGGCGACCTCATAGGGCAAGGAGTCCGGGGTCATGCACATGACTCCTCCACGGAAAGGTGGTGTTACCGCAATCCAGATGGAAGGAATCCCCATATCGGCTGCTGTTCTATGAATGATTACCCGTGCAACCAGATTATCCGTAGCATCTACAATCACATCTGTATCACCCAGCAGATCATGTGCATTTTCTTCGGTAACAAACTCCCTTGTTACCTTTACTTCCAGCTCTGGATTGATATCGTGAAGTATTTCCTTCGCTACTTCCGCCTTGGGAGAGTTGATTTTGCTGACAAAGCTGAGCATTTGGCGATTGAGATTACTTTCCTCAAACGAGTCTTGATCGATGACATGAAGCTTCCCTACACCCATCCGGGCGAGTTGAATCAATGTGATTCCACCCACACCGCCTGCACCTACCACCGTTACTCTTGCATTTCGCAGTTTGGCTTGCTCCTCACTCGTAATGATTCCGAAATTGCGGGTAAAACTATTGTTATATAATTGGCTATTTTCTATCAATGACACACGATCATCTCCTTTGTTCTTTCAAAATCGTTATAGTGTTGCATAGTTCCACGTTCCATCAGGGGGAGTTGTCACTTTTACCGGTGTGTCCGTATCTAGATTAATGAGAACTCCTTTGGGTGCACGTGCCAACGGTTCTCTGCCCGTCAAGATTTGCACGGCTTCATGAAAGCTGAAAAGCGATATGAGATGAGCGCGAACTGGTGTAATAATCCAGCCAGCCTTTCCCTCACAAAAATCCTCTGCCCATTCCTTTGGAGCTCCTTCTTTGACAGAGTGCCAGGCCCTGGCTTTTTTTATGTCAGCAATCTCTTGGCGTAACGCTTCATTGGTCAACTTTTCCCCTGCTCCTGGGATGTTCAATGCTGTTTCGTACGAAATGCCGTCTGGAAAAAAGGAAGAGACAAACCCTCGGGTTGGGGGGCTCCCTGACATGCCCACGCTTGGTATGCCCAGCTCACGCGCGGTCCGGTGGATGATAACACGGGAGGGTATATCGTCCACTGCTTCAATCACCAGATCATGCCCTTTCATCAGTTCAAGCACATTGTCTTCATCGACATTTGCCTGGACGCATCGAACAGATATGTATGGGTTTATGGATTGAAGAACTTCTTCAGCCGTCGCCGCTTTTGATTTACCCAATGAATGTACCGTAGCCAGCATCTGACGATTGATGTTAGAAACCTCGAATTCATCAGGATCTACTCCGGTGACATGCCCGATCCCCATGCGGGCGCAAAGAATCGCTTCCATTCCCCCGACCCCACCGAGTCCAAATATGATGACCTTTCCGTCCTTTAGGCGTTTTTGTTCCTCAGTGGTATACACGCCAATATTTTTCTTGACCATTTCCCAATAAAATGAATCCATTTCCAATTCTTTTTCCTCCTCTTTCCAAATTGAATTGTCCATTTACATTTGACATTATAGAGTTCCAGTTACTAGCAAAAAAATAGCTCGTTATGACTATTAATTGGGTTTTATTTGAAATTTCCATGAACATAGGAGAAAAATTTTCAGCTAGAATAGACAAAATAAAAAGGCTTGAGTCCGGTACAATACCGAATCCAAGCCTTACACTCCCCTAACCTTACTGCATAAAATCCGCCATGATGATCTCCGTATCAAACGGCGTAATCCCTTCCTCCAAGGAAAATACCGTATCCGCCTCTTCTGCTTCATCAGTCAACGTCCCTCTCGCCTGTGCATGAAGCATGAACAACTCATGCAGGGTAGGCTTCACCAACGAGGTGAGCGCTCTTCCCATCAGCTCCACCCCTCCAGCATTGGACTCCACATTGTTGGCAAAACGCGGATCAGAATTCAGGGCGATATCCGTCCAAATCACTTTTCTCTCCACGAGATCCAAAATGACCGGGATACAAATCTGCGTGTTTGCGGCGAGATCAATCTTGTCCTGTACCGTCTGCGGCTCGAAAATTTCTCCTGTCTGTGGCGCCGACCGAATCATCCAGCCTGCGTAGCATTCAGGCAAATCGCAATAAGGATGACTCGTATACGAATACAGGCTCATGACGACGTACCGACCACCATAGCGGATGACAGAATCAATGCCGATGTCGATGAATTCGCACGCACCTTTGGGAGCCTCCACGATATCCCCGCTATGGTACGCTTGATACTTGTCGGAACGCAGATTGGTATAAGAAATATGCTCCATGTACTTCCAGTCTTTGTTATAGAGTACGGCAGACAAATCGATATCGACTCTGCCTGTAGGGACATCGTTGACGATCCCTTCCCTCCACCACAGGAAAAAGCGAATCGTTTCTCCATCCGGGATCGCTAGTCGGGAGCCGCGTGCAATCGTGCGCAATGCCTTGCTGGCGGATCGCATCGAAAACGGAACGAGATGCTCCTGTAGCTGTGGATCGATATAGACGTTGCCCAGCGACGGCAATTGGGCAAAACGGTTCAACAACGCTGTCCGGCAAATATCCGCTGCCTTCTGTCTGATGTCCTCTTGCAAGCCTGGCACTCGGTTTTCGATTGCCTGTACTTTCGCCACTTGCCCTTTCGGAAAAAAGGTCCGCCATTCCCCGTAGCTGTCCCGTTTGTCGAAGTGATTCATGACTTGCAAAAGAACTGGAGTCGATACAATATCCGCAATTTTCTCGAAGGCAGTAAGGACTGGACTCCCCTGCTCCACCAAACGCAACAAATGATCCAGACGACGGGCAAATTCCCCTGGACGTTGTTCGAGCAGCTTGATCGCCGTATTCACATCCGCACGTACTAGCGCCTGCTCTACTTGGCTATTGAATGTCTCGATCTTGTGATTGTTGCGCAAAATATCGAATGCTTCTGCCGCTTTCGGATAGCGATCCTTATATTCAAACGGATGCAAGATTTCCCCGAGACGAATCCATCTGTTTTTGTAACGATTCATGTCTTCTACGATATTCGAGCTGGCTTCCAGCAGGCTAAGGAGCAGCCTTCTTTCCCCGCGTTTGAACTTGCGAAATTTTGCAGGCTCTGCCAAGCTCACATCTCCATCAGACAACGCCACCGCCAGACGCAATACATCTGTCGCGGTCTTGCAATAGTGGGCAAAAAAAGCAGCAGGAAGCTTGTCATATTTGAGCAGCAAGCTAGCAGCGATCGCCACGTTTTCCTTTTGAGGAATCTCTGTCGGCAGAGCTTCTGCGACTCCTTCATAGGCCTGAATCAAGCCCTCCAAGTCTTCCTTGTCAGTAGCAGACAGCGAGCTATTGGCGCGCAGCAAGTTCATTCCTATCTGAAGCAGCTCTTCGTCTGTGCCCAAATGAATCAGCTTCAGGCGAGATTCTCTTAGCAAAGGCAAACGTTTTTTCACTTCGTGCACAGGAAGGTCCAACGTCAAATAATGAATAATCGCATTTACAAAAAGCTCACTCTCGCTAGCCTCCATGACTTGCCTAGGAAAATTCGGATACATCGGCTTGTACTGGCGGGATGCCCCGATCTTTACTTTTAGCACAGCTACCACATCCGAATAGAGCGCAAAAAACTCTCCTTCCGACAGCGTCCGGATTCTTTCTAGCAATTCCAGTGAAAAGGTATAGCCCAAGCTCTCTATATTGCGCAAAGCCGCAGCTAAATAAGAGGTAGGCAGTTCATGCTGCCCCTGATGTACGATGATTTTATTTTTCCGGCGAAGGTAGATTTGATTTTTCATTGGCATCACGAAAAAAATCAGGAAACCTTTCGCTTAGAAGGAAGGTGTACAATAGCCTGATTTTTTATTCCTTTTTGTAATTTTTAACCATCTTACTTCAATTCTCCCTGATGGTAAAGCTCTCCTCAGGAACGAGACATAAATCCGTCCCCAGTCCTAATTCGATTTCATCCCGCTGCCCGTTATTCCGCATTCTTCATCCCTGTAAAGTGAGTAGCAGAGTACCAAAACTTTACTGGAGGGAGAACTCGATTCATGAAGCAATCTGTTAGGAAAAGTCATACAGCCCCCCCTTTCTTTCAAGGGGAGAAATGGTTAGTGTACACCGGCTTGCTCGGCTTCTTACTCGCTGCCATATGCGCGATCTGGATCATGCTTCACGGAGGACCCGTCGCTCCTAATGGCGATGTCTCGAAAGCGGTTTCCTTTAATGCCGCACTCGGAATATTTTTATTGACGACAGCCGCAATCATTCCGTTATCAGCCTTGGGTACACGAAGTAGAGCTTTCTTTCGCTGGTCTTATATCCCGCTTGCTCTCTATTCTTACGGAGCGGAAACCGTACAAAACTTCCGCGGTGTGGACCCGAGGTTCGTCAAAAATGGAACACCCTTCGACGTCGCCGTTGGTTCCATTTTTACTTTTGTGGCTCTTCTTCTGGTCCTCTTTTATGTATTCATTGCCATTCAGTTTTTCCGCAGAAAAGCTTATTCCCTACACCCAGAGCTAGCCATTGGCATCCGCTATGCCATGATTGCGATTATGCTCTCGTTTGCGGCAGGCCTCTGGATCTCATTCAACTATGGTCGAGTGGTCGGAGAGGAAGGGAATATCATTTGGCTCCATGGCATTGGTTTTCATGCTCTGCAAGCAGTACCTTTTGTCGCTTGGTTAGCGGAACGTAAAAAGCATGTGTCCACTGCTCGTACTGGACTCATCCATCTCACGGGCATCGCCTACTTGCTCGGTTTGGCTGCAATCGGCTGGCAAACCTATCTCGGTCGTGCTGTTTTGGAAATGTCCGTATTTCCGATTATCGCCGCCTGTTGTTTCTTGGTTTCCTTTATTCCAGCTGTTTTCTTCCTTCTCCAAAAGAACGATGCAAAAAAACTCCACTACACTTCTGATATTCCGAACTAATTGATTCTCCTTATCATTCGTGATACTTTGTTACCAGTACCTGACATACGGTATCAGAAACGAGGAGATCGGACTATGACAGCACGTATTGGACTTCCTGCACCTGATTTTACGATGGACACCGTGACATTTGACAACGGATTTCCCCTGCCAAAGAGCTTGGTAGACTATCGTGGAAAATGGCTTCTTTTGTTCTTTTATCCGTTTGACTTTTCGAAAGTATGCCCGACCGAAATTCTCAGCCTCAATCGCCGGATCAAGGAGTTCACGGATTTAAATGTCGAGGTGCTTGGCATTAGCGGCGACAGCATACATACACACAAAGCATGGATGAGAGCGAGTGAAGGCATCGGTCCACTCTCCTTCCCTCTCGCTTCTGACTACAGCAAAGAAGCGACCATGGCATACGGTGTGCTGGACGAAGCAACCAAAGCTCCGCTGCGCGGCAGCTTCATCATCGATCCAGAAGGCATCCTGCAATACGCAGTCATCTCCAACTCCAAGGTTGGCAGAAGCGTAGACGAGACGCTCCGTGTGATCGAAGCTCTGCAATCAGGCGGATTGTGCCCAATGGACTGGAAGCCTGGGCAAAACACGATTTCCTAATCGGTAGACATAAACAAAGGCCGCATGATCGCTTGCACAGGATCATACGGCCTTTTTCATTTTTTAATAGGCATAAAAAAAAATCAGGAAAGCAGTACCCCTAATATCGGATTGGGTTAGAAGGAAGGTGTACTATAGCCTGATTCTTTCACCATACCATTATTTATCTTCTCTGTAAATACTTATCTAGACGCGACCGGATACGGAAACAAGTCAACCACACGCACAGTCTCCCCGCTTTCGTTGGTAAACACGACATGCTCTCTCCGAAGCTCGGTCGGACTCTCCAAACCACATGCTGCCGCCAGCGAGAACAAGCCTTCCCTCAACTGCAAAATATAGTTCATGACACGCCACTGCTTTTCTGCTGGCACCAGTGCCTCCTGGTATTTGGAATCCGTCGTAGTGACTCCTGTCGGACATTTGCCTGTATGGCATTGCATCGCCATGATGCAGCCAGTTGCAATCATGAAGCCTCTCGCGGAGTTGACGCAATCCGCTCCCAATGCCATGGCGATCGCTACTTTGTCAGGGGTAACGAGCTTGCCGGAAGCAAAAATCCTGATGCGGTCCCGGACACCGAATTTCCGCATCGTATCATCGAGTATGATGAGCGCGGCGAACAGTGGCAAGCCCATGCCATCTGCCATTGCCTTGAACATTGCGCCTGAACCGCCCTCTGAGCCGTCAACCGTAATGAAATCCGGGTAAATGGACAGCTCCAGCATTTTCTCAAAAAAATGCTCCAACCGCTTTGGATCGCCGACGACGATTTTCACCCCCACCGGCTTGCCTCCCGCCTCCTGCAAACTACCGATGAAACGCAAGGCTTCATCCGGATTGGTGAGGAACTCGAAGCGGTTCGGTGAATTGACGGTTTGTCCCACAGGCACCAGCCTCGCTGCCGCTACTTTTTCCGTGACCTTGGCGCCCTCGAGATGCCCTCCGCGTATTTTGGCCCCTTGATGAAATTTCAGTTCGAACGCTTTGATGTTCGGGATGCTTGCCTTTTTCTTGAATTCTTCGATGGAAAACTTGCCCTTGTCATCACGGAAGCCAAACATCCCCGGCCCGATTTGCGAAATAATATCTACACCTGTAGAGAGGTGAACTTCTGCAACGCCACCCTCTCCTGTATTGATCCAAGAACCGCCTGCCATACGTGCCCCATACCCAGCGGACATGATATAGTTTTCTCCCACTGCTCCAAAGGAGGTAGCTGAAGCACCGAACATCCCTTTTATCCGCCAGGGCTGCCTTCTGTTTTCGCCAACGACAATGACATCCTCGTCATGCAGCATCCACGGCTTAACCTCTAGTTCCTCGATAAGCTTTTCTCTTCTTGTAAACAGACCCTCATGGGTAATCTCATACTTTTTGCCAGGGACGACTTTCTCATTATCTACCCGCAGCTCACTCGTCAGCCTCGGGAACATCGCATTGGACAAATAGAAGCCAGGCTTCTCGTAATCGCGTTTTCCACCAAACGAGATCAGGTCGGTCCTATATTTGGCCGCATAAACCATACCGACAAAGTCAGAACGGGAGAACGGCTTCCCTTCTGTATCCGATTCAAACCAATACTGGCGAAACTCAGGCCCGAGCTTTTCCAGCAAATAACGCATCCACCCCAAAAAAGGATGGGAACGAATAATGGAGTGCTTCGGCTGTTTAGACAGGGCGTACATATAACCGAAAAATACAATGGGTGGCAGAAGAAGGATGATGATAATGACGCATAACAGAGTAGGTACCACTTGTGTTTACCCTCCCCAAACACAATATTCTAGTAAATCATGTCAAGGATAGGATGCAACAAGTTCTCTGTTTTTAATCGTATTTCTCATCATCCTCCCGAATTTGCCCATCTACGATCAATTCTAGCTCCGTCTCAAAATTCAGCATGATTTCTACAGGCAGCTGCTCTGCAACCTCTGCCATGTCCGGAAGAAGCAATGCATCCTCTACCGTATCAGGCTTCGTCTCCAACTGATCGTACCACTCGCGAATGTGATCCATCATGCGGTAAAACGAAGCCTCAAACTGATTCGCATCGTCCTCCGCGTCGTCCTCGTGGCTCTTTTTCATCCGATCCCAAAATTCCAGCGTCGTACGCAGTGCTTTTTCTATGTTTGTATCCATTTATCGTCTCTCCTTTTCGTCTCTTCCTTCTCTCTCATTTAGTATGACCGCTTCGATTGTACAATGCCACCTCAGGTGTAAACCTCTCGATCCTTCCATTTTTTCATAATCGTTGCGTTTTTTGACACGTTTTATAGCCCGGTTGAGTCATACGAAAATGAAAAGAGGCTGTTATCCTAAATGTAGCTAGCAGCCGATGATCCGGCAATAAACAAGAGAGCTCTCTAGTGGAATAGGGGAGGATGCACCCTGTCATTACGATGGAACAATCGAAAATTATCTCTCCCGCTACTTTTCGTCTCCGTCATTTGTATCGTTGCTCTACAGCTGCCTATCGCAGCAAAGGCGACGCCTGCGGATACTGACTCCTTGCAGGCGATGATTGATCAAGCACGCCCTAACGATACCGTTACCATCCCGTATGGTTTGTACAAAGGTCCGATCCGCATTACCAAGCCAATTCAATTGGTAGCCAATGATCCAGTGAAGATCATCAATCCGACCGAAGAAGAGGCAACGCTCACGATTGAAAGCGACAATGTAAGCGTACAAGGAATCCATATCGTGGACAAGCGAATCAACAGTGACGTAGCCGCTCTTGTCATCCGTGGCGATCAAAACTTCCTGGAAAATGTCATCGTTGAAACGAAAGGGATCGGTATTCAATTACGGCAAGCAGACTACAACACGCTGCACAACGTTCAAGTCATCGGAAAAATCAAAGGTGATGGCAGCCCAACGACCAGTTCTGGACATAATCACGGAGCACAGCCTGAAGTAAAGCCAAAGCAAACGGAAAAAGCGAGACGAGGAAACGGAATTGACGTGCGTGAATCGGATCATAACCGTTTCATTAAAAATCAGGTGACGAATGTCGAAGATGGCTTTTATGTCGAAAATAGCGATCGAAACCATTTGGAACAAAATCTGGTGACGAGCTCGCGGTACGGCTATCATTTCATGGGCACCTCTGATACGACCGTCATCAACAACATTGGAATGGAAAATGTGACAGGCTCCCAGCTTATGGAGTCGCGCAAATTGACGGTTACCGGGAATCAATTTTTGAAACAGCAAAAAAATCCTGGTTCGCAAGGAATTCTTCTTATTACCGTACAGGATACGCTGATTGCAAACAACACGATTGAGGGGAACCGCGTTGGACTGTATTTAGAGCAATCATCCGGTATTACGGTTAAAAACAATTTACTCAGTCTCAACTTTATCGGCATGCAGTTTTTGTCCTCTTCTGACAACGTATTAACCGATAATCAATTTGTCTCCAACGTCATCCAAGCGCAAGCCCAGGATAGTCAGAACAACAACTTAAACAAAAACTACTGGGACAATCTGCAAGGACTCGATGTAAACGGGGATTCTCGCAGTGATTTGCCGTACGAGATGAATCCTTTTTACCTAGGTTTGACCGATGCGGTTCCTGCCTACCAGTTGTTTTTCCAAGCCCCTGGATTCGTGTTTCTGGAAGGCTTGTTTACAAGTGGGGCCGGTTCAGCAATCAAGGACGCATCTCCTTTAATGCAACCCTCGGACACCGTGCTCATTGAATCCGGGCAAACGAGCAGTTGGGGTGCAGGCATTCTTGGACTTATCTTGTTAGTAGGAAGCTGTTCGATCATTTATATAGGAGTGAGAAAATCATGAACAAAATGAAAAAATGGGGTACAACAATCGGAGCAATTCTCGGCATTAGCCTGCTTATGGTCGGCTGCGGAAGCGAAGAGCCGAAACCTGTGGATATCGCGGAAGGCGTAGACAAATGCGACCTTTGCAAAATGCATGTCCCTAACGATCACAATGCTACTGAAATCGTCTTAAAAGACGGAAAAGCACTGAAGTTCGATGATCTCGGCTGCATGAACAACTGGACGAAAGAGAATGGAACCGATAACGTGGCTGTACAATTTGTCCGCGATTACTACACAGCAGAATGGACAAAAGCAGAGAAAGCTACCTACGCTTACGACAAAGACTTCAAAACGCCAATGACATATGGCATCTATTCTTTCAAAGAGAAGTCTGCTGCAGACAGCTTCGTTCAGGAACAAAAGAAAGGTATTGTCATGAGTGCGGATGAGTTGAAAAATCATAGCTGGGAAAATGGCATGAGCAAGCACATGAACAAAGACGGTCAGTCTTCCGAAGGCCAACATCATGGCGGTCACGAAAGCAAGCCTGCCGATCACGGCAGCAATAGTACTACCCCAACCACACATAACTAACAGAGGGAGTGGAGTCTTTGCACATCAATCTGATTGCCAAACGAGAAGTGAAGGTAGGCTTTCGCAATCCATGGTCCTACTCGTTTATGGCTCTGTTCTCCCTGTTTAGTTTGGGGCTCTTGATTATCCAATCGCAGTCCTACATGAAGGGTTATACGTATACGACAGGTACCATGCTGAATCTGATTTTGTATTTGCTGCCACTGATGACGATGCTTCTCTCCTCTTTTTCCTTGACGGCGGAAAAAGAAGAGGGAGGCTGGCAGCTCCTCTCTACCTACTCCATGACGACCTTTTCGTTTTTGGTGGGGAAATATTTGGGACAAGCACTCGTGTTAGTTGCGATCGTCAGCTTCGGGTATGGGTTGTCTGGTGTAGCTGGTATGCTGTTAGGAAAAAGCTTTGCATTCTCAACACTTTTGTTTTTGCTTGCCTTTTCCATCTGTCTCATTCTTTTATTTTTGGGAATTGCCATGCTGATTGGAGCCATTAGTAAAAACCGTTGGCAGGCTTTGACGATGGGAGTCAGCATCTGGTTCTTCTATATTCTGGCATGGCCTACTCTTCTCATCTCTGTGCTCAGCTTCGTCCCTTATACATGGATCAAGCCTCTGCTTCAGCTCGCAACGTTTCTCAACCCAGCGGAGTTTGTACGAATCTTTTCCGTTGCCAGATTAGGCGGTGGCTCGATCTTTGGACCTGAATACTACAAATGGGTGTACTGGGCTGATTCTCCGCTTGGTGATCTCATCTTTGTCACACTCAGTCTGCTCTGGATCAGTGCGACCTTGTTCATAGCCATCCGGGTATGGGAAAGAAGGTAATGCAATGAATACGTTAGGACTTACCATCGACCAGGTCGCTAAGGAAATCAATGGGAAAACAATCGTCCACCCATTCAGTATGAACATTCCACCCGGCCAAGTCGTCGCCCTATGCGGCGGGAACGGCGCAGGGAAAAGTACGATTCTGCGGATGCTGGTCGGTATTCTCCCGCCTTCTTCGGGAACCATTCAGCTCAACGGGTTAAACTGGAACGATAATCGCGTAGAGTATCTTCAAGAAATCGGTTATATGCCGGATCACTTTACGTTTTCTGCCGGACTTACCGCGAAAGAAACGCTCGAGTTTTACGCTTCCCTGCGCAATCGCACCGCCGAAGAGGCGGATCGGCTGCTGAAAATGGTGGGACTGCATGAAGTGAGAAACAAACGAGTGTCTCAGTTCTCCAAAGGCATGCAGCAGCGTCTCTTGTTTGCCCAAGCGATATTGGCAAAGCCTGCACTCGTCGTTCTCGATGAACCGACCAACGGACTCGATCCGTATTGGATGGATGCATTTGTCGATCTCGTGCGGGAAGTAAAGCTAGCGGGTCAATCCGTTCTCTTTACGACACACCAGTTGCAGGTGGCAGATGCGGTAGCGGATCGGGCAATTTTCTTGATGAATGGGAAAATCGTGCGTGATGGGTCGATAAAGGAGTACCAGCAGCAGTATGGGGCAATTGGTTTGTATGGTGCTTTTTCCGAGCTTGTGAATCAGGCAAAGGCATGAATAAAAAACGCGGGAGATTTGATCGTTTAGATCGACTCCCGCGTTTTTGCTATTTATAGCGCCTTCGCTTCCATATAAAAGACCGATAAAAACTTTTTCACACTAATCCGGCACTTCGTCGTTTTTTCGCCCGCCTCCAGCTCTTGCATCCGTTGGCGAATTTCTTGAAAGTCAAACAATCGTGGTGCAAAGTGTTCAAAGGTCGGGTTGGCATAGTCGGTCAACCCCAATGAGGAAAGATGCGTAAAGGCTTGCAGGACCATCCGGCGAATCCGTTGTTCCATGGCACGCACCTCTTTGGTAATTCCATGCTCATTCAGGCTGGCATGCACCTTCAGCAGAATTTGTGTGTACAGTTCCTTGAGCTGCAATTCGTGCAGCTTGTCTCCTTGCCGCTCATCCTGTACGAGCCATTCCATGATCAATAGCAGATCGGGAGCCCCGGCTTCACCTGCGATCCCTAGCTGCAACAGCAGCTTTCTCGCTTTTTGTGCCAGAATATCCTGATCGGATGACTGACTTTTCAAGCCGCTGGTATGTGGTTCTTTTGCTTTGACATCCAGGATTTGCAAGGATTTGCGGATGGTTTGCAGAGAGGCTTCCAGCGTCAAGTAATCCGATACCCGCTTTAGCACAGCCATGACTTCAAGGCGGTTGATCGGCTTTTGAATAAAGGTATCAATTCCTTGCAAATAAGCCTCCCCGATCATTTCCTTGTTCTCCACCTGTGACACCATAATGAAGCGGCCCGCGAAGCCATCTGCCTGCAACTTTTTGATTGTTTGGATGCCATCGAGTCCCGGCATCAACAAGTCGATCAAAATGACATCGACCCCATACAGTAGATCAATCGATACGTGACTGCCGTCGCTGGCTTGTCCTACAATTTCACCCAACCCGCTGTCTTGAATAATCCGTTCGAGCATGCGGCGCACTACGGCATCATCTTCAATTAAAAAGAAACGTATCATTGCTTACACTCCCTCCTTTCCGAGCAATTGGTCAGTCGGAATTTGCACTTCCAAGTGTGTCATTTGCTTCTGATCAGGTAAAATACGCAGGCTTCCTTGTAGGCTTTGGACAATTCCTCGGGCATGCGTCAGTCCAATTCCGGTAGATGCATTTCCCTTTTCATCATATTTCGTCGTATACCCGGGCTGAAACACCCATTCCTGCTCTTCCAGCGGGATTCCCGGACCACTGTCAAGTACACTGAACACCAGATGACGATGAATCAGCTTCACATTCAGCTCAATCCGTCCCGACATGGGAATCGCCTCTACTGCATTGGCTACCAGGTTGTTTAGCACGGAGAGCAGCGCATAGATTTGGCTGGTAGACAGGTTGATGTGACAGCTCCACTCGATTTGAATTTCCTTTCCCAACATCTCGGCGTACTTCTGATTCGCCCGAGCAACCAACTCACACAGCTCTTTGATCGGTAGTTGTGGTGCTAGTCCCTCCTGATTGATTAGCTTGGAAATCCCCGCCAGCATCCGCTGCGAATCTTTTTTTACTTCATGTACATTCTCGGCAATCGCCAAGGCCGTCGGGGATTCCGCATGCTCCGAGGTGAGCAGACGTCTGTAGAGCTGATAGCTCTCACGCGTGATTTCCTCCAAATGCGTCATTGATTTGCGCAAGTAAAAGGCTTCCTCATACAGCTCCGTATTGATCATCCGCAGACGCTCCAACTCTTGCTGACGCACCTCTCCCACTGCCCGCAACTGCCTGATCGAAAAGCTGTTGTACAAACCAACAGCAAAAAAGCTGCGCAAGACCCCAAAGAAGAGAAGCATCAAAAAGCTCTGCCAAGTGATCGGCGGAAAATCAGTGAAATACTGTCGTACTTGGATCTCTACCACATTGGAGATGAAATCAATAGATGCACCTATCAGCCCTAACCATAGAGGAAACTCGCGATACCTTCGCGCACGGAGCAAATAAAACAGAACCGTAAAGCTGAAATAGTAAAAGGCGGAGGGAAGATGAGCAGCCACACTCTCCATGTATGGACGGTACGCAAAAAAGACATCCATACCGACGCGAAATCCGAAGATAAACGTCCCTGTAAAAAAACCCGTCAGCAATACAGGTACGGACGAAAACCACAGCAATCCGAAAAAGAAAGCAGCGATGCCCAAGGAAAAACGAAAAGACCCTCCTACGGGGTTTACCTTCATCTCTCCAAAAAAAGCAGTTGCCAGCATGATAATAAACAGGATCAAAAGGCGTTCTCGCATAGCTGCTCCTTTCACACGGAAAAAGATCTCCTATTCTTATTTTACTAAGAATCGGAGATCTGCAAAGATAAAACGCTTACGCGTGCTTATTTTCCAGTCGCTTGGAGACGACTGACAGCGCGTAGTTGACGACAAAGTACATCACTGCCACCATCAGGAAGGTCGGGATAACGTAGTTAACATTGCGTCCGTTGATGATTTGCGCATGGTTCATCAGCTCTGGCAAAGCGATTACGACAGCCAGCGATGTATCCTTCAAGAGCGAAATGAATTGGCTCACAATCGGCGGAACCATCCTTCTGAGAGCCTGTGGAAGGACAACATGCCACAGTGTCTGGACATAATTCAGACCTGAGGAACGTGCAGCTTCAATCTGTCCTTTTTCGACCGAAGTTAAACCGCTTCGCACAATTTCCGATAACATCGCTGCTTCGAAAATAACCAACGCCAAAACAGCAGCCCAAAACTTGTCCAGCTTGATTCCCACTTCCGGGAGAGCAAAATACGTAAAGAAAATAATCAACAAGAGCGGCAAATTACGAATCAGCTCTACGATTGTCCCGAGAACTTGTGAGACTCCGGGAATTTTTGCGTAACGCAAAACCCCTACGATAATCGCAATCGTAAAACTGAAGACAATTGACAAGAAAGCGACCTGCAAAGTGACCAAAAAGCCTTCGAGCAGGAAGGTCAAATGACTGGGCGCATATGCTCCGGTAAAGTCCATGATGTCCCCTCCTCCTTAGCGGCTTCCAGCCAAGCGTCGCTCCAAATAACTGACGAACGCGCTCAACGGAAGGGTCAGAATCAGATAGAAAACAGCTACAAAGATGTACACATCAAAGGTAACAAACGTATCAGCGGAAATCAGATCTCCATAGTACATCAGGTCAAGACCTGCAATCACACCTAATACCGAGGAGTTTTTTACGAGATTGATAAACTGGTTGCCCATCGGCGGGATCACGACCTTGATCGCTTGTGGCAAAATGATATAGCGCATCGTTTGTCCGTACGTCAATCCCGAGGAACGAGCGGCTTCTGTCTGTCCTTTTGGAATCGCCTGAATGCCTGCGCGGATCGTCTCTGCGATAAATGCTGCGGTATACACTGTCAAGCCAAGCGTACCTGCAATAAAAGGCTCCAGTATGATACCAATGGCCGGCAAGCCCACAAAAAAGAGGAAAACGACGAGAATCAACGGGATATTACGCACAAACTCGATGTATGCCGTAGCGATCCACTTGAGTGGTCGAATCGGAGAAATCCGAAAGATCGCAAAGAGCGTCCCCAGTACAAAGCTCCCAACGAGAGCAAGCAGGCTCGCCTGCAAGGTGTTCCAAAAGCCTTTGAGATACATATCCATGTGATCAAACAAGATAGAAAAATCGATCATCTCTTATGCGATCCTCCTTGTGTGCAAAATTCTGTTAGGAATATAAGGGAATGAGCGGCAGAGTAAACCGCTCATTCTTTATGGAGTCGAACCGCATTATTTTTTAGGTTTTGTTCCGATCCATTTTTCGTAAATCTTGTCGTATTCACCGTTTTCTTTCATTTCTTTCAGCAGATCGTTCACGGTTTTCACGAATTCAGCGTCACCCTTGCTGATTGCAATACCGTATGGCTCTTCCGTGAAGGTCTCTTCTGTTACACGGTAGTTCGGATCTTGCTTCGCCATGCCGTACAGGAGAGCGTTATCAGTTGTCAGCGCGTCACCTTGACCAGCTTTGAGTGCTGTGAAGGCTTCCGCGTAGTTTTCGAATTCCAGTACTTCTACGTCAGGAGCACTCGCTCTGATGTTTTTCGCAGAAGTAGAACCTTTTGCGGTCACGATTTTCATGCCTTTTTGCATGTCTTTCAGACCGTTGATTGGGCTGTCCTTTTTCACCAAGAAAGATTGACCTGCCAGGAAGTACACATCAGAAAAGTCTACTTCTTTTTTACGGTCTTCTGTAATGGTCATCGTTGCGATGATCGCGTCAATTTCTCCGTTTTTCAGCATCGGAATACGCGTTTTGGAGGTTACTTCCTTCAGCTCAATTTTGTTTTCGTCCCCGAGTACTTTCTTTGCGATCGCTTTCGCAATATCGATATCGAAGCCTTCTACATTTCCGGTTGCCGGGTCTTTCAAGCCGAACAAATTCAGGTCGTACTTCACTCCGACTACGAATTTGTCTCTTTCTTTGATTTTTGCCAATGTGCCTGTACCTGCTGCAGCTGGTGTACCTTTTGCGCCGCCTTCTGTTGTACTACCTCCACCACAGCCTGCCAACGCAGTTGCGCTTAGCATCAGAACGAGACCCATACCTGCTACCTTTTTCCACAGCTTGTTTGCTTTCATCTGAATACCCCTTTTCTCTATCATTTTCTTTTTTTAGTGATTCAAAATCCGACTCAAGAACAAACGCGCACGTTCTTCACGCGGACTTGCGAAAAACTCCTCTGGTGTCGAATCTTCGAGAATCGTGCCCTGATCCATAAACACGATGCGATCTGCCACTTCGCGGGCGAAGCCCATTTCATGCGTCACGACCACCATCGTCATGCCTTCCTTCGCCAGCTTCTTCATGACATCGAGCACTTCTCCGATTGTCTCGGGGTCCAGTGCAGAGGTCGGTTCGTCAAACAGCATGATTTTTGGTCGCATAGCCAGTCCGCGCGCAATTGCTACGCGTTGCTGTTGACCGCCAGATAGTTGCGTTGGGAACATTTCCGCCTTTTCCGGAATCCCTACCTTTTCCAAATAATAGAGAGCTGTTTCTTCGGCTTCCTTCTGCGATACGCCCAGTACCTTGGTTGGTGCCAACGTAATGTTTTGCAGTACGGTCTTGTGCGGGTATAGATTGAAGTGCTGGAACACCATGCCGATGTCCCGACGCAGCTTGTTGATATCGGTGTTTTTACCGTTCACTTTCACCCCGTCTACCACTAGCTCTCCGTCTGTAACCGTTTCCAATCTGTTGATGCAACGAACCATCGTGCTTTTACCCGATCCTGACGGGCCAATGACCACGACGACTTCTCCCTGGTTGATATGCAGGTTGATGTTCTTGAGGACATGAAAGCTTCCGTAATGTTTATTTACTTGATGAAAACTAATCAACCTTAAATCCCCCTTGCTCTATGTCTTATTTTGTATACTAATGTCGAACTACTCAAAACTACTGAAAAAGACAAAGAAAAGTTTTTCTGTTTAAAATTTTCTAATAACACACAATAAAAAAACGAAGTGAACCTCCCAGGCAAATGGGAGCCAATATATTATGTAAGACCTGAATGGAGGCCGGCCTATGAAAGAGGAAAATGTAAAGCCTTGGCTCATCCGGATGCGCCAAGGAGGGGAAGAAGCTTTTCAAGAAGTCTATCGAGCAACTCGCACGTACGCCTACAATCTGATCTATTTTCTGGCGCCACACAAACAGGATGTAGACGACATGATGAGTGAAGTGTACGTGGAGTTGATTCGAAGCATTGACAGGTACGATGTGGAGCAGCCCTTTATCCCATGGTTCAACGGCTTGATTGTGCGGCAGGTTCGCAACTGGAATCGGAGCATTTGGCGAAGGTTCCGCCTGCTGGAGCGGGTAAAGGAAAAAGGCTACGAAGCACCTGTTGCAGGTATGGAGGATAAGCTGGGGGCGATCAGTGATGAGCTGGAAGTCATTCCTGCCGTAGAGAAATTATCCTTCAAGCTCAAGGAAATCGTCGTACTGCGTTACTATCAGAACTGTTCCTTGGAGGAAATTGCTGCGATTCTTCAAATCCCGCTCGGAACGGTGAAATCGAGACATCACTTGGCAATGAAAAAGTTGAGAGAGCATTTTGAGCATCGAATCAATCCTGAGGAGGCATCTTTTCATGTTCATTGAAAAAAAGCTGAGAAATGAGTATGAGTTGGCAGCAGGGAAGGTCCACATTGATCCTGCATTGGATAGCAAAATCGAACGATTAGCCAAAAAGGAGTTCGCTGGCAAGCCGCGTTTGCACAAAGGGATGCGCTTTCGTCCAAAGCTGGTACATGTTGCAGCAGCGTTCGCCCTGACTACTGGTTTTGGTTATGCGACACACAGCTTGTTGTACAAAATTGATGAAGGCTCTGTCCAAATGGAAGTTCAAGCACGTAAGGATTTTACATTGACACAAATAACCACTAAAGAAATCCGTCTGGAATTGGCAAACGTTGAGAACAAACTGGCAACAGGCGAGACTGCCCTTGTCTACTTCGCAGCGCTTGAAAAAGAGAAGCACCCTCTCTTTCAACAAAACCCCATGATTGGCATCGAAAAGCCGGATGTGGTGAAAGATTGGAAAGCATGGACTGCCGTCCTCAGTGAAGAAGCTTCTCTCTCACATGCCTTGCCACACCAGCTTCCTGACAGCTTTTCCTTCCTTGAAGGCAAACAGGGTACTCCCTACGGTGTCATGATGGGTCAAGAAGGACAGCAGTGGCTGCATGAGCTTCAAGAAGAAAGCAAGGAAACAGGTAAAAATGTCGTATGGAAAGTCGTTCCACAAGCGACTTCTCCTATCCAAGCGTATACCAGTCTGTATGAGAACGAGCAAAAAGAACGTATCTTTGTTACGGTCGAGAAATTCCCGAAAGAACAGCTAGATGTACAATTGAGCACACCAGAAACAACGAAATACGACGCAGTAACTGTCAGCGGAAAAAAAGCGCATTACACGAAAAACGACCAGTTCTTGTTTAGTGAATCCGGTCAGTATCAAGAGCTGTCTTGGTTGGATCAAGATGGAGAGCAACCGATCATGTATCGTATAGCTACCGATTCGCCAACCGTTTCCAAAGAAATGCTGGTCCAGGCTGCAAAAGCAAGCCAGCAGTAACAATATGAAAAGCCAGCCCTCTCTTGCTTTGTATCTGCAAAAGAGGACTGGCTGCTTTTTTGTTTCGTCATAAGGGATTATCCCCGCAGGCGGGCTTCCCTCTGCTACCCCCACTCAAACCGGGGCCAGACAGCATTCGCATAAACCTTGTTGTTTTGTAAAACAGTAAGCATCGAGACACTTATTTTCACATAGGAAAGTGGCTGAAAATCTCTTTGTTTTAAACTGGAAGTAGAGGAGAGTAATAAATGACTCGATTTTTAATCAAGACTGCTGTTAACGGCATTATTGTCGTCGCCTGTTTATGGTTGTTTACAAATGCAACCTGGACATCCGCTATTTTAACAGCACTCGGCTTGACCGTCATTGCTTATCTGATTGGCGATCAATTGATATTGCGTGCAACCAATAATGTTACGGCCACGATTGCAGATGCAGTGATCGCTGCTATTTACTTATGGGCAGTTGCCAGATGGATGAATTGGCCACTAAGTTTTGGCGAGTTGATCATTACGGTAGCCCTTTTAGGTGTGGCTGAATTTGTGTACCATCGCTTTTTGGGGATATACGATCATAATCGTATCAAGAAAGAACCCGGAAAATAATTCTCCTCTTCCTAAAGCGGATAGATCCCGTCCCCCTTGTAAACCTTATCTTTGGGTTACATTACAAAGTTAGGAGAACCCGAATGGATATCAAAACTCTACTGAGTACTGGGAGGACATTAATGGGTATTTTATCAGGCAATCCGCAAAATGAACCGATGCATTATGGCGAGGTTTCTGGAGTATGGATGTATCTGTCAACGACAAAGGGCTTGCTCGCGGGTTATCAAACAGCACTCAACCATACTGGTGATCATGATCTGAAAGGCTTCCTCGAAGACATTACGCGAAGCATGAAACAAGAAGTGGAACAGCTGGATGAATTGCTCAAAGTGAATGGCATTGGGTTGCCACCTACCCCACCGGATCGACCGGTAGCGAATCTGGAAAGTATTCCAGCCGGTGCCCGTATGAATGACCCTGAGATCGCTGCCGGTGTTTCAAGAGACATTGCTGCCGGATTGGTTGCCTGCAGTCAAATCATGGCACAATCCATCCGAGAAGATATCGGAATGCTTTTTGGTCAATACCATGTTGCAAAAGCTCAATTTGGCCTCAGATTGCTCCGCATTTCAAAAGAAAAAGGCTGGTTGGTTCCGCCGCCTCTTCATATACAAACTCCAGAACTTGTCCATGCCTAAACAGGAGGATAAGCACTGCCTGATTGGTAGTGCTTATCGTTTTTTATCTATGTTCGCCTGAGAGAAATTAGGCCGTTAACGGGTAGCTTGCTCGTACAATTTCTGAGCGAACTCCTCCATCAATTCCCGCTTGGCCAACAGCTTAACCATTCGTTGAGGCAAGTCCTCTACTCCATAAAAAGCACCTGCCAATTGACCGTAGACAGCTCCCGTCGTATCCGCATCATCCCCGAGATTTACCGCTAGGAAGAGGCCTTCTTCGAAAGAACTACTGGAATAAAATGCCCAAAGCGCCGCTTCAAGCGAATCGACGACATACCCCGACCCTTTGATCTCTTTTTTAGTTTTCCGTTTATAGGAACCATTTGCGACTCGGGCGATATCAGGATCAAGCGGTTGCTTTTCCCATACACCGGCTAGTGGAGAAAACGAATCAGTGAGCAACTCCTCTTTCGAAATACCCTGTAGAGCCCCCAGAAGTAATGCCCCGAGAAAACGACAGCCATCTACTGCCTTTGCCGTCGCGTGTGTGGTGCGAGAACTTTGCGCACAGTAATCAATGGCGAGCTCTGGTTGTTTGGCATAATAGAGTGCGACTGGTGCTAGCCTCATAATCGAGCCATTCCCTGCCGACATCGGATGATCCGATCCGCTGAATGGATTTTTGGTCTGCTCAAAACGCCACAGCGCTTCTTTGGTGATATTCCCGATATCGAAGCAGTGATCCTTGCAGCTCATATAACCCTCTCGAAACCAGGCTACATATCGGTTCATCTGATCAACCGGATCGAAGCCGTTCTGTGTAATCAAGCTCTCAGCCAGGCACAACGCCATCGACGTATCATCCGTCCATTCTCCCGGCTTTAAATCGAACGGTCCTCCGCCGACCATTTCTGTAAGTGGCTGGAAGGTATCCGGTTTGCGAAATTCTAAAGTAGTGCCGAGTGCATCTCCAACGGCTAATCCTAGCAAACTCCCAGCATAGCGGTCACGCAGTTCCACGCCTATCCACACCTTTTTTCAGAATTATCTGTTCATATCAAACGAAGCATCTGGCAATAACATTTTGACCGACAAATTGTTCGCTCAATTCATCTGTCGCTACCTTTTCTTCTGTGTTCGCAAGCGTGATAATCTGCGGCAAAACCAGCTTGTAACGGTCCTCCATCACGGTTTCAAGAACGTACTGTTCCACTTCGTCCCACAAAAGAATTCCTGCTAAAATTCTGGTCTCCACACAGATCCCCTCCATTTTTTTCTCTTTTGAATATGTACGAAAGACGGGTACAATGACCCGCCTTCTAGTGCCTTACATAATGTGTAATGTGTATACTTACTGCTCTTTTTTCAGGCGTGCATCCAGAACAAAGTTGCCGAATGGCAGTAATGAAGCGATAAAAGCCCCGATCACTTTCAAGAAGGACCACTTATTGGTTATTGTAACATGTGCCAGCGCCAAAATATACAGGACAAAAAACAATCCATGAAGCGAACCGGCAATTTTAACTGCAGCCGGGTAATCCATAAAATACTTAAGCGGCATAGCAATCCCGAGAAGTACCAAATACGAGACGCCTTCGATCAGGCCGATGAGACGGAAGCGTCCGAGGGCAGATTTCATCATGTGCGGGTACCATCCTTGCCATTGAAATTACCACTATTATAAACGAAAAACTATCATAATGTTGAAAATAGTCCAATGTTCATAATAAATTCAAAATCAACGGCCCCATGATTCTTCTCGGATGCGTTCCATCCAGCGCATCTCTGCGTGCAAATGCTCAACGGCACCGATCAGAATCGCTCGTGCTCCCCAGCTAAGCCTCTCTCTTTTTTCCTCCTGGATCGATTCCAACAATCCAGCTAACCGTCTTACTTCCTGGATATTAACTTCCAAGGCCTCATCCATTTTTTGTGGATCACCATACGAAGCAAAAGTCAGAGCCGCGTAGATCGGATTGGTCAGCTGCATCGGTTTTTGCAGTTCTTCCAAGAGAAGCTGTTGGAATTGCTCTTCGCCTTTTGGCGTGATCCCATACATCTTCTTATCTGGGCGGTTAGTCTCACGAATGACTTCTTTGACCTCAATCATCCCGCTCTTTTCCAGTTGGTCGAAGGCATAGTAGAGGGAGCCCTTGGCATATTTCATGTAACAATCCATTCCCCTTGCCTTCACCTGCTGCTGAACCTCATAGGGATGCTTCTCCCCTTCCATCAGCAATCCCAGAACAAGCAATTTTAGACTCATGACGATTCTCCTCTATCCGCGTTCCGGTTTCGGTGCGGTAGGCGATTTCCCCAATGCCCGATCATTTCCCATCAGCAAAATGCATACGAGAGCAAGTGCAGCAGGAACGAGCGCCCACATAAACGTATTCGCAATCGAAGAAGCAAGAATATCAATCATTTTATCCAAAATAGGAGCCGGAATGGATTCGCGCGCTTCTGGTGTCAAAATCGCTCGTGGGTCTGTAATGGCATTCGTCATCCCTTGACCCCCGAAGGCAGAGAACAAGCCGTTTTCAAACGAGTTACGTTGCAAGATCCCAAATACGGTGATCCCCAATGTCATTCCCAATGAACGGGAAAAAGAGTTCGTCGAGCTGGCCGATCCTCTTTGACGCATATCAAAGCCATGAATGGCTGAAATTCCCAAGGTGGAGAAAGAGAAGCCCACGCCAAACCCTGCAATCACCATATAAAGTGTAACGATTGAACGAGAAATCTCAGGCGTCAGTGTACTCAAAAGAAAAATACCTGGGATGAAAAAGACTGCGGACAGAAGCATAATATTACGGAAGCTGGTCTTCGTCGTCAGAAATCCACCTAGCTGGCTACCAGCAACCGAGCCGAGCATCATCGGTGTCAACAGTAATCCGGCATTCGTCGCTGACCCGCCATAGACCCCTTGGATAAAAATCGGCAGGTAAACTGTAGAGATAATGAAAGCAGCTCCATACAACAATGCAACCGCATTTGTCGTGGCAAATAACCGCTTCTTGAACATGGAGAACGAAATAATCGGATCAGATGCCCGCTTCTCGACAAATAGAAAAATCACAAACAACAAGAAAAAGGAAGAGAACAATCCAATAATCTGCATCGAATCCCACGCGTATTGATTGCCGCCCAGCTCAAGTGCAAACATCAGACTCACTACCGCCCCGACCAGCGTAATCGCTCCCCACCAGTCAATACTCTGCTTGCGGTATTCCAGCGACTCCTTGTAATACATCGAGATCAACCAGAGGGAAACAGCACCAATCGGTACATTGATGTAAAAGATCCAATGCCAGCTGACATATTCGGTAATATACGCACCGAGCAAAGGTCCCAATACGCTGGACGTACCGAATACAGCTCCGAAAAGTCCCGTCATCTTTCCACGCTTCTCCGGCGGGAATACGTCAAAAATAATCGTGAAGGCAATCGGCATCAGCGCTCCGCCACCAATCCCTTGAATCGCCCGATAAATGCTCAACTCAACGATGCTGTTTGCCGTCCCACATAAAATAGACCCTAACAAAAATACGATGAGACCAAATACGTAAAAACGTTTTCGCCCATACATATCGGAGAGTTTACCGAATATCGGCATCCCCGCCATCGTAGCGACCATGTACGCTGATGTCACCCAAACAAACTTATCCATGCCGCCCATCTCACCGACAATCGTACCCATAGCCGTCGCGACAATGGTATTGTCCATGGAAGCCATCAGGAGACCTAGCAGTAGCCCCGCTAACACCATATTCACTTTACTTTCTCTTGCAATCATTGCTTCGCCCTCCTGGGTGGTTAAATCAAAATACTATACGTTATTATATTCAAATTTGACTACATATCAAAAAGAAATGCTCCTTTTTCTCGGAGCATTTTTTCGGTTTATTATCGTCCGAACGGTGACGGGCTGAATGGAGATGGCTGCTGGGCTTGATTGCCCTTCCACATTTTATACGCCGCTTCCGACATCGGTTCTACAGTCGGCTTGATCTCTCCAGTGAATGGATTCTTGTTATAGGGCAGGTTAAACGTCCGTGTCCCGTCGCTCTTACGCATCAAAGAACCATCCGACAGCTCCACCCAACTACTTCCTGGTCCTCCATCGTCTACGACATAGAGGCCGTTATCATCCCAAGCCGGATACGTTGGCACTTTTTTTACCGGAGGGCGCGTAGTCTGTTTCTTGACTGGTTTTGTTGAGGTTTTCGTCTTTTGTGTTTTCTTCTTCGGTGTGCTCGTTTTAGCAACTGCTACCGCTTTTGTTTTTGGCTTCCATTCGCTTTGTTTTTGCGCCGACGCTGGGGTAGGTGCTGATACAGCTACAGGCTTTTCAACCGGATAGGCGGAAACGTTAGCAGCGCGCGGGCCTTGATTAGCCAAATCCATAGCAGGCTTGGCAGTACCTGCTTTTTGTGAGACAGATGCTGTTTTTGTATTCGTTCGTCCATCTGTTTTTACCGCGTGAATTAATGTCGGCCACAAATAGGCGTTAAAGCCTAGTAAAGCGACCATCGAAGCAATACCTACGATTTTTTTCATAATAAGGGCTCCTATGACTGAATGATTAGGAAATAGAGCAATGACTTCTGGCCTATATCAAAATTTTAGTCGATTGGAAGAAAAAAGAAAACACCTTACATAAACAAACTCCTTCTCATGTTGGTTTTGAGAAGGAGTTCGTTTTGCAGGAGTTTCTCTCACCTGGATTTTACTTTCACTCATTCAAACATCTAAGCGATATCCATATCGCGGAATCGTCGTGATTTGCTGCCCGTAGTGCCGAAGCTTTTTCCTTAATCGATACACGAGCGCATTGACTTCCACCTGTCCGACATCTGGGACGTTACCCTCATACAGCATTCGCTCTGGCCAAACGGTCAACATAATTTCTTCAAAACTAACGGCCTTGTTCGCCTTTTGGTAGAGAAGCTTCAGCAAATCCATGTCTTTTCCGGTTAAAGGAAGTCTTGTTCCGTCGATACGAACTTCTCGTCTCTCCAAATGAATTTCCAAACCTGGCAAAAGCGACGCATTCTTCGGCTGCGTGAAAGGGAGCTCTACCGTATCATCCAGTCTATTGACCTCTCGTAAAAAGACGAGCTCAGCTACCCCTTTTGACAAGCTTATTTGATCCCCGTGACAAAGAATGTGAGAGGAGTAATGAAGCGGGGTCCCGTTTACCTCTGTGCCATGCTTGCTTTCCAAATCGATAATTTTGTAATCGTTCCCGATCCTTTGAAAGGCTGCATGCATTCTCGAAATGTACGGACTGGAAAAGGTAATGTCCAGTTGAAAACTAGTCCCCCTCCGCCCGATTGTACAGCGATCCTTCGTGAGATATTTGCGCGTGGCAACTTGGCTAGGGTCCCCTTTTTTTACAAGTAAGTATGCACCATTATCTATCATCTGGTGATCACCTCACGTGTTGATCGATTACGGTTTTGCAGCCGTCAGTGCGTCAACAACAATCTTGGTAGCTTCAGCAATGAGCGCATCATCATAAGTAGCATCCTGCTTATCTCTGCTAGACAGCACGGCAATGACAATCGGCTTTTTATTCGGTGGCCATATGATCCCTATATCGTTTCGCGTTCCGTAGCTCGCTGCTCCCGTCTTATCTCCGACAATCCAGTCTTTAGGAACGCCCGCTCGAATCAGCTTGGCTCCCGTCGTGTTGCCTTGCAGCCACTCGATAAGAATCTTCTGCTTGTCAGACGACAGCGCATTCCCTACCGTATAGGCTCGGAGGCTCGTTGCAAGTGCTTTCGGTGTGCTTGTATCGCGAAGATCTTCTGGCTTAGCCTCATTCAGTTCCGTCTCATAGCGCTCGGATTTCGTAACACCATCACCAATCTGTCTCAGAGCTGATTCAAAGCCTTTCGGGCCACCCAATTCTTTGAACAACAGATTTCCGGCTGTGTTGTCGCTATAGCGAACTGCGGCGTCTGCAACCTCGCGAAGAGTCATCCCGGTCGCTACGTGTTTTTCTGTGATCGGTGAATAAGTAACGAGGTCGTCCTTTGTGTAGGTGATGACTTTGTCGAGCTCTTCCAATGGTTTCTGATGCAAGACTGCACCTGCGGCTAAAGCCTTGTACGTAGAGGCAAAAGCGAATCGTTCATCTTCGCGATAAGCAACTGCCAAATCTGTTTCGGTGTCGATCGCATATACGCCGAGCCTCGCACCAAACTGTTTTTCCAGTGCAGCGAACTTTATATCCATTGCAGATGCGGACGTTTCCGTTTTTGCGACAGGCGTTTCAGCAGAAGAGCAACCAGCAAGAGTCAGAAGCGTAAGAAATATTGTTTTCACTGTGAATCCAAACAGTCTCGATGTGTAAACTTTCATGGATGACAAACCTCTTTCTTGGAAAATTAGTTGGAATACTACGTATGTAATACCGTACTACATTTGTAATCAATTGAATTCACAACAATATTACACGCGTAATCCACTAGTGTCAATCTCCTTTTTCTTGCAAAGCTTTTGAAAAAAAAGACGCCCTTTCAAGCAAACTGGATAACCGGAAATGGCTTTTCCAAGTCAGCTTGAAAGGGCGTACTTTATTTTTGGTGAGGATCGGTCGATGATTGTTTCGCATCCAATATGGAACGTAGCTCCTGAATCTCCTCGTCCGATAAGGATTCCTTCTGAATGAACTGAACAAGCATTGATTTTAGAGCTCCGCTGTAAATCCGCTGAAGAAATGACCGTGCCTCAGCATGCTGGCATTCGTTTTGGGAGTACAACGGATAAAATGTATAGACTCTTTGGTTTTGATTGACGCCAACAGCATTTTTTTGAACCAAACGATTCAAAAGAGTACGTACTGTTTTGGGATTCCAATCTGTTTGGCCTTGCAAGGAGGAAATAATTTCGTTGGCCGTCAACGGCGACTTTTCCCATAGTACGTTCATGACTCGCCATTCCGCTTCTGAAATACTTGGCATGGATGTAGACACTGAAGTCTCCCCCTTTCGAAAATAATGACTGTAGGCGCAAAGGCTAGTAGAGACCTCTGGCTTTCAAAATAGACAAGGTTATTTCTGCTGCTTTAGGTCCATTCGCGTCGTCTTCGTTTTGTATATTGGTAGCAAAGAAGTAGGTGCCTTCCTCGTTCTCTACATACCCGACAAACCAACCGTTGACATCTTTTTGATTGACGGTGCCCGTACCTGTTTTCCCGGAAAGAATCGAGCCCGCCTTTTTCGATAACCGGATAGAGTCTTTCACTGTCTGGATATTGTTTTCTTGAAAGCCAAACTCATTCGTATAGAACGCTTTTAGTAATTGTACCTGCTCCACCGGAGAAATCTTCAAGGAAGATTCTATCCAATATTCGCCGATTCCACCAGATGTATTGGAGTTCCCGTAGTTCAATTGTTCCAGAAAAGCTTGAATCATATCCGGGGAGATGTTCTTATCCATCTCTTTGAAATACCAGGTCGTGGAGTTTCGCATCGCTGTAAATAGATCTTGATCCCGGTTCCACTGCTCATATGGATAGTGGATTCCATCCCATTTTAGCAGGGAATCTTCTCTCGAAATCACACCGGTCTCCAGACCAAACAAGGAGAGAAAAACCTTGTAGGTAGAGTTGGGTGAAACTCGTTGAGTACTTCCTGCCTCGTTGTAAATCCGATACTGGTCTGCTTTCAAATCATATAAGACAAAACTACCTTCAAAGCCTCGGAAATAGTTGTCCAAATCCTCGTAAATGGTTCGATCATCTTGAAAATGATAGCGGCTGCGATCGTCAGCTAAAGCGGAGCCAACAAGAACCTGACTGGCAACCAATACGACCACCATGGAAAAAATGACTGTGCTTTTCAACTGCAACAGCTTTGATTCTGCCTTGTGGGACGCGATTTTCTCGATTCGTTTTTTAACTGCCTTCTTGGAGCCATTTAGCTGATTGGCAAAAACGACATTCCCGGCTCCACTTTCTTGATCCAAAAACTTAATGATGGTATGACCATATTCCAAGTAATTTCGCTTGTCTAAAAAGTTCAATACAGCTACATCACAAGCAATTTCACGGTCCATCCTCATTTCCCGAAAAGCCAGCCAAACCAATGGATGGAACCAATACAAAAGCTGATACACGACTGTCACATAGTTCATGAAGATATCATGGTTTTTTTGGTGCATCAGTTCATGCAAAAAGATATACTTCATTTCGTTGATCGACAGCCATTCATCAAAATGACTGGGAAGGACAACATACGTCTTAAAAACGCCAAACGTCATCGGAGATTTGACCTGATTGGATTCAGCTAGCACGATATGCCGCGTTATTTTAACATCCTTCTTGCATTGTTCAAACAGATCGATGACTTCTTGATTGGTGATCACAGATGCTGTCCGCTTGATCTGCTGGATTTTTAACCAGGCTGATATCGTGAAGGAAGCACAAACGATCATCCCGACTACCCATATGCTGACGAAAATCGTAGAAAGGGAGTCTGGTGTATAGCGACTTACCGACAACGATAAATCCTGTACCCAATTCGCATTTTCAAACGTAGGAGCTTGTGCAGCGAACGTCGAACTGCCAGCTTCATTACGCTGTATCATCCCTGAAGCAAAAATATCTCCAAAATCAAAAAAGGATTTCGGGATGAAAACTGGCGTCAAAGAGACCAACAAGAGAAACCACAAATTGTACTTCCATTTAGCTGACAAGTGGGAGCGAAATACTTTTCGAATCAAGAAAATTAGCGTGATCGTGCAGGAAGAAACGATCAAGCTTATCACCACATGATTGACAAACATGCTTCCTGTCTCCCTCCTTACTTATCCAGGATAATCTAGATAAAAATAGAATCCGTATCAATTCTGAGCAGCAGGAACGCTCTGCAACCTGACAGGATTCTTCACGTCGATTCGCACAATTAGCTTCATTATGTCAAAAACGCGATCACGATACAAGCTATCGCCAATTGTAGAAAAAGGAAAACACCTTCTTTACAAAAGTAAGAAGGTGTTTCTTAACCTGATTTAGTTTGTTTTCAAAACATCGTGATCGACGTAACGTTCGCCATTCATTTCGCTGATAACATTGATTGCAACCTTGGCGCCATCACCAGATGTAATAATCGTATGTACGCTTACTCCCGCGCACGTACCTGCTGCCCAAATTCCTTCGATGTTCGTCTTCCCTTGGGCATCGACATCGACAACGGTTTTGATCCGTGGCTCTGTACCTTCTTTGGTTTTTACCCCAATCGCTTCTGCCAAAGTCACGAGCGCTCCAGTTGCAAGTATCACATGCTTTGCCTCAAAGCCGCCTTTTTCCGCTGTCTCTACGAGCAAGCCTTGCTCTGTTTTGGTAATGTTGCTGACTTGATCGGCTACCAGCTCCGCACCGAATTTCGCTGCTTGCTTTTTACCGATCTCAATGAGATCTGGGCCGGAGATTTCCATGATGCCGTAGTGATTTTCCATCCACGCGCGCTTGGTCATGCTTTTGTCATTATCAATCAGCAACGTCTTCTTCCCTGCTTTTGCAGCAAACAACGCTGCACTACCTCCTGCCGGGCCTGCTCCAATAATTACGATATCAAACAAAGAAATCTCTCCCTTCCAAAATAACTTTCATAACATAATTATATACTAAGTATGGTAAACATGGCAATATCTTTGATAAGTTTATGCTGTCTATAAGAAAAATATTTATTATGATAAGGGTAAGAGAATGAAGTTTCAGATAAAGAACATGATCTAAGGAGTGAATCCTATCGAACTTCGAATAGGCTTTGTAATCGGGGAAAAATTGGATTTGAAAAGAATCGACGAGATTTTATACACCCATGAAAACAAACAAGCTGCATCTTGTAAGGTCGTATTAGACTATATGGAGATGGACCCAGATATTTTCTTAAGTCGTCCCTTTTCCTCCACAGAAGAGGTACTCATTAAAGATCCCGAGCTCCTTGAAGCTGAACTTTCCCAGTTGTATGATTTTGTATGGGTTGAAGTATTAGGCGGTATTGAGAGACATGGGCACCCTTCCGTTACTATCTCTGATATAGAATATGAAGGTAAACTCATCCATACGTTAGACAATAGAGTGCTAATCTTCTTACGAGATATCATCATTGACAATCACGGGAGAGAACTTCTTCGGAAAATTTGCCATGTCCCAAAAACATTACAATGGCTCGCTCTACCTAAAAAAGATGGAAAAACTCCACCCCCAGACTATATTCTTGACGAGATGGAGCAATGGGTTCGCAAGTTGATTGCATATAAGGTAGATAAATAAACAGGGAAAGGGCTATCTCAAACGTCTTGTAAACGGACAATGAGATAGCCCTCTTCTTTTACGAAGGTCTCGTAATCCAGAAGCGACGAATGACCAATCCATCGTCATCTGTACATTCTGACTCAAAAACGCCCCCGTTCTTCCGAATCGTTTTCTCCGAAGCAACATTATCATAGTCGCAAATCACCAATACTTCGTTTATACCCAACTCGCTCGTAAAAGGTAGGGCTTGCGCTAAAATTTCCGTCGCATATCCTTTGCGTCTCTCAGATGGCCGGATTCCATATCCGATGTGCCCGCTGTTTTTTCGTAGACGCTCGTTGAGAAGATGCCGAATATTCACCGCCCCCACTATGCGTCGCTCCTCATTCACAAGCCAATACGTCGAATGAGGAACATAGCCATCCGGGAGATTTTCCTCGTTACTTTCACTCTCTAGAAATTCCAGATACGCAGGAAAATCATAGGGCTCCCGATCCACCACCCACGGTACGATAGGCTCTCCACTTTCTTTCCACTCTTCGTAAAAGGAAATATACTCTGCTTGAAGTTCTGCACAAGGCTTCGTTATATAAAGTTGCCCAGCCATCGACTTCACTCCCCTTGCACATTTTGACGTAAAATTCTTTCTATTATAGCTGCAAGATGAGAGTGTTACCAGTTTTCACCTTCTTAAATTACTTCCATTGGTTGACGAAAAGCCGCGTAGGAAGAGGCGCATTTCCAGTCCAAGCGCCTCAGGAGCCCAACTCAGCTTCGGAAAAAATGGCGGGGAATTTCAGCTTCACTTATGGAATACTTCCTCGAAACTTCAACGTTTGAAGCGCTCCCGCCATTTTTTCCGAAGCGGACAGTCAATCCCCCTTGCGGGGCGTAGGCCGAAGCGTAGACTGGAAATGCGCTTCTTCCCTCCACTACCGCCACTTCAAAAACAAAAAAACGCGGCACAAGCAACGAATCGCCTGTGCCACGCTCTTAACTGATTAATATTTGTTAAACAACATGATCCAGAGGGAACCTGCAACGATTGTAATTACAATCACAAGTCCAAGAATCAATGTCTGTACGTTGTAGCGTGGTTTTTCTCCTTCGCGGATGTGCATGAAGAAGACCAACTGAATGACGAACTGCAAGACCGCCATTACCAAGATCGCGATCATGGTCGCTGTTTTACTCAAAATCGAGTTCATGACCAGCACGAGTGGGATAATGGTGAGCACGATCGACAGGATAAAACCGATTACGTACTCTTTCATCGATCCGTGACTATGATGTCCGCCATGGTTTTGATGTTGTGCCACCTTACATCACCCCCATCAAGTAAACGACTGTGAAGAGGAAGATCCACACAACGTCAAGGAAGTGCCAGTACAAGCTAAAGTTGGTAATTTTGCGGCGAGTAACCGCAGAGATTCCACGACGCTTCAGCTGGATCATCAACGCAGTCATCCAGAACAGACCAACCGTTACGTGCACTCCGTGTGTACCAACCAGTGTGTAGAAAGCGGACCAGTAGCCGCTAGTCGCCATGGTTGCGCCTTCGCTCATCAAGTGCATAAACTCAGTGACTTCCAACACTACGAAAGACAGTCCCAAAAGACCAGTTACAGCCAGCCAACCAATCAGCTGCTTAACATTGCCTTTGTTCATCGCCAGAACAGCGAGACCGCTGGTAAAGCTACTTGTCAACAAGATAAAGGTTGAAGCAATAACGCCTGGCAGCTGGAACAATTCCTGTCCAGTTGGTCCACCAGCAAAGCTATTCATCATTACCGCATAGGTTGCAAACAATGTACCGAACAACACGCAGTCTGTTACAACGAAAATCCAAAAACCGAGAACCTTAAGTTGCTCATGCTCTTCATGATGGTCGTGGTCGTGGCCGTGACCATGGTCATGATTCGTAGCCATCGTTACACCACCCTCCCCAGTGAAGCCTCAGTGCGACGCACATCCTCCACCGGTACGTAATAATCCGTGTCGTATTGGAAGGAGCGTGCCCACATGCATGCGAATACGCCAATGAATCCAATAACGGCCATCCAAACCCATCCAAATGTGAAACCAAAACCTACCAGGAACCAGAAGTTCGCCATGATAAACGGAATTCCAGAGTTCTTCGGCATGTGAATCGGCTCCAGTTTGGCCGGTTGTTCTTTATAGGTGCCATTTGCTTTTGCTTCTTTCGTTGCCCACCAGTCATCCATTTCTTTCACTTGTGGAACAACAGCAAAGTTGTAGAACGGTGCAGGTGATGGAATCGACCACTCCAGTGTACGACCATTCCATGGATCGCCTGTCGTGTCGCGCTCACCATGCTTGATGCTGTAAGCGATTTGCCATACTTGGAAGATGAAACCGATACCCATCATGAATGCCCCAACAGTGGATACCAGGTTCAGGTCTGCCCAACCGCGATCCCAACCGTACGTGTAGTAACGGCGAGTCATACCCATGAAACCGAGCGCGTATTGCGGCATAAAGCACACGTAGAAACCAATATTCCAGAACCAGAAGCCCCATTTGCCCAGTTTCTCGTCGAGCTTGAAACCGAACAGTTTTGGCCACCAGTAGTAAATACCAGCCAGGTAACCGAACACTACCCCACCGATCAATACTTGGTGGAAGTGGGCAACCAGGAAGTAACTGTTGTGATACTGATAGTCTGCCGGAGCTACTGCCAGCATTACCCCTGTCGCTCCACCAATTACGAAGCAAGGGATAAAGGCAATGGTCCACAGCATTGGTTGTTTAAAGGATATCCGACCACGGTACATTGTAAACAGCCAGTTAAAGACCTTAACCCCGGTCGGGATACCAACAATCATCGTTGATATCGCAAAGAAGGCGATAACACTTGCGCTCGTACCCATTGTGAAGAAGTGGTGAGCCCATGTAAAGAACGATACAACGGCAATGATCATCATCGCCCAAACCATTGATTTGTAGCCGAAAATCTTTTTACGTGAGAACGTAGCCACGATTTCAGAGAAAATACCGAAAGCTGGTACTACTACGATATATACCTCAGGGTGACCCCACATCCAGATGAGGTTGAGGTACATCATCGGATTACCGCCGCCGTCCATTGTGAAGAAATGGGCACCTGCGAAACGGTCAAGGAACAACAGAGCCAATGTTACAGTCAAAATTGGGAAAGCGAAGATAATCATAATGCAGCTGGACAATACGGACCAGCTAAACAATGGCATTTTGGAAAGCTTCATGCCAGGTGCACGCATTTTGAGAATCGTTACGATAAAGTTAATCCCTGTCGCCAAACTACCGATACCGGAGATTTGAATCCCCCAAATATAGAAGTTCTGACCTGGTCCAGGGCTAAAATCATTTTGTGACAGTGGTGGGTAAGACAACCAACCAGCGTCTGGGGAGCCCCCGATTACGAACGAAAGGTTGAACAGCATCGCACCGAGCATAAACAGCCAGAAGCTGAGTGCGTTCAAGAACGGATACGCTACATCTCGAGCACCGAGTTGAAGCGGTACTACCATGTTAAACAAGGCAAACATCATCGGCATCGCCATGAACAAAATCATGATCGTACCGTGAGTCGTAAAGATGGCATTATAGTGATCCGAGTGCAGGAATTCTACGTTCGGGAATGCCAGCTGCACGCGCATCAGCAGGGCGTCAACCCCACCGCGGAACAGCATCAGAAGCGATGCGATCAAATACATAATACCAATACGCTTATGGTCAACTGTAGTCAGCCATTCGCGCCACAGCCAACCCCATTTTTTATACTTAGTCAGAACGAATACGATCGCAACCATGGTCAGTACAATCGATACGTCCGCACCGTAAATCAGTGGGTCACCTGTTACAAAGAACGTGGATGCAAAATCCTTAATGTTCTCCCACACGTGGTATTCCTCCTCCCTCTCGCCTAGTGGTTCATACTGGAATGATTCATTCCAGGCATGTTGTGCGATTCAGTCTTATGCTGCATATGCTGCATATTTAGCGAAGTCTCACTAGAAGACTTGTCACCTGCGGGCGCAGGGTTTTTCTCCATCACATAGTCCATATCGTGACCATGACCATATTTCGCAACGATCTCTTCAAACATACCTTTTGGGAATGCAGAGTACGTAAACTTGTCTGTCACGCCAGGCTTGCGAAGCTCTTCATAATCTGCCTTCGTCATAGCTGGAGTCGTACCTTTTACTTCTTTTACCCATTTATCGAACTCATCTTTTGGTTTTGCCACTACATCGAACTGCATTTTGGCGAAACCTTCACCTGAGAAGTTGGAGCTAAATCCAGCGAATGTACCTGGTTCATCTGCTTGCAGATAAAGTTCGGTAGCCATTCCCGCCATCGCATAAATCTGTCCACCCAATTCTGGAACCCAGAAAGAGTTCATCGGTGCGTCAGCAGATACCTGGAAGCGAATCGGTACGCCTGCTGGAATTTCCAGATGGTTAACAGTTGCGATATTTTGTTCTGGATACGTAAACATCCATTTCCAGTCCAAAGCCGTAACCTGAATGGTCATAGGGGCAACTTCTTTATTCGGGTTCTCTTTTAACACATAAACATCACGGACAGTAAAGTAACCCAGCAATGCAACGATAACGATAGGAATAATCCACCAAATTACCTCTAGGGTTGTACTGTGTGCCCACTCCGGCTTGTAACTTGCTTTATTGCCCGGTGTATCCCGATAGCGGTATACAATGAAAGCGGTAAGCGCAATAACCGGAACGATAATGACAGCGACCAATATCGTGGAAATAATAATGAGATTGTACTGCGTTTCTGCTACAGGTCCTTTTGGATTCAAGACGAGGTATTCGCTACCACAGCCTGTCAGCAGAACGGTGCCCAACACTGCCAAGATCCAAAACTGGATATGCCTCAGCATTTTTCCTCCGCTCATTCTCCTAATCCCTCCTAGTCACAAACAACGAGCATGTAATACTTTGGATGTCGATAGTGCAGTCACTCTCTATGGAGAGGTCTCGAACGAGGTTTTGGAAAACCTTCTTTCTTCAACGTGCATTCACACGTTTCGAGAGTTCCTCACAATAGGTTTTTCAACACAAGTGAACTTCACTATTTGCCGCATATACATACTATCAGAGTCTGCGAGATTTTGTACTCGTTTTTAACGACGTTCAATATTTCGTAGCTTTTCTGTTACAAAGTGTTCACATTGCAGTCACGAGTTGATCATATTCTTGTTAGGATTCCCCTCTAATGATTCCCGCCACCCATTTTTGGTCATTACACCCAATTCTAATTGTCAAGATTTCTTTTTCACTTTTAATAAAAAAACAAAAAAACCGCCAGCTTATTTCGCTGACGGCAAATTTCCGTATAAATAAAAAACCTCTCATTATTAATGAAGAAAATGAGAGGTACTATGGGACTATTTTTAACTAACTTAGGCGTCAGTTCTTTTTAGTGTCATCAAGCGAAACACCGTGCTCATAATGAAGATATTCATGCCAGCGATCAAAAATCCGATCGACACCATCAACGGCAAGTTCTCCGATCTGAAATCGCTTGCAGTGAAAGCCATAATAACAGCACCGACGAATAATACTGTCCAAGCCATCCATCTTAACACATCTGCTGCTTTTCGATCGTTATTCATAACACAAAACCCCTATCATCATAGATTTTTTGCGTGACCGTTTCTGTTTTATGCTCTTATTGTAACATAATATTCACTTGTTGTTCATATTTTGTTCATTTTTTTATAAAAAATTTGTCAAAACTTTTTTCATAAACCTATTGGCTATCGTATTGTTACAAATTTACTTTGTGTCACAAATGTGAAAGCGTTATTGTTATAATGAATACAGTAAACGTTTTCATACATGTATAGCATCTTGATCTGTCATCGAAGGTGGTTTGCCCATGGTTCATACTCCAAAAAAAGCCCGCATCAGCCTCTTGACCCAAATGGTTCTGCTCATTTCCATCGTTGTCCTGATCAGCATGGGGATAGGAACTGCCTTATTTTCCTTCATATTAGATGACATTTTGGATCGCTATATCGGGCAGCAAGCCATGACGGTCGCCAAGCTATCTGCCATGAACGAACGCATCATTGCAGCCTTTGAGACCGATCATCCTTCCATGGTGATTCAACCGATAGCCGAAACCATTCGGAAGGAAACGGGCGCCAGCTATGTTGTGATTGGAAACAAGGACGGTATTCGGTACTCTCACTACGACCCAAAGCAGATTGGATTACCGATGGGAACAAGCAATGACCCCGTCTTTTTAGAAAACCGCTCTGTCATTTATCGGGGAACAGGCATTTCTGGTCCAGCCATCAAAGCGAAAACACCGATCGTCAACAAGAAAGGCGAAACAATCGGAGTCTCCTCTGTCGGCTATGTCATGAGTGATGTAGAGAAAAAGGTCGCGGAATACAAGGAAAGGGTCGTCACCTTATCTCTAGTGCTGCTGGTTATCGGAATTATTGGTGCGATTATTATTGCCAGACGAGTCAAGCGGTTGATCTTTGGTCTGGAGCCAGAGGAAATCTCATTTTTGTTTACGGAAAAAGCAGCTATTCTTGAATCGATTCGCGATGCTACGGTAGCAGTCGATATGCAAGGGCGTGTCGTCTCGATGAATAAACGCGCGCGTTCCCTCCTCCAAGAGGATTTGACCGTCGGGAAATCGATCGCTAGCCCGCAATTGCGCGACATCATTCATTCTGTCAATCGAAATACGCAAGAAATGAACTACAAAATTTTGCTGGGGCACGAGATTTTTATAACCGACTACTCTCCTATTTTGAGCAACAATGAAATCAGAGGCGTGGTCTTCACATTTCGTCCAGAGTCCGAAATCGAGCAACTCACTGAAGAAATTACGAAGATCAGTTCCTTTTCGGACAATATGCGTGCACAAAATCACGAATATTTAAATCGTTTGAACACCATTTACGGTCTCCTCAAGCTAAAGGAGTACGACAAAGCAATCGAACTCATCACCGATGAAGTAAAGGAACGGCAGGATATTCTCGCCTTCATTATGAGTTCAGTCAAAGAGCCCTTCATCGCTGCTTGTCTGCTAGGGAAAATCAATCGCTCCAAAGAACTGAAGGTATTACTCGAAATTGATCCGGACAGCTATTTGGGAAATGTACCTGACAGCTTGGATACAAAGGTATTGGTCACTATTCTCGGCAATTTGATCGACAACGCGATGGAAGCTGCACTCGAATACAAAGGCACTGACGCATTGGTTCACGTATCCTTCACTGATTTAGGCGGCGATATCATTTTTGACATCGAAGATAATGGACATGGGGTATCAAAAGAATTGGAGCCCCGCATCTTTGAAAGCGGTGTCACTACGAAATCAGGTGAAAATCGAGGACTCGGTTTGGCTATTGTGAAAAATGCCATCGAGCTATTAGAGGGGCAAATCTCACTCGGAAAAAGTGATCTAGGCGGAGCGCGTTTCACCGTTGTCGTCCCCAAGAAATGGGACAAAGCAAGTAGTGAGGAGGCAATCCACAATGTCTGAGAAACTTATTACCGTCATGATCGTGGAAGATGACGAAATTGCAGCTAGAATCTATGAACAATTCACAAGTAAACTGGAAGGATTCCAGATTATTGCCACGGCCACGACTGGAAAACAGGCACTGGAGATGCTTCACGTCGTTACGCCAGATGTGCTGCTTTTGGACATTTATTTGCCGGATATGAACGGGATTGACTTGTTGCGTGAAGTACGGAAGCATTTTCGCGGGATCGATGTCGTTATGATCACAGCCGCAAACGATGTGGAAACGGTGAGAGAAGCGATACGTGGCGGTGCATACAGCTACATCATCAAGCCGATCATGATCGATAAATTCATGTCTACCTTGGAGCAATATGCAAATACGAGACATCAGCTGCAGCAGCATACAACCATTGATCAAACAGCGGTGGACAAGCTGTTCACGAAAGCCGCACACACTCCTGCTGTCAAAACCGTTGGAACGGTCACCTCGCTCCCGAAAGGCATCGACAAGCTGACATTAAAGCTGATCCGGGACAAGATGCAGGAGACCACCCAAAGCATGAATGCCGATGATCTGGCTGCACTGGCTGGCATGAGCCATTCAACCGTGCGCAGATACCTCGAATTTCTCGTCTCTATTAATGAAGTAACTGTCGAGACGTTCTATGGAACCGTCGGACGTCCGGAAAGAAAATACCGCTGGGTTCCACAAAAGACAACCAAATAAAGCCTGATGGCAAAAAGAAGAGGGAAGCTTCATTTATGAACCTGAAGCTTCCCTTTTTCTTTTCTTGCTACCGTTTGTGTCGCACCTGGACTCTTCTTTTCCCGAAACATCGTGATGATGGCAACAGCTGCGATGATCATGACAGCAGCAATCAAGGTTTGGCTTGTCAATTGTTCATCAGCGATCAGCCAGCCTAGAAATACTGCGACAATCGGGTTCACATAAGCGTACGTGGAGACCAGGGAAGGCTCTGCATTTTTTAAAAGCCAAATGTATGCTGTGTAGGCGACAATGGAACCAAATCCAACTAAATAGCCAAAAGCAATCCAGGAACGCAGGGTGATCTCCGATAGGTGCAGCTTCGTCCAATCGTCGAGAAACAGCGAAGTGATCCCCAGCAAACTCCCTCCGATGATCATTTGCAAGGCTGTCGCCATTACCGGTGATGCAGGGAGCTTTGCATTTCGCGAATACAACGATCCCACTGCCCAACTGATTGAGGCAAACAGGAGCGCAAAGATTCCGACGGTATCGATCCCTTGATTGCCTGAGCTCTCGGGATGGACAACCAGCACTGCGATCCCCGCCAAGCCAAACAGGATTCCTCCCATGACTCCAACTGTTGGCTTCTTCTTGCTGCCACCGACCCAGTTGAAAACGAGAATCCATAATGGAACGGTAGCGATCAGCAAGGACGCGATTGCTGACGGTACCTTGAGTTGCGCCCATGCAACTACACCGTTACCTCCGAGAAGCAACAACGCCCCAACAATTCCGGCCCCTCTCCATTCTGCTGCACTGGGCAACTCTGCCCCTTTCCAACGCCCGATCAAAAACAGGATCGATCCCGCCAGAAAAAATCGCGCCCCCGCCATAATAAAAGGTGGCATCGATTCAATGGCGATCTTCATTCCGAGATAAGTGCCTCCCCAAAACAGGTAGACCGCTAGCAACGCAATCGTAACGCCAAATAATTTCGAATCTTTTTTTCCTGTCATTGTGTTTCCACCTTGGTTGTCAAATTTCTTTCCGGCCATCCTCGTAGATCGTCGACAAGATGAAAGTCGTAGAAGTTTCCAGTATTTCGTCATACTGGACCATTTCATCGATCAGATTGGTGATATCTTCTGGTGCCGTTGCACGTACTTTTAGCATCATGCACCACTCTCCCGCGAGCCGCTGGCATTCAATGATGGTCACGTTCGGTACCTGAACGCTCATAATCTTTGCAGTGATTTCTTTGAAGTCCTGACATCTTGCTTTGACGAAAATCAATACCTTCAGCCTTTGCTCTAATTTTCTCCAGTCAATGATGCCACGGTATCCCTTGATCACACCATTTTTTTCAAGCTTGGCAACCCGTTGGTGAACAGCCGGCCGCGAGATGTGCAACAGCTTGCTGATTTCCTCATGAGATATCCTTCCGTTTTCCTCGAGCAATTGAACAATTTTCAGGTCAACCTCATCCATCACATACCTCCTGTGGTTATAGTAGCATATTTTCCTTCATATAGACTATTTGTACTCTATATTGTCCGAATTCAAACGAATAGTAAATACAGAGTAAGATATCCCAAAAAAATCATGCCAAAAACCGTCGTGAAAGCACCCTACTCATTACGAATCGTTACTTAGGTACCCACACAAAAAAGAACAAGCCCCCGCTTAATTGTAAGCGGGGACCAGCTTAAAAGCATCGTCCTTATCATTCTGGTTTCTCAAACAATGCCATCCACTCATCAACTTGGATGGAAACGACTTGCTCTCCAACTTTTTCAACCGCGAAGTAGGCTTGGATTTCTTTATCCGCACTTGCGATATGCGCGGTTACTTGCTCAACCTGCTCCTCAGTCTCAGTCGTACGTCTGACCCAAGTCGCATACGGGAACGTCTTCTTACGGATGCGCGAATGACTCTCCACCAGCCCCTCTTGCTCGATCCACCTTACCCATTCGGAGCGTGAGTAGCTTCGTACATGACTATGATCCCGAAGTTTCTCCAGCGTATTCACAAATTGGTCGAGCTTTTCATCCTCTGCTGCGATATTGTCGATCAGCACGAATTTTCCACCCGGTTTCAGAACACGCGCCACTTCTTTTACAAACGACTCCGGGTTCGGGAAGTGATGAGCCGCGATTCTGCACCCGACTGCATCAAAGGATTCACTCAAAAACGGAAGTGCCTCCGCATCCGCAACCACATAAAAGACATTGCTTGTGTGAGATTTCAGATGGTTTCGCGCCGCTGCAAGCATCGGCTGTGTCAAATCAGTCGCAAAGACATGACCGACAAGTGGAGCGATTGCCTTGGTAAGATGACCGCCACCCGTTGCCACATCGAGAAACACCCATTCCGGCGATGGATTCAGCCAAGGCGTGAGGAGAGCGAGATCCTCTCCCGTAGCATGCGTCTGGCTATTCACATACTTTTCAGCATTCGAGCCGAACTGCTGTTTGACTTCCTCTTTGATCCTTTTGTCATCGCGCATGAGAATCACCCCCTATTCTTCGTTCACAATTACTTTCTTCCCTCTCATTTTCATGATCAAGGGAACGGTGATCCAGAGAACCGCAATGATGAGGAACACCAGCGATACTGGCTTTTCAATAAAGATAGAAAAATCACCATTGGACGTCGTCAGCGCTCGTCGTAAATTGTTTTCAATCATCGGACCCAAGACCAAGCCAAGAACGAGTGGAGCCATTGGAAAATCGTTTTTCGCCAAAAAGTAACCCACGAGTCCACAGAGCAGCAACAAGACCAGATCAAAAACAGAGACACGGACCGCGTATACACCAAACACCGAAATAGCAACGATCATCGGGATCAAATATTTCGGCGGTGTCTCAATCAGCTTTGCAAACACCTTTACGAGCGGCATATTGAGGATCAAGAGCATCACGTTTCCGATGAACATACTCGCGATCAAGCCCCAAGCAATGGTCGGATGATCCTCAAATAAGAGCGGACCTGGCTGCACGTTGTACATAATCAGTGCGCCCATCAATACCGCTGTCGTCCCTGTACCCGGAATCCCCAAGGTCAAAAGTGGAATCATCGCCCCGCCAGATGCTGCGTTGTTTGCCGACTCTGGAGCCGCTACCCCAGCAATTGCTCCTTTGCCGAATTTTTCAGGCGTTTTACTGATTTTCTTTTCCAGCAAATAAGCGAGGAAGGATGCCAGTGTTGCACCAGAACCAGGAACAATTCCTTTAAAGAATCCAACCAGTGATCCACGAAGAATCGGTCCAGCACTTTCCTTCAAGTCTTCCTTGGTCGGTATGATTCGGGAGATTTTGGCGATCTCCCCCTCATTCACATCCCGTTCGAGGATCGTCTTGAACACTTCGCCAAGCGCAAATACTCCTACGGCGATCGTCAAAAATTCCAAACCGGAATAAAGCTCAGGCATATCAAAGGTAAAACGCGCCACACCAGATACATTGTCCAGCCCGATCGTCGCGATCAATAAGCCAAAAACCGTCATCATCAATGCTTTGGTCACAGACTTGCCTGCCAGCCCGCTCAGAGCACATAATCCCAGGATCATCAGCGAAAACTCATCTGCCGGACTTAGCTTGAGCGCTACTTCAGAGAGTGGCTCTGCCAAAAATACCAGACCGATAAGCGAGACAAGTCCTGCAAAAAATGAACCAATCGCAGCGATGGAGAGAGCAACTCCGGCTCTTCCCTGCTTCGCCATCGGGTATCCGTCCAGAACGGTAACGACAGAAGATGACTCACCCGGTGTATTCAACAAAATCGAAGTGGTAGAGCCGCCGTACATCGCCCCGTAGTAAACCCCTGCTAACAAAATAATGGCGCTGGTAGCCGCTGCTTCTGGTGGCAGTCCACTCGTCAACGAGGCTGTCACCGGAATCAACAAGGCCACGCCGCTGATTGGCCCAATTCCTGGCAATACCCCAACTACTGTCCCGATCAAGACGCCGACAAACGCAAAGATGATATTTTGCCATTGCAGGGCAGTGGCAAATCCGTTTAGCAAATAATCAAATGCACTCATTTCATCCACCTCCTACAAGCCTAACCATGTTGGTAAACCGGGCAATGTGCCATCGAGAACTTCCACGTACAACAAGTAGACACCGAACGAAAACGCACCGGAAATGATTACGCTGTTGAGCCACTTCCCTTTCTGCATTGTCTGGAACCCAACCAAAAGGAACAGGAAGGTACTGATCACGTAGCCGATTTCCTCCAAAAGCAATACGTACAATAATGCCCCGACCAGAATGATGAGGAACCGTTTGTAATCGAGCTTTTCCTTCTCTTTCTTGCCCTCTTGCTTGTATGTAAATGTCTCATAAAACAATCGCAGGCTGAGCAGGATCAGAAGACTTCCGAGTCCCATCGGAAAAATGTTTGGCCCTACATGGCTGCCGTAAGCACTCGCCGAGATGTTTTGGCTCCCGACCACAAAGGCTACGCCCAACACGAGAAAAATCAGACTGGCGAAGCGGTCAAATGTTTTGCTCACGTATGTTCCCTCCTGTTCGTACCAGAATCCAGAATGAAGGAGGAGAAGAATCGCTCCTTCTCCATCCCCCAGCAACCCTTTTTATTTCGCCATTCCGAGCAAGCCAAGGATTTCCTTGAACATTTTTTCTTGCTCACCCAGGTAGCTCTTGAAGTCTGCACCGTTTTTGTAGCCATCGTCCCAGCCGTTTGCTTCCAGCTCTGCTTTCCACTCAGGAGTCTCTGTCATCGCTTTCAATTTTTGCTCCCAGTAAGCAACAGCATCTGGCGTCATATCTTTTGGCCCAAATACACCGCGCCAGTTGATCAGCTCCGTGTCATAACCGGATTCTTTGTACGTCGGGATATCCTTGAACATTCCTTTCAAGCGCTCAGGGGAAGAAACACCCAGAATTCTGACCTTGCCGGATTTCAAGTATTCACCCGAACCGGATACATCTGTTGCCAGTACGTCAGCATTGCCACCCAAGAGAGAGGCGATCGCTTCCCCGCCGCCATCGTAAGAGATGTATTTCACTGATTTCGGATCAATTCCCGCTTTAACAGCTGGCATCAAGAAGGTCAAGTGATCAAGCGAGCCAGGAGCAGAACCGCCTGCAACCGTTACTTTGGTTGGATCAGCTTTGATTGCATCTAGTAACGATTTCAGATCCTTGTATGGAGAATCGGCTGCTACGACAATCGCGCCGTAATCTTTCGTCAATTGTGCCAACGGAGTCATATCCTTGTAGGAATGCGGGCTGTTTCCTTCTTTTTTCACATTGTTAATGACGATTGGTGTAGAGGGTAGCAGGAGCTTATAGTTGTTTTTCTTGTCCTGCGTTACGAAATCAGCCAAGCCTACTGCCTGTCCGCCACCTGGCTTGTTTTCGACCGAAATGGTCTTGTCTACCAGCTTCGTTGCTGACATCACCTTTGCGAGGGAACGCGCTGTTTTATCCAAGCCTCCGCCTGCGCCCGATGGTGCGATAACCGAGATAGGCTTTTCCGGGTAGGTAGAAGCTCCTCCCGAGGAAGCCGTCTGCCCACCGCCGCCTCCACAGGCTGCGAGGCTAAGTGCCATTGCCGTAGTGAGGAGTACTCCGCTCCACTTTGTCCATTTGTTTGATTTTTTCATCCTTATGACCCCCTCTGTTGATAGCGTTTTCAATTAAGGTAAGGAGATCATAGCATCCGATGAAAACGCTTCCTAGTTTATTCAGATAATTTGGATAAACACCATATTTACGATTATTTTCATTCTTTTCACGCCAAAAAGACCTGCCGTTCCGATCTGGGAACGTGCAGGCCTTGCCATATATTTGACTGTAAAACTACGTCAGGCGCTGGTCTCCTTTGGCTGTTTGATCCTGCTGTGGTAGTTGGTCCATGCACGTGCGCCGAAGGAAAACAGTGTAAGGACAAGGACCAAGCGAAACAGATGAAACGCCGTCACTAGGAGCGGATCGGCTCCTGTCGCCAAGGCAGTCAAGCTCATTTCGGCAAGTCCACCTGGCACCGTAGCCAGAATCGTTGTCACGATATCAGTTGCAGTGACGTAAGAAATGCCAATGGCAAGCACAATTACCATGACGAACAAGAACAAGGAATGCATGAGACCAAACAGAAAGAATCGGCGGTTTTTCACGATGTCCTCTCGTTTGAAGCCAAGACCGATGCTGACCCCGATGAATATTTGGGCCCCTTGGACCAAGATGCTTGGCAACGCAGGACTCTCTCCCACAAGCGATGTATTCATCGAAATCAAAGCGGTCACGAGCAAGGCACCTAGCAAGAACGGAGCGGGTATATAACAGCGTGACGCAATCAGTGCTCCAATGAGACCAGCCACTAGGATCATGACTGTCTGCCCAATCCTCAGCACGTGTTCTGTCGTAGCAATCTGTATGGCAGCATGCGTAGGTAGAAATGCCACGAGATAAGGGGTACAAAGCACGACGCTGATCGCACGGATCGAGTGAAAAATCGTAATGACTTGTTGATTTCCCCCCGCCATTTGCCCCACCGACACCATTTCCGATAATCCACCGGGAATATTGCTGAATATCGCCGTTATCCCGTCTACTCTGCAAATCTTATAAAAGATCCACGCGTTCACCAAACTGATCAAGATGGTCAAAATCGTGGTGATAAGCATCAAACCGACGTGCCCCGTCATCGTATCGACGATTTCAGATGTCATTCGCAGACCAAGGGTAATCCCGATCACTGTCAATCCTGCTTGACGAAACCAGCGGGGAATCCAAAGATTTTTGACCCCAAGCATATTACAGATAACTGTCGTAACTAGCGCTCCGAGTAGCCAAGGAAGTGGACTGTGAATGGTAGCAAACAGCAAGCCTCCCAATGATCCGAGCAGCAATGTAAACAGAATGCGTAGCAGCATAAGCGTTCCCTCTCCTACTATCCGACGTTGTATGAAGCTTCTAGGGTGGGGGTACACCTAGTGTAAATCAATTGTTCTCGCAGAAAAAATACAAAATGGTTATCGTTAGCGATTCCTTGTGTGAATAATAAAAAACTGCTGGCTCCCCTTCAGGGAATTCCCAGCAGTTCCTTTTTCCTAGCTTAATCGATGAATGCAATCTCACCCTGCTCTATGAAGTGCACAAATGCCTTGACCATTTGCAATTCCATCGAGTCGGCATGATAAAACATCCAGGTACTCCGCTTGATCGGCTCTCCCTCAGCTGTGGTCAGCTCAATCATGTGCAGATCGTCTTTGCCATTCAGCACGCCTCGTGGAAGGATGGCGTACCCCAAACCGTTTGCTACCATTTCACTGCATGTATCCGCCTTGTCGACCTCCATGCCGATCAACGGCGGTTGGGAAAATCGTTCCGTCCACCAGCTGTCCACTAATGCCAGTAGCATGGGATCCGTCTCATAGTCGATTCGCGGCAGAGTGGGCAGGTCGTCGATCTGAATGGGTTCCGTGGAAACGACATAGACCGATTCCTCGAACAATAAGTGCTTTTGGTCGGACCAGTTGTAGCTTCCCCGGACGAAGCCTACGTGCACGTCCTGATTATACACGGACTTGTAGACGTCTTTGCTCCATCCGGTCATTACCTTGTACTCGACGTTTGGATAGGCTTCCTTGAACTTTTTCAAGATCATCGGGAGCTTGTACCGTGCAAAATAGTTGGAAACCCCCAGCCGGAGCGTACCATTGACCTCGCCGCCCATGTTCAAGACATGCTCCTTGATATTGCGCAGTCTGAGGAGCATTTCATCTGCACATTTGGCCAAGTACTCGCCTTGAGGAGTGAAATGAACGCCTCTACTCCCCCGTTGCACGATCTGTACGCCAAATTCTTTCTCAATCTGCCGCAGTCTTTTCGTCAGCGCAGGCTGGGACAAATACAAGCTTTCGGCTGTCTTTGTAATGTTTTGTTCCTGGTACAAGGTTTGGAGAATGTACCAATCGCGATATTCCATAGCTATAGTGTCTCCGCATGGTTATTTGTCACTTCTTTATTTAACGCATTTTTCTCCTTCCTTTTCAAATAGTTTCCAATCACAATGACTAGAAGTGCCAATGCTACTGGCAATATCATATGCAGCGAAGGCATTACCCCCTCCAGGAAGCTGCCAACTGCTTTGTCTCCTACAATCATTTCTCCTGCTGTATATCCGAGCAAAGCCGCCCCCAATAATACGATGATGGGAAAACGGTTCATCAGCTTCATCAGTAACTGGCTTCCCCAAATGATGAGCGGAATGCTGATGGTAAGACCGATGATAACCAAAACCAGGTTCCCGTTCGCTGCCCCAGCTACGGCGATGACATTGTCCAGACTCATAATCAGATCGGCAAAAATAATGGTTTTGAGTGCCTCAACAAAACTCGCTCCCCCACCTATGTGACTGTCCTCATCTTCACCTTTTAACAGCTTGACCGCAATCCAGATGAGCAAAAGCCCTCCGACGACTTGGACAAACGGAATATTCAACAGCCAGATAGCAATGAAGGTCAGGATGATCCGAAGTCCGATTGCACCGAAGCTCCCCCAAAAAGTAGCTTTCTTCTGCAGTTCTGGACTCAGGTTGCGACAGGCAAGAGCAATCACGACTGCATTGTCTCCGCTCAAGACCAGGTTGATCATAATAATTTGAAGTAAGCTAAGTAAGTAATCTGTCATGATGTCTCCTCCAAAATTTCTGATACTGACAATAATAGACCTATCTTTTCATTCGTGCAGTATTATTTCTATTATTTGCATATATTTTTTTGGAATAGAAAAAACCTGTCATTCGAAGACAGGCTACTTCTTGTATCCATACACAGAATAATCCGCCCGCACTTTTCGAATCGCTAGCCAAACCGGCAATCCTCTCGCTACCCAACGCAGGGCGGACATAATATTTTGTTCATTTTCAAACTGCTCGACAATGATGACGGTCTTTTCATTGATGTACGTCTGTAGCTCCTCCCACCCCATTGCTGAATAGCGATCATTTCCGTACGTTTTCAACGCCAAAAAGTCTTCGCGTTTTGGGTCCTTCAGTTGGAGGAGATGCTGAATGGCTCTCGCGCATTCGGGATGAATGGTATTATTCATGATGTCATGCCTCACTTTGGTACGGAGATGATTTTATGTTAAACGATTGCAGCAGGCTTCGCACGCAAATAAAAAAGGCCATCATCACTTTGGTAGGATAACGACCTTTTGTGCTTCTGTTGATTCAGTTTTTCTGCTCTCGTCTTCGTCGTCCGTTGTCTCATGTCAGCGAATGCAAAGATGCTTCTGTTGAGCTCTGGGTTTCTTTTGCCTTCACGAGCCAGTTTTTCCCGCTGCTTGCGTGCTACGCTTTTTGCCATTGTCTTTCACTCCTTTTTTACGTTGAATACCGTCCTTGGTGTTATCATAGAACGCTTCCTGCGTTGTTGCAACGAAAATAGTAAAATTGCCTACAACTCTTGTCCACTCCTTTTTCTCTCCCATGAATAGGATAGATTGACAGGAGGTGTTGAGACTCGATGAAAAACAAAAGAATCACCGCGAGTCGCGTGGAAAACCAAGTGTATTCCAATCGAGTTCTGCGCTCTGAATTCGACCGCAACTGGCGTACGATAATCTCCAGAAGTGGTTACGTTATTTATATTGCAAAAACGAATCGGGCAAAAGTCACTGTCCTGCTCTCAGATGGATCTAGGAAATTGCTCATCTTCAGACAAGGTGGAAGAGTATTGGTTGGCGGTGGGGGTACCAGTCATTATAGCAAACCACACATTGCAAGAAATTTATAAAATGTGGGAAACGCCCTGCTCAGTATTACTTGTGGCAGGGCGCTTTTCATTGAACGGATCACTACCTCGTCTTAATAATCACCGTCATTTTTTGCTTCATTTTTGTATCTTGAATCATTCCAATGATCTCCGCCCGTTTCCATACAACAAATTTATGCTCTTGCCCGTTATGCATCTTGATTTTCATTCCATTAGGGATCACGAATAGCGTATTCCACTTTTCAACAGCCGTAATATCATTCAAGTGCAATTCGAGAGGTTGTGTTTGATTATTGTGACTGTGTGGTTGAAAATAGAGTCTTTCACTCGTAATCGTTAACTTCCCACCTACTCCTTCCCTTCCTCTGAATAGGTTTGCCGCTATATTCTCTTGCACGATCGATTCGTTTCGCTTGAGTTTCATTGCTTCCTTTTCCCCTCCGACATGCGATTCCGTTTTTACACAAATGATTAGATATTATATTACCATAATTAGGAACACACGTGACCACATCTATATAGCAAAGCGCCCTGCTCGTATGCCTGGAGACAGGACGCTTCGTTTGTTTAAGAATACAGGTTAATAGGTAAACTTATTGAGCAATACTTTCAGCTCTTCCGCCAATGACGACAAGGATTGAGCGGAGGATGAGATCTCTTGCATGGAGGCGAGTTGCTCCTCCGTAGAGGCTGCTACTTCCTCGGCTGTTTCGGCATTGCTTTTCGCGATGGTGACGAGCACATTGGCTGTCGCGGTTACTTCCTGAACAGCAGCCAAGATTTGCTGTGCGATCATGGAAACCTCTGCGATATGTGGATTGGTCATTCTGGTGCTTTCCATAATGCCTTCAAACTTGTGAATCGTCTCCTCCGAAACTTCCAAGCCTGCTTCAACATCCAGTCTGACTGTTTCCATGTTGTCGACAGATTGCTTGGTTTCCCGTTGAATCTCTGTGATCAATTCAGAAATTTGCTTAGCCGACATTTGTGATTGCTCAGCCAACAGTCGCACCTCTGTAGCTACAACCGCAAAACCTTTGCCATGCTCACCAGCCCGGGCCGCTTCAATCGCTGCATTCAATGCCAGTAAATTCGTCTGCTGGGCAATCCCGCTGATGACATCCGAGATCGTGCCGATTTCTTTCGAACGGTCATAGAGCGATTTGGTCATGCGATCAGACTGTTCTACGGATTCGTGAATCGACTTCATTTGACTCATGACCTGAGCGACAAAGTTGCCCCCCTCTTCTGCCTGAACCGTCGTTTGCTGAGCCGTATCCGACAACACATTGACACTCTCTACAATCCGTGTGACCCCTTCCGCAATCTCCTGCAAGGAGCGAACATTTTGGTCGATTCCGCTCGTTTGTTGTTCCGCGCTTCCAGCTACCTCTTGAACCGCAGTCGTTACATGCTCGGTTGCAATGCTCGTCTGCTGCGCACTCGCGGTCAATTGCTCCGAAGACGCTGCTACTTGCTCTGCTCTAGTCTCGACATCTGAAATGAGCGCCCGCAAGTTATCCTGCATCGTATTAAACGCATGACCGAGCTCACCGATTTCATCGGTTGACCGTACTTGAATCGGGTCAGTCAAATTCCCTTGGCTCACTCTAACGGCATGTACCTTCACTTCCTGGATGGACTGGAGAAGGGAACGCAGAACAGCTGCTACAATGAGTCCTCCCAACACCAAGCAGATCGCAATCGTCCAAAACGTTTGCTCGAAAATCGGCTCTGCAGCATCCTCAACCTCTGACAAGTACATCGAACCGGCAATTTTCCAGCCAGTAGCTGGATTCGTCGCATAGTAAATCTGTTTCGGGATGCTTTGCTCCTCGTAAGTGAATTGTCCTGTTTCTCCTTGGAACAAGTTGTCGTAAAAACTCTCTTGTGCCACTGTTCCTGCCTGATTTTCCGGGTGGACGACATACTTCTTATTGCTGTCCACTACGATGACATCTCCATCCGAACCGATGCTGACTGAGTTTGCCAGTTGCTTGATCTGTTCAATCCCAACTGTAATGCAGATAACCCCAGCGCCATCCTCTGTCGTTCTTGCTACCGCTACTAAAACCTGACCTGATACCGCCGAAATATATGGCTCTGTAACGACGACCGTCCCCTTGTTTTCCATTGCTCTCTTGTACCAGTCTCTCGTCCGGGGATCAAACCCTGCCTGTATTTCTTGCTTGGGAGCGCGGAAATACTGACCGTCAGCCGTTCCCAAACTGATACTGGACACATCCGCATGCATGCCCATATACATATCCAAGTGATGCATGATTTCTTCTTGAACATCAGCTGATTTCACGCCAGGTGTGATATCTTTTGCCAAATAGTCAGCATCCTTCTTTTTGCCCTCAAACGTACTGCTTACGATGGAGTTGACCAAATCGACGTTTTCGTCGGCGCTGTCCATGATCTGTTTTTCAATTTCTTGTCTCGCTTGATTGTAAGCCAAGCTTCCAACGACAAGGGAAGGAACTAACAGAATCAAGAGAAATGTGATGATGAGTTTGGTTCGATAGCTTCGAAGCCAATTCCTGAGGTTAACTTTCACTTCATTTCATCTTCTTTCTAAGTTGTATTTGGAAAAACGTTTCCTGTAGGTGAAGTCCTAATTTTTTTATATCGGTAACGAAGGAGTGTTAATTAAGCAAAAAATATATAGAACTGTAATAGGTATAAAAAAGTGGGGATTATACCGCCCTCGCGGCCATAGAAAAACCGCCCTGCTTATGAATGATAGACAGGACGGTCGGTATTGGATCGATGCAAGCTGCAACAGTTGCCACGATTTGTTGAGCGAATTTGTAAGTCACTTCAACCAGGCTTCATTTTCCCCAAGCGGATAAACTGTTCGTCACGTACACGCAGCTTTTCTGAAACAGCCGTATCCGTATACGAGTAAATACCTCCTCCGGTCTTGGTGCCGAGATTGCCTTCTGCTACCCGTTCCTCCATGATGGCGGGTGCTTTTGTCGAGCCATTCAGCTCTGGAGCAAGGTTATCCATCACGCGCTTCCACGTATCGAGTCCACCAAAATCCGCCGTCTCAATAGGCCCGACAAAAGCCCAGCGAAAGCCAATTCCGTTTTTCATCACCGTATCGATCTGGGCTGCATCTGCAACACCTTCTGCAAGCAAATGAAAAGCTTCTCTCATCAAGGCTGTTTGTAGCCGATTGGCGATAAAGCCCGGTACATCCTTTTTCAACAGAACAGGGCACTTCCCGATATCTTCCATCAGCTGCGTGGTTTTTTGAACCACTTCCAGCGCGGTCTTCTCATGCTTGACTACCTCGACCAACGGAACCAATTGGGCTGGATTGAAAAAATGGGTAATGATAAAGCGTTCGGGCGTGGTAGCTTTTTCAATCAGTCGCGCAATCGAAAACGTAGACGTATTGGAAGCAATAATCGCATCTGGCTTCGCGTAATGCTCCAGCTTTTCAAACAGCTCCCACTTTAGCTCGATGACTTCTGGGATTGCTTCTGTGATGATTTCAGCTGCCGATACTGCCGCTTGCAAATCCGTGGTCAGGACGATATGCTCGAGCGCCGCTACTCTAGACTGGTCTGCAATCACTCCCTCTGCAACCAGAAGGGAAAGGCTGTGCTCGATGCTAGCTCTCGCTTTCAGCAAAAACTCTTCCTGCAAGTCGTAAAGAGAAACACGAAATCCAGCCAATGCGAATAACTGCGCGATTCCATGTCCCATAACACCTGATCCGATAACAGCCGCATGCTTTTCCATAGAAAGATCCTCCTAAGGTGAATTCGGTTTATTAGCAAAGCTTTCCACGATGAAATACCTAGTTCCTGCCCACAAATTCCTACTCCTTTTACCGAAATTCATTCCTATGGCGCTTGTTGGTAGAGTCAAAGTTTTGTACCATTAAAAATCGTTTCCTAAAACCAGCTTTTGGAATGAACGTTTCATATACGGAGGTACACATGAAACTACTGAATAAAGTCGTGGTCATCACAGGAGCCAGTCGGGGACTGGGCCTTGAGATGGCAAATGTTCTGGCAAAAGAAGGAGCGATCGTTTGGGCAACCTCTCGAACCGCGTCTCATCCGAACGAAATTGCACATGCTGAACCGGGAAGTGTGACGAATGTACAGCTAGACGTGACTGACGAGCAAAGTGTCCTTGCCTTATTTGCGCAAGTACAAAGGTTATACGGACGTCTAGATGTCCTCGTGAACAACGCAGGCGTCGGCGTGTTTAAGCTTGTTGAACAAACAAGCTTAGATGAATGGGAGAATGTTTTTCGCACCAATGTAACCGGACTCTTTCTTTGCAGCCGCGAAGGATACAAGGTAATGAAAGCTCACGGAGGCCGTATCATCAATATCTCTAGTGTCTCAGGGTATATTCCCATTGCGGAAAACGGCGTTTATGGTGCTTCGAAATTTGCCGTCCAAGGCTTTTCCCAAATTTGTAATGAAGAATGGAAAGACGACAATGTAAGAGTCTCCACCATTTTTCCCGGCGCCGTTCATACAAATATGACGGAGGACCGACATTTTTTTGATCCGAGTGCGATGCTCGTACCAAAAGATGTGGCAGATACCGTGTTAGATATCGCTTCCCGTCCCCTCCACGTTCGAATCGATGAAGTCAAAATCCTTCCGCCTAAAGGCGTCCTCTAAATGACAGATGAATAAGGAGAGTTTACAAATGCAGCAAGTAGCAATCATCACAGGAGCAGGCAATGGAATCGGGGCAGCAGCCGCAAAGCTTTTGGCTCAACATGGGGTACGTGTCGCTGTTCTTGATGTACATGAAGAAAAGGCTCAGTTAGTCGCCCAAGAAATCAATCAGACAGGCGGTCAAGCCTTGTCCATTCGCTGTGATGTCGGTCAACGAGCGCAAGTAGAAGAAGCCATCCAGCTAGTAGAATCGCATTTCGGAGATATCACCATCTTGGTCAACAACGCCGGAGTTGGTGGTCCATTCCACCGAGTCGACGAAGTCTCTGATGAAGAGTGGGATTGGATCATGAATACCAACTTGAAGAGTGTTTTCCTATTTTGCAGGAACCTGTTGCCCAAGATGAAAGAAAGGAACTACGGGCGGATCGTCAACATCGCTTCTATTCAGGGCTTGCTCGGCTCAGCACATTCGTCCACCTACGTCGCTTCCAAGCACGGCATGATCGGCTATACGAAAACAATTGCTGCGGAATGGGGTGAGCACGGGATTACTTGCAATGCCATCTGTCCCGGATATGTGGATACCGCGATGGGCGTACGTCCGGAGGATATTTCGGATTACATGAATCGGGTCATCGCCAAAAGCCCGGTGAAACGCGTAGCTCAACCGGTGGAAATCGCCCAGATGATTGATCATCTCGTTGGACAGCATAGCGGATACATCAACGGGACGAGTATCACCATGGACGGCGGGATCAGCAGTCACATTGGAATTACGGATCAGTTGTCCTAGCTCGTTACACACAGAAAAAGCCGCACGCTCGGTCAGTTTCCACCGGTCGTGCGGCCTTTCTTTCCTCTACCCTTATAGTCCAAATAAATCATCCAAAAAGCCACCGCAACTGTGATGACTACTAAGACCTTTCTATTGATTCCCATGCTAACGTCTAGATCGAAAAATCTCAATGCTAACAGCCCAAGAAGTAAAACCAAGAGAATTATTCTGATAGGATCACCTCATTCATCAGTCTTCTTCCTTATATTAATGGTAATCGTTTGAAATTTTAACAAAAATTTTTAACCCATTTTCGAATAATTAGTGAAAATACCGATCCAAAGTCAAGCAACTTTCTTTGACCACCTCATATGTTATTGCAGGAGGTGGTCTAAGTGGCTAACAGATGTCTTTGTCGAGGTAGTAGATGCAATATCTTTTGCAGGTGTGGATGCAGGCGAAGAAGGAAAATAGCAGCGGACTAAGGAGGATTATATGCTATTCCTAAACATGATTTTTCTCAGTTTGGTGACGGTTAGCTGTATCCTTTATACCTATAAAAATCGGTCCGAGCTTGCCTGTATGGATGGCATGATCATCGCTATGGTGTTAGGTGCTATGTCTAGTATTTCCTTGGGGTTGAACATTCAAGTATATCTGGTGAGCGATTTACAATCTGCGACGATCATTGCTATCGCAATTGGTATGGTGGTTGGGTTTATCTCGGGGAAATTGGTCTCTCTTACCGCTTCTATTGAAGGAGTAATGGCTGGAGTTATGGGCGGGTTGATGTCACCTATGCTAGGGGCCATGCTTTCTCATCCCTTGGGGCTTATCTGGTTTCTCGACTTTGCCTACATCTTTGTTTTCATCCTGATTGTTTTCCTAGTAAAAGAAGCAAGGCAAGCCTTTTTGGAAGAAGCGATGGAGCTTGAGAAAAAAACTAGCAGTTTACCTTGAAACTCTTCAAAAACACGGACGCGCTCGCTTCTTTGCGAGTTTTTTCCAGCTCTCTTCCATCAACGGGACGAGCATCCCCATGGACGACGGGATCAGCAGTCACATGAAAATGACGGTTCAGTTGTCCTCGTTCGGGCACGTAGAAAAGGCCGCACGCTCGGTCAGCTTCCACCCGGCACGCGGCCTTTTTCCCCCTATAAAAAGCGGCGATGTACCTTCTTGCCATCGTACGTAAACAACACTTGTCGATCCTCCACCATCGATTCAAGGTGGATGGATTTTCCCCACAAGTCATAGATGTAAGGCAATGTTTTTTCTACGTATTTGACATCCAGCTCCAGCCCCTCGAAATGATGCTTCAAATACATCTCGCCGGAGCGTAAGTAATCCCCATCGTGTACGAGTACATAAGGGAATCCCCCGTTAACCCGTGTACCCGCAAGACCATCGCGTACCTTCTCCCACTGCTTTTCCGCGACGACCCAATCGTTGCCCTGCTTGCCGAACATATACAAATCCAGATCACTGACGAGGTCCTTGGTCAGGAAGTTGCGAATGAAGCTGATGTCGGACTCCAGCTCGCGTACCTCGAAAATTTTCGCGCGTCCCTCTCCTGGTTTGCGTCCGAAACGCTCCTGCTCCTCCTTCGTAGGATTATCCCAGCGCTTTTCAATGTCCTCCAAAATCTTCAGACCCAAATGATACGGATTGATGCTCGTCGTCGAAGGCTGAATGACGGAGGAATGCAGCTTGGCAAACTCGATCGTCTCCGATTCTGTCAGCTCCATTTCCCGCAGGATGCGCATATGCCAGTAGGTGGCCCAGCCTTCGTTCATGATCTTCGTTTCCATCTGCGGCCAGAAATACAGCATCTCATCCCGGATGATCGTCAGCACATCCCGCTGCCAATCGTCTAGGATATTGCTGTATTCCATAATGAACAGCAGCAGGTCTTTTTCCGGCTCAGGAGGGAATTTGCGTGGTGCTTTTACCGGCTCGGCTTCCTCTTTTGCTTTACGGTCCAATCCCCAGAGATCGTCATAAGGGGAGTGCCGTTCGTTCCTCGTCTTTTTGTTAGCTTCGTCTGGCTCTCGTTTCCAACGCAGCTTCGGACGCAGCAAGCTCGGATCGATATGCTCCTGAATCGCCAAGCTCGCGTCGAGCAAATTCTCCACAGCTTCCTTGCCATACTCGATCTCATACTGGCGAATCCGCTCTCCGCTGGCCGCCATGCTTTCGACCATATCCCGATTGGTGTTGGAGAAGCGCACATTGTTTTTGAAAAAGTCGCAGTGAGCAAGGACGTGAGCCACAATGAGCTTGTTTTGGATCAAGGAATTGCCGTCCAAAAGAAACGCGTAACATGGATTGGAGTTGATGACGAGCTCGTAGATTTTGCTCAGATTCAGATCATATTGCAGTTTCATCCGGTAAAAGGACTTTCCAAAACTCCAGTGCGAAAATCGTGTGGGCATTCCATATGCGCCAAATGTATAAATGATGTCAGACGGGCATATCTCGTATCGCATCGGGTAAAAATCGAGATTGAACCCTTTGGCGATCTCGGTAATTTCGTCAATGGATCGCTCCAGTTCTTTGCGCTCGTCGTTGGTCAAATCGTTTCGCCTCCCCCTTTTGCCGTCGGTCTACTTTATGTATATGGGGGAAACAGCCAAAAGACGCCACCTTTTAGAAAAGATGTCGTTCTTCATATGGCGCGTTTTGATGAATGGGTACATCGGGGGCAATGACAATCGAATTTGTTCTCAGCAAAATCATCCAAGCCCAGTACCTCGTTGGTAAACTCCGCGTCTTCATCGCTTTTAAAAGTGAACTGTGCAATGAGGTCTGCTGCTTCTTTATCATCGAAGCCAGTAAGAGCTTGATCCATTTCACTATCTTGCAGCTCAGCCAACACCTGGGCGAGCATTTCCTCATCCCAAGCACCACTGATCTTGTTTAGTGCGATATTGAGCGCCTTCTCTTGGATTTCATCCAAGGACACAACAGAAACCTCTATTTCAGTAGTTCCTTGTTCTACAAGAATTTTAAAACGCTGATGTCCGCCGACGAGATTACCTGTTTGCTCAATCCAAATTAGTGGCTCGACGTATCCAAACTCTTGAAAAGATCGTTTAAGCTTCTCGTATTCGATGTCGCCCGGCTGCAAATCTATTCGCGGATTATAAGAGGCTGGATTGATTTTAGAGACAATGCAGGTAAGGTCTTTGACGGTAAGCGGCGTCCCCTTTTGTCCGCGCTCATTGTCGCCTTGCAGGAGATTAGTTCCCTCGCTGGCATAAGGTGCGATCTTCAACAAAAAGCCAGCCTTAGTGAGTGACAGCTTTCTGAGCCGTCGCTTTGCCTTTTAGCTGGCTTTGATCTTCACGAATTTTGTGCTGCGGCCTACAGGACGAAAAACCTTTACGATCTCGTCCGACCGGAGCAGTACTTCCTTGGTGTAGTATATTTCTCCTGTCGCTGAGTCGACATACTGGCGCACTACATTTCACCCACCTCCATGAAAAAAAGCACCGCGTGGGTGCTTAATTTAAACTATTTCTTATTAGTATCACTGTGACAAGAACCCCTGCGATACTTGGAAGAATAGTTTTCGAACTAACGACAATATCAGGTATCGAAATTCCTAGATAAATTTCTGGCAAAATATCACCCCCTATACTTCCATTCTGAGGTAATGGCAGGAGCTTGTCTATATCAAAAGCCCCACTCTTTCGGCAGGGGCATCCGGCGCGAGCCAATCCTTACGCCTAACTGCGGTCACAGGCTATAGGAGGCGGTGCAGCAGGTAATTCTGTACACTTGAGACAGGATCGGCGTATCGGTTATGAGCGATACAGAGCAATGGGCAAAGACCGAAATAGTCCCCTATTAAATTTGATTGGAACAGAAAAAAGCACCACTAGGGTGCTTTTCATTAAGACTTTCCTCTCAATTACCAAGCCGATAAGTAAACAGCGTAAGCATGCCTCGAATCAAAATCTTGGGAGGAATGTCCACGAACCTTAAAGTATACTGTCACTCCCTTACCAAATCCTATGCCACCTGCCGATGCAGCGTCAATTTGGCCAGGCCCTAAATCACCAGCAGTACCAGACATTATATACTCGCCATTAGGTCCAAAAGCTATCCAGTCATAGTCATAGTTAATACCAGCAGGGGATTGAAGTTCGAATACCCAATTCGATTTGTCTGAGTTATTTCTATAAACATACCAATCAACATCTGTACTATCCGAGATTGTTTGAAAGAAACTACCACCATCGTTGATAGCATGAGCAGTTTCTTTTGAATCCGCCCACCCATCACTGGCAAAAGCGGCTTGCGAACCGAAAGTTAATACGGAAACAACTGCACCCAAAGTCATAAATTTTTTAATCATAATCCACACTCCTATTTCCACTTAATTTTTTCGAACATGCCTTTTTCATATTTCTTATCTACTGAATTGTTTCGTCGACTAACGTGGTATGTACGACATGGGCTAAAAATTAAAATAATCCATTTTTTCCACCTCTTTACATTTTTAAAGACATCATAGCACGCACAAAAAAACAATACAACTGTATTATTTAAATCATTCCGAATTATAGCCAATGCTACGCTTCTGCACAATTGAGATAGGATCGGCTTATTCGAATATGAGAGATACCGGACAAGGGACGAGAAACCGAAGCCGTAGGTCTCGCATGTAATCCCCTGTCCGGTAAATCCCAGCAGAGTAAATCGCGATTTTGTTGGGCTTTTCCGCACAAAAAAGGGCACTCAGATCATCCCGAGTGCCGTAGCAATTTGCCTGATTGCATCTTTCTTTTTTGTGTAGTATTGGTCTTTTGTTAACCCTAAATCAAGGTATACATTGATGTCTTTTACGCGTGAAGTGCTGAGATACTTCTCTTCGACAATCCGACGCTCGATCTCGTCTAGCGAGTATTGCAATGCTCGATCAATCTGGTTGGCCTTCAGCTCGTTTATTGTCTCTGTTGGCTGTAGCCTTGGGAACAGTTGACCTATGCCTTTTCTCTTAGTTCCTGCCTATTCTGTACAGCAACACGGAGGGCTTTATACTCTTTCAGTTCTTTCACAACGGCCTTTCTGACTTCTGTCTCATTCACTGGTTGCAGAAATGACAGTTGTTCTTGTACCTGTGCGCTCATTTCCAGATTCCCCCTCGCGGTAGCCCATGTTATAATTTTCTTGGCGAAGGAAATTATTAGGGCTCCCTGTTTGGGGGCTTATTTTTTTGTACTCCCGAAATATTATGTTAAATTCCAATTCTTGTTCATCCGCTTCACGTTAAATCAATTTTCGAGAAGCGAGTTTACGCAAATGAATCGACTTCGCCAGAATCCGACTTCCCGACTTTACATAACTGTCTGAGGCTTTCCATGTGTGACTCTTTTTGTTCGTTCTACGAACTGCAATGTAATTACGGGGAGCAGAAGCGTAAAGTTTATAGCCTCTTGCTAGACAGGCCCTTATAAATTTTCCATCTTCCCCAAGCGAAATGTTAGCAAAACGTACGCGGCTACATACACGTTTTCTAAATAATAAAGTTCCCCCTGCAAGCGCTCTGACGAACCTATTGTGCTGTCTAGGGAAACGTAAAATTAATTGCTTCCTTGATTGGAGATAAGTCATAAATGCCCGCTTTCCAACAATGTCAGCTCCTGTACGATGAAGATCATTCATTTGCTGCTTTAAATAATGTGGTGAGTAGTAATCATCATCATCGAACTTTGCGATAAATTGATATTTCGATTTGCTGACCGCATAATTTAAGCATCTGCCCAAAGAGACCCTTTCTGAAACTTTGAAGACAGAAATATTTTTATAGCCCCGCACTTTTTTGCGGTATTTTGCCAAGCTCATGCTATCTTTATTTATCACAATTACCAACTCTTTTACCCGAAACAACTGGGTCTTATAATTAGCGATGATATTATTAAAAAAACGTGGTCGGTTAGTGCAAGTTATAACGGAAACTCCGCCCCGAATGCTGTTTTTATTTTTTCTCATCGCTCACTCCCCCTTTTTCGAAAGTTTGTATACTTTATTCAAACTTCTATAAGAGAGAAAGGTACAAGTTTACATGGACAAAATCACAATTTCTCTTTTGTTAAATAGCGAGTCCCTTCGCCTCAAGGAATGCCAAGCATGCTGCATGAGGCGCTTCACTCTTTATTGCTTTTCCGATTGTGGCGTTTGACATTGTCTTTGTCTCACTGATGTAGCATGTCTCATTTGGTAAAATATCGAGGTAGATATCTTGTTTCCTTGCTTCTTCCACCAATTCACCCATTCGTCTCCAATCGGTAGAATATTGAGGAATAAGTATCCATCCATCGTTTTCTTTCAAATGCTCGATGAATCCGGGCTCCCATCCTTTTAGCGCTCCCGCAACCAAGGCATCCAACTCACGTCCTGCTTGCATCCCGTTCCCCTCCCCAATTCCAAAGTCCCTGCTGCCCTTTTGCTGGCACCGGATCAAACGGCTTCACATCCGTCATTTCCCATACAAACCGTCCGTGTTCAAACCATCCGAAGGAATCCTCTTGAAGACAAATCCGTTTCATTTGTCCTTCATCCCCGTTAAAGAGCACTGGCATGCCGCCCTGATGATTCTCTCCGACAGACCAACATTCAGTGATGTTTGCGACAGCAATCACTGCCCCCGTCGGTAAGTTGTCTGCCGTATACCCGTGTTTCTCCAGTACGCTACGGAAAGGCTCTGCGCTGCCTTGTCTTCCGGAAAGAGCAGCATCATATCCAGTTTGATATCGATTAAACCCTTGAGTTGCTCCACCGACATATCCTGTTCCAAGAACTGCTCGGTTGGTATTAATTCGAACTGGTCCACATTCCGCCCGCATAGTTTGCATTCATATACGCCACCAAGGTAATGAGCTAGTTTCTAACACCCACACGTTGGGCAGCACAACCCATCTATCCTGTTCCCCTCCCTGGGTGCAAACGTAATGTTTTGTAAAACGCGCGCCCCCGTAAGTTGGCTATAATCGATTGCATATTTACCATTTTCTTGAAACACATTCTTCATGTAGTTACTTTCCTGAGAGGGTGTTTTTTCATGAGTGCACTTAAGTCGACGTTTATCGGCGCTATTTATTCCGCTCCTTCCCCATTGCCTGGTCAATCGCATCGTTCTAGCTCAAATATTGGTACAGAAGTCCTTCCGCCAGACACAGTTAATTTTCAATGGGTAATAAGTGGAGTTTCTAATCCTAATCAAATTAGTTTTTCTGTCAGTCAAGATGTTAGTGGAGGCAATGATCCTACTCATCTTACTGGAGTAGTTAGCGAGAAAATCACAGATGTTGTTTCTACTCGCTCTCTTTACATTGGGAGTCCCAAGGGTGCACAAGAAAACTTTTTGGTTGAAATCTATGCACTTTCAAGAGCATAAATAATGCTGTTCAATTAGGGTGTCCTTTGGGACACTTCTTTTTTATTTGCAAATGACTATGTTGCATTACATCAAGTAGCACAAAGGTATCGCTCCTATTTAACAAATCGTGTGGGTTGTATCCACACTATTAAGAATTGACTTACCAATATTTGCGATTCGAATATTGTTTTTAGAAACACTCTGCACTCCTCGAAATGACCAGGAATATTATGCTGATTAGATTAGGAAGGAGTGGAAAGCGAATGGTGTATCCTGCTCAGGCTCCAACATCTCCACCCCCAAGCTTCATCCCTCCCAGGCCAACTTACGTCCCTCCGCAACCATCTACCTATCTTGTCGATTGTGTGTACGAAAACACTTATGTTTGGCTCGTAAATGGAGAACAATTTTGGTTTTATCCAACTACCGTTGAGTACAACGGGGTTACGGGCTATCGGTGGAACGGCAGGTCCTGGATGTTTTATGGTATTGATCCAAGATTTATCGATGCCGTTGTATGTTACCCGACTCCTACCCTTTATTAAGGTGTGGGAGTATTACATAATTACCGATTTGTTAAGCGACTGCCTCAAGAGCTGCCTTGCATATCGCTTCTTGTGCTGTCTTTGCATAAATTTCGATATTTCTGTCATATGGATGAGTTTCAAATACCGCAAGGAACCTCATATCCTCTGGAGCTCCTGGAGACTGTGGAAGCACCCCGATGTAGAGATTTTCTGCTATCATCCACGCATCGGCTATGTTGTGGAGTGGGCACCAGTGAGTTGCAACCTCTATTCCATTCTTCCGCCAAGAGTCGAAGAACTTCTGCTTCCCTCCATCGGTTAGGTCAAGCTCTACTTCATGCTTTTCCCATCCCATAACCTTCGTTGCCAGCGTTTCAATGATCTGCTACTCGGTCATTTGGCTGCACCTCCTGTCCTTTCCAGCTCAAATCCTCTCCGCAATCAGGGCATTCTAAAACCACCAACGATGCATGTATTGTAGTTCCTCGCAGTATTACGACCACTTGGCAATCCTCGCACTCAAATTTGTGTCTACCGCTCATCTAATGCCCCTCTGTTTCTCTAAATAACTATTTTGATAAACCCATCGACACCTATCTCTTTCGTTTCAACTCTGGTCAACAAGCTGCCTGCTGGCCTTTTCCCCCTGATACTCCCTGTGTGTTATAATGAATTACAACTAAAAACTATGGGGTGTATTATTGAAGAGACAATTTTTGATGATAGTAAGCGATGTAACCAAACCACAAATGGATAGGGTCACCGAAGTAGTTAAAGAATTTAACGAATTCATAGACTTGATTCCAATTGAGTCTAAATCTGATGGAGGCTTTAGCCTATACATCGATATTCAAAAAGGCGATGTTGCTACAACAATCTCAGATACACGAACATTCCTGAAAAATTGGTTTAAGCCTTTAAAAATAGAATGTGATTCGAATCCACGAGACTTTTAGTAAAAGTCTTTTTTTAATACACATTGTGTAGAACCATATCCCGTCTTGTTCCTAATGCTGATGTACAGTAAGATTTAGGAAAAACCCTTAGGGAGTGGAAAAATGGTCACTTGTTACTTGAAATATGTTATTGATCCATATCAGGTAAGTGTTTTTGAAGAATATGCAAAGATGTGGATACCTCTTGTCAACAAGTTTGGCGGACATCATCATGGCTATTTCCTTCCTCATGAAGGTGCTAATAATATTGCTTATGCCTTATTTAGTTTTCCTAGTTTGGCAGAATATGAAGATTATCGAAAGAAAATACTGGTCGATGTAGATTGCCAACTTGCCTTCTCACTCGCAGAGCAAACAAAGTGCATCATCAGTTACGAGCGAAGTTTCTTGCGTCCGGTGTTTGAATAATTCTCTTTCAACCTTGTCCATCCTTAGATAGGATGGGCTTTTTTATATAATGAGCATTACTGTAGTGCTTAGTTAACAATAAATTTGAAAATAAAGGACTACATGCTTTACGCGAAAGTTCTTTTATATACTATTTTTGCATACTCGTGTAAGAATTACTATTTGTTGATTTACTTACGGAGGTCACCTGGTAATTTCTCGCGAAATTATAGTCGAGAGAGGTAATCGTCTTTTTTTAGAGAATATCTTTTATAGCAATGTATCCCTTTACACAATGTGAACTTTCCTCTCTGGATAAAGTTCTGATGAGCATTTGGGAACATTGTTTTATTTTTTATAGAGGAAAGATGGTACTGTGAGCAGAATAAATATATCGCCATTGTACCTCTGTATGAAACGTGGGTTATTTAATAAGCTTTAGATGATAGTTTGGGGACATTGGTATTAAAGAAGGAATAGCCTTGATTGTTAGAGAATGAATAAACTGTGCAGTGACCTTTTACGGTTTTTCCTACCACAATTGGATTGGGGCTGGTTAATCTAGACCTCTGAGATTAAAGTGGGGCACTCCACCTTATCGGCGCTGCACATATTAGAAAAGATACGATAACCCGTCAACTGACGGGTTATTTTTGTTAGAAGCAGGAATTTTATTCCAAATGTTGTATCTGTATAAAGATTAGATTAAAGAATAAAGTTCTTAATCTATTTGAATAGCAGTTGAAACTCTTTGAGTGTTTGGGGCTATGTCACATAGACCTCTGGACAAAATATGGGGATCATAACCTGGCGCTATAATTCTAACATGCTACATTGGGCAAACAGCTCTCACAGTAACTTGGATAGTCAGGTATATACATACTGCTAGAATATACAGGAGAAAACTTAAATGAATGAAAACCTTTTGACGCAATTCATTGTTGTACATGATGAAGTCCATACAAAAACAGAAGAAAGACTGTTTTACCCCATTTATGCAGGAATCGATATTGGAGCCGATTTTCATGTGGCTTCCTGCATCATACCTGAGCATTTTCGTGACGGGAAATGGAAAAGGGCTAAAACAATGAAATTCAATGCGGATAGTCTTGGTATCTCTGATTTTTTGGGCGCACTCCGGGCGATTCAAGAACAACTAGGGCTAAAACCAGCAGACTTTTTTATGCTGATGGAGCCAACAGGTGGTCATTATTCATTTTTACTCCAACAGGTACTCGTAACCGAAGGTTATTCATTACACATGGTCGAAAATTCTGCCGTAAAAAGGTTCCGTGAGGAAACTCTAGGGATTCAGGAAAAATCAGATGCGATCGATGCTAGAATTATGGCTTATATGGGATGGCACAAATCGCTTCATCCTGACATGAAATCGGTACGTTTGGCAACTCCTGTCTCGCTGGCTCAGTCGATTGTACGCACCTTAATGAGAGATCGTTGGCTTACGACTACTACATTGACACGTCGAAAAAATCAAGTTCAGCAGCTATTCCAAATCACTCATCCGGACCTAAAACGTGCATTTAAAAAGTTGGGTAACCCCTCTGTTTTACGCTTGGCACAGATGTATCCAACCGCGTTAGATATGAAGCATTTATCAGAAGAGGAGCTGCGACAAGCCATTATTAAATGTGGTGCTAAGCCAATTGCTAAGAAGGCAGCAAATACATTGGCTTCCGTTCTCCCCCATTCTGTCGCCATTCAAGTAAGCCATATTACAGATAGACAAAATTGGCTTATCCAAGAAGCGCTTAGATTAGAAGACAGCTTAAAAAATATTGACGAGAATATTCACAATCTATTGCATGGAAATCCCGAAAAGGGTATGTCCCCCCATCCATATACCGAACTACTTTACTCTTTACCAGTTATGGGCGATGGATGGGCTTGCACATTGATTGGTGTCATTGGTGATATTGAACGTTTTAGTACCTATAAAGAATTTAAAAAGTACCTCGGCGTTTCAGCAGAAAATAAACAATCAGGAACCTCTGTTAAAGGTACACATCAAACCAACAGTGGGGTTCGGGATTCCCGTAGGGTATTGTTTCAAATGGCCCTAGTGCTAATTTCTCAAAGATCTGGCCCAAATGTATTTGCATCCTACTACGTGCGTCTGGTCGAACGTCAAATGGCAAAGAGAAAAGCGATAGGACATATGTGCGGGAAGGTTGCTAAAATTATCTACAGCATTCTTAAATCCGGTATGCGCTATGATCCCAGAAAGCACGCACTTGCGTGCGGTATTCCTTGGGCTGACGAATACAACAATAAAGCTGAAGCGGTTGATATTGAGCCATTTGAGGAAGAAGCAATGATACTTGCAGGCGGCTATGACGGAAAAATTGATGACAATGGGCATGAGATTGATTAACTGTTGATTCCACTACTGTGTACATTACGCATATGACTGTTGAAAGAACATACAGAGAGGCATAAACTAAGAATATCTCGTTGCAAGGAAGTGATTGGTATGGAGAATTCAAATAAAAACATTACAGCTAATAGCTTTGTGGACACTATGAAAGAAGCGATTGTTGTAGGTGAATCATATCACTTCTGGCTGGATGCAGAGGAAGATGTATATGATCAAAAGTACAATAAATTAGAGTCGGAGTTTTAACAGCTTTATGATTACAACAGCTTCCCTCCTGTAGGAGGGTATTCAGAGTATAGAGAAAATCCCCTTTCGTAAGAAGGGGACTTTTCATGCCTCGTACATTAGATAGTTACATCCCGCGTGCGGAGAAAGTTACTCCCCTGTCTCCACAAATTTCTTTATACGAGCTCCGATTTCATCACGCACTCTTTGAAACTCCGGCCATTCTTTCCCTGCCGGATCGTCAAATCCCCAATGGACGCGTTTTACATGTGGGGGTGTGGTTGGGCAAATGGAATCCGCATGGCTGCATAATGTTACGACGAGATCCGCATTGTTTAAAATATCGAGGTCTATGACATCAGATGTTTGGCTGGAAATATCAATCCCCACCTCTTGCATAGCCCGTACGGCATTTGGATTGACACCATGTGCTTCAATCCCAGCGGAAAAGACATTCCAAGTCTCACCTAAGTGTTTCTTTCCCCATGCTTCTGCCATTTGACTACGGCAGGAATTTCCTGTGCATAAAAAATAGATGGTTTTTTTGTTGATCATGATGCTCTCCTTTTTTGCTTCATCTACATGATGAGTCGGCATAATATTTGCGTTTGAACCATAACGCTACATTTACCAATGCAATCATAACTGGTACTTCAACAAGTGGACCGATGACGGCTGCAAAGGCGGCACCTGAGTGAATTCCAAACACACCGACTGCCACTGCGATCGCTAATTCAAAATTATTACTGCCTGCCGTAAAAGCGAGAGTCGTAGTAACGGGGTAATTTGCACCTATCTTCTTCCCCATGTAGAAAGAAATAAAGAACATTAAGATGAAGTAGATGAGAAGTGGAATCGCGATTCGCACCACATCTAGTGGTACACTTACGATGTTTTGTCCTTGTGTTGAGAACATAACAATAATGGTAAAGAGTAAAGCAATCAGCGTCATAGGACTTATTTTCGGAATGAATACTTTCTCATACCACTGTCGGCCTTTTACTTTTACGAGAGAATAGCGCGTAAGTACCCCTGCTAGAAAAGGAATCCCCAGGTAAATAAACACCGATGTTGCAACTTCCGCCATTGTGATGCTAATGACAGCTCCCTGCATGCCAAGCCATTCCGGAATGATGGTGACAAAAACATAAGCGTATAGCGAAAAGAAAAGCATCTGAAAGACAGAATTGAATGCCACAAGGCCAGCAGCGTATTCTGTATCTCCTTTTGCTAGGTCATTCCACACAATGACCATGGCAATACAGCGTGCCAGGCCAATCATAATCAAACCAACCATATACTCTGGCTTATCTGGCAGGAAAACGATGGCCAATAAAAACATCAAAACCGGGCCAATTACCCAGTTTTGAATAAGGGATAACAAAAGAACCTTTCGGTCTTTAAATACACGCCCCATCTCTTCATAACGAACCTTTGCTAAAGGGGGATACATCATCACGATTAAGCCGATCGCGAGAGGTATGGATGTTGTACCAATCTGTAGGCTATTTAAGCCACTTGTAAAAGCTGGAACGTAAGTTCCTACAGTAATCCCAATAACCATGGCAAGGAAGATCCAGATGGTCAGGAAGCGATCTAGAAATGATAGTTGTTTCATGGTCCTATTCGTCCTAACAGCAAGAGCTGCTTACTTCAGTAGTGGATTCTGTGCAGCAGGATGTGGATTGAATTTTATGAACTTCACTATCGGCCTTTGTGTAAAAGAACTCCCATTCGTTACCGTCGGGATCAGTAACCCAAAATTTGTCCTGAACGGCATAGCAACAAGTCGTATCCATCTCGTCACGTGCGAAAAAGCCTTCCTTTTCTAGCCTTTCCTTGTGAGCTACTATATCTTCTGTACTTTCAACCTGGAATCCGAAGTGATTCACTTGATTTCCGCTAACGGTGTCCCGAACATTTAGTGTAAAGTTAAGCCCTGGGTTCTCCAATAAGAACTTCGCATAATCTGTCTTTACCTTTACCGGCTCTACTCCGAACACTTTCTGATAGAAATCAATCGATTTCTCTAAATTCGTGACGTTAATCCCAACGTGAACATACTTCATTTTCGTGTTCCTCCCTAAATTTTAATAGAGTTAATCAAAAAAAATTGATATAAGGTTTAAAAAAATTAGCAGCAGCTTCCTTTACCTGTTTTCCTGAAAATACAACAAAGCTCTTCCGATAACAGGTGGTTGACTTCCACATCATTTAGATCGTAGTAACTCCATGTGCCTTTTGTCTCTTTCGTGATTAGGTTGGCCTCTAATAAGATCTTGAGATGATACGATAACTTTGATTGCGGCATATCAAATACTTCCGTTAGATCACAGACACAGGTTTTACCTCTCTGGCAGAGCTCATACATGATTTCTAATCGTTTTTGATCAGCAAGAGCTTTGAATTTTTTCTCATATTGTTCTAGCTGCGGCTTCAAGTCGTTCATCGAAGATAACCTCATTTATCAATTTTTTTTGATGAACTTATTATATGCCCATTTTCCAAGATGATGCAATAGTTAAATCAACTTTTTTTGATTAATAAGCGAAAAAGGGACTCATTTTCTGTGTTTTTAAAAGCACCTGTCAGTGCTTAAAAACACAGAAAACAAGTCAAAAACCAAGAATATTCGAGTGGATTGTTGCTCAAAATCCTTTCGGATTTTTGGCTAAGCACTACACTACATTGAGTATCTAGGTACACAGTAACTATAGCAATAGGTAAGGTTTTGAGGTTATCTCCACCTTTTCCCCTGCTTCAAACCGTACGTGCGACTTTCGCCGCATACGGCTTTCCATCTAACTCACATGAGACAAAACTCCATTTGGTATTGAACTGAATGAATGCTATCAGACTGCTACAGTTTCCATATGCGCTTTGATTCGTAAGTCGTTTACTTTCTTAATTTGCTCCTTACTTAACTTGAGAGAGTGAATGACTTGCTTAATCTTTGCTTGGTCAACTAAGTGAATGAGTTTATGAATTTCTTTATGTAGTATCATCAGGTTGCTGTAATGGTCGCTACCGCCATATTTTACTGGGATAATGTGGTGACAGTGCCAATCATCATAACTCAGTTCAACTTTGCTGATTGCACATTTTCCGTACTGAGCTACGAATCTACTGATTCGATAGTCGTTATACTCAATACTTCTGTATGGAATATAGCTTCTCATAATATGTCCCAACAAATCTGAGTTGACCGCAAGGTTACCGTGAATTTTGGCTCTTCCCTTTACCGTGTAGTTGCAGATTGTTTGGGTAAAATTCATACACTTCTTGTGTTTCTGTGCATGTATTGGGACAAAGACCATGTCCTGTATTTTGTATAATTTGGGCTGATAACCTTTATACCGCTCTTTCATTGACGGGGACATATCACTTGCGATAGCTTGAGTTCTGTGTTCATTCAAGCGATTGTATAAGACTTTCTGAAGACTATAGCTAATCCCAGCTAGATTTTTCGTAATGTTGGTGGCACGACAGTAGTAATTTTGAATGCCTATGACAGTTGAATTAAAGTTGTGAACGCTCTCCCGACATGGATTCTTTTGAATTTTCACAATACAATCTCTTATTTTCATCGTGGCATTTTTGATTGCCTTGTCTGTCATATGGGATTGTGCAACATACCCAAACTGAGCGGAACCCTTGCTTTTGGCTTTAATACTGAAACCAAGAAATTCACTGTTTTTCCTCTTGAGATTGACAATTTTTGATTTTTCTTCGTTTATATCAAGGTCAAGTCTATCTCTAAGGAATTGCTTGATTGCATGATACATCTTATTTGCTTGAGACCGTGTTCTACAAAGGATTTTAAAGTCATCAGCATATCTCACGATAAAGCATTCTTTTAGGTTCGTTTTCTTTAACGCTGTATACTTGTTCCCTTTGTATTTGCGCTTAGTGTTGAAGGTCTCCCATTGGTTGCTAATCCACCAATCAAGTTCATTTAGCACTACATTGGATAGGAGAGGTGATAGTATTCCACCTTGCGGTGTCCCTTTGGTTGGGACTCCTTCCCCTTGTATTTCGCTTTTGAGGATCAGAGAGACAATCTTTAGTAATTTCTTATCTCTAATCCCCAACGACCATAGTTGCCTCAGAAGTTTTCCATGACTCACGTTATCGAAGAATCCTTTAATGTCTATGTCAATACACTGATATAGCCCGACTCTATTGATAAGAAACATCATTCTTGATAGTGCATGGTGCGTACTTCTGTTGCTTCTAAAGCCATAACTGTGATTGTAAAATTTAGCTTCCATTATAGGGTCTAACACTTGCAGGATACATTGCTGGAAAACTCTGTCCCAAATTGTCGGGATTCCGAGGGGTCTTTTGTCTCCATTTGGTTTCGGGATGAAGACTCGCCTAACTGACCTAGGATTATACTTAGCGAACATCTCTTGTATCTTTGCAACCACTTCTTCAACTGTCATGCTCGAAATATCATTGATGGTTAGACCATCTGTACCTGCTGTCGCGCTTCCTTTATTACGTTTGATGTTTCTAAACGCTAGTCTTATGTTGTTTTCATTGCTCATCAGTTCAACAAGATGGTAGAAGTTATTTCCATTTACACTCCGCTGGTATACCCTATCAAATGTTGCTGTTGCATCAAAATATTCGGAGTGTCGTAGCTTTTTCTTCTTCAAAAGCTTTATAAGTCAGTCACCTCGGCACATATGAGGATTAACTTTTCTTAGTCTCACCAGAACCTTATTAAAATCATTTGAAGAAAATGGCTGTCTCATACTATTGTTAGACTAATGGCTATCCCTCCACGCTCATTACGCGCTTCATTGGTACTACGCCATCACTTTCACCACTATAAAGGCAAGTTATATCTTTCGATTTTCCTTACCACCGCTTCACTGAATGTAAGTTCTCTGCGTTAGTGGCTTACCACGTTCCATTACTCCTATCAAAGAATAAACTTAGGTGCTATCTATAAGCCTGTTAGGTTGAATATGCCTGTAACATATTATGGATTTTCATACACAATAATTTTACTCATCCACTCTAACCATGCAGTGAGCATGACACACATTTCTATGTGTTTTTAATATAGACCTGTACGTTCGATAGTTCGTCAGTTTGTGACCTTAACTAGGGCATCTGTAAACATTCTCACCGTATTTATTCGACACAAGCAGTATGACCAACAACTTATACCTCTATAAGTCTTTCGTCAGCATGACCTGTTACGGTTGATTCTCCCACCTTTACACCGAGCTTATGACATTTCCGTACTTACATACATCCATGCCATTCGGTATCGTGATAGCCCTTCAAGACGTTACTCTATCATTTGACTATTCGGAGTAATAGTTCTCTTGATTCTTACGAATCAATGCCTACTTTTACCGCAGGGCGTTTACCACCACTACGCTGTGTAGGAACGTGTCGCACACTGTGTTAAATTGCTTATTCCTTTCAAAAATGTGATTTAAACTTCAACTAAACTGTAAGCGATCGGATTTCAAATTTTGAAAAAGAACAGGAGTTAATTGAGACGCAGCTAATGGATTTAACTGGGAGGGATGTGCCTATGGGGAACCGCGCTAAAAGACGCCAGCATTTAGAAACGATATTGCGAATTATCAGTTATACTGGTGGTAATCTTGGCGTAGATGTAAGAAAATCTACTATAATAGACATTGGTTCTGAGATGAGGTGAGATAATGAAAACTTTTGGGTACTTCATTACTTTCATACTGAACTTGATAGTAGCTTACTTTATATACGATCAATCCAGCTATGTAAAACCTCTATTACAGTCTATTTTTATCGTGGCCTTGATCCTTATCATGGATTTCATTACGAATAAAAGAGCAATCAAGTAAAGCACAAATAAAGATATTAGTTAAAGACGCTTGCCTCAAGAAGAAAAAAGGCATCCCCGATTGGAGACACCCTTTGTTTGTTTTTCATCTTGCTACTTAACCCTTGAACCAGCCGCGTACACCAGAATAAATAAGAGCTCCTGCGAATACGACCACCGTGATCAGCCCCACTCCATCCACCACCGGGTCCACCCCACTTAGGAAGGAACCGTCCAACGGTGCTTTCAACAATGCGTAGCCACCTAGAAGCCCTCCTACGTTGGAAATCCATTTGTTCATATTACGTCACCTCCCGTCGCAGCGGCCTGTAAGCGTTGCCACTGCGATACTTTACTCTATGTCGGAGGTTGACAAGCGGCTTGTATGGTAGTCCAAGGCGTGTTCACCAAATTACAATTGGGCAATGTCTATCTTTTTACGCTAAAATAGAGGTCGGAAAGATGTACAGGTTATGCGAAAAAAGGAGTGACGCACTCATGAAGCTGTTTTTGATGCTTGGCAGTATCAGTGGATTTCTTTCTGTTGCGTTGGGAGCATTCGGGGCACATGCACTGAAGGAAAAATTGGACGAATATTCGCTGGGCATTTTCCATACGGGCGTGACCTATCAGACGACACATGCACTGGCTCTGGTGCTGGTTGCTCTGTTGCTCAAATGGTACCCGGATTCTTCTGGCCTCGTTTGGGCAGGCTGGTGCTTTACAGCCGGAACTTTGATCTTCTCCGGCAGTCTCTACACGCTGGCGATGACCGGTATTAAGGTTCTCGGTGCAATTACGCCGATTGGCGGAGTTTTGTTCCTTGCTGGCTGGGCGTTGCTTGCGATTCATGCATGGAAAACCGTGTCATAAACGAAAGAATTCATATGCTTGCAAAAGGTTGGGATATTGCCCAGCCTTTTTTCTATGCAAAAAATCGAAAACCAGTTGTGTCGATTCTCTAATGCCTGGCGTCTAATTCTGTTGAAGAAGGGAGGGAGAAAATGGAATCCACACCTTTTGATGAGAAGTACTGGATTTCGCGTGCCAAAGAAAATCGAGAGGACTTTGCTCCTATTTATGATCATTATGTAAAGCGAATTTACCGTTATTTTTCATTCAGAGTGGGGAAAACGCTAGCGGAGGATCTGACACAGCAAACCTTTTTAAAAGCAATGAGTCGGCTCGATAGCTTTCGGGAAGAGTCGCTTTTTTCCACCTGGCTGTTTCAAATTGCCAAGTACACGCTCATGGACGAACAACGCAAGCAAAAGCGACGTCCGAGAGAATGGGAGCTCGGTTCTCTATCTGCCAATTCGTCTGCCTGCTATGCAGAGCAAGCAGACACTCAACTCGATTTAACCTCTGCCCTGCAGCAAGTCAATGAGATCGAACGGGAAATTATCATGCTTAGATTTTTTGGTGAATGTACCTTTGCCGAGATCGCACAAATCATGCAAATGGGCGAAAGTGCCGTAAAAAATCGCCTGTATCGCGCCTTAGAAAAGGTAAAAGGAAATCTACGAGGATCGGAGGATTCTTATGAAGCGCAATTCAGACGAGATTGTTTCTGAACAAATCAAGAGCTTTGCCAAGTGGCTGGAGGCGCCTCACTCGGAGTTGCGCAACGGGGCTCTGGCTTATGACGCATCTGAGCTTATTGACATCGTCAAACAGCTTGAACGAGAAAACGGAATACACACCCCTGACGAAGAAACCGTAGCACGGATGAAAAGCAATTTATTCACAACCATGCCACAAGAGCAGTCATCCGGTTCCCGTATCCGCATGAAAAAGATTTTCATGGCCTCTGCTAGCGTTGCGTCCTTCCTGCTTTTCACCCTCCTGACGCTCGGATTTTCCTCACCCACATGGGCAGAAAAGTTGAAGCATGTACCGGTCATCAGCTCTGTCTTTGCACTGTTTCAAGAAGATGCTCTACAAATCGCCAACGAAAAAGGGCTAATTACCGCAGTCAACCAAAGCGCAGTGGTCAATGGCATTACGATAACGGTCAACGAAGTATTTTACGATGGGATACAATTGGGAATTGGCTATTTGATTCAAATGCCCGAAACGACCGAAAAAGCAGCCGCCCAGGAAATCGCAGAAAGAATCGTACTAAAGGATTTTACCTTGGCTGAGCCCATCGTTAGCACCGGAGCTGGCTGGAGCAGTGAGGTCAAACAGATGGAGGATTATTTGTTCGCAGGTGTTACTACCATTACCCTCAATGGAACTTGGCCCGATCAGTTTACGATGCAGGCGCAGTTATATGACTATCAAAATGCACAAAGCACATGGAACCTGAAACTTCCTGTTGTAAAGCAGTTTGCGAAGATTGACAGCAAGACCCTCACGCCTAACATCAGCCAAACCTTGCGGAGTAATTTTGCATTTCAAATCAAAGAGGTTACACTCACGCCGGTATCCACAACGGTTGTATTAAAAGAAATTCCGCCTGACGACAAGCTATATGAGCCTTCGTATACTCTCCTCGATCCCAGCGGAAAGGAAATTCGTATTGAGGAGGAAAGTACGAATTACGACGAGAATGGGATTTCGCGAAAATTTATCGTTTCCTTCAAGGAAAAACCCGCGTACATCCAATTAATCCCGCATATGAGCGGAGAAGCAGAACCGGATAAAGCAGTAAAAATTTCGTTACAGTAAAGGAGATCGACCATGAAAATACAACCTTTTCAAGTAATCGGCAGTTTATTGTTGGCAGCTGTTATCGGTTTGTCAGGAGTCGCGACTGTAAGTTCGGGGCATGCTCCCGCCGCGCAGCCAAGTGATGCAAGCAAGCAGGAATCAATACCTACTCTCGTAGAAGCCAGTTTTCAAAAGCTGCTTGAACTGGAGCCCTCACTGAAAACGTGGAAACTCATGGGGATGCATAAGTCTCCCATATCAATATCAGGAGACATTCGGGGAGTATGGACGTTTACCTTGCACGAGACAGGGAATGCAACGGATAAAGGGAAACGTTTTGCCGAAATGCAATTCGACAGCACGACAGGCATTTTGCTGCACTATCATGGTGGTCCCTTTCCCGCAGCGAAAGTAGCGTCCCGCCAAAAGGATTACTACCAGCAACGTGGACAAGAGCTTATGAATCAAATACTTGGCAGCGAAAATACGAAGCAGTTTAAAACCGTTAGCAACCAATTCATTGAAACAGGAGATACGAACGGATTTACACGAGAGCTAGGCGGGATTACTTTTAAAGCCGAGAAAGAGCAAATTGAACTGTCCATCGACTCAGACGGTCGCCTGGAGCAATACCATCGCGTTCGTCTTCCTACCCAGAAAAAGTAATCCATTTCAAACTCGTTTAGACACCAGCTACAATGGTGTCTGTTTTTTTGCTTCCTGACACCCTCCATGGACGATTGCCATATGCTGTAGGGTTAGCAGTTACCCCACTTACAAGGAGAGGAAATCATGACGAAGCCCTCCTATACCCGCCCCTCGTACTTTTTTGGCGGAATACCAGATGTCTATATGCAGATGGGGTACTATCCGTTTCCCACTCCTTCTGCTACGGAACAGCTGAGCCGGAGTGTTCACATTCCGTATGCGATGTCGATGGCGGATCAATGCAAATACTTCATGGGGCAATCGGATAAAATCACAGTGAGCGATGGAGCTCACGGGATTGCTGCCTTGTCGAACCCATTACGCTCTGGCGTTCATTTATTTGTCAACCATTGGATGATCACCAATCCATCCCCGCACCCGATAGAAGCACATTTCTTGTTTGGCAAAGCCTCCTCAATCACAGGTACGACTCTCTCACGTCAAGTGACTTCTGGTTATGTTCAACTCCCCGCTTGTCCAGCCGCCCAAGGGCAAATTTTGCATGGCACTGGTATGACAGATACCTTTTCCGATCACATTCATACTGCCACACGAATCATTCCGGCATCCTCTACCGTTGAGGCGACCCCTAGCGGACAGTGGATTCTCGGACCTGGCATGTCACTCATCGTTCGCGTTCCAAACGCAGATGAGAAGACATCCTTCTCCTTTTCAATAGACTGGTGGGAACAACCCGTATATGGGTAGCTCTCACTGGAACACTTGACGGACAAGTCTAACCGCAACAAAAAAGGGAACCCCCAAAGGAGTTCCCTGTCATTTCACTTTGTATTTTTCCTATACCATGTTGAAAAGCCAATTTTCACGTGTTAAAATGAGAATTGGTCTGTTCGTCAATCCATCATATGTAACTATTTTATCTCCAATATAATAGTATCACATTCACTTTCGATTGTCAAACCTTCAGGCCAAAAATGGGGAACGAAAAAGGAGCGGTACCATGAGCGTGACTGATCAAGATCGGCAAAACGAACAACAACGTGTTGAACAAGTCATCTCAGAGATAAAGAACCGAATAGATGACCTGAAAGAGCATGTGAATGTCGTGAGCGAGGATATTATCGGCATTCGCAAGCATTTTTGGGACGACGTGACAGTCAACTTCGAGGATGCCATTGAAGCTGTCGAGACTTACGCCAGTATCAAGCAGCAAGCGGAGGTCCTGTCCGAGCGTGAACGCATCCATCGCCATGCCCAAAATCAGTTGCGTACGCTACAGCGATTGTTGCAATCTCCCTATTTTGGCAGGATTGATTTTCAAGAAGAGCTGGAATCGAAGCCAGAAGCCATCTACCTTGGCATTGCTTCTTTGCTGGATAAAAACGACGAGGAATTTCTCGTTTACGACTGGCGCGCTCCGATCTCCAGTCTGTATTATGACTACTCGCCGGGGCCAGCCGAGTACAATACACCAGGCGGTAGCGTAAATGGAGAGATTACGTGCAAAAGACAATACATCATTCGCGACGGCAAATTGCTGCACCTGTTCGATACGGGCGTGACGATTGGCGACGAGCTGCTTCAGGAGGTACTCGGCAAACAGGCTGACTCGCAGATGAAAAGCATCGTGGCCACGATCCAACGGGATCAAAACCGCATCATCCGCAATGAACGCAGCCGACTCGTTATCGTCTCTGGAGCCGCCGGTAGCGGAAAAACGTCTGCGGCACTGCAACGAATCGCTTATTTGTTATACCGTTATCGCAAGACATTGACCGCAGAGCAAATCGTCTTGTTTTCGCCCAACTCTTTGTTTAACAGCTACGTCTCGACCGTTCTTCCTGAGCTCGGCGAGGAAAATATGCAGCAAACGACTTTTCAGGAATACGCGGAGCATCGTCTCGGTGACGGCTTCCAGTTGGAAAATCCGCTTGAACAGATGGAGTATGTACTGACAGCAAGTGATCAGTCTGGATATGAGGCGCGGCTGGAAGGGATCCGTTTCAAGTCAAGCGCCTTGTTTTTGCAGGCCATGGATGAATACGCGAATAGCTTGAAACAAGCTGGAATCATGTTTCTCCCTGTTACATTTAGGGACCAGACGCTAATCAGTGCGGCTCACATCCATGAACTGTTTTATTCTCTCGATACGAATCTGCCGATCCCCAATCGGATGGTACTCGTTGCAAAATCACTGCTGACAGAGCTAAAAAAAATGGAACAGCGCGAACGATCAAAGCCATGGGTAGAAGATGAAATGGAGCTGCTTGACCGAGATTCGTATGTAGCTGCCTATCAATCGCTGCGCCGCAAAAAGCAGTTTCGGGAGGATACCTTCGATGACTTCGAACGCGAGCAGGAGCTCTTAGCCACATGGATCGTCAAAAAACAGTTTCAGCCTCTGCGCGATTTTATCCGGGAGCTCCAATTTATTGATACTCGCGCTATTTACCGCCAGCTCTTTTTATCACCTGACTTGCTCGGGACGCTTGCGCCAAGCACTCTCCAACACGATGTATTAGACAAGTGGCCAGCAGTGTGCGAACAGACAGCAGAGCGTTTAGAGCAACAGTATTTGGCATGTGAAGACATCCCTCCTTATTTGTATTTGCAGGAACGATTGGAGGGCAAGCAGACGAACAACCTCGTCCGTCATGTCTTTCTCGATGAAGCCCAAGACTACTCCGCCTTTCAGTTCGCTCTCATCAAGAGCTTGTTTCCCCGTGCCAAAATGACCGTGCTGGGAGACTGGAATCAGGCGATTTACGCCCATGCGTATCACCAAAATAGCTTTGATGCTGTCACATCCCTGTTTGAGCACGAAGAGACGGAGACCTTCGTCCTGACCAAAAGCTACCGCTCCACCTATCCCATCGTCTTGTTTACGCGGCAACTATTGCGAAACGGGAAGATGATTGAGCCTTTTATGCGCGATGGTCGCTTGCCAACTCTAACCAAAGTGACATCCCCTCAGGCTCATACCGATCAAATCGAAGCACGCATACGTGAGCTCACTGATCGTGGTCATCAGACGATCGCTGTTATCACAAAAACGCTAGAGGAAGCTCAAATCGTTCATGACGCTTTGCAAGAGAGATTGCCGATTCGCTTGATCAAGCCCGCTACTCTTTCCTTTGAGAAAGGAATCTTGATTATTCCCTCTTACTTGGCAAAAGGAGTCGAGTTCGATGCGGTCATCCTTTATGATGCTTCCGCTACATGCTATGGCGAAGAAAGTGAACGCAAGCTTTTTTACACGGCATGTACACGTGCCATGCATGAGCTGCACCTTTACTATTCGGATGAAAAAAGTCCATTTATAGATAACGTTTCTCCTGAGTATTACGAGCTGTTTGTTTAAAAAAAGAGATCCAGCTGACCGCTTACTTGTTCAGCCGGATCTTTTTTTCACTTTTTTAGACCCACACAAATCATGACAAGCAACAGGATCAAATCCATCTCATAACCGCCCACAAAGCCTTTCGCCCATTTCACTGTCACAATCGCACCTGCCATGATCGCAGCTAATCCCCATGCGGCATATCTCGCCCCAACTCCAATGATCAGCGCGAGGCCGCCGAGTAGTTCTACGATCAACACCAGATACGCCAGCCACCCCGGCAAGCCGAGATCACCAAACGTCGTCACAACATTAACCATCCCTTTTTGCAGTTTGGCTATGCCATGGATGAAAAATAAGATTCCCGTCACGATTCGTAATAAAGAAAACGCTTTTTCGTAAGCCATCTTCTCTTATTCTCCCTCCCCTCCACCACTACCATATGCCCACTTGCGTACAATCAGTCTTGTGCTCTTCGGCGGGACAACAGCTCAAAGCTTTGGTGCTTGCAACGAGGGCAGCCGCGTTTTTTCAATTGTTCGATCGTCACTATTTTTGCCTGTGCCCCTACCTGGATCGATCTTTTGCAACGTTTGCATTGATACTCACGCTTGGAAGGAGTCTTTTCACCTGTGTACAGCGACTCCAGAAATGGATGCTTGATCGTCGGAGTCGTCAGCTCTGTTGTGGTAAGCACGATCATCTGTCCCTTGTTTCCAATCATTTGCGCCGCTTCGTATTCATTGAAATGACTGAGCACCTCTCGTACGGTCAAGCCTGCCAGCACGAACTCCCGTTGCATATTTAGCGTAAAATCAGGTGATTTATGCGCGAAGGACAGGAAGATGGACAGTCCTTTTTGCTTTTGCAGCCCACTGATTCCGCGGGATAAAAACAGAGCCATTCCTTGCAGCGTGTAAGGTGGATCAGTAAAAAAGCAATCGTACCCACCCTGTAGCTTCTTCGGCAGCGGCTGCCGCAAATCAGCCTGATGGCAGGCAACGGTCAATGCTTTTTGCTTGGACACCTCCGTAATGTACTGAAGAAAACGTTCATCGATATCGACTACGTCAATTTGCTCTGGACGTTGTTGATTCCCTGGAAACAAGCGCTTGAGCAAAAGTCCCAGCGAGATGCTGACCAAATCATCATCCCCGACACATAATATTTTTTTGCCCACCAAGCTCTGATGCCGCAAGCATAAGATTGCCCTGCGCAGGCTCGTCTCGACTGTGCATTTGGACTGATCGATCTGTACATCGACTTGCGGACGCCCAGCAAAAATCATCTCCATCTCCGCCTGCAAATCAGCCAGCTCGGTTTTCCAAGCTTCGTCGTCTCTCATCAGCTTTTCGTACAGCTCTCGATCCAGTCCACCATACCCAAGCTTTTGCTCAATGAACGCTTCCCCTTCTGCGGTGCATCTCACCCCGCTCCCCTGCTGTATGGCACCTGCCTTAATCAGCTCTTTTTTGATCGCAGTCGCCACAGGTACAGGCAAGAGTACTTTTCTTGCCAACTCTTTCGTAGGCAAATCCGGATGAAAATAACATGCAAGCAGAAACTGTTCGATCACTTGTTGTCCTTCTTGTAAACGCACTTGTTTATAGGTGTCTTCGATATAATTTTTCAAGTAGAATACCTCTTTTCAAAAGGGATGGACCCATCGATGCATGCAAAAAGGCAGAGCATGAACATTCGTTCATCTCCGCCTTGAGGGCATACGTTCGCTACGTGCGCGTGGATAGTCCCGCAAAAAAAACCGTGCGTAAGAGCACGGTTCCCGTAGTCGAGCAAATGGGTAGATGGATGACCGTAAGTTCTTAACTAATCAAGGCCTCCTCTGTTCCATAGCAAATAAACTCACATGACATGAGATTTTTGCCAAAAACAATGGGAGTACCCTATCCAGTTGCTTAGTTAAGAACACACACCGACATCAAAACGTCCCCTTTTGAAAAAGATACTTTCCATTATACGGCAATATCAATCAATCGGCAAGAAGCTACATGGCAGTCTCTACAATCGCATTTCTAGGCTGCTTCCGCTGTTCATGCATTCTGCGTCCCAGCCAATAAAAGATCAAGCTAACCAGCGCCAATACTCCCATGACCCCAAACATCACGGGGCCACCATATGCTGTGAGCACCATACCACCTGCCCATGGACCAAGGAAGCTGCCGAGCATGGTTGCGCTTTGTGCCCCATAGTAAGTCCCTCTCATATTCGCGGGACTGATCTCATCGATTTGCGCATACTCCGCTGGTATGATCAAGATTTCCCCGAGCGTAAAAACGATCATCGCTGTAATAAACCAAACCCAATTTGACGAAAAAGCAAAACCAACTTCTCCTATGGCCATCAATACAGCACCGCCTGCTATCCTCGCAAACAAGGAATAACGCTCAACCAGCCTCGTTACTGGAATTTGCAAAAGCAAGACGGTAAATCCGTTGACGCTCATCAAGGTTCCAAACAAGGCGACACCCTCCGAAAAGTTTTCCCGCAAGTATTGGGAGAGTGTAACAGACATCTGACCGTACACCGTCACTAACAGGATTCCGCCTGTGACAAAGGTAAGAAGGACGACATCCCTTCTGAGCACTTGCCAGATCTCACCTAAACTGGCTCGCTCCACCTCTCCGTTCTCCCCACTGTTATCGGTGACGCCACATCTCCGACATGCCACTACTAAAATGACGGCAAAGCTCACCAAGGATACCCCAGTCAGAACAAACGCCAGATTGCTGCCGGAAATCCCCCAAAAAGCACCGAGCATAGGACCAATCGCGAAGCCCAGATTGCTCGCAAGATAGCGATTCGAGAACACACGAAAACGTTTTTGCTCGGGCGTCAAGTCGCCCATCAACGCTTTTGAAACCGTCGCAAAAATCGATGCCGCCAATCCCATAACCATGCTGATTACCAATAAACCGATCGGATGTGCTAGTGTAATGAAGCCGATCATCGAGCACGCCATAGCAAGCAAAGAAAAAAACATCAGCTTTTGTCTGCCAAACAAATCTGAGAGAATCCCACCAACAAATCCCCCTACTGTTCCAGCCAAAGGACCTGCCCCGATAATTAGTCCAATATAGGCGTGGGAGAGCTTCGTCGTTTCACCGAGATAGATAGCCAAAAAAGGGATACTCATCGATTGGGTGAGCTGAACGAACACCGTCCCTGCCATCAACAGATGAACAATCGGATGATACGCCTCCAACACTTGCCTCATTTTGCTCATACTGATTCAACCTACCCTCTCAACAAAATCATGCTATTTCCGTAAGCAAAATCACTCTGATGCATGGAAGAAGGAACGAAGCAAGACCGGGAGACGCTCGACAAAGGCTTCTCGCAGACTGTAGTAGGAAATCGTCGTACTTCCTGTGTAGTGAGCACGAATCAGCCCCGCTCTGCGCAACGCCGTTACATGATGATGGACGGTGCTTTTTGCCAAAGATACTTGCTTCTGTAATTCACCGAGCGTGCACGTCTTTTTTGCCAGACAGCGCAAAATTTGCAGGCGCTTTTCATCTGCCAGACACTGTGTGATAGGCAACAGCTCCAAGAGTGGCTGTGGTTTGGTCGTTGCCGCATCTTTGACAGGGTACATGCAAGTGGCAAGCCCCCGATAAAAGTCGAGAACAGAAGAATGGGCACAATGATATTGCGGGATCAGTACAACCTCCCGCAAATCTGCCATCGGCTCAATCCAGATACCGTTTGTAACATGATCGACCAAGTCGATTGGAGGCGTTTCTTTGGCGCGGGCCGTCAGCTCATCGGCGCTCCGTTGCAGACTCTCCAAAATGCGTGGGTCCATCTTCGAAAAATAATGCTCATTCCACCGGGTAAGCAACGATAGGCTGCGATCACGGATTTCTCCCAAGTTCAGCGGGATTGTCTCCACCCACGGCGCGAGGCGCTCATAAATTTCACCGGGAGGAATGCTTTCCAGCCACCCAAGAAATTCTTCGACGGATTTGGTCTGGGGCGATTGCGCTACAAGCAGCACCAAGCGGTGGAGTACCTCCCAACGTTCGTCTACGAGTTCATCTGCAAAAGACGCCGGGAGCTTTTGTTTTGTTTCCTCTAACCAAGCCGTACCAAGCAAACTATGCTTGCGGTCTTTCTCGTAAATGTAAGTGTAGAGGCTAATGATACATTCATACGCAGGAGACCATTCCACTCTGATCGAATATAAGTTATTCATTCTATCACCATCGAACGTTTAGTTTTTTTCAGTGTATCATTCTTGTTGGATTTTGCATAGCGCCATTTCGTTAGAATAGCTTTAAAGGTCCTTAATGGGGTCAACATAGTGGAGGAGAAGAAAAAGCACAGTTCTCTTCGACTCTGACACGCCTGCAGGGGGGATTCACTGTCCGTCTCCACTTTCAAAAGGGGACCGTCGAGCCAAAGCCACCCTACGGGCGGATGTATCTCATGGAAGAAGTGTTCGACAAGCGTGGTCCCCTTTTGAAAGTTCCAACTGGGGAGGCGTTGTCAAGGTCTACGATCCCTGTGCTTTTTCTTCTTACCAGCTTTGTTGGTTTATCGATACCACTTAAACCTTTGGCAAAAAAAAACGCTATCTAGGCATTTTCAAGGGGGGAGCAGAAAGTTTTACTGAAACAATGCAAGAAGCAGACGCTGAGGCTCCTTGTTCACACAAAAAAAGTAAGCCCCCAGTTTCACTAACTGACGAGGCTTACCTATACTAGCTTCCCTTATACAAACGGTGGGTCCCACGCTTTTTTTCGCCAACCTAACCGATGATCAACGACGTTCAAATCACGATCCAAGACAACATCTACGCCAAATGGCAGCTTGCGGTTGTACCAAAAGCGCACATCGCTCCACGTGACTTCATAACCGTCGGCAATTTCCTTCCACGTGACGTGGATTCGTTGAGCAAATCCGAGAAAAGCACGAACGCCATCCACACCGACAGTAGCCTGGATGATCGCATCACGCTGTTGCTTCGGATATACATCCTCCAGTATCACACGCGTATACTCGATTCTCCCTGTGTAAAACAGTTCCTCCGTCTCAACGACGAATCTCCAGTGAAATGGATGTATGCTCGGGAACACATGGGATATGCCCTTTGTTTCCAATGCCCTTACTACCCGTTTGACGTTACGGTGATGCTGCCAAGCCCGCACGCCAATATACACGAGCGTCATGGCATATGCAACCGGAAATAACACGCTAGGATCTCCTCTAAAAGCAATCCACCAGATCGCTGCTGCCAGATGAACCGCGAACACCAGTGGCTCAAAAATCGCGAGCACATCCAAATGCACCCAACGCTTGCTAATAGGACGAATACATTGGACTCCATAGGCGTTTAGCATATCGAGAAAAACATGCAGCACAACAGCTAACAGCGTCCAACCGTACAAAATACCGAACTGCCCCATGAGCCCAAACCCCCAGGCAAGAGAAAGGCTGATGATGAGGGGCCACAGAAATAAGGCGGGAATCGAATGCGTAATTCCTCGATGAAAGCGAATGTAAAAAGAAATACCGCGAAGTCTGGCCACAGTGTCGAAATCCGGGGCATGAGAACCCACTACCGTTGCGATCATCAGCGCCTGTGCAAGCGCCGGATCATTCGCCACTGCCGGCGTGATATGAGCTAACCCCGCCAGTGTGACACCCAACAAAAGATGACTGCCAGTGTCCATTACGATGCCTCCCTTTGCAAGTACTCCCTTCCCTTTTACTGTACGAAAAAATAGCGAGGATTCGATAAACCGCAGGTAAATGTTATCCGAAGATTTCTTCTGCAATGTTAACAATCTCTCCACGAAAAAAGCAGCCTGTCAGAATAGTGACAGACTGCTTTGAACTAATTTATTCGTACATTTATGCTTCTTCTGTCAGGCGCAGGAATTCGTCGATGTCTGCCACAGCCAGGTCAACAGCTTTTTGCCAGAACTCAACTGTCGTCATATCCTCGCCGAGATGCTTCTTCGCCAATTCTTCCACCATTAGGCGGCCTGTATCTTGGAGCAGTGCATCGTATTTCGGCGCGAAGCTCTCCCCTTCTTCAAGCGCACGCGCATAGACACTCATGCTGAACAAGTACCCGAATGTGTACGGGAAGTTGTAGAACGGGTACGACGTGATATAGAAATGCAGCTTAGATGCCCAGAAATGCGGCTCGTAATCTGCCAAAGCGCCGTTGTACGCTTGCTTTTGCGCGTCTTCCATGAGTCGGTCGAGATCAGCCGCGCTCACGAGACCTTCTTTGCGCTTCTCATAGAAGTTTTTCTCGAAAATAAAGCGAGCGTGGATGTTCATGAAAAACGCGACGATGGATTGCAGCTTATCTTCCAAGAGCACCAGTTTTTCATCATCATTGGCTGCATTTTTCACAGCAGCGTCAGCGAGGATCATCTCTGCGAAGGTCGATGCTGTTTCCGCTACGTTCATCGCGTAGTTTTGGTTAAGGGCTGGCAAATCCCACATGACTTGCTGATGATATGCATGCCCCAGCTCATGTGCCAATGTGGATACATTACTTGCGCTTCCCGCATACGTCATGAACACGCGCGACTGCTTGCTGACTGGGAAGCTCGTGCAGAATCCGCCTGGGCGCTTGCCAGGACGATCCTCTGCCTCGATCCAGCCCTCATCGAATGCCTTTTGCGCAAACTCAGCCATGCTCGGATTGAAACGGTTGAAGTGCTCAACGATCAGGGCAGCTGCTTCATCGTAGGACACTTCTTTATGTACATTCCCGACCGGAGCTCCTACATCGTACCAGCTCAGCTTGTCTACACCGAGTAGCTTTGCCTTGCGCTCCAGGTAGGTAACCAGACGATCCTTGCGATTGTCGATGGCCTGCCACATCGCGTCGAGAGTTTTTTCCTGCATCCGTCCAATATCCAGTGGTTCACGCAGGACGGAATCCCAGCCGCGATGACGGTACAGAGAGAGACGGAAACCACCCAAGTGATTCAGCGCTTGTGCGCACAGCTCCGTTTCCTTGCCCCAAGCTTCATTCCACTTTTCAAAAACATGGGAACGCACAGCACGGTCAGGACTGCTCATCAGGTTAGAAGCTTGCCCCACGGACAGCTGCTTCGTCTCCCCATTGACCTCAACCTCAATGCTCATACGTCCCACAACCGCATTGTACAAGTCTTGCCAAGCATGATAGCCGTCTACAGCTAAATCGTTTGCCAGCACTTCTTGTTCAGGCGACAGCTTTTCCTGTGCACGGCGGCGGCGCTCATTCAGCACAAAAGCAAGCGATTGCAATTCTTCGTCTGCCAACAAATTCTCCCATGCAGCCTCGTCGATAGCCAGCAGCTGTTCTTCCCATCGCGTCAATACTGCCCCAAACGCAGCCGAGATGCTTTTTACACGCCCACCCATCAGCTTGGCAGGCTCATCCTTTACATTTTGAGCAGTCAGGCAGGAAATGAATGCACCTGCTTGTCTCACTCGCACGGCAATGCTTTGAACTTGAGCGACAACTTCTTTGAAAGCGGCTGTTTCATGCAAACCAGCGCCAGATTGCTCGAAACGCGCTTTCAGGTTCGCAATATCCCCTTCCACTGTCACTAAAAACGCCCGAAAATCCTCTGATTCACTGCCACCAGGAAAAATCACATCCATATCCCAGCGTTGCGGCAATGCTTTTGTCATATGTACCCCTCCTCAAAAAACTCCTTCGATAAAAATATTTCTATAATAAGGTAGCTATTCCCTCCCCATTTATTCATATCGTTAGAAAAGCGACTGCCATGTAAGCAGTCGCTAGCTTTTCACACCTATTGAACAGGGATCGAAAACGTCTCCCCTTGTTTTTCAACAACGATCCTATCCCTCTCGTCCCCCGCTGCTACCAACAGACGCTCGAACGGCTCATCAACTGGCTCACGCGATAGCACAAACGTATTCCAATGAATAGGCACCAGCCACTTGGCTTTGGTCTCCTTGAACATTTGCCACGCTTGCTCAGGCGTACAATGCGCCGCTTGATACGAGTCTGGCTTGTAAGCGCCAATCGGCATGAATACCAGATCGATCAGCCCGAATTGCTTCGGCAAATTTTCCATGGAGATATATGCGGTATCGCCTGGATAGAGGATGCGCACACCATTTTTCTCAATCATATAGCCATTGTAGCCATACTCATGATTCCATGGAAAACGGTTGCCCCAATGTCGGACAGGAATCGCCGTAATCGTCAGTCCTTCTTTGGTTGTAACGGCTTCACCTGGCTGCATTTCCTCATACGAACCAAATGGCATATGCTTGAACAGTTTGCTCGTCTGGTGCGCTGTAATGACATGTGTGGATCGATTCGCTATTTTCTGCAAGGTTGGCAGATCGACATGATCCAAATGGGCATGCGATAGCAAAATGATATCTACCTCGCCAAGTTCAGAAAAGTCGAGGGCAGGAGGTGTAAAGCGCTTGGGACCAAAATGGACACCTGCTAGCTTAATCCCCAGCTTCTCGCCCAAAACCGGATCTGTCAGTATTTTCGTACCAAACATATTCAACAGAATCGTCGAGTGGCCGATCCATGTAAATGTAACCTCATCGTGACTCCAGTCGGCAGGCATTGGTTTTTTCGTATCCAGATGACGAAACTCCGGCTTCGGTAGCTGTCCCATATGGTACCAGTAGCGGTAAACCACATAGCCAATCAATCCGAGTGTGAGTACCCCCACTATGGAGCCTACCCATGTAAAAAAGTTGAGCATCAGACAACTCCCTTTATCCAGCTGTGATTTCCCCATTATAGCAAAAGGCATCATTGCTGTAGCAAGCCTAAAAAAGCGGCAAACTGCTTTTTACGATTGCTTACTTCCTCCTGCCGGGCTTGCTATAATTGCTAGAGAAAAACGTAGAGAATCGAGGAGAAACCCATGATCCTGCACAAGGGAGAAGTCCTGTTTCGACAAGGCGAAGCTGGACCGCTCTACCATCTGAAGAGCGGTCTGTTAAAAATCGTTCGGGTACATGCAGACGGAGCATTGACGCTGGTCAACATCATCGTGCCAGATGAGATCATTCCGCATCATTCGTTGATGAGCCCGAATCCCTATTACGGGACAGCAATCGCTCTCGTGACCTGTGAGATCGAAGTGCTGTCTGCCCCGGATTGGTATCGCCATCTGGATGACCATCCTGAAAAGTGTCGTGATATCGCACTACAGCTGCAAGGGAAGCTTCGGATGATGCAGCAGCGTATCGACCAATTGACCGAAGTCTCTCCTGCTGAAAAGCTTCGCAAGCTCCAGCTTTGGTTTCAGACATTCGTTCCTGTCGCCTCGCTTTCGGAGTTGCTGACTCAGGATGAAATCGGTCAACTCATCGGACTTCGCCGCGAAACGGTAAATCGACTGCTGCGCGCTCAAGCTGCGAATCGCGAGTAAGCTTACGCTTTTTTCGTGGTTGCCTTTATACCAAGGTCGCTGCCGGTCCAAAAAACTCAAAATGAATATCTTCTGCTGGCACTCCCCATTCCAGCAGAGCACCGTTGATCGTCTTCATGAATGGAATTGGACCACAGAAATAGTAGCTCGCCTCTTTTGTATCGATGACCTTTTGCAGCCACGGCAAGTCGATATATCCTTCTTTCTGGAAAGCACCGTTCAATCGATCCTGTTCGGTCGGCTGTGTATAGCACCAGTGAACAGAAAGCTGGGGATGTTTTGCGGCCAACTCCTCTACTGCCTGCTTCATGGCATGCACATTTCCGTTTTTGGATGCGTGAATGAAGGTGATCGGACGGTCTGTTCCCGATTTGATCAGTGTGTTCAGCATGCTGATCATTGGGGTCAATCCAACACCACCACTGAGCAGCACAACCGGACGGCTGTCCTCTTGCTGCAAGGTAAAATCTCCAGCCGGAGCAGACAACTGTAGACTATCTCCTTCCTTCACTTCCTCTGACAAATAAACGGATACTTTTCCTGCTGGCTTATCCTGCATCGCGTCCTCGCGTTTGACAGAAATGCGGTAGTACGCATTCCCAGGTGCATCAGAGAGACTGTACTGGCGAATATGCGTAAATTGCTCGCCCGGTAATTCTACCTTGATGCTGACATACTGTCCTGGCTCATAGCTGGAGATCGGTTGACCATCCGCCGGAACCAGATAAAAGGAAGTGATTACGTCGCTTTCCTTCACCTTGCGTTGGACGATAAACTCTCTGAAATCTACCCATCCTCCAGGCTGTCCGCTCGCCTCTTCATACATTTCGTTCTCTACACCGATGAAGGCATCCGCAATGACCCCGTACGCTTCCGCCCACGCCTGTAAAATCTCGTCCGTAGCCGCATCCCCGAGTACGTCTTTGATTGCAGCTAGGAGATTTTCCCCGACGATCGGGTAGTGTTCGGCCTTCACTCCCAAGCTGCGGTGCTTGTGTCCAATTTGCTTCACAACAGGCAAAATCGTTTCCAGCTTATCAATATATAAAGCCGCAGCATACACCGCATTTGCCAGAGCTGCTTGCTGTCTTCCCTGCTTTTGATTGGCGTGGTTGAAAATATGGAGAAGCTCAGGGTGCTTAGCAAACATCATTTGATAAAAACGTTTTGTAATGGCAGTTCCGTGCACCTCTAGCACAGGAACGGTTGATTTTATGATTTCAATGGTTTTTTGACTTAACATCGTAGAACCTCCTTGAAGTGCTTCGTTCTTTCTATATTTCAAGTGTACGGAAGGTTCACAGATACACATGTGATTCTGGTCACAGGAAATCGAAACGATTTGTGACAATTTCAAAACCCCCTAAGAAAAAGTCGTCCTCCAACCGTCTTGTTGCAAAAAAAATGATGGCCATGATAGCATAGCAACCAATGGATTGTTATTAAATTCCACCAAAAACAGTGAAGGTGAATGAATGCTAACCGTAAACCGAGATGACGAACGTCCAATCTGGCAGCAACTGCTGGACCAAGCGATCCATAATATTACCTCAGGAAAATGGCAGCCAGGTGAATTGCTACTACCCTCCCGCGAACTCGCTTCTTTAATTGGCGTTTCCCGTTCAACCATACAGATTGTTTATGAGGAGTTATTCAGCCGCGGCTACACTGTCACCTCTCGCCGCGGTGGAACGCGAGTTAGCGAATGGATTTATGCAACTCGTCCTTCAGAGGATGCTGCGCCCGAAGGACCTGTCCCTCCCGAATTGCCTTTATTAAACGCTACAATCGGTCATTTGCACGGTTGGTTCGGGGACAGAGATCGTCAAAAGGTTGAGGTCGATTTTAGTCCCCATGAGCCATATTTGGACGAGCATTTTCAAAAGATTTGGAGACGTTCGTTTTTACAGGCTTCCACAGAAACGAATCTGGACAGTTGGGCTTATGGCAATGCCTATGGATACCAACCGCTACGAGAACAGATTCAACGTTATTTGTCACTTGAACGGGGCGTTCATGTAAATATCGATCAAATCATGTTAACCTCAGGTGCACAGCATAGCATCGATTTGATCGCCCAAGCCCTTTTACATGAAGGGGATACCGTTTCTGTAGAAGATCCTGGCTTCCCTGCTGCCTGGATGGCAATGAAGTATCGGCGTATGCAAGTTGTCTCCGTTCCAGTTGACGAGTACGGGTTATACGTAGACCAGATTCATCCGTGCTCCAAGCTTGTATATGTTACGCCATCGCACCAGTGTGCGGTTGGAGTCATTATGTCGGAACCTCGCAGACAACAATTGTTACACATGGCTGCCGAGCAGCAGTTTTGGATTGTTGAGGATGATTACGATAGCGAATTTCGCTATCGCGGCGACCCACTTCCAACCTTGTTCAGTCAGCGACCTCAGAACACATTGTATATGATGAGTTTTTCCAAAATGATTGCACCTGGTATACGAATATCAGCAATCGTTGGCCCCAAAGAGGCCATTCGCCAGCTCGCCCAAGTCCATGAATTAACCTATCGGCATCTTCCGATTATGGAGCAATTAACGCTTACTCATTTTATTGAGCATGGTCATTTCATGCGCCATATGAGACGGGTTCGGAATGTATATCGGCGCAGACACGAAGCCATGACGAAGGCCATCATCACGACAGGACTCGGCGAACACTTCACACTAAGCGGCGTAGAAACGGGATTGCATATCCTTCTTGAAGCTGATCAATCTTTTGATGAAGAAGCCGCGACGATCCTAGCACTCGAAAAAGGAATCCGTGTTTATCCACTTAGCAAGTATTGTTTGAAAAGCGATCGAAAAGGATGGGTGCTGGGTTTTGCTAAAGTAGATGAATCCACCATTGAAGAAGGCATTTTTCGTCTTGCAGAGATTACACGGTTTTACCAGGATTGAACATTTTTTCTTCTTCTATTGGATTTTCTTTCGCAGTGATATGCTGTGGATCTATTCGGTACACCTGAACCGGACCACCGAATACTGCTGAACGGTATTTTTCTACATGCTGCTTGGGCAAAGGCCGATTATAGTAGCCTGGCACATACTTATTCATCATTTCTTGTAACATGTGTGTAGCCTCATCCAGATCAACGATAGGCTCAGCTTTGCCAAAAATCATTACACTCATATATGCTGTGTCCGTCTTAGCTGGCACCGGATCAGTAATCGTTCCATATTCTTCACAAACCGTAAAACAGACCTCTGGATTAGCATCCACAACCTGATTTCTTCTCCCGCCGGTGGCACCATGAAAATAAAGCTTCCCATTTGTCCAAACAAAATTGAGTGGAACAACATACGGCAAATGACCATCGACCATTCCAAGATGTCCGATTCTAGCTTGCTGCAAAAATGTCTCAATCTTGCTCTTATCTAATACTTCTCTCATTTTGTAACGCACTCCATCCATTGCTATCACTCCTATTTTTTTGAAATATGCTGCAAGTTTATCAGCCATTGGAGTGAATATATACATCCAAAACCACCTGATTGAAGCAATCCATAAGCTATCGTCTAATGGATGAGAAAACGAAAAAGCTGCCGGAACATCCCGGCAGCAGGCATTTTCTTATTACTCCGTATGATTGATGAAATGGGCAATTTCTTTCACTCTCTCCATTGTAATTCCTTCTCTTTGCTCAACTGCAAGTGGATGATTCGTTTGTTCTAATTCTATTAAGGGAACCGCACCAACTTTTTGTGTATGTACCCATGTCTTTAAGGATAGGGTGGTTTCTGGATAGATGGAAAGTTCAGTCGATAGCCAGCCAAAATAAGGTACTTCATTTTCTCTTCCTTCTACGTGTAGCAATTCATTCGATCTCAAAAAGTTTTCTTCACTAAGAGAAACCCAAACACTCCATATAAATTTCTCAGTACTATCTATTATTGGTATTTCAATATGTCCTCTCATAAAGAAATGCTGTTCATCAATGACACAAAAGTCCTTTATTAATTCTGTTCGTTTCTCTTCTGGTACCATGTAAAAATAATGTGGCGCTTCTATTCCGTAACAGAAAGGAATTTCATTTAATTCGTTGTGACAGTGAGGGCAGTTCATGTTATTAGCTCCTTATCATTTCTCGCCGATTTTTTATTTACATTACCATATATTTCATGACATGGATCATCTCCCATGCTACAAAAAAAGATCATCCCCTATCAAGCTGGAATGATCTCAATGCTTCTAATCAGTTTTGACAATGCCAAACGGAAACCCGTTCCCTTACAAAATTGGCTATGTTGTCGATGTCATTAATATCAAAAAAGGGTAACCCCGGCTGACGTTTGTCCGTCCAACCTACGATCCCTACTAGATGAGTAACGATCGAGAAAAGCTCCTCATCTTCTGGTCTGCGAAGCAGGACGAGCTTGGGATAGCCTTCACGCTTGAAGCCTTCTACCAAAACGAGCTGGGCCCCGGCATCTGCCAAGCGCTGGATCAGGACGCATAACTCCTGCGGCTTTTGCTCCACGATGGCCGTTTTTGTTTTGGATGTGATCGCAACCAACGAGGCTCCGGCTTCACGATAACGCCAAGTGTCCTTCCCTGGCTGATCCCACTCAAAATCGTGTCCGCCATCATGCTTGATGACCCCAACTCTTATCCCTGCTTTTTCGAGAATGGGAATGAGCTTGGTGAGCAGCGTCGTCTTGCCACTGTTCGAATAACCGACAATCTGCAAAACACAAGGTGGCTTGACCATCTGCTATCCCTCTCTTCGCCAGGTTGGGGTTGCATGCGTGAGCACATCAACCAGCTCTCCTGCTTTTTTCCCGCTTCCCCCGGCTGGTATGATCATAAAGCATTCGCTGTCCTTCAACGTCCCCAGATTCCCTGCCTTTTCATTGAAATCAGGGATTGCGTGCAAAACCCCGTCTTTTTCGAGCAGCTTCCCTCGCAGGTAACGCGGGTATGGGCAAGGCTTCGTATAATCGACCCCGAGTCTCGCCTTAATAACCTGTTGCACGACATAGGCTTCTCCCGAGATGCGACGTATGGCTGCTCGCGCAAATAACTCAAACCCGAGGAAACAGGCACCCGGATTCCCTGATAGGGCAATCAAAGGCTTGCCCTCCATGAGCATGGCTGTCGTCGGACTTCCCGGACGTATTGCGATCCTGTTGAACAAAAGCTCCACCTCAGGCTCATCTACTAAAGCCGCGATCACATCAAAATCCCCAACGGACACACCACCGCTTGAAATGACCAGATCCACGCCCCGCAAGCATTCACTGATTTTCTCCTTCGCCACCGACAGATCATCCGGCAATCTCGAAAACGAAACAGGGATGCCCCCTGCTTCGGCAATCAAGGCAGTTAGCATCACCGTATTACTGTTGCGAATTTTGCCTGGAGCAAGCGGCTGATCAATATCCAAGAGCTCGCTTCCAGTCGAAATCAGACCGACACGCGGCTTACAGAACACCTCGACCTGCGAATAGCCAAACGTAGCCAAGCTGGCGAGAGTACCTGCGTTAATCCGTTCACCCATTTTGGCAATGACCGTTCCTTTGGCCATCTCTTCACCACGACGCGATACATTTTCCCCAAGCTTCATCTCCCGCTTGATCCGTACAGTATCCGCTTCTTCGGCTGGGTTATGCGTTTGCTCAAACATGATGACCGCATCTGCATCCGCAGGCATCATCGCACCTGTCATGATCCGCGTCGCGTAGCCCTTTTTCAGTTCTCTAGTAGGTACTTGCCCGGCCGCAACTGTCTCTAGCACTGTTAGTGTAATCGGGCGGTCAACGGAGGCCCCAATCGTATCCGCAGCTCTCACGGCAAACCCATCCAGCGGCGAGCGGTCAAAGTGCGGCAAATCGTATGTTGCACGTAGATCAGAGGCCAGTATCCGCCCGTATGCCTCCCCGATCTGCACTTGTTCCGTTCTCCCTGTCAGCAGTTTTGCCAAAAGCTTGCTCATCGCTTCCTCAACCGAGATTGTTTGTCGCGAAAAACGCATGGCTTGTTCCCCCTAATCTTGACCACCCATTGCTTCAGCTCGTCAGCCGACGTTTACTTCCAAATCTTCTACTTCTCTCTCCACGTATTTCAAATCTTTATTGGCGTGGAAAGTGTCCGCTTTTTCAACCTTCACGGCTGTATTGTATTCGGGAATACCTGCGTATGTCTCGTATACACCCTTCGGAATGAGTACGTTCCCTTCCGGCCAGTGTACTTGAATATTTCCGCGTCTGGTGTCCTCGAATTTGGCACGTCCTTGGAATGTTCCATATTTATTGTAAACGACGATATTTTCGCCTTCTGCAATGCGCAGTTCTTTTGCATCCTCTGCATTGATCAGGATATCATAACGGTCTGCATTGTTGAACGGGTCTTTCTTGCTATAAATCATCGAGTTGAACTGCTTACCGCGACGAGTTGTTACATAGAAGTGTCCCTCTGGCTTGTTCAAATCCGGAATCTCAATTGGAATCAGATTCGCTCGGCCATCCGGTGTCGGGCATACGCCGCCTTCACACAACCATGCACCGCCCCATTGGAAAACATCTCCGCGGTTTTTCAGATGCTGGATACCATCGTAGTTCGGATTCGCCAGAGCAATCTCTGCACGAATATCAGCTGCGCTTGAGAAATGCATCAGATGCTTTTTCTCTGGATTGACCCGTGCTGCCAGATCTACGTAAATCTCCCATTCCGAACGAGCTTCTTCAATTCGTGGCCCTTCCACTTCAGCACTGAAGTAAACCATACGCTCTGTACTTGTCGATGTACCGCCACCCGGCTGCTCGTAGCGAGTCATTGCTGGCAGTACGATGACTTCTTCCTTCGCATCCACCAGCGTAGATGTGTTGAAAATGATGTCCTGATGTACACGAACTTCTATGTTCTCCAAGCATTTTTGCATGAAGTCCGGATCTGGCATCGTCTCCAGGAAGTTGCCACCACTTGTATAGAACAATCTGGTCTTGCGCTCATGTCCATCTGGCAACACTGCATTTTCCAAAGAAATACCGACGATATCTCCTTGCCATTTCGGGATCGGGAAGTTCCAGAGCTTTTCAATGCGGTTCCAGGATTTCTCTTCAAAATCTCCACCTGGTAAGCTGAACGGATCGGCACCCATTTCACCAGAGCCTTGTACGCCAGAGTGTCCGCGAATCGGCATGAGACCAGTGTGCTTGCGACCCAAGAATCCACGAAGGACGGCCAAATTGGCTACTTGAGAAATATTGTCCGTACCGAATTTGTGCTGGGTCAGACCCATACTCCATACGAATACACCATTTTTAGAGTTAGCGAGCAACTCTGCGAATTCCTTGATACGCTCGCGGCTAAGACCGGAGGATTCTACGATCTTGTCCCACGATTCATTCATCACATGCTTGCGCAGCTCCTCGATTCCGTTCGCATGCTCCTTGATGAATTCATGATTGATCGCAGAACCTGGTTTGGCTTCCTCCATCTCGAACCAAATCTTCATCACGCCGTTCATGAATGCGATGTCGCCGCCAATATTCACTTGATAGAAATCATCCGCAATTTTCGTTCCGAACAAAGCACTATCTGGTACAGATGGAATCCAGTACTTCTCCATCGCTGGCTCTCTGTACGGGTTGATCAGGATGATTTTCGTTCCTGCTTTTTTCGCAGCATACATGTATTTCGTCGATACAGGCTGGTTGTTACCTGGTACAGAGCCCCAGAATACGAGCACATCAGTACCAATCCAATCCTGATAGTTACAGCTCGATGCACCAATCCCAACCGAACGCTTCAGTGCTGTCTTACTCGGCGAGTGGCAAATACGTGATGCATTGTCGATGTTGTTGGTTCCGAGGAAACGAGCCATTTTAGCTGCCGTGTAGTATACCTCGTTCGTAATCCCACGAGCGGTCAAGAAAAAGGCCAGTTGTTTCGGGCTGATGTTTTTGATTTTTCTCGCGATGCGGTTTAACGCTTCATCCCAACTAATGCGAGTGAACTTGTTTTCGCCTGGCTTTCTTGAAAGCGGATACGGAATTCTTCCCAGCTTGCGCAATTCCTCGCTGGACAGCTTACGTAGCGCATTTACGTCTTCAAACCATTTGGCATCCATGGCAGGCATGGTATTGAGACGCAGTACGTTTAGTCTCGTGGTGCACAAATGCGGACCAGTCAACGTCTGATCGTAGAGACCGGATACGCCGAGAGCGCAGCCATCACATACCCCTTGGGTCAAAATGCGATAGGCATAACCCAAATTATCGCGATTGTCATACGCCACCTTCATCGTATCGCGAATGTGATGCGGCTTGATTTTTCCGAGTCCCATCGGCATCAGTGAAGCCCATAAGGAAGGCTTCCACGAAGTATCCAGCTTAATTGGTCCGCCATGCTTGGTCTTGCCCATTTCTTTTATCTCCCCTCTAGTAAACTCCATTGAGACGAAAAAACCACCATGAAACCGTCCCTTGTCCTATAGGAAAAGAGCGTGTTCACGGTGGTTGTCTACGGCAGGTTCGCTACCTAGTCTCAACTTCGTGTTTGCTTTCGCGAATTCCGTTACGTCTAAGCCGGTGAACAGGAACGCTGCTTCGTTTAGACTTACGGTTCGTTTTTCATTTTCTTTTCGATGTCTTGATCAAAAACAAAGATCGACATTCCAAAATCCCGTTCAATGTCAATATCGACGAATAGATCAACGAGTTTTGCTCCAAGAAACGCTTCCATGTCAACTGGCTGGTGTTTCCGATAGATCTCTTTGACCATTTCGGTTCGGGCAGCTCGTAATGTCTGCTTTCCGTCTTCCGAAGTGGCGATGAACTTTTCCACCGGAGAAAGGTTGCCTTCCATCTCGCAGATCGCCCAGTTCTTGCAGAACGTGGTGCTGATCTTGCTCGGTCCCTTTCCCATATGGCGCTTTCGGAAAGCCCTGACCAAATTACTGAATTCTGCTTCGAACTTATTCATCGAGGAAAATCACCTTTACTTCAAATCATTCTCTTCTTAAACTTTACCATTGATTAACTAGCCAATTCAACAGACTTTTCTCTTTGTTTGGCTTCTTCCTTCAGTTTTTTGATATCCAGACGGACTAATAGCGAGATCACCAGAGCGACAACGAACATTCCTGCGAAAACACTCATCGTTCCTGTATAGCTTTCTGTCGTCTTGCGAACCCATGCTGCAAAGATCGGTCCTGCCAAGCCGGCAGCAGCCCATGCTGTCAAAATATAGCCGTGAATCGCGCCCAATTGCTTCGTTCCAAACAAGTCACCGATGTACGCCGGAATGGATGCAAAGCCACCGCCGTAACAGGTCATAATGATGAACATTGCTACCATGAACAGGATCGGATTGGACAAATTCGGCAACAGGAAGAACAGTACCATTTGGATAGCAAAGAAAGCTGTGTACGTATTTGGTCGTCCAATGAAATCAGACAGAGACGCCCAGCCGATTCGTCCCCCACCGTTGAACAAACCGTTTAGCCCTACCATCAGAGCTGCTGTTCCGACAGACATCCCCACCATTTCTTGCGCCATCGGCGATGCTACTGAAATAACGGCGATTCCACAAGTCACATTGATAAACAGCATCAGCCATAGCAGGTAAAAACGGCGTGTCTTGATCGCTTCGTTGGCAGTCAATTGGCACAAGTCTTTTTTGATTTGCTTGCTGCCAACTGTTCCCTCAGCGGAAAATCCAGCCGGTACCCAGCCTTTTGGAGGTGGAGCCAAATATTGAGCCGAAGCCAACATCACAACAAAATAAATAATGCCCAAAATATAAAAGGTGTTCGCGATTCCTACATTGGCAATCAAAGCGTTCATAATCGGACTGGCAATCATGGAAGCAAAGCCGAAGCCCATAATGGCAAGACCTGTCGCTAAACCACGGCGATCCGGAAACCATTTGACCAAGGTCGATACTGGCGTAATATAGCCTACACCAAGACCGATACCACCCAGCACTCCATAACATAAGTACAGCAGAGGCAAGCTGCTCAATTGAATCGCCAAGCCAGCCCCGACAGTTCCTATTCCGAAAAAGATAGATGCGAGAATACCAGCTTTACGCGGGCCGTGCTTTTCGACATAATGACCGAGAAAGGCAGCAGACAGTCCCAAGAACAAGATCGCAATACTGAACGTAAATTGAACGTCTGGCAAGTCCCAGCCAAACTGCTCGGTAATTGGCTTGGTGAATACACTCCAGGCGTATACCGACCCAATCGAGATGTGGATGCCTACCGCAGCCAACGCGATGAGCCAGCGGTTTTTCACTTTTTGTTCCAAATCATTCATCTCCTTTGTAATGGTCTTTAGCATACTGTGGATCCATCAGCAGCCTTCTCGAAAAAAAGAAAAACTGCTGATTTCACCGACTCACCCAAGTCTCCTATAAATGGAAACAAGGGCTACGATGAAACACAGCAGTTAATCATCAGCAGGAACGCTACATCAGCATCAACAAGCATTGTGTTCACTATGTAATTCGCTGCAAGGCTACAAAATAATCGGTGGCAGGGTCGCTGCTCCGTGTCAATCTGTCCTTACGCTATGAATACATGGAAAGACGAAAATTTTATGACACTTTTCATCTCACATAGTATACTACCATGTAAGCGTTCACTCGACAATATTTTCCTCACAAAATAGCCATGAAAACTTCATAATTTCGACAAAAAGGAGGCCCGTATGTCTGAGCTAACCATCACTACCCGATTGCCCGTGTTGAAAATTTCGGCTGACCAACATGGCTGGGAAGACGACGAAATCGTTACAGAGTACCCCCTCACGATTTTCCTCAATGATGAGGAATTCGCTACAATCGTATGCACCCCGGCCGACCTGGAAGAAATGGTCATCGGTTTTCTCGCAGCCGAAGGCGTCATCAAGGGCTACTCGGAAATCAAACAGCTTACGATTAATGAGGCCCAAGGGTTTGCTTACGTTGATTTGCATAAAGAAACGATTTTGTCGCAGAGCTTTTACTCTAAACGCAGAATTACTTCCTGCTGCGGAAAAAGCAGACAATCCTTTTACTTTTTTAGCGATGCGCGCACAGCAAAGCCAGTTGAAAGCACAACAACTGTCACTCCTGCTCAATGCATGCGCCTGATGAAGGAATTGCAAGCATCGTCTGAGATCCACCGCCAAACAGGTGGCGTTCACAATGCAGCCCTCTGTACACCAGATGAAGTTTTGCTTCAGTTCTCCGATATCGGGCGTCACAATGCACTCGATAAAATCTATGGGAAATGCTTGCGAGATAACATTTCCACCACGGACAAAATTCTTGTCTTTAGTGGACGCATCTCGTCTGAAGTGCTGCTCAAGGCTGCCAAGATTGGTGCTGGCATCATTTTGTCCAAGTCCGCTCCAACTGACCTCGCCCTGCAATTGGCAGATGAGCTGAAACTCACCGCAGTCGGTTTTATACGCAATGACAAAATGAACGTGTATACACAAGCAGAGAGAATCCTCCTACCTTAAAGGAGGAATCAAGCAAAAGCGGGACAAGCTTAGTGCCTTCCCGCTTTCCTATGTTTTTCTCATCTGTTTAATCCCAAAGCCCGAGTTGGCCTCTCGGGCTTTTGTTTTTTGTACGTAGAATTTTTATTTGCAGCAGCAATGTTTCTTTTTGTGATACCTGCAGCGGTCGTCATCATCTTCGTCCTCGTCATCTTCTTCATCTTTGTCTTTGTCTTTGTCTTCATCGTCGTCCTCTTCTTCGTCATCATCTATGTCATGCTTCTTGCAACAGTGGTGGTCAAGTTTTTCAAAGCATTTGCAATCATGGCGTTTGAAGCAACAGCAGTGATCGTGGCAATGTTCATGCTTTTTACAGCAGCAATGTGCCTCATCGTAATGATTGTGTTTTTTGCAGCAGCATTGAGGCTCGTAGTAATCATCGTGTTTCTTGCAGCAGCAGTGGTCGTCGTAATATTTGTTGTGCTTTTTGCAACAGTGACGCTCGTCATACTTGTCGTGTTTTTTGCCGCAACAGTGGTGGGCGTGTTTGTCTGGTTTTTTGCAACAACAGTGGTGACCGTGGTGTTTGCCTTGTTTTTTGCATTTTCTTGTCATTGCGCTCTCCCTCCTTTCGTCAGCCATCACTACTATTCATACGGTTTGTCCAGAGAAACGCTTGTATGATAGCCCTCTATGAAAAGCCCCTTTTTTCCAAACAAAAAACAGGACACGTCTCAAGCATGTCCTGTCTTTCTGCGTTTTTCTTCACTTTTTGCCTGTCCGTATTCTTCAGGTGTGTTGACATTAAATACAGCCCAAGGGTCCAACCATTCATCAGGCAAGGGCAACACACGCAGTTCATCTAAAGTCCGCATCACTCTTCGCTGTCCATTCAATAGCGCCTGCTCCCAATTACTCTGTGTTCTCCGATGGTACACTGCACATAATGGATGGATTCGTCCCTCTGATTGGGCGACAATCACATCCCAATCGTTACTCTCCCTGGCAAATTCGATAAGTTTGGCTATTTGTACACGATCCATAAAAGGCAGGTCGCAGGACAACACCAGCAAAGCATCCTCTGAGCTTACGCGAAAAGCAGTAACCAGCCCACTCACAGGACCGCAGGATGGTACCAGATCCGGTGTGATTGTGACGGGCTGTTCATCAATTTGTTCCTTTTGTGTCACTTGAGTGCCCGAAAAATCGTTCGTTACAATGAAGCAAGACAAGCCAACCGCCTGTACTTCCTTTATCAGTTCTGTTAAAAAGGTTCCGTCCCTCCACGGCAATTTTTGCTTTGGCGAGCCCATTCTGCTGCTTTTTCCGCCCGCTAAAATAACCGCACCGATACGCAGCTGCTGCATAAATTTCCTCCCGGGTGTTGACAATAACCCTTATTAGTTTATAATAAGTTTAAACAAATAATAATTATAAATAAGGAGAGATTCTCGATGGAAAACACACTCTACAGCGTTCTAAATAAACAGGTGGCGAACTGGACAGTCCTCTATACGAAACTACACAATTTTCACTGGAATGTAAAAGGACCGCACTTCTTTACACTCCACGCAAAATTTGAGGAATTGTATAACGAAGCAGCAGCGAATCTCGATACCCTCGCTGAACGAGTCCTCTCCATCGGTGGAAAGCCTGTAGCGACTTTGGCTGCATGTCTGAACACAGCAAGCATCACTGAAGCAGAAGGAACCGAAACAGCTGAGCAAATGGTAGAAACGATCGCGAGAGACTTCTCCATTCTCGTAGATGAACTGAAGCTAGCTATGGAAACGGCAGACCAAGCCGACGATGAAGGGACAGCCGATATGCTGTTGGGAATCCGCAGCAGCCTGGAAAAACACATTTGGATGCTCAAGTCCTTCTTACAATAAGCATGTAAATCAATAGACACCAAAAGGCGATTGTGCATAGGCACATCGCCTCTTTTTGGGTCTTCCCGTGAAACTGCCTTTTGCCCCCTAGTTACTAGAGCTAGAGTGAAAAAATCAGTTTCCGCCCGTCCTTTTCTACTTTTACTTGGGGCAAATACTTTAATGACTTCTGTACACCAATGTAGGGACTAGCAAACTCTACCTGGTGCCGTGCTTTCAACACGGAGCAGAGATCAGCCAATGACATTGGAGACATTGCTTCCCGTAACAGGTTTTCGATGTGCTTCGCAACTTCCACATAATCATGACGAATGTGCGCCTTTCTCACTTTCATTCGCTTCATCAAGTCATCTGAAAATTCCTCTGTTGATATAGCTACATCGTCTGGGTTTTCTTCGTCTCCGATCCCGACTTCGTTATCCAGCTCACGAATGCGGCTCAAAAGCTGCTTGATGTCAGCTCCCAACTGCTTGTCCTGATCGACATACTGTCGACGCAGTGCCATACGCTGCTCTAGCATGGCCTGCAATGTCATTTGTAACGCTTTCCGTTCGTTAAACATTGCGTTATGTATTCCCCTTTTCGCAAAAAGTAGAATGATGGAATTATATCCAATGATAATATAATTCTCACTAATTGGAAACGGGGTAATTTAAGTGGCAAAATCCTCAACGTAAAGACGGGACTATTTTCCCATTCATCTTTCCAGCCGATTTTAAGCTGCCTTTTCCTCACTCAATCGATCCGTAATCACCGCAATCGCACCGTCACCCGTTACGTTACAAGCGGTACCAAAGCTATCCTGCGCGATGTACAGAGCAATCATCAACGAAGTCAACGTGGTAGTAAATCCAAGCATGGTCTCCATCAATCCGAGTGCTGCCATTACAGCCCCGCCCGGCACACCTGGTGCGGCGATCATTGTTACACCCAGCATCAAGATGAATGGAAACATCACACTAAAGGATGTCGTCATGTCATTTAGCATCATGACTGCCATGGAACAGCTGACAAGCGTAATCGTGCTTCCGGAAAGATGGATCGTTGCACAGAGTGGAACGACGAAGTCCGCGATTTTTTCGCTCACACCGTTTTTCTTGGTCTGATTGAGTGTCACAGGAATGGTGGCCGCAGATGATTGTGTTCCAATCGCTGTGAAGTAAGCGGGAAGCATATTTTTTATCAGCGTGAATGGGTTTTTGCGTCCCATCTGGCCTGCTATCATGTACTGCACGAACAAATAGAATAGATGCAAGACGATAATCATGACGAAAACTTTCACGAATACGGACAAAATCATGGTGACTTGTCCACCATAGGTCAGATTGGAAAATACAGACAGGATATGTAAGGGAAGCAACGGGATAATGACGGAAGCGATCAGCTTCTCGACGATATCTCTCAAGTCTACCATCACATTTTGCAAGGCATTCCCTTTGATGACAGTCGCTCCAAGACCAAGGGTAAAGGCGAGCAACAATGCTGTCATCACACCTACAATCGGCGGCATGTCCACGGTAAAGAATGGCTTCACCAGTGCTTCCTCCGGGTTGGCATACTGATTCACCAGCCCACCTACCTCAAGAATGTGTGGAAAAATACTCACACTGACCCAATAAGCAAGCGTTCCTGCAAGGATCGTCGAGAGGTAAGCAACCCCTGTGGTTACCCCAAGCAACCGCCCTGCCCCTTTGCCCAGCTCACCGATGCCTGGCGCGATAAATCCAATGATAATCAACGGAATCGCAAATCCGAGGAAATTTCCAAACAGGCCACTAAATGTAGCCAATCCTTTCACGACCCAAATCGGCGAAATAGAGCCAATCCCGACCCCAAGGACAATGGCGACAAGGATTTTGGGTAGTAAACCTAGATTTTTCATTAATATTGAACCTCCGTTAAGTATTAATAAATCACGTCCACACGGAATGGACTTTGTCTCTTTTACGCGGACTAATGAATAACAAGGTAACACATTCGGGATGAGATTGTCATGAATCATAAAAAAGTAATAATATTCAAACGAAAGAAAAACCCCCAATGAGCGTTCCTTACTCACTTGGGGGAACGATTTTATTTGGGGCAAAGCACCTGGCGAAATTCCTCTTCGATGTCTGCCAATACGCGCATAGCATTCGCTAGCTCCTGCTCATTCTTTTCCACGATCAGCGTGTGACAACGTCCAAATTGCTTCGCCTGCCTCTCTTTAATTGCCGCCGGCTCTGGCGCATGCTTCGAGAAAAACACAGCGAAATCCATGGCTCGCCTCGCCCCTAATTGGAAAGCAAAATAGGAGAGATGACCAGTTTCTGCTGGGGTGAGCCCGCCCTCCTCTTCGATCCGTTTCACTACCCGCAAGATCGCTTCCTTTCCGTATAAGACCGAAGCGTTTGGTTTAGCCGATGCACTTTCCTGATAAATCCCTTGGAATAAACGAAGGGCATTCGCAGCTTGTTCCTCCTCTGACGGACTGCCTACACGCTTTGGTGCTGTCCAGTAGTGATAAGAAAAGAGGCGATCGAAGATTTTTTCGGCTTTCCATGCCAAAACAAACTGGGACAATGGCAAGCTCACAAAAGGAAATCCTGCCGGATCATGCAAGTAGATTTCTTGCTCATCCATCCTGTACGCGAGAACAAAATGGTCAGCTCCTCCCAAATAAGCAGCATTGGGATTATACGTCAAATAGCCCATATCAAGTGGTCCGAGCAAAACCGGTCCATGTTCCACGTCACGCCGTAATTCTTCCAATGGTGGCTCTCCCTCAGCATCCGCTGACTTTTCCGTCCAGCGAAATCCTAGTAGCTCCAACGCATGACTTACACCACGATCTGGAATCTCTTGTCCGAAATAAATGACTTTCTGCTCCTCATGCCACATCGCCCCGATACCTACGCCAGAGAGTACTTCAAGTACAGCAGGCGATACCTTCTCCCCAATTGTCTCCAAAAGCATAGCTGAAGAATTTGCGTAGCAGTACGCGCCACTTCCGATGTACGGTAACATGCTTTTCTCCCTCTTTCTCGTCAATGTATGACTTACCTATCATTGACTTCGGGACACATGCTTTTCTGACAACGCTTTGCAAAACGCTTCTAGTTGTGACCTTTTCTCGACTCCGTATGCCGACCGACAATACTGGACCACCTGCTGTTCAATGCGCATGTTTGGAAGAACTCTCTCTTACGCGAAATATTTTTTAAAAAACTCCATCTTCTCACTCACGAAAGCATCATCCGAATCGATGCTACCCATGATATGAGGATCATGCATGCACAGACCCATTAGCCACAATTGGCGAATGCCTGTCATGAGCGACACCGCTTCCTGATCGTTTTCAGATAAGGGACGAACCTCGGTATATCCTTTTAGAAAAGCATTCCATAGCGACTCCACCAGTTCGTCATCTTCCTCGATCAATCTTCGGCTCAGCTTGAAAGCGGCCAGATCATACGCCCGCCAGCCATATCCGCATAGGTCGAAATCAAAGTGGGTATAGGTGTTGTCCTCACAAAAGTTCGTATTAAAATTCCCTTGAAGGTCTCCGTGGCAAATCCCCCAGTCGAGTCCGGCACGGATATGCTCGTTTAGCTTGGCTTCCAGCTCCATCGCCAGCCTTTGGAGAAATTGAAAATCTTCCTTCCGATGCTGCAGACATGGCTCGATGATGGCTAACGGGCGATGAATCAGCGTCTTGGCGTCCCATACCTCGCGGGCTTGCTGTGTGGAAAAGCCTTCTGCTTTGACATGCAGCTCCGCAACGGCTCTGCCGAATCGTTCGCTCAGTTCCTCGGTATCCATTTCTTGCTCCTTGCCCTCAGCAAAAGTGAACAACGCACCAAAGCGATTGCCCTCTGCTGCTTGCAGTCTCAAGACATGCTTTCCTGAGCCGTCTGCAATTGGCACAGATACAGGTACTCCTTGTCTATTCAAATGGAGCAACAGCTCCATCTCGAACGCAACTGCTGCTTCCTCTGTTCGCCAATCACCGCGATACAGTCTGAAAATTCGTTTTTGATTCATCGTCTTCACGAGATACGTATCGTTCATGCCTCGAAGCATGTAGTGAACGGATTGTATTTGTTCGGTTGGATATGCTTCCTGAAGTACTTTCTGTAATGCTTTTTCACAGATGGTTGAGTAGACGACGGGTACATGCATAGTCATGCTGCTCCTTTTTTGCCAAGTATTGGTGAGTTATTATGGAAGACGTGTGAATCGGGAAAAGGACACAACAAAAAAAGGACCTTGAAGGGCTAATGGCCGATCAAGGTCTGGTACAGGCTGCAACGATTTGTCCCCCTTGCTGAATAAGCTCTTCCAGGAATCGGGCAACATAAGTAATGGATTTGTATTCGTCACGCTCATCAGAAGGTTTGATGTCAAAAAGAGTTATTTCCTCACTTTTCCCTTGATCTCTCGCAATTCTTCGAGGATCAGATCGTACTTGTCGCTGTATTTGTCCAGCAAATCCTGTAGTCGCCCCTCGCGCTCGCGATTTGCCTTCATAATATAAAACAACAACCAGACAAACAAAGCAGCAAATGGCCCTTGCTGAAGTAATACGGTTGTTACTTGATCTTCCATGTTTGATCTCCCCTTTTGTCACAGTACAGAACGAGTGTCCCCGCATCGTTCTTATCTGTATTTTGTACAAAGGGCTTGTACATAATTCGTTGGGGGCAAAATTTTTATCCATACTTTTCTTTTTCCCTCTCATTTAGTACAATAAGTTTGTACATCCTCACAGGAAGGACTGGCACGCTCATGCTATCTCAGCGCTTACGCACAGCTCGTAAGACAAAAGGTCTGACCCAGGAAGAGTTGGCAGAGCATGTCTGCACGACCAAGGGGACGATCAGTAACTACGAGAATAACCACAGCACACCACCGAATGACATGCTGCGGCAATTGGCTGATGTGCTGGACGTCACGACCGATTGGTTGTTGGGCCGCACAGATGAAGTCACAGCTTATATTCTCCCAGCAACAGGAGAAACAAATCATCGTTCGTTGGACGAGCTCTTGCAGGAAAAGATCGATGACCCCGACGACTACTATTTCCTAGACGGGTATCTGGACGCCTCAGAAGAGGAGAAAAAAGAAATTCGCCGCTACTGGTACGACTTGAAGAAACAGTGGAAAGTCCGTAAAGTACGCGAGGAACGCCCTCCTTCTTTGTTTGACATCACAGAAGACATCAAAAAAAAATAACCCCAGTACGGGGTTTTCTTTTCAACCCAAAACAGAACGTACGTTCTTTACCATTCATCTAGGAGGTCCTTGATGCTTCACTCCCTTTTGCAAGAAATCTGCGAACCGCAAACATGGCTCGAGAGTCGCGTGTACTTGTTGCTTCAACATCACGGCATCGATTCGCCCGAACAAATCGATCTGCATCTGCTATGCGAGACGTACGGCATCGAGATCCATCACATTTGCGGCAGGAGTCGTACACACGCGCACCCCTTTTCGCCGGGACGTTATGTCATTGCGGTGGACGAGCGACTCGACCTGGCAACCCAGCGGGTAAAAATCGCGCATGAACTGGGACATTTGCTTCTTCATGAAGGCATTCAGCCCCAGAGCAGCGAATGGATGATTGACTGGCAAGAATCGCAGGCAAATCATTTTGCCGAGCATTTGCTGCTTCCCATTTACATGATGAGCACCCTTTTGGCCGATTGCTCGCGATACAACGCACCGGCTGTGTTGGCTCAGCGCTTTCAGGTGCCGATGCCTCTTGCCCGTGCCCGTTTTGAGCGCATACTGAGCCGTATGTATGCCAAAGGTTTTCCTGTCTATGGGTAAATGACGACATTATTTTTATGCAGGAGGCGATACCTGATGAAACGAGTCTTTATTGCTGGTGATGCATACACGACTCATTTTTTTGATCTCGCCTTGGAACAAGACGAGGAGTTGTCGCTGTTACCCTCTTTGCAGGTAGCCAGCTATCACGTGGCCCGCTTTGCTCTCATCATGCGAGATGACGGCCTTAGTGGTCTCGGTATTTTTCCTGGAGACGCCCTCTTGATCTCAGACTTTTCGATGGAGCCTGTAAAAGACAGACCTGTGTTGATCCGACAGGAGGGGCAGTTCCTTGTGCGCATCGCAGCAGACGTCAATCCATTGGAATGTCTGTTTACAACCACACGCGAGCAAGACACGCCCATGCTACTCCCCTCAGAAAATATTCGCATTACAGGTGTTGTATCCGGGATTATTCCACGTTCATCATCGTGACATCATTAAGCAGCCAATCCTTGATTGCTGCCACCGTTTGCTGCCACTGCTCCTGCGGAGTAATGGCAGCAGGCTTGTCACCCTCCTGCGATCCATAGCTTCCGAACTGGGAGTGGTTTCCCCCTTCTATCGTCATGTACACCGTACGCTCCGGCAAATATTGCTTGCTCTCCTCAAACCTTTCCATATTAATCACACCGTCGCGAGACCCGAGCAAAGACAGCACAGGCAAATTCACCTTCTCTAGGTTCCCCTGACTGTTCGGATACGCTCCCAGTAAAAACACGCCGTTGATTCGGTCCGGGTGGTTTGCTGCGAATTGAGCTGCCATAGTACCACCGAGCGAATGTCCTCCGATGACAAACGTTTTATTCGGGTACGCCTTTAATACTTGTGTGGCTCTCGTCATATCACTTACAGCCAAATTCAGCGGCATTCGTGCGAGAAAAACATGGTAGCCGGAGCCTGCCAAGGAACGGGCAATCGGTGCATAGCTCTCCGGTTTGACGAGTGCTCCCGGATATAAGATGAGTCCCGGTTCGCGTGACTCCCCGCCTTGGAAGATAATCCAGTCATTCGTATCCATGACTGTTATCCCTTCACCGCCTTGCATGGCCGTTAGTGCTGCCTGATCGGGCTGATATGGCTGCAAATACCATATAGCCAGACAAATCGCTGCAAGTGTCACCAATACGAGTGCCTGGAACCATTTTTTACGCGCTTGACTCATCCTGCCCACCTCGTTTCCGCCCCTATGTATGATGCTACTTATTATGTCTCAAACACGCTGCACATGTGCATAAATTGTGAATCTCGATATTTCCGTGGTGTTGACGAGCTGATTTTTACGTAGTAGTATTCAAACATACTACCTTATTTTCACCAAAAAGAGAAGGGATGGGAATTGTTATGAATCTACAAGATGTGCAATTTTGCGAGGAACTGGTAAGAAGTGCTGGAATGGAGCTGCTAGTGGAATTTGAAAAAGGAGCGCCCTGCCACAGCAAGGAAGCAATGGCTAAACGCTTTGAAGAGGTGAATCCCGTGGTTGAAGCTCGATTAAAGCGCACATTATCCGAGCGGTTCCCCACCTATCAATTCTCTGACGCCGAATTCGATCTGGCTGCACAGGAAAAGCCTGAATTCACAAGTCCTTATTGGGTGATGGATGCAATCGATGGAGCCGTTCACTTTCTACAAAAAATGCCGATGTGGGCTACTTCCCTCTGCCTGATTGACGGTGGACGCACGGTTGTTTCTTTTGTCTATGATCCATGCCGTGATGAACTGTTTACAGCAATTGGCGGGCGTGGAGCTTTTTTAAACGGACAAAAAATCAGTACCTCATCCAAATCGCTGCTGAGTGAGTGCATTCTAGGGACGATCTTTGCTTCCTCCGAGCCGATGAACCTCTTGGTCGGAAAGTATACAGCGAATTCCTTGACGCGAGTGATGCCAGAAGCTTTTGCCATCCGCATGCAAGGCGCGGTATCACTCCATCTGGCCTATGTGGCGTGCGGACGACTCGACGGTTACTGGGAATACGGTGAAGGGGTGTATGATTGGCTGGCTGGTGCCCTTCTGGTCCAGGAAGCCGGAGGCAAAATTACGGATACACAGGGGAATGATTTTTGCTGGAAAAGCACAGGCATCGTAGCAGCGGGCTCGACCATCTACCCTCAGCTGATCCAATTGACCCCAGCTTCATAACGAACAGATAAAAAGGGTGAGCCTATGCGCATCACCCTTTCTCCTTTTTCCGCTCACGAAAACGGCGCACCTTCATCAGGTTTCCGCACATTTTGTCATCGCACCAGCGGCGCACCCGGTTGCGGCTTTCATCATAAAACACCCAGCGGCAATCCTCGTTGTCACATATTTTGATTCGCTCCAGATGCTGCGGGGCAAGCAGCTCCGCGAAAGAAGCCGCAATTTGTGCCATGACGAGGGGCCATCCCTCTGCTTGACTGGATTGCTTTTGCCTGTAGCCGCCCTCCTCATCCACATACAACACCTGTATATGAAAAGGGGCGAGAGCCAACACTTTGTTCAATTCCGCAAGGTCCTCCTCTTGGAATCGGTCTCCACGGACAACGGCTTCCAGCATACGTCTCAAACGCTCCCGTAATTGCAAAAGAGACGCGGCATACGCCTCATTCATCGGCAGCGGAGCGGTTAGGTTGTATGTTTGCAAAAAGGATGACAGCCATTCCTGGTTCTCTAGGCGATTTTCCCAACGACCAGAACCGCGCCAATCCCGCCAATCACTATTTAAAAAATCGATACAAAGCCAGTCCATGTCATCCACTCTCCTGACGAAACCCTTCATTTTTCTCTCTTGTATGACCATACAGGATATGGTAATCTTTATTCGTAACCACCGTAACTAGATTAACCAGTTACAACTTCATTTCTTATTGCTATTATAGCGTTTCATCAATCTGTTTCACAGACGAGGAGGAAGCGTATGAATCGGAAGGAATTGCTTTTGCACGGATGGGAATGTGCGTATGACAAGGAAGACTGGTATCCACCCCTAAAAGAAGCGCTTTCCGGGATATCAGCAGCGGAGGCTAGCTGGCGCCCTGTGGGAGAAGCAGCCAACACCATCTGGGAAAACGTCAGCCACCTTCTTTATTACAAAGAACGCCTCTTGCATCGTCTTTTGGGCACCGAATTCCCTGGCTCCGCGGAGACGAACGATGATACCTTCACCCCATCCGGTGGTCCCGCTGACGAAGACGCTTGGCAAGCTACCCTCTTGAAAATGGAAAGCGTCCACCGCCACATTCATGAACAGCTTTCCTTGCTGACGGATGAAGAGTTAAACCAGATGGCTACCTATACACCCATTTACCAAAACGTAATGAGTCTTGTCTTGCATGATGCGTTTCATACGGGACAAGTCGTCCAAGTTCGCAAGCTGCAAGGCTCCTGGCCCGCCAGACGCTCATTTGAATAACAAAATTTCACATTGATTAATCCCGAACAATCCTTTATAGTTGTTAAATCACATAATTTCATACATGTTATCCTCATCTTTCACGGTGGGGATAGAGGTCGCGGCTTTTATATCATCCTGTACGAGATTCAGAGAAAATCAATGACTCCAGGTAAGGAAAATCCGCCGAAGCTCATATCGCGTCTCTGTGCGATTGGGTTGGGGCTGTACTCGAAAGGGGCAGAACTGTCACGTTTGCATGCCAAGCAAACGTGGTGAGCTATCTTCAGTGAAGGCTTGGTGGGGATTGGATGATACCGCCCTATGCCATTTTTTTTGGCTATGGCGGTTTTTTAATTTCCGACCTTCCTTCTCAAAAATCAAGAAAGGTCGTGCAAGCAGCTTATGTCACAAAATCAATTGCAACGTGGTTTGAAAGCCCGACACCTGACGATGATCGCCATCGGCGGCTCGATTGGGACGGGATTGTTTCTCGCGAGTGGAGGCTCGATTCATTCCGCCGGACCAGGTGGAGCTTTAGTCGCCTATCTCGCTATTAGTATCATGGTTTACTTTTTAATGACCAGCTTGGGGGAAATGGCAGCCTTTATGCCTGTTTCCGGTTCGTTTTCGACGTATGCCACACGGTTCGTCGATCCATCTCTCGGCTTTGCTCTCGGTTGGAACTACTGGTACAACTGGGCGATTACCATTGCCGTCGAGCTGTCAGCTTCTGCACTCATTATGAAATATTGGTTCCCGGATACCCCAGCGATAGTGTGGAGCGCTTTGTTCCTCGGATTGCTGTTTGCCTTGAATCTCCTGTCTGTGAAAGCCTATGGAGAATCTGAATATTGGTTCGCCTTGATTAAAGTAGTAACGGTTATCATCTTTATTATTGTCGGTGTGTTGATGATTTTTGGCATTATGGGTGGTCAAGCAGTTGGCTTCCAAAACTTCACCAAAGGCGACGCGCCATTCAATGGCGGCTTCATGGCCCTGCTCGGTGTCTTTATGATTGCCGGATTCTCTTTCCAAGGAACAGAGCTGGTTGGTGTAGCAGCTGGGGAAAGCGAAGACCCTGCCCGCAATATTCCGAAGGCCATCCGTCAAATTTTTTGGCGCATCCTGCTCTTCTACATCCTCGCTATTTTGATCATTGGGTTGCTGGTTCCATACGATAATCCAAATCTGATCAGTGGCGACCTTACGGATATTGCGATCAGTCCGTTTACGATAGTATTTGAAAATGCCGGTTTTGCTTTTGCAGCATCCGTCATGAACGCGGTTATTCTCACGTCTGTATTGTCTGCTGGTAACTCTGGCATGTACGCATCTACACGCATGCTGTGGAACTTGGCGAAAGAAGGAAAAGCACCAAAATGGTTCGCAAAAGTAACAAGTAACGGTGTACCAATCAATGCATTGATCTTGACTGCGCTCATCGGCGCCCTTGCTTTTCTGTCCTCTCTGTTTGGGGATGGCGAAGTGTACGTATGGCTTTTGAATGCGTCCGGTATGTCAGGCTTCATCGCTTGGCTGGGAATTGCCATTAGTCACTACCGCTTCCGCAAAGCGTTTATCGCTCAGGGCCGAGACTTAAGCGAATTGCCTTATCGGGCAAAGTGGTTCCCGTTTGGACCGATTTTTGCCTTCATCATTTGCTGTATCGTTATTTTTGGGCAAAACTACTCCGCATTCATCGGGGGAACGGTTGACTGGTATGGCGTCCTGGTCTCTTACATTGGCCTGCCACTCTTCTTACTCATTTGGCTCGCTTATAAAATCAGCCAGAAGACCAAGGTCGTCCCTCTTGAACAAGTTGACTTCAGCATGGATGAATACACGAAATAATCGAAGAAAAATTTCGGATTCCCGTGATCTAAACGGGAGTCCTTTTTCATGTTTGCCAACCTATTAAAAACCGCCCCACAATAGCCGATAGTATAGAAAAGAAGCAATTGAGATCCGTTTCCTTCCGTTCTCACAACTCATACTAGTCATCTGATAAAAGGTAAACATGATCTCCTGCCTTCACGACTGAACATGAATCCATGTGAGGAGAGTAGAACATGCAAATCCAATCGTATTCCCGCTACCTAACCCCCCAGCTCCCAACTAGCCAAACTGCACCTAAAATGGTGACGGGAACTAGTCTGGGATTGCCCAAGCCCGATACGGTAGACCTTCGTTCACACAAGGCACGCGAGCTACCTGCTGATGCCATCGAACATCACAGCGTCCAATTTTTCTTTAGCACTGAGATTAATGAGCGTTTGGATAAAATTTTCGCAGATAAGCCACCCGAGGCTCGCAAAGCCTTTGACCACATCCTGGAGCAAAACTTTTTCAACTCCCAATCCACCTACACCGATGAAGAAAGAGCTGCTTTGGTAGAAGTCGGTTTAACCCAAGGCAAATATTTGGCAGACCAATACATGGCTGATGAGAAAAATGCTGCTGAATTTTTGGATACCCTCCATCTGCTCGCAGGTGTTGCCAAAACACGAAAGGTTGACCCTGCAACTGGCAGTGTCAGCTACGTAGAGCTTCCGCAAAAACCACAAGGGGCGCCGAACGACTATGTTAATCCATCCAAGCTGATGGAGCGGTATGACCCAGAAGCCTACAAAAAAATGCAAGCGGCCACAACCAATCCAACAGAGAAAGTAAGCATGCTGATTCAATTCGTCAAAAAGCTGCAACATCGTCCAGACTGGATCACACAATACCGGAACGAACAAGCTACGCTTCTCTCCGATTTAAAAAACACAAAAATCACTAACCGCTTCGAGAATGTAAATACAAAGGACACCACTGAATTTGTTCGTCAAATGAATAAGCTCACTGAAAATGCTTCCTTTTCTGCGATCACACCATTGCTACAAACGAATCTTGCTTCTTTTATGAAGAGCCTGGCCAAGAAAACGAGTTAACTGCACAAAGATGATCGGCACAGCCCCTCCCGAACTTTCTGGGACTGGGGCTGTTTTTTTCTGGTGTAGTCCGGGTCCCGTTGCTTTTCCATTTAAGGAAATGTACAGGCAGGTGGTGGATATACTAACCCGTAAAGGAGGAGACGAACATGGTTGACAATCGCGAAAACGACCTGCCTGATTTCAAGCAACTGGATGACAGACTGATCGCTCAACCTCCCACGAGTCCAATACTCGCAATCCGTACCAATCTGGACAAGGAACCAAATGACGTCGACAATCCGTATGTGCAGCAAGACTCTACATCCACTGGACAAAATAAGGGGGAAGCAAATGACTGATCGTACCTCACAGGAAAAGCCCGACATGGGTTATAACGGAAGCAATATGCATGGTTACTCCCTTACGCCAAAGGAAGGGACATTGAACCAAACTGCCAAGTCGGCTACGGAAAACAAAGAAAACAGGGACAAAGAATAGTACTTTTCCCATTATGAAAAACAAATCCCCTTTGGGGAAACAGGCAGTTGCTCACTTTGCCTTTTTCCGGAAGGGGATTTCTTTTGGGGTTCTGGCCAAGAACGTGGTGAAAAACATTTTTTTATTGACGAAATTGTATTGGAAATATATACTTTTCATGGATTTGATAATGAGAATCGTTATCAAATCCTTTTATATATAATCAGGAGGTTTCCCCATGAAATCCAGGCTCTTCAAACACATTTATAGTACAACTTTAGTCACTTCACTCCTTACAGGTGGTGCCCATTTTGCTCTGGCTGCTCCACTCGTGGCCACTGCGGAACAGACGGATGTTTCCCCTTTGTCGCTAGATTTCGCAGTCGAACAGGCAATAAAGAACAGCGTTGATCTGGAGCTGCTTCGAATTGAATTAGATATAACGAAGTACGAAACATCCATCACACTAAGAGAAAAGGAAGAAATCAAAAAATCCGACGTCATAACTCTGGCTGATGCAAAAAAGAAATTCGAAGACGCCGCCAAAGCGATCAAAGAAGTGGTTGCCGATGAAGTCGCCCTGAATACGCAAAAAAACACCGTTCAATTGCAAGTACATAAAGCTTTCTTCGAAGTCCAATCATTAGACGCCAAAATCAAAGCGCAAAAGAAGAGCTTGCAAAGACAGTACTGGCTGAACTCCCAAGAAACAGAAGCTCACAAAAATCTTGCTGCCCTTGAAGCCAGCTACAAGCAAGCGTTAGCCAAGCTCAACGATTTATTGAATGAAAAAGCAGACAGACAATGGAGAATGATCGCGACTGATCTGACCCAGCACGAGCTGCTTTCCCTGGAGCAATTGCAAGCAAAAGCTTTTGAAAAGCGTCCTGAGATGATCAAAGCGCAAGCAGAAATAGATTTTACCCAAGTAAGAATTGATTACACGGCAGAGTATTCCGCACTAAGCACACATAAAGGAATAATTGCAAAAAATGAGCACAAAAAAGCGGAACTGCAAAAACAAAAAACGCAAAAGAAAATCAGTCAAGAAGTAAGTGACAACTATACGAAGGTACTCACAGCGAAAAAGGCATTAGAAGAAAGTACAACAAAGAAAGAAACCGCATTGGAGCGCTATCAGGCAACAATCGATCAATATAGATTGGGGAAGGCATCGATGAAAGAATTGATGGAAGACGAAGCAAGCCTGTTTGACTCTGAAACAAAAGCAATTGAATCGGTTTATCAATACAATCTCGCTGCTACCACCTTGAACCAGTCAATTGGCTATTAATATTCCGCATTACGAAGGATCTCATTTATTCATATAAAATAAAGAAGGCTTCATCCCAAAGGGTGAAGCCCTTACTCATTTAACAGTCTCTCAAAAACTCCCGGCATCACCAGACGACCACCGTCTATCCCAAAATCCTCTATGAACCACCAAGCTGATAGCACACTATGGCAATACGCCCACGCCAACACTCTCTCTTTTTGCAAAGACAGCGCCTTCGTCAGCCCATCGACCCGCTGCTTCATTACCTCTTCTACTCCATCCTCTGGCAAATGGTTCAGCAAAAACGGAATCACCTCGTATTCCGTCTCCCCGATCAGCCCTTTTGGATCAATTGCCAACCACGGCTCTCTTTCTGCCCGCAAAATATTTTCATGATGAAGATCACCATGCAGCAGGTACAATTCTTTTTGTGTGGGAAGAAGCTTTTTGTACCATTGCATAGCCCGCTCCACCATTTGCTCAGGAATCGGTCCTGTCTCCCCTTGGAAATGAGGGCGAATCTTTTTCAGTCCCACAGCCCAGTCTGCTATCGTTGGAAACGTAGGAGCAAGCTTGCCACCTTTCGAAACGGGTGTATGCATTCTTTTGATCACGTCCGCCAAGTATTTTATTCGCTCATCTTCGCTACTCAGCTTGTCCAGTGTCTCTCCTGGCATGATGCGCTCCAAAAGCATGATCCCTTTTTCCTCGTCAGCATCGAGCAGCTGCACCATTCCCCTGCCTGCAAAAGCCCGAATCGCTGCCAGCTCTCTCTGCCAATCCAGTCCAGGCACTCCCAGCTTCAGCACTGCGCTTCTCCCATCCTGCAACACAACTGGTGCTACAAAGTTATAAGAGAGTGGAAACGGCTCAAGCACTTTTAATAACCACCGTGCTTCGCATTCGGCAATCAACTCATGAAAGGAATCCAGCCAGAGACGCCCCGCTTCTTTATGTACGCCCATAATGGTTTGGGTAAAATGGGTTGGCAGTGAAATCATTAGGAATCTCCTCCTCGAACTACTTGCAAAACATCCTCTTGCATTAGCTTTCAAGCTGTTCCCTTCCCCAGCTGCGTAAGAAGAAGCGCATTTCCAGTCAAGCGCCTCTGGAGCCCAACCCAGCTCAGGAAAAAATGGCGGGGGTTTTCAGCTTCACTCATGGAATCCTTCTTCGAAACTTCAACGTTTGAAGCGCTCCCGCCATTTTTTCCTGAGCAGACAGTCAATCCCCTTGCGGGGCGTAGGCCGAAGCGCAGACTGGAAATGCGCTTCTTCCCCACCACAACCACTCGTAAAAAAAGGGAGCAGCTTGAAAGCCGCCCCCCTTTATTTCCCGGAAAATGTTAGGACAGTCGTCCCATCAAGCGCTCCATACGTTCCAGCGCCTTCTTCAACTGCTCCATCGATGTTGCATAAGAACAACGAATATGTCCCTTTCCGCTTTCGCCGAACACATCTCCAGGTACGACTGCTACCTTTTCCTCCATCAGCAGCTTCTCAGCAAACTCAGCAGAGCTGAGACCTGTAGAGGCTACAGATGGGAATGCGTAGAATGCTCCGTCCGGCTCATGGCAAGTCAATCCGATATGACGGAATCCATCTACCACATAATTGCGGCGCTGACGGTAGCTCTCGATCATTCGTTCCATATCCGAACGTCCATGGCGTAGTGCTTCCAATGCAGCCATCTGAGCCATTGTCGGTGCACACAGCATGGTGTACTGATGGATTTTCAGCATGCCTGCGAGCAAATCAGGTGACGCGCAGACATATCCCAGACGCCAGCCGGTCATCGCGAATGCTTTGGAAAAACCGGAGATCAGGATCGTCCGATCTTTCATCCCTGGCAGAGCCGCGATACTCTCGTGCATGCGACCGTAGGTAAGCTCCGCATAAATCTCATCAGAGATCACCATAAGGTCGTGCTTTTCAATGATCGGCAAAAGTGTTTTCCACTCCTCAGCCGTCATCGTCCCCCCGGTCGGGTTATTGGGATAGCAGAAAATGATTGCTTTTGTACGCTCGGTGATGTGCGTCTCCAACTCTTGCGGTGTCAGCTTGAACTGGTTTTCCATCGTTGTTTTCAGGAAAACCGGCACCCCGCCAGCCAAGCGAATGACTGGTTCATAGGAGACATAGCAAGGCTCTACGACCAATACTTCATCACCTGGATCGAGAATGGCACGCAGTGCGATATCAATCGCTTCGCTGGCGCCAACCGTCACGAGAATTTCTGTCTCTGGATGATAGCTGACCGAAAAACGTTCTTCCAAGTATTTCTGAATTTCCACACGCAATGGCAGCATACCTGCATTGGATGTATAAGCTGTATGTCCACGCTCCAGCGAAGAAATCGAAGCTTCTCTCATGCGCCAAGGAGTGACGAAATCAGGCTCCCCTACACCTAAGGAAATGACTCCCTCCATCGATGCTGCCAAATCGAAAAAGCGGCGAATTCCTGATGGCTTCAACGATTGAACTGTACTGGATAAACGGTTTTTGACTTTGACTTGTGTACTCACGGCGTAACCACCATTCTGTGATCTTCGTCACGATCTTCCAGCTCAATGCCATCGTGCTTGTAGCGTTTCAAAATAAAATGTGTAGCTGTTGAGACAACTGAATCGAGAGTGGACAGCTTTTGCGAAACAAAAGTGGCTACCTCTTTCATCGTTTTGCCTTCCAAAATAATCGACAAGTCATAGCTTGCACCAGACATCAAGTAAACAGCCTTCACTTCTGGGAAACGGCAAATTCGCTCTGCCACTTCATCAAAGCCGACATCGCGCTTCGGCGTCACTTTCACATCAATCATCGCGTTCACGTACGGATGATCGTCCACACGCTCCCAGTTGACCAGCGCTGGATATTTGACAATGACCTTCTCGGCTTCCAATGCTGCAATCGTCTGCTCAACGACCTCGGTTGGCTCTCCGATCATTTTTCCGATTTGCTCAGCGCTCATGCGACTGTCTTCTTCCAACAGGTGTAACAGCTCTCTTTGCTTCAAGCGATCCATGCCCCACCACTCCAGTTTTCTCTTTATTTTTTCCATAAGTACGTGTTCAAGTAGTCGACTTTTTGAACGACGTCAGAAAGCAAAAAGCCCCAGCAACCAGGCTCATGATTTCCATGAATCCGGTTGCTGAGGCGAAGGTATCGCGGTACCACTCAGCTTTTATGCCTCTCTCACAAAAGGCAAACTCGTGCTGTCTACGTAGACATGCGCCCCATAACGTGGGCCATCCGCTGCTTTCTACTTGGCATTTTCAAAAGCAGAGCTCCAAGGTGGCTTTCAAAAAGAGTTCGCGGCTGCCCTCTCAGCTAACAGGCAACTCTCTGGACGTCAAAATCCCTTTTTTACTTTCCTTTTCACGGCTGTGTTGGTTGTTTTATTGAATGTCTCAGATTATAAATGACGGTTTCTCTCATTGTCAACCAACAACTTCTGTCTGCTGAACCTCTTTCAAACCGTTAGGCAACCAGACGCGAAACACCGTCCCTTTTCCCAAGCTGCTTTGTACGTCAATTTTTCCACGATGATTTTCTACGATGGATTGGGTGATCGACAGCCCCAGTCCAGCCCCTCCGCTTTTGCGTGCCCGTGAGGATTCAATCCGATAGAAACGGTCGAATACATGCGGGACATGCTCCGGTGCGATTCCAGCTCCATTATCTCTGATCGTCAGTTCAATCCCATTGGCAATCTTGCTTACTATAAGCTCGATCTCACCATTCACAGGGTCAGTATGCTGCACCGCATTTTGAAACAGATTGAGGATAACTTGCTTCATTCCGTCACAGTCGAAAGCAACCGTAACATTCTGTTCTACGCGGAAATGAACGTTTCGGTCGCCGGCCAGCACCAAGAGCTGCGACTCCATACTGTGCACGACTGCGTCCAACTGCCCTTCTAGCAAAAGGAAAGCCGGTTCCCGATCCATCCGAGCCAGGTACAGCAAATCGTTGACGAGTTTGTTCAGCCGCTCTGTCTCGCCGTGCATGCTTTTCAATGCTTTCTGTAAATGTTCGGGATTTGCCGCCGCACCGCGCAACAGCACCTCCAAAAAACCATGGATGGATGTCAGCGGTGTTCGCAACTCGTGCGAAGCGTCCGCTACAAAACGTCTCATCCGCTCCCCAGCTTCCTGCTCAGTTTTAAAGGAGGTTTCCAAGCGTTCCAGCATTCCGTTAAAGACCGCCGATAATTGATCTATCTCCATTTGGCCTTGATCCATCGGCAGTCGCTCATCCAAATTACCTGCATTAATCCGCTCGACTGTAACCTCAATACGCGAAAGTGGGTTCAGCGTACGGCGGAGAACAGGCACATAAGTTAACAAACCGATAAGCAAGGCGAGTGCAGATGCAGAAAAGAAAATGATCAACTGTGGAAACAGCACTTCTCGCATCGAGCCGACAGGGGTGCTCAGCTGTACAATTCCTTGCAGCTGATCAGGTGAACGGATGGGTGCCAGTACGACCAAATAATCCGTACCAGTACTACCCTCCAAAATTTTGTATTTGAAAGTACATACGCCACTAGCCAAGATCTCGCGGTATAGACTCTCCGGAAAGCGCGGGGAATACCCTTCGCTCGGATTCGCAAACAACTCCGTCACGTTAGCGTCGTTGTCAATAAAGGCATACTTGATATCGGGTGTATGCAAGGAAAGCAACGCACTGACATACTGATCGTTCTTTGGGAGCGTTTCCGTGTCCTCCAAGACCTGATACGGAAGAGTGACTGCCAGATTTAACAAGCTTTCCGCTTTGCTGCGATACAAGAATTGCTCCATCAAGAAGTATTGAATCATGCCGATTAGAAGCAGCAACCCGGATAAGATAAATAACGAACGAGACAGTAGTTGATAACGCAAAGAGTTCGGTTCTAGAAAAGGGGCCCATTGATTGTTTCGATTCTTCTTCATACAAAATCAACCCGATAGCCCGCACCGCGCAATGTGCGAATAATCCGATGCTGACGATCGTTCAATTTATCACGCAGGGAACGAATGTACACCTCGACAATATTCTCCTCCCCACCGAAATCATAGCCCCACACGTTATCCAGAATCATTGGTTTACTCAGCACCAAGCCGTGATTTGTCACCAAATATTTCAGCAAAGAGTATTCCGTTGGCGATAGCTCCAGAAGCGTGCCCTCGTAGGTAATTTCTTTTCGCCTGTCATCGATCTGAAATGGGCCGAGGTGTAGCTTGGAGAGCAGATGTGGGTAATGATTACGAATGCGCGCATGGATACGGGCAAGCAGCTCTTCAAAGCTAAACGGCTTGATCATATAATCATCGGCACCGAGCGTCAGCCCTTTTACCCGATCCTCCACGTCTTCTCTGGCTGTCAGCATAATCGTCGCTACATTCTGTATCTTTTTCAGCATCCGGCATACCTCGAATCCATCCATGCCAGGCATCATCACATCGAGAATAACGACATGCGGCTGATACTCCTTCACCATGGTCACGGCCGTCATCCCATCTTGTGCCGTCAATACTTGGAAGCCTTCATTCTCAAGACCCATCTCCAAAAATTGCAGGATGGTCGGCTCATCATCGACAAGCAATATTTTAATGCCTTTGTTTAGGCTCATTTCTTTCACCTCACCTCTATTTTACCTGAACAGGATAAGCGTAGCTGAATGTTTGCTGAATATCCCCTGAGTACGAGCTGAAAGCTTTATGAAAAATAATAAACCAAAAAATGTAAATTTAACAGAAAAACGCTGATCATTCTCTAACCATTGCACGTTCAACAAACTTTCAGCTAGCTTTCAAGCCCCACTCAGCTTCCTCTCTCATAATGATTCCTGCGAAGCCAAATACATACGACCCAAGTCTGAACACTTCAAAAACATGGAGGTTATTCAATAATGAAAAAGAATTCGGTTATCCTGACTGCCTCAGTTGCCACACTCATGGTTGGTATCGGGGGTTACATGCTCTATGACTATTTTGTAGGAAACCATGTGGAGATCCGGCCCGCAGCTGCGGTAGCCGTAGCCTCATCTACCGCTTCCTCTACGCCTCTGACAGCAGATCAACTGAATAAAAAATGGACGATCAATGACCAGTCCAAAGTCTATTTCTCCGTAACGACGTCGAAAGAAACGGTAAACTTTGAAATGGACGGCATTACTGGCAGTTGGGATGTGAACCTCTCTGCACCGGACCAAATGAAAGCAACAGCTTCCGCTGACTTGAATAAGCTGAACTCCGGTAATGAAAAACGCGACACCCATATCAAATCTCCTGATTACTTTGATACAGCCGTCCATCCAGCTGCTACTTTTGAAGCAAAATCCTTTGAGAACTGGCCATCCACATGGACAGAAGGACAAAAGGCTTCGTTCACCATCAATGGCGTCCTGACTGTAAAAGGAATTGCCAAAGATGTGAAAATTGATGCTGACGCGATTTATTCCCAAGGCAAGCTGCAATTGGAGGGGACTTCCGTCGTAACGTTTGGTGACTTCGGATTGACTAGCCCTCATACGATCGTGGCCAAAACAGAGGAAAACATTACGATTACACTGCGACTCGCGTTGGATGCTGTTTAATCAGTCCTTTTCGCGCGAACTGCTTACGGAGACGTCTGGCCTTCACAGACGTCTTTTTTCACAGTTTTTTACATTGTAATATTGACATTGTTAAAATGATATCATAACATGAAAGTATAAGAACAGATTCAAGCAAACGGAAAGGATGATCTTGTGAATACGTCTCCCCTTCGAGCCAAACGCATCCACTTTCGGACCAAAAAGTACCGCTCGCCGGATGGACTTCCTACAGATATTTGCCTCTTTACGCTCCTTTCCATCCCGCGCCAAACGAAAACCAAATCATTGCCACTCAAGCAATTGGCCGTTCTTCTGATCAAGCGAAAAAGCAATACATTTGGAGAGCAATGGGCTTTGCCTGGCGGTTTTTCCCATGAATCGGAGACACTGGACGAATGCGCCTATCGTGAGTTAAAAGAAGAGACGAATATTGACCGCGATGTACACATCGAACAGCTGAAGACATACTACAAGCCAGGAAGAGATCCTCGTGGTTGGATCCCAAGCGTTGCCTATGTCTCCCTCGTTCATGAAGACTTATTGAAGCACGCACAGGCAAACGACGATGCATCAGACGCGCAGCTGTTTCCAATTGAGGAAGCCTTTGCCCTCAACCTCGCTTTTGATCATCGTGAAATTTTGACTGACGCCTTACAGCGCGTTCGTGAGCAGATGCTGCAAACGACTATTGCCAAAGCATTTTTGCCAGATGAGTTTACCTTGAGTGAATTACTGCAAGTGATCGAGACCGTCGTTCCATCCTTTTCGGCAAAAGATCGGGGCAATTTTGAGCGGCGCTTGCTTGCGACAACCAGACGGCAAGGACTTCTCGAGCCAGTTCTATCTGCTGACGGACAACCTGTCTACTCGACCGAGTTTTCGAATTCGCCAGCCAAGCTCTATCGCTTTACTGGCTTTACGCCAACTGCCATGATTTACTAGAAAAGTCCACATTCAGGAGGTTTTTTCTATGAAAGCTTTGATTGTGATCGACTACACGAATGATTTTGTTGCGACAGATGGTGCATTGACTTGTGGAGAGCCTGGTCAGGCTATTGAAGGACGCATTGGAGAGCTGATCCGCGACTTCCTCGCAGAAGGCGACTTTGTCGTCATGGCAGTCGACGCTCATCGCGAGCAGGACCCGTACCACCCTGAGACTGGACTCTACCCTCCGCACAATATTATCGGTACGGCTGGCCGGAATTTGTATGGCAGCATTCAGGAGATTTACGAGGAATTCGAAGATACGATTCACTGGATGGATAAGACGCGCTACAGTGCTTTTCAAGGCACCGACCTTGCGCTATTGTTGCGCACGAGAGGTATCACTGAGATTCATCTAGTAGGTGTCTGCACAGACATTTGCGTGCTGCATACAGCGATTGAAGGCTTCTATAACGGCTTTTCTGTCGTCATCCACGAGGATGCAGTAGCGAGCTTTCTTCCCGAAGGTCACAAATGGGCTCTCGGTCATTTTCAAAACCAGCTTGGCATGACTGTTCGAAAAAAGTAACTGGCTCATGACGATAGGAGGCAATTTTTATGCGAATCGGTATTTATGGCAGCAGCTTTGACCCCATCACGTACAGCCATTTGTTCACGGCTGCGACCGTCGCTCACCGCAGACGACTGGACAAAGTCATTTTCGTACCCTGCTCTTCAAAGCGTCATGATAAAAAATTGCAGACAGAGGACGCCCATCGCTTGCACATGCTCAAACTGGCTTTGGCTGGCAGTACACACAAAACAAACAAAGATGGCGAACCTCTTTTCGAGATTTCAACAGTCGAAATGGATGCCTTGCCAGGTGAAACCTATACGTACGATACGATGATGCACATGAAAAGGAAGTACCCGAACGACGAGCTCTTTTTCATCATGGGATCGGATTTGTTAGAGGGACTATCGAACTGGGGCAACGCTGAAAAGCTAGTCGCAGGCTTCAACTTCATCGTGATGTCGCGCGAAGGCTATCCGACCGCTGACCTGATTGCGGATGACGCGCTACTGCGCAATCATGACGAGCATTTCCTCATTATGAGCAAGGGCATCAACATGGGAATCAGCTCTACCTACATCCGGGACGAAATCCGCAAGGGCGGCGATCCCAGCTTCCTGTTGCCCGATGCGTGCCTTCAGTACATTTATGAAAATGGAATCTACAAAGAACCCTCCATATAATCTCCATAAGAAAAACAGCCGAACCTGTGAAGTGTCGGCTGTTTTCTTTGTCGTCTCCATCAACGATTGAGATGATTGGCAATTGCAGGTTGTCGCATTTTTTTCTGATAGTTCACTAAGCATATACTGCACACGATCAATACCAGACCGGCGATGAGCGAATACGTTACCGGTTCGTCCATGAAAATGGTGCCAGTGATGACTGCGATGAGCGGCACGAGAAACGTAAAGGCGGCCACCTTGCTCGCTTCGCCTGCATTCACAAGCCCAAAGTAAATGACAATAGCAATCGGCACACCAAATGTAGCGCCATAACTGAGACCGATCAGATATGGAGCATTCCAGACAATGTCGGACCAGCTTTCTACGCCTGTCCCCAAAAGAGTTAAGGCCGCGCCACCGATGATGCATTGCATGGCAACCATCCACAGCGAATCTACCTTGGCACTGACTTTTTTCACATAGATCACGCCCATCGCCCATGTCAGAGCCGTCAACAAGCCTAAAATGACGCCCACGATGGAAACCTGTCCAGTCAGTCCATCTGCACTAACCGCAAGTATCCCGAGGAATCCCATGATCAGCCCAATGATTTTGAGCACTGTCATGCTCTCACCCAGCCACAACCAGGCAAAGAGTCCAATCAAGATTGGCTGGAAGTACACCAACACAGAGAATAATCCACCTGGCAAATACACGAGTCCAACCGTCTGAATGCCGTAAAAGCACAATGTATTCAGAAAGGCAGATATACAATAACACAACCAGTTTTCACGCCAGTTGATCTTTTTCCATTTCGGTAAAATGAATAAAGCAAGCAGAAGTCCACCAATCAGCGAACGCATTCCTGCGAATAAAATCGGTGGCGTATAGGCGAGTGACATTTTGTAGATCGACCAGCTTAATCCCCACATCAACACCAAACTTGCAATAGCGACAACAGTCTTACCCGAAAACTTTCCCACGAGGGGCCTCCCTTTCTAGCTGCACACTTGCACTTATGTTTTTGTCCGCCTCCTATAGTACCACACAAAAGAAACAGCCGGATGTTCTCACCCGGCTTTACTTCCTGCCATATTATTGCAGTTCTTGACGCAATAACTGATCGAAATCATCTGTCGGAAGCGGTTTGCTGAACAAATAGCCTTGACCGTGGTCACAGCCATTTTCCTTCAAAGCCGCTACTTGATCATGGAGCTCAATTCCCTCAGCGATGACATTCATATTCAGACTTTGTGCGATGGTAACAATCGCTTTTACAATCGCCTGACTCTCTTGGTTGTGGTGAATGTCGCGAATAAACGAGGCGTCAATTTTGATCGTATCGACTGGCAAGCTTTTAATATAACTAAACGAGCTATAGCCTGTCCCAAAATCATCAATCGAAATTTGGATTCCAATGTCCCGAATCTGTTGCAAAACTGCCGTCGCCTCTTCCATTTTGACAAAAATGCTCTCCGTAATCTCGAGCTCCAGCCAATGAGGAGACAGGTTTGTTTCCTGAAGAATATCCTTGATCATCTCGACCAGATCTTTTTGATAGATCTGTCTCGCTGACAAATTCACAGAGACCTTCAGCGTATATCCTTGATCGTGCCAGTTTTTGTTTTGTTTACACGCCTGTTTCAAAATCCATTCCCCAAGCGCCAGGATCATCCCCGTCTCTTCAGCGATTGGAATAAAGCGATTCGGCGGAATGATGCCCAGCTCTGGATGCACCCATCTGACGAGCGCCTCCATGCCCGTCATCGCACTTGTCGCGATATCGATTTTGGGCTGGTAGTAAATTTGGAACTGCTCTTGTTCAATGGCTTTCCGCATCTCATTTTCCATCAAGATACGCTCCAGCGACTTCGCCTCCATCGACGGATCGAAAAAGTCATAGCCATTCTTCCCGCGCGATTTTACGGTATACAAGGCTGTATCGGCCCGTTTCAACAAATCTTCGGGATTGTCCCCATCCTGCGGGTACAAGGCGATGCCGATGCTGCACGACACATTGAATACATGGCCGTCCAATTCAAACGGCCGCTGCAGCTGATACATGATCTGCTCTGCCAACGCAGTCGCTTCGTTGCGATCTTGCAGTTGGTTCTGCATAATCGTAAATTCATCTCCACCCAACCTGGCCACAACATCTCCTGGCTTAAGACATGCCTGTAGACGCTTGGATGCTTCGATCAGTAACATATCCCCTACATCATGACCGAATGAATCGTTCACATCCTTGAAGCGGTCCAAATCCAAAAACAGCACAGCCAGACTCGATTGGAAACGCTTAGCCTGCATCATTTCCTTGCTGAGCTGTTGGACATACATTCGTCGATTCGGCAGATCTGTCAACGCATCGTGATAAGCCAAGTGGTGAATCGTCTCTTCGGACTGTTTCCGGTCTGTGACGTCACGGGTAATGAGAAGCAGCCTGGTTACATTTCCTTCTTCGTCCATAATCGGATTGATTTTGCTTTCCGTCCAGATAACATCGTTTCTTTGGGTATTAATTCGGCATTCTACCATGTACTCCTTACGCGTAGAGAAGGCATGCTGAATCGCATAAGCAAAAATATCTCGGTCATCCTCCACAATCCACTCGAACAGGTTATGGATTTCCTCATCAGGAACGGTATGCTCCCACACACGCTTGTGAGACGGAGACAAATAGAGAAACTCCCCATCCAGGTTGATGATGCTGATGATATCCGACGTGTTTTCTGCGATGATGCGATACTTTTCTTCACTCCGTTTGAGCTCGTCTTCCATCTGCTTGCGAGCTGTGATATCACTGCGAATGGAAAGGTATTGATAGATTTCGCCCGCTTGGTTCTTAAATGGGACAATGGTTGTATCGACCCAATAATAGCTGCCATCTTTTGCGCAATTGCGAATTTCTCCCCGCCAGACCTGGCCAGATCGAATACAAGACCACATTTCTTTAAAAAAGCTTTTCGGATGGTAACCCGAATTAAGAATCCGATGGTCATTTCCAATCAGTTCGCTTCGTTCGTATTTCGATATGCGGCAAAATTGCTCATTTGCCCGCAAAATAATCCCCTTATGGTCCGTAATTGCCAAGATCGTGGATTGGTCCAAAGCGTATTTGACATCTGCCAGCTCATTCACAACCATGTTCAGCTCACCATCTTTTTCACGTAGTAGCCCCGCCCAATCTTGGGGTGTCAGTGAAGATATCATTTGGTTTTTCATTTCAATCTCCTGTTTATACTTTCGGATATAGTCAAAAAAAATAATCCTTACAGAAGGATCGTAACGTTCTGAATACAAGATCGCTCCATTTTACCATGTTTTTCCGAAAGTTCAACGAGAACAACTTTGGTAGAAATAACTTTTTTGATAAAAAAAAAAGAACCAGTGCATGTAGACTGGCTCATTTCTTTCAACAATGGGTATGAACGGGCTGCTTCCCCTTACAATCGTGCAAGAATGCTGCGATTAAGGTCTGCGATAGAATTGCTGCCAGACAGCGCCATCGCAACGTCAAATTCATGGATAAGTGTATCTAACACACTCGCTACGCCTTGCTCGCCGGCAACAGCCAGTCCATACAAGAATGGGCGACCAATCAGGATGGCATTCGCCCCTAAAGCAATCGCTTTAACGACATCTGCTCCTGTACGCACGCCACTGTCGAGCAAGACCGGTATTTTTCCAGCTACCACCTCGGCAATTGCCGGCAACGCATCCAGCGTAGAAATAGCCCCATCCATCTGCCTCCCACCGTGATTGGAGACGATGATTCCATCTACACCATGCTCTAGGGCAAGGCGCGCATCATCCGGATGCAAAATGCCTTTTACCAAAATCGGCAGACGGGTATGCTCACGCAAAAAGGCGATATCGTTCCAATTCAGCGCTGGATGATAAATGTTTTTCAACACTTCCTCCACTGCATTCTCCGGCGTTACCTCAGGGAGTCGCGAGCAAAATACAGGGTCTGTCAAGTAATTCGCCAGTCCTTTTCCTTCGCGCAGTGGCGAATACCCGTTGCGGAAGTCTCTGCGCTTCCACCCTAGCATGACGGTATCTACCGTGAGGACAATAGCAGAATAGCCTGACTTTTCCGCTCGTCTGACCATGCTCGCAGAAACCTCTCGATCGTTCGACCAATAGAGCTGGAACCAGCGATAGGCATCGCCCATCACTTCAGCAATCTGCTCGAGTGAGTGGGCGGAAACTGTACTGGCTACGAACGGCACTCCAGCTGCTGCTGCCGCCTTTGCAGACGCCAGCTCTCCATCGGGATGTGAAATCGTCTGCATGCCTACAGGTGCCAAAAAGATCGGTGTGCGCAACGCTTGATTGTACATCGAAATACCAAGCGTACGATTCGTCACATCCCGCATCATCCGCGGAATGATTGCCCAACGGGAAAAAGCTGTCCGGTTTTCTACCAGTGTTTCCTCTGCCCCTGATCCCCCGGCAACATAATCAAATGGCCCATCCGGCAAAACCTCTCGCGCCTTTTTCTCCCAATCCTCAATAGAAATCGGCAATGCCTGCGTGTCCTTGTTCACACGGGTAAATAAGAGTGAATCCTCATTTGTTTTCGTCATCTGGTTTGCTTCCTTTCTGCGACGTCTTTCATCTTTTTTATCTCAATTCACACAAATTCGCAATAGTCTTAATCTAAACGCTATTATCGAGCTTGTCCACTTTCACACACGCCTTTTTCAAGGCTACTTTTTCTTTTTGCACTTTCGAGCTGCGCGACGGACCCGTTTCTTTTCTTTCACTGTCTTCATTCCAGCGGCTCCTGAACCCACCCATGTATTCGTTTGGCTATTTTCATTGATGACCTTTACTACGTTGCCGCTATTGTTTCCACCCGAACCGGAAAACGATTTGATTACACTTTTCGGAGAGTTGTTTGCCGTATCGCCAAAGTTGATATTCCCGACATTATTGGTAATGGTCACCTTGCCTATAAAAGTTGGCAAAACTCCTCCCTCCCCTTGCGTAATCGCTTATTCCCATCCTATTCGAACGGTTTTGCGCCCGCTTGGACGATAGTCGAGGGCATTTGTCCGATGAGTCTTAGCAAAAAAAATCTCCACGAGTAGACAAAAATCTACGCGAGGAGAAAGAACATCTTATTGCGCTGTATAACCGCCATCAACCAGCAGGCTTGTCCCAGTGACGAAGGAGGCATCGTCGCTGGCAAGGAACAGAACGGCCTTAGCGACTTCTTCCGGTTTACCCAAGCGTCCCATCGGATGTAACCCGATCAAGTGCTCATTCAAAGCCTCATTGCGCCCAGCAATCAGTGGTGTATCAATATAGCCTGGGCAGACCGCATTTACGCGAATCCCTTGCTTGGCATACGTAAGTCCCAGTGTCTGGGTCAGGAGCTTCACGCCACCTTTGGCGGAAGAGTAAGCTGTCACACCTGCTTTTCCGGCATGGCTATGGATCGAGCCGCAGTTGACAATCGCGCCGCCAGTCCCCTGTGCCAGCATTTGCTCGATGACATATTTATCGCACAAGAATACGCCAGTCAGATTGATATCAATCGTTCTTTGCCAGTCATCCAAGCTCAACAGATGACCAGGTGCGTCTTTCGCGATACCCGCATTGGCAAACAAAATATCTACCTTTCCGTACTTTACTACAGTGGCGCTCACCATATTTTTTACTTCATCTTCTTTCGTTACGTCCGTTTTCACGAACAACGCATCGAAGCCCGCTAGATTCAGCTCTTCCGCCAATTCATTTCCACGTGGGGAGAAGTCAGCAATCACGACTTTCGCCCCTTCTTTTGCGAAGAGACGGACGGTCGTTTCTCCGATTCCACTTGCTCCACCTGTTACGATCGCTACTTTCCCTTCGAGTCTCGCCATGGTAAACGCCTCCATCTATTATGTCTCTTGTAACTGATCTCTTGCCTTGCTTTCATTATAGGACTCTTTTATATTTAAAAATATGTAAACATACTTACCTTTCCTTAAGTACCACTAAAGGATGTGATCTTACCAAATGCATCTGGAACAACTGGAATATATCGTAGAAATAGCGAAGGCAGGCTCCTTGACCAAAGCCGCTCAGAACAAGCATATCACCCTCTCCGCCATCAGCCAGTCGCTCTCCAGTTTGGAAGCTGAGCTGGGCGTTACTCTTTTTTCACGTTCGCGTCTCGGAGCTGTACCGACCTCTGAAGGACGCATCATCATCAAAAAAGCGTTTGAAGCATTGGGAAAGATCCAGGAGATTTGGGAAGAAGCACAAAACTATACGAACACGTTGAGCGGAGAGCTCAGACTGGCGACCATTCCCGGTCCCATGAATCTTCTGGTCGATGCCGTCGCGAGCTTTAAAAAAGATTATCCTTACATCCGTACCGAAATTGCCGAAAAAGGCACACAGGAAATATTAGAGGATATTCTCCAGGACAAGCTGGACATTGGTCTGGTCATTATCCATGAGAATCTTCTCAAAAAGAGCGAAGGCCTCGGCTTGGTGTTCGAACAGTTGCTAGAGGGAAAAATGGTCGTTGGTGTAGGCAAAAACTCGTCACTTGCCTACCAGGATTCCGTCACACCTGAAGAGCTTCGCAAGCACTCCTTCGTCCTGTACAACGACGACTACGTCAAATGGTTCGTAGAGGATTTTGCCGCGACTTACGGTCCTGTCGACATTTTGTTTACGTCGAACAACACAGAAGCGCTCCGCAATGCAATCCGGCAAAATCTCGCGGTAACCATCGGGCTGGACTATTCTTTTGTTCATGAGCCTCATTTGCAAGACTCCGATTCAATTACGCTTGATTTGGATATTCCTTATCAACAACCCGTCTATTATGGGTGGGTACGCTCGGAGGAACGGCATTATTCCCGTATTTCCATGAACTTCATTAATCGACTCCAATACGATTTGAAAAGCAAGAAATACCCACCCACTCCTTAGCAGAAAAAAGCTGCCGCTTCATTTTCGCGGACAGCCTTTTTCAAATCGTTCTTACTGCGCTGGAGCAAAGAAGGTTTGTTTATCGTTCCCGTTCATAATCAGAGCTGATCTGGCCTTCACCACTTGCCCCTCGTACGTGAAATCTTGCTCAGAGAAGTTGGCGATCACTTGCAGATCCTCCCCATAAACCGACTTCTGCACGAGCCTGTCCTCGGACAAGACGCGATAATCGGTCATTTCTTGCTGCACCGCTTTTTTATGGAAAGGAGACCATACCTTCAAATAGTTCGTGATTAATGGTTGGTTTTCATCCCACATCTTTTTATCCAAATGATAGAGTGGCGGTACATTGTAAAGCAGCTCCTTAAGCATACGGGTGCCGACTTCATCCTTTATCTTCAGACTGCCCCACTCCCAGTGATGGCTCGTGATCACTGCATTGTTGTACACGAGCTTGTACAGTGGCAAAGAATAGGCAGGATCAATGTATACATGACGATACTCTTCCTTGATCGGAACCTGTTTGGCGTATCGTTCTGGGACCTCTCCCGCCGGGGACCAGTAGCCTCCTACATAATACGGGCTTTGCTTGTTTTTTCGCATGTCTGGATCGGCCCATTTGATGACAGGCGTCTCAATGCCATGGGCATAGGCGATACTCTGACTGGCGAAATCATTTCCAGTTTCAGACCCGATAACCAACTTCTTTTCATCGCGAATGTAGTCCATACGCGCAAGCTTTGCCTTCATATCCTCTGCCTCAGTCGTCGTGTGCTGTGGCGAATAATCATCGTTGAAATCTCCTGCTGCATCCACATCAATAAACCACGAATTAAAGGCAACATCGTTACTCATGATTTCATCCATGCGCTGTTTGACACTCGGCAGTGATAGAGTCGGATTCAGCAATCTCCCCTGTTGGAGAAAACCAGCTTTCTTCTCTCCATTTTTCTTTGAAATCGTTGCGTTCTCGTACAAGCTCTTATCCTTGAAAATAGCTGTGTTCCAATCGGGATTTTCCTCCTGATGAATCGAATGGTAGGAATCGTAGCTGGCGATCAAATAGCCTGTCTCATTCGCCTTTTGAATGAACGCTGGCTTCATATAGGCTGCTGTCCAATCAGGCAAACCGATCCATGCCCGATCAATCCCCGCCGCTTTCATTTCTTTCAAGAGATCAGTAGAGTCGGCATTCCCCCACTGTTCCACAGGTGGAACGACATCTTGGAGCACACTTTTCAGCACCTTTTTGTTCATGTCATACAGCTGTGATTCTGTCAACGTGTCGATCCCTTTTCCAAACGATCTTTTTACCTCTTCATCGACATGTGGAAATTGCTGCGGAGTGTAAAACTCACGGGAACGCAAAGCATAATTCAACCCGCTGAGGAGTGCTTTCTTTTGATAATCCGCGACGTAATCCTGCTTCTGAATCTCGCGGAATTGCTGGATGCTCTCTTTTCCGTCCACTTCATTGGAAGCCAAGATTTCCTCAAGTGCCCTGATGAAGCTCGCGTTCAGTTTCGTTTTCAGTGCATTCCATTTCACATCGTTGACCGATAAGAAGCTCTTGTTCCACAAATAGAAATGAGGAGCGCCGTAAAGCTTTTCAATATTCGGATTGGCTTTTGCTTTTTCAGCCAGGGTCAGCAGTCCTCCCTGCTCCTTGACATATTGCTTGTAAACACCTGCTACACTAACCGGATCGTTCTCTGTGACATACAAGCGGAACCCGTAGGTCTTGTCCGGATTAATCGTGGGGAACTCGTGCGAAAACGTAAACCCAATCGTCGGATCAACGACAAAATCGACGGTGTTGTTAAACAAATTGTCCACGACGTACATCAGCGTATACTTGGTCTTGTTCACAGCAAAAAAGCGCATGGAAAAAGACTCAGCAAAGCTAAGACTCTCTTCTTTTAAAAAGGACTGCCACTTGCTGTCAGCCGCAGGAATCCATTTCCCTTCTCCCAAGGGCACCATGTAGCTTGCTCCTTTAACTGTCGGCCAGGAAAAGCTCTCTGTTCCTGTGGAAGCCAGAGTGATTTGCAAATGATCCTCTTTCTTTTTGATCGAGACATCCAGCTGATCGTCTGGGTAGCTCCAAGCAATCTCTTGTTCACCTTTTTGTACATTCGTTACCTTGCGCGCAGGCATCGGCTCCGAAGCGCTTTCCTTCACTCCGTCTCTCTCGACGAATAATTCGAAGGTATCTGGATTCGCATCAAAAGTAAATTCTGAGTGCTGCTTCGACTGCACTTGTTCGGTAGCCTTGTTGCTCTCACAGCCAACTACGACTTGGAGCAGGAGCACAAATGCTATGAGGAAAATCGGTGATCGTTTCATAAAAACCCTCCTAAATAATCGATTCACTATGTATATCGCATTACGATGTACATATGCAAAAAAAATGGCTAAAGCCTTTGCCAAGGCCGCCTTACAATCGTGCGACCCCGGTCACTCAAAAAGCTTTTACAAATTTTGACCCGCTAAAAAGAGGAGGCAGACAGATCGTCATCAAATTTGTTATTGTTCCGTCGCTTACGGATCAGCGCCGCCCCTACTCGAAACATCCCATAGCCAATTAAACCGCCGAGTACGTTTAGCAGCAAATCATCAACATCAAAGCTGCCTAACGAAAACAATAGCTGCAAGGTTTCGATGATGAGACTGGCCGAAAGCGTGAGAAAAAACACGCGGTGCACGCTTTGAAAGGACATAAATATCAACGGCAGCAACAGCCCGAGCGGAACAAACAACATGACATTGCCAATCAGGTTATAGATGACAGTGCCAAAGCTGTAATTGTCATAATGATAAACGTAATCCACCAAGGTTTGAAATGGTTTCGTATTTTGGAACAAATGCGTATATTGCGGGACGCCGTATTCCAGCATCCTTTGCTTCCATTCCACGGTAAAAGCTCTGCGTCGGAAGCGATCCGGTGACAATAACAAGAGATAACTAGAGATAGCTACATACAAGAAAAACAAGGTCATGACCCATTTACGGATGTATTTATCAATGAGCGGCATGGACTCAGACAGTTGCCGACTGATTGCTTTCGTCAAACCAAATCGTTGAATGGTCAGTAAAACGGCTTCCTGTTCTTCATAGCCTTCTTCGACCAGCTCACTTTTCATGCTGTTCAAATGATCCATCAGCTCATCTTTGACATCCTGCTTTTCCCATTTCGAGCATGGCAAGCGACTGACAACCTGTTCTGCATATTGTTCGAGCTTCATTCGTTACTCACTTCCCTCATTGCAAAGCAAAATGAGTCTACTCAAGCTCTGCCAATCCTTCATCTTGTCTTGCAGAAGCCCTTGGCCTGTCTTGGTAATCCGATAATATTTGCGGCGTCCGCCTTCGTTGGCTTCCCCCCAGTAAGACTCCACTGCCTTTTGCGTCTCCAGTCTCTTAAGAGCAGGATATAATGTGCCTTCACCGATTTCATACAGCTCATCGCTTTTATCGCGAATCTTCTTGGCCAACTCATAGCCGTACTGATCTTTTTGTGCGATCAGCGAGAGAAGCAATAGATCAATGCTTCCTTTCAACAACTCCTTGTTCACAAAAGCATCTCCTCCCCGTGATATGCCTAGAGATTATCACACTATACCTCGTAATACAAGGTATTTTATCAAGGGAATTTTCGAATTGCACTTTTGGTGCTATGTAATTATTGACAATTATAAAATAGGTAATATAGACTATATTCGACAACGTTTTTCATGAGTCTACATACTTTCGGATGATCATTCCTTTCTACACTCAACCAGATGATAGGCCCATAGAACGAAGCAAAAAGAAGATTTTCACTTTTTTGGAGCAGGTTACTTTTCATTCGTGACTTCATTCTCTCTAACAGGAGGCACTTACATGCTTGCCCACTTTCCAATGATTGTTCTGAATACGGTTCTCTTAGCCTATTTTGCAATCGGTGTGCTATTTTTGTATTCCGAATCCAAATTTTTGCGTAAAATAAAGACTCGTAGAAATAGATAAGCCGATAAAGGAGTTTTCACGTACATTGAGATCTTTTTTCCGCCAATTTCTGCCACGTCAGAATCAACCTCAAGAAATTACCTACAAGGAACTGGATTCGAAATTGATCAAAGCTGCACGCTACGATCTGGCCACAAGCCACCTCTACATCCGTTTTCACGATGGACGCGAGCTCGTTTACTGTCGGGTCACTCCTTACGCTTACAATGCGTTTTTAAATGCTGACTCGTTCAGCGATCATTTTCATTCGTTCATCAGCCAACGGTACTTGAACTATCAGGTGATGTAGCCTGCTATACAAAATGCCCTCAGTCTGTCTTCTCGACACTGAGGGCATTTGTTGTTGATCTTCTCTATTTTAACGCGCGATGCAAAAAAGATTTCGTCCGCTCAAATTTAGCGTTTGTAAACAATTGCTCCGGTGTCCCAGACTCTACGAATTCCCCTTTGTCCATAAACATGATTTGGTTCGCCACCTCGCGTGCGAATCCCATCTCATGCGTCACTACCATCATCGTCATATGCTCCTGGGCAAGCTGCTTGATGACTTGCAGGACCTCACCCGTCAGTTCGGGATCGAGTGCAGACGTAGGCTCGTCAAACAACAAGATTTGCGGGTTCATCATCAGTGCTCTGGCGATCGCTACACGCTGCTTCTGTCCGCCTGAGAGCTTCGCTGGATACGCGTCTGCCTTATCAGACAGACCGACCTTTTCCAAGAGCTCTGCACTCATTTTCCGGATGTCTGAAGACGCCTCACCTTTGACTACACGTGGTGCGATCTCCAGATTTTCCTTCACCGTTAGATGAGGGAACAGATTAAAATGCTGGAAGACCATGCCCATTCTCGACGTGATCTGCTTGATTTCCTGGTTACCGGCATAGACGCCGTCCTTCACCAAATAATCATCCTGCACACGAATGCTACCACCATTCACCTGCTCGAGGTTGACCAAGCTGCGCAGCATCGTGCTTTTACCGGAGCCAGAAGGCCCGATTACTGCCACGACTTCGTTCTTTTTCACCGAAAACGAGACATCTCGCAAAACTTCCTGATTGCCAAACGATTTCTTTAGATTCGATACTTGAATGATATCCATATTGCGCCAGCCCTTTATTCGAATTTGAACCTTTTTTCCAGCCACTTAAAGAATAACGTCAACAATAGCGTCATCAACAAATAAATGATTCCGGCAATAAAAAACGGAACGATGGTAAAGTCACGATTCACAGCCGTTTGTGCAAAGTGAAGCAATTCTGGAACGGCAACTGCATAGAGCAGCGCTGTGTCTTTTACAAGGGTAATTGATTCATTTGCGACGGCAGGTAAAGCCACGCGAAACATTTGCGGCAAAATAATCTTGTTGGTTGTCTGCCATTTGCTAAAGCCGAGTACCTGCGCCGCTTCGTACTGTCCTTTGTCGATCGACAGCAGTCCTCCACGGAAAATCTCCGCGAAATACGCTGCGTAATTCAGCACGAAACCGACACATGCAGCGACGAACCGATCCATCACCAAATAATCTCCCACTACGGGCAAGAGAGGCAGCCCGAAGCAAATAAACAACAGCTGCAATAAGAGAGGCGTCCCACGCATCACATATACATACGTATGCGCGAGCCAGGCCAGCGCCTTATTACTGCTCTTTGCCAGTAAGGTGATCAGAAAACCTAATGGAATGGAAAGCAGAATGGCGATGAGAAACAACAGCACCGTCATCTGCGCCCCTTCTAGCATGGGCTTCGTAATGGAGAGAATGTAGTCTACGCTCATCTTGGTATGCTCCTAATCCTGAAAATAAAAGCGTGGCTTCGCCAATCATGCGGCGAAGCCATCGCTGTTCTGCTTATTTCAATACACGATTTTCGCCGAACCATTTTTCCGATATTTTTGCAGCTGTACCATCCTGATTCATTGCATCCAGTGCTTTTTGCAGCTCTTTTTGCAATGCCTCGTTGCCTTTTTTGACGCCAATTCCATATTCCTCAGGAGACAGCGATTCTTCTAACTGCTTAAATGCTCCCGGCTCTTTTGCCATATAGTAATCGGCCACAATCTGGTCGATGACGACTGCTTCTACACGACCGATCTTCAAATCACTCAGTGCCAGTACGTTATCAGGGAACTCGGTAATCGATTGGACCTGATTTTTGATATCACTCGCATTAATCGCGTCAGCTGCGGAAGACAGCTTTTGCAAACCAATTGCTTTACCAGCCAAGTCTGACAGCTTGGTCAAGTTGCTATTTGCCTTCGTGACCACTACTTGTGCGTTTTTCAGATAAGGCTTGGTAAAGAGAACCTTCCCTTTTCTCTCATCTGTAATCGTATATCCATTCCAGATCAAGTCAATACGACCACTGTTTAGTTCAGACTCTTTTGCACTCCAGTCGATTGTTTGAAACTCAACTTGTTTTCCCATTTTTTCGCCAGCTGCACGTGCATAATCAATATCAAAACCGACTAGCTCATTTTTCTCATCCCGGAAACCCATCGGTGCAAACTTATCATCAATTCCGATAATCAGCTTATTTGCGTCAGCGCCAGTTTTTGCGCTGGAACAGCCCACTACCAACGAAACCACCGCACCCAACAACAATGACATCCATGCTATTTTCTTCATCGTGATGATCCCCCTCGTTTCCCTGCTCTATATTTTACTCTGATAAAGTGGTAATACGTTAACAAGGTATCATGATAGCATATTAGCAAGGAATAGTCGATACTTTAGTAAACAAAAGCACCTTAGAAATATACGCCAAATAATTGGGGAAAATGCCCGGCTACCTCCAACACGAAAAAGCCCTCCGCATTCAATGGAGAGCTTTTTCGTGTTGGAGCTATATACATCCGCTCCCTATCCTTACGCCTGATTGCACACTTTGATATATGAAACATTTCTCACGTTGATGACAACATCATCATACTGGAGCCATCCGTCGTTTTGATTAGCGACCATTTGAATGATCTCTTCCGGTTCCGTGGATTCGATGCTAATCGTTTCACCGCCTCCGGAAAAGTAGAATTGAATCACTTTTGCTTCCTTCATAATATCCCCTCCTATTCCTTCTAGTTATCGGATGGTTGGAAAATTTTTGTTACGGGTGATTTTTATGTATTCCTTTCAACTCCTGAGCAGCTACGTGCATTCAAACACCAAAAACTTTTTCAGAAGGTTTCTCTTTCATCAAACAGGGGAAAGTACCTTTATATAAAGTAAATTTAGATGGGCAACAGTTCACATTCGATATCCTTGGGGAAGGCAACAAAGCCGAATGGAGCCTACCGAAGTTTTAGACATTCTGCGTACCCTAACCTAACGCCTATGAATGAAGGACTAGTTGATATCACAAATGGTTTTTTGTTCGTCTATACTTTATGAACAATTAGTTTCTTTACCCTACCAAAACTTGACAAAGTATATCTTTTGTCTTATATTTTGCATGATTATGTCCAGCAAAATTCGACACACTTTTACAAGTTTTGCTAATAAATGCAAAAGGCAAAGTCATCGAAAGGTGGCGACGCAAAACCACGGGTCTACAGTCTTTGACCATGATAGCCGGGTTGCCATCATCTTGGAACAATTATTTTGATGTTGGTAGCTTCGGTTGTTCCATTTCGATGGAACGGCCTTTTTTTGTGTTTCGTTTTTTGAAAGGGGGATGAAAGCACTCTCATTTTTGCAACAGAATGGAAAAACATAACTTTTGGGACGTCAAACATACACAACACGGTAATCAGAAAACGATGGAGTGGAGAAGTTATGTACAAACAAGTAGAAACCGTACAAGAGTTAGCTAAATTTCATGAAATCAAAGAAACAGTATGGACAAGCATGGGCTTCGAGATGGAGTACGCGAAAGAAGGCTCCGCACAATTCCTCCTACTTGCCGATGATGGTGAAGCAGGTGGAACATTTGAAATGACGCCCTTTTCCAAATCAAGTGCTTATATAAAATCACTATTTCAGGATGTTGTTACAGAAGATATGAAAGTAATGGAGGTAGACAGTCTCGCTGTTTTGCCAAAATACCGTGGACAACTAGGGCAAAAAGGAATTTGCTTGATGATAGATTACGCTGAAAAGCATGGTTATACCCACGCAATCGGGGTAGCAGATCCAACTTTTTTTAAATTTATTAACACGAAGTATCAAGTAAAGGCGATTCAGACCAAAGATATCGTCTTTTACAAAGGGGCCGATGCCATTCCGACCCTCTTTCATCTAAAAGATGTCTATGACAATAAGCACGATCCGAAATATTCCTGGTACAATTCGTCGTCGTCCAATCAAGTAAAAGTCGAGGTAGGTGGGTAACATGGATAACATTGATCTATTGAGAAGAAGAAACAATTGGGTCGTAATCGTATTCGCAAGTATTATTACAGTTGTTCAGGTCTTAAACCTCTTTCTAGGCGTCTCGTACACATTCGTTTTCACAATACTGGGTATTTTGTATGGCGTGCTGGCACCTTTTACTTACATCTCCAATCGCCCGAGCTTCCGTGAAAAAGCAGCGCCCTTCATGAAGTTCTTCAACTTAGTCGTAATCGGGATCTTCATGTTCATTGTAGTTGGACTGGACCCGCATATGATCAATATCATGACCATTATGTTCTTTGTAGCCGTCATGGGGATTTATCAAGACCGACTCATCAATATTTTAACCATTGTATCGACATTAGGCATTGTCTCTTACTACTTCCTGACACAGAGAGAATTGATTTTCCATTCGACAAGCAATCTTGACCTGATGTACTTCCTGCTCACCTTCTGCTTCGTCTCTATCACGAGCATGATGCATGCTGTATTCAATAACAAACTGCAAGAGGAAAGTGAGCAACAAAAGCAAGAAGCGATTGCCTCGAAGGAATCGTTGCAACGTGTTCTCGATCAAATTAATGAATCTCTCACCTCTATGCAAGACTATCAAGAGAATTTGAACAAGGTAACAGATGGTGTAAATGTTCGCGCTGTCGAAACCGTCGCTTCCCTGCAAGACATTATGGAGTCCTTTACGGTCCAGACTAGCAATACGGATGAGCTGCGTCGGGAAATGAGCTCGACGAATCTGCAAGTTGAGGACATGACCCGCTCTGTTACAGAGATGCATGAGTACGTAGAATCGACCAAAGAAGCCACTAGCGAGAGTGGAAAACGCATTGGCAACATCGGCAATGACTTTGAACGATTCATCACGGACATCCAAGGTACGAACCAGCTGATTCAAGAGCTCAATAAAGAAACCGAATCGATTGGGAAAATCATTCAAACCATTTCCGATATTTCTGCACAAACCAACCTGTTGGCACTCAATGCCACGATTGAAGCGTCTCGGGCAGGTGAACACGGCCGAGGATTTGCTGTCGTAGCAGATGAAGTACGCAAGCTCGCTGAATCCTCCAAGCTATCCTCCGAGTCGATCTCGAGCTTGCTCATGACCATTCGTGAAAAAATGAAGCTCGTATCGGATATGATTTCCGAGTCACAGACGTCTTTTGAGAAAAATAGCGAGGGCATCCTCGAAGTACAAGAAATGTTCACCAATGTAGACAACTACATGCAAAACTTCGCAGATAAAACGAAGAACCTGCAAGAGTTCATCGTCCATGTTCACAGCATGATTCAGGAAGTTGGCGCAAAAGTAGAAGTCAACGCCGATATTACCGACAAGAACAAAGAGAGCCTGGAAGAAGTGCTTGTTCTCGTTTCTGAGCAAAAAGACGAAGTCGTTAAGGTTTCTGGCGGCTTTGAGAAAATCGAACAGCAAATGCGTGGTCTCCATATGTAGCCTTCCTGCAACCGCCTTTTCAATGGCGGTTGTTTTCTTTTTTCATTTTATAACTGAATGGATATATAATAAGAATATTCTGATATAAATTACTCGAAAGGAGGCACATCATTGATGGATGCACGAATCGAAACCAAAACGATTCAGACCGATCGATTGCTCGTTTCTTACCTGACAGCGGGCGTACCGGAAGGAGAACCGCTCCTTCTCATCCACGGCAATGCGTCAGCTAACTTATTCTGGGATGATACCATTGCGGCGCTATGTGACCAGTACCGTGTATATGCACCTGATATGCGAGGCTATGGAGCAAGTGAAGCATTGCCCATTGATGCGACACGCGGTTTGCGAGACTGGTCGGATGACCTTCATTCGTTTATTCGGGCATTGGACTTGCCAACACCTGTCCATCTTGCCGGCTGGTCGTTGGGTGGCGGGATCGCGATGCAGTTTGCCATCGATCACCCGCAGGAAGTCCGCTCTCTGATTCTCATCGCCCCTATGTCCCCTTACGGCTTTGGTGGAACCAAGGATATAGCTGGCACCCCGTGCTTCAGCAGCTTCTCGGGCTCAGGTGGAGGAGCCGTCAACTCCGAGCTGGTCAAAAGGATTGCAGCCAAGGATATGAGCAATGAATCTCCCTCCAGTCCTCGCAATGTCATGAATCAGCTTTATTTCAAGCCCCCATTCCAAGTTGGTCCAGAGCAGGAAGACCGTTATGTGCGCGCCATACTCTCTACGAGAACGGGAGAGGACTTTTACCCCGGTACCTTTGAATACGTAAACGACTGGCCCGGCGTTGCTCCTGGAACGACAGGAATTACGAATGCGATTTCTCCCAAATACGTAAATTTGTCCGGTATTGTCCAGATGGAGCCGAAGTGTCCGATTTTATGGATTCGCGGTGCAGATGATGCCATTGTCTCGGATCAGTCGCTGGCTGATTTCGGTACGCTGGGCAAGCTTGGCTATGTCCCCGGCTGGCCGGGGGAAGACGAATATCCCCCGCAGCCGATGGTCTCCCAAATTCGTGACGTGCTTGAACAATATCAGCGCGCTGGTGGTTTCTATCAGGAGATTGTCATGGAAAATGTGGGGCACGCTCCACATATCGAGAAAGCAGAGGAGTTTATCGAGCTCATTCGAAAAACCGTCAGGGCATGACTCTGACGGTTTTATTTTGCGATCATCTCATTAGCTCTCCACGCTACTGATTATGACGTGCCCCTCATGTCGCCAACGTTCTGTCATCTGTTCAACAGGCTTCCCACGTAGCGCAGCAGCCTCATTTGCGCTATGGCAACCAGCTTCTTCTCGATAGCTTCCCGCAGACGATCATGCGTGCTGTAGTCAAAACGCTTCCCTTTACGTGCATAGGCCGAGATACGGATGAGAATTTCTTCACGGAAGGCCCGCTTGGCATTTTCCGAGATGCCGATTTGCTCCTCGATGGAACGCATCAGGCGCTCATCTGGATCCATGTCCTCACCTGTAACGGGGTTACGGATTCACTGATAATTACTAATTACTGTAAGTGTCCTTGACAAGGAGGACAGATCATTTCTGCCCATGAATCAATTGAACTAACGTTTCCCGTTAGTTGAACCAATGAGCTTTTAAGTTCCCGATGGGATATCTACGAATCCAACGTATTTGTTTGGTTCAACTTATTTTTTTACGCGTATAAAATAGACATGATAGGTTGGATAATGAGTCACCTTTCTCACCCAGCTCCTCTCACATTTTTGTTGATGCCTCTTTTGTACATAGGCTATACGGTTTTATTCTCATTCTGTAAATGAAAAACATTCCTTGTTGCTTCTATGAAAGATAACATGATTGGTGAAAGCCACTTGTCTTTATGCCACAACATCTGTGTGTACACCTGCAAATCCGGAATTTGCCATGGAAGGACAACAAGTTCTCCGCGTTCAATTTCAGCTTCCACGACGATTTCAGGAAGAAAAGCAATACCGATTCCAGAAATTGCACATTTTTTAATTGCTTCAGCACTTTGAAACTCCAGATACGTGATGCTATCAATGCCTTCTTTCTCAAAAGATCGGTCAAACATCGTTCGATATGGACAACCCTTTTCATTGGTCAAGAACACTTCTTCATGAAAATCTTCCAACTTTAGCACAGTTCGCTTAGCAAGTGGATGATCTGGAGCAGCCAACAAACGGAAATTCTCTTCTACGAGCGGTTCCACGACAAGTCCACTTGAGCAAATAGGTTCATCCAGCATATAAACGATATCCGTCGTTCCCTCGAATAACGTTTGCTTAAGCTCTTGATTCGGAACTGAGCGAAAGATCAGGCGAACACCAGGATGTTGCGAACGAAACCGTTGGAAGACAGGAGGAAGCCGATAGGAGCAAATAACTTCATTCGCACTTATCGTTAGAGTACCACTTAGTTTTTCATTATCATGGACAACACTGCGAGCTTCGTCCAATTTTTCAAGAACACCTTGGGCATGCGTTAAAAAGCGTTTGCCCGCAGTTGTGAGCGCGAGTTGCTTGCCCAACCGATCAAAGAGGCGGACACCCAGCTCCTCTTCCAATGCTTTGATTTGCATCGTGACGTTGGAAGGAACGTAGCTCAGCACCTCTGCTGCCCGCGTGAAATTCAATGTTGTAGCAACCGTGCAAAACGTATTCAGTTGGCGCAATTCCATCGGAGGCCCCCCTTTCTTCTTTCAATTATATTGAATGCTATCTTAAATTCTATTCACTTTTATTGAGAGTATCACGACTCTATACTGAGTACAAGAGATCACAGTGAACATGTGGTTTTTCATTTTGAAGGGAGCGACCATACGATGGATTATGAAATTTTTAATTTGGGTGATGTACTTTTACAATCAGGAGTGACGTTACCCAATGCTTTTCTTGCTTATAAAACATACGGAAAATTAAATGAACAGAAAGATAATGTGATTGTCTATCCAACGGCGTTTGGAGATCAGCATGTTCAGAATGAATGGCTCATTGGCAGCGGAATGGCACTTGATCCAGAGAAATATTTTATTATCGTTCCAAATTTGCTTGGTAATGGACTTTCATCCTCTCCCAGCAACACGCCGCATCCATTCGAGCGGGCTAACTTTCCACAGGTAACTATCTATGACAACGTACGATTCCAGCATCAACTACTGACCGAAAAATTCGGCATTCAGAAGATTGCTCTCGTCGTCGGATGGTCCATGGGCGGCATTCAGGCATTTCAATGGGGGGCAAGTTACCCGGAGATGGTCGAACGGATTGCACCTTTCGGAGGTATCGCCAAACCTTGGCCTCACACATATGTAGTGCTGGAAGGTGTAAAATCCTCACTGCTATCTGCAGTCGGCTTCGACTCAAGTAAACTAAACCAGTTGACTTCTGCAGACATGCGCGCCGTTGGTCGGGTGTATGCGGGATGGGGATTATCACATGCGTTTTATCGAGAGGAGCTTTATCGTGAGATGGGATTTGACTCATTGGAGGATTTTGTTGCTGGTGTCTGGGAAAATAGCTTTATGAATATGGATCCACATAACGTCCTAGCCATGTTATGGACAGGCCAGCATGCAGACATTAGTGCCAACTCTTCCTATAACGGAGATTTTGATAAGGCACTTAAAAGCATAAAGGCATTTGCTTGCATTATGCCGGGAAGTACCGATCTCTTCTGCACAGCGGACGATAATGCATATGAAGCTGCACGTATCCCTAATGCTAGTCTTAACCCGATCCAGTCAATCTGGGGTCACTTTGCCGGCCGCGGTATCAACAGTGCCGATAATCAATTCATCGATGACAATCTGAAGCACTTGTTGTCACTTAGCGCTAACGAATAGAACGTCATCAACCTAACGAATCGTATTTGAGGTCACCAGAATGTACTGGTTTGACCTCTTTTTTCTTTGGTCGTACTTGCTTTCACGAATTCTGCGAACGCTGAAATTCTAGTTTTTATCCACATTGAATGATGCTAGGTTTAGTAAACAAAAGAAACTGTAGCGTGTCTTAAATCTTGAAAATCATACTTATTATTTTTTTCGTTCTCATACCTGTAGTATGTTCAATAAATTCAATTAACCTGCCCGTTAGCTTAACGAAAAGACAGCCGACTAATTAGTCGGCTGTCTTTTGCTAGGGTTAACATTCTTATGTATTTCACTGGAACTCTCGAAAAACTTAAGTTTCCAGTTGCGTTGAAAAAGAACATAAAGATCTTGATATGGCCAATGTACACCACATTATAAATGGAAAGATATTTATGCCGGATTGAGATATTTAAAATGTTATACATCTTATCTACTGATTATATTTGTTATGCCCTTAAACACATTTTGTTGACATTTAATAAAAAAATCCATCTCCAGGAATAATACATCGTTTACGAGTGAAAAGATTCCGGAATGCTGGCTTTTCGGTTATTGTTTCTGCTCTAGCGTTAATCATCTTGTAACCGACCTTTTCATCTTCAGCCCAATTTGGTACAAGGCCCCACTTGAGCTTCCCGATCCGTCTTTTTTCCTTTGTCCTCTATAATTACCGGGATATGTTGTCCAGGTGAGACATTTTTTATTAAATGTCAACAAAATCGTACTGAGTATTGATTTATTCGAGGCTTACACTAAGAATACCTTGTTGTAAGGAAGTGATTGTCTTGGAAAAAACAAATAATAATACAAAAGCTGCTGACTCTGAAGACACTATAAAGAAGCGATTGTTGTTGGTGAATCATATCACTTCTGGTTGGATACAGAGGAAGATGTATATGATCAAAAGTTCGGAAAAAAGAGTGTTAAACGTACTATGATATAAATGGTTATATCATTTATCGTTTTTACTGTTCACTGATCCCGGTTTTTTACCGTAAGGTCAACTTCAATTTTGTTCGACTGTGGTTTGATTTAATGCTGCTCTGAGTCCACGAGCCAACTTTTCAGGGTCATCCACTGCCCAGAAATGTAGGAAGAATAGTCGAGGAGATTCATCTAACATGTGATTATGTATAGCTGTTACGGTAATCCCATTTTTCGTTAACTCACGAATAACTGGATTCACTTCGTTTGATAAAAGAACAAAATCACCAGTTGTTGCCGCCTTGTCTCCAATCATTTGAAAGTTTATGGGCATCGCGGTACCCATAGCCGGTGGAATTCGTACACCCTTTTCCGTAATTTATTCTGGCCGTGGTATAGAGAATTGAAACACCTTTCCTTTTTTCTCACCTTTCCTCCCCATGATGCCCTCAATCTTAGACCAGTTAAAAATAGACGGAGATTTATCAGGTGGCGCAGAGGTTAATGGAGTGCCTGTGAGGGCAAGAACATGCTTCATTTTTTGAGCCAGAGTTACTGGATCATCATGGCCAGCAACGTGCAAATACATGACCTTTGGATTTTCTTCCATGATGTAGTTGTGTAAAGCAGTCACTTCAATTCCTTGCTCCATTAGTATTTTCTCGACAGGCATGACTTCTTTTTCAAGGAGAACAAAATCTCCCATCATCATCGAATGGTTGTCCACTCGTTTAAATGTTAATCTAGTTGCGTGATATCATTCCGTAGCTTTTGGAGTAAGGCGAGCAGCGCCTCTAATTGATGCTGAAGCATTTCACGTATACCGGGCACACCCGCCTGTTTGAATTGAAACCCAGAAGCCTGTGGAAAATCAGTTGGATCAAGAGGGACACCGCCAACAGTCACAATGCGTTCAGCCACAGTGTCAGCGTGTTGCAGTGAATGTGCTCCCCAAGCATCAAAACACTTATGTAGTTCCTTATATTCGCTGCCTCGAACATACCACTGATGTTTCTGCCATAGTTCAAACAACTGAAACAACGTCGCTAAATCCGGATTTAGAATGTCCGTGATTTGTTGGACTTTTGAAGAATCAAATCCAATGGGACTTTTACTTACAATATATTGCTGAGTAGCCATCCATTTTTCCTCCCTTCATTTTCATTCAAGGACAAAGATATTTTGTTTGATGCACTGTGGTTCTATACATTAGTGCCATATACTAACAGCTAACACTGGTGGTAAATATGAGATGGAATGGGAAGCAGACTACTTAAAAGTGACGATGAAAAATGGGTGGAAACTTATCTCAATATTATAAAAATAAAAGATAGAAATAAGCTAGGGTAACGTTTTCCATCCCCTTAATGATGTTTACTGTTATAAATCCTCTGCCTACCTCGCTGGAATGGTTGTTGTTACCGCCTTGGATATAGCAGCGAAAATCGCGCCAGAAGGTAAACAGGCGAGTTCAATTGCAACCGTAGTGATGGGGTTTACTACATCATTAATTATCGGGGTTCCTCTCGGACGCATGATCGCTGAGGCATACGGCTGGAAATCAGTATTCGGTTTCATTGCCATTATGGGTCTTCTTGCCATCTTTGTTCTGTATAAAACCATCCCGCAAGTAAAGGGGGATGCCCCCGTACCTTTAGCCAAGCAACTTGCTCTCCTCAAAAGCAGAAAAGTGGCTCTTGGACTCTCGATCACTTTCTTTTGGCTCGGTGGCTACTCTATAGCGTATACCTACATTTCTCCTTATCTACTCAAGGTTGCGGGCTTAAATGAAGAAGTGCTCAGCGGAGTATTGTTGGCGTTCGGCGTGGCCAGCTTAATTGGTTCCAAATTCGGCGGCTACAGTACGGATAAATGGGGGGTAGCCCCCGCCTTGATTTTACTCACGGTTGCCGTCATATTCACACATTCATGGTTGCCGGTTGTAGCCATCCTTATGCTGTGGTCGTTCGCCGCCTGGTCTACCGGTCCTACACAGCAGTATAATTTGGTACGGATCGAACCCAATTATTCAGGCATTATGCTTAGTCTCAATCAGTCCACGATGCAATTATCGATGGCAGCAGGAGCGGGAATCGGCGGCCTCGCCGTGGATCGGATATCCTTGTCATCCATCCCGTGGTTCGGGACGATCGGTGTGGCAATTGCAGTCGCGGCCTCGTTATTATTATTTTCATGGATAAGACAAGAGGCAAAAAAAGAAGGCATGCCGCAAGAACAGGCTTTGTCAGACTGATTCAGGTGCTACCTCCTAGTCTACAACTTTATTTTCTTTAAACAGCACTAGCTACAAAGGAATCAAAATAACAAACCCTTAATTAAACTTAACAACCTCGATTTCCTGTACGCTAAGGAAATCGAGGTTGTTATTGCATCCAAATCCTTAATGTGGGTATTATGTCATTTGGTTGACGGTACACCGGTTATTAGATGGGGGGTGTAGCCCAAGCGAAGGCGCGGGTAGCAATCTTTGGCTTGGTCTACGAAAAGTTCTGAGATAATTAAACAAATTTAAAACTACTTTGAATACATGTAAACAATGTGACAACCATTGATTTAATAGTGATTGTCACATTGGAGTTAAGGCTTCCGTGTTGCGCATCCGATGTTTTTGTGAATACACTCACATTTTGTTCATCCGACTCATGCAAACAAATACAAGTCAACCGGACGATTTCTCGCCCGGTTGCTTCCATGGACTACCTCACAGCTTCTTTCTTGCCAAAGAAAGTACGCAATGCCTTGTATACCTCGCCCTTTTCCCGAATGACACAATGCATGAATTTCGGCTCCTTGATATGGCGATACGCTGACATAAGGGTGCTGTGCCTATTATACTGATTCACTTCGCCATAGCCGAACATGTTGCATCTCTCCATGAGCTCTTTTACCAGCTTTACGCAGCGCTCATTGTCTGATGTGAGGTTGTCGCCATCGGAAAAATGGAACGGGTAAATGTTGTACTGCGATGTCGGGTAGCGGCTATCGATGATCTCCAACGCTTTTTTGTAAGCAGAGGAGCAGATCGTCCCCCCGCTCTCCCCTTTCGAGAAAAAGGTGTCCTCTGTCACTTCCTTCGCATCCGTATGATGGGCAATGAAGACGATCTCGACCTTTTCATACTTGGTGCGCAGAAACCGTACCATCCAGAAGAAAAAGCTGCGGGCGATATACTTTTCAAACACACCCATACTACCCGACGTATCCATCATCGCAATAATGACGGCATTGGAATGAGGCTTGATGATCTCTTCCCACGTCTTGAAGCGTAGATCATCATCGGTGATCCCCAGCTCCATATCACTGTAGCCTGCCAGCGCATTTCGGCGAATGGCCGCAATCAGCGTACGTTTTTTATCAATGTTACCCATCAAGCCCTTTTTCCTGACATCATTGAACCGAGTCTCTTCCACGACGATTTGTTCCTCGTCTTTTTGTTGAAGGTTCGGCAGCTCTAGCTCGGCGAAAAGCATCTCCTGCAATTCTTCTACGCTGATTTCAGCCTCATAGTAGTCTACACCTGGTTGATCGCCCGCTCCCTGACCCTTTCCTGGCCCTTGCGCCGGATCGCCGTCACGGGCTACGACATCGCCTACTTTACTGTTTCCTTTACCTTGACCGCCATGTTTTCCCTTTTGGAAGTTAAAACGCAATCGGTATTCATCCAGGGAGCGAATAGGGATCTTAATGACTTCCCGACCATTCGACATGATGATGTTTTCTTCGCTGACGAGATCGGGCAGATTTTTTTTGATCGCTTCTTTCACTTTTTCCTGGTGTCGATTTTGGTCCTGGTACCCTTTGCGGTGCAGCGACCAGTCTTCCCGGGAGACAATGAACGATGATTCATCTTTCATGCCGTCTCCTCCTAGCAACTGGCGCAATCTGCGCCGAATATGATTATGACGTGCCCCTCATGTCGCCAACGTTCTGTCATCTGTTCAACAGGCTTCCCACGTAGCGCAGCAGCTCATTTGCGCAAACCGGGCAATATTGATGCTCTTCGATAAGACGCTTGGTGACCTCATTAATTTTCTTGAGCTGATGCTCATCCGGCGTTTTGTTCGAGGTCGTAATCTTGACGACATCCTTCAGATCGGCAAACAGCTTCTTCTCGATAGCTTCCCGTAGACGATCATGCGTGCTGTAGTCAAAACGCTTCCCTTTACGCGCGTAGGCCGAGATACGGATGAGAATTTCTTCACGGAAGGCCCGCTTGGCATTTTCCGAGATGCCGATTTGCTCCTCGATGGAACGCATCAGGCGCTCATCTGGATCCATCTCCTCACCGGTAACGGGGTCACGAATTTTGTTCATATTGCAATAAGCTTCCACATTATCCAAATAGTTATCCATAAGCGTTTTTGCCGACTCTTCATAGCTGTAGACAAACGCCTTCTGCACTTCTTTTTTCGCCAGCTCGTCGTATTCCTTGCGCGCGATCGAGATGAAGTTCATATACCTCTCCCGCTGCTCCTTGGTGATGGACGGATGCTGGTCAAAGCCTTCTTTTAGCGCCCGAAGAATATCAAGCGCATTGATGCACTCCGTGTCGCGACGGATCAGTGCACTAGAGATACGGTTGATAACATAACGCGGATCAATACCGGACATTCCTTCATCGGCATGCTCGTTACGCAGCTCTTCCAGATCGGCTCCCTTGAAGCCTTCCACCGATTCACCGTCATACAGCCGCATCTTTTTCAGCAGATCGGCCCCTTGTTTTTTCGATTCTTTCAAGCGGGTCATAATGGAAAAGACTGCTGCTGATCGGAGCGCATGTGGTGCAATATGCACATGCCCCAAGTCGGATTGCTTAATTAATTTCGCGTATATTTTTTCTTCGTCACTTACACGCAGATTATACGGCATCGGCATGACGATAATCCGAGATTGCAGTGCCTCATTTTTCTTATTTCCAATAAAAGCCTTGTACTCCGATTCGTTCGTGTGCGCAACAATCAGCTCATCTGCAGAAATGAGGGCAAAACGACCTGCCTTGAAGTTTCCTTCCTGTGTCAGCGAAAGGAGATGCCACAAAAATTTCTCGTCGCATTTCAGCATTTCCTGGAATTCCATCAATCCGCGATTGGCTTTGTTCAGCTCCCCATCAAAACGATACGCACGAGGGTCAGACTCAGAGCCGTACTTCGTAATCGTCGAAAAGTCGATGCTCCCCGTCAAATCGGCAATATCCTGTGACTTTGGATCGGAAGGGCTAAATGTACCGATCCCGACACGATTGGCTTCGGAAAACAAAATCCGGCGAACAGGGAAATCCTCTATGCACCCTCCGTATTCAGTCTCCAACCTCATCCGGTTATAGGGCGTCAATTCTCCTTCAATCTTGATGCCTAGCTCTTCTTCTACCTCTGGACGTAGATCGTGCGGGATTAGATGAAGAGGTTCTTCGTGCATCGGGCAACCATCAAGTGCAAAGATCGCTCCGTCTTCCGTTCTGGAATACTCCTCCAGTCCCCGCTTGAGCATCGTCACGAGCGTAGACTTACCGCCACTGACAGGTCCCATTAAGAGCAAGATGCGTTTGCGGACATCCAGACGACGTGCAGCCGAGTGGAAATATTCCTCCACTAGGCGCTCAACAGAACGATCCAATCCGAAGATTTCTCGACTAAAAAATTGATACGAACGTGAGCCGTCCTCGTTCTCTTCAACCCCCGCGCTTTTAATCATGTTGTAGACGCGTGAGTGCGCCGTCTGGGCAATTTGCGGATTTTTACGTACTAGTTGCAAATATTCGGCGAATGTTCCTCTCCACATCAGGTTTTCTTCGCGGGCCCGGTGCTCAGCGATCCGTTTTAAAATGTCCATGTTCGACACTCCTCCCTCTTAAGCCCCTCTCTCTTCCCAACGACAATGTACTCTCATGTATATGTCCGCCTGCGGTCACGCATTCACGTGCAAGCCGTTTTCTCCGGTTGCCAACAGGCTCTTACAGCCTTTACATATGTGTATGCGCGACATCAGCACAAGTTTCAGCAATCTTCCCATAAAAATACGGCACATTGCTTTTTATCGGCTTGGAAGATTACGGAATTGTAAGGTTTAACGAGCGTAGCTGTAAGTTGATTCGATAGTTTGTAATCCCTCTCCCCCTGTAAAATACAATCATAAGCAACATACACGGAAAGCCAATATGGATTGGCGTAAAATAACGGAGGAACGAACATGGACATCCAAACAGAACGCATTCAAGTGAAAAAAGGACTTTATTTGACCGGCATCGCAACCTTGGTAATTCTCTCGGTATTTATTTACCAAGCAGTGACAGGAATGGAACTCGATACAGGAGAAATACTGAGTGTGCCCATTTCGCTTTGTGCCTTCTTGAAACTCGTGAATGACCATCGAAAATTGTCACTTACGTAAGGGAGCAACAGCTTTAAGGCGTTTGCAAAGTGGGCAGGCTACGCTATAATGGGAGTAGTTTGTTTACGAAAGGGGCTGTCAAACGTGGGTACATTTATCGTAGCATTGGTCTTTGGAGCTTTTCTGTTTTTCACTCTGACAGCTGGCTACAACGAGGACAAAACCTGGAACCTGTAAGAAGCATCCAGGGAAAAAAGCAGGCTGCCTACTGTGGCAACCTGCTTTTTTTGTTTTCTTGTTATTTCTTATTCTCTTTCTTTTCTGCTTTTTTCGCTACGATTTCTGCCTTGATTTCTTTTGCGCTCTTGCCTGCTGTTTCAACGTCCCACTTGGCAGCCTTTTCTTTCAGGTTCGCGAGCTGTTCTTGTTTCTTCGCTTCTTTTGCTGCTTCTTTTGCTGCTTCTTTCTTAGCATTTTCTACTTTCTTTGCGGCTTTTGCTTCTTGAATGGCGGCTTTTACTTCCTTATTTGTTTGATCCGTGGTTTCGACGCCCCACTTGGCAGCCTTCGCGTTCAGTTTTGCTCTATTTTCTTCCTTTTTCTCCGCTTTCGAGTGCTTAACTGTAGAATCCGCTCCTGTATCCGCCGCAGCCACTACAGAGATACCACTAAACAGCAAGGTAGCCATAACCAGAGACGAAACAAGTTTTTTCATGCAAGATTTCCTCCTTTTATTATGTAAAACGTAGGTGTACACCCCTTAGCCTACCTGATGATTTTGGGAAAAGTATGTGAAAAAGCAGGCTTGACCATTTTTTCAAACGGACAACCTGCTTCTCGGTTATACTTTCATAATTATTCCTTACCCTGCAAACACACCGCTTTTTTCAGAAATCGCCGTAAACAGCTCTTCTAATGATCCCCGCTGATCGACCTGATACTGAGGCTCACCACGGTCTTCCATCCAATTGGTTACCAGAAACGTTTTCATTCCCAGCTTGGATGCGACCATGTCCTCCTGCATGTGATTCCCGACCATGACACAGTCTGTCGGCTCAACCCCAAGCTTTTGGCAAATCTCATTATAATAACCAGGATTTGGCTTCGTGAAATGCGATTCCTCGTAGACAGTGACCAACTCGAAATCATCCGGGGACATCCCGATCCAAGCGAGGCGATGGTGAATCGCATCCCGCGGGAAAACAGGATTCGTCGCTACTGCAACCCGAAATCCTTGTTCTTTGGCGGCAGCAATAATCTGCTTTGCCCATGGCGAAGGATACGTCAGGTGAGACAGTGTCGGAAACACATCGCGATAAAACGAATCGAACAGAGGCCATATTTCCTCCCGATCCCATTCACTGTGTTCCGTAAAATATTCGATAAAAACTTGCTCGTTCGTCTTGTCGGGCTCTTGGTTCATGATCATTGCTTTGGTCGCATCCCAAACCAACGCCAACAGCTTTTCGGTATCGTACTTATCTCCGACATGACGGCCTACTTCAACCAAGTAACTTTTGACAAAGGGTTCTGTCTGCATCTCTAATAGCGTACCGTCCAAATCAAACAGGATGGTGTTCACAGTCATAATGGATCTCTCCCTCCCAAATGCCTTACGATAACGATGGAAAACCTAACTGGCGAAGTCCCTCAAATAAGACAATAGCTGCACAATTGGACAGGTTCACAGAACGGGTCGCACCGCTCATCGGGATGCGAATAGTCTGTTCCCGATATTTTTCTGTCAGCTCTTCTGGCAAGCCTGTCGTCTCCTTGCCCAAGATAATGTAGTCGCCATCCCGGAAGGAAACGTCCGTGTACAACTTTTCCCCCCAGGTCTCCACAAAGTAAAAAGTGCCCGCACCTTCCCCTTGTGCCTCAACAAAGTGCTCGAAGCTCTCATGATGGTGAACGTTAACCGCATGCCAATAATCGAGACCAGCTCGCTTTAGGTAACGATCGTCTGTTGAAAATCCCAGTGGATGAATCAAATGCAGATGCGCTCCTGTCGCTGCACATGAACGGGCGATATTTCCCGTATTGGCAGGGATGAGCGGCTCATGCAAAACAATATGTAACGGCATATCTGAAAATCTCCTTGTAAATTGCGAACTTGTTACCAGTACATGTCCTATTATACCACCGTGCCCAGCTTCTGTAACAAATGGAGTGCCTGCTGCATCTAATCAGAAAACGTTGGCTATCGAAAGGAGTGCTGATTAGATGGGGACACTCATTTCATTTGGGCGACGCCTTGTCGCACATGTGAGCATCCTGAGTTTGATCCTGTTAATCGCCAGTTGGATGTGGGTTGATTTTTCTTCGTTCCCTGCACTGGAAACATGGAGCATGCTTCTCGGCTATCTCTCATTTATTTTGATTGGCTGCACCCTATTGATTGGTCCACTCCAGTCCTGGCTCCCTGCTGGCTGGATAACTATCAGCTTGTCCATCCGCCGAGATTTCGGCATATGGGCTGGGCTAACTGGACTGCTGCACGTCATTCTTGTGCTTGTCCTTTTTGAAAATGAGCCTCGCCTGATGATCATACATGAAAACCGTTCAGAAAAGGCTGATGGATGGCTGGGTCTGTTCTTTGACGATTCCTCTAATCCGACCATGTGGCCATCTCCCAACTGGACCCTTACAGGCGTTGCGAACTACCTTGGGCTGTTTGCCTTTTTCATTCTACTAGCTCTGTGGCTGACATCTTCTGCACGGGCAGAAAAATGGCTGGGTGGTTCCAGTTGGAAAAGGCTTCATCTCGCCAATCCATGGCTTTTTGTCATCGTCTTGATCCATGGCTTGATTTACATCCAATCCATCAAAGGAGAACCGCATACCTTTTCAGACATGCTCGTTTTCGCAGCAATGATTTGGCTGGTTCGCAGCATCGCTTTTATACGAAGAGCTTTTTATCGCAAGAGGTAATTACACCCCTCTTATATGAAAGAAGGCATAGCGCATGTTGGGCGTATAGGCTGTGGAATCCTCATATGCCCAGTAGCGCATCCTGCTATCTGTCGTATGGGCATTCACTAACGGCATCTGATTCGCGTCTTTTGCGACCACGATCGTATTGTGCTGAAAACGCCCATCTCCGTTAAAATCATAACAAATGATATCACCTGGGACCAATTCGGCCGCAGAGCTTTTCGTAACTGCCCGCATAGGTGCTCCACCCGACTTCAAAAGCAAATACAAGCTATGCGCTACCGTCCAGCTATAACTCCAAGAGGCGCCTTTTCCCGTGCGAATCCACCAGCCCTTGCCCATCTCTTTAGACATCAGCATAGGGATTCCGCCTGCGTGTAAACATTGCGAAATAAAGTTCGTGCAGTCATCCGTAAAACGAGGATACACGGGATTGGTCGTGTTCCAGTAGCGTTCCGCATACGCGACTGCATTTGCAGCGTTGTACCCTCCCTCTCCATGCACGATCAGCATCGGTTGGTCGATGGCATCCTCGACGCCTGACACAACGATGATAGGCTCCTCCTCCTCTTCCTCGACCACCAATTTTTGATCACCATTCGACTCCCTTGCCCCGATAATCGACCACTTTTCGTTCGTTTTGAGCAACTGGAGCTGGAACAATCGTTTGTTTGCCTCTTTATACTTGGTTTGCTTGATCCCCAGCGTTTTATTTTCTTGCCATTGAACTGTTATTTCCATGGTGGCATCAGTATCTACCCAGCACATGGGCGTTACTTGTCCCTGGACAGCCAATAATTTGACTCCCCGTTCCTCAGCTCTCCGCTTCTCCCGGTTCAGTCGATTCCATTCGTCCTGTACGCCAGACTCTTCTGTGCAATAAAAAGGTAGCAGCCGCTCATACTTTCCATCCATAGATGACTGGTGAACTGCTTGAAAGTATTGCTGAATAAATTCACGCCACTCCACTTTCCCCTCCTCCTTTCCGCCTCCAGACTGCGACAAAGCCCATGAACTGTTCATCTCAATGAAGAATATGTCGCTCGTGGAGCATTCAGAAGAAAAAGAAAAGCTGTCCGAGCAAGCAGACAGCTTATTAGGAAGAAGCGTGAGCAAAAAGTGGACCTTCTTCTAGGGAAAGTAAATATTCTTTAATGGATAAGCCACCGCCGTACCCGACCAAGGCACCATTCGAGCCAATGACACGATGGCACGGTATAATGACAGGAATCGGATTACGATTGTTCGCACCGCCAATAGCCCGAACAGCTTTCGCCGCTCCAATTGCCAAGGCAATATCTTTGTAAGAACGAGTTTCTCCATAGGGAATGTTCGATAGCTCATTCCAAACAGACTTTTGAAAGGGAGTTCCGTATAATACGGTTGGAACATCAAACGTCTTGCGCTTGCCTGCAAAATACTCTTCTAGCTGTATTTTTGCAGGCTCATTAATCGCATCGTTACGCGTTGGGGTAATCCCTACGAACGTTTTTTTGCACCAGCGCACAAGCGGCGCCAATCCGTCTTGTTCATTGGCAAACTGAATGTAGCATAGCCCTTCTTCTGTAGAAGCCAAGAGCAATGGTCCAATCGGTGAATCCATCATGGTATAGCCTAATTCCTTTGCCATTTAACGTCCTCCCTCTCTTCTTCAAACTAAGCCTGTTCACGAAACATGCTCATGCCTTTTTCTATCTCTTCCACCACTTCGGGTGACACCTCTTTTGCTTTTGCGGTAATGAGCGCCTCTTGTGCCTGCTCTCCCCCGATTTTTCCAAGCGCCCATGCAGCAGTTCCGCGGATTACTGGGCGAGGGTCTTCAAACAAAAGACGCTCCAAATGAGGAACAGCCGTCCGATCCTTGAAATGGGCAAGTGCTAGTATGGCATTGCGCTGAATGGGCTTTTTGCCCCGCCAAGATGAGGAGGATTGTCCGAACTTTTCCTTGAACTCCTTATTGCTCATCTGAAGCAGCGGAATCAATAAAGGCTTCGCAATCTCCGGATCAGGCTGAAATTCAGCATGATGGTCGTTGTCGATGCGACGATTCTTCGGACATACTGTCTGACAAGTATCGCAACCATACAGACGATTTCCGATTTTCCCGCGGAATTCATCTGGAATAAAGTCTTTCACCTGTGTCAAATAAGCTACACATCGCTGTGCATCAAGCTGCCCACCCTGAATCAAGGCTCCGGTCGGACAAGCGTCTACACATATATTACAGTCGCCACAGCCTTCTTCGATTGGGTGATCGCTTGGCAACGGAAGATTCGTTACAAGCTCCCCCAAGTACACCCATGATCCGAACTCCGGCGTTATGATAGCGCAATTTTTTCCTACAAACCCAATCCCAGCTCGCTCGGCTACCGCACGATCAGACAGTGCTCCCGTATCTACCATGGATTCGATCCGAGCCCCTGGCTCCAGCTCCATAATGAATCGCGTCAGCTTGTCCAGCTTGTCGCGCAGAACGTGATGGTAATCGGTTCCCCATGCTGCACGGCACAAGATTCCCCGATACGCACCAGGCTCTGACTTTGGTGGATTTTTGAGCTTGGAAGGATAGGCCAGCGCTATCGAAATCAGCGAACGTGCCCCGTCCAACAACAGTTCCGGGTTCGTCCTCTTTTCTAGATCAGGCTCTTCAAATCCAGATTCATAACCCTTTTCCCGATGTACAAGAAGCCGTTCTTTTAAGGTCGTGAATGGATCGGCACTGGCAAACCCAATCTTATCGATTCCGATTTCCTTTGCATAATCAATGATGGACTGCTTTGTCTGCTCCCAGAACTGCAAGTCGTTCACAGTTGTTTAATCGCTCCTGTCGCCAATTCGTCGCAGCGGTTGTTCCATTTGTTGTCGGCGTGTCCTTTGACTTTTACGTACTCTACCTTGTGGGTGTCCATCAATTGCAGCAGTTCTTTCCATAAGTCCTGATTCTCCACCTGCTGGCCTTTACTGTTTTTCCAGCCGTTTTTCAGCCAGCCTTTATACCAGCCTTGCTTGAAACAGTTGACCAAGTATGCACTATCACTGGACAGGGTCACCTTACAAGGCTCCTTCAGTGTTGAGAGCGCCTTGATGGCCGCCATCAGCTCCATTCTGTTATTCGTTGTATGTGGTTCGGCACCAGACATTTCCTTGATGTGTTGGCCGTACATCAGTACAGCTCCCCAACCACCTGGTCCTGGATTGCCGGAACAAGCTCCATCTGTATAAATCTCAACCTCACGCATCGTCATCGTCAGGATTCCCTCCTCTGTTCTCTTCTATTGTATCGAAGCTTAGTCGCTTCCACAAAAATTTTTTGTTATACTACCAAAAATAGGTTCAGTAAGGAGTGTCTATCGATGAAAGTTCAGCTAGATCCTTCCGTGTCCGAGCGTCTGCCGCAATTTTCTCTCGGCATTTTACAATACAGCAATGCTTCCGTCAGTGACTCCCCCAAAATGCTACAGGGACGTATCAATTATTATGTGGAGAGCTTGCGGCTGGATCACGACACCGCAAACCTGACAGAAATAGAAGGCATCCGCGAGTGGAGAGCCTGCTTTAAGCAAGTTGGTATCGATCCGTCCAGATACCGCCCTTCCTCCGAGGCATTGCTTCGCCGGCTGTTGCAGGGAAATCCTTTTTTCTGGATCAACAGCGCCGTTGATGTGAATAATTTTTTCTCGGTTTTGCACGCGCTTCCGTTCGGGATTTATGACGTCAATCACTTAGCGGGTGATATCACTTGTCGACTCGGCCACGCCGAAGATGTCTATGAGGGATTAAATGGACGCGAAGTCAACATGGAAGGAAAACTACTGCTCGCCGATGGTAACGGCGCATTTGGGAGTCCCATTGTCGATTCCAAGCGTTCATGCGTAACGGAACAAAGCCGCGCTCTCCTCCAGGTCATCTTCTTCCATGAAAAAATGGAACCATCTAAAAAAGAAGAAATCGTAGGTTCAGTTGGTCGCATGTTTACGGAAATCAACGGTGGCGAGCTGACTCACTCCTCTATCGTTACTGCCTAAGAAAAAGACGGCCCGTCATGCAGCCTGGCCGTCTTTCTTTACGCTATCTTCTTCCTTTTTTCTAAAAACGATATGTTCCAGGACCAGGCACACAATAACGCCGAGCAATAAGCCATTTCCGAACAAGAAGCTAGCTAATGCAGGGAGTTTCTGCCAAGCTACAGCAGGTACGAACATGACTCCGATCCCGACCAAAAGCGAGCTACCCCCAACAATTATCGTGCGTTCGTCCATCTTCACATTTACGTAATCCTTCAACCCGAAGCCCAGCAGTTGCGTATAGGAAATGAACATCGCTGCATATGCCACTGGAGTAGGCAAAGCCGCCAAAAAGTGAGCAACAGTGGGAAGCAGCCCAATAAGCATCATCCCCAGCATCGCTATGACAAATGGGAGGCGCGAAGCCATTTTCGTCGTTTGAATAACAGCTGCTGCCAAGGAAAGTGGAATCATACCTACCACACCGCTCAAGCCTGACAGGAAATGGGATACCCCAGTAAAAATACCACCGCGATTGTACTGCTTTTCAGTAGGCACCGTGTCTGTCGCTTTTCCCATAACCGACAAACTCGTCATGAGGTTTGTCAACAGAACGAATCCTGTCAGCATACTCGTTAATACAACGCCCCAATCCCAGCGTGGGGATCCCCAAAAGAAAATAGAAGGCCATGAAAATAATTGCTCAGTAGGCCGGACAGGTTCTGTCCATCCAAGAAGCGCGTACACGATCCAGCCCCCAACCATGCCAAACAAAACGGCAAAACTGGAGAATCTCTTCGTCCGCATAATGAACACAACAAGAGCTACGATCCCTATGGACACAAGTGCTACACCCGGTTGTACCTCCCTTGAATGCTGAAAACCAATACCGAGCATGCCCGTGAGAATGTTACTACACAAAGAAACAGCAAGTAAAATCATATACGTACCTGAAACCAACGGCGTAAACCACTTCTGTAATTTCCCAATCCAGCCTAATAAGCCAAAAATGAAAAAGAGTAGACCTGCTAATATCATACCCACTTGAAAGGATTGACCAATTTCTTGTGGATGTAGACCCATGCTCGTTCCGAGTTGAGCCAAAATGATAAAGATCCCCCACCATAATCCAGCCGGACCTTCTATCATCGGATAACGGTGTCCAATCCAAACTTGCAGTAGTGACGCGAGTCCAATGTAAAACATGGTCTGCTGCATCAGCTTTCCAATTTCATCAGCCTGCAAGCCGTACATATCTCCAATCATTAGTGGTACCGCCACACTGCTGGAAACAGTTACGATCATCCATTGTAATACGGACAACGTTGTAATCCCCATTGGCGGCTTGTCTTGTAGTTTGTAAAACACCTCAACCACCTCGTCTTTTTACGTACACAAGTTGTCTATTTCCCTGTCTACACTATGTGCATATTAAAGCAGAAAAAAACCCCAATCATCAAGATATCTTGACATTCAGGGTTAGCCTGTAAAAGTATGGTGCCGGTGAAGGGACTTGAACCCCCACGGTTTCCCTCACGATTTTGAGTCGCGCGCGTCTGCCATTCCGCCACACCGGCAAATATTTTGGAGGAGGCACCCGGATTTGAACCGGGGGTGAGGGTTTTGCAGACCCGTGCCTTACCACTTGGCTATGCCTCCATGATATAAAGTAAAACATTTTGAGAAATGGAGCGGACGAAGGGTCTCGAACCCTCGACCTTCGCCTTGGCAAGGCGACGCTCTACCAATTGAGCTACGTCCGCATTTTAATGGCTGGGGTACTAGGATTTGAACCTAGGAATGACGGAGTCAAAGTCCGTTGCCTTACCGCTTGGCTATACCCCAATAAGTAATCCCCAACTATAAATTTATGGGGCGATCGATGGGACTTGAACCCACGAGTGCCGGAGCCACAATCCGGTGCGTTAACCCCTTCGCCACGACCGCCATGATTACTACTATTGTTTTGAAAAATGGCAGGGGCAGTAGGAATCGAACCCACACCAAAGGTTTTGGAGACCTTCGTTCTACCGTTAAACTATGCCCCTATAAAGGTGGCTCGGGACGGAATCGAACCGCCGACACGAGGATTTTCAGTCCTCTGCTCTACCGACTGAGCTACCGAGCCTTATATCATGCTTTACGCGCCAATTTCATTTGATTAGAAATGGCGGAGCTGACGGGACTCGAACCCGCGACCTCCGGTGTGACAGACCGGCGTGAACTCCAACTTCACCACAGCTCCATATTTGTTTGCACCCACTAGGTGCTCCGATCCTACTTGCTCTACTTGATCAAGTAGAAAT
>NZ_JABSVA010000020.1:0-41842 GCF_013284365.1 Brevibacillus sp. RS1.1
ACATTTTCACAACAACCATTTCATCTTATCAGGCTGTCCAGGCCGTGTCAACAAGTTTTTTCAACATGTTTTTCAGCGACCTCATTAATCTATCACATACCTTGAGGGAAAAGCAAGAACTATTTTCACATCATTTTCGTGATCGATTAAGTAAAAAAGAAGAACAGGTATTAATATAACACTTAACCTTTTTAAGTGCAAGTAAAAAAATAGAACCACCTGAGTTTTTCTCAGATGGTTCTATTCTACAAAAGACTAGTCGCGGTTACGCATGTGAGGGAACAATAGTACGTCGCGAATGGAAGGAGAGTTGGTCAACAGCATTACCAGACGGTCAATTCCGATTCCAAGTCCTCCAGTTGGCGGCATACCGTACTCAAGCGCTTCAATGAAATCGTCGTCCATATCATGCGCTTCGTCGTTACCAGCTTCTTTTTCCAAGAGCTGCGCTTCAAAGCGTTCACGCTGGTCAATTGGATCATTGAGCTCTGTAAATGCATTAGCATGCTCACGAGCTACGATAAACAACTCAAAACGATCCGTGAATCGCGGATCGTGGTCATTTTTCTTCGCCAATGGCGAAATCGCCACAGGATGACCGTAAACAAAGGTAGGCTGAATCAACGTATGCTCCAGCTTTTGCTCAAAGAATTCATTCACTACATGTCCGAACGTATGGTGAGGCTCAACGGATACGCCATGCTCTTTTGCCAAAGCACGCGCTTCATCGTCGCTCATTTCCTTCCAGAAATCGACGCCAAGATTTTCCTTAATCAAATCTACCATGTGTATACGACGCCATTTTGGTGTCAGGTCAATCTCATTGCCTTGGTATTGAATTTTCATGGTGCCCAATACTTCCTGTGCAATATGAGCAACCATTTCTTCTGTCAGGCTCATGATATCCTGGTAGTCGGCATACGCTTCGTATAGCTCAATCATCGTGAACTCAGGGTTGTGACGAGTAGAGATCCCTTCGTTGCGGTATACGCGACCGATCTCATACACCTTCTCCAGGCCACCAACGATCAGGCGTTTCAAGTGCAATTCAATTGCAATACGCATATACAGCTGCATATCCAACGCATTGTGATGCGTGATAAATGGACGAGCAGATGCACCACCGGCAATCGCGTGGAGTGTAGGTGTTTCTACTTCCAGATAGCCAAGGTTGTCCAAATAACGACGCATCGAAGTCAGAATACGGCTACGCGTAATGAACGTATCGCGAACTTCTGGGTTTACAATCAAATCTACGTAACGTTTACGGTAACGTGTCTCGATATCTTTGAGACCATGGTATTTCTCAGGCAGTGGACGCAATGACTTCGTCAGGTAGGATAGTTCCTTTGCTTTTACACTGAGCTCACCCGTTTTTGTTTTGAAAACAACACCAGTTACACCGATCATGTCACCGATATCAGCCAAATCAAATACTTTGCTCAGCTCTTCCCCAACAGTATCCTGACGGACGTAGATTTGAATCTGACCGGAACGATCCAGCAGTTGAGCAAAGCTCGCCTTACCCATTCCACGTTTCGCCATCAAGCGGCCTGCAATCGTAACCACGTTCTCTTCCGCTTCCAGCTCTTCCTTGCTCTTTTCGCTAAAAGCTTTCGTTATATCTGCAGCGTGATGCGTTTGCTCGAATTTTTTACCGAACGGATCAAAGCCCCACTCACGCAATTGATTCATTTTGTCGTGACGCACTTGAAGAAGCTCGTGGAGCCCTTCCTGTTGCTGTTCTTCCTGCTGAAGGTCTTGCTCGTTTGCCATTTTACTCACTCCTCTAGAAAATGCCTGCATTAACAATTTTGTACAGACTTTTATAATAGCGATACGGCGTACCTCGCAAAAGGTACGCCATAGATCGACTGCTTACAGGTTAATATCAAGAATCTCGTACTGAATGACTCCTGCCGGTACGTTCACGTCAACAATCGCGCCTTTTGCTTTGCCGAGGAGTGCTTGACCTACCGGGGACTCGTTGGAAATCTTGTTGTTCATCGGATCGGATTCAGCAGAACCTACAATCGTGTAATCCATAACATCACCGAACTCTAGGTCTTTCAGCTTCACGCGGGACCCAACGCTTACAACACCTGTATCTACATCTTCATTTGTGATGATACGGGCATTGCGTAGCATTTTTTCCAACGTCAGAATGCGGCCTTCGATGAACGCTTGCTCATTCTTTGCTTCTTCGTATTCAGAGTTCTCACTGATATCTCCAAAGCTAATCGCTTCTTTAATACGAGCAGCTACTTCCTTACGTTTAACCGTTTTCAAATCTTCAAGCTCTTGTTCCAGCTTTGTTAAACCTTCTGGTGTAAGGATGACTTCTTTTTCAGACATGGTTCAATTCCCCCGTTTTAAAAAATGATTCCATTTATACTGGGTAAAGTACAAAGGATTATATGTAGATGTTCTATACAATATACAGCAGAATGCAATCGTCTGTGAGGTTCAAAGGTAAAGCTGCCAGTGAGGACTGGCAGCTCGGCACCCAATATTACGGAGTATTATAGGATATGAAGGAACCCTTGTCAATGTCTGGAATGAACCACCAGTTTTAGTAGCTGACAGCCTCATCACTTGCTGTTTCCAGCGGTTCTTCGCTGTCATCTGCGTAGTTTTCGATCCAGTCGACAAAGTTCATGAGGACGCTGCGAAGCTCCTCTTCTGTCTCAACCGCATTCACGAGATTTTTCGTGTGCGTCGAGCCCTTCAAGCCTTTCAAGTAATACGCCGCGTGCTTACGCATCTCAAGGACTCCCACTCTCGGACCCTTCAGCGCGATTAAACGCTCTGCATGCAATAAACAAATATTCATCTTTTCACGTGCGGTTGGCTCTGGACCCAGCTCTCCCGTCGTCAGGTATTGAATGGTGCGATACAGCATCCACGGATTTCCGAGCGCAGCCCGCCCAATCATAACACCATCGCATCCCGTTGTATCCAGCATGCGTCTCGCATCCTCAGGAGTAGCCACATCCCCGTTCCCGATTACTGGAATCGAAACGGTTTCCTTCACTCGACGGATCCAGTCCCAGTCCGCTTTCCCTTTGTACATTTGTACGCGGGTGCGTCCATGAACAGCGATCGCTTTGCCGCCTGCACGTTCTACTGCCTTGGCATTATCCAGTACGTACAGATGGTCTTCGTCCCAGCCCAATCTCATCTTCACGGTAACCGGCTTGTCGACCGCATCGACCACAGAAGATACGACTTCATAGATTTTATCTGGATCGAGCAACAGACGCGCACCTGCATCACAGCTCGTAATTTTCGGCACAGGACAGCCCATGTTGATATCAATGATATCCGCGTTCGTGTGCTGGTCTACATATTTCGCTGCACTCACCAAGGTTTCCTTGTCTCCACCAAAAATCTGCAAACTTAGTGGTTTTTCGCGTTCGTCGACAAATAGCATATCTATCGTTTTTTTGTTTCCGTGCACAATGCCTTTGTCGCTTACCATCTCGGCGCAAACTAATCCAGTACCGAACTCCTTGGCAATCAGACGAAAAGCAGGGTTACAGACACCTGCCATTGGAGCGAGCACTACGTTGTTCTTTAATTCAATATTGCCGATTTTCATCTATATTCGCCTCCTTATTCCCGCTTAGTCGGGGTCTTGGAGAGGACAATCCTATCCAAACTTCATTACATCACTTATTTATAGCACATAATTCATCGTAGTCTACCTGTAAAGTGCTGGCGATCTTCCGTAATACAGGCTCTGTTGGCGTACGAGTTCCTCTCTCTAGTGATCCAACAAAAGACAATGACACTCCCATCTTGTCCGAAAGGGACTGTTGTGTATACCCTTTTAGCTTTCGGAAGGACCGGATTCGATTTCCCAGTTGATTGCTCCCCACTCACGTACCCCCTTGTGATCTTCTACCAATAAGGAAAGATAATGATCAATGGTCTGGTTATGCTCAGGTAAAACGCCGCCCTCCCAAACGTCTCGAAGCGGCACGAGTACAAAAGCACGCTCGCTCAGCCCGGGATGAGGAATCATGAGATTGTCTTGCGAAACACGAGATGTCCCGTACAACAGTAAGTCAATATCAATTGTGCGCGGTCCCCATCGTACCGTTCGCACACGACCTAGCTCTCGCTCTACTGACAGAGCCGTCTCTAGCAGCTGATCCGGGCTCTGTTCTGTTTCCACAGCGATCGCCATATTTAGAAATGCATCTTGCTCGACGTAACCAAATGGGTCGGTCTCATAAACAGAGGAGACACGTAGCACGCGAATTCCAGGTTGCTCGTTCAATCTCTGTATCGCCCGGCGCAAGTTCTGTGCCCGATCCCCGAGATTGGAGCCTAGCGCCAAATATGCACAAACTGTCATGAAGCAAAATCCTCTCTTCTACGGATCATCTCAATCGCAACCGACTCATAATGCCCATTGATCGGCGGATTCGGCTTGGTCACTTTTGCTTTGACTTCATGCAAAGGGAATTGCTCCAGTAGACATTCTGCTATCACAGCGGTCAGTTTTTCTACCAGATGAAATCGTTCACCCTCGACAATTTTTTGCACACAAGTAAAGATATCGGCGTAATTGACTGTATCGTGAAGATCGTCACTTGCTCCGGCTCTGGATAAATCAAGCGATAGCTCCAAATCGACATAAAACCGTTGGCCCAGTTCAGCCTCTGCTCCAAACACACCGTGATATCCGTAAAATGACATGCCATTGAAGTAGATTTTATCCACGGTTTAAATGCCCCCTTTTAGCATCGCGTCCATCATCTTCGTAACGCGCTTCATTTCTTTGACATCATGCACCCGTACCATATGACAACCTTTTGCCGCCCCGAGAGCAACTGTCGCTGCCGTACCTTCGACACGTTCATCTACAGGCAAGTCGAGAACATGACCGATCATCCGCTTGCGTGAAGTAGCAAGTAGAACGGGATAGCCCAGCCCTACCAGATCATCCAGCCTGCGCATCGTTTCGAGATTTTGCTCGACAGTCCTTACAAACCCGATCCCCGGATCGAGGATGATTCGCTCCTGCTTTACCCCTGCCTGCAAGGCGATCTGTACGGACTCACGCAGGTCTTTGATATAGTTTGGGAAAAAGTCGTGATAATCCGTGTCTTCGCGGTTGTGCATCAGGATAATGGGCACATCGAGACGAGCAGCTACCTCTGCCATCCGCGGGTCACGCTTCGCTCCCCATACATCATTGATGATATGTGCCCCCTCCATAATAGCCCGTTCTGCAACCGCCGCTTTGTACGTGTCAATGGACAGCGGAACAGACAATTCCTGCGAAAGCATCCGAATGACTGGCAGCACTCTGTCCAGCTCCGTCGCCTCATCGACTGCTTCCGACCCCGGACGTGTCGATTCTCCCCCGATATCAATCAGGTCAGCTCCAGCCTCAACCATTGCACGCGCTTGTGCGAGTGCTGCCTCCACATCGACATAGCGACCGCCATCCGAGAATGAATCAGGCGTCACATTCAAAATACCCATGACTAGCGTACGCTCCCCCAGTGGCAGGACATACTGGCCACAGTTCAGCTCGCGACGCGCACGAAGCTTGGCAGGCATAGCTAAAACTTCCCGTACCTCTGCCGCCAACGCTCGTAGTTCTTCTGTTTGGGTTTTCATATAATCCAACGCCAAATCCATCTTCTTGTGTGAAGCCAACAGCAGCACGTATTTTTTGTCGGCAGTACCTGGTTGGTCTGAGATAACAGCTTCCGCATCGAAAGAGTGCATAATCTCTCTCACACTCTGTGCTGTTGCCCCACTCATGTTTTCCGTGTGAATCTTCAGGCTCGTCCCCGCTTCCGTCATGCGTTCCGCTTCAGGAACAGGAACTCCCCTTTTGACAAGCTCCGAAACCATCTCAGCGAAGGTCGCAGCATGGATTCGAAATGAATTGTATTTCATGATCAAACTCCCTTTTTCCGTCTTCGCACATTGAATAGTAGCATACCATAATTTACTCGCTAGCCGCTACAGACTGACGGTAGGCGCGGTGCAGTTCGCACGAATATGTACCATATGTCGAAGGGACGGAATACCCGTCAATTTCGGTAATCGGAACGATCTCTTGCACGGAATTTGTCGTAAAGACTTCATCAGCGTTGAGCAGCTCCTCCAAGCGATATCGACCTTCTTCGACAGGCATCGATAATTGCTGTGCCAACGCCAAAACATGTCGCCGCGTCACACCATCAAGAATGCCCGTATCAATAGAAGGGGTAAACAACTGGCCGTTCTTGACCCAGAACACATTGCTCACAATTCCTTCCGCCACGAAGCCATCATGCGTCAAAAAAAGACCTTCCACATCGGGACGGGCACCGAGTTCTTGGCGAGCAAGGGCATTGTTTAAGTAATTGTGCGATTTAAAGCGCTGCTGGCCTTCTGCTGTCTGTCTAGCCAACGCCAATGTCTGCAACCGTTTTTGCATGGGAGGTACTGCCAGAGGTGCTACAGGTTTGGCAAATACGAATAAGGACGGGCGCTCGTATCCCCCTGCTACCAAGCCCACTCCTTCTGCGCCTGCCGTAACACTCAAGCGGACGTAAGCATCACGCAATTCGTTAGCATCGATGGTCATCAAGATGGCTTCTGCCAGCTCTTCCTTGGTCCAAGCAGGTTGAATCTGCAACGCAAAAAGCCCGGAACAAAGCCGGGCGTAATGGGCATCCCATAGAAATAGCTTGCGGTCGTATACACGTAATGTTTCAAACAAACCAATACCGTACAAAAACCCGTGATCCAATACCGATACGGTAGCCTCATGAGCCGGACAAATCGTTCCGTTTACATAAACGTGCATCTGCGCTCTCTCCCGATAATATAGTCGAGAGCATCATATCACACTTCCGAAGAAAGCACCGTTTCCTCCGAGCGTTTGCCGTGTACGAAACGCGAGATAGTAATGGAGATTTCATATAAAACGATGAGTGGCACAATTACCATAATATCGGAGAGGAAATCAGGCGGCGTAATGGTAATAGAGATAATCGCGAGCACCAAATAGGCGGGTTTGCGTATTTTAGCCAAGCGATGCGGGTTGAGAATCCCCAAATGGCTCAAAAACAAAACGACAACCGGCAGTTCAAAAAGCAACCCAAACGGCAGGCAAAGATTGAGCATAAAGGTGAAGTAATCGTTCGCTGTAATGACGAGTTCAAAATTCCCGTTGGATAAACCCAACACAAATTTGTACATCATCGGAAATAGCACAAAGTAGGCGAAGGAAAGCCCGAAAATAAACAGCAGGAATAGAGCCGGGATATACATGAGCGCCACTTTTCGCTCTCTTTCTTCCAATGCGGGCACCACAAAACGCCAAACTTGATAAGCGGCAACCGGGATTGTAATCGCAAGCGCACCGACTGCTGCCAGCTTTACATAGATCGACAGGATATCTCCCGGCCCAAGAATCGCCAGCTTTTCCCCTGAATGATTCGCTAACGCCAAATAAATATGATCCACAAATAAAAAGCAGATAACCATACTGACAACAAGAACGGACAGCACAATCAAAATTCTGCGGCGCAGGTCTGTAACATGCTCAAGTATAGGCATCTCTTTGCTCACTCGAACTCCTCCTCATGCGCGGAAAAAGGCAGTGCGTCTCGTGTACGCACCGCCTTCACTCAGGCTGGATTAGTTAATTCGTTTCAACGCTTCTTCTGGAGCCTTCTCTTTTTCATCATCGTCTTTGGTCAAATCTTTTGCTGCGGTTTTAAATTCGGTCAAGGTTCGTCCAAAAGCACGACCGATCTCTGGCAGTTTACTCGGCCCGAAAATCACCAAAGCAATGATCAGGATCAGAATTAATCCAGGAATACCGATGCTCGACAGCATAATCTGTTACACTCCTTGTCCTAGAAACCTGTAATAGCAATCACGCTCGGCATGGCTACTGCATTTCCGCCTTTAGGCCAGTGGCTGGTTGGCCTGTCATACGACTTCAGGTTTTCACCTGGATGCTGCACCGCCAGGAACAGTGTTTTTTCATCAGGGGTGAACCAAGGACCTGTCATTTCAGCGCCTACAGGTGCAGACGCGAATTGTGCGGCTTCTCCCTTGCTGTTACCCGTTGTTGGAATGAAAAACACACCATTGTTTCCAAAGGATTTATAAATGCCGCTGTTCATCGACGAGGACGAGATGTCTGTCACGACCCACAGGTTACCCGCGCTGTCGAAAGCCATGTTGTCTGGCGCCGCAAAACCGCTTTGTGGTCCACCTGCTGCAAAAATCTCAAACGTAAACTCCAAACCTGCATGGTTGTTGTCATTCTCGAATAGGCGAACAATCTGTCCATAGAAGTTGCCGTGCTTGTCGTTGTTGGTCAAGGCAATGAAGACGGAACCATCAATCGGATGCACTTCCAGGTCTTCTGGGCGATCCATTGGGGTAGCCCCTACTGCTTTGGATGCATCGCGGCAGTTGAGAAGCACGTCAGCCTGAGAAACGAACATCGGTTTGCCATCTGCATCGACTGCTTTTTTCAGTGCTTCATTTGTTGCGAAATCCAACGCAATCCACTTGCCCTTACCGAAGTTGGCAACGTACAGTGTACCCTCTTCAAGCAGCTTGGAATTGTTTTTCCCTGCCTTCGGATCATACTTGCCTTTGGATACATACTTATACACGTATTGGTCTTTCGCATCATCCCCCATGTAGACGACCAGTTGTCCAGTCGGCGCCAGAACCATTGCCGTGTTTTCGTGGGAAAATCTGCCCAGCGCTGTATGCTTTTTCGGAGTCGATTTTGGATCAAATGGATCTACCTCAACAACCCAGCCATAATGCTCGGCTTCAGGCAGCTTGCAATCACCGACGACGTCCATGTAGTTTTCCTCGCAGGAAAGAATTGTATTCCACATCGTCACGCCGCCGGAGCAGTTCGCAAATGTTCCGGTCACTTCTTTAGCAATGGAAGCTGCTGGACCCGTCAGCACATGCTTGGTCAGCCCACTTACCCGACGACCATATTTGGAATCGGAAACAAGCTTCCATGTGCCATTTTCTTTTTTGATTTCAATAATGGAACCGCCAAGTGCATACAAGTACTTCTTGATTTGCTCAGGGGTACGTTTGTTGTCATCTGCATCTGCATTCAAATTGTCATAGCCATTTACGTAATATTCCAACTCACCTAAATATTCGTGATTTACCCACAAGAGGCCATGATCGGACTTGCCTTCGATTGGCAGGAAACAGGTGAAGTCGTTGTTGAACCCGAAGGTATCTCCTGCTGCATTGATCTTATCGCCATAGGAAGCCACTACATCGTATTTAAAACCTTCCGGCAGTACAACATCGTCTTTTGTAGTTGGATGAATTTCCTTGAATTTCGGATTGAAGTTATGCTTCTTTGTATCGAGACCAAACAGATGATCGGCCGTTTTTCCTGATAGGGTACCGCTAGCTGCCAGGGCAGGAATTCCTGTTGCTACCGAAGCCAACGCCGCTGTCCCTACACCGAGATAAGTCAAAAACTGTCGACGATTTACATCCATTTACTATCTCTCCTTTTTTACCTTCTTCGGTTTCATTGTACAAGCCGTATATCGAGGAACCATGAATGTTATATAAAGAGTATGTAAATAAAAAACCGCCCTCGAAAAAAGGCGGTTTTCCTGTCCTATCTATGTGTTAACCTGTCGTATGGCGCGCGTATGCAGTAAGGAAGTTCTTCAGCAATTGCTTGCCGTGCTCGGTAATAATCGATTCAGGGTGGAACTGGACGCCCTCGATTGGGTACTCCCGATGGCGCACAGCCATAATTTCACCTTCGGCTGTCCGAGCGGTTACTTCCAGCTCACTCGGAATCGACGCTTCCTCGATAATCAAGGAATGGTAGCGTGCCGCTGTAAAAGGGGACGGGATGTCCTGAAAGATAGTTTTGCCATCATGGAAAACTTCCGACGTCTTTCCGTGCATCAAGCGCTCGGCCCGAATGACTTTTCCGCCAAACACTTGCCCAATGGACTGATGGCCCAAGCAAACACCCATGATCGGAATTTTTCCGGCAAAATGGCGGATCGCATCCATGCTGATCCCCGCTTCATTTGGCGTGCACGGTCCTGGAGACACCATCAAATAATCAGGTGCCAGTCGCTCGATTTCTTCCAGCGTAATCTTGTCATTGCGATACACTTGGAGCTCTTCCCCAAGCTCTCCCACATACTGCACCAAATTGTAGGTAAAGGAATCGTAGTTATCAATCATCAAAATCATCGTACACTCGTCTCCTCTCAACTCATCGTTCTCTGCTCGCTCAACTCAAGTGCTTTCCACAACGCTTCTGCCTTTTTCAATGACTCGGCGTACTCGGCCTCTGGAACCGAGTCAATCACGATACCCGCTCCAGCCTGGACATGAGCTACGCCATCCTTGATCACCATCGTGCGGATGGCAATGTTGACCTCGATATCACCATTGAAGCCAAACCAGCCGATTGATCCCGTATAGACGCCTCGCTTGACTGGCTCCAGCTCTTCGATGATTTCCATCGTGCGAACCTTGGGCGCTCCGGTGATCGTTCCTCCCGGAAAAGTCGCTTCGATCGCATCAAGCGCATCCTTGCCTGCTGCCAGCTCTCCTTTGACGTGAGAGACGATATGCATGACGTGGGAATATTTCTCCACGACCATGAATTCGCTGACCTCCACGCTACCAAAGCGACAGACGCGGCCCATGTCATTGCGTTCCAGATCAACCAGCATGACATGCTCTGCGCGTTCCTTTTCATTATCAATCAGTTCACGGGCCAATGCATCGTCTTGCTCGTCCGTTAATCCACGCGGACGTGTACCGGCGATTGGACGCGTATGCACTTCCTTGCCTTTTACTTTTACAAGTAGCTCTGGCGAGGCACTAACCAATTGAAATTCAGGGAAGCTCAGATAGCCCATATAAGGAGACGGATTCAGCTTGCGAAGCACATCGTACACTTCTGGGGCAGTCACCTGCACCGGCTTACTTTGCCGTACCGACAGATTGACCTGAAAAACATCCCCTTGGGCGATGTACTCCTGCACCCGGCGAACGGCTTCCTCGAATTGGTCTTTGGCAAAGGATACGGACGCTGGCACTAGCTTGGCAAGCGGTCTTTTGCGCAAAGCTTCCCAATCTGTCTCATCGCGATCCATTGCCAATGAAGCAATTGAGTCGATACGTTTTTCCAGCTGGAGTGCTGCTTGTCGATAGCTCTCTTCGGTCAAATTGCCCGCATTCAAATGCGTCAGACAAATGATCTCTCGGGTCTCATGATCAAAGACAAGAAGGTCTTGCATTATCATAACATACAGGTCTGGCAACTGTAAGTCATCAGTCGCTATCTGTGGCAAGCTAGGCTCAAAAAAGCGGTTCATCTCATAGCTAATATAGCCTACAGCTCCACCAGCAAAATCTGGCATACCTGGAAGAACAGGCGTACGGTAACGAGAGAGCAGCTCTCGTAAAGCATTCAATGGGTTTAGAGCTTCTATGCTCTCAATTTTTCCTTCTGGGTACGAAACAATGGTTTCTCCTCGCTGACTACGCAGCGTAGCGATAGGCTCATATGCCAAAAAGGTATACCGCCCAGCTCGTCCACTTTCTAGCAGGACCGCATTTTGCAGAGAAGGCTGTAGTTTTGTGAGCACCTGCCACGGATCAATCGTCGAAGACCATGGTCTACGCAGGGCTAGGGGAACCAACGAATAAGATAAGGCATATGTCTGGCAATCAGCAAAGGTAGGGAACATTCTTCCTCTTCACGCTCCGGTTTTCACTATTTATCCGTTCATTATATAGTTGCCTGACACAAAAAGAAAAGACCACGTCGCCAACGTGCGCTTCGTGGTCATACTGGTATCTTTTTACAATTAATCTTCAAACTGATACAGAGGCGTGGACAAATAACGCTCCCCATTCGAAGGAATGATAGCGATCACTTTTTTACCTTTGCCCAGCTTCGCCGCTACTTGCAGAGCCGCATGGATCGCTGCTCCAGAAGAAATCCCGCCGAGAATGCCTTCCTGACGAGCTACACGACGCGCGGTTTCAAAAGCGTCCTCGTTTTCTACCTTAATGATTTCGTCGTAAATTTGTGTATCGAGAATATCCGGGACAAAGCCAGCCCCGATCCCTTGGATCTTATGTGGACCTGGTTTGCCGCCAGACAAAACTGGCGAAGCCGCAGGCTCAACAGCCACGATTTGTACATTTGGATAGTGTTCACGAAGAACCTGCCCTACACCCGTAATCGTTCCGCCTGTACCGATACCGGAAATAAACGCATCTACGCCGCCGATTTCCTTCGCTTGGTCCAACAGCTCACGGGCAGTCGTCTCACGGTGAATGGCCGGGTTTGCTAGATTTTTAAATTGTTGTGGAATGAAATAAGAGCTATCTTCTTTCGCCAGCTCTTCCGCTTTGCGAATCGCTCCGCCCATCCCTTCGCTGCCTGGTGTGAGAACCAGCTCCGCACCATACGCACGCAACAGGTTGCGTCGCTCCATACTCATCGTCTCTGGCATGACCAGAATAGCACGATATCCTTTTGCAGCAGCAACCATCGCGAGTCCAATACCGGTATTTCCGCTCGTAGGTTCAATGATGGTATCACCCGGTTTTAGACTCCCATCTGCCTCTGCTGCCTCAATCATCGACAACGCAATTCGGTCTTTTACACTGCTGCCCGGGTTGAAGAACTCCAGCTTCAAGTAAATGTCTGCAATATCTTCGGTGACAACACGATTCAGCTTTACAAGCGGAGTAAATCCAATCAAATCGGTAATGGAATTAGCCACGCGCATATGTTCTGCCCCTCCTATTTTTCATAACCGAGTAAAACGCTAGGATTTATTGACATAATTATATCAACGGTAGCCTATTTGGTCAATGAGGCATTTGCCCAGAAATCTGGACCCCTACCGATTTTCGCAATCGCTCCAGCACGACATCCAGTGACTCGACCTGGGCAAATGCGATTTCTCGGCGCAGCTCATCTTTTACCTCTTCAAACGTCCGTTGACTGGCTTCCCTGCGCTCTGTCAGTTGATAAATGACGTATTGATCTTGTATTTTGATCGCTTCGCTATATTTGTCTTTCTCCAGCTTTTCTACAATGGGCTTCGCCTCGTCAGGCAATCGATTATCCTTGATGGAAACCCAGCCTACATCGCCGCCATTCACCGCTGTATCCGCATCAATCGAACGCGCTTTGGCAATCGTCTGAAAGTCGGCCCCGTTTTTTAAATCAGCCAAAACTTGTTCCGCTTCTTTTTGAGAAGCCACGACGATTTGTCCTAAACGCACCTGCATCGGTCGGGTATAACGGTCAGATCGGCTATTGTAGACGTTTAATATCTCTTCATCCTTGATGGTCATGTCCTTCGTTGCAAGGGTTTGCAGCAGGATTTGATAAGAAATCTCTTGCTTCAGGGCTTCCACGGTCGTCCCCGCTTGTTTGATTAGCGCAGCCTCAAACTCGCTCTCAGTCCGACTGCCGTAACTGTCGCGAATCTGGGAAAGCTCTTGCTCCAGCTGCTTCGGATCAACCGTAATGCCGGATCGCTTCGCCTCTTGAAAAACGACTTCCCGATTAATCATGTCGTTTAGCACTTGCTTACCGAACTTTTGTTTCAGTGCCGTTACATACTCGTCGTTGCTAATCGTCTTATCCCCTACGATGGCGGCAGGCTGCAGCTTGCCTGATGCCTGGTACCATGCCCAGGTAACGGCAAGCAGCAACAATACAAGCGCCCCAATGAATGCCCACAACCCTTTTACGTTGGTCATGCCAACACTCCCCTACTTGACGCCGCGCTTACATGTCTTTCAGGATGTCTTCCAACGCGGATCTGTCATAATGGTAACGTTCATTACAGAAATGACAGTGTACTTCTGCTTCGCCCTGTTCCTCAATCAGACCTTCCATTTCTTCGCGTCCCATGCTGATCAGTGCCTGAACTACCTTATCCGCTGAACATTTGCAGCTAAATTGAATCTCCGTGCGGCTCAGGATTTTTGGCTCATCCAATACGCGGGCCAAAATCTCTTCAGGAGTCAAACCTTCGCCAATCATGCGAGAAACCTGTGGAAGCTGTCCTAGACGCTCTTCAATGGCTGCCACAACCTCTTCAGGCGTATTCGGCAACAGCTGAAGAATAAAGCCACCCGCAGCCAAAACAGAACGGTCCTCAGGATTAACCAGTACACCCACCCCTACTGCTGAAGGCGTTTGCTCGGACATCACAAAATAATACGTGAAGTCTTCTCCAATCTCACCAGAAACGATCGGCGCGCTGCCTTGATACGGCTCCTTGAGACCGAGATCTTTCGTTACGTACACAAACCCGTCTGTTCCCACTGCACGCGCTACATCGAGCTTGCCTTTATCGTTTAGCTCAAAGTGGACGTGCGGGTTGGATACATACGCGATTCCTTCACCATGTGCGTTTGCTTCCGCCATGATCTGCCCGATTGGTCCGCCTCCTTTTACTTTGACATGAAGGCTCTCGTTTCCTTTTAACATAGCCCCCATCATCAAGGTAATGGTCAGCGTACGTCCCGCTGCGGCTGTCGCTGTATTCCACATGTCGTGACGACGATGCATATCTTCAACAGATTCTGTCGTGCGTGCGGCAAATGCACGAACATGCCCATTAAAACCAGTTGCTCTTATCATATAATCGCCCATGTAGCGATCCTCCTTTTCAATCATGAAGCTATCTTACCAGTTTACCACAAGGAGAAAAAGACTACGCCTCTCCCGCTGTGAGTCTGACACTTTGAGGATTCGACCATTTCTGACAGAAAAGACCCCTCTGTACGAAGAGGGGCCGAAATAACTAAATCCTATGTTAGGTTAAATAATCTTTTAATACGTGTGAGGCTTTTTGCGTTCGCAATCGGTCAATCGTCGTCGCTTCAATTTGGCGAATACGCTCGCGGGTAAGACCAAACATTTTCCCCACTTCCTCCAGCGTGTACACTTGATCATCATACAGACCATAACGCATGGAGATAATTTCTTGGGCGCGGGGACTAAGTCGATCCAACGCTGCGCGCATTTGCGAGCGAAGGTCTACTTTTTCAATCCAGTCATCCAGCGAGGATAACCCATCATCCATAATCTCTGCGTAGCTCAAGCTCTCGTCTTCATGCCAAGCCTGCCATTTCTCACTATCCAGTTCAGCGTCGATGGATTCCATCTTCATCATGAGAGCCAGTTCAATGGCCTCCACCTTTTCTAATGGAATATCCAGAAGTACGGCAATCTCCTGCCGATCTGGCGTCCGGTTCAAAGCATGGACGAGATGTAGTACTTGCTTCTGATACTGGCGAATCTGCTCATGCATGTGGACAGGAATGCGAATCAGAGTTGCTTTGTCGTTGATGGCACGGGTGATCGCTTGAGAGATCCACCAGTGCGAGTAATGATAGAGACGCACGCCTCGTCCCACATCAAATTTGTCAATCGCGGTAAACAAACCTATCGTGCCTTCCTGAATCAAATCCAGGAACGGCATCCCTCTTTTCAAATGGCGCAAAGCGGTACTAACTACGTATCGTAAATAGGCGCGCACAATCGTTTCACGTGCTTCAAGATCGCCATCCCTTTGATAGCGAATCAGGCAAGCAAGCTCTTCTTCTTTGTCCAACATAGGTGTTGCAGCGACGCTTTCCAAAAACAGCAGAGCAGAAGTGTCCGATCGAAGCGATCTAGGGACAACAATTCCCAACTGTGTCTCCACTTCCCGCCAACGACGGGGAGTTGAATGGAACGAGGAGGTACTCAGAGTCATATGCAACCCTCACTTCTCTGGAATGGAAGATCACGATGAAGTAGGTGAGTCACGGAATGTTTTACTGTATCCGTTATTTCGACAAAACCTGTCCGATTCCTGCCAGTTAACAGAATATTAACAGTTCTCCTCTCAAAATAGTTGATGAAAGCCCTTTCATAGGCTAGAGTTAAAAGTTTATGAAGAAAAAGCCATCCTCATTAACCAAGGATGGCAAAAAGACAATGTCGAATCTTCTGATAAAAACGAAGGCTACTGATACAGGTGACAGGCGACGAAGTGGTTAGTGTCCACTTCCTGCCAGATAGGCTTCTTTTCGGCGCATACGGCTTTGGCTACTGGACAGCGCGTACGGAACACACAGCCGCTGGGGGGATTGATCGGGCTAGGAACGTCTCCTTCGATAATGGTACGCTCGCGGCTTTTCTCCAAATCAGGATCGGGGACAGGAATGGCCGACAACAACGCCTGCGTGTAAGGATGCTTCGGTGATTCGTAAAGAATTTCACTGGCAGTCATCTCGACCATATTGCCCAGGTACATGACGCCAATACGGTCACTGATGTGCTTGACCATCGCTAAATCATGCGCGATAAACAAGTACGTCAGCTTTTGTTCCTGCTGCAATTTCTTCATTAAATTAACGACCTGTGCCTGAACCGAAACATCGAGTGCGGAAATCGGCTCATCGGCAATGATGAAGGTAGGATTGACGGCAAGTGCCCGCGCAATCCCTATCCGCTGTCGCTGACCACCACTGAACTCGTGCGGGAAACGGTTGGCATGCTCTTTCTGCAAGCCAACCATCTCCAACAGCTCGATCACACGGTTCATCCGTTCCTTCCCTTTATATAGCCCATTTAAATGCAAGCCCTCCGAAATGATTTCTGAAATGTTCATTCGGGGGTTCAGAGAAGCATACGGGTCCTGAAAAATCATTTGCATATGGCGTGTCAGCTTGCTCCGCTCAGCAGATGATGCCTGATGGACATTTTGCCCGTCAAAAATAACCTCACCTGTCGTCGGTTGATACAAGCCAATGATTGTACGGCCTGTGGTCGATTTGCCGCAGCCAGATTCCCCTACCAGTCCAAACGTTTCCCCCTCGTATATATCGAAGGAAACATTGTCCGCTGCCGTAAGTGAGAGCCCTTTACCCAACGTAAAGGTCTTTGTCAGGTTCTTTACCTGGACCAGCTTCTTTCGTTGCATCTGGCCACTCCTCCCCGTTATCCGTTTACCAGTATCGTCTGGAGACGCAATGTTCCTTTTCGAGCTTGTAGCCATCCAGCTTGACGATCTCGATGGCACTTCGCGAATCTGGAGAATGAATCATTTCTCCATTCCCCATGTAAATGCCCACGTGATGGACTCTACCTTTCCCTTCTTCATGGGCAAAAAACAGCAGATCGCCCGGAAGCAAAGCTTCTTTTTCCACGAGCTGTCCGGCTTTTGCCTGATCAGATGCATCACGCGGAATCTGGAGACCGACGGATCGGTGCATGTTGTACGCAAATCCTGAGCAGTCATACCCGTAAGAGGACATGCCGCCCCATAAATAATGCAGGTTGAGGAATCGCTTGCCCGCTTCTACGATTGCCTCTCCACGATTACCGGAAAGCTCGATGGGCTTGTTTGCTTTCACGATTTGCACATCTGCTTTTGGCAAAAGTCCCGTGCCGTTCGGTGTCGCTACCGTTACCCAGTCTGCTGTTTCCTCAATCAGCGGCAGTTTGGTCAAAAAGGCAAGCTCCAAGTCTGGCTTTTTGTCGGCTGTATGTAGACGGGTAAACGCCGCTGTGACCATCGCTAGCTTTTGGCCTTGCTGTACCTCAAAAGCATCTGACCACGGTGCTAGCTGGCGAGACGGAATCCAGCCGGGGTAGCCTGTTGCGTTTTTGTTCGTAGTCTGATCAGGAATCAGAACCTGTGACCATTCCCCTTGCTCCTCGACTACCTCTACGCGGGTACCGTACAGTGCTTGTGTTTGAATCGCGTTATTGTCGTAAAAACCAAGCTTCTCCTCCACAGTAAGGGAAGCGAGCCAGCTTCGTGCATCTACCGGGGATTGGAGCGCTACTTGGTCAATATCACGCGGCGACTCCGGCTTGGTCCACACAGTGGCAACAGAGACAGAAACAATGGCAGACTTCATCTTAGTTCTCCCCTTCCCACAGGCTGACGGAACGAATACCAAGCCCAGACTCTTCTGGCATGCGCATCAAGCGACCCTCGTACGTTACGCCACCTTCTATGCCATCGTGCAAAAGCATCAACGGCGCATCAAAATCAAAACGGGTGATGTTCTTCTTGCTGGCTGCAAAATGCGCTGCTGCTGATACAGCTAGACGCGATTCGATCATGCTGCCAACCATACATGGAATACCGTACTCTTCAGCCAATTGGTTGATCAATTCTGCTTTGTAAATGCCGCCAGCCTTCATCAGCTTGATATTAATCATGTCAGCCGCACGGTTTTGCAAAACCTGCAGGGCCTGCGCTGGTGAAAACACACTCTCGTCAGCCATGATGGGCGTATCGACCGAATCTGTTACCCGCTTCAAACCTTCCAGATCATGCGCTTTTACAGGCTGCTCAATGAGCTCGATGCCAAGACCCATGTCCTCCATTTTGCGAATGGATTGCACCGCTTCTTTTACATTCCATCCCTGGTTGGCATCAAGACGAATCTTCACCTGATTGCCCACGGTTTTGCGAATTTCTTGGATGCGCAAAATGTCATCCTCGATATTGTCCTTGCCGACCTTGATTTTCAGTACGTGAAAGCCTTGCTTGAGATAGGCAGCGGCATCCTCGCCCATTTCTTTCGGAGAGTTCACGCTGACGGTATAGTCCGTCTCCAATTGGTCACGGTAGCCGCCCAGGAATTGATACAACGGCATTCCTGCGCGCTGAGAAATAAGGTCGTACAACGCAATGTCTACCGCTGCCTTCGCACTCGTATTTCCTACCATGGATTGGTGCAAGGTTTGGAAAACTCGTTCATAGGCAAGCAAATTCAAGCCGATGAGCTGAGGTCTCATCGTATTCATAATTGCCGACTCGATGCTTTCGATGCTGTCTCCGGTAATGACGACAGTAGCCGAAGCTTCGCCCCACCCGACCATACCGTTGTCGCAGGTGATTTTCACCAGAACCGATTCCAGACTATGCACCGTACGCAAAGCCGTTTTAAAAGGCTTTTTCAATGGAACAGATATTCGTTTTACTTCGATGGCTTGAATAATCATGTTTTCCTCCATCTTCTCCAGCACTCGTGCTTTCTTTCGTGTTTTTTCTAATAGACATACTAAATTATAGCACTATTAAAAATTCTAGCAAAAAAGGGGGGAGAGTCATTCCATCCACCTGAAATGACTTCTCCCAACTCACTCTTTCTTACTTCACGACAGCTTTTCTCAGGTCTGTATAGCTCAGTGAAGAGCTTTGTACACCGCTCACTTTGTCGCTTGAGAGCAAGGAAGTGTTGTAGAAATAAAGCGGTGCGATTGGCGCTTCATCCACCAAGATTTTTTCTGCATCATGCAGCAGCTTCAGACGTTTTGCATCGTCTGGCTCCTTGTATGCGTCTTGGATCAGCTTGTCGAATTGCGCATTGCTCCAGCCCGTACGATTGCTTGCTGCCTTCGATTGGAAAATGTCGAGGAAGTTGATCGCATCACCGAAGTCAGGCAACCAGGAAGAACGAGCAATTTGATACTGCAATTGCTTTTGCATATCCGTCAAAACTTTTCCTTCTACCTTTTGCAGCTTCACATCTACGCCCAGCGTCTGCTTCCACATTTCTTGCGCGGCTTGTGCCGTTTTTTCGTTAGCCGTTCCGCTGCGGTACGTGAGTGTAACCTCTGGGAGCTTTGTGTAGCCTTTTTCTTTCATTCCTTGTTCCAGGAGCTTCTTCGCTTCATCTGGGTTGAAGCTCACCAATTCTCCGCCTACCTCACGGAATTGTCCTTCACCGTTGGCATCAGGCAAGCCATAAGAAACGAAGCCTGTTCCCGGCTTTTGTTGACGCATCAGCACTAGGTCGACCAGTGTCTTACGGTCAATCGCCAAGCTGAAGGCTTTACGAATATTGGCGTTATCAAATGGCTCCTTCGTTACGTTGAAACGATAGAACTCTGTACCCGCTCCATCACGCACGAATACTTTGCCATCTTTGAACAATTGGTCTGCCATGTCTGCAGGAACGGTTGTCGTTCTGTGCAGCTCTTCGTTCGTAAACATTTGATACTCGGTATTCTCGTCATCAATCATTTTCCAAACAGCACCAGGCAGCGTTACGTTTGCTGCATCCCAGTACGTATCGCTCTTCATTATTTTCAGTTCACTGTCATGCGCCCATTCTGTCAGCTTGAATGGCCCGTTTCCGACAAAGCTTGCTGCTTCTGCTGCCCATTTCGGATCTTTTTCTACAGTTGCTTTGTGAACAGGGAAGAAAGCCGGGTTTGATGCCAACAGGAGCGTCCAGGAAGCTGGTTGAGCGAGCACGACCTCTAGTGTTTTGTCGTCCAACGCTTTTACTTTTACGCCATCCGCCGGTCCTTTACCACTGTTATAGGCCTCCGCTCCCTCAATAATATACGCGAGGGATGCCGCTGGAGAGGCCAGTGCAGGATCAAGCATGCGTTTCCACGCGAATTCGAAGTCCTGAGCCTTTACCGGTTCCCCATTGGACCATTTGTTGTCACGCAGAGTAAAGGTGTAGGTTTTTCCATCCACGGAGACCGTCCATTCGGAAGCAGCCGCTGGTTGAGGCTTTTGATTTTCGTCCAGGCGAGTCAAGCCTTCCATCAAGTTGTTCAAAATGTTATAGGACGGCTCATCGAAGCCAATCGGCGGATCCAATGACGTCGGTTCCTTGATATTATTCAGCAACAGGAGCTTTGCTGCTTGATCGCCCGGCGTCGGAGCATTTGGCTGAGCGGTGTTACCTGGTGCAGGCTCACCCGATGCAGCTGGTTGACCCGATGTACAGCCAGCCATGAGCATGGACACCCCCAGCGTAGCCGTCAGCAACAATGTTGATAGTTTTTTCACTGTTTCTTCCCCCTTATTTTTTGTTTTTGTATGACGTAAAAGGATAGCGCCGTCAGCCGACACCCTCTTTTACACGAACAAAGCCGGGCTTGACCACTGCCCTCGACAGCTATGAATCAGGTCCCTGTTGGCGGTTGCATCGACGCTAACAACTTCTTCGCCCGTGGGTCCTGCAACCAACAGGAAACCGCATGTTTGCTATGAACATGTGTCTCCGCAGGCTGGTAATTCCGACATACTTCTAACGCGTAGTCACAGCGCGCAGCGAATGCACAGCCAATTGGCGGGCTGAACAAATCCGGGGGTGTTCCAGGTATCGGGCTGAGCGGTATGGAGCGATCGGCATCCAAACGAGGCATCGACGCCAGCAAGCCTTTGGTGTACGGATGCTGCGGATTGTAAAAAATGTCGCGAACAGGCCCGGACTCTACCACTTTTCCGGCATACATGACATTGACCCGATCCGCAATCTTGGCGACGACTCCCAAATCATGCGTGATAATAATGATCGAGACTCCCGTCTTTTTCTGAATGCTTTTGAACAGCTCGATGATTTGCGCCTGAATCGTCACATCCAACGCTGTTGTAGGCTCATCCGCAATCAGAATGGACGGCTTACAGACAAGCGCAATCGCAATCATGATCCGTTGGCGCATCCCGCCACTAAACTGATGGAGGTACTGCTTGAGACGACTTTCTGGAGTGGCGATCCCCACCAAGGTGAGAATTTCAATCGCTTGCCGCTTGGCTTCACTTCTGGTGACCTTTTGATGGCGAATGATTCCCTCCACAATCTGCTCACCAATGGTGATAGTCGGGTTAAGTGATGTCATCGCATCTTGAAAGATCATGGAGATTTCTTTCCCACGCAGCTCGCGCATTTGCTTTTCTGGCAGCTTTGCCAGGTCCTGCCCTTTAAAATAAATGCTTCCACCCGCAATTTTTCCGATATGCTCCGGGATCAGTCGCATGATGCTCCTTGCAGTCACACTTTTCCCACATCCGGATTCACCAACAATCGCCAGTGTCTCCCCTTTGTTCAAAGTAAAGTTCACGTCCCGAACAGCGTTCACTTCACCGCCATGCGTCTTGAATGTGACCCGAAGCCCACTGACCTCCAGCAGCCTTTCCGTTTTATCCATGTTGCCTACCTCCTTGACTTCGGATCGAACGCATCGCGCAAGCCATCACCGAGCACGTTGAACGCGAGCATCGTCAGCGAGATGAGGAAAGCAGGGAAAGAGAGCCGCCACCAATGACCGGACAAAATGGTGGGGAGTCCATCGTTCGCCATTACCCCCCAGCTAGCCATTGGTGCCTGAATACCGAGACCGAGAAAACTCAGAAACGCCTCTGCAAAAATCGCAGATGGAACAGATAACGTGACATATACAATGATGATGCCAATTGTGTTGGGCAGCAGATGTTTACGAATGATGTAGAAAGGCTTTGCCCCCATTGTTTTTGCTGCCAGTACGTACTCTGAGTTTTTCATTTGCAGGACCTGACCACGCACAGTCCGGGCCATCCCGATCCAACCGGTCGCACTTAAGGCGATAATAATGGTTAAAAGTCCGGGCCCCATGACGACCATTAGCAAAATCACCACTAACAAATAAGGAAGGCCGTACAAAATGTCCACGAAGCGCATCATGATATTATCGATTCGACCGCCCAAATATCCGGCAATTCCTCCATACAAGACACCAATGAAAAAGTCGATAAGAGCTGCCGTCAAACCGACAAACAAGGAAATGCGCGCACCATACCAAACACGCGTGAACACATCGCGACCAAAATCATCAGTACCAAACCAGTTCACTTCCGACGGCGGTTTGTTTTTCATAATAATCGACTGTTTGGCGTATTCATGACCAGAGATCATCGGTCCAATCGTAGCCATAACCCCAAGCAAGATAATAACTACCAGCCCCAACAAAGCCAGCTTGTTTCCTCTCAGACGAAGCCAAGCTTCTTGCCAAAACGTCAGTTGAGGTCGCACAATCGCTTCCGCATTGAGGTTGTCTTTTCGCATGGGGATAAATAAATCATCAGAAACGATCATCCTTCGCTCTCCTTTCGATGAAGCTTAATTCGTGGATCAATGATGCCGTACAGTACATCGACGACAAACATCAAGAAAATCAAAAGTGCGCTGTAGAAGACAGTCGTTCCCATAATGACGGAATAGTCACGGTTATTAATGCCGGCTACGAAATATTTCCCCATCCCAGGAATCGCAAATATTTTTTCGATCACAAAGCTTCCTGTTAAAACGTTGGCAATCAGTGCGCCTAAAAGCGTGACGACAGGCAAAATCGCATTACGCAGTGCGTGCTTCAACACGATCGTCGCCGGAGACAGCCCTTTTGCACGAGCGGTTTCAATGTATTCCTGGGTCAACACTTCCAGCATGTTGGTACGAGTCAAACGAGCGATAATCGCAATCGGACCAAATGCCAATGCAAGCGCTGGCATAATCACATGCTGCCAAGACCCCCACGTTGCGGTTGGCAACAGCTTCCATTCGACCGCCAAATATTTGATTAATAAGGAGGCGACAACAAAGCTGGGAACAGATATCCCGATAACAGCAATAATCATGGCAAGGTAATCAATGAGACGGTTATGTCGTAGCGCGGCGATCACACCAAGCGCAATACCGGTAATAATCGCAAAGACGACAGAAATCAGACCGAGTTGAAAAGAAACGGGGAATCCACGGGCGATCATTTTGTTGACCGTATCCGAGCTGTTGGCAATCGATGGTCCAAGGTCAAACTGCACCAGCTTTTGCAAGTACAGCCCGTATTGGACGAGTAGTGGCTTATCCAGGTTGTAGTAGGCATTGAGATTGGCAGCAACTGCTTCGTTTAATGCCTTTCCTTCTTTTTCAAAAGGAGATCCCGGAACGGCATGCATCAAGAAAAAGGTGAGGGTAATGATGAGCCATAACGTCACGATCATGGAGATAAATCTGCGGAAAACAAAAGATAGCAAGGACTCTCCTCCTTTTCATCAGAAACTGACCTCTCGTAATAAGCAAAAAACCCAGCAAATGCACGTGATCATGGCATTTGCTGGGTTTTACTTACGTGTATGCCGTGCATACGAATAAATAAAGCAGCGGGTGTATTCATTTGGTGACTGTGGCTTTATTTCTCGTGGAAACTGCTTGTTTGTACTTCTTTTGAGCGTCCTTAAACGCTGCGATCAATGTTTTTTGGGAAGATCCAAAATACCGAAAGCGAATCTCTTCGCCAATTTCCTCCGACGCCATAATCGAATGACCGATAAAGATCGACCGAGCAAAATCAGACGTCAGTTGGACGGTGGAAGAACAGGCTGCATCTACGATCTTGTCGTTGGAAGTATCGACAACCAATCCGATAAAAAAAGCACTGAATTGCTGTGTAATCGGATTGTTCGAAGAGGACTGTGCATCGCCTACGATATAAATGGTATCTTTATCAAACAAATCAATAACCCCACTTTTACTATGCTTAACGGACCGGCAAACGGGATGTTCGGAGAGCGACTTCCTTACAATCGCAAGCTGGGTAAGCACTTTCCTACATAGTACCAGAAGATTTCGCAATTTGTAAATAAGTCTGACTAATCTTTCAGTTCTTCTACAGATACGACCGGAAACGAATGCGACGGCAGCATCGGTAGAAACGGTCGCTCGTCGATGTAGGCAACTACGACATGCGATGGACCCACCATTGTTTTCGGTGCAAGCTGCAATTCCTCCCCACGCTCAGTTACGACGGTAATCTGCAGCATTCCACCTCCCGGACGAGCTGGCCCTTTCGTTGCTCGCTCTGTCACGAGTGTTTTCCCATTGTACTGTAAGCGTAATTGGTGGTCATTACGCCACGAACGGAAATCCACATAATAGCGGGAGAAAGGAATGGGATCAGTGGTCACACTGTTTGCTTGAGGGACGAACATAGCCTGCTCACGACGGTAGCCACCATTCTCATTCATTCTTTCATCAAAACGTTCAAGAGCCTCGTCTTCGAGCAGATCAATCACACCTTCTGTTTTCAGTACAGGATCAACAGCAAAGGTAGCGTGATGATTAGACAACTCCAGGAGTATCTTCACTTCTGTTTTTTTCTGCATGGCAAGGTCTGCATCTACAATAAACATACCTACCAACAAAAAGAACAGCATCGTAGAAATGGATAAGATATTTATACCCGTAACGATAGCCTCCTAACGGGAGCTTTTACAAATCGTAGTCCATGATGTTAACTGTACCTATTCTTTGGACTTGCAAGGAATCAGCTGGCATCGGAATCCACGAGGTAAAGCGGGGGTATGGAATTGCCAGCTCCACGACAAACTCATCTTCGTGGCTCCACAGAACAGGATCAAGTGAACGAGTCCGAGTGACGCTGACAGACAGCTCCTGATCTGGAATGGAAAGCTTTTTCTCTCTCAGCTCCCGAGCGATTAATGCCTGAACCTCTTGTTGCAGGTTGGCCTCACTCGTCCCCCCGTGGTGGCTAACGTATTTCGTAGCGACCGCGCTCACTTCCAATAATTCGTTCCTGGTCTGAACAACCGTATGTACCTGTAAAAGCCCTAATGGAATGAGTAGCATAACCATAATGTTCAGAATCACAGCGATTAATTGACCCATTAGCCTGTACCAAAACGAGTTACTTCAGCGAGCAAATCACCGAAAAACTGCGTGCATGCCGAAAAGAGATTTTGCGGACCGGTGAGAAGCAACCCTACCGTCAAAGGCAAAACAATCGCCATTACAGCCAAAATGCTAATCATTTTATTCATTCACTACCACCCTGGATCAAAGTATTCGGACGGTCGGCTTCCCGTAAAGGAAAAGGATGTATCCCCCTCCACAAATTTGTGCAGCCATTGGGTCACTTTTGAAGGCTGGATGGTAACCGACAAGGTAATCGCCTCCTGCCGCTCTTTACGAGCTCGCTCGCTCTCGGTTCGAGGCCAGCTCCCAGCAAACGTATCCCCTGTCACTTCCCAACCCAGTCCTTTCATTTTCAGAAGATAGTAATCTGCTAACGTCGGCTCCAAATACCCGATGTCCTGCATATCATCCAGTAAGTCAGCATATATTCCACGGGCAATCGCCCTTTCCATTGCGTACAAGTGGTAAGCTCCCAGTGCGGAAGTTATCAATAGAAGGACCAGTAGACAAATAAGAAAGACTTTTGCTTTCACCATCGTTTTAGAAACGCCAGCTCTTCTTTAATGGAAGATGACCGTCGCTGCCCGATACACCCTTTCCTGTTGTGTCTGTTTAAGCTGCTCCTCTGGTTGGAGATTCCAAAGCACCGCGCACAAGCTCCCTACCATAATCGAAATGATGAGAAGTACGTGGATGTGCAGCATTATTTTGACGACGTATAGGATGTGCCGTTTTGCATCCTAAAGTTGATGTTTTCATTTCGAGTATCGTAGTTTAGCGATGTGATGGATTGGTTAATGCTCTCGGCAGAATCGTTTGCCGCAGGGCTTAACTCATTGCCGTAACTGCTAACACCAATCCCTAACACCATGACGCATGCTAAAAATATAAAAAACATTTTCGACATCTCAATTTTCCCCTTTTCTCATTCGTGATTTATTTAAGGTATGGCTTTATCGATCCACCCAACTGCTCGATCTCTCAGTCCGTCTTCCCTCACTACCGATGTGTTTATTTCAGACAGGCTAGAAACGATTATTCCTAAAGAGAAAACGATGCACATGATGATAGATAATAGCTTCGTCATGAGTTGCTCCTCCTCAGGTCAAATATTTATCCAGTATTTCTGTAAGCAGCTTATACCAAGGAAACATAGCAACCAATAACCCCATGTAAAATGCCGGGTAGACAATGACCGTGTAGCCAATCCCTAAAGACTTTATCTTTTTTCGATGACGAAACATTCTTCGGTGATCGACAGCCCATTCCATTCGTTGCATAGTTGTACTTACTTGTCCCTCGCTCAGCGTCTCAATTGTACGCATACTTGATACGAGGATAATTCCGTCGTCGACACCGATTTTGCGTTTAAAGCTCTCAAGTGCTTCGTTAGGGTCTCTGTTCCACTCAGATAAAGTAGGGATATACTCTTTTAGCTTTCTAGTCGGTCTTGCTGCCTTGACCATGGCATTGTAAATGGGCACCTGATTTTCTAGAAGGGTCACATAGCGATTGATAAATCTGGCGATATCTGTGCTCAGCATGTCCTCCCTGTGATTTGCCCACGTCTTCAAACCCATGTAAGGCAGCATGTAACTACCTGCAGATGCCAGACACATCGACAGAAGTGGGAATGATTCCATTCGACTCACAACAACCCACATAAGAATCAGGATGCAAACGGTACTTCCAGTCAACAATTGCAGAAACACCCACTCTGGCTTCCCCCATCCAAAAGGCCTTCCTGCTCGTGAAAGTAACTGTTCCCATTTGTCGTCTTCGTCAGGCTTGAGTGCTTGCTCCCACTTTTCCCACCACACCCCAGAAACAAACAGCTTCGGCTTTTGCTTGTGAAACAAATATTTCCCGATCATAAACGCTGCACTAAAAACAAATAGAGCGCCTAATCCAAGGTAGGTATACATGATTAGCATTGGCATTAGCGATATCTCCTTCCCCAAATAAAAGCCAATAGGATCGAAAAAGTCCACACAGTCGCCGCAATCGCTAAAATGGCTTGTCCATCTGGCGTGTAGAAATAGAGACGGTAGGAATCCTGAAGCAAACCTTGATTGTAGGGGATCAAGCAAATGCAAATCGCTATGACGATTAGCAGGCTGATCCAAATGGAGTATATTTCACTATCACGTTCATGCTTTTCATCTTGTTGTACAAACATCTCATTCGTTAACCGATTTAGTGGTGATTGAATATCTTCTGTTTCTCCTTCCAAACCGCTAGAAATATACGTTGCAAAGTCAAAAGCCCACGGGTGGTCCAGTCTCTGCGCAAACTTCTCCACTGCCGCAACCGAGTTTCCCCCATCCGAAAGGCTATTGTTTAGCAGAAGGAGGTCAGGCAATAACTCTTTGGGGCATTCCTCTATCATTTCGCGAAAAGTAAGGACAATGTTTTTGCGACTGTTATAATAACGGGCAAACAACTCTACGAAGCGACAGAATGAGCTGATTTTTTTATTCATTTGCACGGTATAGCGTGCGTATAGAATCAGCGTTGGCAGCAAGAGGAATAACAGAAATAGCGATAAAGATACAACCATATTTCCTAGCAAAATACCCGAGATGAATCCCGCTATCGCGCCAATCATGGATAGTAATAAGTATCCTTCTGGCGTACCTCCCACGATTTGACACCAACGCTCAAAGCTTTCATACAACATTCGCCGAGTAGAATGCCTTAAAAATTTCTCTCTCCATACCTCAACTGTACGTGGGAAGAATACGCGTGGACTTCTCCATCCCTTATACAGGTGTAAGCCGAGAAACAAAAAGCCAGAGAAGAGACATAGAAACACCGGGAAAAGAAACGTGTAAATCATAGTTGCCTGCCTATATCAGTAAGACGTAGCTCTTTCAACACTTCAATGTCTGCTTTGCCGACGTAACACATGTATTCAACTAAATGTGGGTTCAGTTGATTCCCCGTCCATTCATAAGCTCCCGTCTGCATGTTGCGACCTACCAGGGGAATAGATTCAACTCGATTAAAAGATGAGTTCCACTCCGTCGTATGAATGGCATCAATAAAACGGTGACCACTGTTGCGGTATGTAAGCGAATTGACAAAATTGACTGCCCTGCTAATCCTCTCCTGCGTTAGCTCGACACTCCGCCCTCCGTATTGATAAACAAGATCGGTCAGATCATGTAACGCTCTATGAGCAAATCGTTCGTGCATTGCTCCGATTGTAGCGTCCGTCCCTCTTATTCCGGCATTTATAAAATGGTACGCTTCTATAGGCTCACGAATTTCTCCAATCAAAATGGTATTTGCTGTTGACCGGTACATGTCTTTGAAGCAATGCTCTAATTCAATGCCGATTTCCTCCACGTTTTGGAGTTCAATCACTTCCCCTGGCCAAATATCACCAAATCGCATCTCGTGTTCACTTTCAAAGATCGTGATATATTCTGTCCGAGGATCCTTCAGCTTCAACATACACATCATCAACGTGGTTTTCCCTGCAGCCATCGGTCCAATAACCAGCACATTGCTACGTCCGTACACTTGCTGTTCCATTAGCCATTGAATTCTTTCGTCGAAGGCTGGCTGTTGCTGTGTACGGAGTTGGTCGAGCGAAAAAGCAGGTGTAGTAAATCGTCTAACCAGAATGGTCGGTACTCTGGAATAAGGGAAAGTAAACATGGTCAATCTTGCTTTTAGCGAATGTAAGTATCCGCTCAATCTAGGTTTTTTCTCGTTAAAAGATAGACCCGCTGTATTGGTCAACTTTTGTTGGAGGGTTTCAACCTCTTTCCAGCTTGGAGTGTAAGAGAGAAATTTTTTGACTCCTTGCTCCAGGTACGCAATGTTGCGGTTTGCAGAAATTCGCACTTCCTCTACCCACGGAGATAAATGTAGGACGGCATCGAGTATGCCCCACCCGTAAGTAGAAAAGGTGAGACCTTCGTAACCGTTAACATGCGGCAAAATTTGTTCGGTTACTGGTCGTTGGAGGACTTCCTCAAAATAATGCTGTAAGCGAAGAATAATATGGTTGTGACTATCACGGTCTCCCTGCTCTGCCAAAGCGAGAATTCGTTGCATCTCAAGCTTCTCTTCTCGAGTTTTGCCAAAATGATTTAAATAATCTCTTGCTACTTGTTTAATGTCCTCGATAGTTTGGATGTCTGATTTAACTGATTGTTCTCGTTCTATCCCTCTCATCAGCAAAACACCGCACTTCTATCCATATATTGCGCCTTAGCAATTTCCTTCAAACTGCTGATGTACGATTTGGGAGCGAAAAACTCTTCTATTAATACGCTGCTGCTCTGATGAGATTGCATAAGCCTGTTCTCCGAAATGCGTGGTACTACACCATAGACCGAAACATCCTCTCCAATTCGAAAGGGTTGCCCAGGATCTAAATGACTGAGCAGAACCTCGCATTTCACTCCTCTTTCTTTCCATTTATACAACCACTCTCTAGCACTATCGATACTAAAGGGATCAGCTCTCACGAATAAAAGATTACGGTCAACAGTATGAAGCAACCGCTGTAAAGTCTCAGACTCAGGAAAGCAGTAACCCCAATCGACGTATACATAGTCAAATTGCCTGCGAAACACAGTAATTAGATTGCTTAATTCTGAGCTCTTCCACTTGCTGGCAGCATGTGCGTAATACAGATTAGGTAAGTGGGCGCTCTGTTTGCAGACATTGCTCCAGTTACGCTTGGCAGTTGTTTGTATATCAATAAAGTCAGGACGAAATAGAGATAATTGATGTTGTTGGAGCTTGAAGAATCTTGATAAATCTGGCTTAGCTTCATTCATATCAAGTACGACAATTCGCTTTTCAGGATGCTGCCTCGCTAGTATGACTGGATAATTAATACAAAAAGTAGTAATGCCAGAAGCACCGTAGCTCAATAAAGCGTAAACGAACCCCTTTTCTTTTGAAGATCCGATATCTGCACACTCTTGCACGAAGCCTAGAATCAGACTGATCTGATGACGTATTTCTTCTTGGGATAAGTGCGCTGATAAAATGTATACATGCTCTAGCCCAGACTCCTCAGCTACCTTCTCAATCATCTTCTCATCCCGATAGAGAGGGACAATAATTAACGGTGAGTTAGGCGGGAGCTGTGCTTTCAGTGCCGGAAGCCATTCCCAAACGGGAGAGTTGAACATTTCGGAAAATATCACGGAAGCTTCTGGCATATAAAGCTGCACAAGCCGTGAAAACTCCGCCGCCGACTCTGCTACCAGCACATCACTATACATAGGCATATACGTCTTGGCGAGTGACTTCATCGGATAACAAACTAAAATTTTCATGACGCTTGCTCCTTCGAACCCATGATATGACCTACCTGAAGCATCCCATATGACATTGCCTCGGTTATTATCACATACTCCTCATCTGTCAAATTAAAGCCGATAAAAGCAGGTAGTGCTGTTGGCTGTACCCGGTAGTCACGATATCGTTTTTCTCCATTCTGCAACGGTTTTTCTCGTGATCCATGAAAGATGGAATCCATCTGATCAGGCGATGGTAATAAGCTTGGCTTTAATGTATAAATCTCAATACCATTACTGTCCCTCACGCTTGCAAGCTGACTTTCAAATAACAAATCTGCCGTATCATTAGTTTTTCGAAAATGCAGTGGTGTAGGATAGTCTTGCAGCTCCGAAAGACTCTTGTATTTGACCCAAATTTTCACATGATCGCCTTTGCGTAATTCCGTTAACGGATGGATGGATAGTAGGGGGAACTCGTAGCGCGCCTCCCCTTTTTCCGGTAAAAGCTGCGAATCTGTCAGCTTTTCCACTAATAATTGCTCGCCTTCGTACATTGTCTGCGTGCTCCTTTTCCCCAGTACAGTATCCAAATCGCGCGCTGAACCTGGAAGAATTTCATCCACCTCTTCCTGTACGAGTATCACGTCATCTTGTGTAATCGGCTCGAAGGCTGATATTTCTTTCCCTGCAGCTACCTTAATAACTGGGGCAAACAGCTTTTCGGTAGCCATCGCGTCAATATATTGAGTCGCCGCATAAAAGGACGACCCTGCTAGCAGAAACGAAATTAAGCAAATGACAAGTAATGTTTGCTTCTTCATAACATCCTTCCTTTATAAGCATGAATCAATGACTGAAACTCAATTTCTTCCTCGGGGAAAATCTCCAAAAGTAGATTGGCTTTGGCGCTTGCCATTGCTGTTTTCTCTCCATTCATCAACGGAATCATATTAGTTACCTGTGTAGCTCCCGGCTGCTGGTCCCATAGGGAGAGCGTTCCTTCTACTTTTTTCATGATGCTTGTCCGAGACAATTGGCTATTCCATTTGTTTGCTATCATTTTTATTTTTCTTCTTTCTGTCTTCCACCAAGCAGGGGCTGGCTCTGCCAGGAACAAGCGGGTAAGTCTAGCCAAATCGGCATCAAAAACTACCCATATTTCATCGGCATGCTCAAAAATTTGTTTGGAGTGAGCATCATTCCAATAGGAAGAAACATCAATAACCACTATGGGACTATCCTTACAAATTCGTAGTAACCAGTTGGCTGTATCTGTTTGAGAAGATTCCTGCTGAAGTCGTGCTGGGGATTCTATCTGGATGCGAAGATGGTTATTCTGCATGAGGAGCAATGATGTAGGAGAATCTCTTACTTGTTGTCGAGCTCTACGTTCAAAATCAAGAGCAAAATAATAATAGGATGTCACTTTTGGCAACTCGCAAAGGGTAACAGGAATGCCTTTTCCTGACCATGCATACGCTAGGTTACTTGCAAGAAAACTAGCTCCAGCCTGTGCGTACAAGCTCATAACCGCAATACATTTACGCTGATACGACTCCAGTTGCTCAACTATTTGTGGAGAAGCAAGCTTTTCTTTAAGTATCCTCCATTGCCGCTCTTCCTCAATAGACTGTGAAAACTCCTGCTGCTCCAAATCACGGAACCTGGAGACAAAGCGGCTCATTTGGTGAAACATGATTATCCCACCTGGGAGTCATTTGATTTATTTTTACTAGCAATGTATTTCTCAAATTTCTCAACCATCTCTCGAACAGTAAGGGACTTGCGGTGATAATAGTATATTTTGCGCAGCCGCTCCCGTTCCTGAGCAGTCATTTCTGGTCTCACTTTCATGGCTAGCTCAATTAACAGAGCGAGCTCGACGTTGTTAGGTCTCCCTCTTCTTGGAGGATTGGCAAATAGCTCCTGCTGCTTTTTATTAAATGCGTTTGGGTACTCTACCAGCCACATGTCTACCAACGTTTCAATATCTTCATGTGTACGTACTCCGAGCTTCATCAAGTATTTAAAATAGGTGGGGATAGGACGTTCACGTATCTGCCCATCTTGCCATCGGGCGAGGAATCCATTTGGCATTGTTAGGAGCTTGGTTACATCTCGGATGAGTGCTATCCGATTTGGCGATTGGTATTGAACGACTGCTTCTTTTACTAGCGTAAACAAAATGTCATGATAATTGACGCCTTTATACCCGCTTCCATACTCTGTGATGTACCATTCCTCAACTGCTCGATCAAAATCTCTCCGGCAATTCGATAACTGAAGCTGATTCAGATGCTCATAAAACTCTTCCAGATCATACTGAACCATAAACTCTTCCTGGTAATCCCCAAAAACAAAAGCAATAAAGGATTCCTTAAACTCTTCCAATGACAACAATGTCAGCTTGTTTGTCTCCTCATAGCAGCGGTTGACTAATTCGATTGCACTCTTTGCCAACACGTCAAAATACCCCCATTTTCCTTTTTATAGAACGATAGATATTCTCCAACAGCGTTCTCGACGCGGCGAATCTTATTTAGCCTGGCAAACCAGGCATTTCGCTTTATGGGTCGCCTCACACGCACCCGTGCAAGGCGATTAAAAGAACCTACTCGGTTACAAAGTAAAGTTCTTCTCCGGTCGCGAAAAGAAGAGCAATCCTTCCCGCGCGCTCCATGACGGTTGGAGCATTCTCCATTACAATTAGCCCGTCATTGAGTACTACTCTGTCTCCAAATCGATGTACGGATTCGATCTGGAACGCTCCCTGCGGAACTCTTTCCACTGAAAGATGTCTGCCAGGTTTGTGCTTCTGGTAGCGTACTTGTCGCCCTAGAAGCTGCTCCACGGATGCAGAGCATTTCTGGTGAGCCTCTACTGTTGCCATGCGCAACGCCTCCTTCTCTCACCTGTAGAGTACGGCCGTTTCATCTGCTTATAAGCCTATGAAACTACCTCTACCGTAAAAAAAGACAGCAGGGTTGTGCAAATATTTTTATAACTCATCCCAATAAGAGGGATCACTAAGTTCGGGATACATTTCAGTGACCATATCAAACGGTGAAAAGTAAAGTGTATCGACGAGAATCTTGAGTTTATATGTTTTCAGGAGCGTATAGGCTCTCTCTGTTTTGCTGAAGATACTTGGCAGTTGACGCAAATCTGCTAGCTTTAGTAGATGCTTGCACATATAGTCGACACATATTTTTGCCCGTTCCTCACCCTTTATACTCTGAAAATAAGCTGGGGGAAAATGACGTCTTATGCCTGAAAGCACTTCTTGGTAAACCCATAACACTCGTTGTTCTTCTGAAAGCCGAGGTAAATACGGATAAGCGAATTCGACGAAGTAATACACATCCTCAGCCTTTGCCTCGATGGGCGGTTCAATAAATTCTCTCACCAAATGAAGCTTCAGTTCTTTGACATCCTGCAAGTTCAATTCACGTCTCGCCTGCTCAGGAGTCCATCTTTTTACATTTTCAATCGCATATCTTACAACTAATTGGACTTTTTGCTTTCGGTACTGCACATCTTCGAACTCATACGGGGAAAAACGCTTTTGCTCTCCGTTAAGAATTCGTTTGTACCGATCGACTATTTTTGAGGGCACTGTCATCTCACTCCCATCCCCATTTTTGGAATATACTACTAAATTACCATGCGGGATTAGGACAAAAATAACAGCACCTCTGTTCAAAATTGTGACTTTATTCATAGACCCCAGACTGGGAGACTCTGTTCATTTTTACAAAAAGCTCAGCCCAAAATACAGGTATATTCTTTTCAACCTTTACTTCTAAATGATAGATTCCTTGCAAGTACAAATAAGGCCGTTCACCTTTTTGGTGAATGACAGAGACCTCATCACTTGTCCCCTCCAGATTCGGCCTGTTTAATCTCCAAAGAATCCCCGCTTCTTCACGAGCCCCGCGAATGATATCCGCATCACGACGTTCAGCTTCTTCTGTTGTGGCAAACAATCTGATTTGCTTATCACCGTTTGTATCCACGTACTCCCATTTTCCAGCCGCACGTGCTCCCTTAGTAATCAAATCTGCTGTATGTTGCATCTTCATTTTTAGATAATCTGTCTGCTCCAAAAATAACAGGATAGAGAGCAGACTGCCCAAGCAGAAGAGAAAGAAGAGCACAGTAATCATAGTTGCCCCGCGCTCTTCCTTCACTCGAATCAAAAAATGATGCAACGAATCATTCATTGCTTCTCCTCCGCATTTTCAACCATCATGTGATAGCTTTCAGTTATCTCGAATAATTCCCCCGTAGAGAGAAGCCGAAATGAAACTGTTGCTTTAGCTTTTACATGACTGCCTTTTCTCCAGCCGTTCCCATCAAGCTCCAGCTGCACATCTTTGTAGAGGACTCCGATACCTTGTGCTAATTCGGATGTACCTCTCTGTTTCGCATGGAATTTGGCCAAACCGAAATTGGGCTGCACTGCAGCAATTCTCCCTGCCTCATACGCAGCCGCCAATGCCTTTTGCTTGTTGTACATCATGCTGAATTGGTCAAAGGAGAATACGATCAAGATCCAAACTAAAGGAAACACCAAAATAAACTCAATCATCTGGCTGCCTCGCTCATCTTTCACCCTCGCACGTATCATTCGTCCCATACGTGTGATCATCCACTTGCTCCGATGACATCTCGCACAGATTGGAGCACAAAAGCACCCAGCAAATATACAGCATAGGGGAATGAAAAGGCTGTTTTTTCCCTGCCTGGAAGCCACACTTGTCGATGAGCTGTCCATCCGGCTGCAATAATTTGAAGATTGTTGCGTAGGCGAGCCCAATTTTGCGGATAGAACACCATCACAATCAGGCATAAGATGATAGAATGCAAAAACAAAGAATACACCACACTCCAGCTTGTCCAAGCTCCAACAGCCATCAGCAGCTTTTGATCGCCCATCCCCATTCCTTTTAAGATTACGGGACCAACTGTCAACAAAAATGCTCCTGCCACACCTAGCACTGCTCCGGCTAATAATTCACCTTCCCACTGATACCATAAGCCGACAGCAATCGCCGGAAAAACAAGGGTATTTGGTATTCTTCTTTGTCTCCAATCCATCCATGCTGCCGCTCCTAATACGCCTAGCAAGACTACGTTTGTCATTTGCTTATTTTTTCTTGCAGTTCCTTCAGCTTCTCGTCTTCAGCAGTACCTAGTTGTGTCAGTGTCGGAATAAGCACAATCAAGATGACGGCAATGATAATGACCATTTCCACGATCGTGACACCGTCCTCCTCATACCAAAAACGCTTGACGTAATCTGCGATGGTTCCCATTCCATTCACTCCTCATTGAGATTTTGGTTCTATTTTCACTCTGCCAAAAGACAGCGCCTCTCGCAAAAATATTTACATGCGCTTATTTTTCTACAGGCTTTCTCCGATGCCGATGAATGCAGGCCCCATCACCAGGAACAATAGCGGCAGACCCATAAACAAAATGACAAAAGGCAATAATCTGATATTTAGCCGATTCATATGGGTAGCAGCTTCGTCCTCTTGTTGTCTCACTTGCTCCTCTACTTGGACAGACAACATTTGTGATATGCTAACCCCTTTTTTCATCGCTTCGTTCATCTCTAGTGCGATGGTAGTCAACGAATCTACCTCCCATCGAAAGGCCAGCTCTTCAAGTGCCTTTCGCCAGTTCCCATGCCTTTTTTCTCCCATTTCTAGGCTCGCGAGTTCTCTGCCAAGCCTGGCATCAAAACGTCTCGCTGTCTGCTTAACAGCCTGCTGCAACGGCATGCCTGCCTCCACCAATGACTGCACAATGCTGAAAAAGATTGGGACCTGCTCTCGAATTTCAGCTTTAGCCCGCTTGTCTACCCGATCTAGTAGCATGTTCGGCAGCAAGTACAAAAATAAGCTAATCGTTAAGGGAAGCCCAGTCACCATACCGATTTTTTCACCATGAATCATGCTTATTGACAATGAAGCTAGTGATGAAACGATGAAACACATACTGATGAGCCGGAACAAAACAATCTCTGTCAGGCTTATATCAATCCCTAGACGCGCCAATGTTTCCTCTGTTTTTTTCTTATCGATACCCGTCCATTTGTAGAAATGCTGTAGCAGTACCTGGTTTTTCTCCAAGCTTCGAATTAGTGTCCACCTTTTTCGTCCTTGTTGAAACGATTGCTCAAGCTTGGCTTGTTTCACAGAGTCAATCCGGCCCAAAAGGGTGGCGGAGATTGGTTCTCCCTTACTCACACAAGACGGCAAGCCGTATAGAAATATAGCAACACTCACCACTATACTAAGAACGAGAACGAACATTGCACCCTCCCCTATGCTCCCCTGCTTATGCTTTTATGCGCAACAAAACGAATTGCTTCTCCCCCAATCAAAATAGAAGCCAAGCTTCCTAAAATAAGAAACCGTCCCCCAATTGTGGCCGTAAGTGGGTCGAAATGATTGGGATTATTCACATACAGCGCAATGACAAAAACAAACGGCATGACGCTTAGTAAATTCACTTGTGCAACGATCTGTGCCATAGCTGCTTTTTGTCTACGGAGCGACTGTCTGCGCCGTAATATCGAAGAGGCAGCCAAATCGAGCGTTTTGGCCATATCTCCGCCCATCTCACGTTGAATGTGGACAATGGTCGCTAAATATTTGACATCTGCTGACCCTGTGCGTTCAAAGAATCGATTCATTACGTGCTCTAATGGGACTTGTGCCCGCAATAGCTCTACAATACGCCTGTATTCCTCTAATACGATTTCTGATAAAAATGGACTAGTAGCTACCTGTTCAAACGCATGCAAATACGATGGAGAAGTACGTAAAGAACTGGCCATGAGTCGAATCGCTTTTACATTGCCTGCTTCGAAATCTTCCTTTCGACGGGCCCCCCATACACTCACTAACCGTTCGGTAAACAAAATCCCTGCCAGCAAAGCAGGCAATGCCATCCACCAAGACTGCAAGATCTGACTACTCACACCAAATGACGCGATCCCCAATAAAAAAGAGAGGGTCACATACTGGTTTACCCCCCACCCTGAGCGCGATTTCGCCAACCTCTCCTCAAACTTCTTCCAAATCGTTTTTCTGTCCTGTTGCAACACTTCTACGATTTCGTGCTTCCCCGTCGGTTCTCGCATATACAATTTGTTGGGCAAGATCAATAACAGGATGGCCATCCCCATCCCGATTGCAACAGGTAAGCTAATGTCCATGCTTTCCCCTCCTATAGCGGTATTGGTGTGGTGAAAAAGACGCGATCAATCTCCTCTCGAGACAGGCCCTTCTCTAGCCATCGCTTAATCAGTCGCTCTGGGCGATAGCCTGTCCATTTGAAGTGACCCTTTACTCTCCCATTTTCTACCCCTGTTACTTCGTACACGTATATATCCTGCAAATACACCCGATCAGGGAGAACCTGTTTAATGTTGCAGGCTCGCTTTATCCATTCTTCATGCGATTGACCCGTCCCCACTACCTCCGTTATCGCTACCACCTTGCGACTACCATCTTCTTCAAAACGTTTTACTTGAACAATCAAATCCAGTGCTGAACCGATCATTAAGTTGCGCTCTTCAGCACTATACCCTTCATCTGCTTTTCCAAATAAAATGGGCAATGTTGAATCGACCAAAGCTCGTGGTGAGTTTGCGTGCGCTGTGCTCCAGCTACCGGGGTGGTCCGTATTCATCGCCCAAAGCATATCTACGATTTCTCCACCGCGTGTCTCACCGACCATAATGACATCCGGCCTTTTTCGCAAGGACAAGCGAACACAATCCTTGATCGAAAACCCACCCTTCCCCTCGTAATTCGCAGGTTTCGCTAAAAATCTGCGCACAAAAGGATGCTGAAGCTTCATCTCCAAAACATCCTCGATCGTAATAATACTTAAATGATCAGGGACATATTGGGAGATGAGATTGAGCATGTGTGTCTTGCCTGAGCCTGTTCCTCCACTGACAATGCCAGATGCGCGAGATAAACGGACGGCTCTGTTTAAAAAGAGAAGCATCGGCTCGCAAATGGAACCGTACCGTAAATAATCGGACTCACTGAGTAGCTCACGGTGCTTTCTAATCGTGAGCATATGACCATCGGGAGAAATAGAACGATGCGTAGCAGCAACCCGGGAACCGTCTGGAAGCTGTGTATGCAGCTCTGCTTTCGTTTCATTAAACTCACGTCCCATTGTCGCTGCAATCTGTTCTAATAAGCGCAGCAGCTCTTCCTCATCGCGAAAAACAGTAATCTCCGGAGATTCAAGACGACCAGTACTTTTTCTTTCAATGACGAGATAGTTATAGCGATGAAAAAGAATCTCCGTGATGTCGTTATCCTCTAATAAAGCGTCTAATGGGCCCCACCCCGTCAAAGAATGTAGCAGCCGTTTTACTTCTGCTTCCATTTGTATGGATGTCAGCGTGGTTTGCGACTCCAGCAGCATTCGAATATCTGCCGTCAGCTCATCCATAAAGAGTGAAGAATGTTTTTCCTCCCATAATCGCTTTCCGTATTTCTCAACAATCTGGGTACGAATCGATGTTTCTCTATCTGTCCCAACCCATTTTTCATTCGTCCGCTCATGATCCGGAGCTTGCATTTTTTCGTGAAGCGTCGCAGGAACTCCCGCCGTTCCCCTCCCCGCTGATCGTAATTCTTGCGCAGTGCGGACTTGATTTGAAATGCCTAGTAACTGTTTTTTATCGAACATGACACCCTCCCTTATCCCCATAACCATTTGAAGAGAGATGTTTTCTCTTTTTGTTTCTCTTTTTCAGCAGCCTTCATTTGCTCCCCATCTACGGGAAACAGTGCTTTTCCTAATGTCTCAATGGCTTCCTTGGCCGGAATTCTCCCTGACTGAAGCATGACTGGCGTTCCGGTGTTAATTGATTTTTTCACTTCCACATCATCAGGTATGGAGAAAACTTTTTTGCTGGGGTGAAGCTGGAAATAGGCACGAATTTCATCTAAGGTAAACATTTCTTTCCTCTGCAAACGATTCATGCAAATTTTAATGCGTTCTTCTGGGTACTCTGCTTCTCTCAACAGTTTCAGCAATCGTTGAATATTTTCAATGGAGTCTACCACCGGATTCCCCACCATCACGACATGCTCTGCAAAAAACAGAGCTTGTATCGTTGCATCTGTTGTATCCGGAGCCGTATCAATAAGAATGACGTCATAGTTGCTCTGTTTTAACGTTTCGAGAATCAGATATAAATGATAGTCACGGATTTCAAAGCTTTGCCGAATATCACGGGGGGACGTAAGTACATGCAAGCCTGTATCAGGATGAGCAACCACATATTTCTCGATATGTTGGGGAGATAACGGCAAGGCTTGTGCGTATTCCTGCCATTCCTCACTGCTAATGGAATACGGATCTTTGCCTTGATCCTGAATAAACGAATGCAATTGAGCATCAAGATCCTTTACCCACGTAAAAAGATTAGGGGTACGGGGGAGATTCAAAGTAGTCGCAAAAGTACCGAGATCAAGATTGAAGTCAACAGCGATAACCCGCAATGGGACGCCCTCGTTTTTTTGCATGGAAAAGAAAATCGCTAGCTCACGAGAAATAAATGTTTTTCCTACGCCACCTTTGGGACCGTAAACAGTAATAAGCTGTTTAGGACGAGTCATTTCAGGAACTAAACTATCCGTGATCGGCTCTGAGATCGAAGGCTGCTGACTCGGATAGCTCCTAGTTTGTTCCTGGATTACATACTGGTGTTGTTGTGGCGCAGCTTCTGCTACCATACCTGGAGGCTGTATCATCATAGCTAACGCTTCGATTTGCCCTGGTTCAATGGGCTTGGCAATAACCCATAGACCTAAGTTCCGGAAAAATGGCTCCCACATCAGTTCATTGCTTGAGCAAGCAGCAATAAATGAAAGATGAGGAAAGGCTAGCCGAAATTGCTGACACAACACACCTCTTTCCGTTCCCTTTATACCACCCAGCAACACCAAATGGGGTTGGTTTGCCTGTAATTTTGCCCATGCCTCTTCCACTCCGAGTGCTTCCCCGCACACTTCGATCCATCTACTGTTTATAAGTTGCGCCTTTAACAAACGAACTGAATCACGATCATCATCTACTATGAGCAACCGCCTTTTCACTCATGCTCCTCCTTTTTAATACCCCAGCGAGTTTTCGTCTTCATTAACTCTGAAGCGAATTTTGCGTCTCCTATTCCTGGATTTCCCTCATCCTTCACTGCAGCCAAGCCCAGTCTGATTTTTCCATAATGAAGTGCGTGTGTTAGCAGAACAGCCTCATCACGTGTCAGGGAGAGAGTCACAGCTACCAGATTGGGATGATCGCCTTCCATTTCGCGTTGAATGCCAATGATCGGCATGTTTTGCAGCAGCAGTCCAGAATGTGCTCCTGTCTCATCTTCAAAGGAAGCATAGACGTGCACCCTTTCTCCGCTTGATACATGCGGTGAAACTCCTGCAACATTGTCTATGGGAATGCTCATACCTGTCATTTTTTCTGTGATCACTCCGCTGCCTTGCGCATTACTGGTTTGCTCCAAATCACTTTTCAATAACGGTCGGCCACCCTTCACTTGACGGGTGAATGCTAAACCGACAAGACTCTGTCCTTCCTCCCATGGAATCAAACCTGGAATTGGGGCAATGGGTTGTTGAAAGATTCCTCCCAGTCTCAGTGTTAATGGCTCCATATCCCTTGCTTCAAGTAATTGGCCACTTTCTTTTTCCACTGTTGATCGCAATTGAATATAGGTCACTTGATGCGGCTTCAAAATGATGTAGGTCGCTACACCTATACATGTAGCGAAAAGCAATATAGCCAATAGTCGTAACGGATGTATAGACATTCTCCCCCTCCTCTCCATTGTTTCTAGCGTAGAGGAGAATAGAGGGACAAAAAAAGAAAACAAAAAAACTGTGCATTTGTTTTGCACAGTTACCCTATTACACAACAAAAAAAGCTGCATTCTCCATTACTTTTTACAAGTAATCGGGAATACAGCTTTTCGTCTC
>NZ_JABSVA010000021.1:0-41042 GCF_013284365.1 Brevibacillus sp. RS1.1
GCGGTAACGCGTGGAGCTGACGAATACTAATCGGTCGAGGACTTATCCACAAATTCTTAGCAATCATGCGTATTCAGTTTTGAAGGAATAAGCCTTCTATATGGAGCTGTGGTGAAGTTGGAGTTCACGCCGGTCTGTCACACCGGAGGTCGCGGGTTCGAGTCCCGTCAGCTCCGCCATTCTTTTTCAAGAGTGGCGAATAAAGTATATGGCTCGGTAGCTCAGTCGGTAGAGCAGAGGACTGAAAATCCTCGTGTCGGCGGTTCGATTCCGTCCCGAGCCACCATGTACGAGCCATTAGCTCAGTTGGTAGAGCATCTGACTTTTAATCAGAGGGTCGAAGGTTCGAGTCCTTCATGGCTCACCAGTTTTTCAATCGGACAAAATATGAATAGTTGATAAGATATGCGGACGTAGCTCAATTGGTAGAGCGTCGCCTTGCCAAGGCGAAGGTCGAGGGTTCGAGACCCTTCGTCCGCTCCATTTTTGTTCGTAAACACCACTTGCTATGGGCCAGTGGTGTTTCTTGCTTTATCCGCTGAACACTTTAAAAGGCGAGTCAGCTTGTAGGGTGCCGATGCTTCTGGTACGATACTTGGAGTGTAAGCTCCTACGATGTTGGAGGTTTTATGAAACATAACAAAAGTATTTTAAAGAAAACAACCGTCGTTGACTTTAAGCAAGATGCTGCTTTTTTTGTTGACCGGGGAATGCGCTGTTTGAATCGGTACGACTATGATAAAGCATTGCGTTCATTTCGCCGAGCAGTTGAAATGGAGCCGACGAATGCAGAATGCCACTGCCATTTGGCTAGTGCTTTAGCTGAAACCGGACAGTTTGAAGCGTCGAATGAAGTGCTCTATGAAGTGATAGAAAAATGGGACCCATCCATGACAGAAGTGTATTTCTACATGGCGAATAACTATGCCAACTTAGAAGATTACCATATGGCAGAAGAAATGGCTGTTCGTTATTTACAAGAGGATAGCACTGGACCGTATCGTGAAGATGCTGAAGAGCTCCTCGACTATATTTACTTTGAGCTGGACATGCCACCGCGACACTTCCTCCCAAGTGAAAAAGAGGACGTATACAGCAAGCATGAACGAGCTCGTCGCAGTCTGGAAGAGGGACGTTTCTTAGAGGCATTGGATACCTTAAAAGAAATCGTCGAGGCAGATCCTGAGTTTTTGCCGGCATGGAACAATTTATCTCTCGCCTACTATTATGCTGGAGAATTCGAGAAGGCGATGGAGACGATTGAACAGACGCTGGATAAAGAAGAAGGAAACCTGCATGCACTGTGCAATTTGGCGGTTTTGCTCTCTCATCACAATCAAACGGTAGAGTTGTTGAGCTTGATTGACACGCTGAAAAAAGTTGTTCCGTTCCATCCGGAAAATACCTATAAGCTTGCAACAACAATGGGAGTGCTCGGCCAGCATGACGAAGCGTATTTCCATTACCAACGCATGCTTCGAAATGGACGACCACATGAAGCGTGCACGTATCATTATGCTGCAATCTCAGCTTATTTGAGTGGGAAAAAGGATCAAGCACTGCGCTGGTGGCAAAAAGCCAAACAGTTAGATCCAGAAGCAGGAATCGCAGATCAATACATTCAAATGGTAAAAAACGAACAAGAAGGGGAGACTATAAAACCAATCCCCTACCAATACAATACGACCCAACGTGATGTTTCTTGGGAGAAGGCTTCGTTTACGGGAGTGGAGGATTTTAAAACAGACCCAATGATCCGAGCCTCCCTTCTCTGGGCATTGCAGCATGGGCGCGATGAAGTGAAATTCGCGGTGCTGCAAACATTGTCTCTGATCGGAGACGATGAAGCTGAAACTGCAGTCCGTCAATTTTATTACCAGACGGATAACCAGCAGCTGCAGAAGTTGGCTTTGCTGGCTTTGGCTGATATGGGTGCAGATATGCCGGACGGAACTCCAGAAGGATCGAATGGTTCGCCGACGACGGAAGATCAAAAGAGCAATATAGAAGAAGGCATAAGCCGTCATTTGCTCTCGCAGGGCAAGCAAGAGGCTGGAGAATGGTGCCTCGATGTATGGCGCAAGCATCATGAATATGCCCAAAGTCAGGTACAAGTGCGAAAAGAAGTAGCGTGGGTCGCAGCATTAGAATATGTATACGGAACGATAACGAACGAAAAACAGTCACAAGCCCTTCTAGCTCAAAAATATGGCATTTCTGCCTCAACCTTGGCAAAGTGCGTCAAAGTTTTGTCGACACTTGATTTTAAATAGATTATTACATTATAATTAATTTAAATAAGGAAACAGAACTGTGTGAGACGAGGAGGCAACAAGCATGAGCGAACAAAAAGTTTATGACGTGATTATCGCCGGAGCTGGCCCTGCTGGAATGACGGCTGCTGTATATACATCCCGTGCGAATATGAGCACATTGATGCTGGAGAGAGGGATCCCAGGCGGTCAAATGGCGAACACGGAAGATATCGAGAACTATCCAGGCTTCACTTCCATTCTTGGCCCTGATCTCTCTACAAAAATGTTTGAGCATGCACAGCAATTCGGTGCGGAGTATGCTTATGGTGAGATCAAGGAAATCCGCGATGAAGAGCCGTACAAGCGCGTTATCACGGGTGACAAGGAATACTTGACCAAATCTGTTATTGTGGCAACTGGTGCAGAGCATCGTTTGCTCGGTGTACAAGGCGAAAAAGAATTGTCCGGCCGTGGTGTATCTTACTGCGCGGTATGCGACGGTGCATTTTTCCGCAATAAAGAGCTGGTTGTTGTTGGTGGAGGAGACTCCGCGGTAGAAGAAGCAGTGTTCCTTACTCGCTTTGCTTCCAAAGTGACAATCGTACACCGCCGTGATCAGTTCCGTGCACAGAAAATCCTGCAAAAACGCGCTTTCGATAACGAAAAAATCGAAGTGATTTGGGATACCGAACTAAAAGAGATCCGTGGTGAAGGCAAGGTACAAGCGGTTCTCTTGCAAAACACCAAAACAGGTGAGCAAAGTGAATACCCAGCAGATGGAGTGTTCATCTACGTAGGGATGGACCCATTAACTGCAAGTGTACGTCCACTGGGCATCACCAACGACGCAGGCTACGTACTGACAGACGAAAAAATGAACACCAAAGTAAAAGGTGTTTTTGCAGCAGGCGATGTACGCGAAAAAATGCTGCGCCAAGTCGTGACAGCAACTGGAGACGGTTCGATCGCTGCTCAATCTGCTCAGCATTATGTAGAAGAGCTAAATGAAAAGCTAAAGGAACAAAATGTCACAATCTCTTAACCTGCTTGTAACATGGGTGAAATAATTCAAGTGTAATCTATAGACAATGAATTGACCCCCTTATCTATATAAACAATTGTTGCGTGGCTGGCATTCAGTCACGCATCTTTTTTTCTAAAATAGCTTGTACGCCTGTAGAGGACGTCCTTGGAAAAACAGGGGAAGCGGTTCAAAAAGGTGCGAATAAGGTCGACAATATGGTATGCTATTGTCAGAATCGTAGGAGGCGAGTTGCGTGACGGAATTGGGAAACGACAAGGCCATGAATCTCCTGATTATTACCGGAATGTCAGGTGCGGGAAAGACAGTTGCTGTACAAAGCTTGGAGGACCTGGGCTTTTTTTGTGTAGACAACCTGCCCCCTGTACTGATTCCCAAATTTGCTGAGTTGGTTAAACAGTCTGGTGGGAGTATTGAGCGAGTCGCATTGGTGATTGACTTGCGAGGGCGTGAGTTTTTTGAAAATCTAGCCGTAACCATGGAAAGCCTCAATCAGATGAATGGACTATCTTACCATATCCTTTATCTGGATGCGAACGATCAGACATTGGTTTCTCGCTATAAGGAAACACGCCGCAGACATCCGCTTTCTCCGAACGGTTCGCCTTTGGAAGGAATTCACGCCGAACGCCGTTTGTTGGAGGAAATGAAGGGCTGGGCGCATCAGATTATCGATACGAGTCAAATGAAGCCAGTTCAGCTTCGAGAAAAAATCATCAACCAATACGGTCAACAAGGATCACCCCTTACGATTAATGTATTATCGTTTGGTTTCAAATACGGCGCACCGATAGACGCTGACTTGATGTTCGATGTCCGTTTTTTGCCCAATCCGCATTATGTGGAGGATTTGCGTCCGAAAACAGGATGTGATCCAGACGTGGCAGAGTATGTGATGCAGCACAAGGACACAAAGGAATTCTTAGAAAAGCTTACAGACTTTTTGGGGTACACCCTACCGCATTACCAGCGAGAAGGAAAAAGTCAACTTGTGATAGGAATCGGATGCACCGGTGGCAAGCATCGCTCGGTCGCCATTGCAGAACATTTGGGAGAAGCCTTTGGCAAAGATTTTTCTGTCCGTGTTAGTCATCGAGACATGGAAAAGAACAAATGAGCATAAGATGGCAGGAAAGACTGAAGCGTGCATAAAAAGCCACCTGTGGTATATGTATTAGAAATAATGAGGTGACATATGCCTACTAAGGGAGTCGGGAGGCTACAGTCAAGGCCATTACGGATAGTCGTTATTGGCGGAGGAACGGGTCTATCCGTCCTTTTACGCGGTTTGAAGCACGAGCCAGTGCATATTACAGCGATTGTGACGGTAGCAGACGATGGGGGAAGCTCTGGACGTTTGCGAGAAGAAATGGATATGCTTCCACCTGGCGACATTCGAAACGTCTTGACTGCTCTGGCCGATACAGAGCCGTTGATGGAAAAAGTCATGCAATATCGTTTTTCCACAGGCACGGGATTAGCCGGGCATAATTTGGGAAATCTATTACTTGCAGCGATGAACGAAATCACTGGAGATTTTGTCACCGCAGTCAAAACATTAAGCGGGGTTTTGGCGGTGCGTGGAGATGTATTGCCAGCTTCCACGCAATCGATTCAGTTGAAAGCGGAAATGACAGATGGATCTCTCGTAATCGGAGAATCCCAAATACCGTTGACTGGCAAAGAAATCAAGCGGGTGTTCCTTGATCCAGAGGATGCTGTTCCTCTGAGCGAAGCCCTGATGGCGATTGCCGACGCGGATGCCATTTTGATTGGGCCTGGCAGCTTGTACACGAGCATCCTGCCCAATTTATTAGTACGAGGGTTATTTGAAGCGATTACATGCGCACAAGCCCCAAAAATCTACATTTGTAACGTCATGACACAACCAGGGGAGACAGACGGTTTTTCTGCATCCAGGCACGTGAATGTCATGTATGAACATGTAGATAGACCATTTCTGGATACGATCATTGTCAATTCAGCCGAGCTACCAACCCATGTATTGGACAAATACGCGGAAAAAGGAGCAGCTCCTGTCCGATGTGACTCAAAGCGATTGCGCCAACTCGGTCTGCATGTAGTGGCGAAGCCGTTAGTCACATTTGAGGACGGATACCTACGTCATGATGCACATGCTGTCAGCAAGCAGGTTGTGTCACTTGTCAAGCGAAGACGGAAGGTGCTGAAGATAGAGAAGGAGTAGTGAAGTCGATGTCATTCGCCGCGCATACCAAAAAAGAGCTTACCATGATGGAGGGTGCCGATTGCTGCAGCAAGGCAGAGCTCTCAGCCTTGATTCGGATGAATGGAAGTCTGCAGTTTGGAGCCGGACGACTGGTGCTGGATGTGACGACAGAGAACGCGGCGATTGCCCGACGTATTTACACGTTAATCAAGAGGTTGTTTCAGATACACGCTGAATTGCTAGTTCGCAAAAAAATGCGTTTGAAAAAAAACAACGTCTACATTGTGCGTATTCCGAATAAGGCCAATGAGATCCTGCAAGACTTGGGCATCATGGATCAAAGCCTGTCGTTTATCCCAGGAATCGCTCCAGAGATCGTGAAAAAGTCATGCTGCCGCGCTGCTTATTTGCGGGGGGCTTTTTTGGCGGGGGGATCTGTGAATCATCCAGAGGCATCCAGCTATCATCTGGAGATTTTCACTTCCTATCAGGATTTTTGCGAAGCATTGACCAAGATCGCCAATCGGTATAAACTAAATGCCAAGTGCATCGAGCGGAAAAAAGGGTATGTTCTCTATATTAAAGAAGGCGAAAAGATTACAGAGTTTTTGAGCTTGATAGGGGCTCATCAGGCGCTGCTGTATTTCGAGGACGTCCGAATCGTAAAGGACATGCGGAACTCCGTAAACCGTTTACACAATTGTGAAATCGCGAACATAAACAAAACGGTGAATGCAGCCACCAGACAAATGGAAAATATTCAGCTCATCGATCAAGAGATGGGTTTGGAGAATTTGCCAAAACGTCTGCGCGAGGTCGCGGAGCTTCGAGTGGCTCATCCTGACATCAATTTGAAAGAATTGGGCGAGATGGTGCCAAGCGGAGTAGTGAGCAAATCGGGCATTAACCACCGCTTGCGGAAAATTAACGAAATCGCTGACAAAATACGAGAAAAACAAAATATTTCGATGTAGATGCATGTTATACTAAAGGATAATAGTCTACTAGTAAGGAGGTCCATTCATGGTTCAACAGCAGGTCGTGGTTCAGTTAAAGACCGGTTTGCAAGCTCGTCCAGCAGCTTTTTTCGTACAGGAAGCTAACCGTTTTGCATCGGAAGTATTCGTAGAAAAAGGCAACAAGAAGGTCAATGCGAAAAGCATCATGGGTATCATGAGCCTCGCAATCAGCTCTGGAACGGAAATTACCATTTTGGCAGAAGGGCCGGATGCCTCCCAGGCAGTCAGCAGCCTTACGAATCTGGTAAGCAAAGAAGAATAGAGTCACGAGAGACACTTTTCCCTTAAGGGAGGTGTCTTTTTTTGTTGGTCATCTTGATGAATATGTATCAATTCACTTCGGTCAGGGCATTTCTAACCATGTATATTGCATGAAGGAGGAATGAGACATGAGTAACCGTGATAAGTGTTACGAAGGCCGCGATTGTTATGATATGGACATTGATCGGATGGTGAATGAGGGACTGGGGGGCGGAGTTGTTTCCGACCAAAACGGCCTGATTGAAGAAACGACTGTAGATACGATGACAGGGGCTACGTCAGCCAAGCAAGCTCTTGACGATGACCAATAGAGGGAGTCAGTCACTTATGAATGTAACAAGAGCACAAGCCATCATGAAATCCGACGACCATATCAAGGTAGAGTACGATGGACAAGCCGTTTGGATCGATGCTGTAGACGAAAAAACGTCAACAGCACGTGTACATGAGGAAAAAAATCCAGGGCATAGCCGAACCGTCTATGTCAGTCAGTTAATGGAAGTATCACAATGATTCATCGAAAAAGCCGAGCAGACCAAGGGAAACCTCAAGGGGTTTGCTCGGCATAAAAAAACACTCGGCCGGTAGTTCAGGCACGAGTGTTTTTTTACGACAGCTCTTATTTTTTCGAAGACGGTTCGGAAGTGATGACTTTGTCAATCAATCCGTACGCTACTGCTTCAGCGGCAGAGAGGAAGTTGTCGCGATCGGTATCCTTTTGGATGCGCTCCAAAGGCTGTCCAGTGCGTTCAGCCAAGATGGTGTTCAGATGATCACGCATCTTCAAGATACGTTTTGCGGCAATCTCAATGTCGCTCGCTTGTCCTTGTGCGCCACCCAATGGTTGGTGGATCATGACTTCACTGTTTGGCAGAGCAAAGCGCTTGCCTTTTGCCCCAGCAGCCAGCAGGAATGCTCCCATGGAAGCAGCCATTCCGATACAAATGGTGGATACATCAGGCTTGATGAAGTGCATAGTATCGTAAATTGCCATACCAGCAGTAATAGAACCGCCTGGGCTGTTTATGTACAAGTGAATGTCTTTCTCCGGATCTTCCGCCTGAAGGAACAACAACTGTGCCACAACGATATTGGCTACGGTGTCGTTGATTGGGGTTCCCAGAAAGATGATGCGGTCTTTGAGCAGGCGGGAATAAATATCGTAAGCACGTTCCCCGCGGCTTGTCTGTTCAATGACGGTTGGAATTAAATTCATATGCATCTAGTCTTCCTCCTCTCTTTGTAACAATATCATACACAAAAGGTCAATGAAGGTCAAACACATAAGTGCGCGCCCTCACTACCATGTTTGCCAAATTCCCTCTGTCTAAACCTACTCGAAAAGGAAAACATTCATTCCTTGGAATTCTCATCGGCCTCGGTTAAATCGACGGCGAGTTTCAGCGTGGCTTTCATCTTTTTTCCCTTGATAATCGTATATTCATCGATTTGTTTGGCTTGCAGTTGATTGATGGCTTCCGCCAGCTCCTGTTGATCTTTGTATGGTTCAATGGTCAATAAGCATTCTTCATCACTGGCCTCTTGATAAATGAGAAAAAAACGTTCCCCTGCCATAGCAAGCCTCACTTTCGAAAGTTATCCACAATGTTATACACAGGTTGTGCACAAAAACATTTGTTCGTGGGATATTTATTTTTTTCCTAGTCTTGTCATGTTTGGGGAGAGAATTACATAGGAAATGTATGGGATAAAAAAGAAGGAAAAAGTTGATTTATGTCGAATCATACAAAATTGGAATTCATTTCATGATATTTAAGGGGTGTTTATTATGCTTCGCAAGTTTTCTACAATGATGCTGACAGCAGCTCTTCTAACAGGAAGTGTAGCGGCAACGGCTGCGTTTGCCCAAACTGCTCCTGCACCAGCTGTACAACAAAAAATCAAAGTTCAGCTAAACGGCAAGGAGTTCCCATTCCCACAAGAAATCGTTACTGAAAATGGTGTTGCGTATGTGAATGCGAGCACATTGGCGATTGCTTTGGGTGGTAGCGCAGCATGGGATAGCACGACTAAATCTCTGTTGGTAGCCAAAGACAACAAGTACGCTCTGCGTATGTACGAAAACCAAAACTTTGCTTATAAAAACGGCAAAGAAACGAGTGTAGCAAATCCGCCACGTCCAGTGACCGGAGCAGTGCTCGTGCCCCTCGTATTCATTGCCCAAGAATTGGGTGCAAAAGTAGAGTACGATGCAAAAACGCTCACTTACAAGCTGAGCATTCCAATTAATTCCTAATAATCAATGGGATACTTCTCATGAGGATAGCCACTTCTATGCGTAGAAGTGGCTATTTGCCTCAATACTACATGTGTACACCTCTATTAGCAGACAGCGATAGAGGGTTTTTTTATGGATTCTTCTTTCAATCATTTCTATTGCAAATTTTCTAAAATATCCTACAATAAGATTGTGATTCATAGTTTGCTCATAAATAAAGAGGGGGATTTTTGCTATGAAAAAACAGAAATCATTGTCGATACTGGCTGCAACATTTGCTCTGAGCACAATGCTCGCGGGCTGCGGTGGAGGTGCGGGGACTGGTAGCCAAAGCGCGACACCACAGCCGAGCAACAATAGCGGAGGAAGCACGGGCGGTGCAAGTGGCGCTACTGAGAAGCTCGTTGTTGCTGTAGTTGGTCCGATGTCTGGCCAGTATTCTGATTATGGAAGCACAGCAAAAGCTGGTGCTGAATATGCGTTGAAAGAAAAGGCAGAGGCATTCAAAGCACTTGGCTTTGACGTTCAATTGTCCGCGCAAGACGACCAAGCTGACCCGAAACAAGGGGTAGCAGTCGCACAAATGTTGATTTCGAATCCTGATGTAGTCGGAGTAGTAGGCCATGCTACAACAGGTGCTTCGATCACAGCAGCAGCGCAATACGAGCAAGAGAAGCTCGTAATGGTATCTCCTTCCGCAACGGGATCAGATTTGACTGAGCAAGGCAAACAGATCGTACACCGCATTTGTGCGCGTGATGATCAACAAGGCTCCAAGGCTGCGATTTTTGCCAAAAATCAGTTGAATGTAAAAACAGCTTTCGTTATGCATGACAAGGCTGCTTATGGACAAGGTCTTGCGGAAGAAGTGAAAAAGCAATTTGAAAAAGACGGCGTACAAGTTCTCGGCTATGAAGGGGTAACAGCAGGCGAGAAGGATTATAGTGCGATCATCACCCAAATCCTTGCGAAAAATCCAGAGATGATCTACTTCGGTGGATACTACTCTGATGCAGGGATCATCGTGAAGCAAGCACGTGAAAAAGGCTTCAAAGGTGTCTTCATGGGTGGCGATGGCTACGACTCCGCTGACATGGTGAAAATTGCTGGTGCAGAAAATGCCAATAACGTGGTCTTTACTTCTACTGTTGGCGATATTGGTGCTACCGAAGACGGCAAGAAATGGATCACAGACTTCGAGAGCGCGACTGGCAACAAAGTAGGGATCTTCACTTCGTTTGGTTATGACTCCATGGGTGTTATGCTGAACGGTCTGGAAGAAGCGATCAAAGCAAACGGCGGCAAAAAGCCAACGCGTGAACAAGTGCTGGAAGCGGTTCACAAAACCAAAGATTACAAAGGAAAATTCGTTAACGTAACATTCAATGAAAAAGGCGACAACGACTTTGCTTCCGTATACGTGTACAAGTATGAGGACGGAAAGAAAGTATTCATGGGTGAAGCGAAGTAATTCTTCATTATGAATAAGCCATTTGGGACATACTACGTTTGGCATGAATACCAGAATGAAAAGGAAGGGATTCTGATGTCAAACAATCGAAATACCAAGAATGGCGGAAACCAAGGACACAGCAGCAAGACCCAAGGCACCCAGAAGCAAAAGTCCGAAAGAGATCGTAACCTGAATAAACAGGATCCACAATAACAATGACAAAAGCCCACTCGTTTTAGCCAAAGGAGCTAACGGGTGGGCTTTTGCTTGTTAAATACCTTGCTTGCTAGGCAACCGCTTTTCGGGATGACCATAGCCCTGATGCTGTCTGCTTCGTAGGTTTTTCGCTTGGGATTCGCGAATTTTGGCCACGAACTCACTCGTGCTCATTTTGGTAAAATCCATAGGGCACCTCCACCGATGATGAGATGTACACCTTTCTAGGATGACCCAATTTGGTCCTGTACAATCGGCAGTGTTATCTCTACCATTGTACCTTCGTGCTCTCTGCTTTTAATTTCCAGGCTGCCGTTGTGGTCTTTCATGATTTTGCTACTGATCATGAGGCCGAGGCCAGTTCCGTTTTCTTTTGTCGTGAAAAAGGGGGCACCCAGCTTGTGAATCATTTCTTCAGAGATTCCACAGCCAGTATCCGTGAGCGTAATAAGCACCTGATGATCGTCTTTTAGGGTGGTGGCAATAACAACCTCACCATGTCCATCGATTGCTTCGATAGCATTTTTAATGATGTTGATAAAGACCTGCTTGAGCTGGTTTTCTTCTCCCGCAATGATTGGATGGTAAGCAAATGCGGTCCGAAAATCGATGTTTTTCAAATTTGCTTCCGATCTCAAAAGTGTCAAAACGTTTTCCAGCAAAGGGATGAGCGGAAGAGGCTTGATTTGAATGCTGTGAGGCTTTGCCAAGACTAGCAATTCACTCACAATAAAATTGATTCGGTCCAGTTCAGAGAGCATGATGTCGGCGTACTGCTGGTTATCATTCATGCTCGGATAAAGAAATTGGATAAAGCCCTTCAAAGATGTGAGCGGGTTGCGAATCTCATGGGCGATTCCAGCAGCCAGCTCCCCAATCACAGACAGCTTCTCAGCCTTCCGTAATAGTTCCTCGTTATGTCGCCGTTCTGTAATATCCCGCGAAACAATGATAAAGCCATCACAATCTCCCGTTTTCGTCAGGATGGGGGCACCCTTTGATTCGAGAACGATCCATTTGTTATTTTTCGTCTGGAAACGGAATTCGCATATCTTTGCTTCCTTGGTCGCGAGCAAGAGATGAAAGTGGTCAATGACAGTTTGGCGATCTTCGGGATGAATCTCGGCAAAGTTGAGCTGACGGCAATGTTCACTCGTTTCGATTACACGTGAATGCGAAGGGGAGAGATAGAGGATATCCCCGTTTTTGTCCGTAATCAGAATAAGATCATCTGTGTATTCTGAGATGATTTTGTTCGTATTCTCGCTTTTAAATAAGGCGGCCTCTGAGTATTTGCGTTCGGTGATATTTCGCGAGACTAACATGACGTTTTGGACATCCCCTACCGCGTTTAAAATGGGGATACCGCGTGTTTCGAAGGAGACCTCGTTTCCATTCCTATCCATAGAGCGCGTCTCGAAATGAACGGGTTGTTTCGTTGCCATGATCTCTTGAAATTTGTCCCGGAACATAGGGATATCCTCTGGATGTGTGAGCTGCAGATTGTTAGGGGAAGTAACCTCGGCTGGAACAAATCCCAATTGCTCGATCGATGGGGAGGCATAGATGCGTCGCATGGATAAATCATAAATCGTCACGATATCCTGGGTATGATCGATGAGGAGACGATATTTGGCTTCGGTTTGACGCAAGGCCTCTTCAATTTTTTTGCGGTCGGAAATGTCACGGGTAATGCAGGAAGCACCAATAATTTTTCCTGTTTCGTCTTTGATTGGAGCAGCTGACAGAATGACATCCATCTTCGTGCCATCTTTTCGCTGCCTGATGGTTTCGTAATTGGTTAGTAATACACCCATGCTCCTGACCGCATCAAATAACTGTTTGGTCTCGCTTTTGTACTCTTCTGGAATAAAGCAGAGCGGTGAAGCGTAAATCTCCTCCATGGACCAACCGTAGTATTGCTCAAACGCATGATTCACCAAGACGATATTGTTATCGAGATCACTAATCGAGATGGCATCCGTCGTAAAATGAAAAAATGCTTTTAATATTTGATCTGGAAATAACACTTGTGTGATTTCCTTTTTTGAGCGTTTCTTTTTCCATAAGAAAGGGGTTTTAAGCTTGTTCATCAGATTCCCCCGCATAGTCTATCAAGTATTTGAGTGAGATAGCATTGTCGTAACTATTCGAGATATAGGATCCATTTTCCTATCAAAATTTGGAATAGTTTGTTATTCTATAATGAATTGGTTAAGCCTGAAGGTTCTGACTCGCATGGAAATCAGCTATAATAAGAGTTAGAAAAAAGTCGGGGGTGTATGCATGACAACGGGTTTTATCGTTGCGTTGGTGCTCATTTTTATTGTCATCATCGGTGTGACGATTTTGGTTACAAACAAAGCTTATTCACGTAAACCTGAACAAATAGATCCGATTCTGCCCAGTAAGGATACTGCTGGTAGTAAGGAACTCGATCAATAATGCCAGCAGGCAAAAGAGCAGGAGTGGTTATATCAACCACTCCTGCTTTTTTTATAGCCTACAGTTTGGAGAAACGCTCTACGATGTCATCAACAAGCAGTTCGGCAGAAAGGATACCGCCGCCTACGTTCCAGATCACTTCGTCAACTTGGAATGCCTTATTGTTTTTCGCGACATTCAGCTTTTGATAGAGTGGATCTTTCATCCATTCCTCGGTGTATTTATTCGCAGATCCATCACCGGAATAATCGCCGATCCAGTAAAACATGACGTCGCCATCCATTTCGGACATGAGCTCTTTGGGGATGTCTTTTTTGAACTCATCGATGTCTTGGGAGGCAGGTCGAGCAAAGCCGAGCTGGCTCAGAACAACGCCAGAGAAAGTGTCTTTCAAGTAAAGACGAGTTTTGCCAGCTACGAAACGAACGACAGAGACTTTCATCTTCGTCTTGTCACCCAGTTTTCCTTTTGCATCCTCAATCTTCTTATCGAAATCAGCCATCAGCTTGTCGCCTTCAGCTTTCTTATTCAGCGCTTCTGAGTAAAGGGCAAAGTTGATTTTCCATCTGCCTACGAGATCCTCGGAGAAGACGGTTGGAGCAATCGCGGAAAGCTGAGCGTATACTTTCTCTTGCCCTTGGCGTCCTTTCGTTCCCAGAATCAGGTCTGGCTTCAGGCTGGCGATCAGCTCGACGTTTGGTTGATTCTCGTCACCTAATTCAACTGCATCCTTCATTTTTTCTTTAATATGTGGATGCCATGGGTCACCGGGTTTACCGAGGCCACTCATGACAGCCCCAACTGGCGTAATCCCTAATGCGAGAACAGCCTCTGTGCTTTCACTGGTGAGAGTGACGACACGTTGCGGAGTTCCTTTTATTTTTGTTGACCCCATAAAGTGTTTTACTTCTCTCTCTTCAGACGCTGCCGGTGCTGATGGAGTTGTTGACGCGGCTGGTGTAGAAGAAGACGAGTCGGATGAAGGCGTTGCCTGTCCTCCGCAACCTGTTACGAGCATGACAGCGGAAAGCATAGCCCCGAGCATCAAACGCAGGGAAGTTTTGCGCATGATGGAAAATCCCCCTTTAACTGATAATGATTATCATTTTTCTTCACTACTTTATATGCTCATATGACAATGTGTCAATATATTTTTTGGAATCAGAGGAAAACTATAGGTATTACTGTGATGGTTTTCCGATAGCGATAATAAAAATCAATATCATTGACTAGCCCTACCCGCAAGCTTAGACTGATTAGTGGGAGAAACTTACATACATAGGTAGCGAATAGACAGAATAGGTAGAATGCAACGGAAAGAAGGGAACAGGCGTGAATGTGATTTTGTCCAGCCGACTGCAAAAGACTACTGTACTCATAGCAGGGCTCGTTGTCCTGGCAGTCGTGATGGTGGCTAGTATCCTTTTCGGAATCAATCGGTATTCGCTCACTACTGCAGTAGAGGCATACACTCAATTTTCCGGTTCGGAGGAACATTTGATTATTACGACTTCCCGAATGCCGCGTACACTGACAGCGGTAGCAGTGGGGAGCAGCCTCGCTGTAGCAGGTGTTTTGTTGCAGGCGTTGACTCGTAACCCTTTGGCTTCACCGTCTCTTATCGGCGTGAACGCTGGAGCTGCAGCAGCTATTGTGACGACGATTGTTGTTTTTGGCTCGCAATTCCCAGTGTCGCAAATGATGTGGGCAGGTTTTATCGGAGCGGGTGTAACTGCTCTGCTTGTATACGGATTGGCCTCCGCTGGGCGGGGAGGCATGACTCCGATTAAGCTGACACTTTCGGGTGCAGCGGTTGCCGCTTTTGCTTCGTCTGTGACTTCGCTGTTTATGCTGCTGCAAGAAAAGACGATGACAGAGGCCTTTTACTGGTTAGTTGGTTCTGTGGAGGGGAGACAGCTCGATCATTTTTTTATGATCATTCCTTATTTGCTAGTAGGCTGGTTAGGCGCTATGGTACTGACTGGCTCGTTAAACTTGATGGTACTTGGTGATGATGTAGCGACTGGCCTGGGCCAGAAGATTATCTTGGTAAAAGCTACTGCGTTATTGCTCGTGGTGCTCTTGGCAGGTGGGAGTGTCGCGCTCGCCGGACCAATTGCATTTGTGGGCATCATCATCCCGCATCTATGTCGTTTCTTAGTCGGGCTTGATCATCGATGGTTGATTCCCTATTCGATTGTTTTCGGCGGAGCTTTTCTGGTTTGCGCTGATTTGCTTTCTCGCCTTGTATTGATGCCCATGCGTCTGGAAGTACCAGTAGGCGTAGCAACCGCTATGATAGGAGTGGCTTTTATCATCCCGCTGGTCAGGGGGAGGGCGTATGCATAGACATGTAGTCATTCGGACCAAAAAGCCATCGCTTTCGTTTCATGTAGATAGGCGGGCTTTGGGAATTAATTTCATACTATTTTTGCTGTTATCTGTTGTGATTGTATTGAGTATTGGCTTAGGAAGCTTGCATATTCCTGTGTGGGAGGTCGTCAAAGCTTTTGTGGGAGCGGGCAGTGAACAGAATGAATTGATCGTGCTCGATTGGCGATTGCCTCGCGTTGTCGTTTCAGTAATGGTGGGGGCTTCCCTGGCGGTATCGGGGGCTATTTTGCAGTCCTTGGTACGAAATCCGTTAGCTTCGCCTGATTTGATCGGGACTACAGCGGGAGCAACGGCAGCAGCGGTAGCATTTATCACATTCGCAAAAGATGTAAGTGTACAATGGATGCCATTGGTGGCCTTGATCGGGGGATTGTTAACCGCGACGCTTACGTATCTCACGGCGTGGAAAGAAGGAGTCTCCCCTTTTCGTCTCGCACTAGTGGGTGTATGTATCTCGGCAGGCATGGGGGCATTAACGATCTTTTTCATGGTGATTACCCAAACACATAAAGCCTCAAATGCACTCGGGTGGATGACAGGAACTGTGTACGGTATGTCGTGGGTAAATGTCATGACGTTGCTTCCGTGGACCATATTGTTTCTTGGCGCCACGATTTTCCAAATCCGTTATTTGAATGCCCAGGAGCTCGGTGATGATATCGCCAAAGGCATTGGCGTCGCGATTGATAAGAAGCGATTGCTCTTGATTGCGATCAGTGTGGCATTGGCAGGTGCTGCAGTCGGTGTGGCAGGAGGAATTAGTTTTATCGGGTTGATGGCCCCGCATATTGCGCGTAGGTTAGTAGGTTCTGCGTATGGTTACTTGCTGCCGGCTTCCGCTGTTTTGGGCGGGATGCTTGTCGTTTTGGCTGATTTGATAGGGAGAACGGTGTTTTTACCACATGATTTGCCTGCAGGGATTTTTACCGCAGCGATTGGAGCGCCGTTTTTTGTTTATCTTTTATATAAAACGAGGAACCATCAGTAGGAATTGGAAGTGTGTTTATCGATAGTTGAGTGAGGATCCCTGAAGGAGAGTAGTGCTTCAGGGTTTTTTGTGTTGGCTATCTGTAAATTTATTACAAAATATTACACGATTCGAATTTACAAAACACTTTAAATATGGTAAAGATTAGTATAAATTACAATTATCATAACCTATGGAATTAATCGTTATGGGCTACTTTGTGCATGAGAACCCCTACTATACGGAGAGTAGCAAAGATCGATAGTCACTGTCATCGTTCGATAAATGTGGACCTCATTTTAACGTATTCATCAAATTATTACAAAAAATTACATAACTTATATTTACAATTTAGATATAAAATGGTAAAAATTAATAGTACTTACTATCACAGCTTTTGGAGGGATTTATTCGTGAAAAAAATCGTAGCAAGCCTATTAAGCCTGTCACTCGTATTATCTGCTTCCGTATCTGCACTGGCAGCGGAACCTGCAAAAAGTTTGAAAGCACCTCAAAAAGCTGCGTCGGCAAACGATCCTTATGAGCCAAATGATGATCCTGCATTTGCTCCTTATATTAATTCGAATACCGCATATACTGCAGCGATTAATCACAATAGAGATGCTGACTTTTTTAATTTTTATGCGAAACCTGGGAATTTTACATTGGCATTCAGTAGATTATCTTCAAGCAAGCACACGTTTACCATCCTTGTGAGAAAGCAAGGAGAGACAAAAGGAGAGACAATAAAAAGTGAATTTGGTATTAAGGGCAATACCACTTTATCAGTAAATATCCCAGAAGAAGGGAATTACTACATCTATTTATTCTCTACAGATGCAGCATTCGATACGACCCCAATCAACCCTATGCCTTACACTTTCAAAGCTTTTTTTAATCAATAAGATAACTTGCAAATACTAACAATTCCGTACCTAGATATTAGAAGGCAACATATATAAATTCGAAGCGATTTTTAACCAGAAATGTAGTACAAGAAAAACAGTCCTTGATCGGGCTGTTTTTTTGTTCCCATGAGGGTTCAACATAAAAAAGCGACCTCTTGAAATTCAAGAGATCGCTTTTGGTTTGAAAGTATGGTACGCCTGAAGGGAATCGAACCCCCGCACATGGTTCCGGAGACCATTGCTCTATCCACTGAGCTACAGGCGTATATTGTGACGACAACTTATATTATAAAACATCGAGAATCTCAATGCAAACGAAAAAAAGTAGTTCAGCAGAAAAAACTAGCCATAAAATAAGCGAAAGTGAAAAAGTCTATTGGTGAAGATCTTTCGACATTTTTTGTGTTCTGTTTCATCAAATTGGCAGGAAAATTGCATGAGAGAACGAATATAATGAAAATAAAGAGTCATCGAGCAGCATGAGCAAGTGCGAAGGAGGCGAGCTTCATGAACATGGGATTGGGGTTATTTCAAGAACAAACACTGAAATTAGTGATGACGCCGGAATTACGCCAAGCGATTACCATATTGCAATATTCAGCCATTGATCTCATCTCCTATTTGCAGGATCAGGCCAATGAAAATCCTGTTTTCGACCTTGAAGTGGCTGGAGAAGTCGCTTCTGCAAAAGCAGAGAAGCCAGCTCCTGAGATTGACTGGAAAGAAATTGTGGGCAATCGCGCGACAGGTGAGTACGGTTCGTCGAAAAATGAAAGCACTTACAATCCGCTGGATTACGTCCAGCAAGGTGCGGAGACGCTGTACGAACATCTGGAGCGTCAACTCGGCTATGTAAAAGGATTCTCGTCGCTGCAAAAACAGATTGCTCTCTTTTTGATCGGGAATTTGGATGAGAAGGGATATTTGGAAATTACACTGGAGGAAGCAAGTGAGCGCCTGGGCGCTGAAATGCTCGAGATTGAGGACGTGTTGTCCGTTTTGCAGCATTTTGATCCAGTAGGCGTAGCTTCACGCAGCCTGGAAGAATGTCTCTTGCTGCAGCTGGAGCATTTGGCACTCGATGATGAAAAGATCGTGCAGGTCGTTCGTGACCATCTGCAAGATTTAGCGGACAATCGCTATCAGCGGATTGCAGACAAAATCGGATGTACACCCCAAGAGGTACAGACGATTGCAGATTTGATCCGTACGTTGAATCCGCGTCCTGGGGCGGCCTTTTCCTCCGTAGAGACAAGATATGTCATTCCAGATGTGACGGTAGAAAAGGTCGGGAATGATTATGTTGTATTGGTCAATGATGTCGCAGCACCGCGGCTGAAAATCAACAGCTTCTATGAAAAAATGCTGAGCCAGCAAAAAAGTCAGGATGAAGCAAAACAGTTCATTCACGATAAGCTGAATGCTGCCATGTGGCTGGCAAAAAGTCTGGAGCAGCGCCGCCTGACGCTCATGCGTGTAACACAGGCCATCCTCGATATGCAACGGGAGTTTTTTGATCGGGGAATTCATTATTTAAAGCCTATGACGCAAAAGGAAATAGCAGAGCGGGTCGGCCTGCACGAATCGACGATCAGCCGGGCAACCAGCAACAAATACGTCCAGACACCGCGCGGAATCTTTGAGTTGAAGTATTTCTTTACGTCAGCACTCTCTACTTCCAGTGGGGAAGCTACTTCTTCTGAGAGTGTTAAACGCAGAATCAAAGCACTGATTGAGCAAGAAGATCGGAAAGCTCCGTTATCTGATCAAAAGCTGGGTGAGATGCTGCTTACAGAGGGGATTGAGATCTCCCGCCGAACGGTTGCCAAGTACCGGGAAGAAATGCTGATCCCATCGTCGGCCAAACGAAAGAGGTTTTAATGAGAATGAATGAAAAAACGTTTGAAATTGTCTTGTACGGACGAAATAAGTGTCATTTGTGCGACGAGGTGGAGCTCTACATCCGTTCTCTGGCGGAGGAGTTCCCCCTTCGTATGCGCATGGTTGATATTGAAAGTGATCCGGCTTTGCATGAGGAAATGATGTTTGTCATTCCCGTAGTCGAGATAGATGGAGAGATCGTGTTTCGTTCCATAACGCATGTGGTGACGCTAAAAGAGCTGCACGAGGAACTACATAGACGTACCGCTCTATCATAAATGATTGCTATGGTATTGGCTGTATTTTAGCTTTAGAAAGTACCGATGAACCAACAAAGTTGGTGAGAAGAAAAAGCACAGGGCTCGTAGACCTTGGCATCGCCAACCCAGTCGGAACTTCCAAAAGGGGACCCGCTTGTCGAACACTTCTTCTCTGAGAAACTTCCGTCCGTAGGGTGGCTTTGGCTCGACGGCCCCCTTTGGGAATGGAGACGGACAGTGAATCTCCCCTGCTGGCGTGTCAGAGTCGAAGGGAACTGTGCTTTTTCTTCTCCTCCACAATGTTGACTCAAACCAAAACGACCTCCTGATGGTTTGTCCTATAGGTAGAGGGGAACTTGCAAGATATGGTTAAATATGATACATTCAAGTTGTAGCAAGTGATCTTTTTTTTGCACCAAGCGGGACAAAAAATGTATATACAGGGACATAAAACGTCCCGATCAACAATTTGTAACCAAGGAAGAAGGTAAAATGCGACGTTTACTGGAACTGCAACAAAAATTGTTGCCTGACTTGATTCAAGTTTTGCGTCAGCGGTACATGTTGCTCCGATCCATCTATCATTTGCAGCCGATTGGCAGAAGAGGTCTTGCTCAAGCAATGGATACCACTGAACGTATTTTGCGGGCAGAAGTGGAACTGCTAAAAGAGACGGGGCTCCTTCATGTAACAGCTGCCGGAATGAGCCTGAGTGAAGAAGGACAACAAGTCTTGGACGACATGGAGCCTCTCGTCGGAGAGCTATTCGGCCTTACTGACTTGGCAGAGCGCCTGCAAAAAAAGTTGGGCATAGCAGAAGTCATTGTGGTGCAGGGCAATGCAGACCAGTCACCTTGGGTAAAGGAAGAGCTGGGACGGGTAGGGGCACGGGTCCTCAAACAAGTCGTGCAAGAAGGCGACATTGTAGCGGTAACAGGTGGTTCATCCATAGCCAGCGTAGCAAGTCATCTGACCCCTTCTGCTTCGTTCAAACACGTTCAGTTTGTCCCTGCTCGCGGTGGATTGGGAGAACGCGTAGAGCTGCAAGCGAACACGCTCGCTTCCGCCATGGCAGCGAAAACAGGTGCTTCTTATCGGCTTCTTCACGTACCGGATCGCCTCCATCCAGAAGCCTTGCAGACATTGGTCAAAGAGCCACAGGTACAAGATGTGCTGTCACTCTTGGGCGAAACTCGAGTCGTTTTACATGGAATCGGGGATGCCGTCACGATGGCGAGAAGGCGGAATTATTCGGAGGAAGAACTCGCGGAATTAGTGGAAACGGGTGCTGTATCAGAAGCATTCGGATACTACTTTAATGAAGCGGGAGAAACGGTCCACAGAATGCCGACAATTGGTTTACAGCTAGAGGAAGTGCACAAGGCAGAAACAGTGCTCTCTATTGCGGGGGGCGAAAGCAAGGCAAAAGCGATTCTTTCCTTTGCTAAGCAATCGTGTCAGAATGTACTCATTACGGACGAAGGGGCAGCTTATACGCTGTTGTCCGCACGATTGTAACGGAAGGAAGTCGGTCGCATGTCTATCACATCGGTAACACCCATCTTGGCAATGATCGCTGGTATCATTTTGAGCCTATCGCTCGGTTTTCCGATCGCATGGGGGATTGTTTTTGCGATCTTGGTCACACTGGTTAGTGTAAAAAGATTGGGTTATCCGTGGAAGCAACAGTTCGTGTTTGGCTGGGAAGGTGTCCAAAAGGCAAAGCCCGTCCTTACGATTCTGTTTTTAGTAGGACTCTTGATTCCTCTATTAATGATGGGAGGAACCATTCCCGCCATCATTTACTACGGATTATCGATTGTGAATGTCGAGTATTTGTTCGTTCTCTCTTTTCTGTTGACTGCAGGCGTCAGTTATTTATTGGGTACATCAATCGGTACACTGAGTACGATTGGGCTGTCCTTGATGGGCATAGCACACGCAGCAGGGATATCACCTGCGATCGTAGGAGGCGCGCTCATCTCTGGAGCGATGGTAGGGGAACGTTTCTCACCGATATCCAGCAGTCGATTACTGGTGCTTTCCAATGTCGGTATGACAGAAGAGCAGGAAAGAAGAATACGGCGTCCTGCTTTGCTTACAGTAGCGATTTGCGCGTTACTTTTCCTGATCCTTGATCTGTTTCGACCTCAAGCGAACTCGACGGATACCATTCAAATGTACCAGGAGCTGTTAGTCAGTCATTTTTCTGTACATTGGCTGCTCATGCTGCCTCTCGTGGTGTTAATTGCCTCTTTTGCACTGAGAGTAAAAGCGGTGAAGGCATTGTTTTTCGGTATCGGAGCCAGTGCGATTCTAGTCGGGATCAATGGGAATTTGGATGTGAAGACGTTTTTTACATCGATGCTAGTTGGATTTGAGTTTCATTCAGGAACGCCGCTGGATCAACTGGTCCATGGGGGCGGGATGTTCGCCATCTTCAGTGTTCTGGCGTTAATCATTCTCGCAGGCTTTTTAAACGGCATTTTGAACAGAGCCAATTTATTAACTCCCATCGTAGACAAAATGATGGGGCATACAAAAAATAAGACGGTATTGGTAGCGAAAGCAGCGGCATTGTCGTTGTTAGTGGTCATCATCAGCTGTAACCAAACCATTCCGATTCTGGTTCTCGGCTCGACTCTTCTCGGGAGGTTCTCCCAATGGGAGGGAGGGCGTGAGCTGTTGGGCAAGACGATGCTAGACTCCACAGTTGTCATGCCTGTGCTGATCCCATGGAACGGTCTATCGATGATGATGGCGCTCACGTTAGGTGTTTCGACGATCCAAACATTGCCCTTTGTGTTTTTTCCAATCTTATTACCGATTGTTACGATATTATCGACCCGCTGGTTTTCGCCAGAGGGCAGGTTTCTCACGATGAAGAATAAAGCTAGCTAATGAGCAGGAGGTATACATTATGGTAAAAGTAGGTATTAACGGATTTGGTCGTATCGGTCGTAACGTATTTCGTGCAGCACTGAACAATCCGAATGTAGAAATCGTGGCGGTCAATGACCTGACAGATGCGCACACACTGGCGCACCTTTTGAAATATGACACGGTTCATGGCGTTTTGAACGTGAGTGTTGAAGCTTCCGAAAACACGCTCATCGTTGACGGAAAAGAAATCAAGGTATTGGCAGAGCGCGATCCAGCTCAACTGAAGTGGGCAGATTACGGTGTTGAAATCGTAGTGGAATCAACTGGACGCTTCACGAAGCGTGAAGATGCAGCGAAGCACCTGGAAGGTGGCGCGAAAAAAGTCATCATCTCCGCTCCAGCAACAAATGAAGACATTACAGTCGTAATCGGTGTAAACGAAGACAAGTACGATCCAGCGCAACACACTGTGATCTCCAACGCATCCTGCACAACGAACTGCTTGGCGCCATACGCGAAGGTTCTCAATGAAAAATTCGGGATCGTACGCGGTTTGATGACAACCGTTCACTCTTACACCAATGACCAACAAATTCTCGACCTGCCGCACAAAGATTTGCGCCGTGCCCGTGCAGCTGCGGAAAACATCATTCCAACCTCTACAGGAGCGGCAAAAGCGGTAGCACTCGTACTGCCTGAGCTGAAAGGCAAGCTGAATGGTTTCGCTATGCGCGTACCAACTCCAAACGTATCCGTAGTGGACTTGGTCGTTGAGCTGAAGACAGACGCAACTGTTGAAGAAATCAACAACGCGCTGAAAGAAGCGGCAGAAGGCCCTCTCAAAGGCATTCTCGGCTACTCCGAAGAGCCACTCGTTTCCTCTGATTACAATGGAAACCCTGCATCCTCCACAATCGATGCTTTGTCTACAATGGTACTGGAAGGAAACATGGTGAAAGTCGTTTCCTGGTACGATAACGAGTGGGGTTACTCCAATCGTGTCGTAGACTTGTGTCATTATGTTGCACAGCGCGGCTTCTAACACGTAAAATAGAACTGTTGTGGAAAAAAAGGGAGAGCAATCTCCCTTTTCCCATATCTTTTTTCCGAATAAAAAGCCAATGATTTGGGAGGATCGTTCATGAACAAGAAATCTATCCGCGATGTTGAGCTGGCAGGCAAGCGCGTATTCTGCCGTGTCGACTTTAACGTGCCGATGCAGGACGGGGTAATCACCGACGATACACGCATTCGTGCTGCTGTACCAACCATCCGTTTCATGATGGAGGCAGGAGCCAAAGTAATCCTGGCGAGCCATTTTGGTCGTCCTAAAGGCCAAGTGGTGGAAGAGATGCGCCTTACTCCTGTCGCAGCCCATCTGTCCTCGCTCTTGGGCAAGGACGTGCGTAAGCTGGAGGATTGCCAAGGTGCTGACGTAGAAGCGGCAGTAGAACGAATGGAGTCTGGCGACGTCATCCTGTTGGAAAACGTGCGCTTCCATGCGGGAGAAGAAAAGAACGATCCAGAACTGGCAAAAAGCTTTGCGGCCTTGGCTGATCTGTTTGTCAATGATGCATTTGGGACAGCTCACCGGGCACATGCTTCTACAGCGGGAATCGCTGAGTACATACCAGCAGTTGCAGGCTTGCTGATGGAAAAGGAAATTCGCTTCATGGGCGGAGCCTTGTCCAATCCGGAGCGTCCGTTTACAGCGATTGTCGGCGGTGCAAAAGTAAAAGATAAAATTGCTGTCATTGAAAATTTGTTGACCAAAGTCGATCACCTGATTATCGGCGGCGGTATGGCGAATACATTCCTCAAAGCACAAGGTTATGGCATTGGTGCTTCTCTGTGTGAAGACGACAAGCTCGACCTCGCACGTACGTTGATGGAGCAGGCAAAAGAGCGCGGCGTTCAATTGCTGATGCCAGTTGATGTTGTGGTAGCTGACCGTTTTGCGGCAGATGCAGAAAAGCAGGTCGTCGCAATCGATGCAATTCCAGAGGGCTGGATGGCACTCGATATCGGTCCAAAAACAGTGGAACAGTACCACAGCGTCATTGTAGATTCGAAAACGGTTGTATGGAACGGTCCGATGGGCGTATTTGAAATGGATGCTTTTGCAGGCGGCACGATTGGCGTAGCCAAGGCGATGGCAGCATGCAGCGGAACGACGATCATCGGTGGCGGTGATTCCGTAGCAGCTGTGGAAAAAGCAGGCGTAGCCGAGCAGATGACACACATTTCTACAGGCGGCGGAGCGTCCCTGGAATTCATGGAAGGCAAGGAACTGCCAGGCGTAGCTGTGTTGGCAGATAACCAATAAAAGCGAAGAGGGGGAGTTTGCATGCGAACACCAATTATCGCGGGGAACTGGAAGATGTTCAAGACGATGGCCGAGGCAAGAGCGTTTGCGCAGGAAGCCAAGGCAAGCAATAATACTTCCGGAGTACAAAAAGTTATTTGCGCACCTTTTACAGCGTTGGCTGCACTTAAAGAAGAGCTGGCGGGCACGGATATTGCCATCGGCGCGCAAAACATGCATTTTGAAGAGCAAGGTGCTTATACAGGCGAAATCAGCGCGTCCATGCTGAAAGAAATTGGTGTGGAGTACGTGATTCTTGGTCACTCCGAGCGCCGTCAATATTTCAATGAAACAGATGAGACGGTGAACAAAAAGGTTGTAGCTGCATTAGCAGCAGGTCTCGTACCGATTGTGTGCGTAGGAGAGAGTCTGGAGCAGCGGGAAGCGGGCGAGACAGCTAACGTAGTCCGTACGCAGACTGAAGGTGCTTTTGCTGGAGTAGATGCTGCACAAGTGGCGGATACCGTTATTGCATACGAGCCGATCTGGGCGATTGGTACAGGCAAGTCTTCCACGGCAGAGGATGCCAATGAAACGATTGCCATTATTCGCAGCGTAATCGGTGAACGCTTCGGACAAGCGACAGCCGAGAAAGTGCGCATTCAATACGGCGGAAGCGTAAAGCCGGAAAACATCGCAAGCTACATGGCACAGCCTGACATTGACGGAGCATTGGTCGGTGGAGCGAGTCTTGTAGCGAACAGCTACTTGCAGCTTGTGGCAGGAGCAACGTCGCGATAGGAGGAGAAAGCAATGGCACAAAGACCAAAACCGGTTGCCCTTTTGATTGTGGATGGTTTTGCTCTGCGGAACGAAACGTATGGAAACGCAGTAGCGCAAGCCAACAAGCCGAATTTTGACCGTTACTGGAACCAATACCCTCACGCGACACTAGAGGCAAGTGGGTTGGCTGTTGGGCTGCCAGAAGGACAGATGGGGAACTCCGAAGTAGGCCATCTCAATATCGGGGCAGGGCGTGTCGTTTATCAGGATTTGACGCGCATTACCAAGTCGATTAAAGAAGGCGCTTTTTATGAGAACGAAACACTGATTGCTGCTTTCCAGCACGCGAAGCAAAACGGCAAGCAGCTCCATCTGTTCGGACTTTTGTCCGATGGTGGTGTACACAGTCATATTGACCACCTGTTTGCGATGCTCGAGTTGGCGAAAAAGCAGGACTTTGCGGATGTGTTCATTCACGGTTTCCTCGATGGCCGCGATGTATCGCCTGACAGTGCAGTGGGTTATATCGAGCAGCTACAAGCTAAAATCGCTGAGCTGGGTGTTGGCCGTATTGCTACCGTACAAGGTCGCTACTATGCGATGGATCGTGACAAACGCTGGGAGCGCGTAGAGAAGGCGTATCGCGCCATGGTGTATGCAGATGCTCCGGCTTATCGTGATCCGGTTCAGGCGGTTAAGGAATCCTACGAAAAGTCCATTATGGATGAGTTCGTCATGCCAACCGTGATTCTCGATGAAAACGGAAAACCAGTGACGACCGTTCAAAGCGGCGATTCGATTATTTTTTATAATTTCCGCCCGGATCGTGCGATTCAAATGTCGCAGGCATTTACGAATGAAGATTTCCGTGGATTTGACCGCGGAGATGAGCGCCCGCGCGATCTGCATTTTGTGTGCCTGACGCATTTTTCCGAGACGGTTAACGGGTATGTTGCTTACAAGCCTTCCAATCTGGATAACACATTGGGAGAGGTGCTTTCCCAGCATGGCTTGAAGCAGCTGCGCATTGCCGAGACGGAGAAATATCCGCATGTGACGTTCTTCTTTAGTGGCGGGCGTGAGAAAGAGTTTCCTGGTGAGAAACGCATCCTGATTCCTTCGCCAAAAGTGGCGACGTACGACCTGCAGCCGGAGATGAGTGCACCAGAGCTGACAGACGCTGTTGTCGCTGAGATCGAGGCAGACAATTTTGACGCGATCATCCTGAACTTTGCCAACTGCGACATGGTTGGTCATTCCGGTATGATGGAGCCAACAATCAAAGCAGTCGAGACGGTGGATGCATGCTTGGGCCGAGTAGTCGATGCCATCGTAGCAAAAGGCGGCGTAGCCGTCATCACAGCTGACCACGGCAACGCAGATCTGATGCTGGATGAAGCGGGACGACCAATTACTTCACACAGTACGTATCCGGTGCCTGTAATTGTGACAAAAGACGGGGCTGCCCTGCGCGAAGACGGTATTTTGGCCGACTTGTCGCCAACGCTTTTGGAGCTTTTGGGAGTAGCGCAACCCGTTGAAATGACAGGTAAATCGTTACTTGCAAAATAGGCTTCGCTGGGACACACTGTAAGGGTAGCTTGGCGTTTAAATCGAAATAGATTGTAAGTGCACTTGAAAAAAGGAGATGGACGAGAAATGGCAATGATTACTGACATTTATGCACGCGAAATTATGGACTCCCGCGGTAATCCAACTGTGGAAGTAGAAGTATATCTCGAAGATGGCTCGATGGGTCGCGCAGATGTTCCATCTGGAGCGTCTACAGGTGCGTATGAAGCAGTTGAGCTTCGCGACGGTGACAAATCCCGTTACTTGGGAAAAGGTGTTCTGAAAGCCGTAGAAAACGTGAATGAAATCATTGCTCCTGAACTGATCGGCATGGATGCCCTGGATCAAGTTGGCATCGATATGGCGATGATTCAGCTCGACGGCACGCCAAACAAAGGCAAGCTGGGCGCAAACGCAATTCTCGGTGTGTCCATGGCAGTAGCACGTGCGGCTGCAGAATCTCTCGGCGTTCCTCTCTACAACTACCTCGGCGGCTTCAACGCGAGAATGCTGCCAGTTCCTATGATGAACATCCTGAACGGTGGTAAGCACGCAGACAACACCGTAGACATTCAGGAATTCATGGTTATGCCAGTAGGTGCTACTTCCTTCAAGGAAGCGCTGCGTACAGGTGCGGAAATTTTCCACTCCCTGAAAAAAGTATTGGGTGAAAAAGGCCTGAGCACAGCAGTAGGGGATGAGGGCGGTTTTGCTCCAAACCTGAAATCCAACGAAGAAGCGATCACAACCATTTTGGATGCGATCAAGGCAGCAGGCTATGAGCCAGGCAAAGACGTGTTCCTTGCGTTGGACGTAGCAGCTACAGAAATGTTTAAAGACGGCAAATACCACTTCGAAGGCGAAGGCGTTGTGAAAACAACAGAAGAAATGATCGCGTTCTACGAAGATCTGGTAAACAAATACCCAATCATCTCCATCGAAGACGGTCTGTCTGAAGATGACTGGGATGGCTGGAAAGCGCTGACTGACAAGTTGGGCAGTAAAGTTCAGCTGGTAGGTGACGACTTGTTCGTAACCAACACCGAGCGTCTGGCTCGCGGAATCGAGACCTCTACAGGTAACTCCATTCTGGTAAAAGTAAACCAAATCGGTACGCTGACAGAAACCTTCGAAGCAATCGAAATGGCGAAGCTGGCTGGTTATACTGCGGTGATTTCCCACCGTTCCGGTGAAACCGAAGACTCCACAATCTCTGATATCGCTGTGGCAACAAATGCAGGTCAAATCAAGACTGGTGCGCCTTCCCGTACAGACCGCGTAGCGAAGTACAACCAATTGCTGCGTATTGAAGACGAACTGGCTGATACAGCTCGCTTTGGTGGTCGTTCTGCATTCTACAACTTGAAGAAATAAGCTTGCATGCGGCAGTCCAGGACGCAAAAAAGTCCGGGACTGCCGCTGTTTTTTGGATGAAAGACATATGCCACCAGAAGCCTCGATTCGTTGCGCGTTCAAGCTTTTGCCTACGAAAAAAAGACTGCCCATACTACGCGATGGACAGTCTTTTTGTTGTTTGAGGATTATGACATGGCGAATGCTTTTCGTTCGGTCTGCACAGTGCCCAGACGGCTTTTACTGTACGGGATGCACATAGGAGTTCCGTACAGCGGGTCTTGCGTAATTTGGCAATCCATATCGAAAACCGTACGGACAAGGTCGGTCGTCAGCACTTCGTTGGGAGCCCCTTCTGCTACGACGGTCTGATTGTGAACGGCAACGATATGATGGGCATAGCGGCAAGCGAGATTTAGATCGTGGAGAACCATGACGATGGTGCGCTGCTCCGTTTGATTCAGTTCAAACAACAGGTCCAAAATCTCAATCTGATGCGACATATCCAAATAAGTCGTAGGCTCATCCAGCAAAATGGTTTCGGTTCCTTGAGCGAGCGTCATCGCAATCCAGGCGCGCTGACGTTGGCCGCCAGAGAGACTATCGACGGCGCGGTTAGCCATATCTGTGAGTTGAGTAGCTGCCAATGCTTTGTTGACCATCTGCTCGTCTTCTTCCGACCATTGCTGTAGCCAGTTTTGATAAGGATAACGTCCTTGTTTGACTAATTGCAGGATTGTCAATCCTTCTGGTGCAGATGGGCCTTGAGGAAGGATGGCAAGACGTTTGGCTACCTCTTTGGTAGAGCGTTTCGCGATCGATTCTCCTTCAAGCAGGATGGCGCCTTCCTTTGGTTTGAGTAAACGTGCCAGAGAGCGCAGTAATGTCGATTTGCCACTGCCATTACTGCCGATGAAAACGGTGATTTTTCCACGCGGGATGTTTAAATCTAAAGCTTCAATGATGTTGCGTTCTCCGTACGATAACGTAAGTCGTTGGGTTTCCAAAGCTTGCATATGGGTTGGACTCCTTTCAACGTATAGGAAGTTAAAAAATATATTCAGGGTCGCATGTGGCTGCAGTGGGGAGAAGAATATTTCCAGTCTAGGCTTAGTGCTCCGTCCCGCTGAGGGTTGGACTGTCCGCTCCGAAGGGATTCGCGGGGAAACGCAAAAGTGGTAGCCGCTTCGTCGTATGGGCACGGTTGCGTTTCTTTTGCCCGCGAATCCCTTCTCCGCTCGGTAGGACTCCACAAGTCGCTACGTCTGGAAATATTCTTCTCTGGCGTAACGGAATATGCTCTACATTCTTTTAAGGCTTTTAAAATCGGACTAACATGGAAAGCTCGTAGAGGGTTTCGCTTTTTGCATGGAGTCGGGCAGTGAATCCCTCAGCGGGTGGGACAAGAATCTGAGCGTTTTCTCCTGTTTCCTCCCCACCACTACAGCGGGACTAAGTTCTTTCCTAGCGATTTCGGTTTTTATACAGCAAGTAGATGAAAAACGGAGCGCCGATGGCAGAGGTGAATACTCCTACAGGCACTTCGATTGGTGAAAAAGCCATGCGGGCAATCAAATCCGCAAGCAATACGATAATGGCACCCAAGAAAGCCGAGAGTGTCATGGCACCGCCAAAGGAAGGACCAATCAGTTGCTTGGCAATGTGTGGGGCCAGCAAAGCCACAAAGCTGATATCGCCTCCAACAGAGACGGCTGTTCCCGTCAAAGCCGCGCAAATCATGAGGAGGAGGAAGCGATCCAATTGTAAAGAACTGCCGAGACTCGTTGCCAGATCATCGCCGAGCTGTTGAATGTTCACGCGTCTTGCAAGCAAGCACGCTACGAGAATCAGTCCGACTACCCACGGCAAAATCATAACTACGTCATTCCAGTCAACGCCGTAGATGCTTCCAGTCAGCCAGAGCAATGCCTTATTTTGCAGCAAAAACGGACTGAACATGATCAGCATGGTTACAATGGCACCTGCAGCGATTTTGATTCCAACACCGATCATGACGAGACGAAGCGGCGTGACGCCTTTTTTCCAAGAGAGGGCGTACAGCAGGAATGTCGTCAATGTTGCTCCCAAAAAAGCGATGGGAGGAAGCCACTTGATGCTCACTGTTTCAAATAGCATCAAGAAGCCGACTGCAAAAACAGATGCTCCACCTGATACCCCAAGAATATCCGGGGAAGCCAATGGGTTGCGGACGAGACCTTGCATAATGGCACCAGCTACTGCGAGTGCGGCACCTACCAGAATGGCAATGACGATGCGTGGCAGGCGAAACTGCTCTACAATCAAAGCATTTTCTTCTGAACCGATTCCCAACAAAACCTTTACCACATCGAGCGGAGCGATTTTCATTTCACCCATTCCGAGACTGACAACCGCTACGGTGATGACGATCAGCAAGGCGAGTAGCGAGAACCAGATCGTCTTTTTATGTAGCTGAAACGATGAAAAACGCTTGCCGATTCGAAGAGACAGGTAGTCTTTCATTATTTATCCAGCCCCTTGCGTGCGACATAGATGAAGAACGGAATCCCGATCAGGGCTGTCATTACTCCAATAGGAACTTCAGCAGGCATTGCAATATAACGAGCGCCGATGTCTGCTAACAGCAGCAGGATGGAACCAAGCAGACCGCTGTACAAAAGTACCCAGCGAGTATCAATTCCGACGAGATAGCGGGCCAGATGCGGCGTGACCAAACCGACAAAACCAATAGGTCCAGCAACAGCAACTGCGCAACCGGATAAGAGAACGATGACGATTCCGACGCTGAATTTGACCAATAATGTACGTTGTCCGAGACCTTTTGCTACGTCATCACCCATCAATAATGTTTGAATCGGGCGTGCGAGGACAAATGCAGCGATCCAGGCGATGATCATATAAGGAAAGACAGTGGCTAAATACTCCAGCTTTCTGCCTCCGACTGACCCTGCCAGCCAGAAAAGCACCTCGTCTGTGGCCTTTTCATTCAGGACCATCATGCCGTGTCGGATCGAGGAAGCCAAAGCGGTGATAGCTGCACCCGCCAGAACCAGCTTCACAGGCGAAAGTCCATCTCTGCCGAATGAACCGAGCAAGTAGACGATCAAACCTGCTACAGCGGCTCCTAAAAAGGAAATCCACGTAAACTGGGTCAAGGAGCTGATCCCGACAAATGTAACGGCGAACACAACAAAAAGAGAAGCACCTGCATTAAGACCGAACAGTTCAACGTCTGCAACAGGGTTTCTCGTCAAGGATTGGAGCAAAGTTCCGGCCAAGCCGAGGCAGAAACCGACCGTTAGCGCATTGAGCACACGCGGTACTCGCACTTCTTTAATGACGATGTGCTCATTGGAGCCGTTGAAATTCGTGTAGGCATCAATCGCAGTTTGCCAACTTGTGTCAACGACGCCAAAGATGAGGCTGGCATAACTGAGGTAAGTCAGGAGGAGAAGGGCGAATACCAGTCCCAGAATTTTACGAAAGTTGCTAGCTAAAAAAGTATTCATGATGGCTACATCCTTATTTCTTAGATGGTTTCATAGTTAAGTGTAGAGCTACATAAAGGAAGTGTCAATGACGTTGATAGTCATTATCAATTTGTGATTGACTTTTGACAGGCAGGGGGGTAGGATAGACTCTGTCATTGATATGAATTCTCATTATAGAAAAGGGAAAGGGGTCCTTTCATCATGTTTTCTCGTACATATCGGACCGCAGGCGGTAAAGCTTTCTTTGCTGTCTTAATGGCGACCTTGTTGGTTGTTACCGGTTGCGGTACTCCACAAGCAAGTGAACAAAAGCCTGCTGATCAAGCCAAAGGCAATTCGGAGGGTTCCGGCCAAAGCTATACAGTAAAACACGCGATGGGCGAAACGACCATCAAAGGTACACCAGAACGTATCGTCATGTTGACCAACCAAGGTATTGAAACTCTGATGGCTCTCGGTGTGAAACCAGTAGGGGCTGTAGGTGCAGCTAATGATCCAACACAATTCTACGATTTCACCAAGTCCTTCCTTGAGGGTACAAAATCAGTTGGTACAGAAGGACAACCTAATCTGGAAGCAATCGCGGCACTGAAACCTGATCTGATTCTGGGTATGAAATTCCGTCATGAAAAAATTTATCAACAATTGACTGCAATTGCTCCAACCGTATTTGTGGAGGAGCCACGCGGTGACTGGAAAGAAAACTTCTCCTTGTTCGCAGAAGCAGTAAACAAAAAGGCAGAGGGTGAAAAAATCCTCGCTGATTGGAACAAGCGCGTAGAAGAGTTTAAAGCAAAAGCGGGCGACAAGCTGAACACAAAAGTATCCGTTGTACGCTTCATGCCTGGTAAAGTTCGCATCTACTACAAAAACACCTTCACTGGCGCGATTTTCAAAGACCTTGGCCTGGCTCGTCCAGCTGCCCAAGACAAAGATGATTTCGCAGCAGAAGTAACCAAAGAGCGCATTCCAGAAATGGACGGCGACATCATGTTCTACTTCACGTACGAAACAGGAAAAGGCGAGGCTTCCAAGCTGGAGCAGGAGTGGACAAACGATTCACTCTGGAAAAACCTGAACGTCGTGAAAGCAGGCAAAGCGTTCAAAGTGGATGACACTATCTGGAATACTTCCGGTGGCGTAATCGCAGCGAATAAAGTACTGGATGAGCTGGAAGGCTACATCATCGGTAAATAACGAGAAAAGACGGGACTGATGCTCCCGTCTTTTTTGTGTGGTTACCCCGCCATGTTGTTGAAAGTTCCACGTGGGTAGTAAATGTTTACGTGATCGATGTAGATTGTGTTTGGATCATCGGTCATGATGCCTGAGAAAATGAATTTCAATTCGTAATCAGGAGTCACCTTGTAGGTGTAGATGGTTTGGCCGCCCGTTGTGGCTTTGCTTGTTGGCTCTCCAAGTGTTTTACGCACCTCGGCAAGTGTGATTGCTTGCAAGCGTGGGTCATAGGAACGAATATCGACGATCTGCATTCCTTTGTTAAAGGCAAAGACAAGATTGAGGTCCCGGTACGTATTGTACGTGATGCCATTGACGAAAGAGACGACATCCGGTTTGCCCAGCTCTTTTTCCGCGTTATCGAATACATCCTTTTCTAAACGATACTGACTGCTAAAGACTTGGCCTTTCCCGGCGAGATCACGCACGCTTTGTAACAAATCGGCATTGTTCCCATAAAGCATGAGATTTTTATTTCCTTGCGGGTAATACAGCTGGTATTCAACAAGAATCTGGTCTTCCTTGCTCGTGCTTTTTGTTCCTTGGAAGATCAGCTTGACCTGATATTTGCTCGTTACATCATAGGTATAAATCGTACGATCGCCAAACTCGCTGATACGGCTCGGTTTTCCCCAGCTCTTTTTGACGGCAGACAGGCTGATTTGCTGCAAGCGAGAATCTGTCCTGTGCATGTCTACGAGCTGCATGCCTTTGTTGTAGCCAAACACGACTTCTTTTTTCGGGTAGGCGGAGTAGATCAGTCCATTTGCTGTGTAGGTTTTCTCAGGCTTTCCCCAGCCCTTTTCTATATCATCTATCGTTTTTTCCAGAACGAATGGAAGGGAGATGACTCTGCCTTCTTGAGCATTTGAGCGAATTTGTGACAAGAGCTCCTCTGACTGCGGAATAGGCTGTGTTGTTACGCTGTTGTTTTGAGCTGGTCCCGGAGAAGCGGTAGGAGAGCCAGGAGCAATAGGCGCAACGGTGTCTGGCATTGTACTCTGCGGTTGATTCGTAAGGAGTGAGGCTCCCAGCCAGACGGTCACAGCAAGTACCGAGCAGAGGGCCAATCCCTTGCCAAGCGCAGAGAAACCACGAAAAGAAGCAGTCCCCCCAGATTTGCTCACATTTGTTTGGCGAATAGCAGACACGATCTCGTGCTTTTGTTCTCCGTTCATTTTCATATCAGGCATCCCCTTCAATTTTGCTAGTAAGTCATGGTCTGAATTAGATTGCATCGCCAATCATCTCCTTTTTCTCACGCTCAAGTATTTCTCTGACGGCTTTCATGGCACGGTGCAATGTCACGTTGACTTTGTTTTCGGACCACCCCAGTATTTCAGCGGTCTCCTTGGAGGACAGTCCTTTGACTCCACGCAAAATGAGCACCTCCCGAAAAGCGGGTTTTACGTCACGGATTGCATGGTAAAGTGCCTGCTGCTCCTCATGTACGTGCAGAATTTCTTCCGGTGTTTTTTCTTCCGTCTCTACATTCGCCAGCCATTTATCTGGCAACCAGTTACGTAGACGTTGCTTTCGTTTATGATCGATGGCGGTATTCCTCGCGATCGTCAATAGCCAAGTTTTCGGTTGCGATCTGCCTTCGAATGCGTCCAGAGACCGAAGCGCTTTTAAAAAGACATCCTGAACAAGGTCTTCTACATCGCGGGTTCCTGTGTAGTAAATAAGAAATTTGTAAATATCATCGCCATAGCGAAGGAACCATTGCTCCATTAAACCGTTTTTGTCCATAGCTGAACCACCTTTTGTTCGTTCTACTTGTAATTTGACGACTCAGGGTGCATTTCATTACAAAAACAAAAAAACTGCCGGAAACAAAGGTCCGACAGTGTGTGCATTTAAGAGTGGAGCATGGAGTCCCGCGTAAACCAGAGCTGATAGCTGAGTATGCTGATCAGAACTGCCGAAATGGCAGCAGAGGAGCTGAAGCTGAGCATAATGAGGATTTGGTAGCGTACGGCCTCGATGGGACTGGCACCCGCGACAATCATGCCGGTCATCATCCCTGGCAATTGGACGAGTCCGATTGTTTTCATCGTGTCAAAGGTAGGGATCATGCTCGCTTTGACGGCGCGCTTCAACACCACATGCACGGCTTGGCGAGTAGTGGCTCCCAGACACAGCAGTGTTTCAATTTCCCCACGAGAGGCTTCAACTTCTCTGTTCATATGCGTGAGAAAAAGGCTCGTGACGATCATAGAGCTACCTATAATCATGCCGCTCATCGGAATGAGGTACTGCGGCGTGGGAGAGACAAGCCCGAGTATAACCAACAGTCCCATCGTGATGATTTCTGTTATCGCAAGTGAAAGGGAGATCCGCCAAAAGATCCCCGTTAATTGCTTCGCTCTGCTGGCAGCGTTCCACGAAGCGACCAAGATCATCATGAGAATGATCAATAATATAAACCAGACACTGTCGGCAGCAAAGACAAAATGTAGGACGTAGCCGATCGCAAGCAATTGAACAGTAGAGCGGATGGTGCCAATCAAAATGTCTTTTTCCAAACCGAGCTTCTGCCAAACAGAGAGCAGGAGGGCAATGAAAACAAAGGCATAGGCAAAGAGTAGCCACATGTATGAACCCGTAAACGTATGTGTCATCGCTGCACCTCACTCAGGGCAGCATGGACATTTCCATCCTGTAAAAATTCACGAGCTTCCACGGATTGGGGCGAGTGGAAAAACGCTTCACATTCCGTGTCCTCTGCGAGCTGGTGGTTGGCCATAAACCAAATGCGCTTGCAAGCGACTCGTGCTTCTTCTAAATCATGCGTGACCCAAATTAAGGTCGTGCCCGTTTGGTGGTGCAAATCGACGAGGAGCCGCTCAGCTGCCTGCTTGCTTTTCGTATCGAGGGAAGCGGTGACCTCATCTAGCAGCAGGACAGATGGCTGAAGCATCAGGCTGCGAACGAGAGCGAGCCGTTGCTTTTCGCCGCCGGACAGTTGAGTGGCTGGTTTTGACCAATCGATTTCTTCCATATATAACTGCTCCATCAAGTCGGAGGCGAGCTTCTTATCAAAAGGACGCTGATGCAGGGTACTTACTGTCCGCAGGTTATCTTCCACGGTGCCTGGCAGCATAACAGCCTGCTGTGCCACATAGCTGATTTTCATTCGCCAAGCTCTCGGGTCCCACAGTGACATTTCTTTCTTCTCCAAGAAAACCGTACCGGCGTCAGGTTGCAGAAGACGACCTAAAATACGAAGCAATGTGCTTTTTCCCTGGCCTGATTTTCCCAGAATTCCAATAATCGTAGGCTCCATAATGCTAGCGTTTACGTCACGGAACAACCATGTGCTCGTAGAGGAGTGGATTTGTTTCCCCAAAGCTTCAATCTGGATGGTCATATGTAAAAGCCTCCCCATTAACGCGGAAAACACCGAAGAGGACAAGTCTTCGGTGTTTCTTTCTTACAGGCTATCTATGTACTTATTTCTTCTCCGACAGCCACTGTGAAACCGCTTGAATTTCTGGTTGTTTCTTTAGCATTCCAGGGGGCATGCCGCCTTTACCTTCTTTGATGATTTTAGCAATGTCGTCAGCGCTGAGCGTTGCTCCAATTTTTGTCAGGTTTGGACCTGCAATGCCTTCGAGATTTTGACCATGACAGGAAGAGCAATTTTGTTTAAATACAGCAGCAGCGTCAATTTGTGCAGTTGGTGCGCCGCCACCATTTGCTTCTTCGCCATGTTTTGGTGGGAAAATGATTGATCCTACGAGTGCAATGAGAAAAACAAGAAACAAGATACCAAACGAAGTGAAAAAGGCCTTCGCGGAATCAATTACATCGTTTTGATTCATGTCTTTTTTGTTGGACCCAGCCATCTGACAAAGACCTCCCAAAGCGAATTATAAAGTTTCATTGTAATTTTACGGCAAAAGTTTGACAATATCAAGGCGACTACCCAACAAGACAAAGAAAGTACACAATTTGCCATTTTTTCGTAAAAACACGTTGCTCTTAGTCTACCTTATAACAGTCAATATTATTTGAGAGAATTTCTCTTATAATGGAAGGGTTAGCGGGTTGCTGTTACCAGACAAGTGTGATAAAGTTGTTGTATTGGTTTTTTCCGCCTTGGAAATACGTTTTGAGGTGAATGAAAATGGCATTGGCTGCGAAAATTTTACTTGTGATCGCAAGTATTGGCTTAATTATCGTCGTGTTGCTGCAATCGGGAAAAAGTGCCGGCCTTTCCGGAGCGATTGGTGGCGGCGCAGAGCAACTGATGGGCAAACAAAAAGCCCGCGGGATTGACGCACTTTTAGGGAAACTGACCGTTGTATTTGCGGTTGGCTTCATGATTTTTGCGATTTTGCTCGGGTATTTCTTGAAATCAGGAGCGTAATAGACGAATGGCCGGAAGACAGCGAGTGCAACTTGCTGTCTTTTTCTCTATTCCGATTGCGATATGCGGGAACGGTGAATACTACATAATAGGATGGTCATAGAGAAACGCGGGAATGCCACGCGAAAAAGGAGGTTTGTGAATGGAAGATCAAGAAAAAATACTCGCGTTTATGCGAGAGCAAGCATACCACCCGATGACGGTGAGGGAACTGGAAGAAGCATTTGGAATCAAGGATTCTGCTAAGTTCAAGGAGCTTGTGAAAACACTGAATGCACTGGAAGCGAGCGGAGAGGTGATCCGCACCAGGGCGAATCGGTATGGTGTGCCTGAAAAAATGAATCTGGTACGTGGACGTCTGCAAAGTCATCCGAAGGGCTTCGGATTTGTGATCCCGGAGACACCTGACTCGGATGACGTATATGTACATGCGAATGATATGAATGGGGCGCTCCATGGCGATACGGTTTTTGTCCGCGTGGAAAAAGAAGCGGGCGGCAATCGTCTGGAAGGGCAGATCATCCGCATTGTCGAGCGCGGAATCAAGCAGGTCGTTGGGACATTTAAGGACGAGAGGCATTACGCGTTTGTGATCCCCGACGAAAAGCGAATCGGCAAAGATATTTTCATCCCGAAAGACTCCTTCAACGGAGCTGTAGATGGTCACAAGGTAGTCGTGAACATCGTTCGTTACCCAGAGGGGCGAGTGAATCCTGAGGGTGAGGTCGTCGAGATTCTTGGCCATAAGAACGATCCGGGCGTCGATATCCTGTCGATCATCCGCAAGTTCAACCTGCCAGAAGCATTTCCAGAGGACGTGTTAGCAGAGGCAGAGGCAGCACCAGATGAGATTTCCGAGGAGGAAATCAGCGGTCGTCGTGACTTGCGTGAGCGGATGATGGTTACGATCGACGGTGCGGATGCCAAAGACTTGGACGATGCTGTTTCCCTGGAGAGGCTGCCAAACGGAAACCTAAGACTCGGCGTGCATATCGCTGACGTCAGCTACTATGTTCGTGAAAAGTCTCAGCTGGACAATGAGGCGTATCGTCGCGGTACCAGTGTCTACTTAGTTGACCGCGTGATCCCGATGCTGCCACATCGCTTGTCCAACGGCATATGCAGTCTCAATCCACAGGTAGATCGATTGACGATTTCCTGCGATATGGAGATGGATGCGGGCGGAAACACCGTCAAGTACGACATCTTTTTGAGCGTGATTCGTACAGATGAGCGCATGACGTATGCAGATGTACGCAGCATTTTGGAAGACAAGGACGAAGCCTTGACCGAGAAGTACAGCAAACTCGTCCCGATGTTCGAGGATATGAAAGAGCTGGCCTTGAAGCTGCGTAAAAAACGGATGCAGCGAGGCGCCATTGACTTCGATTTCCGCGAAGCGAAAATTTACGTTGATGAAGAGGGAACCCCTACAGAAATCGGCTTCCGTACGAGATCGATTGCAGAGCAGATCATTGAGGAGTTCATGCTCGCTGCCAACGAAACAGTGGCGGAGCATTTCCACTGGATGAAGCAGCCGTTCATGTACCGGATTCACGAAGACCCGAACGCTGAAAAGCTCATGGCCTTCATGGAGTTCATCACGAATTTTGGCTACTCGATCCGCGGGAAGGGCAATTCTGTTCATCCACGTGCATTGCAACAGTTGCTGGAAGAGGTAAAAGGAACGCCGGAAGAAATTATTATCAGCACCGTTATGCTGCGTTCGATGAAACAAGCGCGCTACGACGCGGAAAGCCTGGGGCATTACGGCTTGTCTACGGAGTTTTATACCCATTTTACTTCACCGATTCGCCGTTATCCCGACCTAATCGTCCACCGACGCATTCGCGAATGGATCGAGCTGGGGAATCAAATCTCAGAAAAACGTCTGGGGTACTGGGCAGAGCAAATGCCAGTAATCGCGGAGCATACGTCACAGCGTGAACGGTTGGCTGTCGATGCCGAGCGTGAAACAGACGATCTGAAAAAAGCGGAGTTCATGCTGGAACGAGTGGGAGAAGAATTCGAAGGCGTCATCTCCAGCGTCACTTCGTTTGGGATTTTCGTCGAGTTACCTAATACCATTGAAGGCTTGGTGCACGTCAGCTTTTTGACCGACGACTACTATCATTACCATGAGAAAATATTTGCACTGGTTGGTGAGCGTACAGGCAAGCAGTATCGGATCGGAGATGTCGTTGAGGTACGTGTAGCCAATGTCAACGTGGATGAACGCACCATCGACTTCGAAATCGTCGGGATGCCGAAGGCTGGCTTCCGCGGTAGCCGTGAGCGTACGCCTCGCGTAATAGATGGTCGCGGCGGGGATCGTAAGCCGACACGTGGCAAGCAACAAGATCGTTCACGTACAGGCCGTCCAGATCGTCCAGATCGCCCAGGCAGACCAGATCGACAAAAGGACAAAAAGCATCCAGCGGAAATCCGTCAGAAATACAAGGATCGCCGCAAAGCGGAAGGGAACAAACCACCTAGCCGTGCTGGATCGGGCAAAGCATCGAGCGGTGAAGAAGTGCTGCCAATTGGTGCGGGAGAAGGAGATACCCCAGCGAAACGCCAGAAGGGATTCTGGGAGGATCTCGTCAAGTCCAAGAAAAAGACCCGCAAAAATGTAGCCAGTCAGGTGAAACGGAAACGCCGTTAAACAGTTGTTTATTCCCCGAAAAGCAGGCGGAGCGATCTGTTTCCCTTTTCGGGGTTGCCTATTTACCGGGTAAATGACTTGCCACAATGGGCAAAATTTGCTAGACTAACTGGTACGAAACGCAGTACGTACAAGTGAGGTGATCTCCATGTCAAAAGATAAGGCCGGAACCAAGACAATCGCCCAAAACCGAAAAGCGCGCCACGATTACCACATCGAGCAAGTATACGAGGCAGGCATTGAGCTGACCGGTACGGAGATCAAGTCCGTGCGTGCGGCACGTGTCCAGCTCAAGGACAGCTTCGCCCGTGTGCAGAATGGCGAATTGCTACTGTACAATGTGCACATCAGTCCGTACGAGCAAGGAAATCGCTTTAACCATGAGCCAGAGCGGACACGCAAGCTGCTGATGCGTCGCTTGGAAATCCTCAAGCTCAATGGTCTGATTCGCGAAAGAGGGTACTCGCTGGTCCCGCTCAGCATTTATTTGAAGGGTGGCTGGGCCAAGGTCGAGCTCGCACTTGTCAAAGGGAAAAAGAACTACGACAAGCGTGAAGACCTCAAGAAAAAAGAGTCTGCGCGTGATATCGAGCGTGCTCTGCGCGAACGCCAAAAAGGCTGATTGGATTGCACTGGCAGGCTTGGCAGCAATCAACGTTGAGTTTTGGTTGTCGCCTGTGCTATATTTAATAAGCAACAAAAAGCCAATACACTGTTTGTTACAATACAGTCTAGGTGCGGATTTAATGGCTCTTCACTTAGACTTTTTCTTACCTACCTGGGGGCGTTCTGGATTCGACGGGGATGGTAGAGCATGAGAAGCGAGCCGGGGGGCTGCGGACCTCGTC
>NZ_JABSVA010000022.1:0-18864 GCF_013284365.1 Brevibacillus sp. RS1.1
ATATCTAGTTTTGAAGGTGCATATAATCACGGAGAGTTACCCAAGAGGCCGAAGGGGACGGTTTGCTAAACCGTTAGTATGCGCAAGCGTAGCGAGGGTTCGAATCCCTCACTCTCCGCCATTTTTATTTTGGCGGCGTAGCTCAGCTGGTTAGAGCGTTCGGTTCATACCCGAAAGGTCGGGGGTTCGATTCCCTCCACCGCTACCAAACTTCATAAAAATTATGGCGGTCGTGGCGAAGGGGTTAACGCACCGGATTGTGGCTCCGGCATTCGTGGGTTCAAGTCCCATCGATCGCCCCACGGGAGTATAGCCAAGTGGTAAGGCACGGGTCTGCAAAACCCTTATCCCCGGTTCAAATCCGGGTACTCCCTCCATTTTAGTCCCAGTAGCTCAGCAGGATAGAGCAACGGCCTTCTAAGCCGTCGGTCGGGAGTTCGAATCTCTCCTGGGACGCCACGCGTTTACAAAAGATAGCCTCCTTAGGACGTTGTGGCGTCCGCAGGAGGTTTTTTTCGTAGAAGATAGTGCGCTTTTCAAGAGGAAATCAGAAGCAAGTAGTCAGTCAAAAGGACCTAGTTCAAAAAAATAGTAAAAAAACTTTCATCCACGTTTGGAAATATTTTGTCTGATTTGTCATAAATTATGTAAGAAAACCACAGAATATGGTCCCCTTTCTACTCAGAAAATGTGACGAAACAATGATATTTTTGTAGAGAGGCGCTTGCATTCTTTTAAAATTTTTGCGACATGTAACTTTCTTTTTCGACAAACGTATCTACTAGAAGACAGAGCCAGAAAATGATAGCTTGATAGGAAAAATATGGGCTCCATCCAAGTCGAAAACGGTATTGACTTGCGGAAATTGATTGTGTATACTCAAACACGTACTTCATGTCAACAGAAAAACACGTGCAAAATCAACGTTTATAGGCGGTCGTGGTGGAATTGGCAGACACACCATCTTGAGGGGGTGGCGGGGCGACCCGTGCGAGTTCGAGTCTCGCCGACCGCACCAATCCCGGAAACAATCAGGAAGAAATGGAAACGAGTGTTTGTGTTTTTCTAAATAAACGGAGCCTTTTTCGACAAGGGCTTTTTTTTCTGCCAACTGCGAAGCACTGTCGAATAGAAAGAGAAAAAGGTGGGAAAGGTGATAGCAGTGCCTTATTTTTTCCCACTTTTGGGTCATTGCTTATGAATCGTATTTGATGTAAACTGCCAATTGAGAGAAAAACAATAGAGAAATGTTGGAAAAACAACACTACCTAAATTCAGATCAGACCCAATCTGGTTTAGGTCGAGGAGAAGAACCCATGAGTATAATTAGAGAGATCATTGAGGGATTATTCATCGGATTTACTTCTGCGGTGGGCGTAATCGGCACGTACCAAACACTGGTTTCTTGTGCAGGCCTGTTCCGCAAAAAAGAGCAAGTAACATCTGAGCCGCAAAAGACGTTTGCTGTGCTCGTGGCTGCTCACAATGAGAGCGCCGTAGTTGCTCCGCTTATTGAAAACCTGAAGAAACTCGACTATCCACGTGAAATGTACGACATCTTCGTCATTTGCGACAACTGTACAGATAACACGGCAGAAATTAGTCGGGCGCATGGTGCAATTGCATGTGAGCGTTTTGACACATCCAAGCGTGGGAAAGGCTACGGCATCGAATGGATGCTGGAGAACCTCTGGGCAAGACCTAAGCAGTACGACGCTGTCGTCATGTTTGATGCTGACAACTTGGTTGAGAAAAACTTCCTGAAAGTAATGAATGACCGTCTTTGCAAAGGGGCGCGTGTGATTCAAGGTTACCTCGACTCCAAGAACCCGTTTGATTCCTGGATTACGCTGTCCTATGCGGTTACCTACTGGTTTACAAACCGTATGTGGCAGCTGGCTCGTCACAATTTGGGACTGCCGAATACTTTGGGCGGAACTGGCTTGTGCATTGAGAGCAACCTGCTCAAAGAAATGGGCTGGGGAGCAACCAGTCTCACGGAAGACCTGGAATTTGCAACACGTTGTATTGAACGCGGTATTTACCCGACTTGGGCGCATGACACCAAGGTCTGGGATGAAAAACCGATTGACTTAAAATCGTCTATGCGCCAGCGTTTGCGTTGGATGCAAGGGCACTACGATGTGGCAGGACGCTACATTCGAGCTGTATTGTTTAATGGATTGAAGTCAAGAAAGCTGGGAATGCTTGACGCAGCCTTCTACCTCTTCCAACCGATGTATGTGCTGATGGTGACGATGATGTCGGTATTGTTCTTGGCAAGATTTTTTGATATCGGTACGCTGACAACAGTATCCACGATATTGCCTACATGGCTGGTATACGGTTCTACTGCCGTGTTCTACCTGTTGCCGCTCTTGGCTCTCTACTTGGATAAAGTACCGTGGAAGGGGTATTTCGGGCTCCTCTTGCTGCCATTCTTTTTCCTGACCTGGCTTCCGATTATGTTTTACGCGTTCTTTACGAAGAAAAACCAGGAGTGGAGTCATACCTCTCACACACGCGCGATTCGTATCGAGGAGATCCAGCAATAGTGACGTAAACAAGCAAAAACCACAGGGGGAATATTCACCTGTGGTTTTCCTATTATCTTAAAGTAGCGAGACCGTTACCGAATTTGGTATAATGACGTGATCAAGCAAGTAGCGTTCGCCAACGGGATTAAGGCACCAGCGCCAGACGTAGCGGTGCCCATAGGAGGAAAACAGCAATGAAGCTCGCGACAGATATTCACAACAACGACGTCCCATTGTTGTGGGGCGATAAACGATACCATACATGGAATTATCATTTAAGAGGGACTTTTCACGAAAAGATTTTCAAGGTTCCACTGGATGGCGGTTTTAGTTGTCCGAATCGGGATGGGAAAGTAGCGACAGGCGGCTGCACGTTTTGCAGCGCGAGAGGATCTGGAGACTTTGCCGGTGACCGCAGAATGGATCTGGAAAAACAGTTCCATGATGTGAAAAATCGCATGCACGAGAAGTGGCCACAAGCCAAGTATTTGGGCTTCTTCCAAGCGTACACAAATACGTATGCGCCTGTGGAGGAGCTGCGGGAGATGTACGAAGTCATCCTCCAACAAGAAGGCGTAGTTGGACTCTCTATTGCCACACGTCCTGACTGCCTGCCAGACGACGTCGTGGAGTATTTGGCTGAATTGAATGAGCGCACCTATTTGTGGGTGGAGCTTGGTCTCCAAACAGTCCATGAGCACACAGCCCAGTTAATTAATCGAGCGCACGATTATCAATGCTACGTGGACGCTGTAGAGAGGCTGCGCAAGCACAACATCCGTGTATGCTCTCATATCATCTATGGATTGCCAGGAGAGAGCCACGAAAAGATGATGCAGACGGCAGATGCTGTAGCACATCTGGATGTGCAGGGAATCAAAATACACCTGTTGCATCTGCTGCGCAAAACGCCGATGGTGAAGCAATATGAAGCAGGTCTCTTGGAATTCCTATCGCAGGAAGAGTACACGAAGCTCGTTGTAGATACATTGGAAATTTTACCTCCAGAAATGATTGTCCATCGAATCACAGGGGACGGACCACCTGATCTCTTGATTGGACCGATGTGGAGTCGTAAAAAGTGGGAAGTTCTGAATGGCATTGACGCAGAACTGAAAGCGCGGAATAGCTGGCAAGGAAAGTTATTCGTACCACGCACGTAAAAGTCATAGCAACAAGCAGGGAGCCTTTTTAAGGGCTCCCTTTCTTTTTTAAAGATTGCGAATCAGATTTCTCGCACGCTTCGGGTAATTGGTGATCAGACCATCTACCTCACAGTCAATGGCTCGCTGGATTTGCCGACCAGTATTTATCGTCCAGCTCAAAACTTCAAAATGATGCTGCTTTGCTTGTTTGACCAAGTCTTCCGTCAATTGATCATAGGGGACGTGCAGTTGATCAGCACGATATCTGCTGGCTACTTCCCAAGGCTTGACGAGTGGTCCCACGTATAAAAGTCCTGTTGTTTGCCTGGCATCCAATTGCTTGATTCGTAAAAGGCTGTCGAAGTTAAATGTTGAAATGATGGTTCGCTCTGTTAGCTGATAACGTCTGATTTGTTCGATGACGAGCTCCTCTAAGTGAGGTTGATCGAGGAAAAAATTTTTCATCTCGATGATGAAGCGCAGTGGTGTGTCGACAAACGACTGGAATACCTCCTGTAGGGTTGGAATGTGTGCTTTTGGTAGTCGCATAGACGAGCCTTTATCTGCTCGAAGCTGACGCAGTTCACGCAATGTGTAATGGCGAACCAAACCGGAACCATTGGTCGTGCGTTCCAGGTTATGGTCATGAATGACAACCAGCTTATTGTCACTGCTGAGCTGAACGTCTAATTCGATCCCATTGGCTTTTCGGCGGACGGCTCCTTGAAACGATTCCATCGTATTTTCCGGAAACAGGCCGGAAGCGCCACGATGGGCATAGATAAGTGGGGGCACGAGGGCTTCCTCCCTTCTCGAGCGTGTCATTACCTTCTACTATGATATGTAAAGGGCCCCTCGATACGACCTGATATGAGAGGCATCTCCAGATGTCTATCCGATTACGACGAGTACGATGACCAAAAGGACAAAGAGGACAAGGATCAGGGCAAAATTGTTATTGCAGCTCACAAAAAACACCCCTCCTTCCCGCACATGAAGCACCTACTCTCATGGTATGAAGAACCGGTAAATATGACCCAACAGAATGCCCACCTTCTGTTTTTTTGTGCATGAGGAACGCTTTTTTATACAGATTGGCAGATGACGGCCTTACTCGTTTTGCTACAATGAGAGGAGGAGTATTGCAGGGGAGGATGAAGACCGTGATAAATGTTGTAGGCGCACAGGAGGCTGGCGACCTGATCATTGATCGACAAAATGGCCGCGTAAAGCTGCACGTGTATGAACCATCACAAATCGAGCAGTGGGATCGGGTCATGAAGGAGCTGGCTGAAGAGTCAGAGGCAACAAAAGTGATTGTGTACGGGAAGAAACAAGATATTCCACAATGGCAATCCCTGGGGTACGAGCTGGAGGGAACCATTGATGGTTTTTTTCAAGGGGAAAACGCACAGATGCTCACCTGCTATCTGACAAAAGAGCGGGCTACCTCTGGTGCAGAAAAACTTGCCGAGGAAATTCTTACGTTGAGCCTGTCAAAAGCGGGGAGTACGATAGAGAAATCATTACCAGAGGGATACAACCTGCGTGAAGCAACGGAGGCAGACACGAAGGAATTGGCGTGTTTGTATGGACTGGTATTCGCGACGTATCCTACACCGATGAACGATCCGTCCTACATTCGCAAAACCATGCAGGAAGGTACCATCTACTATGTCGTTGAATTTGAAGGCAAGATTGCATGTGCTGCATCAGCTGAAGTATCTGAACGATTTGGTTCTGCGGAAATGACGGATTGCGCGACCCATCCAGACCATGCGGGGAAAGGCCTCCTCCAACCACTGTTTATCGCGCTGGAACAAAGGATGGAGGAGACGGGGATTTACTTTTTGTACACCTTGACCCGGGCACAATCAGCAGGAATGAATGTGACGGCTGCCAAGATGGGTTATGCATACCGAGGACGGCTGATTAACAATTGTACGATCTTTTCAGGCTATGAAGACATGAATATATGGGTAAAGCCACTTCGCCCGACGAGGGATTAACAGGCTACCTGTTTGTAGGATACAACTGCTGTTGCAGACGACGGGCCATCAAGGCCAATTGAAGCTGCCAGCGTTGATGAGCATCCTCCAGGCGGTAGCCTGTTTTTTCTTCAATCTGGGTCAACCGGTACTTGAGCGTATGTCGATGGATATACAAGGCTTGCGAGGTCTGTAGCCCGTTTCCATTCTGAGCCAAATAAACCTCAAGGGTTTCGAGAAGCTGTTGATTGTATTTCGTATCATAGCGAATTAATGGTTCCAGCAATGGGTTCCACAGACGCAGCAAGCTTTCTTTTTCACGATGGTATGGAAACAAAAACTGATAGCCCTGCATATCCCGGTATCGCAAAATTTGCGGGGATTGGGCCAATAGCGGGTACGCTTGTAGAGCAAACATCGCTTCTTCGGAGGCGCTGACGACGTTTGGTAATTGCTCGCAGGGATTGCTCAAGGCGATCTGTAGGGCAAGTTCAGGGTGCAGCCCTCTCCAGCGGGAAGTAAGCTGTTCCAACAGGCGTAGGCTCGTCTGATCATCCGGCAAAATAAACAAGAGGCAATGCGGTCGTTCGCGCAGCAAATAAGAGCGCTGATGACGGTCGCTAAGCCTCCGCATCAATGTAATGACACTTTGATGCATGTCTCCGAGCATCGTCTGATCGGCTACCTCTACACGAACAGCGACACAGAGATGATGACCAGTAAGCGGGTACCCCAGCATGCGACAACGGCTCTCCAGCTCCGTATGGGTCATCTGCTGCCCATTCAGCAACTCCTCCACAAAATCCCCTTTTAACCGCCATTCCGTTGCGGCTACTGCTCTTTCCTTTACATATTCGAGTGCGCATAAGGTAGAGGCATGCTGTAGAGCGACGTCATCGAGCTCTTTCCAGGCGTGCTCGGGCTTCGTTAAGGTCAACGTGCCAAAATGCTCGCGATTGGCGCGAATCGGTACACGATGCGCGATTTCCTGAGACTGATCATGCGGAAGTGCTTCCGAACTGCCATGCTGTGTGACTTCAAAGCCTAATGCATCGACGAGCGACACGACGCCTCCGGTAAGTGCTGCAAGCTCGCCAGCAATGGCGGGAAGGCCTCCCTTGGACAGGGCAGCATCAATCATTCGGTTATGAATCGCCGAGGAATAGGCCAGCGTTTCAAATTGCCGATTCATGATCGGCTGCAAAATGGCTTTGGTTATGGTTGAGAAGTTTATCTCCGTGGGAATTTCAATCAATGGAAGTTGATAGTGATCCGCCAAGGTCAAAAACGTCTCGGGAATTTCCCGTAAATAAAAGCCTGTATGAATCGCAACGCCACTCAGCTTTTGCTTCGCCAACGAAGGAATAAAAGAAGCGAGCTTTTCTGTATGCTCAGCCAGTCCAAAACCAGTTGTTATCAAAAATTCGCCTTCTTGCAGGCGACTCGTATCCTCCAGTACTTCGACAATTGTTACCCAACGAATCGGATTGTCGAGTCCGCCTGCTCCTGCGATCAGCCTGGTATGAACCATATCCGGCAGTTGTAGTGCTTCTCTTATCGTGATGGTCATCAGGCATCTCCTCCAAAAGCTCTCGGTAAAGGTTCTCTTATACAAAATGTACAAAAGATTTTGTCTCTTTTCCATGTTTTTTTGCCAGCACGTCGGATGGCTCTTGCGTGCTGGTCAGCTAGGATAGAGGTAGAGAATAAGCGAGGTGGCGACGAAAATGACGAAAAGCTATGTAATCAAGCCTGAATTGGGCAAAGAGTATTCAGTTATTTCTCACGGAAAAGGCATCTATCTTTACGATAAAGAGGGGAATCGTTACATCGACGGTTCCAGCGGAGCGGTGACGGCAAGCATTGGTCACGGTGTAGAAGAAGTGGCTGAGGCGATGTATGCGCAAGCCAAGGAGGTTTCCTTTGTATACCGCTCGCATTTCAGCAGCGATGCTGTGGAGAAGCTGGCTACAAAGCTAGCAGAGTGGGCACCAGGCTCTTTGAACTGGACTTTTTTTGTCAGCAGCGGTTCGGAAGCAACGGAGACAGCACAAAAAATTGCGATTCAGTACTGGCAGGAAAAAGGAAGACCAACGAAAAATCGGATTATCTCCCGTTGGATGAGCTATCACGGGATTACAATGGGCGCACTTTCGATGTCTGGGCACGTCTTGCGCCGAAAGCGTTTCACTCCATTATTGGCTGACTATCCGGCGATCACAGGACCATATCCGTATCGCAAACCAGAAGACATGTCCCTCGAATCGTATGCGCTTGCGTGTGCAAACGAGCTGGAGACCGCAATTTTGCGCGTAGGACCTGAGCAGGTAGCGGCATTCATCGCAGAGCCTGTCATCGGGGCTTCTGGGGGAGCGGTCGTGCCGCCAGACGGTTACTTCCAACGTATTCGCGAGATTTGTGATAAGTATGAGGTTTTGTTTATCGCAGACGAAGTAATGACAGGAGTAGGACGCACGGGGAAAGCGTTTGGGGTCGACCATTGGGGCGTCGTACCTGACTTAATGACATTGGGCAAAGGCATGAGTGCCGGTTACACGCCTATGGCTGCTACGATTGTCTCGGACGAAATCATTGAGACGATTACAAAAGGCAGCGGCTCGATTATGGCAGGACATACGTATAGTGCTAACCCACAATCTGCTGCTGTTTCTCTGGCTGTCCTTGATTATGTAGAGAAGCATCAGCTCGTCGAAAAAGCGGCAGAACAAGGTGCCTATTTGCTTGCCCGCCTTAAAGAACTGGCAGACGAGCTCCCGTTAATCGGAGATGCACGTGGTCTTGGTATGCTGTGCGCGCTGGAATTTGTGAAAAACAAGCAGACAAAAGAGCCGTTTGCGCTTTCCCAAGGAGTAGGCGGGAAGGTCATTCAAAAAGCATTTGAAAAAGGCCTGCTTATTTATCCGGCAATGGGGGGGATCGAAGGAGTGGCAGGAGACGCTGTCATCATCTCACCTCCACTGACCATTACTACGGAGCAAATCGATGAACTGATAGCTCTGCTGAAAGAAGCGGTGATAGCTGTTCAGCAAGAGCTCCAGGACAAAGCACTGATCGGATAGAGAAGGAGGAACGAGGATGACAAACCGATTTGAAAAGATCGTCTCCCTGTCCGAAGCGCTCACCCATTTTCGCGATGGGATGACGCTGTTGGCAGGGGGATTCGGTGGGGTGGGCAACCCGCCTACATTGATTCAGGGAATTTTGGATAAAGGCGTGCGTGATCTGACGCTGATCAGTAACGATACTGCTTTCCCGCATATCGGAATAGGTAAGCTGGTGACCGAAAAGCGCGTCAAAAAAGTGATTGCTTCTCACATTGGCTCAAATCCGAACGCAGGGGCCCAAATGACGGCTGGAGAGCTGGAGGTAGAGTTCTGCCCGCAGGGGATACTTGCAGAGCGTGTACGGGCAGGTGGAGTCGGTCTGGGAGGCATTCTCTCGGATGTCGGCATCGGGACGATCGCGGAAAAAGGGAAGCAGAAGGTCGTTCTGGATGGAAAGGAATACTTGTTGGAGACACCGCTCACTGCCGAAGTGGCTATCGTACATGCGAAAAAAGCGGATCGCTTTGGCAATTTGGTGTTTGATACTAGTGCACGCAATTTCAATCCGTTAGTGGCGATGGCGGGCGACATTACCATCGTGGAGGCGGATGAGATAGTAGAGGTAGGCATGATCGACCCGGAAGAAATCGTCACCCCGGGCGTTTTCGTGAACTTTATCGTCCAAAGTGAAGGGGTGAACTGGCAATGGGCATGGGAGAAGTAAAAGAAACCGAGAGCTATCGTGAACGTATTGCCCGCCGCGCAGCATTGGAAGTGGAAGACGGCATGATTATTAACTTGGGAATCGGCATTCCAACGTTAGTTGCGGATTTTATCCCAGCTGAGAAACGAGTCATGTTTCACGCGGAGAACGGCATCCTTGGTACAGGACCAAGCCCTGCGAAAGGCGAGGAGAACGCCATGCTATGCAATGCGGGCGGTTTTCCTGTCACGCTTGCCACAGGGGCATCCTTTTTTGACAGTGCGACTGCTTTTGCCATCATCCGACGTGGACTATTGGATATGACGATTTTAGGAGTCTTGGAAGTAAGCCAAAATGGTGACATTGCCAACTGGATCGTTCCAGGCAAGCGTGTCCCTGGCATGGGTGGAGCTATGGAGCTGGCACAAAAGGCCAAGAAGGTCATGGTTGTGACCACGCATCTGGATAAAAACGGACGTTCGAAAATCGTTCGGGAATGCTCACTGCCGTTAACCGCGACAAAAGCTGCGGATTTGATCATCACGGACATGGCTGTAATGGAGGTCATGCCAGATGGTTTGTACCTGCGAGAAGTCATGTATCCATACAGTGTCGCTGACGTGATTGGAGCAACGGAAGCCGAACTCAAGATGGACGGAGAGGTTGGCGTTTTCCGCTAAGCAAAGACAAATCCATGGAACGGGGGAAAAACATGGCAAACTGGCAGGTGCTTATACGGGAGCAGTTGGAAAAAGATCGCGAGGCCGCAGTTCAACTGCTGCAGCAATGGGTAAAAAGCCCGAGTGTACAAGGAGAAGAGCAATCCATTCAACAAAGCATTGCAGAGCTTTTGGAGCAGATGGGGCTGGTCGTTGACTTATGGGTCATGGAAAGCGATGAGCTGGTGTCACATCCGTATTTTGTCTCCCCGCGGACGACGTTTGAAAGCAGCCCGAATGTCGTCGGTGTGTGGAAGGGACAAGGAGATGGCCGCTCCATCATTCTAAACGGACACGTGGATGTAGTGCCCGCGGGTGATCTGGCACAGTGGAGCGATGATCCGTTTAGCGGGAAGGTTGAGGACGGCAAGCTTTACGGGCGCGGAGCAACCGACATGAAGGGTGGAAACTTATCTTCCCTGTTGGCGATCCAGGTTCTACAGAAGTTGGGTGTGCAACTGAAAGGCGACGTCATTTTTCAAAGCGTGGTAGAAGAAGAAAGCGGTGGTGCAGGCACATTGGCGACGATCATTCGCGGTTACAAGGCGGATGCTGCCCTGATTCCAGAGCCGACCAATATGAAAATTTTCCCGAAGCAGCAAGGCTCCATGTGGTTCAGATTGACCGTCAAAGGCCGTTCTGCTCACGGAGGGACCCGCTACGAGGGAGTCAGTGCCATCGAAAAGAGCATACTCGTCGTTCAAGCCATTGGACAATTGGAAAAAGAGCGTAACGATCGACTCGACGATCCGCTCTATGCCAAGCTGCCTATTCCGATCCCGATTAATCTGGGGGTGATTGAGGGTGGCAAGTGGCCTTCGTCTGTAGCTGACCTCGTCAAGCTGGAAGGAAGGATGGGGGTTGCCCCAGGAGAACAGATGGATGATGCCAAAGCGGAAATGGCGGCAGCACTGAAAAAGCTGGCAGAGGTCGATCCGTGGTTTGCAGAACACCCTGTTGAGCTGGAGTGGTTCGGAGCTCGTTGGGTTCCCGGAGCAGTGGAGCTCGATCATCCGTTGATGGATATTTTGCAAGCGCAGTTTGAAGCTGTGACAGGAGATCGTGCCATTGTGGAAGCATCGCCTTGGGGAACAGACGGTGGTTTGTTGACCGCTTTGGCCAATACGCCAGCGATTGTTGTTGGACCTGGCGTCACACAGGTTGCACACTATCCGAATGAATACATCGTGTTGGATGAGGTGTTCCGTTGTGCCGAGATCTTTGCGCTGACGTTACTGGAATGGTGCGGTGTGGCTGAAAGTGTGAAAGAGTAAAGATATCCAAATATTTCAAAATCGAGACAGGAAGGCACGTGTATGAGGGAGAATGATTGCAAGGTGAACGCCAATCAATGAGGGTGGGGATATGCCGATGAAAAAAACGTGCTTTATCGGGGGAGAATGGGTGCCAGCTACTGTTCATGCACCCCTACTCTCTCCATGTACGGGTCAAGAGATTGCACAAATTTCGCAAGCAGACTCATCATTGGTTGAAAAAGCAATTGCTGCGGCCCACGAAGCGACTGCCGTCATGCGGCGCCTTTCTGCCTATCAACGCGCCTTCCTGCTTGAAAGAATCTCGATTTTGATGAATGAACGCTTGGAGGAAGCGGCGCGGATCATCGCAATAGAAGCGGGGAAACCAATCAAAACAGCCCGTGGTGAAGTGATTCGAACCATTCAGACGTATAAGTTTGCGGCAGAGGAAGCCAAACGCCTCCACGGCGAAACCGTACCTCTCGATTCAGCGATCGGGGGAGAGGGACGCCTGGCTTATACCGTGCGTGAGCCACTGGGAGTTATCGGGGCCATTACACCCTTTCCTTTTCCGATGAATCTCGTTGCCCATAAGGTCGGACCTGCTCTCGCTGCTGGCAATACCGTAGTTCTCAAGCCAGCATCGCAGACACCGCTTAGCGCATTGTTTCTCGCAGAGCTCGCAGAGCAAGCTGGTGTGCCTGCTGGCGCCCTCAATGTGATCACGGGTAGTGGGGCGAGCGTTGGCGATCAAATCGTGTCTGATCCGAGAGTCAGGGCGGTGACCTTTACAGGGAGTCCAAGTATTGGGCTGGATATACGCAATCGAGCGGGAATGAAAAGAGTCACGCTCGAGCTGGGATCGAATTCGGCAGTGATCGTTGATCGCGATGTGCAACTGAATGAAGTGATTCCCCGATGCGTTTTTGGCGCCTTCGCCTACTCTGGGCAGGTATGTATCTCTGTGCAAAGAATTTATGTGGTCAAAGAAATCTATCAGGATTTCGTCCAACGTTTTGTTGAACAAACACGAGCACTACGCGGTGGTGATTCGCTTTCTGAGGACGCGGACTATTCCGCTATGATCAATCCCCGGGAAACAGAACGTGCGATGGAGTGGATTCATGAGGCACTCCTACAAGGGGCGCGTTTGGAGTGTGGGGGACAGATCGTGGATCGGATGCTCCAGCCTACGGTGTTGACTGGTGTTCCGGCAGATGCAAAAGTATCTTGTCAGGAAGTACTCGGCCCTGTCGTTCTCATCAATCCAGTGGAGTCGGTCCGGCATGGCATTACGTTGGTCAACGATTCCCGCTTTGGATTACAGGCTGGTGTCTATACCAACAATCTGTCGTTGGCTTTGGAAGCGGCAGAAGAACTTCGCGTGGGCGGTGTGATGGTAAATGATATTCCGACATTTCGCGTGGACCATATGCCCTACGGTGGCGTAAAGGAGAGCGGACTTGGTCGGGAAGGGGTCAAATACGCGATAGAAGAAATGACGGAATTGAAACTCGTTGCCATCAAGCGATAAAAGAAATGAGGAAAGAGCTCTTGCAAATCATAGTAGAGCTGTGATATAGTTAATATTGTTGAAATACGGAGGGATACCGAAGTGGTCATAACGGGGCGGTCTTGAAAACCGTTAGAGTGCAAGCTCACGCGGGTTCGAATCCTGCTCCCTCCGCCATAAATACAAATGAACCGACTCCAGTTGAAAAGCTGGGGTCTTTTTTATGGTCGAGAGCTTTGAGAGTGGTTGTCGGTTCTTTTTATGTAAAAATATCAGAAAATAAAGGAAATTATTATATAATGGAGAGGAGACTATAACCGATGGGGGAATTTGCATGCTTGAAGCGCAAAGGGTTCGTAGAAATGCACTTGGCGATATTTTGCGAAGAAGTCGTGGACGAAATCCTGATAAGCCTGCCCTATACTTTGAGGAAGAAGTATTGACCTACACGCAGCTTGATCAGCTTGCTAACAAGACAGCTCATTCGCTTCTTTCCAAAGGCTTGCAAAAAGGGGAGCGGGTAGCAGTATTGTCACGCAACTCGATGGATTTTGTGATTCTAAACTTTGGGATAGCAAAAGCAGGGGCCATCATGGTGCCGATCAACTTCATGTTGAATAAAGAAGATGTCGCCTATATTTTCGGTCATGCGGAAGTGAGTGCGTGCTTCGCAGCTCCCGAATTCTTGCAGCTCGCCCAAGACGGACTCCAATTAGCTGGAATTTCCCCCAAGCTGCTTTCCCTCATCTCCAAACCAGCAGAACGAGCAGGGGAATGGTTGCCTTTTCGCACGATGATTGAAGCGGCAGACGACCACGAGCCTGAAGTAGACATAGTGGACGAAGATGTTGTGCAGATTTTGTATACCAGCGGAACGGAATCAAAGCCAAAGGGCGTTATGCTCACTCATAAAAGCATTATCTCCGAATATGTCAGCACGATTATCGAAGGCGGGATGACGCAGGATGATGTGGCGGTTCATGCACTTCCCTTGTTCCATAGTGCACAGCTTCACTGCTTTTTGGGACCGTACGTGTATCTAGGTGGAAGTGGAATTATTTTGGAACAGGCAACCCCTGCGTTGATGCTACAGACAGTAGAGACATATAAGGCGACTCAGTTGTTTTGTCCGCCAACTGTGTGGATTGCTTTACTACGGTCTCCCGATTTTGCCGCGCGTAATTTAAGTTCTTTGCAAAAGTGCTACTATGGTGCAGCAATCATGCCAGTAGAAGTGTTAAAAGAGCTCGGTAAACGCCTCCCAAACGCTCAGTTTTACAATTTTTACGGACAGACGGAAGTGGCGCCATTAGCAACTGTGCTACAACCGAAGGATCAGATGAGAAAACCAGGCGCTGCAGGCAAGCCAGCATTAAATGTGGAAACGAAAATCGTCGATGATGACGGGAATGAAGTCCCTCGTGGTAGTGTTGGTGAAATTGTACACAGGACCAGCCATGCGATGCTGGGGTATTTCCGAGATGAGGAAAAGACACAGGCTGCCTTCCAAGGAGGGTGGTTTCACAGCGGGGATTTAGGCATCATGGATGACGAAGGCTATATCACGGTCGTTGACCGGAAAAAAGATATGATTAAATCGGGGGGAGAGAACGTAGCAAGCAGGGAGGTTGAGGAGCTTATTTATCAACATCCGAAAGTGTCAGAGGTCGCTGTGATCGGAGTTCCCCATCCGTTCTGGATCGAAGCAGTGACGGCTGTTGTTGTCCCAAAAGCGGGTGAGTTACTGACTGCTGACGAGATGCTTGCTTTTTGCAAAGACCGCCTTTCCTCCTTCAAAGCACCCAAATATGTAGTGATTGCTGACAATCTTCCTCGAAACCCCAGCGGAAAAATCTTGAAAAGAGAGTTGCGCATCCGATACGAAACACTGACGACTTAGCCAGTCACAAGGTCTAAAGCACAGAAAAACCCGCTCTGTTATGGAGCGGGCGTTTGCTGCTGTGATTATTTGACGTTGGAAACAGTTGGGCGATCGGCTTGAATGACTTCAAAACGATAACCTTTTTCCTTCAAATACGAAATGATTTGGGGGAGAGCTTCAGCTGTTGGCGACTTTGTGCTGGAATCATGCATCAAGACAACAATTTCTTTTTGTGACTTTACTTGCTGCTTTACATTTGCCAGTGCCTGCGCGGCTGTGTACTTGTTGCTCCTTGCATCGCCGTTTGTTACATTCCAGTCGATAAACGTATAGCCACGTTGTTTTGCTTCTTCTTTGATCGCATGCATGACGGTCTGCTGCTTGTTATAACGTGTGGGATCTTGATATTTCAAACTAACAGTATTCGTACTGCCACCTGGATAGCGGAACACGGTAGGTTTTACGCCAATTGCCTTTTCAATCATTTGACTACCTTTTTCCACGTCTGCAAAAAAGCCATCCATATTTTTGTAAAGAAGCTGATAATTATGGGAATACGAATGTCCTCCCACCGCATGTCCTTCAGCTACGATCCGTTTGAGAATGGCCTCATGACCAGCTACCTCACGGCCCACAATAAAGAAAGTGGCTTTGACCTGATGCGCTTTCAGCGTATCCAAAATGCGTGGAGTGACAGGTGAAGGTCCATCGTCAAAGGTTAAATAAGCGATCTTCTCAGAAGACTTCGGTGTCTGAGGGATCGGCTTTGTAGCTGGTTCAGGCTTCTTCGTTTGATTGGTCGTTCCTTTTTGTTTGTCAGTCTGCGGTGGAGTCGGTGTCTCTGGCTTTGCTGGCTTAGATGGTTTTGGTTGTTCTGGTTTCGGTTGCTCCGGTTTCTTTGGTTGTTCTGGCTGCTTTGGTTGCTTCTGTTGAAGCGGCTGCATCGGGATAAACGGTTCATCGCCATAGATCAAATATTTTTGCCTCAGCTCAACAAATTTCTTAAGATCCGCTTCATAGGAAGAAACTATCTCCTGAGGGGATTTGCCTTGTTCGAGAAGCAGACCGATTTTGTTGGTACCCATCACCTTGTCGAACATGGAGATTTGCATACTCGTACTTTTTGGTATAGGGAATGATTGTAATTGCTTGGCATAAGCCAGCGCGTAAATACCTGTTTTTGCCGGGTTAAACTGATGTGGATCGTTGATCTGAAGGCGGACGCCCCCCGCAGTTCCTTTAGTCTCCGGAATAAAGATGACGCCAGGCAGAAGACTTCCATTTAACAGATCGGCGTACTTGTGCGAATCTAGACCCTCTGCCCCGATCCAAGTGAAATGGTCTCCTTGTCGAAGGGGGGTACCCTCACCCAAACCTGTTGCCATATACCCGAAAACCGAGGTCAAGTTAGGGAGATGCGGAGAACTCGGAATCCAGGCCAATCCTGTCTGTTGATAAATCAAGCCACGTGTATACCCTTGCATCGGAATAACGGTTAGATCTACACCGATGGTACGATTGAAATACAAGGCCAGCTCTCCGATGGTCATGCCATGTGCAAGCGGGAGGGTATCCACTCCGATAAAGGAACGGTAAGGTAGTTCAACTACTGGCCCCTCGACAATCGTTCCACCGAGGGGATTCGGTCGATCCAGTACCATTACTTCTTTTCCTTGTTCTTTTGCTGCAGTCATGGCGTATTGCAAGGTAGATATGTATGTGTAGGTTCTCGATCCAATATCCTGCAAATCGACGAGAAGAATATCAATGTCTTTCAGCATTTCCGGTGTCGGCTTGCGAGTTGATCCAGACAAGCCGTAGACCGGAATAGCGTAGACGGGATGAACAAAGCTCGTTACCTGTTTTCCTGCTACCGTTTTTCCGTCGAGGCCGTGTTCAGGTGCATAGAGAGCGGCTAAATGGACGGAGCGATCTCGTCGTAACATGTCGATCGTGCTAACCATTTGACTGTTCTGACCTGTTTGATTCGTAATTAATCCGACTTTTTTTCCTTCAATGAGATAGTGGAACTGATTGAACAGTACATCACTTCCCAATTGGATGGCAGTCGTATTGGCGGAGCTTCCTACTGGAGGAATTAAAGTTAAGATAATTGCCAGGATGAGGAAAGGGAGAAATTTATTCATCATTCATTGCCTCTTTCAAGATAAAATACTGTCGCTTCTTGTCTATTGTAACGTTTTTGGAAAGCAAGATGGTTGCATTTTTGTAACAATTTGAAATTAGGTCAAAAGGAGCAGAAAAAAGTAACGGAAAAGAGGAGGGGTATTAGGAAAAAATGTTCTTTTGAAAGGGAGTCTACAGGAAAATCTTGAAACAGCCTTCATCCTATAGTAGATTAAGAATCGTGTGAACCTTTTTGGAAATGGAGTGAATGTATTGCTGAAAAAAGTAACCTCATTACTGCTCGCGATTGCCTTGGTACCGATGGCAGCGTTTTCTACAGCGGCAGCGACTGCACCTGTAGTGCCTAAAACCGTACAGAATGCTGTTAAGGTGGAGTACAATAAAAAACAAATTGCGTTTCCTGACCAAGCACCTATTATCTCCCAAGGGCGGACATTGGTTCCGATTCGTCCGATTGCAGAGAGTCTTGGATTTGAAGTGAAATGGAATGAACAAACTCGTACCGTTAATATCAATAAAGGGAAAGATAACATCAGATTGGTCGTTACTCAAAAAATTGCCAACAAAAATGGACAAACCATCAACCTCGACGTACCTGCACAGATTGTGAACAAGCGTACTGTAGTACCTGTTCGTTTCATCGCGGAAGCTCTGAGCTACAAGGTTGAATGGGATCCAAAGACACAAACGGTATTGATTGCGGATAATGTGAACCCTAATCAAGTCGGCCAACAGGAAAAGCCGAAAGATCCAGCAAAGCCTGGAACAGACGAGAAAAAACCCGATACACAGGTAACATTGTTCGATAAAGCGAGTATTGAGGGTAAAAAAGTGAACGTCTTTGCTTATTACCAGGTTACCGGGAAGGTTGAAGCAGGTTCAGAAGTTGTCGTCATCGTAGGAGATGACACATATGAGGTTACAGTAAATAAGGATGGCACCTTCAAGTTCCAACTGGAAGGTGACCATGATGGCATTCGTAGCTTCACTTTAAAAGCAGAAAAAGATGGAAAACAAGATACAGTAGATGGTGAGTTTATCGCTCAATAAGGCAGCTACTTCCTGAGTAAGAACACCTCCTGCACATCACACTAAGTGCAAGGAGGTGTTTTTGTTGTGAGACGAATAAGTAGGAGTATCATTGCTGTGCTCCTGTTTGCCGGCTTGCTGACAGGGTGTTCGCCTAACAAAGAACAGGGCACCGAAGATCAGAACGGAAATCAGGCCAAATTTGAATCTCTCGGAATTAACTTCCAGAACGATAACGTCGGTAGGGACAAAGGACCGGCAGCCATGATTAGCCAAAAGAGGGTTCATCAGCGAGAACCGCAGCTGGTGACGTACTTGGAAGGGCGTGCGGAAAAGCTGCCCGGTGTAGCCGATATCAAGGTGTTAGCGTACAAGGATAACTTGATTGTAGGTGTGCTGCCAGTTGATACACCAAAGCCTGACGAAGTCAATCCACGGACGTCGATCCCGTATACGCCGGGAAAAATTGTGCGAGTCGATAATGGACATCCAGATTCACTGCACAGACGTGTTGTGAACCGGATGAGGTCAAGCTTACAGGCAGAAACACGCTTTAACATTTTGTACGTGTCTACCAATCGCGCTGTTTATGACCGAATCGCTGATTTGCATTCACGAATTACGAACGGAGAGCACATCAGTGACGAGGAATTTCAAGTCCTGTTAAATGATATTGGATATACGGTTATTGGATATAATTTAGTGGATTGAAAGAGCACCACCTGGACTGGGACTGACCCCCGTTTGTAGGACAGGGATCAAAACACCTTACAAGTTTAAGCAGCTAGTCGTCGGAATTCAATCGGCGACTGGTTGTTTAGTTTCGTTTGAATACGACTTGAGTTATAGTAGGTAATATAATCTCGAACGGTTTGTACG
>NZ_JABSVA010000023.1:0-7101 GCF_013284365.1 Brevibacillus sp. RS1.1
CGTTCGTCTCTCTCGAGGCGACTTTTCTATCTTATCATACCGCCTAGGTTTTTGCAAGATCTTTTTTAAAGAAACTTGTTTCGCTTAGCGGCGACAATTCAATACTTTATCAAACACTGATCAAGAAGTAAATAGCTTAATTGGCATTTCTTCTTGAAGTGTTGCTTCAATCGAAGCGACAAGATGTATCTTATCACGTATTTTTAGACAACACAAGAGGTTTTTATAATTAAATTGAATTTCTTTAAATTATATTAAAAGAGAGGCGAATCATTCGCCTCTCTCCTTTACTGTTCCATTACTCTCACAATAGATAAATGTCGAACTTCAACTAGGTTTACGATTTTTCCCCCTGTTTCAACCATTGGTCTCGTTGGGTGATTACGATCTGTAAATACGATCTTCCCAATCGTTCCATCACTTAATTCAACCAGCGTTCCTACAGCGAATTGAGTGATCCCCTCCACAAATGATCGAACAATGGTAGGATCAAGCTTCCCGAAGCTATCCTGCACTAATTGCTCCACGACTTGATAGGGAGACAACGCCTTTTGATGCACACGATCCGAGCTCATTGCATGATACACATCGGCCACAGCAACAATTTTACTGTATAAATGCAGTTTAGAACCAGGCAAACCTAATGGATAGCCTGAACCATCTTCTCGCTCATGATGTTGCAAAGCCGCTAATGCTACACCTTCACTTAAACCGTGGGATGACTTAATAATTTGGTAGCCATAAACGGTATGCTTCTTCATCTCTTCGAATTCATCTGGCGTAAGCTTCCCTGGTTTTTGCAAAATCCGCCGATCAATTTTCGTTTTTCCTATATCGAGCAATGTACCCGCCAGTGCGACCTGCATCCATTCCTTTTCAGGTACCTTGACCCATTTTGCAATCATATAAGAAATAATCCCAACCGCTACGGCATGCTCGTAGGCATAGCTATCCATCTTTGCAAAGCGCCGAAGGGAGAGAAGTACTTGTGGTTGCTGCTGAAACTCCGTAATGATCGGCGTAACAACTTCTCTGACTTCCATAACTGGTATGTTATTGCCGCCTTGTACGCGGGTCATCAAATTTTTCAGTGTAGACACTGCTTTATCAAATGACTCCTGAAACACAGGTTTAGCTTGGGTAAACTTATCAGAAGCTTCTGGCGCATCTACCTTAGTTGAGGTTGGTTCACCTTGGTCAGTCAAATCCCCTCCTGAATCCTCTACTTGTACCTGCTTGATCATGAACGCTTCTAAGAATTGCACTTCCCGTTCATAGAGAGGGGTTCCTTTTGCAAAAAGAATGCCTCCCAATGCTGTAAATACGTCTTCAGCCAATTTCGCTCCAAGAGTCAGTTGTTTCACTTCCACATTGGGCAACCTGCTCACCACCCGATCCAACTTGTTAATGATATAGTATCCATTTCCCAATTTTACTTCAAACCCAAACCATTTGCAGGAAAAAAGCAATGGGTTGAACAAACTTTTGCATTTACACAGAAAAAACGCCCCACATTATGCGGGACGCTTTCGTCGTGATTTTTCTTTATTCCTCTGTCGGTTCGGTAGGTTCGATAGGCTCGGTTGCTTCGACAGTCTCTCCGTCTTGCAGATCTTCGATTCCCTCTTCTGCATCTTCATCCGTCATATCCTCTTCCTCAGTTGGAGGACATTTGGCGACTGATCCCACTTGCTCATTTTCAGACAAACGGATCAGTTTCACACCTTGCGTGTAGCGCCCCATCACAGAAATACCTTTCATTTCTGTACGAATGATGATACCGGAAGTGGTAATAATCATCAGATCTTCTTCAGGCTCAACGACTTTCAGACCGACGACCGGACCGCTACGATCCGTTACATTGTGTGTCTTAATTCCTTTACCGCCACGAGATTGAATGCGGTATTCATCGACAGGAGTCCGTTTTCCGTAACCATTCGCCGTTACAATGAGCACTTCTGCATTTGGCTTGATAACGTCCATATCGATGACATCATCATCGTCGTCAAGGGTAATCCCCTTCACACCGGTGGCGTTACGTCCCATCGTACGTACGTCTCCCTCATTGAAACGGACGGACATGCCTTTATGAGTACCCATGATGATTTGCTGTTGGCCATCCGTCAGACGAACACCAATCAACTCATCATCTTCGCGCAGGTTAACCGCAATTAGCCCGCCTTTGCGAATATTTTCATAGGACTCCAGCGTGGTTTTCTTAATAATCCCCTTCTTGGTCGCAAAGAACAGGTAATGTTCTTGATCAAACTCTTTCACAGGGATTACCGCACTAACTCGCTCCCCTTTTTCAATCTGAATGAGATTGATGATTGGGGTACCTTTTGCTGTCCGGCTCAGGTCAGGAATCTCAAATCCTTTTAGGCGATACACCTTCCCTTTGCTCGTAAAGAACATGATGTAATCATGCGAGTTGGTAATGTACAGATGCTCGACAAAATCGTCATCCTTGGTTCCCAATCCCTGCACGCCACGTCCACCACGTTTTTGCGAACGGTAGGTCGAAACAGGCAGACGCTTGATATAACCGTCATGCGTCAGGGTGATTACGACATCTTCCTCTGGGATCAAATCAGCATCTTCGATATGATTCTCATCGAAAGTAATTTCTGTGCGTCTTTCATCGCCAAACTTCTCTTTGATCTCACCCAGCTCATCGCGGATGATCGCGTAGATTTTGGCTTCGTCTGCAAGAATAGCACGCAGTTCTGCGATTTTTACCATGAGCTCCTGGTATTCGTTCTCGATTTTTTCTCGTTCCAAACCAGTCAGGCGTTGCAGACGCATATCGAGAATCGCCTGTGCCTGCTCGTAGGACAAGGAGTAATTCTCCATGAGTCCTGTGCGAGCTTCTTCCGTGGTTTGAGAAGAACGAATCAAGCTGATAATCTCGTCAATATGATCCAATGCAATACGCAAGCCTTCCAAGATGTGCGCACGGGCTTCTGCTTGCTTGAGATCGTATTCGGTCCTTCTGCGGATAATGACACGTTGGTGCTCCAAATAGTAATAGAGCATGTCACGCAGATTCAATACACGAGGACGACTATCAACGAGTGCCAGCATATTCACACCAAATGTAGACTGCATTTGGGTATGCTTAAATAGATTGTTCAATACAACCTTTGGAATGACGTCACGGCGCAATTCCATGACAATACGCATACCTTTGCGGTCAGACTCATCACGAAGGTCGGTAATGCCTTCGATTTTTTTCTCGCGCACTAGCTCCGCGATTTTTTCCACGAGTCTAGCCTTGTTCACCTGATAAGGGATCTCTGTTACGATGATGCGTGGTTTGCCTTTCCCATCCTCTTCAATCTGGGTTTTGGCGCGCATAATAATGGAACCACGGCCTGTTTCATAGGCACGGCGAATACCACTGTAACCGAGAATCTCCCCCGCTGTAGGGAAGTCAGGTCCCTTGATGATTTTCATCAAGTCTTGAATCGTAATATCAGGATTGTCGATCATGGCAATGACACCATCAATAACTTCCGTCAAGTTATGCGGCGGAATATTGGTAGCCATACCTACAGCAATCCCTGATGCACCATTCAAAAGCAGGTTCGGGAAACGAGAAGGCAATACAACCGGCTCTTCTTTGCGTCCGTCGTAGTTAGGAATGAAATCGACCGTTTCTTTATCAATATCGCGCAAAAGCTCCAGCGCGAGCTTGGAAAAACGCGACTCCGTATAACGCATCGCCGCTGCCGGGTCGCCGTCTACAGAACCGAAGTTCCCTTGCCCTTCAACCAGCATGTAGCGCATGTTAAAATCTTGGGCCATACGTACCATCGCTTCATAGATGGAAGAGTCCCCATGCGGATGGTAGTTCGCCATTACTTCCCCGACAACGTTTGCCGATTTACGGAACGGCTTGTCAGGAGTAAGGCCCATATCGTGCATGGCATACAAAATACGCCTGTGTACAGGCTTCAAACCGTCGCGAACGTCAGGCAAAGCCCGACTGACGATAACGCTCATCGCATAGCTAATGAACGATTCTCTCATTTCGTGGCTAATATCGACTTTTGGAAACCGAGCAGTTTCTTCTGCCATAAAGGGTAAACCTCCAACTGGTTATCACAATACTTCATTATACCATATAGAGAGAGGACACGTCCAAAAAAACCACTTGAATCAATCCATTTCCCTAAGATTTCCCTCTGAATTGGTAGTACACTCACGCATTCCGTATCACCCCTAAATATTCCAGCTTTGTTTCACGCTGGATCACACAAAAACAAAAAAGGCCCCTACATTCTGGCGCCTAGAATTTCATGTCTTTTTACATGTAGTTATCATCATCTTTACAGCTTCACGACCATTTCCAATTCAGAGAAGCGAATCATTGTCTTCGTATCGATTAACAATCCGAACGTAATCACGATCATCTGTAGTAGTTTTCTCATGGTGTATCCCTCCGTTATTGAATGTACTTTCATTTTACAGAGTATGACCACGTAGTCCTATCGATTTGGGTTTCAACTTCCTTACACTATTGTAAGAAACGTAGGAAAGGAAGTATGGGAAAAGTGTGGGAAATGCCTCCAACAACTGCTTAAGTCTGTTTGAAGATGTACAATAAAGTGAGAATCTTAAGGTTCGCGGAGGAATCCCATGAAGATCTTTCACATTGCTATCGTAGACGATGACATCAATATTCGTCAGATCGTCGAAGCCTATCTGCAAAAGGAAGGCTATGTTACAACTGCCGTTGAATCAGCCGAAGAGGCCATTACTTTAGAGCAAGAGAATCCCCCCGATCTATGGGTATTGGACATCATGTTGCCAGGTATGAATGGCTATGAGTTTTGCCGACGTATTCGTGCTGGCTCAGAAACGCCTATCATCATGGTTTCCGCACGCGACGAAGAAGTAGACAAGATTCTTGGACTAGAGCTAGGAAGCGACGATTATCTCACCAAGCCTTTTAGTCCCCGTGAATTAGTGGCACGTGTGAATCGGGCACTCCAGCGTTGGAAACAAATGAAATCTCATGCGGAAGAAACAGCTATTAGCGCTCTTGTTTTAGATAAGGAAAAACGTCTTGTATATTCTTTTGGGGAGGAAGTAGAGGTGACCTCGAAAGAGTTTCAAGTGCTCAGCCTTTTATCGGAGCATCCGAATCGGGCTTTTTCCCGTGATGAGCTGCTCTCTCTTATATGGGGATTTGATTATTTTGGAAGTGATCGAGTGGTTGATGATCTCATTCGTCGTATCCGAAAAAAGCTGGATAAGATCCCTCTTGAAACGGTTTGGGGCTTTGGGTATCGCCTGCGAACTTTGGAAGGAACGAAAGATGAATGAGTATCCAATTTCGCATTACGTTGATGTTCGCCCTTCTTCTCTGTCTTGTCATGGGGGTATCAGCTTTCCTGATCAATTCATTTTTGCTTGATAATTTAATTGAGCAGCAAAAGAATGAATTAAACCTAAAAGGTCGATTCTGGATCGAAAAAATGAACGAATCGAATGCAAAGATTGAAACAGAGGGAGTCGCAGAACTCGAAAAGCTTCTCGTCTCCAATCGCAAGATAGAAGTTTTGCTCTTAGGCAAAAAGAAAAAAGTACTCTACACGTCCCTGCCTTCTTCCAATTTGAATGGGTGGATGGATGCCCTTGAGCGTAAAGCGGAGAAAAGGCAAAATCGAAACATATGGATGGTCGGAAGCGATGATTATGTGGTCGTTAACCTGCCTTTTAAAAACGACGAAAAGCAACGACTGATTCTGGCCTCTCCTGTACGTGGACTTAAAGACACTCGTATGGAAATGACGAATAACATCTTGCTCATCGTTTTGATTGGAGCCGTATCTACCATTTTGCTCAGCTTTTTTATTACGCGTAGTATGGTGCAGCCACTGCATAAATTGACGAGAGAAATAAAAAAGGTTCAAGCACGGCGTTTTTCCGAGGTCCAACTTATTCCTGCACGCGGTGAAATTGCTGAAGTCTCGAATAGTGTTTACTCTATGGCACAAGAGCTCGATCGTTTTCATGAAATCCAGCGGCAATTTTTACAGAATGCTTCCCACGAGCTAAAAACCCCTCTCATGTCCATTCAAGGCTATGCCGAGGGAATTCGCGATGGTGTTTTTGTTGATGCTGCTGCTGAAAAGGGTTTTGATGTCATCGTAGAGGAAACCAATCGATTGAAGCATATTGTGACTGAAATTATATTGTTGGCCAAGCTTGAAGGTGAAGAGAATTTGTTTGATCCCTCGTGGCATTCCGCTACCGACCTGGTGACTCGTACCATTGAGCGTTTACACCCTTTGCAGCTCCAACACAATGTAACGATTTCAGTACCTCCGACTAAAACCAATGACGTAGTGTACGTAGATGAAGGAAAGTTTCTTCAAGCCTTGTTGAATATCATTGGAAATGCTTTGCGCCATGCCAAGGATCAGATCACGATCGAAATTAAGTCAGGCAAACGTCAACTCCAGATAGAAGTACAAGATGATGGGGAGGGCATCGTGGAAGAACTTCTCCCTCATTTATTTCATCGTTTTGTGAAAGGAAAAAATGGTGATGTCGGACTGGGGCTAGCTATTTCTCGAGCAATTATCGAACGTTCACACGGCTGTCTTCAGGCAGAAAACGGCCGACTCCACGGCGCTATCTTTCGCATCACCCTCCCCTTGTATCCCCAGCCTGAAAACTCACGAACACCCGAGTGATCTAGTGTCTACTCGGGTGTTTTTCTTTCCATCTATATATTTACCGCTACATGTTCCCGAACTTTCGCCGCAAGCGCGTTCCTTCCAATTCGCATAACTTTAAATGACTCCTCCACCGTATACAGCACAGCAGCACCTAATTGATGTGCAGCCAATAGCTACCCAATCTAAGCCATAGAAGACAATGACTAAGCCAAAAGTAAGCGTAGAAGAGGATAACGCTGTGGGAAGCAGCATTACCGGAAATCCAGCGAGAAGAGGGAGAAATACTAGCTATACTGTTAGTGGATCCGACTGGAAGAGGCTTGTCTCATAATGACATAACTCTTTTTCAAAAAACATACGTCAGAAATTTCAGTCTTCAAATAGTGCAAAAAAACCATCCGACTTGGAT
>NZ_JABSVA010000024.1:0-4855 GCF_013284365.1 Brevibacillus sp. RS1.1
CTTGTGACGTTCCTCGTCTGTGATAAATGAAAGTGTAGTCAACGGCTGTTCCGCTTGTGCAGTTAGGGCATGTAGAACCTGAGACATCTGTTCCAATACTTTCACAATCGCTTCCGAATCAAAACGTCCTTGCTCATAGATCAATTTGAGAGCAAGTTCATCGCCAGGAGCTACCACAAATGTCAATGGGTAATTGGTTTGCTCCACTGCTTCGACTTCACTCAGCGACACGCCGGAATCTGAATCTGACCCCTCACTTGTGCTATTCAGGTAATTCTCAAAAACGAGAATACTATCGAACAACGATTGTCCATGTGGAACCTCGCTCCAGCCTTGGACGTCTACAAGTGGTGTGTATTCATACTGGCGGATGTCTACTTGTGTCTTTTGCAAGTGTTGTAACCATTCCTGAATCGTTTGGCTTGGGTCAAACATGACGCGGACAGGTAGCGTATTAATAAAGAGTCCTACCATGTTTTCCACTCCTGGCAGCTCTGCTGGACGACCAGAAACCGTCGTTCCAAAGACAACATCGTCTGATCCGCTGTAACCGCTCAGGATGAGTGCCCATGCCCCTTGCACCAGCGTATTTAGCGTCAACTGCTGCTTGCGGGCAAAAGCTTGCAGATGTTCCGTTACTTCCTTGGATAAGGAAACGGTGCGATCTCTGTAGGCTTTAGGCTGAATGGCATGACTGCCTGCTTTTCCCATAGCAAGTGGCGTTGATTCGTAGAAGCCTTTTAACTGCTCTCGCCAATAGCGCTCCGCAACTTGTTTATCTTGCTTATGGAGCCATGCGATATAGCGACTGAATGGTTGGACTGCTTCTAATTTTTCTTCTTCGCCTTTATCGATCGCTTGATAACTCGCCTGCCAATCTTGCAAGACAAGTGGCATACTCCAGCCATCTAGCAAGATATGATGGAAGCTCCATAAGAAGCGATGCGTATGATCGTTTGTGGAAAACAATGTCCACCGCATTAATGGCGCCTGATTAAGCTGGAAGTTTCGCACCCGGTCTTTTTCCATGTACAATTGGATTTCAGCTTCCTGCTTATCGGCATCCACATGGCGTAGGTCGATTTTTTCCACGCTTACTTTTACTTGTTTTCGAACGATTTGATGCGGTTGTTCCAAGCCCTCCCAGATAAAGGAGGTACGAAGAATCGAATGACGGTCGACGATTCTCTGCCAAGCTTGCTCGAATGCTGCCAAGCTAATATCTCGCACTGTCATGAGGAACTGTACAACATAATCGCCGCCCTCTTGTTCATACAGGGAGTGGAACAGCATCCCCTCTTGCAGTGGGGTCAGCAGGTATACATTTTCGAGCTGACGATCCGAAGCGATGTATTTGTCGATTGACTGCTGATTCAGATTAGCCAGCGGGAAGTCTGACGGTGTGTAGCCGATTTCTTCTGCCGATTGGGTGTAAGTCATAATCTCCCGCAGTGCTTCCATGTAATGATCAGCAACCGCCGCAATCGTCTGTTCGTCATGGATGTTTTCGTTGTACAACCAGGTGACGTGTAGCTGATCTCCTGTTACCGCACTAATGATATCGAGCAAGTTCTCTCGAATCGAATCAGGGGCAAGATTGGCTCCACTGCATTCAGACGCTATGCCAAATGTAGAGGAAACCGCCACCGTCTGATCAAACTGTCCGAGGTAGTTGAAGCTGATTTGCGGTTTCAGTTGGGCGTTCAGTTGATGTTGTAGCTCGAGATCATCACTTAAATAGCGCAAAATTCCATAGCCGACACCCTTATTTGGAATCTGGCGGAGCTGTTCCTTGACTGCCTTCAGCGTATGCCCCCAAGGTTTTTCTTGCTCGATAGAAATCTGTATCGGGTACATACTTGTGAACCAGCCAACCGTATGGGATAAATCTGCCCCCTCGATAATCTCCTCGCGTCCATGTCCTTCCAGCGTAACGACCATCTTCTCTTTTCCTGTCCATCGATTCAACGCTTTTGCTAAGGAAGCAAGCAATACGTCATTGATTTGCAGACGGTAGGAAGGGAGCGTTTCGTGAAGCAAATTGCGCGTCTCTTCGGCGGTCAGCGTCAGTGTAATCTGTTTCGTGGATGCCTCGATGTTTTGAGCTGGCTCATACATACGGTCGACAGGAAGTGGATCTACTTCATACACTTGATTTGCCCAAAAGGCTTTTTCCTTATCAAGCGAATCAGACTTGGCATAAGCGTGTAACTGTTCAGCCCATGCCTGAAACGACGTCGTTTTTGACGGGAAATGCACCTCTTGACCATTTACAGCTTGCTCATAGGCCAACTGCAAGTCTTCCAGCAAAATGCGCCAGGATACTCCATCGACTACCAAGTGATGAATAACGAGCAGGAGTCGTCCCGGGCGTTCTTTTCCAAGATGGAAGTACACGGCTCGGAACATCGGGCCTTCTGTGATGTTGAGACTTGCCTGCTTCTCGCCTGCAATTTCTTCCAATCGCGCGAATTGTTCCTCTGCTGCGATGCCAGACAAATCAACCAAATGGAAAGGGGCAGGTTCGCCCAAGCCCTCGATGTATTGTGACCATATTCCGTCGTTGTTCGTATAACGCATGCGTAAAGCATCGTGGTGTGCAATCAATTCGGCAATGGCACGCTCCAATGCGCTCGTATCAACCGGTTCCTCGACTGTCAACAAGAAGGATTGATTCCAGTGATGGATGGACGGTTGATTAGCGGCAAAGAACCACTTCTGGATTGGCGTAAGCAACACATTGCCGGTTACGAGGCCTTGTTCCGCCAGTTGGATAGCACTTTCCCCGTTTCCAGTTGTTGAAACGAGAGCTGCCAGTTCAGCGATTGTTTGGTTTTCAAAGATCTGTTTAGGTGTAAGACGAATCCCTGCTTGGTTAGCCCGAGAGACGATTTGGATACTCAGGATCGAGTCTCCTCCGAGTTCGAAGAAGTTAGCGTTGATACTGATTTCTTCGATTCTGAGAACGTCTTGCCAAATCTCAGACAGTTTGCGCTCGATCAAGGTATGTGGTGCCGCGTAGTGCTCATCACTTGAGTGCGCATAGTCAGGTTTTGGCAGGGCCCGACGGTCTACTTTCCCGTTTGGCGTAAGCGGCAACTCATCCAGCATGACAAAAGCAGATGGCACCATATAATCCGGAACATGTGCTTTGAAATGTTGGCGCAGCTCGGCTGTGTCAGCCTCTTGCTCAGCTTGCTTGACCGCATAAGCGACGAGCTGTTTCTTGCCTGGTTCATCTTCGCGGACAATGACGACGGATGCAGCAAGAGCAGGATGTTTGGCTAATACTGCCTCTACTTCACTCAGCTCGATGCGGAACCCACGGACTTTTACCTGGTTATCGATTCGGCCAATGAATTCGATAAGGCCATCTGGCAGGTAACGAACCAGGTCACCCGTCCGATAAAGTCGTGTCTGCGGATCGGTTGAGAACGGGTTGGGTACAAAGCGCTCTTCCGTTAAATCAGGACGATTCAAATATCCAGTAGCCAGACCATCTCCGCCGATGTATAGCTCACCTGTTACACCAATCGGAACGGGCTGCATTTTGCTGTCCAGTACGTACACAGTCGTATTCTTGATCGGACGGCCAATCGGGAATGAACTGATCGTCTCTGGTAACTCTGTGACTGGATAGCAGCAGGTGAATGTCGTGTTCTCCGTTGGACCGTACCCGTTGATAATCGTGAGTCCTTCGAGTTCCAACGCTTTTCTTACGTGAGGAACCGAAACGACATCTCCACCCACGAGCAGTTGGCGAACCCCCGCCAGGTACTCTTTGTGATGATCTACCATCAGTGTGAACAGTCCCGCCGTCAGCCAAAGTGTTGTAACCTTGTGCACCTGAATGGCTTGTCCCAGTTCTTCCAAGGAAGGCAGATCAGGCGGCATCAGCACCAGCTTTGCCCCATTCAACAAGCTGCCCCAAATCTCAAAGGTCGCCGCATCGAATGATACTGTCGATGCTTGCAGGAAAACGTCCTGCTCTGTGATCGTCACATAGTCGGTTTCTTTGACGAGACGGACAATGCCTCGATGGATGACAAGCGTTCCTTTTGGCAAACCGGTAGAGCCTGAGGTGTAGATCACATAAGCGAGGCTTTCCGCTGTGGTGTCAATATCAGGTGCCCGTTCACTTTCTTCGGCAATCATCGCCCAGTCGCGATCCAGACAAATGATGGTATGCTCTCCAGATGGGAGTGATGGCAGAAGCTGCTCCTGCGTGAGCAAAACAGTGACTTTAGCATCGTCCATCATGTATGCCAGACGTTCTTTCGGATAATCCGAATCGAGCGGTACATAAGCCCCACCAGCTTTTAGAATCCCGAGCACCCCGATCAGCATTTCCAGAGAACGCTTCACACAAATACCGACAAGTGAACCTGGGCGAACGCCTTGTTTTTGCAGGTAGTTGGCCACTTGGTTGGCTCGCGTCTCTAACTGGGAGTAGGTGAGACTCTGGTCTCCCGCTACTACTGCAATTTGATTCGGGTAACGCATCGCGGTCTGCTGGAACAATTGATCCACGCGTTGCTCCCGTGGGTAAGCCGTCGCGGTGTCGTTCCATTCCCCGAGCAGCTGCTCCCGTTCATCCTGAGGCAAAAGCGGCAATTGGGTAATGGTCTGCTCCGGCATCTGAACGATGGCTTCGAGCAAGTGATGGAAGTGCTGTGACATACGTACAATCGTCGTTTCATCAAACAGCGCTGTATTGTACTCAAATGTCGCAATCAACCCGTTTGGTCTTTCAGCCATCGTCAACGTCAGGTCGAACTTCGCAGTGACGAGGTGTTTGTCCATATCGAATTCCGATACGCGTATGCCAGCCTTTTCGTCTAAATCTAGCTGGAAA
>NZ_JABSVA010000025.1:0-1946 GCF_013284365.1 Brevibacillus sp. RS1.1
AAACTTAGATAAAAACAGCGAATTAGAGTAAACTTAGATAAAAACAGCGAATTGGAGAAAACTTAGATAAAAACAGCGAATTGGAGTAAACTTAGATAAAAACAGCGAATTGGAGTAAACTTAGATAAAAACAGCAAATTGGGGTAAACTTAGATAAAAACAACGAATTTGGAGTAACAAATAAGTTTAAGTGTTTTCTGATAAAAATAATTTAAAACAAAGGAGAGGGTTAGATTGGGTAAACCAGTCTCCATTTTTATAATGGATGTTACGAAATCAACGGATATAGATAATCCCGATTTATTAACAGAATATTTAAGTGACATAGTTCAATGGATTAAGAGATGGACAGATGATATTGTATCAATAAAGGTGAAGCATCGGTTAGGTGACGAGATTATTTTAATCAGCGAGAATTACTCAACAGCGTTTATTATTGCATTTTTTATAAATCAGTGTTGGCAATTCAAAAGAAATCCGCCATATTTTGGGATGACAATAGGAGATATTGATAAAGATATTTCTGATATTGACATTGAGACATGGAACCATCCTTTGATTAAACAAGCAAGGATTGCAAATGATACATTAAAAAATGAAAGCAATAGAGTCCCGTTCCTATTTAGAGTAGATAACAACAATATTTCAGGCAATTTTAAACAGCTTGAAGAAATGATAAAACTAATTAATCTGACATGTGAAATACAATTTTTTATTACCACTGAACAAACAGAACAACAAAAGCTAATCTTCTTTTTATATTTGATTTTGCAAAAGCAAGTAGAAATAGCAAAACTATTAAATAAATCAGCTTCAACAATATCCGTTCAATACAAAAAAGGAAATGGAGAGATTATATTAAAGAGTTTTGAGCAAGTAAAAAAAAGCCTTAATGCTGTTCAGGATTCAATTTATAGTGAAGAATCAAGTATTAATGAAATCTCCGAAAATTTAAGAAGGTCAATAATGGAGAACATAAAAAGTGATTTAACAAATTTTTTGAGTTTAAAATAAATAAAAGGATTGGGATGAATGCTACTACTAAGTCTGACATTAGCACATCTAGTTGCTGATTTTTATTTCCAAACAGATGTAATGGTTGCAGATAAGAAAAAATATTTAAAACGCCACTTATTCCACCATTTAATAACAATATCAATCGCTCTCGTTTTTTACTATATTTGGATAATGGGATTAACTTTTAATACTCTGAGTATTTTAAATTACATAGTATATCCAACAATTGTTATCGTTTTTTTTCATTATTTAATAGATAAGATTAAAATAATAGTAAATGAAAAACTTAACGTAAAAATCAAAAAAAATATTGAAGGGCTGTATAAGCTAACAATTTTTATAATTGATCAGATATTGCACTTCGTTTCTTTACTGTTAACTTGTCAGTTTTTATTAAACATAGATTCATTAAAAATTATTCTAGAAATACTAAAGGTACTGCATGTGGTAAAAGGTACACCTCAAGATTTTACTCCGATTGAGATTGTTTTATTTATGATTATCATGTTCATAATTATAACTACAGTTAGTGGGCATATGATAAAACATCTAATAGGAACTATGCCGAACCATCAGTTTGATGAGGGAAAGTTTTTGTTTAGCACTGAAATGAATGGTATAGAGGATAGCTCGCTAACAAAAAAATTGAAGATAACTGAGGAGATTTCATACACTCTAGTTCAACGGGATCAAATATCGAGAGGAACGATTATTGGATACATAGAAAGGTTGCTAGTTGTAATTTTTACCATCTACGGAGCATATCCGGCTATTGGATTTATTGTTACGGCAAAGTCATTTGCGAGATTTAAACAATTAGATGATAGACAGTGGGCAGAATATTTTTTGCTTGGCACATTAGCATCAATGTGCTTAGGGATAATATTCGGCATTTTGATTCGTAACGTTTTAAACTGAATGACAAATCT
>NZ_JABSVA010000026.1:0-1501 GCF_013284365.1 Brevibacillus sp. RS1.1
TAGGCCGCTCACCCTATCCTCCTGCGTCACGCCATTGCTCAAGCGGAACAGAGGTGGTACAGGAATATCAACCTGTTGTCCATCGCCTACGCCTTTCGGCCTCAGCTTAGGTCCCGACTAACCCTGGGAGGACGAGCCTTCCCCAGGAAACCTTAGGCTTTCGGTGGACAAGATTCTCACTTGTCTTTTCGCTACTTACACCGGCATTCTCACTTCCAAGCGCTCCACCGCTCTTTCCAGTACGGCTTCACTGCTGCTTGGAACGCTCCCCTACCCAGTCCGTAAGGACTGCCATAGCTTCGGTGATACGTTTAGCCCCGTTACATTTTCCGCGCAGAGTCACTCGACCAGTGAGCTATTACGCACTCTTTAAATGGTGGCTGCTTCTAAGCCAACATCCTGGTTGTCTGGGCAACTCCACATCGTTTCCCACTTAACGTATACTTGGGGACCTTAGCTGATGGTCTGGGCTGTTTCCCTTTTGACGATGGATCTTAGCACTCACCGTCTGACTCCCGGACATAAGTCATTGGCATTCGGAGTTTGACTGAATTCGGTAACCCGATGAGGGCCCCTAGTCCAATCAGTGCTCTACCTCCAAGACTCTAAATTCCGAGGCTAGCCCTAAAGCTATTTCGGGGAGAACCAGCTATCTCCGAGTTCGATTGGAATTTCACCGCTAGCCACACCTCATCCCCGCACTTTTCAACGTGCGTGGGTTCGGGCCTCCAGTAGGTGTTACCCTACCTTCACCCTGGACATGGCTAGATCACACGGTTTCGGGTCTACGGCAGCGTACTATCGCCCTATTCAGACTCGCTTTCGCTGCGGCTCCGTCTCTTCAACTTAACCTCGCACGCTACCGTAACTCGCCGGTTCATTCTACAAAAGGCACGCCGTCACCCTTTTAACGGGCTCCGACTATTTGTAAGCACACGGTTTCAGGTACTATTTCACTCCCCTCCCGGGGTGCTTTTCACCTTTCCCTCACGGTACTGGTTCACTATCGGTCGCTAGGTAGTATTTAGCCTTAGCAGATGGTCCTGCCAGATTCACACGGGATTTCACGTGTCCCGCGCTACTCGGGGTTGGTCTCGGAGAGACGCGCGTTTAGGTTACGCGACTATCACGCTCTATGGTCAGCTTTCCCAAGCTGTTCACCTACGCGCGTCTTTTGTAACTCCATGTGAGACGCCCCACAACCCCGCCGGGTAAACCCGACGGTTTAGGCTCTTCCGCGTTCGCTCGCCACTACTGACGGAATCACTATTGTTTTCTCTTCCTCCGGCTACTTAGATGTTTCAGTTCACCGGGTCTGCCTTCTCATCACCTATGTATTCAGTGAAGGATACCATCCCATTACAGATGGTGGGTTTCCCCATTCGGAGATCCCCGGATCAAAGCGTGCTTACCGCTCCCCGAGGCTTATCGCAGTTCGCTGCGTCCTTCTTCGGCTCCTAGCGCCAAGGCATCCACCGTGTGCCCTTAGTAACTTAACCAC
>NZ_JABSVA010000029.1:0-1144 GCF_013284365.1 Brevibacillus sp. RS1.1
CGAATGGGTGCGAAGGACAGCCTCCAGCTCTCCCAACTCGATCCGATAGCCACGAATCTTCACCTGATGGTCAATCCGTCCCAAGTACTCGATTTGTCCATCTGGGAGATAACGGACCAAGTCACCGGTGCCGTACATCCGCGCTTGCGGGTCAGCGTGGAATGGATTGGACAAGAATCGTTCTGCGGTCAGCTCTGGGCGATTCAGATATCCGCGAGCCAATCCGGCACCGCCAAGATACAGTTCCCCAGGTAAGCCCAACGGGACAGGTTGCAAGTTGGCATCGAGAATATACGCTTGTGTGTTGGACAATGGACGACCAATCGTCGGTTCTGACGTGGCGCCTTTGGTGACCTGTACATACGTGGAGTACGTCGTATCTTCCGACGGACCATAAAGATTAAAGACTTTTTCCACATGGCCCAGTGCATATAGACTTTGTGCCAATGTGTTTGGCAGTGGCTCTCCAGCTAGGTTGACCACTCGTACCGCTGTCGGGATCGCGTTCATCCGCACGAGTTCTTTGGCGGCAGATGGGACGGTATTGATCAATGTCACTTCATTGACTGCTGGTAGGCTCGGCAAATGCAAGGCGTTGTCAGCCAAAATGACTTTGCCTCCGTAGGCTAAGGTCACGAATATTTCATAGACTGACAGATCGAAGCAGATGGATGTGGAGGCGAGCACCCCACTCATTTCTTCTGCGGAAAAGACCGTTTTCGCCCACGCGATGAAGGCAATGACACTACTGTGCTGAATCGCCACCCCTTTAGGCAGACCTGTCGAGCCCGAGGTGTAAATGACATACGAAAGGTTCGTTGGCTCTACCAGATTAAGCAGATTCTCTTCACTTTGCTCTGCGATAGCCTCCCAGTCACGATCCAGGCAGATCACTTGTGCTGTATGTTCAGGCAGCATGGATAGCAGGCTTCCTTGGGTCAACAGGATCGCCGCTTGCGAATCTTCCAGCGTATAGCCGATTCTCTCTTGTGGATACGCGGGATCAATCGGCACATACGCGCCACCAGCTTTGAGAATGCCCATCATCGCAACGATCATCTCGGTCGTACGTTCCATGAGAACAGCCACCAAGACCTCTGGGCCGATTCCTTGCGCCCGCAGATAGTGCGCCAGCTGGTTTGCA